>JAUIER010000002.1 GCA_030429765.1 bacterium | reverse complement strand
GAGCCGGTGCAATGTTAAAAAAACGATGGATGATATTTGGTTTGATTCTATGCATTTTATCCGGATGCGCGGTTGTGCGCTGGATGGACAACAAAAAGGGCCAGATGAACAATCCGTACGTGATCACCTCCTACGTTACGGCCGAGGACGGGCAGCGTATTGCTTATGATCTTTATGATCGGGGACACCGGCAGGTCATTGTGATTGCACATGGATATTACAATAGCAAGCAGGCGATCCTGTTCCGCGAGATGGCGGAGTTGCTCAATGATGAGTACGATGTTATCCTGTTCGATTTTCGGGGGCACGGCAAGAGCCGCGGTACATTTACCTGGACCAAAAAGGAGTATCTGGATCTGGAAACGATCCTTGAAATGGCTCGATTGAAATATGAACGGATTGGCGTGATCGGTTATTCGTTGGGAGGCGCGACGAGTATTGTATCGGCGTCGCGCGGGGCGCCGGTGGATAGCCTGATCGCCGTCAGCGCGCCGGCTGAATTTGGACGGATCGATTATCAATTTTGGCGCAAGGATTTTGTCAAAACCGCGATCTACAATTTTATGGGCGAGGGCCGAATCGGCAAGGGGGTCCGTCCGGGATGGCCGTGGCGCAAAAAGATCAAGCCCATTGATGTGATCGATCAAATTGAAGTTCCGATCCTGATCGTGCACGGTGATTCGGATTGGCTGATCCGGCCGTGGCACGCCCGCAAGCTTTATGAAAAGGCCAATCAGCCCAAGTCTCTGGAGATGATCCGCGGCGGCTCCCACGCGGAGTATCTGTTCAGGCAGGATCGGGCTGGAATTATCCAGCTATACAAGGACTGGTTTGATCAAACGCTTACAAAGCCTGCACCGGTCACAAAATCCCGTCGATATTCCTCACGGTTATTTTCCTTTCTGTTTGAATAATCGCATTTCCCGCGATGTTCCCATTTTAGTTTAAAGCCTTACCAGTAGATATCTGAATCCTGACGGATGCATTGAGTCCGCTCTCAATCTATGTTAGGATCACATGTGTCACGGTTCAGTCCGGACCAATCATTGTCCAACAAAGGAATTATATGAAATCAAAAGTGCCCGTCATACCCATACTCGTAGCCGTCGGGGTTATCGGACTCATTGTTTACGGAATCTGGGGCCACAATCAGGATTGTGAAAAATGTATTTCGCTGAGCGCATTTTCAGCCGAGAGTATTCGTCACTTCATACAGGGTTTCGGTAACTGGGCGATTCTGGTTTTTTGCCTGCTGTACACGGCGAACACCTTTTCACCGTTCTTTCCGCCGATTGCCGGATTATCGTTATCGGCCGGGGCGTTGTTTGGTCCGATCTGGGGAACGGTGGCCTTGACTCTGGGGACGTTTTGCGGGACCACCGCGGCATTTTTTGTGTCCCGGTATGTGGGGCGTTCCTGGATCGAAGGATTGCTCAAAGGCAAAGGTGAAGAGTTGTACCAGAAGCTCAGCGACAACGGATTTTTTGTATTGCTGCCGATGCGTTTGGTGGGATTGCCGCCATACGGGATTATTGATTTTATTTGTGGGTTGTCCAAGATGCGATATCTGGATTTTATATCCGCGACGATGCTGGGGGCGGTTCCGTGGATTATCATTCAGGTCCTGCTGGCGGACCGCATCGCCGTTTATACCGGACAATTTAGTTTCAAGGATCCTTCGACCTGGTTTGATGCGATGCTCTTCGGATTAGTGGGGGCCTTTGTCCTCATGATCGTTGTGACCGGCAAGATCGTCAAGAACAAACAGCAGGCCGGGGCGGCCAGTGATGTCTCTATCAACGAATAAATATGCGTATGTCAATCCGATTTCGTAAACCGATAATATTGGGACTGATATTGGTTGGGGCGCTGGCGTGGTCAGTCGCGGAAGCGGCGCTTAACGTGACCCAAAACGGGGTCGCAATCGGCGGATATGATCCGGTGGCCTATTTTACCGAGAACGTGGCCGTCAAGGGAGATCCGCGTATTCGATTACGCACGGAAGATGATGTATTCTGGTTGTTTACGACCGAGGAACACCGGCGGTTATTCACTGAAAATCCCGACAAGTATTTACCACAGTATGGTGGTTTTTGTGCCTTTGCCATGGGATATCGGGTTAAGGCCGCCGCCAATCCACGGGTTTTTACGATCTATCAGGACAAGTTGTACTTGAACCAGACCGAACGGGTCCAGCAGCGCTGGTACCGGCAGCAGGATGTCCTCATCGAACTGGCGGACAAATATTGGCCTGCTTTTAAGTAACATCTCGCTTGAATCTTGGATGAATTCGACTAAACTAGTAGTTATACAGTTCAGGAGGATGTATGCCCAAGAAAATAATGATCGTAGATGATGAACCGGCAACTTTAAAGTTGTTGCAGTCGATCCTATCTTCGGAAGACTATGAAGTTGTCAGCGCGACGAACGGACTGGATGCCCTGGTTGAAATTCAGCATCAGCATCCTGATCTGGTTGTGCTCGACATCATGATGCCCGAAATCAATGGGTACGATGTCTGCTTTCAGTTACGGTTCAACGAGAAGTATGAGCAGATTCCGATTATCCTACTGACCAAGCGGGAGCAGGAAATTGATGATAAGATCAGTCAGCGAATTAATATCGAATACGTGCCGAAGCCGATCGATACAAGCCTCCTGCTCGACAAAATTAAATTTTTATTAGCGTAAGCGCAACGTCAGACCATCTGTGACCAACAGGTGGTCTTTTTCTTTGGAGACCGCGCCGTCATGGGAGAAGCCAAGCGCAGAAATAAAAAACCGTCTCCGCTTCGAGGCAAGGGAAAGTTCATATTGTATTTGATTGTGGCCTGTATTATCGTCGCGGCCGGGTATGATTTTTTCCGTCGATCCCGAAATTCCCTACTCACACACATCGTTCCCGCCCGCACGACAGGTGCTCAGGATGCGCCATTGAAGATTGTCGAATTTTTTGATTTGCAGGATTTAGAAAGTGCGCGCGGCGCCCGGATTATCGATAATTTGATGCAGAAGCATCCCGGCGAAATTCTCTTGTCAAAACGGCATTACCCGAGTGATGAGTACAATGCGGTCATCGGTTCGGTTTTTGCGGAATGCGCGGCCCGGCAGGATCGATTTTGGAACTATCATGATGAATTGATCGTCAAACAAAACATTTGGCGGCAGGTTCCGGAGGTCAAGCCGCTGTTGGCCGCCCTGGCTGATCCCGAGGAAATTGATGTCGAGGAGCTCAAGGCCTGCGCCGAGACGGAAGAGGCCCGCGAGGCCGTGGAGGCGGATAAGCGTCTCGGGGATGCGTACTTTGTAAAGTCTGTCCCGACCTACTTTATTAACGAAAACAAATTTATCGGCGTCGAAGAGATGGAGCAGTATTTGAACGAATATTTTGAGAACAAGCGATTGGGCCTGAATTAGCATGAATATCAGCGTATTGGGTATCGGAATTATTGGTCAGGAAGTCGCCAGGTCGTTGGCCCGCTCGGGTCATGCCCCTGTGGTGTTTAATCGTTCGCCGGAAAAGATGGCGCACCTGGATGATATCGCCTGCGAGACGGCGGCAACGGCGGCCGAGGCCGTGTCGCGCACCGATGTTGTGCTTTTAACACTTGCGGACTATCCGGCCATTCAAGAGGTTTTGATCAGCCCCGAACTTGATCTGTTGGGGAAGATGATCATCCAGATGGGGACCATTGCTCCACGTGAAAGTCGCCAGTTGCATGATGACATCCGGGAACGCGGCGGCCGATATATCGAGTGTCCGTTTTTAGGCAGCCGACGGGAGATTCAATCCAGAACGGTCCAATTGCTGATCGGGTGTGAACGGGAGCTGTTTGATCAGCATCGGAATGTGTTCGATACGATGAGCGATCAGATATATTACGTTGGAGCCGTGGGGACCGCATCGGCCCTAAAGTTGGCCTTAAATCAACTGATCGGCATGCATGCGATTGGTTTTTCTTTGAGTTTAGGGATCATTCAACGCAGTGATGTGGATACGGATTTGTTTATGAAGATACTTCGCTCTAGCGCCTTGTATGCGCCGATGGCTGATAAAAAACTGGCTAATTGGATCAATGCCCAATACGATGATCCCAACTTCTCGGCCAAACACTTACTCAAAGATGTAGGACTGATCGTGGAGCATGCCCGGGATAACGACCTGAATACCGACGTGATCAAATCGGTACAATCTGTGATCCAGCAGACGGTGAGTCATGGTTACGGTGAACTGGACTACTCTTCGGTATTCGAAACCATAAAGCAGGTACCGCATGATTAAAGTGATTGATGCAAAGAAGTCGTACGGTTCCCGTGAGGTCCTGCATGGAATTTCACTTGAGATCGGCCGTGGCGAAGTTGTCGGTCTATTGGGACAAAATGGTGCTGGAAAGACCACCTTGATGCGCATGATTACCGGATTTCTGCCTATCAATGAAGGTCAAATCCTCGTCGACGGGACGGATATCAGTCTTGACTCGATGCGGGCCCGCCGCCAAATCGGTTATCTGCCGGAAACGCCGCCACTGTATGATCAGATGACCGTCACAAGTTATCTGACTTTTGCCGCCAGGCTGCGTGAAATTCCCGCCTCACGGATCCAATCCAGTGTGGATGAGTGTATCCAACAAACCAATCTTCAGGATGTGCGGCATTCCGTCATCAAGACATTATCCAAGGGGTATCGTCAACGTGTCGGTATCGCCCAGGCGATTGTGCATCAACCGGACATTCTCATTCTGGATGAGCCGACGAGCGGCTTGGATCCCGTCCAGATTTTACAGGTGAGACGGCTTATTAAGGAGTTGGGGCAAAATCATACAGTGATTGTCAGCACACATGTGCTCAATGAAATTGAGGATGTGGCCGAGCGGATTATTCTGATCAAGTCGGGTCGAATCGTTTCGGACGTGCCGATGACGGATATTCAAGGTTCCGGTCACTCGCTTGAACAGTATTTTTTGCAGCAGGTAGGGGAGTCCGCTGATGCGTAAGGTGTGGAACATGGCGACCAAGGAATTTTGGGTGACATTTCAGTCGCCGGTGGCGTATATTTTGCTGTGCCTGTCGCTGATCGTCTTTAATGCCTTTTTCTTTGTGATCATTGATGAAAATCGCGAGGCCACGCTGAGGGATATGTTTGTCCTGATGGAGTTTCTCTTTGTCTTTATGGTTCCACTGATCACGATGCGGACGGTGGCTCAGGAACGCGATAACGGTACCATGGAATTTCTGATGACAACGCCGACATCACAGGCGCAGATCATTTTGGGTAAGTACCTTGGGGTGCTGATGTTTTTCTCGACGATGATACTCCTGACTTTTCCCTATTACTTCATTGTAAGCCACTATGGTCAGCCGGATCATGCCGCGATGGCGGTGGGCTATCTGGGTATTTGGATCGAAGGGGCTTTTTTTGTGGCCGTCGGTGTCATGACCTCAAGTTGGACCCGAAGCCAGGTGCTTGCGGCGATGTCTTCTTACATTATTTTGTTGTGTCTGTACTTCTCGGTCATCGGTTTGAAGTATGCGGACGGTTATTTGCACGGATTTATGCAATATGTTGGTGTGATGACCCATTCACAGAATATGTTTTCCGGCTTGATCACCTCGACGGATGTGGTCTATTTTGTCAGCGGGGTTGCCTTGTGTCTGATCGTCAGCCGGATCAGTATTGATAATCATTTATGGAAATGAAGACGAATCGAACCCACTTTATTATCTTTTTCTTCGGACTGTTACTGCTTGGAACGGGACTCGGCATCGCGTTTTATGAGGGAGTCTTTTCCTCGCGGGTCCGTCTGGTCCTATTGCTTGGTTTGATATGTTTTTGTTATGGACCGATCCGGGTATTGATGTTTCAGCGGCATTTGGCGTTGAGCCGCCGGGGGCGAAGTATGCTGATCGTGCTGGCGGCGAGTATTTGCGTATATGCAGTCATTAACGCGCTGGCCCATAGGTATCCGCAGCGCTGGGACGCCACGCGATATCAGCAGCATACCCTCTTGCCGGAGTCCGTGGAGCGCATCCAGGAGCTGAACACCAATGTCAAGTTGACGGCCTTTGTCGTCGGCCTGCCGCCCAAGTATCTGGAAGACATGTTTAAAGAGTATGAGCGTTTGTCCCAGGGGAAGATAGTCACCGAGATTGTCGATCCCTTGGTCCAGATCAGCTATGCCGCGCAGTTTGGTTCGGTGATCAAGGGAAATGAACGGAAATTATTTGTCCAGGCCGGCGCGGAACGTAAAGAGATTGATTTTACCGATGTGCCGTTGTCGCAAGAGGCCATCGGCAACGCTTTGATGCAAGTCACGCGAACGGCGCGAACGGCTTGTTTTCTCACGGGACATGGCGAGGCCAAACTCTATGGCAGTGAACCGGAGGCGTTGGGGACATTTTCCAAGCACCTGCTGGCCAATAATATCATGGGCAAGGAGTTGCTGCTGGGTATGGCCGAGACGGTGCCTGACTCCTGTGATGTCCTGATTATCGCGGGTCCGAAGAATCATTTGACCGTCAAAGAAGAACGGATGATAATAGATTATCTCGACCGCGGCGGCGACGCGTTGTTCCTGATTGAAAATGTCATCGTTACGACCGAGGATAATCCGCTCACTGAAATTCAGGAAAAACTCTATCCATCGCTCAATAATATTCTCAAGTGGTGGGGGATCAAGGTTGAAGACAATGTGGTCGTGGATTTGGCCAGTCATGCCAGCGGAGATGTCGGTAGTCCGGCGACACGCAATTATCTGCCGCACCGCGCGATTGTCAGGGATCTGGATTATACGTTCTTTATCCGGCCACGGTCGATCAAGATGCTCAAAGGGCGGCGCAAAGACGTCAATGTCGCGCCGTTGATCATGACAGCGTCGAGTGAGCAAAGCTGGGGGGAGACCAACCGTTACTTGAAAATTAAATTTGATCCCGAGGAGGATCGGGCGGGACCGGTGCCGATCGCGTTTGCCATGATGGAGGCCCATGAAGATGGTTCGATCTCGCGGCTTATCGCGATCACGGATTCAGATTTCTTGACAAATGCATACATCACGGCCTACAGCAACGCGCAGCTGGGTATCAATGCCGTTAATTGGCTGACGGAATCTGATTACAAACCGTTCTTGGACCAGAAAGAAGTCAATGTTGAGAAGCTGGATTTAACAAGTCAGCAAAAGCGGATGGTATTGTTTTACCTGTTACTTGGACCGGGACTGATTATTTCAATCGGTATGTGGATCTGGATGAAACGCGCGTACCGCTGAGCCAACCTGGAAGGAGGGTTGTATGGAGCCAGAAAGAAGAAATCTCAACTATATGCTGTTGGGAGTGGTTGTGGTGATTCATCAGATATTGGGATTTATCTGGTATTCACCGCTGCTGTTTGGAAAGTTTTGGCAGAATAATATCGGGGTGGATATCGACAAGCTGCAGGAATACACGGGGGCAACGCCGTTTCTGGTGTCGATTGCGGGTTCGCTTCTTTTCTGCGTGGTGCTGTGCCGGCTGATCGATTTAACCCGCAGTTATTCAATCGAGGCGGGAATCAAATTGTCTGTGCTGCTGTGGGTGGGCGTCGCCTTTACAACGCTGACGGTTCACTATTCCTTTTTGGGATTGTCCAAGATCATATTTGTGGACGCGGGGAAAGATTTGATTGGTATGATTATCGCGGGCGGTATACTGGGCAGCGCGGCGGATACATAAAAAAAGCGGTAAATCCGATGGGATCTACCGCTTTCTTTTTTTATTGTTTAAATTCTATTCTTTTTCACAGACATATTCCGGCTGCATCAACGGCGCGTAGTTGCGGGGGATCGACAGGTTAAAACTGACCATATCCCAGAGGCCGGAGCCCATACGGGCGACGGAGTACGCGAGTCCCTTGGTGGTTCCGCCCAGTGCGGCAATGGCTTTGGATCCCTTGCCGTCATGTTCGGAAACCTCGGCCTTGATGTGCTTCGGCAACTCGGCCGGAGACGTCAAAACATTGGTTACGCCGCGTTTGAATTTGTACCACATTTTGCGATGATTGACTTCTTCGGTTTTACTCCATTCAGCCGCCATGGCTGTTGAGCTGATCGATGCGATGAAGACGGTAATGATAGAAAGAATGAGTGCTTTGCGCATAGATACCCTCCTGTGCTAGGTTAATTTGCATAAATATATATGTTTCATAAACTTAAGTCCTTTATATCAGATGGGTTTGAAAAGTCAAACAAATACGGTAAAATTCTGCGAGGAAAAATAGACGCCAGGTAACTGGCTGGTTGGTAAGATCAATTTTCACAGAACATCGGACTCTGCTTCAAGTATAACATATGGGTAAGAAAAGCAAAAAATTCCGCAAACCCGTCAACCCCTCATCTGTGACCTCGGCACAGTCATCTTCCCCCGAGGATCGATCACCTGATATTTTTACGATTGGCACGGATAAGTGGCGATGGATTGTTATCGCGGTTTTATTTGTCGTGGGTCTCATGGTCTACGCGACATCCTTTGGGAACGAGTTTATCTGGGACGATGCAATGCTGATCGTCCCGAATGAGTACATCCGCAGTTGGTCATATATTCCTCAGATATTCAGCACCGACATTCATCACTTTGGTCTGGATAATAGTAATTTCTATCGCCCGTTGCAGGCGATATCCTACATGATTGATCACACCTTCTGGGAGCTTAATCCGATGGGGTATCATATCAGCAGTGTGTTAATCCATATTGCCAATGCGAGTTTGGTCTACATGAACCTTTTTATCATACTGGGACATCTGGATCCGCGGCGCAGGAAATATATTCGAGAGATCAGTTTGGCCACGGCATTGATCTGGCTGGTGCATCCGATTCACACCCAGGTCGTGACTTACGCAGCCGGAAGGGCGGATGAGCTGGTCGTGTTCTTTATGCTGGCATCGATATTCACCTTCATGACGTGCCGAAACGCGTGGATTGCGCCGGTGTTTTTTGTCGGCGCGCTGCTGTCCAAGGAATATGGGGTAATCTTGCCGGTGTTTATCCTGTTGCTGAATTCATTCGGATTGACCGTTAAACGGCAATCACGCTGGACAAATCTGATTCCATTCGGGATCATTCTGGCGGTGTACATTCTGCTGCGGGTTACTGTTTTGAATTTTCCGACGGATTTCTCGGCCGACTTAATCCCCGGATTTTTCTCACGGATGATGACCAGCGCGCGGGCGATTGTAATCCTATTAAGCCTCTTGATCGCGCCGTTTGATCTGAGTATGGATCGTAATATTGAGTGGTCGAGGAGTATTTTTGACATCAAGGTCATTCTGAGTATCCTGTTTGTGATCGGCATGGCGATAGGCGGTTTTCTGGCCCGTCGGAAGCTCAAGGTGGTGTCCCTGGGGATCGGCTGGTTTTTTGTGGGGTATTTACTGGTACTCAACATCGTGCCCATGAACGCCAATGTATCCGAGCACTGGATGTATATGCCGTCGATTGGCGTTTTAATGGCGTTGATTTGGGGGGGCGTTCGGCTGATCCCGGAGATCGATCGGCGAATCTTTTACACGGTGTTAGGATGTATCATTGTATACTTTTCTGTATTCCTGATTCAGCGCAATGCGGATTTCAAGAATGAGATCACGTTTTATAATCAGATCCTGGAGAGAAAGTATGCGAACCCGCGGGTTCATTACAACTTGGGCTGTGCGTATTTTTATGAGGCGCAGAATTTGGAAGGGGAGGCGTACAAGGCCTTAGAGGAAAAATCATACAAACATTTATCGGAAGCGATTCGTTTGAAGCCCGATTATGCTGCGGCGTACGGTAATTTGGGACAATTGGAATACCGACGTGGGAATATTGACCGCGCGATTCAGCTGTATCAGAAGGCCAATTCAATCAAAGACAATTTGATCGAGAACCGGGCCAATTTAGGGATAGCCTATGTGAAGACAAAACAGTATAATCTGGCAGTGGGAGAACTCAGTCGCGCGTTGGAGCTCAATCCCAATCACCTCGGAGCGCTTAATAATTTAGGGATCGTCTATGGAAGTATGGGCGATTACAAAAATGCCGAACGGTTTTTCAGACGCGCGTTGTCGGTCAGTCCCAAGGATCCGTCGGCGAATAAGAACATGCAGCATCTCTACAAGTTAATGAAGGCAAAATCAGCTCAATGACATCGGAAGATTCTAAAAATAAAGTCAAACACATACGTTCATTGCAGGATGTTCCCTATTTCTGGACGATTGTGGTGGCGGTCTTTTCGGTTGTAGGTTTCGCGATCTATAGTACGGCCGTCGGCAATCCGTTTATCTGGGATGATTTTACCTTGGTCACCAATAACAAAGCGATTCAGGGGTGGGGCGGATTTTTTCAGCTTTTTAAGGGAAACGTCGTCGAACAATCATCATTTTACCGGCCGTTGCAGATGTTCAGTTATCTGCTGGATTATCAGATCTGGTCGCTGAATCCGCGCGGATTTCATCTCACGAGCATCGCGCTGCATATCGCCACCGCGATAAGCTTTGGATGGCTGGTGAGCCTGCTGGTCAAAGATCGGTGGATTGCAGTGCTGGCCGGACTATTGTTCTTGGTACATCCGGTGCACAATGAGGCTGTCGTTTATATATCCGGGCGGGCTGATCCATTGATGGCCTTATTCGCGATCCTGAGCGCCGCGTTGTATGTGCGATTCGATCAGCGTGGTCAGAAGGCGGATGCCGTCGGGGCGATTATTCTGTTATTTCTGGCGCTGTTGTCTAAGGAGTACGCGCTGATTCTTCCGTTTTTGCTCCTTGGCTATCATTACGTATTCCGTTCGTCCATCAAAGGGCGAGTCCTGTATCCCATGCTGACGTTGGCGGCGGGATACTTTATTCTGCGGATGCTTAATGTTGTCGGTGTGGCGGATATGCATGTTAAGACGCAGACTATTTTATTGCAGCGATTGCCGGCCACATTTTACGCGATGTTTGAATATTTACGTTTGCTGATTCTGCCGTATGATCTCTATTTGGGGTATGGTCAAAAGCTATTTGCATGGTCGCATCCCAAAGTGATCGCGGGGGCGTTCATCTACGTGGCATTATGGTCGGCAGCTGTGGGCAGTCGAAAACGATACCCGATCGTGAGTTTCGGGTTGATGTGGTATTTGATTGGTCTGCTGCCGGTGATGAACCTGTATCCCATCAACGCGTACATGGCCGAACACTGGATCTACGTGCCGTCGATGGGCCTGTTTCTTGTCGCGGCGTATGGAATCCGGCGTCTCTACGAGCGTGTTCCGGTCAAGGATCCGGTGATACTGGGGGCGTCGGTATTTATTTTGATCATGTCGTTGCTGACTCTCAAACAGAATTTCACCTGGAAAGATCCGATTGCCTTTTACGAACGTATTGTCGAGATCAATCCCCGCTTTGTAAAGGCGTACAATAATCTGGGCAAGCTGTACAGCGCGCAGGAAGATTATGCCCGGGCGGCAGAGTATTTTCGAAAGACGTTCGAGATTCAGCCGCGTTTTGAAAAAGGGTATCACAACTACGCCGTGTGTCTGGCCAAATTGAACCGCGTGGATGAAGCGCTCAAGTATTACAATCAGGCCTTGTCGATCAATCCGAACTTTGCACCGACATACAACAATCTGGGCGCGCTGTATCTGGACCTGGGTGAATATGACAAGGCCGAACAGTATGTCAATAAGGCCCTGAGTATCAAGGAAGACATCCCCAAGGCTTATTACAATCTGGGGATCATCGAGCAGAAGCGCGGAAATCAGGAGCGCTCGGCGGCTTACTTCGCCAAGGCCCTGCAATTGGATCCGGGATATGTATCGGCGCAGAATAATCTGGGAGCCGTGCTGAGCAAAACAGGACGGCATGAGAATGCGCTTCGGCAGTATTTGCAGGCCGTGGAGAAGGATCCGAACAACTTCACCGCCTTGAATAATATCGGGATTATCTACGGTCAGATGGGGGATATCGAGAAATCAATCCAGTATTTCGCCAAGGCGTTGGGGGTAAAGTCCGATTTTGCCGACGCGCATTTCAATATCGCCTTTGCCTTTGCCCGAAAGCGGAGTTTTGGTCAGGCCATGCGTCACTATCAAGACGCGATCCGTCATGATCCCGAGCATCTGCAGGCGATCAATAATTTGGCCATCATCTACGCGGGGCAGGGAAACTTCGCCGGCGCGGAGCAATTGTTTGAGCAAGTGCTGAAGCTCGATGGTTCAGATGAGTCAACGCACAATAATCTCGGGCTGATTCTGGCCAAGCAGCGCCGTTTTGACGAGGCGCTCGAGCATTATCAAAAAGTCCTTGAGCTTAATCCGCAGCACAAGGAAGTTCACAACAACATCGCCATGCTCTATGATCAGTTGGGGCGGATGAAGGATGCGGAGCAGCATTATATCAAAGCGCTGGAGCTGGATCCGGAATTTACCAACGCGCTGAACGGGTTGGGGATTGTTTACGGCAAGGCCAAGCGCTATCAAGAGGCCGAGCAGATGTTCCTCAAGGCGCTCGACATCAATCCCGAGGGGCAGGACGCCCGCAATAATCTCAATCGGGCCCGCAGGCTGATGCAGCAGCAGGATATTTAATCTTCATTTATTTCTGAATGTCTGACAAAACTCCGGTAGATATCAAAAAGCATTTTGAACAAATGGCGGCGGAATATGACGACGTTATTCGTCAAGTCGTCCCGCATTATGATCAGATGCTTGATCTGGTTGTGCGAGCCATTCCTGAAACAAATAGCAATATCCGAGTGTTGGATCTGGGCTGCGGTTCTGGTAATCTTACGATGAAACTCAAGGCCTGTTTTGATGATGCGACCGTGATCGCAGCGGATATCGCCAAAGATATGGTTGATCTGGCACGGATTCGATTGGCGGATCTTGATCAAGTGGAGGTTGTTCAGGCTGACATGTTGGCCTTACCATTTGAACAAAACTTTGATGTAGTTGTTTCAACGTTGGTGCTGCATCATATTGCGGATGCGGCGATCAAAGAAAAACTCTTTGCGACGCTTTATCGTGTGCTGAAGCCAGGTGGAATCCTTTGCATCGGTGATATTATGTTGGGCGAGACTCTGGAGCTCGAAACATTGAATCGTGAATACTGGATCACACATATGCAATCCTATTTTTCTAATGATGAGATTGTCAACAAATGGGTCCCGAGACACGAAGCCACAGACGCACCGCGCAGTGTGGGGGATGAGCTTCGTAGTTTAGAGGCCGCGGGATTTGATGTGCCTTTTGTTGTATGGAAGTGTTTCAATGTCGCTGTATATGGAGGTGTAAAAGTCTGATGATCCGTACCATGATATTTGTCGGTCTGTTGTTGGGGGTGATGTTAAGCGCGGTCGATGTTGGGGCTGAAGCTGTGCACACATTTTCATATGTGACCTATCGCGGTAAGGTCAATGATGATCCAAGACAGGCGCGAGTCTTAAATACGTTTAAGATTTCAATGGGGCCGATGGTTGATGGTCAACGTGAAGTCAAATATTTTGAGCGTGAGCATGAGCAAAGTAAAAGAGAGACTTATATCGTTGGTGATCAATGGCAGACGTTAGAATGGAGTGTCCGGGATGACATCAGTGGAAAGCATTATGATGGAAACCGTACGGGAAATATGATTCGGATCAAGGGCAGGGACGGCCGCAAATTAATCAATGAAACCATCGATATTGATGACGATCCATTCTACTTTAATCCCAAGATCGGGTTGCAGCGGCTTATCGAATCGGGGCAGGAGCGGATGACGTTTTGGGGGATACGTCATGATAATCTGAAGGTTTATAAAATGGTGGCCGAAAGTCAGGGGCTTGAAACGATTCATGTGAACGGCGAATCGGTTGAAGCCGTTAAGATTTATTGGGCCGCCGAGGCCGGATTTGCCAAGTACTTCAGCCGAACCTATTGGTTTCGGCAACGTGATTTGATGTATGTCAAACAAAAGTCGATGGCGCGTAAGTACAAGGTTTTGGTGGCAGAACAATAGCAGTTTTTAGATGAGTGACGATCGTGAGTATCAAAAATTTCTGGAGCAATGTCAACGCGAGTGGGAAGCCAGGTGTTCTCGTTGCGGGGCATGTTGCGGTGTAGTAGAGGGTGACCCGTGTGAACATTTGCGTCGGTTCAAGAAGGGGGGATATTACTGCTCGATTTACACCGAACGTTTCGGACTGCATAAAACGGTTGGCGGACGGCCTTTTCGATGCGTTCCTATCCGGGATATTCTTCACAAATCATGGCCCGGAGACCAAGATTGCGCCTACAAGAAGGATCTGTCAAAGTAGAGAGGAGATTGCCCAATTTTAAGGCGCTCAAGAAGTACGCTATTGAATGCCTATTTTGACTGGATTTTAAAGCAATATATAGCAATAGTTTACAACTCTGCTCTAAAAAGTCCTTGCATTTTAGTCTAAATGTATTATATTCTTCAGTACCTTGAGAATTAAGCAATTCGTACTTAATTAAGGTACCACAAAGATTGGAGGCTACTATGGCAGAATGGAAAGAGGATAAACCTATCCAGACAACGAACGAAGAAAGAGAAATCTTTTCCTGGGATGAATCTAGCGTATTACTTTAATACATAATTATATATCATCCTTATGAGGCCCCGTTTCACTGAAAGAAACGGGGCTTTTTTGTTGCCTTCCAGTCCGGAATCTTATTCCGGTATTTTCAATCCTACCCAATGATAGTATAATGAGTCACTCACCAACACCAGTGAATCAAATCTTATGAATCAACTCAAGTCATCCGAATCGTCTGTGATCTATCAGTTTCCTGAAGTCCGAGTGGTTGAGGCCTCCGCGGGATCGGGGAAGACCTACGCGCTGGCCAAGCGCTATGTTCAGTTATTGATGATGTATGATCTCAAAGAGGAACGGCTTCCGATCAAGAATGTCCTGGCGCTGACCTTTACCAACAAGGCGGCGTTTGAGATGAAAGAACGGATCCTTTATTTTCTCAAGGCCATTGCCCTGGATCAGCTCAAGCCGGCGGACCGGACCAACATTCTGGATCCGCTGGGATTGGATCCTGACATTGCGCGTGAGAAGGCCTTTCATATTATGGAAGGCATCATTCACTCCTACCATTTCTTTCAAGTTCAAACGATTGATAAATTTATTAACACCTTGTTATCCGGCTGTGCGTTTACCATTGGACTCACATCCAGTTTTAAGATCAAGACCACGGCCATGGATTATCTTCAGGTGAGTCTGGATCGCTTGGTGGATCAGGCCTCCTTTGATCCGGATGTGCGCATGATGTTTGAGGAGTTTCTGAATAATTATCTGTACCTGGAAAACCGCAAAGGCTGGTTTCCCAAGGCTGAAATTCTGAGCGTGGTCAAGGCACTCTATGATCAGAATAATACTTACGGATTGGAGTATGAGCGAAGCCGTTCCGGTAGCAAGAAGATCAATGAGGTCAAACGCAAACTGCTTGAACGCATCAAACTGTTGGATGATGTTTTGCCGGAGCGAACCAATGCAGCTTTTCGTAAAGGGCTTAAAAAGTTTATTGATAGTCATGAATCGATCTTCGATATCGATAGCGTTCCCAATTTTGCCAAAGAGGAACCGCCTTTGAACAAAGGCGCTCAGGCATCGGCCGATGTCTTTCAGTTATGGGACGTGATTCGCACCGATATGGCCCGGTTGTGTCATGAAGAGGCCTACGGATTGTACAATCCGTATGTTGATGTTTATCAGCAAGTGATGACTCTGTTTTATGAAGACGCCGCGCGTGACGATGTGTTGTTTCTGGAAGAGCTCAATAAACGCGCCCGAAATCTGTTTGATGCTGAAGGGATTACGGTTGAAGAACTGTACTTTCGTATCGCGACACGGATATCCCACTATCTGATTGATGAGTTTCAGGACACCAGCCGTCTGCAGTGGTCCAATCTCCGGATGATGCCGGAAGAAGCGTTATCAACCGGCGGATCGTTATTTTATGTGGGCGATCGTAAGCAGGCGATCTACGGATTTCGCGGGGGAGATGTCAAACTGTTTGACGAGATCAAACGCGATTTTCATGACTACGTCAAAACCGAACCGCTTTTGAATAATTATCGCAGTCAACGTCAGATCGTGGAATTCAACAATGCCGTATTTTCGGTGTCCAATTTGAACCGGTTTATCGCGCAGAAAGAACAGCGCGAACGCGATAAAAAGACAGACGCCCGGGTTGAATTTCATGGCGATGATTTTCGGGAACTGTCGAATGTCTTTGAATCTTCGCAGCAGCAGGCCCAGCCATCGTTGGATGGCGGATATGTCCGCATCCGTCATGTCGATGCCGGCTCCAAGGACGAAGGAGTTGAGATGACGCGTGAAGAGGTTCTTGAGGTGATGGAGGGTGTGCGGGGCCGGTTTGAGTTTGGTGACATCGCAATTTTAACGCGGAATAATTCTCAGATCGAGCTGGTGACCGGGTGGCTGTTAGATGCCGACATACCGGTGGAGTCAGAGCGTACGTCGGATATTCGTGAGAATCAGCACATCGCGGAGTTTCTGGAATTTCTCCAATTTTTAAATTCACCGATTGATAATCGGGCCTTCGCCCGGTTTATCATGAGTGATGTGTTCAGTCAGGCCACCGGGCGGCCCGTCCAGGAATTTGAAGCCTTTGTTTTTCGCTGCCGCGAGGCCATGCTGCATCAGCGTGATTACTATTTATACCAAAGCTTCCGTACCGAATTTGATGAGCTGTGGCAGACATATTACGAAGAATTTTATCAGAATGTCGGGCTGTTTCCATTGTATGAATTGTGTATCAGTGCCTATGACCGAATGGGGTGTCTGTCAAATTTTCCGGACGAGCACGGTTTTTTTATGCACTTGCTGGAGCTGATCAAGAAGCGTGAGGAGGAGCATTCGGATGTGGCATCATTCCTGGAATATTTTGAAAATCTTCAGGGTGAAAGTTTGTATGTCCGGATGCCGGACCAGAATGCGGTCAAGATCCTGACGATCCATAAGTCCAAAGGATTGGAGTTTCCCGTGGTCATCGTTCCGTTCTTGGCGATGAATGTTCAGGTTGGTTCCAAATCCAGCGAATCGGCGCAATCCTACGTGATGCAGCGGCATCGAGATCACATGCAATTGCTGCGTCTTAAAAAAACCTATTACAAGTATTCCGACGCGCTGTATCAAATTTACCGAAAGGAGTACAAGCAGTCATTGATGTCGGAACTCAATAATGTTTATGTGGCGCTGACAAGGGCGAGTGAGGAGTTGTATGCCTTTATCCCGCAAAAAGCGGGCAACAGCTTTAATATCGCGAACTTTTTGGTTCCGGAAGAAATGTACGAATGCGGTGAACCATCAGCGAGGCCATCTGAATCCAGGGCGGTGGAGGAGTCTGAATTGACATTAGCGTGTGAGACGCGCCATAACTGGATGGATTATTTGAGTGATGAACATCTCGCCAGCCAGCGGCTGGAATCATACGCGGCGCGTAAGGAGGGTACCATCCTGCATTCCATGTTGGCGAGGATGGGAGATTTGAACGGGACGGATATCGAACAGATAGTGGATGAGTGTCTTGAGGTGATAGAGTTTGATTATCCGGGGCTGGATAAGGTGGAGGATTATAGAGATAGACTTATTAATATTCTCAACGCACAGGCCTTTCAACGATTCTTTCGACCTGAGGGCGCGCGTGTCTTTACCGAGCGTGAGGTCATCAACCGGCTCGGTCATTCCAAACGCATTGACCGGCTCCTCGTTTTTGAGAATGAGGTTTGGGTGGTGGACTATAAAAGTTCAGCGGCGGACCGACGCAAGTCTCATCAGCAGGTGTCCGAATATGTCGATATCCTCAAATCGCTCTATCCGGATAAAACCGTCAGCGGTTATATTCTATATCTGGATACGTACAGCACGGAGGCGGTGGATGGATAAAGTGATTACATTCAGCTTTTGTGAGAGTTTTATAGAACGCCTGGCGGATTATATCCAGGATGAATATATCGAAACAGGAGCGGATTTATCACGCATCGGGGTTGTCTTTGGCGGGAAGCGTCCGGGGCTGTTTTTAAAACGTGAATTGGCGCGTCGGGTCGGGGGGCATTTTTTTCCACCGGAATTTATCACGATCGACCAGATGATGACCCGCATAGTTCAGCGTCGGGAAAAATTCGCGGTGACCGGTGATCTGGATAGCTGTTACCTGATCTATCAACTGGTTCAACGACATGCCCGACATCTGTTAAAGGGCCGGCCGACATTCGCCCAGTTTTTGCCATGGTCCCGGGAACTCTTGCGTTTTATTGATCAAGTCGACCTGGAAGATATCTCAGACAAGCAATTGACCAATGTCGAAAACATCGCCCGGATTGGGTTCGCGGTGCCCCAGGATATCAATGATTTACTCGAGCATATAGTTCGGTTGCGGCGTGAGTATCACGCACAGTTGCATCAGCAACAAGTTTATTCACGCGGATATCAGTACCGCCGCGCGGCGGAGCTGATCAAAGAGGTTCAGCTGGACGAATTTGACCAGTTGTTATTCTGTAATTTTTTCTACTTTAACCGATCCGAAGAACGTGTAATGGAGGAATTATTCCGGCGGGATCAGGTCACATTTTTCTTTCAAGGTGATCAGCGCCGCTGGCCGATCCTGAATCGGTTGGCGAAACGCCATGATTGGTCGATCCTTGAAGGCGAGAACGTCGATCAGCCGCAGTTTAACCTTAAACTATACGCCGGGTTTGATACGCATTCCCAGATCGCCACGGTCAGACATTTGCTTACGGATATAGACGATCTGGATAAAACGGTTATCGTTTTACCGAATCCCGACAATATTGTTCCGCTGCTTTCCGCGATTACGGATCGTGTTAAGAAGTTTAATATTTCGATGGGATATCCACTCAAGCGCAGCAGTCTGTATACGTTATTTGAATTGATCTTCCAGGCGCAGTTATCCCGCAAAGATGAGGCTTACTATGCGCGGGATTATCTAAAAGTGCTGCTTCATCCGTTTACCAAAAATCTAATGTTGTCCGGAACCAGCCATCGAACCCGGTCCATCATTTATAAAATCGAGGATGTACTTAAGGGCAAGGAGCGAACGTCATTGTCCGGCAGTATATTCTTTAATCTCAGCGAGGTTGAAGATTTAGACGAATTGTACGAGTTGATCCGGCCGATGCTCGACGCCGAGGATGATCAGGCCTCCCTAAAGGAGTTAAAGGCGGATTTGCGGTATCTGCATCAGAATTTTTTTGAATGCTGGGAAGGGATACAAAATTTTGATGACTTTGCCCGGGTGTTAAAAGAGTTTCTGAATGAATTGGTCGAACGCAGTTTCATGAAGAACTATCCGCTGAATCTCAATATCGCCCATAAGATTTTCGAGATTCAGGAGGAGTTTAGCCGGTCAACATTCAGCCAGGAGGATTTTCCCAAAGCTGAAATTTTCAAGGTCTTCGATCGAAAAGTCGCGTCGGAGATCGTCGCGTTTATCGGTTCACCGTTGTCCGGACTTCAGCTGCTGGGACTTTTTGAGACACGCTCGCTGAATTTTGACAATGTGATCATACTCGACACCAATGAGGGGGTGCTGCCTAACCTGGACATATATGAGCCGCTGATCCCGCGGGACGTCATGATCAGTCTGGGGCTCAACCGGATTGAACTCGATGAGGAAATCCAGCGTTATCAGTTTATGCGATTAATTTCCTCGGCGAAGAATGTTCACCTGGTTTATCAGCAGAACAAAGAACATGAAAAAAGCCGTTTTATTGAAGAACTGGTATGGGATCATCAAAAACAGAGCGGGACGCTGGAGGGGGTTAAGGTGGCTCAGTCGCGATTTAATTCCCGGGTGCAGCCGGAAGTCAAAGAGGTGAAGAAAACGCCCGAGATGATCGAGATGCTCAAGAAACATAAATATTCAGCTTCCAGTATCAATTGCTATCTACGAAATCCGATCGATTTCTACTACCAATATGTGCTGGGTCTGCGAGAGCAGGAAGATTTGCTGGATGAACCTGAGGCGCGTGAGGTTGGGACGTTTATCCATCATTTTCTCGATGAGCTATTCAAGCCATTTGTGGGGCATCAACCGGTGATCAACGCTCAGTTGCTCAAGAAGGCGTCGACCTTATTCGAGGAGATGTTCGACACAACTTTTGCCCGCAGTATGAAGTCGGATTCTTTTTTACTTAAGTCGGTGTTGCATGAGCGCGTGCGGCGCTTTCTGGACAATGAAGCCCGTTCGGCGGACCGACGGGTTCAACAGGTAATGTATCTTGAGCACCGTTTTGAAGATACGATTCCATTGTCGGCGGGAGATATCCGTTTCAGTTATATTGTAGACCGGATTGACCGGATGCAGGATGGATCATTGATGATCGTCGATTACAAAACCGGCAGTTTGAATCCGATTCCCAAGAAGTTTGAGCATATAGAGCAAATGGATCTAAACCGGGCCAACATACTGGAGTACGTAAAGTCCTTTCAGATTCCGTTGTATTTCTACTATATGACCAAAAAGTTTTCCGGTGAACCGGTCAATGCCGGCATCTATAATCTGCGAACATTGAAGGTTGAAAAGTTTGTGGATGCGCGTATGGCTCAGGATTATGACCGGATCAATCAGATATTTTTGAGGGCGCTGGATTTCGTGGTGGATGAGATCCTTAATCCAGATGTCAATTTTGTAGATGAAGACGCAGTGCTGGTGGTATAGGTTGTTGATCGATCTATACTCGTTGACTAACATTTTTGAATATGATAACTTATGGCCATGATTATAGATAATGTGAATAAAATTCGCGCAAACATCGCCCGGGTATGTGAACGTATCGGCCGGGACCCCAACGAAATTATCGTCGTCGGTATCAGCAAATATACGGATGCCAACAGTATCCGTTCGGCCGTCGAGGTCGGTATTGTTCATATCGGAGAAAATCGGGTGCAGGACGCGCGCGCCAAGTTCGATGAGTTGGGATCGGATATCCAGATGGTCAAGCATTTGGTCGGACATCTTCAAAGTAACAAGGCCAAATCTGCCGTGGAAGTCTTTGATCTGATTGAATCCGTCGATAGTCCGAAGCTTGCCCGGCTGATCAATACTCATGCCGGTAATATAGGGAAGGTTCAGGATATCCTGATCCAGGTTAATGTGGCGCAGGAAGATCAAAAGTCAGGATTGCATCCGGATCAGGTCGATGAAATGGTCAAGCTAGTGATGGAGCTTGAGCATGTGCGGATCCGGGGTCTGATGACGATGGCGCCGTTCACCGAGGATAAGGGTATCGTCCGTGATTGTTTTCGCGGGTTGGCCGATATTTTTGCAAGGGTCAAACAGATGACCGCGGAACACGAACGGTCGGACTGCGTGTGGCTCTCAATGGGTATGAGCGGTGATTATGAAACAGCGCTGGAAGAAGGATCCAATATGGTCCGCATCGGGAGGGCAATTTTTCATGGCGAATAAGATAAAAGTGGGATTTATCGGTGCGGGAAATATGGGGGCGGCGATTATCGCCGGTGCCTGCAAAGTTTATTCTATTTCGGTTTGTGATTTGGATAAGCGGCGTGTCAGTCAACTCAGGCGAAAATACAAGGTCAAGTCCGGGGATATCAAGGGTGTCTGTGAACAATCGCAGATGATTGTCCTGGCGATTAAGCCCCAGAATTTCGACGAGGTGATACAGCTTGTTTCGCCGCACATTACACGTCGTCACGTGGTAGTATCAATCGCAGCTGGAATTACAACGCAGTATATAGAGAAGCGTCTGCCGATCAAGTCCAAAGTCATCCGGACAATGCCCAATTTACCGGCTCAAGCAGGCCTGGGTGTCACGGGAATAGCCGGGGGCAAGGCCGCATCTGCCGCCGATCTCAAGAAGGTGCAAAAACTGTTTAGTACCGTCGGTGAAGCGCGTTTGGTCGCGGAAAAAGATCTGGACGCGATCACGGCTGTCTCGGGAAGCGGTCCCGCGTATGTTTTTTTATTTATTGAAAGTCTCGTGCAGGCCTCGCGTTCTATGGGGCTGGACCAAAGAGTCAGTGAGGACATTGTGCTTCAGACTTTGAAGGGATCTGTGGCTTTATTGGAACAGCAAAAGGTCAGCGCTGAAGAGCTTCGTCATCGTGTGACGTCCAAAGGCGGGACCACCGCTGCGGCGTTGGCGGTGCTGCAACAGAAAAAATTTCAGGTGATAGTTAAACAGGCTTTAAAAGCCGCCCAACAGCGGGCAAAACAATTGTCGAGGTGACACATGGCGAAAATTGGAATTATCGGTGGTAGTGGGCTATACGAAATCGAAGGGGTGGATATCACGGATGACCTGATGATCGTCGACACGCCGTTTGGTCAGCCGTCGGGTCGTTTTATGGCCGGACGTTTTGGGGATGTGGAGGTGGTATTTTTGTCGCGTCACGGACGCGGTCATAGCATTTCCCCGAGCGAGGTCAATTACCGGGCCAATATTTACGAGATGAAACGGCTGGGGGTCGATGCCATTTTAAGTGTGTCCGCCTGCGGCAGTTTGCGCGAAGATATGAAGCCGATGGATTTTGTCATTCCTGATCAATTTGTCGACCGGACATTTAAGGCGCGGGAAACCAGTTTTTTTACCGAAGGTATTGTCGCGCATGTCTCCATGGACGAACCCGTTTCACCCGAAATCACCAAAGTGCTGATCGACTGCTGTCAAAAAGCGGGTGTGACCGTGCATGAAAAAGGTACCTATATCAACATGGAAGGACCGCAGTTTTCCACCAAGGCCGAATCTCACCTGTATCGCAGCTGGGGGATGGACATCATCGGCATGACCAATATGATCGAGGCCAAATTGGCCCGTGAGGCCGAGATTGCCTATGCCTCACTGTGCTCGGTGACGGATTATGACTGCTGGCATCCGGACCATGATGCGGTCACGGTGGAGGTGATCATGAACAACCTCAAGCAGAATATAGCCAATGCCAAGAAGGTCATCCAGCTGGCCATTCCCGAAGTGGGTCGCCTCAAAGAGTTTAAGGCTCAGCAGGCCCTGAAGCACGCGATCATCACGGATCCGGACGTGATCCCGGAGCAGAAAAAGATTACCCTGGCCCCGATTATCTCCAAGTACGTCCAATAGCCGGAATTTGCCTTTCCCGGAATCAAGCGATATACTTGCAGCGGTATATGGATCATAGCTTTTGCTTGACATCCCATCTGCAGAGCGGTATACTTCACCGTTCGAAAAATCTAGAAGAGGCCATAAGGCCCTTGGTTCGCTCATCGACTTAAGGAGTTTTGTTATGCCAAATAGGAAGCTAGATGCAAAAAAGTTGGAATACTACAAGAAACTGCTCCTCAAACTACGTGAAGATCTTGTTCACGATATCAAAAATATGTCAGATTCAACAGGTGGTTCCGGTGATTCCGGAGACGTCTCCGGTCACGTTCAGCACATGGCCGATGTCGCCACCGATATGTACGATAAAGAGTTTAACCTAGGTTTGGCCTCACATGACCGGGAGGTGCTGCAGAAAATCAACGCGGCGCTCAAACGGATTGAGGATGGAACCTATGGTTTTTGTCTGGGTACGGGCAAGCCGATTACACAGGCCCGTCTCAAAGCCATTCCTTATGCCGAACATTGCCTGAAGTATCAGGAAGAATTAGAACAGTCCAATCAATACTAAGTCCCTATGAGAGGTCGCTCTCAATTCGATATTGTCGTTTCACTTCTTGTCACATTCGGTCTCGTTGCCATCGACCGGATCACCAAGATTTTTTTCTCCGACCTGCTGGATCTGGGTGAATCGATCCCGGTCATTCGCGGAGTCTTTCACTGGTCGCTTGTCCACAATACGGGAATTGCCTTTGGTTTTTTTAAAGATCAGGGCATTGTCTTTATTGTGATTCCCATCATCGCTATTATCCTTCTTATTTTTAATATTTACTATTACCGCCAGAATGATGAGGCCCTAAACAGGACTTACATCATCGGATTTTCACTGATACTCGCCGGTGCAATTGGCAATCTGGTTGACCGTATCGTGTACGGGTACGTGATCGATTTTATTGATCTGCGCATCTGGCCGGTGTTTAATGTGGCCGATATGGCGATTACTATCGGCGCGGCCATCATTGCGATTAAGTGCTTTCAGCTGAGTTCAGAAAAAGACGCTTAATTTATATTTTCTCGTCGAGCCATCATGTCTACTACTGTTCAAATCAAAGTTTACGCGCCGGATCATCACAGCCGGATTGATGTATATCTGGCTGAAAAATTGGACGGGGAACTGTCGCGCTCTTTTGTTAAGAAGCTTATCACTCAGGGATTTGTTACGGTTAACGAAGAGTCGGTTAAACCCAACTATCTTATCAATACGGGTGACGACATCAGTGTCACGATTCCCAAGGGATTTGTGACGCCGAAGTATGTTGAACCAGAAGACATCCCGATCGATATATTTTACGAAAGTCCTCAGTTTGTCATCGTGAACAAACCCAGTGGGTTGTTGGTCCATCCGGCCCGCGGCCGATACCGCGGAACGCTGGTCAATGCATTGCTGTATCGAAAGATTTCGCTGTCGGATTTTAATCCGGATCACCTCCGGCCAGGCATTATTCATCGATTGGATGAAGAAACCTCCGGTCTTATGATTGTTGCCAAGGACAACATCACGCATACCAAGCTGGCCAAGCAATTTCAGAAACGGGTGGTGAAAAAGCAGTACGTGGCGATCGTGGAGGGAGAGGTTGAATTTGATGAGGGCGTGATTGATGTGCCTATCGGGATGGATCCCAAACATCGGGATCGGAAAATGGTCCGCTACGATGATTCGGCTAAAGAGGCGCGAACGATGTATCGTGTGATCCGTCGGAATAATAAGCATACGCTCATTGCTCTGTATCCACACACTGGACGCACCCATCAGCTGCGGGTCCATATGCGCCATCTGGGGCACCCCATCCTCGGAGATTCCAAGTACGGCAAACGATCGACATTCCCCCGCCTGGCCCTTCATGCGCAATCTATTGGCTTTAAACATCCGGATTCTAAAAAGTGGCTGTCATTCTCGACGAAAATGCCGGATGAATTCCTTAAGGCGAAATAGGGCGAATTTCCACAAACTATTCCAAAATAAAGGGTTAAATTAACTCCTTTACACCGAAATCGATTTGTATATAATAGGTATAATATAAATCCTATAGACAAACCCAGAATCGAGCGAAAATATGACTTTACAAAACAATCGTAGCGGCAAGGTTTTAACAATATTTCTAGTGATTATCGGAATTCTGCTGATTACCCTTACGGCCTTATCCATGTTTTTCTACAACGTGGAAATCGACCGGCGTAAAACAGCCGAAAGTAATGTGGCGACCATCGAAAAGGAATTTGAAAAAGTCAAGGCTGAGCTCAAAGAGATCGAGAAGAAAAATTTCTTGTTGGACGAAAAGAACAAAGAAGCTGACGCGCGCATCAATAGTCTGCTCGACGAGATTGAACTGGAAAAAGGATTACGCGAAGAGATCAAGAAGGAAACATTGGTCTTCAAGGAGCAGATTGAGAAGCTCAAGAAAGAAAAAGGCGATCTCAATTCACAGATTTCCACGAAGCTTGGTGATTATGAGCAAAAGATCATGGAACTTGAGGCCAAGCTCAAGGTTGAGTTAAACCGAAATAAAGAATTAATCCAGCAGAACGAAGAGCTGGAAACACTGCGCAAAAAGGTGGATGAGCTTTCCAAGCAGGCTGCCAGTGCGGCCAATCAAGCCGCCGCGACAAGAGCCGCGGCTGCATCGGCGGTCCGCCAGGCCAATGCGCGTATGGCCCAACGCGGCAGTGATGATGCTGATATCAAATTGGGTGAAATAGTCGTGACCCAACCATCTGATCAGGAAGGCGATGATCTCGTCGCGCAAATCGTGGGAGAGCCTGTCGGCGGTGATGCCAATGGCCGTATTCTCAGCGTCGATGTTGAAACCGAATTTGTGGTTATCAATCTTGGCGAAAAGGACGGCGTTCAAAAGGGCATGTTCATGTCCGTCTACCGCGGCGACAACTATCTCGGTGATATCAAGATCACCCGTACCCAAGCGGAAATGGCAGCCGCCGATTTTATTCCGCCACTCACCAGCGGTCAGGTCCGCAAAAACGATCAAGTCATTTCCAAATGACCACTTATCATATTCCAACAACAGACCAGCTCAAGGGAAGTGTGTTCCTGCCGGCGTCTAAATCCTATTCGATCCGCGCGTTTATTGTAGCCGCACTTGGCGGTCGTTCACAGATTATTCACCCATCCGATTGCGATGATAGCCTTGTGGCTTCGCGCGTGGCGCAGGCATTAGGGGCTGATGTCGGGAAAGATGAAGACAATTGCTGGTCGGTCAAGGCCGATCCCAAGAAGGCATTGCCCAAGTCAATCAACGTCAAGGAATCGGGAACGGCCTTGCGACTACTTTTGCCATTGGCTTCATTAAGGGAGTCTCCGACGGTGATCGATGGATCCGGCACGCTTGTCGGACGGCCCAATCGGTTTTTGGTTGAGACCATCCGTGCGATGGGTGTGGATATCGATGGGAAAGGGAGTGAGGATGGTATTCCCATTCAGATCCGTGGCGGATCGATGCAGCCGGGCCGCGTGTCGATTGACGGGTCGATCAGCAGTCAGTTTATCTCGGCGCTACTGATGACCTTGCCGCAACTGTCCGACACGTCGGAGCTCATGCTCGAAGGCAAGTTGGTCAGCCGGGATTATATCGATATGACCCTGGATGTGCTGCAACGGGCCGGTATCACTATTGACCAAAAGTCGCCGCGTCGTTTTGTGGTGCCGGGTCGGCAGAAGTACCGGGGGCTTAAGCGTTTTACTGTCCCATCCGATGATGGTCTCGCGGCCTTTCTATTGGCCGCCGCGGTGCTGACTGATTCGGACGTCCGGCTTACGGGGCATCTCAATACCGGCATGCTGCAGGCCGACGGTCACATTTATCCCATCCTCGAGCGCATGGGTGTCATCCTTCGCAAAACCAGCCGCTCGATCCGGGTCAAGGGGCCGGTGAAACTGCGGGGACGGCGGTTTTCTCTGAAACATTGTCCGGATTTGCTGCCGATTCTGAGTGTCCTGGCCCTTTTCGCTAATCGGCCCACAACATTTGTTGATATTGGTCATGCCCGGGTCAAGGAATCAGACCGCATTACGGACCTGCGTCAGGAGCTGGAAAAGGTTGGGGCCCGTATCCGGGAAACAGCCGACCAGATGACGATCAATCCACTCGAAAATCCTGTAACCGACCGGTTGCTCGATCCTCATCGCGATCATCGATTGGCGATGGCGTTTTGTGTGCTAGGACTGAAAGTCGGTGTCCGGCTAAGGGATATTCACTGCATCAACAAATCCTATCCGGGGTTTATCAAAGATTTTAAATCTATTGGCGCTAAGGTTTTACCGAAATAGTTGTCATTATTTGCGTTCTAGAAATCGTTTGACTTATTTTTTCTTTTCATATATTATTAGGCAAGTTATCGACCCAGAATTAGGTTTCGCGTGTGTCTAGCACGCGAGGCACGGTTTAGATTTACGTCTGCCCGCCGTCGTGGGACAGTCTTAACCCAAAGGTAATCTTGGTGTTACAAAGAGTTTTTAAGATTGGTCGAAAAGGCGTTAATTACATCCTCGGTTTATTCTCCAATGATATCGGCATAGATTTAGGTACCGCAACGACTTTGGTCTTTGTAAAAGGTGAAGGTGTTGTGCTGTGTGAACCTTCGGTTGTGGCCATCGAGAAGGACTCGAATCGTGTCGTGGCCGTGGGAGAGGATGCCAAAAAGATGTTGGGTCGCACGCCGGGCAATATCATTGCCATACGCCCCATGAAAGACGGGGTCATTTCTGATTTCGAGATCACCGAAGCCATGCTTAAATACTTTATCCGCAAGGTCCATGGACGCCGCAAACTGTTGAGCCCGGCCATGGTCATCGCCATTCCGTCGGGAATTACGGCCGTGGAAAAACGGGCGGTCCGCGATTCAGCGGAACGTGCCGGAGCCCGCTCTGTCGAGCTGGTCGAAGAGCCGAAGGCGGCCGCGATCGGTGTCGGACTGCCGGTGGAGGAAGCGGCGGGAAATATGATCGTCGATATCGGAGGTGGTACCACCGAATTTGCCGTTATTTCAATGGGGGGATTGGTGTACGCGAAGAGCATTCGTATTGCCGGAGACGAGATGGACCAGGCGATTATCGAGTATTTGCGAAAGACCTATAACCTGATGACGGGCGAGCGTACCGCCGAGGAGATCAAGATTCGCATCGGGTCGGCCTATCCGATGGAAGAAGAACTCAATATGGATGTGCGCGGGCGTGATCTGATTTCCGGTCTGCCCAAGACCATTTCAATCACCTCGATGGAGATTCGTGAGGCCTTGTTTGATCCTGTCCAGGCGATTGTTGACGCCTCTAAGTCTACGCTGGAACAGACACCTCCGGAGCTTTCAGCGGACTTGATCGACCGCGGGATCGTGATGGCGGGCGGCGGATCGTTGCTGCGCGGTCTCGACAAACGCATCGCCGAAGAAACCGGGCTTCCCGTTCACATTGCCGATGATCCGCTGACCGCGGTTGTGTTGGGGACGGGCCAAATGTTAAGCATGCCGAATCAGTTCCGACGTCGCATTACCGTTCAAACCAAGCTGGATTTCTAGCTCATCGTTGATTCGATATACAAAACATAAACTCAATATTATCTCTTTCTGTTGACTTGATGTGTTCAAGTATAATCGAAAAAATCTAGTTTATCTCTTCATTCTTCTCATTCCTTTTTTCCTGTTTTTTTCACGAACAAAACTATTTGGCTCGTTTAAGTTTACGGTGGCCAATCTATTCTCCGGCCCTATCCGCATTGTGTCTTTTCCGCTGATTGAATTAAAGAAAATCCTCTACTACCATCGTACCTTCGAGGAGTACAAAAAAAAGAAACTTGAAGTGGATCGTCTCAAGACTCGGCTGGTCGGGATGGAGGAGGTCGTCCGCGAAAATACACGCCTCGAGAAACTGCTGGATTTTAAGCGTCGACTGGTTTACTCGGCTTCGGCCGCCAGTGTGGTAGGGCGAGATCTTTCCCGCTGGAACTCATCTTTTATTATTGATAAGGGCGAAGACGACGGGGTCGAGTTGGGGCAGCCCGTGGTAAATGAGATCGGTGTCGTCGGCAAGATTGCCGAAGTCAGTGGTCAAAATTCCAAAGTCATCATGCTGACGGATCCGCAGTTCAGTGTGGCCGTGATGGTGCAGCGTTCGCGGGAAAGTGGGGTTATATCCGGCACGCTGGAGGGGATGTGCCGCCTCAAGTTTGTCAAAGAAAATGCCGATATCCGCGTCGGGGACAAGGTGATCACCTCCAAACTCAGTACCACATTTCCGGAAAGTTTGGTCATTGGCGATGTGATCGAAATCAGACCGGGACGCACGAATATGTCCAAGGAATGTATTGTTCAACCGGCGGTATCATTTTCTCAGTTGGAAGAAGTCTTAATCCTCAGTAAATAGTCATGAAGAAAATATTCTTAGCTGTGGCGGCGGTGTGCCTGTTCTTTTTTGTTGAACTTCTGTGCATCAATCTTATTGGACAGAAGTACACGCCAAATCTGTTGCTATTGCTGATCATTTACCTCAATTTGTCGCTGGGGATCCGATACAGTCTGCTGGCCGCAGTTCTCGGCGGAGTTTTTAAGGACAGTTTCGGGGTTTATCTGTTCGGGTTTTATTCATTCGCGTTTGTGTTCAGCGCGTTTATGACCACGGTGATTTCCAAGCTCATTTACCAGAAAGGAAATCCGGTGACTCTCTTTTCCGTGGTGTTCCTGATTTGTTTGCTGAATTTATCTCTTCAATGTATCATTTCCCAGAATATCCATCAGCTGGGATTGGTCATCAAGATTATCATGCTTCCGGAGATTATCTCGACGCTGTTCGTCACCGGGTATGTATTTAGGAAACTGAAACGATGCGCATTAAGATTGTTAGGATAGTCGTCATAATTGCTTTTTTGTCCATCGCCGGGAGTCTGTTTTACGTTCAGGCGGTTAAGGGCGGATATTATTTCAACTTGAGTACAAATAATCGTATTCGGGTTGTGCCGATGGAAGGCTGGCGCGGACGGATTTATGACCGCAATGGCGTGTCGATCGCTGAAAACCGCATCGCCTATAATGTGATGATTACACCTCAGGCGATCGAAGATATGGATTCTCTTTTTGATTTTTTGAGTGAGACGCTGGAGGTGGATAAGGACCGGTTGATCCGTCAATACAAGTCCAAGAAGAATACTCCGTTCGCGCCGGTTCAATTGATGGCGGATATCGCCCAGCAGCAGGCGATTGTTCTGGAAGAAAACCGTTATCGGTTTCCAAGTCTATTTGTTGAGGAAAATTTCAAGCGCTATTATCCGCTGAAGAATAATTCCGCGCATGTATTGGGTTATGTGGGTAAGGTCAATCGGTCGTCGATCAAGCGCTATAAAGAATATGGTTACTCGCCGCTGAGCGTTGTCGGACAGTCCGGGATTGAAGAGTATTATGATCTCAATTTGCGGGGGGATGAAGGCGGACTGCAGGTCGAAGTTAACAGCCGCGGGCAGCAGGTGCGGTTGCTGAGCCTCAAGGAGCCGGTGCGCGGTAAAGATATTGCCCTGACCCTCGACAGCCGTGTGCAGGAGCTGGCGGCCAAATATTTGGGTAATCGTCCCGGAGCCATCGTTATGATGGATACGGCGACGGGCGAGATCATCGGCATGACCAGCGCCCCAAGTTTTGATCCCAACTATTTTGTTGACCCCAAGATCCGAAAGGCGGAGGGCAATGTCTTTAACAACGAGAATTCGCCGATGATGAACCGGGCCATCAGCGGACGGTTTCCGCCGGGATCGGTGTTCAAGATTCCAGTGGCGATCTGCGGGCTGCACACCAAAAAGATCAAGCCCAGTTCGACATATCACTGTAAGGGATTTCATCAGATGGGCGGGATTCGTTTTGGTTGCACCTATCCTCATGGCGATCAAAACCTGGTCGAATCCATCGCCCACTCGTGCAATGTCTACTACTACCGGATGGGGTTAAAGGTGGGGGCCGATCTGCTTACGCAATACGCGTTGATGTTTGGATTGGGGCAGCTCACGCACATAGATCTGCCATACGAGGCCCAGGGGCATATTCCCAATCGCAAGCAGGGATTATTATCCAAAAAGAGACAATGGTATCCGGGGGACACATTGAATTTTTCAATTGGTCAGGGCGATGTCTTAAGTACACCGCTGCAATTAACGCAGATGATGTCAACGATTGCCAACGATGGTGTTGAGGTTCGGCCGCATCTGATTAAATCGATCGGAGGCGTTGAAGTCAATCAGTTTGATTACAGGCGGCAGTTAGACATCGACGAGGAAATCTTTAAGGTGGTCAAGCGGGGTATGCGCGCGACGGTCACCGATTACACAGGAACGGCCCATGATCTGGACAATCGCGAGATCTTCGTCGCCGGAAAGACAGGCACGGCACAGTCGGCGCCGAACAAAGATCACCATGCCTGGTTCGCGGGGTACACCAAAAGTGACAAGGGACATATGGCGTTTTGTGTATTTCTGGAACACGGCGGATCTTCTCATAACGCGGTAAATATCACCCGGCAATTGCTGTTACATATGAAACGGGACGGATTGATTTAACAATGAGACTGACGCTTGAAAAAGTATTGTGGGGCTGCACGATCTTGATCATCGGGATGGGGTTGATTGCGCTTTACAGCGCCACCTATGACAATGTCCGTGTGACTCAACGGATTTTTTATGATCAACTGGTATGTGCCGGGCTGGGATTTATCGTCATGTATATCCTGTCCAAGATTGACTACCGGCGGTTTTATGATGTGGCCTACGGATTCTACGCGTTAAATGTGGTGTTGCTGATTCTGGTTTTGGTGATGGGGCGTCATGCGTTAGGGGCGACGCGCTGGATTCAGTTGGGACCGATCAGCTTTCAACCCTCGGAACTCTCCAAGTTGGCGCTGATCCTGGCGCTCGGACGCTACATTAGCGACCGCAAACCTGTGCTCTCGTTCGGCTTTTTTACCAAGACGCAGGAATTTGTGCGCCAATTTCTGTTTCCATTGGGGATGACAGGCCTCTTGATGCTCCTGATCTTCAAACAGCCGGATCTGGGGACATCCTTGTTGCTGGGCGGGATGTTTATCACAATGGTGTTTGCCGGCGGCATCGACTATAAGATTGTGTTCGGGTTCCTGGGACTATGTACCGTGCTATCCCCATTTGCCTGGCTGATCCTTAAACCCTACCAGAAAGACCGCTTACTGGTCTTCTTGAATCCGAATATCGATCCTTTGGGGGCCGGCTATACGATTATTCAATCCAAGATTGCCATCGGATCCGGGCAGATCTTCGGCAAGGGCTGGCTGTCCGGGACCCAGAACCAGCTGAATTTCCTGCCTGAACGGCACACCGATTTTATCTTTTCAGTGATTGGTGAGGAGTGGGGATTGATCGGGACGATGACATTACTGTTTTTATATTTTATACTTATCATGACTAGTATACAGATTGCCGCGCAGATGAAAGACCGGTTCGGCATGATCGTGACCATGGGGATAGTCTCAATTTACACCCTGCAGGTGGTTATCAATATCGGGATGGTGATCGGGATGTTTCCGATTGTGGGGCTGACATTACCTTTGGTCAGTTACGGCCGGTCCTCGTTTTTGGTGTCAGTGATTATGATGGGCTTTTTGCTGAATCTCAGCAAGAAAAGGACCATATTTTAGCGGAACTTATCTGATTAAAGATTTGTACTCCGGCGACAACTATAGTAGAATCTGAATAATCTGAACTTCATAAACAAGAGAGAACCATGAAACAATTCAAGCGTACTTCAACCAAGCAAATCGGACAGCTTCTCATTGAGAAAGGGGCGCTGAGCCATGATCAACTCAATCTGGCCTTGGCCAAGCAGAAAGAAATGGGGGGTCTGTTGGGTGAGGTGTTGGTTGAGATGAATTTTGTTACGGAAAGAGATATCGCGCAGGTTCTCACCTCACAGTATGGATTTCCATACCTGCCTCTGGCCAATTACGAGATTGATGATGAGGTCATCAAATCGGTGCCGGAGAATATATGTCGGCAATTTTGCCTGATTCCGATCGATAAAATCGGTAAAAGCTTGACGCTCGCCATGTCCAACCCACTCAACATTCAAGCCGCCGAGGATGTAGAAATTCTCACCGGTTGTACGATCCAGACCTTTGTCAGTACGACGACGGAAATCAAGCAGTCTATTGAAAAATACTACAAAACAGACTAATGGATTCCTTAAAGGATCGACTTAAACAAATACTAATTCGTGATGATTTGATTTCGGCACAGGATTTGGACGCAGCGCTGCGTGAACAGCAAAAGTCCGGAGGGGAGCTCAGTCGGATTCTGGTCAAGATGGAATTGATCGATCAGGACGCGTTGTCGCAGGTGCTGAGTGAAAGTTTAGGTCTGCCGATCATTAGTATTTCCCGCCTGAAAGTATTTCCTGAAGTTATTGATATCATCCCCCGTTCCCTGGCTGAAAAATACAAGATTATGCCGATTTCGGTAATGGGTGAGCATTTGACGCTCGCGATGGGCGATCCGCTTAATATATTCACGATCGACAATGTCAAGGCTCTGACCGGCTACACGATCAATCCGATTATCGCCAAGGTCGCGGAGATCGAAGACGCTATCGAGAAGTATTACGCGGATGTTGAACGGGAGGAGCAGGAAGGCGCGATTGAAGCGGCCTCGGAGACCTTTGACGATATCATGCAGGACATGCGTGATACCGAAGAAATGGAGCTGGTGAAAGACGGTGTCGGCGGGGCGGAATCCAGTAATGTCGAGGAAATTGGTGAAGAGGCGCCGATCATCCGCCTGACGGATACGATCATTCAACAGTCGGTTATTGCCAAGGCGAGTGACGTCTTTATTGAACCCATGGAAAAGACGGTCCGGATCCGCTATCGAATCGACGGGGTCATCCGTGAGATCGATCGGCTGGCCAAGGTGCTGCATTTTCCGATTATCTCCCGCATCAAGGTAATCTCCAATCTGGATATATCTGAACACCGGTTGCCGCAGGATGGCCGTTTTAAAACCATTTTGTCAGGCAACAAAGAGGTTGATTTTCGGGTGAGCGTTTTACCGACGGCCTTTGGCGAAAAGATTGTACTGCGGGTTTTGGACCAGGAAGGCACGGTCCTTGATGTCGACAAATTGGGATTTCAGGACCGTTCGCTGGAAGCCTTAAAAGAGTGCGCGGTCAAGCCGCACGGAATGATCCTCACCTGCGGTCCGACGGGAAGCGGGAAGACCACAACGCTTTATTCGATTCTCAAGTATGTGGATTCGCCCGAGAAAAATATTGTCACCGTCGAGGATCCGGTTGAATACCAAATGCCGACGATCAATCAGGTCAACGTCAAGCCGCAGATGGGATTGACCTTTGCCGCGAGTCTGCGGTCGATTCTGCGGCAGGATCCGGACATTATTTTGATCGGGGAAATTCGTGACTCAGAAACCCTGGACATCGCCGTCAAAGCCGCTTTGACCGGTCACCTTGTGTTAAGTTCATTACATACCACCACGGCCGCGGGATCGGTGATCCGTATGATGAATATGGGGATTGAGCCGTTTTTAATTTGTTCATCCGTGCTGGCCATCGTCGCCCAGCGACTATTGCGGCGTATTTGTCCGCACTGCAAGGAAAAATATACTGTTGAAACTTCCGTAGCGGAAAAGATTGGCCTGTCACGTTTGTTCCCCAGTGATTCGTATGAAATGTACCGCGGTGCCGGATGTAAAAAATGTTTCAATACCGGTTACATCGGCCGGGTAGGTATCACCGAGATTCTGGTTGTTTCACCGGGTATCCGTGAATGTATCCTCAGCCGTAAGGGCGAATTTAAAATCAAAGATCAGGCCCGCAAAGAAGGCATGCGGACGATGCGCGAAGACGGTTTGACCAAGGCTCAGGAAGGTTTGACAACTATTGAAGAGGTGCTGCGTGTGACGGCGCCGGATGATGCCGTTTAGGAAAGAGTATGTCAAAGACATTAAAAGACAGATTGATTAACACTCTTATCGAGACCAAAAAGGTTCGACGTGAGGACATTGAAGATGCCATGATTCTTCAGAAGCAGCGTGGTATCAGTCTGGAAAAAGCACTAGTCGAGAAGGGGTTGATCAAGGAAAAAGATCTGCTGGTCATCCTCGTCCGTGAACTGAATATCCCGTTTATCAATCTATCCAAGTATAAAATTGATCCGGCGTTGCAGGAAATTATCCCTGAGAAAATATCCCGTCAGTATGGTATCATCCCGCTGTCTCTGCTCGAGGATTCACTGACCATTGCTGTGTCAGATCCACTTAATATTTTTGTCGTTGACGACTTGAAGAATATCACGGGTAAAGATATTGATATCGTAATGAGTACGCATGAGGAAATCGGTAAAGTGATTGACTCCTATTATGGCGGCGGGTTGGAGACAACCGTCATGGATATCAGTAAGGATATTGATGTCGACGACTTCGAGATTATCTCCGAGGAAGATCAGGAAAACGATCTGGATAGCTCGGTTGATGAAAGTGAGAAGGCGCCGATTATCCGTATGGTCAATCTGATTATTAAGGAAGCGCTCAAGCAGCGGGCCTCCGACATTCACATCGAACCCAAGATCGACGGGATGAAGGTGCGGTATCGGATTGATGGTGTTCTTAATAATATTTTAGATATCCCCAAGGAAAATCAGAATGCGGTCGTGGTCCGTATCAAGATTATGTCGCGGCTGGATATCACGATGGCGCACATTCCTCAGGACGGACGGTTCAAGCTCAAGATTGCAAATAAGGAAGTGGATTTTCGGGTGTCATTGCTGCCGACGACCTTTGGTGAAAAGATTGTCATGCGGGTTTTGGATAAAGGGAGTCTGTCGGTGGGGCTCAAAGGGTTGGGCTTCAATGATCGAGCTCTCACCATTCTGGAAGAAGCCACGGTTAAACCGTTCGGGATGATGCTCGTGACCGGGCCTACCGGAAGCGGAAAGTCGACCACGCTGTACTCTTTGATCAGTCTGTTAAATACCGTGGATAAAAACGTCATCACGGTTGAAGATCCGGTGGAATATTTGATCGAGGGGCTGACGCAGATTCAGGCCCGGCCGGACATCGGGCTGACTTTCGCGGAAGGATTGCGGGCCATTTTGCGGCAGAGTCCTGACGTCGTTATGGTCGGGGAGATCCGTGACGGAGAAACGGCCGATATCGCGATCAAGGCGTCTTTGACCGGTCAATTGGTATTTTCCACGCTTCACACCAACGACGCGGCCAGCGCGTTGACCCGACTGGTGGATATGGATGTCGAACCGTTCCTTGTGGCTTCAAGTTTGTTCCTGATCAGTGCCCAGCGGCTGTTCCGGCGACTGTGCTCGTCATGTCGCAAAGAGATTGATATTCCGCATGATTTGCTGAATACGATGGGTTACACGCTGCGACCGGAAGACAAGTTTTTTGAAGGAGCGGGTTGTGATCAATGCCGTCAATCCGGATACAAGGGGCGGCTGGGGATTACCGAGATGCTGGAGGTGAATGATGAAATCCGCACCTTATTGCTGAAGGGGGAATCCTCGGACGCCATTAAGGAGTATGCCCGGCGCGAGAACGGGATGACTACGTTATTCGAAGATGCCATGCAAAAGTGTGTGCGCGGCGATACAACGTTGGATGAAGTTTTACGGGTCACGGCCAGCGACTAGTCATGGGATATTACCGCAACTGATTGAAAAGTATTCACTTTCATTGTTTTCTTCGAATTAAATAATGCTAGAATAATATATTGTCGGAATTGTGTCCGCTTCAGCAGCGGACACTATGGTGAACGGCATTTGCCAAAAGCGAAACAGCCATTATACTTGAAGTGGGTATACGAAGCTGTCAGGCCGAATGTTGTTCCTACCAAAGGATGCCTATGGGTACGTTCAAGTACGTCGCCAAAAATCAAGAATCAAAAAGTATTTCCGGAAAAATTTCAGCTGACGACAAGAACGCTGTGATTTCCGAGCTTCGAAAACGCAATCTGATTATCATCTCTATTAATGAGGTGAAGGAGACGGCGAAGAAGAAGTCGACGATTAAGGGCAAGAAGGTCAAGCCCGAAGAAATTGTTATATTTTCCCGTCAGCTGGCCACCATGGTCGACGCGGGGATTCCGATTGTTCAGGGGTTAGATGCCCTGCAGGATCAGGTGACGCATCCGATGTTCAAGAAAGTCCTTGGGACAGTTGCCGAAGATATCGCACACGGGAGCGCGTTGTCTGTCGCATTTTCAAAACATCCCAGCGTCTTTGATACGCTGTTTGTCAATATGGTGCGGGTCGGGGAGACCGGTGGGGTCCTGTCAAAGGTATTAGACCGTGTTTCCTTCTATATGGAGAAAACCCTCCGGCTTAAGCGGAAAGTCAAATCCGCGCTGATTTATCCGGCGGTTGTTGTCTCGATGTCGATCATCATCACCGTTATTCTACTCGTCAAGGTTGTACCGACTTTTGCCGGGATTTATGAATCGTTTGATTCGGAGCTGCCGGCTATGACCCAGGGTTTGATTACGGTCAGTAACATTCTTAAAGAATATTTGTTGTTCGTTATCGGTGGAATTATAGGTCTGGTGTTTCTTCTTAAGCAATGGCACAAGACCGAACGCGGCGCAATCATTCTCGATGGGGCGACGCTGAAGCTTCCGATATTCGGGGACTTGTTGCGGAAGGTCGCAATCAGCCGATTTAGCCGGACATTAGCCACGCTGATCCAGAGCGGGGTGCCCATCCTGGAATCGCTGGATATTGTCGGCAAGACGATCGGCAACCGCGTATTGGAGTTGGTTGTCGATGACGTCAAGAACAACGTCCGCGGGGGGGAGAGTATCGCTCCGCCGCTAACCAAGAGCGGTGTGTTTCCGCCGATGGTGACCCGGATGATTGCTATTGGTGAAAAGTCCGGTCAGCTGGAAAAAATGCTCCTGAAGATCTCGGAATTTTACGATGACCAGGTCGATGCGGCGGTGGAAGGTTTGACGAGTATTATCGAACCGCTGATCATCGGAGTTCTGGGGATTGTCATTGGATACATCGTTATCGCCTTATTCATGCCGATTATGAATATCACCCAAATTATCTAATCATGATAAAGTCATCATCCATAACTTTTTTGGTGCTGGTTGCGTTATTGTCGGGGGTCAATGTTTACGCTCAAGGTCAGTGGAACATTTCACCGGACGAGTCCTTATCGATCAGTCTGAACAATCTCAGGGACAGTGCCGAGATGGTTCGACAGCGCAATGTTTGGCTCGAGCAGGAAATCAAGCGTCTTGAACAACTGATTGAACGTACTCGCACGCAGGCGATGCAGCCCAGGGAGCAGTCCCGATACCGGGCCAGCCGGGTTCGAGATTTAGGGGGTACGGCGACGTCGGGTGATAGTCAGTCATCAATGATCCAGCGGTCAGACGTGTCGGGATCTTCAGTTTTACAGGAACGATTGCAGGCCAAGTCCGGTGAAGAGGTGGAGTTGATGCGGGCCATTGAGAAGGCCAAGGCGGAGATCAAGAGTTTACGGGACCAGCTGAGTGGGGCCACGCCGGAAATCAAATCGGAACAGCAGCTTCAGCAGCAGTTACGGGCCAAGCTGGAGGTGAGCCAAATCAATCTGGAGGAGCTCAACCGGCGTGTGGAAGACATTGAGATTGAGCAGGGCGGAATGATCGGCCGCTATCAAGCTCTGCGTAAGGCGAATAATCTGTTGCGGCAGAAGCAGACCTTGCTGGAGACGTATATGAAGGATAGTGACGCGGAGAAAGAAGAGTTGACGGCTACGATCAAGCGGCTTGATAGTCAGAATGAATCATTTATCCGGCAGATCCAGGGACGTATCGCGGATCTTCGCTCCAAAGGGCGGAACCTTGAAAAGGTCCTAGACAAGGCCACCACAAAGATCCGGACGAACAATATTGATTTCACTATTTCTGAGCAGGAGCTCGAAATGCTGATGGAGAATCTGACTTTTATTGAGCAGGAGAACAAACAGCTCAAGAGCCGATTTTCGCGGCTAGAGTCCGATTGGGAGCGTTTGAACAATACGGGTAATATTTCTCAGCAATGAGGTTTGACAGCCGTAAAATTGGGTGTTATACTTCAATTGACTTACAATTTGTCCTCGTGACAAAGGTAAACCATCCGAAAGGTTGGGGCACAAAGCTATAGGGCCCTCCGCATAAGGAAATGCAAGGGTAGCCAGTTACCGCGAATCAGCCATTGAGCATCATGGCTAAGTGCCTATTTTCCGGATGGAAAATAGGTTTTTTTATTGCTCTTTTACAGGAAATAAATATCTCGCTAATGAATTGACAGTTCGGATTCATGGCGTTAAGATTTATTTAAATTAACGTAATTCAAATTGAGTCAATAGTTTACGGTTATTTCGGTATGGGTGCATGTTATCATTCCTTCATAATTCCGCTGGAATTCCGTCCTAACTTACGACTCGGAATTCACAAGGAGGAAAAGAAATGAAAAGACTAAATCAAAAAGGTTTTACGCTGGTTGAAATCATGATCGTAGTTGCGATTATCGCTCTGTTAGCCGCGATCGCTATTCCAAACTTGCTACGCGCTAAGATCTCAGCGAACGATGCGTTGGCGCAAAGTACATTGCGTTCAATGTCAACAGCTTCTGAAACTTATGCGACAGCCAACAATGGTAGCTACCCGCTTAACATGTCATCATTGACAGGGGCGACACCATCGTATCTGAACGAAGACTTCTGTGACGGTACAGCGCGAAGTGGTTACACGTATGCGTGTACGACAATGAACGCCGGAGCGTACACGTTTACAGCGACGCCGGTAACAGTCGGAACGTCAGGTACAACAGTCTATACAGTTACAACCGGTGGGATTCTGACACCGTAACCAGAGCGTTACAGTTGAGTACTATGAGGGGAGCTTTGGTTTAGACCAAGCTCCCCTTTTTATCGCCGGGATGAAGGTGGTCAAAAATGAAAAAGTTTGGTGTTAGACAATGTCGAAAGGAGGATGGGTTTGCCTTGGCCGAAATTATGGTGGCGGCCGTCATTATGATCCTGGCCTTTGTCGGGATAATCCTGACATACATTCGGTGTCAGGAGCTCAACGAGATGTCACAGAACAAGTCGCTGGCCACACGGGCTGCAAAAAGTAGGATGGAGCAAATTCGAAACACGGATTTTAATCTGGTCCTCGCGACCTACAACAATGTTCCATTTTTTGATGGGAATATCAACGGAGCAGGCGTTTCATATGTTGATAATACCGATCCGGACTTGTTGCAGGTGACGGTATCATTCTGTTGGCAGCAAAAGAATGGATTGGTCGTCGGAGAAGATCAGAATATCAACGGTGTGCTGAACGCCGGCGAAGATTCAAACGGAAATGGGATGATTGATTCTACCGTGCAATTAGTAACGTTTGTGTACAACGAATAGGTGAGAAAAATGAAACAGCGTAATCTCATACAATCGGATAAAGGTTTGAGCCTGATGGAGCTGGTAGTAGCCGTGGCCATATTTCTGGCCATGTTTGGCGGCGTATTTATGTCGATGAGTGCGGGGCAAAACAGTTGGGCGATTACGGCGACACAAATTGAGCTTCAGGAAAATCTACGCTTTACCATTGAAAGGATTTCTAAAGAGCTGAGAGAGTCCGGCTCTGACAATACCGGAGCGATGCAGGTCACGATCAATGATAACACGGGACCAAATTCCACGGATGTTCTTCAATTTTTTATGCCGGTCATCTGCGAATCGACCGGGAGTATTATCGATGCCAACGGTGATGTTGCCAACTGGGGCGCTCCCCTGACATTCGGATGTACAGATTCCACCTGTATGGATGCCGACAATGACTGCACCACTGTGGATTACAGTTACCTCGAATACGGTATCAATGCCAACAATCAGCTTGAGCGTCGGGTAAGGGACGCATCAAATGCGGTTGTCCGGACAGACGTATTCGCTCAGAATATTACAAACTTTCAGGCCGTACTTAGCGGTGATTCCAATGTCGTTACCTTAACGGTGACGGCTTCGGGTACGACCAATAACAATCGTGCGATAACCACGACAGACAGCTTGGACGTTCTGCTACGAAACAGGGGGTGACGATATGAGACTTAATAACGAACGAGGGGTTGCACTTATTATTTCACTTTTTATCGTGGTGGTTTTATTGGGATTTAGCAGTGTATTTATTCTGCGAACGATTCATGAGAGTAGAATTGCTCAAAAAGAGTTGGATATGGCTAAGTCGTTCTACATTGCCGAGGCTGGTGCCAAGGCCGCGCTGGATGGACTCGACACGCTGATCAATAACTACATGCTCAATACGGTTAATGCCACTAACCCGTCGACACTTGTGTCGCAGACAACGAGTTATGTTTCAAGTAATGACGGAGTGGGGTTTTTGATTGCTTTTGTCGAGAATGGCGGGAGTCCGGCCTTAACGTTGAACGGAGTGGATGCGGAATATACGCAAACGGCATCCCTGGGCAGCGGTTCCTATCAGTACGATATTGTGATCTCTGAAAAAACCAATCCGCAGGTGGTAACCGCCGATTCATGGGATTTTCCTTTTAACTACCGTATTGTGGCATCGGGAAGTTCTCAATCCATTGGTAAGGACGTCGTTACATCGGGAGATTTTACGGTAAGGGTTCAGCGGGACAATTTTGCGAAGTATGCGTTGTTTACAAATCAGCAGACATTGCCAAACGGAACCAATGTGTGGTTTACCGGAAAGACCAATTTTGCCGGTCCGCTGCATACCAATGGACGGTACAATATTGCCCTAAACCCCAGCGGGATTTTTGACGGTCAGGTGGACCAGGTCGAACAGTTAACCAGATTTTACAACAGCGGATCTCCGATACTGCTCGACGCGGATTTCAACGGGACAGAGGATATCCCGACATTTAATGCCGGATTCAACCGGGATGTGAGCGCGATATCATTGTCGTCGGCATCACAGCAGCAGGACTTGGTCGATCAAGCCCGTGGCACGGCCACTATTTCGGGCAACGGAGTGTACGTTCCCAATAACGGGACGAGTTTGACCGGCGGGATTTACGTCGAGGGAAATAGCAGTATTACGATGTCTGTCGATGGCAGCAATAACGCGGTCTATAACATCACGTCCGGCGGCAGTAATAAAATCATTACCGTTGATCGAGTGAACAACCAAACAACCGTTGTAGATTCCAGCAGCGGAACCGCCGTCTATGGCGGTACCCCCGACGGTGTGGACGGTGTCGGGACAGTGGTGTATGTCAATGGCAGTATTGACAGCTTGGGCGGTACGGTCCAGCAGGATACCGCCCTGACAATTTCCAGCAATAATGATATTGTCATCAGCGATCACGTTCAGTACCAAACTTATACGCCGGCGGTGGGTACACCCGGTCAAGTCGGATACGTGGCTCCGCATGCGAATGGGGCTGACAATTTGCTGGGGCTTGTGACATGGAATGGAGACGTGCGGATTGGGACTACCGCTCCGAATGACATTAATGTGCATGGAACCGTGTTGGCCAAGGCCGGAATCCTTCAGGTGGATAGCTATAACAACCAGAGTGTGGGCGGCCGCGGGACAGCTACTCTGCTGGGCGGCGTTATCTCGGACTATTACGGCGCCTTTGGATTGTTTAATGGCTCCACCGGAACACAGTTGGCGGGATACGGACGTAATTTTGTCTTTGACGACCGGATGGCCAGTGGAAACGCTCCGCCGTACTTTCCGTCACTTAACACCTTCATCGCCTTTACAAACGACATAACGGACAAAATGATCTGGCAGGAAGGAGATTCATAATGTCCGCCAAAGCCAACAAAACGCTCAACACACTGGTTGTACTTGTTGTGATGATCTTTGCGGGAATTATCCTAGCCAACGGCTGGGTGGCCAGCGAAATGGAACAAACTCAGGCGATCACGACACCAGCCAGCCCAATCTCAACCATCACGGCGCAGAAGCAGGTAGCCCGATCTACGGATTTCGCAGATCTAGAGGTGTCTGAGAATCTGGAAACTTCTGATGTATCACAGCCGACCCAATCCAAAACGAAGCGCAAAAAGAGGCAGAAAATAATATATGAGATTCCTCTTGATGATGTCAATCTAGTGCAATAGTATATAGTTGATTTGTAATTTTATAATTGATTGAAATAGCTACACTTACTCAGCTGTACCTTGTCAAATATTTACAATTTCGTTGTAGCGAGATTGTTAATTATTTGACGCCAAGTTGCGAGGAAATATGAGCAGACTGTTAGATGGATATTTTGGGCTGATTCGGAAATTTATTCCCACCAAGAAAGAGGGATCTGCTGTCGGGCTAGACATCGGGACCAATTCCTGCAAGCTGGTGGAATTAATCGCCAAGGGAGATGGCTATCAGGTATTGGATTGGTCGATCATTCCCGTCGGCGGGGATGATCCTGCAGCGGCAGTAAAGGCTTCCTTGAACAAGCTCAGGAATCCGGTCGAAAATATTTTCACATCCATTTATGGTAAGGGGACATTGATCCGGTATATCGATATGCCTCGTATGTCCTTAGAAGATTTACGTAATTCGTTTGCGATTGAGGCGGATAAGTATTTTCCGTTCACTCAAGACCAGATCTATACCGATTGTTACATTCTGGACCCGTCAGGTAAATCCAAACAGATGAAGGTGATGGCCGCGGCGGCTAAGAAAGAGCTTGTCGACGCTAGGTTGAAAATGATGAGTGATTTGGGGATCGAGGCCGATTTGATCGGTATAAATCCGGTAGCCTTGGCAAATGCCAGAAGTGTGGTGGTTCCGACTGAATCTCAGCCGGAAGCCGTGGGATTGATCGATATGGGCGAGACGGTCAGCAGCTTGACGATCATGGTCGGTAATATGCCTAAATTTAACCGAGACATCTACATCGGCGGACGGGATTTAACCAAACGGATTGCAAATGCCTTGGCTGTGGATTTTGCCGAAGCCGAGCGGCTTAAATGCAGTCCGGGTGAGCGAAAGGATGAGATTGCCGCCATTAACGATTCGGCGATCCAGAATTTGATTCAGGAAGTTCGGCTGTCTTTTGACTATTTCTCGACGGAAAATAATATGGATGTCAGTGAACTGATTTTTACCGGCGGAGCATCTCAATTGACGGATCTACTCGATAGTTTCGAACAAACGCTTGGGGTAAAGGCGTCGTCATGGAATCCATTTGCCTATCTGACAGTTTCGGATCAAGTTACCATACAAGATTTGGAGAAAAACTCTAACAGGCTTGGTGTGGCCTTGGGATTAGCACTGTATCAATATGATAACGATTAATTTATTACCGCCAAATCTGAAAAAGAAAAAGAAGAAGCAATTGTTGGGAGGAATGAAAATACCTCTGGAGGTGGTGATCGGTTCGGCCGGAGGATTGTTGTTTCTACTTATTTTGGCTCACGTTGGGCTATTGATGGTCAATGTGACCAAACTCAAGCAACACAAGCAGCTCAAAGCGGAGTGGGCCCAGATCGAGCCGCAGAAGCAGCAGGCGGATGAGGTCGTCAAGGAAATGCGTCTACTGCAGAATAAATATAAAGATATTGCCGCCATTTCTGGAGGAGAAGTGATCCTCTGGGCGCAAAAATTAAACGCCATCAGTGACAATATGCCTCGCGGGGTGTGGTTATCTAAGATTGCGTTGAATGATGAGATGTTCTTTATTGAGGGAAGCGCGATTTCCCGTCAGCAGAACGAAATGATCAGCGTGCACAATTTTACGGCGAAGCTCAAGAAGCATCCGTTGTTTTTTGTGGGATTGTCAGAACTTGAGTTGGGCTCTATTCAGCGACGATCACAGGGTAAGATTGATATCGCTGACTTTCTCATCACGACAAAAATTGCCAAGGCTAACGAAGAAGACGAAGATCAAAAGGCGGGCGAATAGTTATGGACGTGAAAGAAAAGATATCATCAACGGTCGAAAAACTCGATGATAAAACGATCTACTATATTCTCGGCGGGATTTTGCTGGTCGTCTTTTTGCTGGACTACTTTGTGTTGATGCGTCCGCAGTTGGCTACACTGACGAAGATAAATCCTGAGATTAAAAAGTTAAGCGATGATATTTCCAGAGCAAAGACTGACATCCAGCGTTTACCTCAGTACAAGAAGCAGATGGCTGGTCTGGAGGCCAAAATCGCGGATGAGAATGGCAAGATGGAGTTGCGGGAAGAGGTGCCATTGATTCTTGAGCATTTGTCGCAAATCGCTTTAAAACATGACGTTAAGATCAATCAAATTATGCCGAATAACATCGATTCGGAAATTATTCTGGAGAATGAAGATCGAGTCTATTATTCCATGCCGATAGAAATAGAAGCGCGGGCGGGTTACCACAACTTTGGTAAATTTATCGATGCGGTGGAGAAAGGCGGAATATTCCTAAAAGTGAAGACGATGATGGTGGCGTCGTCGGGAGATAAGCGGGAGCATGTGATCAAACTTACGTTGGAGTCGATAGTCTATGAAGAACTTTAAGAAGCTGAAAATCAGATTTTCACGTCGGGAAAGCGTGTCATTGATGCTGGCCCTGGGTTTATTGGGGATAGGACTTAATGCAGCTGCGGAGGAAAACGAGGGGTTTACATACAATGACAATGGCAAGCGTGATCCATTCTGGGAACTTGTGGGGCCAGAAGGTTCAATCAACAACTATGAAAACGATTTGTTGCTGACTGATCTGTCTCTGCAGGGAATTATGTCAGGGTCGGCGGGAAATATTGCCATGATTAACGGAAAAATCGTCAGGGCGTCGGACAAAATCGGTCAGTATCTTGTCAAAGAGATCACCGATGACTGGGTGGTCCTTGAAAAAGGACAGCAGGTGTTCAAGCTCAAGCTCAAAAAGGAGGAGTAAAAATGTTTAAAAAAGTGTTGTTAACCGCAGCCGCAGTAATGTGCGTGAGCACCTACGGATATGCTCAGTCGGGCGGAACCGCGCCGGCCGCACAGAACATCCCGTCGGATGCCGTCTCGATGTCTGAAAGTGGCAATGTCAGTTTTGACTTTCGTGATGCGGACATTCGCAATGTTTTCAAGATCCTGTCATTCAAGAGCGGGGTCAACATTGTCGCCAGCCCTGAGGTGCAGGGGGTTGTCTCGATTCAATTGAATGATGTTCCATGGCAAGAAGCCTTGGACGTTATCGTGCAGACGTACGGATATGCATATGAGCAAAAAGGCAACATCGTCGTGGTTACGACGGTTGAAAATCTCAAACAACGCCGCGAAGACGCCTTGCTGCTGGCCGAGCAGATTCCACTTGAAACCGAAACATTTGTACTGAATTTCGGCCGTGCCTCAGAAATCATCGAATCCATCGACAAAATGAAATCTGATCGAGGAAGTATCAATTTTGACGAACGCACTAATACTATTATTGTAAGCGATACTCCTCAACAGATTGCACTTATGGGTGATGTGATCGAGAAATTGGACCGAACAACACCTCAGGTCCTGATTGAGGCCAAAATCGTGGAAACGAACTTCACGGATGCTGAAAATCTGGGGATTGACTGGATCACTCAGGCCACCGCAGCCGGTTCTCAACGGCCGATTACATGGCCATTTGACAGTAATGGGTCAGATAATCGCTTTGCCACCGATCCATTCCCTGGGCCGGATACCACAGCCGGAAACGCGAATACGGAATTCAGTTATGGAACGCTCAATTTCTCTCAGGTTCAGGCAGCATTTGAACTCTTGAAATCTCGTAGCGATACTGATATATTACAGAATCCGAGAATTGTGACGCTGGATAACCAACCAGCTGAAATTACGGTCGGAAGCCAGTATCCGATCCCGACATACACGTATAACGAGGAACAAGCCCGTTTGCAGGTATCCGGTTGGGAATACAAGGATATCGGGATCATCTTCAATGTGACGCCGCATGTCAACAATGCCGGCTACGTGACATTGGACGTCCAGCCGAAAATTACAGCCATTCTGGATTTTGTAACCGTCGAAAATACCACATTGCCGCGTCTGAGCAATGAGTCGACCACAACACGCGTTATGGTCAAGGACGGTGACACATTGGTTATCGCCGGTCTCATCACGGACCAGGTTACAGAAACAAAGAAGAAAACACCAATTCTTGGTGATGTGCCGATCTTGGGTCTGGCCTTCACGAAGACCGAGTCTTCTGTAACAAAGACAGATTTGGTAATATTTATCACGCCGCATATCGTGACCCCTGAATTAGCTTCAGGACGATAGTATTTCACTTTGCGGCACAAAAAGTTTATATCATGGACAAGCCGGAGAAAGTGTTTGTTGAACGGAGTTCTCTGGATCATTGACAATTCATGAAGAAAGGATTTTTAGGTTAAGCCTTGTCGCGAGAAATACTTATTCAAACCCAAAGGGGCGAGCGACTTGTTGCGATTATAGAAAATGGACATGTAGATGATTTTCACATTGAGGTCGATCGGTATCAATCTCTGCTGGGAAACATCTACAAGGGGAAGGTTGAATCGATCCTTCCTTCTATTAATGCAGCATTTGTCAACATTGGTAAAGAACGCAACGGATTTTTGTATCTGACCGACGTCGTCAGCCCTCGTATAGATGTAGAACAGGAACTGGAGCCCCGGAGTCTTATTGATAAGATTCTGGGCCGTTCCAAAAAAGAAAAAGAGCCTTCAAAGAAATCTGCCAAAGCCGGGCAGCGTTACAATCACAAATCAAAGACCTTGCCGCTGAAAGTCGGTCAGGAAATTTTGGTGCAGGTTGTGAAAGACCCGTTTGGTGAGAAGGGGGCTCGTCTAACCACGCACATTACCCTTCCGGGACGATTTGTCGTCTACATGCCGTTTGATTACCAAACGGGAGTTTCCAAAAAAATTGACAGTTCGGAAGAGCGCCAACGGCTGCGCGAAGTCATCAAAGGATTCGGCTTTGCCAAGACCGGTGGATTCATCATTCGAACAGCCTCCAAGAAGCAGGGCAAACGCGAACTCAACCGCGACGCCAAGTTTCTTTACAGTATCTGGCAGAAGATCTTCAAAAAGTCGGAAGAGGTTAAAGCTCCTGCTTTGATTTACGAAGAGGGAGAGTTGACCTGGAAGATTGTACGGGATTATCTCACAGATAAAGTTGATAAACTCATCATCGACAATGAAGATCAATACCAACGGATTCGTAAGTTTGTTCAGACCTTAATCGGCCGGACGATGGTCAATAAGATCGAGCTGTACGAAGGCAAAACGCCGTTGTTTGATGCCAAGAATGTCTCGAAAGAGCTCAACAAGATCTATGACACCAATGTCTATGTAAAATCCGGCGCCTACGTTGTCATTGAACCCACCGAGGGCTTGATCGTTGTCGATGTGAACAGCGGCAAATTCAAGACCAAGGCCTCACCCGGTGAGGCGGCCTTTATGGTCAACATGGAGGTGGTACCCGAGATTGCTCGCCAGTTGCGGCTGAGGGATTTAGGGGGTATCATCGTGATCGATTTTATCGACATGACGCGTGAAGAACATAAACGTAAGGTGCTGGATGCTTTACAGAAGGCGTTGGCCCGCGATCATGCCAAGACCGAGGTCTACAAGATCTCGCCGTTGGGGCTGGTTGAGATGACCCGAGCCCGGACAGGTAAGACCATCGAATCGATTTCTTTCAAGAAATGTCCCTATTGCGACGGTCGAGGTCGGGTCAAATTTGCCACCTAGCCATAAGATTTTTGTTGCAAATTCACCTAATTTCCATTAAATTATAGTCTTCATATTAGGACTAATACGGGCGATTCTATTGAATCAATGCCTGTTTTTCAATCATATCTGTATCTTAGGAGGCTTGACATGTTTGCGGTTGTTCAAATTGGATCATTTCAGTACAAAATTTCGGAAGGCGATGTGATCGACACGAATCGAATTCACGAGGACGAAGGAAAAGATATTACTCTAGATAAGGTTTTGGTTTTTGCGAAGGGATCCGATGTGCGGGTGGGGCAGCCGTTCCTCAAAGATGTCAAAGTTAAGGCCACGGTGGTCAAGCACGGTCAGGACAACAAAGTCACCGCGTTCAAATACCGACGCCGTAAAGATTCTTCATCCAAAATCGGACATCGCCAAAAATTGACTTCACTCAGCATCCAAAAGATTGCTGCGTAATCGTTGATTCATGATATTCGTCGACGAGGCCAGAATATTTGTCAAGGCCGGTAACGGAGGGAATGGATGTGAAAGCTATTATCGCGACAAGCGGATGCGTCATCCGCGGCCGGATGGCGGCGATGGCGGAAATGGCGGCAACATCGTTCTACAGGCCGACAAACGAATTCAAACCCTTCTGGACTTCAAATACAAACAGCATTATCAAGCTCCCAACGGGGGGCACGCCAGCAGCAAGGGCAAAAAGGGAAGATCGGGCAAGGATTGTGTCCTTAAGGTGCCGATCGGAACGATTGTTCGTGACTTAGATACGAATTTGCTCATTAAAGATCTGACTCAGGACCAGCAAAGTGTGATTGTGGCCAAAGGCGGTCTGGGCGGAATCGGCAACATGCGGCGCAAAATTCCTGTTCCACCGACCAAGGGCGGGGAGCGCACGCTTGGCTTTGAGCTGAAGTTAATTGCGGATGTTGGAATTGTCGGTTTTCCAAATGCCGGCAAATCGACGCTGATATCAAGCATTTCCAAGGTCAAATCCAAGATCGCCAATTACCCCTTTACCACCAAAAAGCCAATCCTGGGCATTGTCAAAACTGAAGAATTTGATTTTATTGTCGCCGATTTACCCGGAATTATCGAGGGGGCTCACAAAGGCAAGGGGCTGGGTGACCGGTTTCTGAGGCATGCTGAGCGGACCAAGATTCTGATTCATATGATCGATATGGCCGGTACCGAAGGCCGCGATCCGCTGGAGGATTACGAAAAGATCGAGCATGAGATTCGAGAATACGGACGGCGGCTGACGGCCAAAGAAAAGCTGGTTGTCGTCAACAAAATGGATATAGACGGGGCCGAAGCGCATCTGGCCCGTTTCCGAAAAAAGTACAAAGATATCAAGGTTATTGAAGTTTCCGCTCTGGAACAGCGCGGGCTTAACGAGCTTGTCGATCGAGTTATTGAAATCCTATGCCCAGAAAATTCCCAAGACCCATCAAGCGAATCGTAATTAAGGTCGGATCCAGTGTGATCGCGACTTATAAAATGAAGCCGCGGGTAGCTCAATTAAGATCCCTCGTCGAGGAAATCTGCAAGGTCCAGAAAAAGGGTATTGATGTGGTGCTGGTGAGCTCCGGTGCGATTGTTCTGGGGATGGGAGAGCTCAGCCAGAAACTCCGGCCGGCCGATCTGGCCTCGCTTCAGGCCATCTCTGCTGTGGGACAAACGGTTCTGATGAACCGTTACAACGAATTCTTCAAAAAGAACGACAGTACCTGTGCCCAGATTCTGCTGACCTGGGACGACTTTGATAATCGGCTGCGATATAATAATGCGCGCTCAACCTTCCGCGCGATGTTCGATTGGAAAATCATCCCGATTGTTAACGAAAATGATACAATATCTACGGACGAAATTAAATTCGGCGACAACGATAAATTGTCGGCCCTGGTGGCCAGTTTGATCCAGGCGGATTTGTTGCTCATCCTGTCCGATGTCGAGGGGCTTTACGAAGTTAAAAGCGGACAAAAGAAAGTGTTTGAAGAGATCAAAGAGATTACCCGTGAGATTGAAGGGATCGCGGGAGGTACCAGCAATAAACAGATGTCTAAAGGCGGGATGACAGCCAAGCTTGATGCCGTCAAGATTGCCTCCCATGCCAAGATACCGTGTATCATTGCCAACGGCGAGACCGAAAATGTGCTCACCCGGATTTTGAAGGGGGAACGTATCGGGACGCTGTTTGTTGAAAAAGAAGAGAAGTTGCTGGCGCGCAAACACTGGATATCCTTCGGAGCGAAACCCAAAGGTGTGGTCATTGTCGATAAGGGGGCTAAGACGGCGCTTCTTAAAGGTGGAAATAGTTTGTTGCTCGTCGGTGTTTCGGCGTGGGATGGTCATTTTAAGAAGGATGATGTGGTGATCATCAAGGACCAGGACGATCTAGAGATCGCCCGTGGTCTGGTGAATTGTTCGGATGCCGCGCTGCAAAAGGCCGCGGATAACAAGGAAAAACTCGAAGTCATACACGTAGACAATTTAGTTCTGAGTGAGCGATAAGACATGAGTCGGGATTTGAGTCAGAAAATAGTGAAATCGGTTCAACAGGCCAAACGGGCCGCACAGGCCATGGCCTTGCTGTCGACGCGTCAGAAAAATGACGCGCTCAAGCGAATGATCCGCGGCATTCAGGATAATGTCGATTATCTGGTCAAAGAGAACCGCAAAGATATCAAGGCCGCGGAGAAAGAAAATTATTCAGCCGCGCTTGTTGATCGCCTGCTCCTGAATGACAAGCGTATCGCCGGCATGGTTCAATGCCTGAAAGATACCATGAAGATCAAAGACCCTGTGGGTGAGGTCATCAAGACGTTTGAGCGTCCGAATGGTCTGAAGATTAAGAAAGTTCGCACACCAATCGGGGTGATCGGCATTATCTACGAATCCCGGCCGAATGTTACCAGCGACTGTATCGGACTTTGTCTCAAGTCTGGAAATGCCGTTATCCTCAAGGGCGGCAAGGAAGCCTACTACTCCAACAAGGCGATATTCAAAGTTATTAAAGACGCCCTGAAAGATTCAGACGTTCCTGTCGAAGCGATTGTTCAGGTTGCTTCAACGGACCGGGAATCGGTCAATATTCTGCTGAAGCAGAGCGACTATGTGGATTTGATAGTACCGCGTGGAGGCGAGGGTTTGATCCGTTTTGTGGCGGAACATTCACACATTCCCGTCGTTAAACATTATAAAGGGGTGTGTCATACGTATGTGAGCGATAAAGCGGATTTGACGATGGCGCAGCAGATCTGTGTTAACGCAAAGGTGCAACGTCCCGGCGTATGCAATGCCATGGAAACGATGCTGGTGCATCGAGGGGTTGCCGAAAAATTTTTACCGAAGGTCGCTGACGAACTGATTGAACACGGGGTGGAGATTCGCGGAGATAAATCAACCGTCAAAATCTTGAAGTCTAAGGCAAAGCCGGCCAAGGAGTCCGATTGGCCGGAAGAATATTTGGATCTGATCCTCGCGGTCAGGGTTGTGGACGACACGGCGCAAGCGATTGATCATATCAATACCTACGGCTCCAGTCATTCGGATGCCATTGTTACAAAGAACAAAAAGGAAGCCGATTTATTTCTTAAAGCAGTTGATTCATCCAGTGTTTACGTGAATGCGTCCACCCGTTTCACGGATGGCTATGAATTTGGCTTCGGCGCTGAAGTGGGGATCAGTACCGATAAACTACACGCGCGCGGACCGATGGCATTGGAGGAATTGACCACCTACAAGTACGAGATTCATGGAAGCGGTCAGACAAAGTAATGAAGCGAGTAGGGATTTTCGGCGGAACGTTTAATCCGATTCATAACGGCCATCTGGCTTTGGCGCAGGCGGCATATGAGGCGTTGCGGTTGGACGGTGTGATTTTTATCCCGTCGAATATTCCGGTCAACGCACGAAAGAACAATATTATTGAGGGGGCTGTCCGCTATGAATTGGTCAAACGGGCCGTGGCTTTGTACCCTCATTTTAAGGCCAGTGCGGTCGAGGTAAGACGCGAGGGACGGTCCTATTCGATTGACACGGTTGAGCAGTTAAGGCAAAAACATCCCGGGATTGACCGATTTTACTTTCTGATCGGCAGCGATAATATTCCTGGTCTCAAAGACTGGAAACGGATAGAGGATTTAACCAAACTCGTCACATTTGTTTGTGTAAACCGTCCAGGGTGTCCGCTGGTCAAGAGTAAAATTGACTACCGGGTTGTCGAAATGCCGGATATAGATATCGCCTCGTCAACGATCCGCCAACGGATCAAGGCCGGCAAGGAAGTTCGCTACATGCTTCCAGAAAAGGTTTACAAGTACATAGAGAAACATCAGATATATCGCTGATTCGGTTAACGCAGAGGAAACCTATGAAAAAAAATATTCGAAAGCAGATCAAATTCGGGACAGATGGTTGGCGAGGGGTGATTGCCGACAACTTTACATTTGAAAATGTCCGGATCGTTGCTCAGGCGATGAGTGACTGGATCAACAAGGATTTAAGCGAGCGGGACGGAACCAAACGTGTGGCTTTGGGGTATGACGCTCGGTTTTTGGGGTTGGAGTTTTCGCAGGCCGTGGCGGCTGTTTTGGCCGCAAATGGGATTGAAGTGGTTTTTTCCGATCGGGCCCTGCCAACGCCTTCGTTAAGTTATGGTGTGGTCGATATCAAGGGGGTGTGCGGTGTTATGATCACCGCCAGCCATAATCCGGCCAAGTTTAATGGAATCAAGATCAAGACAGACCAAGGCGGAGGCGCGTCCGAGGAGATCACCAATATCGTCGAGAAATATTTAGGCAAATCGCCAGTGCCGGAAGCCGATTTTGAAAAGCTGGTGAACGAAGGGATGATTCAGTTTAAGAACTTCAATATCGCCTATAAGAAATTCATGAAGAAGTACATTGATCTTAAGCGAATCAAGCAGTCGAAGTTCAAGGTGATTCAGGATGTGATGTACGGATCAGGGAGGGACATTCTCCAGGACGTTATAAAGGGGAGTCAGATTGAACTGGAATACCTGCATAATGATGTCAATCCGTCATTCGGGGGCGTCAAACCCGAACCGATAGCTGAGTATTTGCCGGAACTTTTGAGAAAGATGAAGACGGAGGATTTCGATCTTGGGCTGGTTCTTGACGGTGATGCGGATCGAATCGCGGCGGCGGCACCCGGTGGAGAGTACATCAGTCCGCAGAAGATATTGGGGTTGGTTATCCTTCATTTGGTTCGCAATCGTGGGCGCAAAGGCGGAGTCGTCAAAACCACGTGCGGAACGACGATGATCGATCATATCGCCAATAAACTGGATCTTAAGCTATACGAGACGGCGGTGGGATTTAAATACATCTCAGACTTGATGGTGACTGAGGAAATTGTCGCCGGCGGGGAAGAAGCCGGTGGAATCGGGGTTCAGGATTATATCCCAGAGCGGGACGGGACGTTGGCGGGGCTATTGCTGCTGGAAATGATGGTTTACGAAAACAAGAATATCAAGCAGCTGCTGAATGATATGGAAAAGGAGTTCGGCCGGTACTACTACGAGCGCTCCGGGATCGATTTGAAGGATGGGTTCAAGTTCGATAAGGAAAAGTTCATGCAGGTTCCCAGTCTCCTCGGTAAGAAGGTTGTCGAGGTTAAGTCCGAGGATGGGGTCAAGCTTATCTGTGAAGATGAAAGCTGGCTGATGCTGCGTCCTTCGGGGACAGAACCGATGGTGCGCGCGTATTCTGAGGCGAAATCGCTGAAGAAGGCCCGGGATCTCATCAAGCTTGGTAAGGAATTTCTCAGCGGAAAATAGCCTATGATTTACTGGCCATGTTACGTGCTCATGCGGATTGTGGATTTGATCTATTTCCGTACCAAATTTGTGGGCGTTGAACATTTGCCGGCCGGTAAGCCGTTTATACTGGTTTGCAATCATGTGAGTAACCTGGATCCGTTTGTCGTAGGTATTTGTCGACCGCGTAGGTTCAGTTTTTTGGCCAAGGAAGAGCTATTCAAGAAGCCGCTCATGAATTTTCTCTTTCGCGGGATGGGCGCGTTCCCGATCAAGCGGGGGGCTTCGGATTTCGGGGCGCTCCGGGAGGCGCTGAGGCGTCTAAAAGGCGGTATTCCCCTCATATTGTTCCCTGAAGGCACCAGAGGTGCCGGCAATCGGCAGAAAAAGGCCAATCCGGGCGTGGGATTCATTGCTCAAAAGAGTGGTGTGGCCGTGATTCCGGCCTACATTGAAGGTTCGGATGGGGCACTGCCTAACGGGGCCAAGTGGTTCAAGTTTCATCCCGTTCGGGTCAAGATTGGGGCTCCGATCGCCATCAATCGCGATCAAAAATATCCCGAAATTTCCCAGAAAATTCTTAAATCGATTTACAGCCTCGCCCCGTAGTATTTTCTCACCTCTAGCCGGATAATTTTTGTTTGACAAATTAAACTATTTTGGGATAATGTCTATCTTCAGGCGTATAAGTGCATGGAAACTGTATGTATTTACGTCTGAAAAAATAAAAAAAGAGAGGTCATTCGAATGAGTGAAAACAAACAAGCATTAATGGAGGAAATGTACCAAAATACATTTCGCGACATTAAGGAAGGTGAAATCGTCAAAGGTACGGTTGTAGCCTTCAACGAAAAGGAAGCCGTGGTCGACATCGGTTTCAAATCCGAAGGTTTTGTGTCGGTTGAAGAGTTTAGAAATGTCGAAAATCTAGAGGTGGATACCGAAATTGATGTGTTAATTGAGTCCATTGAGGACGACGACGGTCGATTGATTCTGTCACGCTTGAAAGCTGAGAAGCTTCGCGGATGGATGAAGATCGGTGACTCCATCAATGAAGGGGATCAAATTGAAGGTCGTATCGTAAAACAGGTCAAAGGTGGTTTTATCGTCGACATTCAGGGTGTTGAAGCTTTCTTACCTATGTCTCTGTCAGCGTTCAAAGGAGTTCCAGCTGAAGAGATTATGGCTAACAAATATACATTTACGGTTGCCAAACTCAACAAGGCTCGCCGGAATCTGATCCTTTCCAGACGGGAAGTGGTTCAGAAAGAACGTGACATGGTTCGGGATAAACTGTGGGGCGAACTCGAGAAAGGGCAAAAACGTACCGGGACTGTTAAAGGAATTACAGACTTTGGGGCATTTATTGACCTTGGCGGTGTGGACGGACTACTTCATATCACAGACATGAGTTGGACTCGCATTAATCATCCGTCTGAAATTGTCAGCATTGGTGACAAGATCGAAGTCTTGATTCTAGATTATGATCAAAGCGGTTCCAAGGTTTCCTTGGGGCTTAAGCAGATTGTCTCTAACCCATGGGACGATATATACGAAAAGTACCCTACGGGTACGCGGACCAAGGGGCGAGTTGTTAATGTGATGCCATATGGGGTTTTCGTTGAAATTGAGAAGGGAATCGAAGGTTTGCTTCACTCTTCTGAAATCACCTGGCAGAAAAAGCTTGTCAATCCGCAGGAAATGTTCAAAGTTGGTGACGAGATTGATGTGCAAATTATCAATGTCGACAAGGATTCCAAGCGTATCTCATTGAGTATGAAGCAGTTGGAAGAAAATCCTTGGCAGGACGCTGTCGGTCAATACAAGGTCAATTCGAGTGTTAAGGGAAGTGTCCGCGGATTCACCGATTATGGTGCCTTTGTGGAGCTTTCTTCAGGCTTAGAGGGAATGATCCACATCTCTGACATGTCCTGGACACGAAAGATAAATCATCCTCAAGATGTCCTTGAAAAAGGTCAGGAGGTTGAGGTCGTTGTCCTCGCCGTAGATCCAGACAATCGAAAGATCAATCTCGGGCTCAAGCAATTATCTGAAAATCCATGGCCGTCAATTGCGGAGAAGTATCCGGTTGATACAGAAATGGATGCCGAGGTTGTGTTGAACTCCAACTTTGGTGTATTCGTCAAATTAGACGACGAGGTTGAAGCTCTGGTCTACTCGTCGGAGATTGACAAAGAAAAGGCTGACGCGTTGCAACCAGGTGACAAATTACGTATCAAGATCATCAAGGTCGACGTCGATCAAATGAAAATTGGCGTAAGCGCTAAAATCTAAGGCTCACGCTTCAGTATACATGGCACTCTTTCCCTTTATATAGGGGAAGGGTGCCATTTTTTAAACCCACACCCAATCGTATTATGTCAATTCCAGACATCCTCAAAATTCTATCCCGCGGCACCACCGAAATTATCAACACCGAAAGTCTTAAGAAAAAGCTCATCAAGAGTCAGGAAACGGGTCAGCCACTCATCATCAAGGCCGGCTTCGATCCTACGGCCCCCGATATCCATCTAGGCCATGTGGTTTTGCTTCGAAAACTTAGGCAATTTCAGGATTTAGGTCATACAGTGCACTTTCTGATCGGTGATTTTACCGCTCAAATCGGTGATCCGACAGGGCGCGATAAACTTCGTAAGCAATTAGACCGTAGTGAGATAGAGGAAAATGCCAAGACGTACAAGCAGCAAGTGTTCAAGATTCTGGATGAGACCAAGACGCGCGTCGTCTTTAACAGCCAATGGTTAGATGGACTTTCGTCTCAACAAGTGGTCGAACTGACTACACATGCGACCGTCGCTCAGATGTTGGCCCGAGCGGATTTTAAGAAAAGATACGATGACGGTAAGGAGATCAGTATCCTGGAATTTTTATATCCGTTGCTCCAGGGGTACGACTCGGTGCATCTTAAAGCCGATGTCGAGTTGGGGGGCAATGATCAGAAATTTAATCTGTTGATGGGGCGCCAAATGCAAGAAAATTTGTCCCAAAATCCGCAGGTTGTGATGATGACCCCGCTTCTTGAAGGAACAGACGGCGTCAAAAAGATGAGTAAGTCGTTGGACAATTACATCGGTATTAATGAGTCTCCCGACGAGATATTTGGCAAAGTGATGTCGATCAGTGATGAACTAATGATGAAGTACTACGAGTATTTGACAGATACCGATCTGGATTCAGTTAAGGATTTGCATCCCAAAGAGGCCAAGCTCCAATTGGCCGGGCAGATTGTTCAGCAGTTTCATGATGAGGCTGCGGCTCTCTCGGCGCGACAGGGTTTTGAAAAGGTTTTTAGTCAGCACCAGACCCCGGAGAATATGCCGGTGTGCCGGCTAAGTGATCTGAAGGACGGTGCGAATATTTTGACTGTGCTGACAGATTGTAAGATGGTGTCTTCTAAGAAAGAGGTGAGACGGTTACTGCAACAAGGCGCTATCTCATTTGATGGCAATAAGTTAGAAGATGAGAATTGGGAATTGCGACCTGGAGTCCTAAAGATTGGCAAACGGCGTTTTTTGGAATTATCATAAATAGCCAAAAGTTGTAAGTGATTGAATTACGTATTAGTTAGCAAAACTATAGTTTAAATAAAAAACTTGACAAACCAATAAAAATATATATACTTGATTACTTATTATATATAATTGATCAACTATGTATAATTTCTGTCAACAAAATTGAGAATAAAGGTCTGCCCCTGTAGCTCAGTTGGTAGAGCACGTCCTTGGTAAGGACGAGGTCTCCGGTTCAAGTCCGGTCGGGGGCTTAAATTAAAAAGATTTCAAGTATAGGTTATTCCGATGGCAAAGAAAAAAAACAACCGAGAAACAATTTTGCTTAAGTGCGAAGAATCCGGTCGCATCAACTACACGACTAAGAAGGACAAAAAAAAGCACCCGGAGCGTCTGGAGCTGAAAAAGTATTGTCCGCATTTGCGAAAGCATACGCTGCACCGTGAAGTGAAGAAGTAGATTTGGAGTCGAAAGGCTTTAGGCCTGTAGCTCCAATTGGTAGAGCAACGGTCTCCAAAACCGTGTGATGTTGGTTCGAATCCAACCAGGCCTGTTTTTTAAAATACAGTGGTGTCCTAAAAATCAACAAAACTCGGTAATCACGTTATGTTTGGAAAAATCAAAAAATTTATTAGCGAAGTAGTTGTCGAACTCAAAAAAGTTTCATGGACCACCAAAAAAGATCTTTGGGACGCAACGTATGTGGTTATTATCAGTTCAGCATTCCTGGGCTGCTTCATCGCCGCATGTGATTTTGTTCTTTCAAAGTTGCTAGGAATCATTATCAGGTAATCGACTTATGAGCGAAATGAAGTGGTACGTTATCCATACACAAACTGGTTCCGAAGAGAAGGCTAGAGCGGGACTTGAAAGCAAGATGGCCTCGACAGATTTGAAAAAATATGTCGAAGAAATCGTCGTTCCGACAGAGCAGGTTTCCGAAGTTCGGTCCGGTAAAAAACGAATTACATCCCGAAAGTTTTTTCCGGGTTACATCTTGATCAAGATGGACATGAGCAAGGAAAGTTGGTATCTGGTCAAAACGACACCAGGAATTACCGGATTTATTGGTCCAGGACGAAAGCCGGCACCGATCACCGAAGATGAAGTAAAGCGCATTTTGCAGCGAACAGAAGATACCGAAGTCAAGCCGATGCCGAAAACAACGTTTGAGATCGGCGAGTCTATCAGAATTGCCCAGGGGCCATTCGCGAATTTCAATGGAGCGGTCACCGATGTCTATCCCGACCGCGGAAAACTCAAAGTCAGCGTATCCATATTCGGACGTTCTACACTGGTAGAGCTGGAATATTGGCAGGTTGAAAAGTTATAAGGTCAATGAAGCCGTCATGTGACGGATTGTTAATTTGGAGTTAATGTTATGGCTAAGGAAGTTGTTGCGCAAATAAAGTTATACGTTCCGGCAGGGCAGGCCAATCCGGCACCGCCAGTAGGTCCGGCGCTGGGTCAGCATGGTGTTAACATCATGGGGTTCTGCAAGGCGTTCAATGAAAAAACCAAAGGCAGGGAAGGTTTAATCTTGCCGGCGGTCATCTCGGTGTACAAGGACAAATCATTTGACTTTATCATCAAGACCCCTCCGAGTTCAGTTTTGTTGAAGAAGGCTGCGAATCTGGCCAAGGCCTCAGGCATGGCTGGCAAAGAAATGATCGGGTCTCTGGATATGGCGCAGATCAAGGAAATTGCCAAAACCAAAATGGAAGATTTAAATACTGAAAATCTTGACGAGGCGATCAAAACGATTATGGGAACCGCCCGTAGCATGGGAATTGAGGTGAAGGAATAATGGGACATACAAGCAAACGAATGAAAGAAGCTCGCAAGCTGTTTGATGCCGAAAAAGTATACTCATTGGATGAGGCGATCGGTAGTATTGAGAAATTTCCAAAAGTAAAGTTTGATGAATCTGTTGAATTGCACTTTGCATTAACAGTTAATCCCAAGTCATCGGATCAAATCGTTCGAGGGACTGTTGTTCTTCCGCACGGGATTGGTAAGACGGTCCGAATCGCCGTGTTCTGCAAAGGCGAGATGGAAAGCAAGGCCAAAGAGGCGGGGGCCGATTATGTCGGTTCCACGGAACTGATCGACAAAGTTTCCAAAGGATTTTTGGATTTTGATGTGGTTATCGCGTCTCCGGATATGATGCGGGATTTAAGCAAGCTGGGTAAGGTTTTGGGCCCTCGCGGACTTATGCCAACGCCAAAGGCGGGAACCGTAACGACAGATATCGAAAAGGCGATTGCGGATGTGAAGGCCGGAAAGATCGAATTCAAATCGGACAAGCAGGCAGGGATACATGTAGGTGTCGGAAAGCGGTCGTTTTCGAAGGATAAAATCAAAGAGAACATCCAAACGCTATTGGATGCAATTAATCAGGCTAAGCCGGTTTCACTAAAGGGTAATCTGATCAAGTCGGTTTCTTTATCGACGACGATGGGGCCGGGTTTAAAGGTGGCGCTATGACAACAGTAGGAAAAATATACCGAACGCAGTTTAATAACCGGATCAAAGACGCGATCGAAACCAACGAAGGTGTTTTCGTTGTCAGTTTTTCGAATTTGTCTGGATTGGTCTTAAGTGATTTGCGAAAAGATTTGAAAAAGGCCGGAGCGTCAATGTTTGTCTCCAAGAATTCAATTGCGGAGAATGCGCTCAAGGAGCTGGGACACGATGCTCTCGCTGACCGAGTAGCGAGCCAAACAGCTTTTGTTTGGACAAGCGCGGATTCAGCGGCTGTATCAAAAATTCTAGTGGAATTTTCCAAGGAGAAGGAAAATGTCAGCGTTCAAGGTGGTCTGTTGGATGGACGTGTATTGGCAGATGCTGATGTCAAGGTCTTGTCAGATTTACCACCAAGGGAAGTTTTGCTATCCACACTATTAGGAACAATTCAAGCTCCACTAACCCGATTAGCGGGGGCTTTAAACGCAAAATCACGCGATTTGTTATCGATATTGAAACAATACAGCGAGAAAAAGGGAGGAAATTAAAATGGCTGAAGAGAATACAGCGACAGAACAATCAGAAGATAAAAAAGACAGCGTTGTGCTTTCACCAAAATTGGAAGAAGTCGCTAAGACAATCGAGGGTCTGACTGCACTTGAGCTATCTGAACTAGTTAAAGGATTGGAAGATCGATTGGGAATTCAGGCAGCAGCACCAATGGCTGGCGGAATGATGATGCCAATGGCAGGTGGAGCCGCTGGTGGCGGTGAAGCGGCCGAAGAAAAGACTGAATTCGATGTTATTTTGGCGGAAGCTGGAGCACAGAAGATTGCCGTTATTAAAGAAGTTCGTGGCGCAACAAGTCTAGGGCTGAAAGAAGCTAAGGATCTAGTTGAAGCTGCACCAAAAGCGGTTAAAGAAGGTGTTTCTAAAGAGGAAGCTGAAGAGCTTAAGAAGAAGCTTGAGGCTGCTGGAGCAAAAGTCGAAATCAAGTAATCGGTCTGCTTTTTATGAACCTTTAACCGGGGCGTATAGTATACATGGAAAAAATAACGATAAAAAACTTCAGTAAGTTTCAAGACAATTTCGAATTGCCTCAATTGCTGGACATCCAATTGGTGGCCTACGAAAATTTTCTTCAGCGATATGTCGAACCGGACAAAAGGGACGATCATGGATTGGAAGAAGTTTTTGCCGAGGTGTTTCCACTTGAAAGTTACGATGGTCAAATCAAACTTGAGTACATCAACTATACGCTTGGAAAAGAAAAATACTCCTCGATCGAATGTAAGCGTCGGGGTATGACATTTTCTGCTCCATTGAAGGTCAAACTAAGGCTGATTACACCGGTCGATATCAAGGAGCAGGAAGTTTACTTCGGTGATTTTCCGCTGATGACGGACACCGGAACGTTTATCATCAACGGTGATGAGCGGGTCGTAGTTTCGCAAATTCAGCGACCGCCGGGTGTTTCTTTTGAGGTTGAGATGCATCCAACCGGTAAGGCCTTGTATCACGGGCGTATTATTCCGTCCCGAGGCGCATGGTTTGAGATCAAGTATGATTTGAATAATGTCTTATTGGCATACATTGATCGACGTCGAAATTTTCCGGCAACTCAGATTTTGAGGATTATGGGGCTCTCGACGACCGACGAAATGCAGCAACTTCTAGGTGATGACTTCAAGTATCTGGAAGCGACGTTGGAGAAAGATCATACCGAAACCAAGGAAGAAGCGTTGCTTGATTTCTACCGTAAGATGCGGCCAACTGAGCCGGCCACGGTGGAAGTTGCCGATAATCTGTTCTTCCGATTGTTCTTCGAGCCAAAAAGATACGACTTGAGTAAAGTCGGTCGACACATTATCAATCGTAAGTTAGGTATGGACATTCCGCTGGATAACCGAGTCTTGGACATCGGAACTGTCGCCGAAGTCATGCGGTATTTAGTTGGACTCCGTGAAGGTCGAGGGGAAACAGATGATATCGATCACCTTGGAAACCGACGTATTAAGACCGTTGGGGAGCTTGTCCAAAATCAGGTTCGTATCGGTCTGGCTCGATTAGAGCGTTCAATCAAAGAGCGTCTGGTTGTTATGACCAATTTCGAGAACCTAACCGCACACCATTTAATCAATTCACGATTGTTTTCAAATCAAATTCAGGATTTCTTTGCCAGAAGCCAGTTGTCCCAGTTTATGGACCAGGTCAATCCACTGTCTGAAATGACACACAAGCGCCGTCTATCCGCGCTTGGACCAGGAGGTTTGTCACGCGAGCGGGCTGGTTTTGAGGTTCGTGACGTGCATCCTACTCACTATGGTCGTGTGTGTCCAATTGAGACTCCGGAAGGTCCAAACATTGGGTTGATCGCCTCCCTTACCAACTGCGCGCGGGTCAACGATCTTGGATTCATTGAAACACCTTACCGAAAAGTTGTCGATGGGAAGGTGTCCAAAAAGATTGAATATTTGACGGCTGATATGGATCAGGGCGAGTACGTAGCGCAGGCCAACGCGCCTGTGGCGGAGGATGGAGCCTTTGAGACGGAGGATGTTCTGTGCAGATATAAGACTGATTTTCCACGCGTCAGGCCCAAGGATATCGGGTACATGGATGTGTCCCCGAAGCAGATCGTGTCGGTAGCGGCTTCCTTGATTCCGTTTCTTGAGCACGACGACGCGAACCGTGCTTTGATGGGGTCAAACATGCAGCGCCAAGCCGTTCCGCTTATGTGTCCAGAAGTGCCACGAGTCGGAACAGGTATGGAAGGCAAGGTAGCACGTGATTCAGGTGTTGTCGTACTAGCGAAAGAAAGCGGCACGGTAACCAAAGTTGACGCTTCCGAGATTGTCATCGACAAAACAGTATACCCACTAAAAAATTATCAACGAACGAATGCTAATACGTGTATTCATCAGCGCCCTCTTGTCGGTATCGGTGAGAAAGTCAAGGCGGGGCAGACTATCGCTGACGGTATTGGTACGCAGCATGGTCGATTGTCACTGGGGCGAAACGTTTTGGTCGCATTCATGCCATGGCGAGGCTACAACTTTGAGGATGCGATTCTAATCAATGAACGTATTGTTCGGGATGATGTTTTTACGTCCATTCATGTCGAAAAATTTGAAGTTGAATGTCGCGAGACGCGTCTGGGTAATGAAGAAATCACGCGAGATATTCCAAATGTGAGCGAAGATTCACTCAACAACCTTAACGAGGATGGGATTATCCGTATTGGTGCCGAAGTCAAGTCCGGTGACATTCTCGTCGGTAAGGTTACACCTAAAAGTGAAAAAGAGTTATCGCCTGAAGAGCGTTTGCTACGGGCTATTTTCGGGGAAAAAGCGGCTGACATTCGTGATACATCGCTTACTTTATCGCCCGGGATTGAAGGTGTTGTTGTCAACACAGAGATTTTCCAGCGTAACGAACGCGGCCGCAAGAGTAAAGTTGACAAGGCCAAAGAAACGGAAGCAATTGAGAAAATCAAAGCTTACTACGCCCAGGAGCGTGAATTCCAGGCGGAAGAGAAGGAAAAGAAATTACTAGCGCTTGGTGTGGCCAAGAGCAAGATTAGTAAACTCAAAATGAGTGATTTTGATGACGAATCAGACGAATATGAAGTTTTACGTTTTGATCGTGACAAAATGGCTGAGTTGGAAGAAGAAGAGCTTAATGAGATCGAGCGCGTCAAGCGTGGAGATGAGCTTCCAGCCGGTGTGTTAAAGCGAGTTATCGTTTACGTGGCAACCAAGCGTAAGCTGTCAGAAGGTGACAAGATGGCCGGTCGTCACGGAAACAAAGGGATTGTATCTCGTATTCTTCCCGAGCAAGACATGCCATTCTTGGAGGATGGATCGTCTGTTGATATCGTGTTAAATCCATTGGGTGTGCCTTCTCGAATGAATGTGGGGCAGTTGCTTGAGACACATCTTGGATGGGCTGCACGGGCATTGGGCTTCTACTCGGAAACACCTGTATTTAACGGCGCTAGCGAAGACGAAATTCGTTCGACTTTAGCTGAAGCAGGTTTACCGGAAGACGGAAAAACCACGGTATTTGACGGTTATACCGGGCAACCGTTTGACCAAAAGGTCACGGTCGGGATCATCTACATGTTGAAGCTAAATCACCTTGTTGATGAAAAGATTCACGCTCGATCGATCGGTCCATACTCGTTGGTTACGCAACAGCCACTGGGTGGTAAGGCTCATTTTGGTGGACAGCGTTTTGGTGAGATGGAGGTATGGGCGCTAGAAGCATACGGTGCGGCGTATACACTTCAGGAAATGCTGACGGTCAAGAGTGACGATGTCACGGGTCGAAGCCGTATGTACGAAGCCATTGTCAAAGGTCAGCAAAAACTGACACCTGGTACGCCTGAATCGTTCAATGTTCTTGTGAAGGAACTCCAAGGGCTGTGTCTGGATATTAAGATGGTTCGAGTTGGTGCTCAGGAAGGCGCGACACCGAAAATTTTAGATAAATCTAAAGACAAAAAAGAGAAAAGCTGAATATGACTAAGAAATCCGAAGAGACTGTAGAAAGAGATCACATCACGATTCAAATCGCTTCTGCAGAAGTAATGCGATCATGGTCACGAGGTGTTGTCAAGAAGGCAGAGACGCTGAACTATCGGACTTTGAAGCCTGAGAAGGATGGTTTGTTTTGTGAAAAGATTTTTGGACCCGTCCGGGACTGGGAGTGTGCTTGCGGAAAGTACAAAGGTATCAAGTTTAAAGGAATCGTCTGTGACCGATGTGGGGTTATGGTTACACGATCCGCCGTCCGTCGAGAATGGATGGGGCATATTGATCTCGCCTGCCCGGTAACTCATATTTGGTTCTATAAAGCCGTACCAAGTCGTTTGGCGGCTCTACTGCAAATTGGACTGAGGGATCTCGAGAAGTTGATCTATTACGAAGAATATATCGTGATCGACCCGGGTGAAACTCCACTCAAACAAAAACAGTTTTTATCTGAAGATGAATATCAGGATGCGCTTGTCAAGTACGGCGGCGCGTTCAAAGCAAAAATTGGAGCCGAGGCTGTCCGTGAATTGCTCAAGGATATTAATCTAGATGAACTTTGTGTCAAATTGCGCAAAGATTTGGAAAAAGCGAACCCGACAGGTACGAATGCTAAGAAAATTGCCAAGACGCTTAAGATTGTTGAGGATTTCAATAGCTCAAACAATGAAGCGGAGTGGATGGTGCTTGATGTATTGCCAGTGATTCCTCCGGATCTTCGTCCATTGGTTCCACTGGAAGGTGGCCGCTTTGCGACATCTGATTTGAATGATTTATATCGTCGGGTAATCAACCGTAACAATCGACTCAAGAAATTGATTGACTTGAATGCACCGGAGATTATTTGCCGTAACGAAAAGCGAATGCTTCAAGAGGCGGTTGATGCGTTGTTAGACAATGGTCGGCATGGACGTCCAGTGTTGGGCTCAGGAAACCGTCCGCTCAAGTCGCTTTCAGACATGCTGAAAGGAAAGCAGGGGCGTTTCCGTATGAACCTGCTTGGGAAGCGTGTTGATTATTCCGGTCGATCAGTTATCGTTGTCGGGCCTAATCTAAAATTGCATCAGTGCGGACTGCCCAAGAAGATGGCGCTCGAACTCTTCGAGCCGTTTATCATCCGGAAATTACGCGAAAAGGGATTTGTTCACACAATCAAAGGCGCCAAGAGAATGGTCGAGCGCGCCAAGGCTGAAGTTTGGGATATCCTCGACGAGGTTATTCAAGATCACCCGATCATGTTGAACCGAGCGCCGACACTTCACCGTTTGAGTGTGCAGGCGTTTTATCCTACTTTGGTCGAAGGAAAAGCGATCAAACTTCATCCATTGGTCTGTGCCGCTTTTAACGCTGACTTCGATGGAGACCAGATGGCCGTACACGTTCCATTGAGTCTTGAAGCTCAAATGGAATGCCGACTCGAGCTGCTTTCCATCAATAACTTGTTTTCACCGGCTGATGGGCGACCAGTTGTGTCTCCGTCTCAGGATGTGGTTTTGGGATTGTACTATGCAACTAAGGAAGAGCCAAACCCAACTGATCGTGACAAGATTTTTTCAGGTCCGCAGGAAGTCATCATCGCATACAACGATGGAATGCTGAAGTTGCATGAGCGTATTAAGCTTAAATTGCACAAGCCTGTTTGGGGTGAAGAAAAGCCATCCCTGGTTATTTCGCAGGAAGAGGCGCTTCAGGATGATCAGGAAAAAGTCCGTGAACTTAAGGATGAGAATAAAACACCTATCATCGAGACCACCGTCGGGCGAGTTTTGATGAACGAAATTCTTCCTGAAGAAATGGGCTTCGTAAACGAATTGCTCGACAAGAAGAAAATCGGGGCGGTCATCTCTAGCTGTTACAAAAATTTTGGACAGAAAGCCACCATCGAATTGCTGGATAACCTCAAAGATCTTGGTTTTAATAATGCAACGTTGGCGGGTATATCTATTGCCATCGCGGATATGACGATTCCAAAGCAAAAAGAGGGTATCCTCAAAAATTCTCGCCAAGAGGTTAATAAGGTCGAAGATCAGTATCGTAAAGGGATCATCACGGGACGTGAGCGGTACAACAAAATCATCGACGTCTGGACCCACACAACCGAGGCGCTATCTGATTTGGTATTTGACCAGATGGATCACTTTAACCCGGTTTTCATTATGGCTGATTCTGGGGCGCGAGGTTCGCGGTTGCAGATTCGACAGCTGTCGGGTATGCGCGGATTGATGGCCAAGCCGTCGGGTGAGATTATTGAAAATCCGATTACGGCTAGTTTCCGTGAAGGTCTCACCGTACTAGAGTACTTCATCTCTACCCACGGGGCGCGAAAAGGTCTGGCTGACACGGCACTGAAGACAGCTGATGCCGGTTATCTGACTCGTCGTCTTGTCGACGTGGCGCAGGAAATGGTTGTCACGGAACACGACTGCGGAACGCTCAATGGAATCACGGTAGCGGCAATCGTCGAAGGTGATGAGCTCGTGGTTAGCCTTAAAGAGCGGATTACGGGCCGGGTAGCTCTGGATAGTATCGTCGACGTCGTCACTGACCAAAAAGTGGTTGAGTCGGGTGAGGTTATTACCGAGGAACGGGCAGAGCTTATTGAACACTTAGGTATCGAAAAAGTTCGGATTCGAAGCGCGTTAACATGCGAAGCCGATCGCGGAGTGTGTGTCAAATGCTACGGTCGTAACTTGGCGACTCAACGCCTAGTTGAGATCGGTGAGGCCGTAGGAACTATTGCTGCACAGAGTATCGGTGAGCCTGGAACTCAGTTGACTATGCGTACGTTCCACATCGGTGGAACGGCGTCACGATCTATTGAGCAGTCTTTCTACAAGGCCAAGAATGCGGGGACGGTTAAGTATCACCAGCTTCGTGTCGTCGAGAAGGGTAGCGAATTTATTGTTCTTAACCGGAACGGGTCGATTAGTATCAACAATGAATTCGGGCGCGAATTTGAACGCTACCAATTACCTCAAGGGGCGATTATCAAGTTTGCCGACGGTGCTTCGGTAAAGGAAGAGGCTGTGTTCGTTACATGGGATCCGTACACGATTCCGATCATTACCGAGGTAAAAGGTACCGTCAACTCTGAGGACATTATCAACGAAGTCACAGTGCAAGAAGAGCAAAACCCTGTAACAGGTGTTACCGAGCGTGTCGTTGTTGAGCACAAGCAAGAATATCATCCGCAAATTATTATCACCGACGAGAAAAAGGAAGTCGTCGGGATCTATTCAATCCCGATCGGCGCCCACATTCTTGTGCAGGATAAGCAAGTGATCAATGCGGGTGACTTAATTGCTAAGATTCCACGTGGACTTGGAAAAACTCGTGACATCACCGGTGGTCTGCCTCGAGTTGCGGAGTTGTTTGAAGCTCGTAAGCCCAAAGATCCGGCTGTTATCAGCGAGATCGATGGGGTTGTCGAATTTGGTGAAGACAAGAAAGGACGACGTACTATTTTGATCAAAAGCTCGACGGGGATGGCGGCCGAATACACCATCCCTCACGGAAAGCACCCTAACGTTTATCGTGGGGATCGCGTTTTCGCCGGTCAGCAACTGACGGATGGTCCGGTTGTTCCGCACGATATCTTACGAGTTTGCGGGGACAAAGTTCTACAGGAATATTTACTGAACGAAGTTCAGGAAGTTTACCGTCTTCAAGGGGTGCGCATCAACGATAAGCACATTGAGTTGATTATCGCACAGATGCTGAAAAAGGTTAAAATTGAGGATTCCGGAGATACCACTTTCTTGATCGGAGAGCAGATTGATCGGAACACCTTCAAGAAGGAAAATGCCAGGGTTCTTGCCAAAAAAGGCAAACCGGCTCAGGCGACCCCGCTGTTGCTGGGAATTACGAAAGTGTCTTTAACCACAGATAGTTTCATTTCTGCGGCAAGTTTTCAGGAGACGACAAGGGTCTTGACAGAGGCCGCCTCTTCTGGTAAACTCGACCTTTTATGTGGACTTAAAGAGAACGTAATAGTAGGTCATTTAATACCGGCAGGGACCGGACTAAAAGAATACAACGAAATAGAAGTGGTGAAATATGCCGACGATACAACAGTTGATCAGGAAGCGCCGAAAGACGAAGAAGAGCAAGAGTAAATCTCCAGCTCTCGCAAATTGTCCATTTCGACGTGGAGTATGTTTACAGGTAAAAACAATGACGCCGAAGAAGCCTAACTCGGCGTTGCGAAAAGTTGCAAGGGTTCGACTTTCAAACAAGTTTGAAGTCACGTCTTACATCATGGGCGAAGGACACAACTTGCAGGAACACTCCATCGTTCTGGTGAGAGGCGGTCGGGTTAAAGATTTGCCGGGTGTTCGATACCATATCGTGCGAGGAACGCTGGATACAGCCGGCGTTGCAAAGCGGCAGAAGTCTCGTTCGAAATATGGAGCTAAAAAGGAAAAACAAGGATAATGAGAAGACGTACTGCAGAAAAAAGAGAGATACTCGCCGACCCGAAGTACAACAGTCGTTTGGTGGCCAAATTCATCAACTCACTGATGCTTTCGGGAAAAAAGACAACGGCGGAAAGTATCGTTTACGGAGCGTTCGAAATTCTGGAGCAAAAGACTCAGGAAAATGATCCGCTCAAAGTATTCAATCGGGCTATTGATAACGTACGTCCTCGACTCGAGGTTAAATCACGACGAGTCGGTGGGGCAACGTACCAGGTACCGATTGAAGTCCCAACCAATCGTGCCAATGCCTTGGCATTTAGATGGATTCGCGACTTTGCTAAGAAGAAAAAAGGTCGTCCTATGAAAGTTAAATTGGCTGATGAGCTACTAGCCGCCTACAAAGGCGAAGGAGCTGCGGTCAAGAAACGTGACGACACACATAAGATGGCAGAGTCAAACAAAGCGTTTGCCCATCTACGGTGGTAATCAAATAAAAAATTGAACTCACGTTCGATTCAAATATAGAGGAAGAAAATGGCTGACAAAACTCCCTTAGAGGATTATAGAAACTTTGGTATTATTGCGCACATCGACGCCGGAAAAACGACGACGTCAGAGCGAATTCTGTACTATACAGGTGTAATCCATAAGCTTGGTACCGTCGACGAAGGTAACGCAACGATGGACTGGATGGAACAGGAGCAAGAGCGCGGTATTACTATCACCTCGGCGAATACGACTACGTTCTGGAAAGGCAAGAAGCTTAACATCATTGACACACCAGGTCACGTTGATTTCACGATCGAGGTTGAGCGTTCCTTGAAGGTTCTGGACGGAGCTGTCGTTGTGCTATGTGCGACCAGTGGGGTGCAGTCGCAGACTGAAACCGTCTGGCGACAGGCTGATCGCTATGGAGTTCCTCGAATCGCGTTTATCAACAAGCTGGACCGACTGGGAGCGAGTTTTGATCGCGTGTTGGAGCAAATCCGTGAGCGTCTTGGGGCAAATGCTGCACCGTTACAATTACCGGATGGTACGGAAGATGTTTTCTCAGGTCTTTTTGATTTGATCGAGCGAAAGTATTATGTCTACACAACAGACGATGGTAGTGGTATTGAAGAGCGGGACGTTCCAGACGAGTGGAAAGACAAGGTTGAGGCAGCGCGTAAAGTGATGATCGAGCGCTTGGCAGATGCGGATGATGAAATTGCGGAAAAGTTTCTGGAAGATCAGGAAATCTCCGTTGAAGAGCTCAAGACAGCGATCCGGCGAGCTGTTATCGCGAATAAATTCCTTCCGGTACTTACGGGTACCGCGTTAAGAAACAAAGGGGTTCAATTGGTGCTGGATGCGGTTACTGAATACCTGCCAAGTCCACTGGATGTTCCGCCGGTTAAGGGAATTGTTCCGGGGACAGATCCGGAAGAGGTGGTTGACCGTCACGCGGATCCAAAAGAGCCGCTTAGCGCGTTGGTCTTCAAAGTCGCGACTGATCCGTACGTCGGAAAGTTGTTCTATACGCGCGTATACTCAGGCGTACTCGAGTCGGGTTCTCAAGTCTTCAATTCGTCTGAGCAAAAGAAAGAAAGAATCTCCAAAATTGTTGTCATGCATTCCAATAAACAGGAAATCGTCCAGAAGGCCGAAGCCGGTGAAATTGTTGCCGTGGTTGGTTTGAAGGATACGAAATCCGGTAACACTTTATGTGATCCAAACAATAAAGTGCTACTCGAAAATATGAAAATTCCTGAGCCAGTCGTCTCGATGTCCATCGAGCCTAAAACCAAAGCTGATTCAGATAAAATGGGTCTTACGTTGAAGAAGTTTCTAGACGAAGACCCTTCTTTACGTGTGGACTATGATCAAGAGACCGCTCAAACGATCATCTCAGGGATGGGCGAGCTTCACCTTGAAATCATCGTCGACCGTATGCGCAGAGAGTTTAACCTGGAAGTTACTGTTGGTAAACCTGAAGTTGCTTACAAGGAAACGTTGACGCAAAAAGCTGAAAATATCGTTGGAAAACACATCACACAGACAGGTGGTCGAGGGCAGTACGGTCACGTTGTGATCAACATTGAGCCTACCGAGAAAAAAGGTGACGGAATTATCTTCGTCAATGAAATCAAAGGTGGGGCCATTCCTCGTGAATTTATCAAACCAGTTGAAAAAGGGATTCGGGACGGAGCATTGAGCGGTGTTATTGCCGGATATCCAGTAACGGATTTCAAAGTTACCCTATATGACGGTTCCTACCATGATGTTGACTCCAGCGAGTTGGCGTTCCAGTTGGCGGCAAAGGCGGCTTTAAAGGAAGGTCTTAAAAAGGGTAAATCTGTACTGCTTGAGCCGATCATGAATGTAGAGCTTGAGTCGCCGGATGAATTCTACAGCGCGGTTATGGGTGACATTAACACCCGTCGTGCGATCATTGTTGAGACCGGCATGCGGGCCAATCTAAAAACAACCCGTTGTAATGTTCCGTTGGCCGAGATGTTCAACTACGTTAACGCAATACGTTCACTTTCTCAGGGGCGAGCTTCATTCAGCATGGAGCCGGCCTATTATGATATAGTCCCGCAGCATGTGGCAGATAAAATTGTCGGTGCTCGCGAAGAAAAGAAGTCTGAAAAGTAGTAGCATAAAATTTATAATTTATATTTATCGGAGGAGCAAAGAAAATGGCTAAAGAAAAATTCGTAAGAACTAAACCTCACTTAAACATCGGAACTATCGGTCACGTTGACCATGGTAAGACAACTTTAAGTGCCGCCATTACTACGATCTTGGCAAAAACTGGTAAAGCAGAGGCGAAAGCTTATGATGCGATTGATAATGCTCCGGAAGAAAAAGAGCGTGGGGTAACAATCAACATTGCTCACCTTGAGTACGAAACAGACAACCGTCACTATGCTCACATTGACTGTCCTGGTCACGCGGACTACATCAAGAACATGATCACCGGAGCGGCCCAGATGGATGGAGCTATTCTATGTGTATCAGCGGCTGATGGTGCGATGCCTCAGACAAAAGAGCACATCCTATTGGCTCGTCAGGTAAACGTTCCTTCAATCGTCGTTTTCATGAACAAATGTGATCAAGTTGAAGATGAAGAGCTTTTGGATCTGGTTGAACTTGAATTGCGTGAGCTTCTTTCAAAATATGACTATGATGGCGACAACACACCAATCATCCGTGGAAGCGCATTGCAAGCCTTGGAAAATCCAGATGACGAAGCGAAAATCAAACCAATTCTAGACCTTATGGCTGGCGTTGATGCGTTCATCCCAGAGCCACCACGTGAATTGGATAAGCCGTTCTTGATGGCTGTTGAGGACGTATTCTCAATCTCTGGTCGAGGTACGGTAGCCACTGGACGTATCGAACGAGGAAAAGTTAAGGTCGGTGAAGAAGTTGACATCGTTGGGATGAAAAAGGAAATTTCACAAACTGTTGTTACAGGTGTTGAAATGTTCCGTAAGGAATTGGATGAAGGTCATGCAGGTGACAACGTTGGTCTACTGCTTCGTGGGGTCGACAAAGAGTCGATCGAGCGAGGGCAAGTTCTTGCTGCCAAAGGTTCAATTACACCTCACACTAAATTCAAAGCGAAAGCTTACATTCTAACCAAAGAAGAAGGTGGACGACACACTCCATTCTTCAACGGATACAGACCGCAGTTCTACTTCAGAACCACGGACGTAACCGGTTCAGCAAAATTGCCAGAAGGTACAGAAATGGTTATGCCTGGTGATAACGTTGAAATGGAAGTTGAATTGATTGTACCTATCGCGATGGAAAAAGAGTTGCGTTTTGCAATTCGAGAAGGTGGTCGAACAGTAGGTGCGGGAGTTATTCACGAAGTTATCGCCTAATTACTAAGGAATACGGACAGGTATAATGCAAAAAATAAGAATAAAATTAAAGGCTTTTGATCATCGGCTGATTGATCAGTCAGCTCAGGAAATCGTAGATACGGCAATAAGGACTGGAGCCAAGATATCGGGTCCAGTCCCGTTGCCGACCAAAAAAGAACTATATACGGTTCTCAGATCTCCGGTTATTGATAAAAAGTCACGTGAGCAATTTGGATTAGCAACACACAAACGTTTAATTGATCTACTCGAACCCACAGCGAAGACGGTCGAAGCCTTACGAAAGCTGAATTTGCCGGCGGGTGTAGATGTAGAAATTAAGCAGTAGTGCGACAACAAGCTCACTCAATCATATAAAACTAGTGTAATCTCATGTCAGAAGAAGATAAAAAAGAAGCAGAAGAAAAAGCGGTCGAAGACACGTCATCAAATACAGACGCGGAAGCAACAGTAGTTCAGCAGGCGGCGGATAAAGCTGCCGGGGAACAAAAGGCGGAAGCTGAAGATAAAGTTGAAGAAGCTCCCGCGGAACCCATTGAACATACGATTTCCGGTGTAATCGGACGTAAGTTGGGAATGACTCAGATATTTGACAAGGATGGAAACTTTATCCCTATCACGGTCGTTGAGGTTGGTCCATGTACCGTACTTGAACTGAATGATGAGCCCAGCAAGGTTACACTTGGTTTTGCGGAAACAACAGAAAAGCGAACAAATAAAGCCCGAATGGGGTTCTTCAAGAAGGCCGGAGTAGCGCCTATGAAGATTGTTCGCGAGTTTGGTACAAGCAAAAACGATCCTTACAAAGTCGGTCAGACAATTGGAGCCGAGGTGTTCAAACCCGGTGACTATGTGGACGTGTCGGGGACATCCATTGGGAAGGGATTCCAGGGTGGTATGAAGCGACACGGTTGGTCGGGTGGACCAGCTGGTCACGGTTCGATGCATCATCGTCGGGTTGGATCGATTGGTATGAGTGCTGATCCATCCAAAACGCTCAAAGGGCGTACAATGCCGGGTCAAATGGGTAATAAGCGAGTGACGACACAGGGGTTACGTGTGATGGATGTTGATCTTGAAAACAATTTCGTCATGCTCAAAGGAGCCGTTCCGGGGCACAAAAGCGGAATCGTTTCCGTCAAACTATCGCGTAAAAAGACATGGCGTGATCTTAACGAAGTCAAGGCCGTTGTTCAACATAAAGTTAACCCGATGAAGCAGAGTAAAGCTAAAGCGGGTGCTAAGAAAAAAGGTAAATAATCGTGGCTAAGTTAGCGGTTCTCAGTAAATCAGGAAAAGAAACTTCAAGCATCGATCTGCCGGATGAAATATTTGGCGAGCGTGTTAATCAGGATGTGATTCATCAAGCGGTTGTTATGTATCAAGCCTCGCTACGTCAAGGTAACGCCTCTACTAAAGAACGTGCAGACCGACGTGGCGGCGGGAAGAAGCCTTTTCGTCAAAAAGGAACAGGTCGGGCACGAGCCGGATCCTCACGATCCCCTTTGTGGAAGGGAGGCGGAATTGTATTTGGACCGCATCCTCGTGATTTCGGATACACATTGCCGAAAAAGATCAGACGCAGCGCATTGCGTGAAAGCCTAAAGGCCAAATTACAGGATCAGCGATTGCTTTGCATCGAGGATTTGACGGAAGATTTCGCTAAAACCAAGGAGTTTGCATTAATCCTGAGCAATCTAAAGATCGATGGTAAAGTCGTCGCCGTTCTTGAAGGTGGATCAGAGACACTACTGCGGGTTTCCAAAAATATTCCATCATTCAGCATGGTTCGTTCGCAAGACATTAATGCGCTGGATATTCTTAAAAATAAATATTTGCTCGTGTCCAAAACGGGAATCGAAAAGATCATTGATCGATTGATGCCAACGGCCGTAGCGAGCAATTAACGGGTATTTGCAATGAAAACAATTTACGATGTCGTCAAAACTCTGGTCCGAACTGAAAAAGGTACGATGCTAGAGGAGTACAATCAATACGTTTTTCAAGTCGCTCCAACGGCCAACAAGGTCGAGATTAAAAAAGCGATTGAAGAGATATACAAGGTCAAGGTTGACTCTGTGAACACATGTTTTGTTCGGGGAAAACTCAAGCGCGTTCGTCAGGAACAGGGAAGTACCACTCCTTGGAAAAAAGCGATCGTTAAACTCAAAGAAGGCAGCAAAATAGAGATTACATAATCATGGGATTACGAAAATTTAAACCAACTACTCCATCTTTGCGGCATACCAAAATTAGTGACTTTGCCGAAATCACCAAGTCGAAGCCAGAAAAATCTTTGACGCGGCCCATCAAGAAGACCGGTGGTCGAAACTCGAACGGTCGGATTACCTGCCGTAACCGAGGTGGCGGTCATAAACGACTTTATCGAATTATTGACTTCAAGAGAGACCGTCTGGATACGAAGGCGGACGTATTGTCAATTGAATATGATCCAAACCGATCGGCGCGGATTGCCCTGCTGCAGTACGAGGACGGGACGAAAACATATATTGTTGCTCCACTGGAACTTCGCGTGGGTGACCAGATTCAAAGCACTATCGAGAATACGATTGAGTTCAAGGCGGGTAATTGTATGCCATTGGGAAAGATTCCATTAGGGACGGCTGTTCACAACATTGAACTCAAACCCGGTAAGGGTGGGCAAATTGCCCGATCCGCCGGTACTTCGGCCCAGGTGATGGCCAAGGAAGGTGACTTTGCGTTCATTCGCATGCCGTCCAGTGAAGTTCGAAAGATTCCAGTGATTTGTCGAGCAACGATTGGTCAGATTGGAAACGTTGAGCATGAGACCCGCTCAATCGGTAAAGCTGGACGTATGCGTTGGATGGGACGTCGTGGCGGGACTCGCGGGGTTGTTATGAATCCTGTTGATCACCCTCACGGTGGTGGAGAAGGTAAAGCTCCGCAAGGAAATCCGCACCCTGTTTCACCATGGGGTATGCCGACTAAGGGATACAAGACGCGTAAGAAAAAGAAATATTCGAATAAATATATCGTCAGACGAAGAGGAGCGAAAAAGTAATATGGGACGTTCAGTCAAAAAAGGGCCATACGTTGAGCCGTCACTAGAAAAGAAACTCAAGCGCATGATTGATTCGGGTAAAGTTGAGCCTATCAAGACATGGTCAAGACGATCCACCATCACGCCAGACTTCGTCGGATACACCGTTTCCGTTCATGACGGTCGCAAACATGTTCCGGTATTCATTACAGAGAACATGGTGGGATACAAATTTGGTGATTTTTCACCATCCCGGACTTTCCGTAAACACGGCGGGGTCAAAGCCAAGAAAGCGGCCCAGAAGACGTAAAGGTAAGCGAATACTCAGCAGATTAATCATATACAGAACATACAGGATCACGAAAATGATTGCACAAGCAAAAGGTAGATATTTCAGAGTTTCCCCCACCAAAGTTAGACCGGTGATTAACCTCATCCGTGGGAAACAAGTATTGCCATCGCTGGCCATTTTGACACACGTCAATAAGGGGTCAACAAAAATGGTGGCCAAGGTCCTCAACTCGGCGATCAGCAATGCCAAACAAAAAGGCCTTAGCGAAGATCAGCTGTATATTTCCAAGATTGTGGCGGATCAGGGACCATCCTGGAAGAGATTTCGTGCGGCAGCATTTGGGCGCGCGACAGGAATTTTGAAGAAGACGACACATTTAACCATCGAACTAGATTTGATCACGAAATAAGGAGTCAATTTAAGTGGGACAAAAAGTCAATCCAATCGTATTAAGAATCGGCTACATCGAAAACTGGCGCAGTCTATGGTTTGCGGAAAAGAACGAATTTAAAAATTATGTCGTCGAAGACTACAATATCCGCCAGTATATCAAAAAGAAATTTACCCAAGCAGCCGTATCAAGAGTCATTATTGAACGATTGGCAGACAAGACCAAGATTATTATCCATACAGCACGACCGGGGGTTATCATCGGGCGACGGGGGGCGGATATAGATCGCTTGAGAACTCAGCTTGGAAAAATTTCGTCAAAAGAAGTTACGATTGAAACACGTGAGATCAAGAATCCTTCAATCGAGGCTCAATTGGTTGCACAGAACGTCGCGTTCCAATTGACAAAACGTGTCGCGTTCCGCCGAGCCATGAAACGGGCGATTGACCAGTCAATGAATTCAGGCGCCAAGGGGATCAAGATTCAGTGTTCAGGTCGACTGAACGGGGTGGAAATGGCCCGGACGGAAAGTTATTTGGAAGGAAAGCTTCCACTGCAGACATATCGGGCCAATATCGATTACGGATTTGCGGAAGCGCTGACAACTTACGGAATTCTTGGAATCAAAGTTTGGGTTAATCGAGGTGAAATTATTAAAGGGGTTAACCGACAAGAAAGTAATATTAAAAGTCCTGCGGAATCGCAAGCGAATAGAAAAGGGTAAGTCAAATGCTTTTAATGCCTAGAAAAACAAAATATCGTAAAGCCCAAAAAGGCAAGCGAAGGGGAATTGCTACGACCGGTGATAAAATCACTTTTGGTGAGTATGGTCTGAAAGCCTTGGAAAACGGTTACATCCGCGGTACACATATGGAAGCCTGCCGAGTCGTCGTAGCCCGTAAGATGAAGGGCGCTGGAAAGCTTTGGATCAATATTTTTCCGAACAAGCCTATATCAAAGAAGCCAGCTGAAACGCGTATGGGTAAGGGTAAAGGTGATCTGGATCATTGGGTCGCGGTTGTCAGACGCGGACGCGTCTTATTTGAGATCAGCGGTGTTCCCGAAGATTTTGCCAAAGGTGTATTACGTCTGGTTTCGTTTAAACTGCCGGTAAAGTCTAAATTTGTCAAACGAGGTGGTCTGTAATGAAACTTAAAGATTTGAGAGAACTGAGTTCGCAGGATCTTCTGCAAAAAGAAAAGGCATTTAAGAAGGAACTGTTTGAATTAAACTATCAGCGTAAGATTGGGCAGGTTGAGAAGCCATCTAATTTTCGCGCGCTACGGAAGAACATCGCGCGTATTTTAACTATTTTAAAGGAAAGAGAAATCAATGAGCGAAAATCAAGCGCGGACAAGTAGACGTCGTACCCTGCAGGGTGTCGTCGTAAGTGACAAAATGAATAAGACGCGCGTTGTCCAGATTCGTTACTCGGCAAAGCACGACAAATATCATAAGGTTGTCAAGGTTGCGAACAAGTTCAAGGCGCATGACGAGAAGAACGAGAGCAAGATGGGTGATGTTGTACGAATGATGGAGACTCGACCTTTATCTAAAGATAAACGATGGATAATTAGGGAAATTGTAAAAAAAGCGGAACTATAATCATGATCTATATGAAGACTATCCTAGATGTAGCCGATAACTCCGGGGCCCGAAAGGCATCGATGATCGGTGTATTGAATGCCAAAGGACGACGTTGTGCTCACATCGGCGATATTATCCGAGTGAACATTAAAGCCTCGGCGCCGGAAGCTGCGGTCAAAAAAGGAACGAAAGCCCGCGCAATTGTGGTAAGAACCAAATCTCCGATTCGACGGAATGATGGAACATATGTGCGCTTCGACAGCAACGCCGTTGTCATCATTGATGATGCGGGAAATCCCAAGGGAACACGCGTGTTTGGACCGGTTGCCCGAGAACTTCGAAATATGGATTACATGAAGATTATTTCATTAGCGCCGGAGGTTGTATAGATGTTACATATCAGAAAAGATGACCAGGTTATGGTGATTGCCGGAAAGGACAAAGGAAAAACGGGTAAAGTCCTGAAGGTCATGCACGATAAAAATAAAGCGATTGTCGAACATATTAATGTGATCAAAAAAGCTCAACGGCGCACGCAGGAAAATCAGCAGGGTGGATTTGTGGAAATTGAAATGCCGATCCACATTTCTAACATTATGTTGATCGACAAGAAGACAAATAAACCAACTCGCTTCGGAGCGAAAATTTTAGATAACGGACAGAAAGTCCGGATAAGTAAAAGAAGTGGGGACGTGATATAAGATGGCACGATTAAGAGACGAATATAATACAAAATTTGCCAAAGCGATTCAGGATCAATTTGAAATCAAGAACATCATGGATGTTCCAAAATTGACCAAGATCGTGATCAACATGGGTGTTGGTGATGCGATCAGCGATATGAAGATTCTGGACAGCGCGGTTGAAGATATGACAAAGATTGCCGGTCAGAAGCCGATTATCACACGTTCGAAGCTGGCGATTTCAAACTTTAAATTACGTGAAGGTATGCCGATTGGTTGTAAGGTAACATTGCGCGGTAATACGATGTATGAATTCATGGACAGGCTGATCAATATTTGCCTGCCGCGAATCCGTGACTTCAACGGCGTATCCCGTAAGGCCTTTGATAAACAAGGTAATTACACCTTGGGTATTTCAGACCAATCAATTTTTCCTGAAATTGACACGGGTAAGATCAAGTATCAGCAGGGAATGGATATCACATTTGTATTCAGCAAAGGGCCAAAAGAGCGGACGTTGGAACTTTTAACATTATTCGGCATGCCGTTTACAAAAATCAAAAAGCGACAAGAGCAAACTGTATAAGGGAAATTATGGCTAGAAAATCATTGGTAATAAAAGCAGAGCGCAAACCAAAATTCTCGTCGAGACAATACAATCGATGCAAGATTTGCGGACGCCCCAAAGGATTTCTTCGCAGATTCAATGTCTGTCGAATCTGCTTCCGTGAATTAGCATGGAGAGGCGAAATTCCTGGAGTTAAAAAAGCAAGCTGGTAAAAAGGGTGGAAATTAAAAATGTCATTAAGTGATCCGATTAGTAATCTATTAACAATAATCCGAAATGGTATGATGATCAGGAAAGAAACGGTCGACGTTCCTGCGTCCAAGATGACGGAGAAAATTCTAGAAATCTTCAAGAATCGCGGATATATCGAGGATTTTCGCCTTATGAAGACAAATGTTCAGGGATCTTATAAGGTTTACTTAAAATATGAAAACAAAAAATCAGCAATTATTAACCTAAAGCGCGTATCTAGACCGGGGCTACGGGTATACAAATCCAGAGATGAAATTCCTCGAGTTCTGAATGGTCTTGGCACAGCGGTACTTTCAACTTCAAAAGGTGTTGTTGATGGTGAAGAAGCCAGAAAGATGAACGTGGGCGGAGAAGTTCTCTGTTACATTTGGTAATCAAATATGTCAAGAATAGCTAAAATTCCAATTTCAGTTCCAAAGGGTGTTAAGTGTAATGTCGATGGATCGACGGTTAAGGTAGAAGGTCCAAAGGGAAAGCTTCAATTAAGTCTTCCGTCTGGTATCAAGGTCGAGGTCAAAGATGAGAAAATCAGCGTTGACCGATTATCTAATGCCAAACAAAATCGTGCCAATCATGGGACGATCTGGGCGAGTATCGGAAACATGGTTGCCGGCGCCACGGACGGACATAAAAAAGAATTAGAAATCCAGGGGATTGGTTTTCGGGCTCAACTTCAGGGCAAGAAGATTGTGTTTAACCTTGGTTTTAGCCATCCGGTCGAATTTGATATTCCAGAGGATGTGAAAGTAACGGTCCCTAGCCAGACGTCAATTATCGTTGAAGGTATCGATAAGCAGCGAGTTGGTCAAGTAGCGGCGAGTATCCGGGCTTTGAAGAAAGTAGAGCCATACAAGGGCAAGGGTATCCGTTATGTCGGTGAAAATGTAAGACGTAAACAAGGTAAGTCGGTAACCAAATAATGAAAAATTTAGCTAAAAGAGAAGTTCAAAGAATCTACCGGCATCGCCGAATTCGAAAAAAATCTGCAGGTACATCTGAACGTCCACGACTTTGCGTGCATCGTAGTCTGAAAAACTTGACAGCGCAAATCGTCAATGACGAAAACCAGCAGGTCATTATGGGGATGTCAACGTTAAACAAGTCAATTCGTGAGCAGCAGAAAAATGGTGGAAACATCAAGGCGGCAGAAGTACTTGGTGAAGCGTTAGCAGCCAAGGCTAAAGACAAGGGCATCACCAAGGTCTGTTTCGATCGCGGTGGCTACCTCTATCATGGTCGTGTGAAAGCATTCGCGGAAGCGGCTCGAAAAGGTGGACTGGAGTTTTAAATCTATGGATCAAGAAAAACAAGAAAACGCAGCAGAAAAACAAGAAGTCAAAAACGAGCAAGCGGCAGCTTCTAGTCAAGCTCCAGCCGAAGCGACAAAAGATACAGCTGGCGAGGCTAAAAGCGAGGGCAAGAAAGAGGCTCCGGCGGGTAAACCCGCAGAAGCCGGAAGAGATCGCCGATCACGTCGGCAGGGATCGCCGCGCAAAGGGCCAGATGTTGCCAAAGATCCAAATGATCCAGAGGTTCTAGAGAAGGTTATCTCTATCAAACGGATCACCAAAGTAACCAAAGGTGGGAAAAAGCTGTCGTTCAGCGCATTGGTTGTTGTTGGTGATACGATGGGGAAGGTCGGATACAGTCTTTCCAAGGCCAGTGAGGTTTCAATCGCGATCCGCAAAGCGATGACAAACGCGAAGAAAAATATGGTCCAGGTCAAGATGCGGGGGAGTACAATTCCACATGAGATTATCGGCGAATGTAGTGGGGCCGAAGTATTGCTTAAGCCGGCGTCGGAAGGAACGGGCGTTATTGCTTCAGGTCCGGTTCGTGCGGTATGCGACGGTGCAGGAATTCACAATATTTTAACCAAGTGTCATCGATCTAACAATCCGATCAATGTCGTTAAGGCAACGTTCGACGGGTTAGCTCGACTAAAAACGGTAGAAAAATAAAATGCAATTACATGAATTAAAATCACCTAGAGGTTCAAGGAAGCGCAAGAAAATAGTTGGTCGCGGTCGAGGTTCAGGATCCGGAAAGACGAGTGGACGTGGCGAAAATGGTCAGCGGTCACGGTCGGGAAGGTGGTCGGCCAAGGCATCTGAAGGCGGTCAAATGCGTTTAATTCGAAGACTTCCTAAGGTTGGATTCCGTTCACATCGGCCAATCTTAAACCAAGTGGTTCATTTGGAAGATTTGAACCGGTTTGACAAGGGAACTGTTATTACGGCAGAGCTCTTGAAGAAGGAAGGATTGATCAGCAGTCTCAACAAACCATTCAAGATCCTAGGTGATGGTGATATCAAGAATGCGATTACTGTACAGGCTCAGAGCATTTCTAAGTCAGCGCAGGAAAAGATAGAGAAGGCGGGCGGTAAGGTTGAGTTGGCGAAGAAGGAAGTTAAAACCAAGACTAAACCGTCATCATAAAGGGTCAATTTATGTTAGCCTCTTTCGCTAATTGTTTCAAGATACCTGAGTTAAAGAAAAAAATTCTTTTCACGCTGGGTATTATTGCTGTTTATCGGGTTGGATGCTACATCCCAACGCCGGGTGTAAATGGGGCCATGCTGGCCGAGTTCTTTGAAAGGATTAATTCCACATCGGATGGAAGCATCTTCGGGATCATGAACATGTTTTCCGGAGGGGCTCTTGAGAAGCTGACGGTGTTTTCATTGGGTATCATGCCGTACATCTCCAGCTCGATTATCATGCAGCTGCTGACGGCGGTTATTCCGGCGTTGGAGAAGTTAGCGAAGGAAGGGCAAACGGGATATCAAAAGATCAATCAGTATACACGTTATGGAACACTGGCGTTGGGTTTGGTTCAGTCGTTCTTTATCGCGTTGTGGCTGGAGAGTCCGGCGGCATTTCAAGGATTACAGATCGTTAATTCACCGGGATGGATGTTCCGGATAGTGACTGTTGTGACCCTGAGCTGTGGGACGATGTTATTGATGTGGCTGGGTGAGCAGATCCAGGAGCATGGGATCGGAAACGGAATTTCGTTGATCATCACGGCCGGGATTATTTCAGCCGCACCGACCGCCATTCGAACACTGGCGTTGTTGTTATCACCTCAGTCAGGCGGAACCAGTCAGTTGCAGCCGTTAACTCTGTTGATCATGATTGCTTTTTTGATAGGTGTTATTATTGCGATCACCCTAATCACACAGGCTCAACGGAAGATTCCGGTGCAGTACGCGCGCCGAATTGTAGGCCGTAAGGTGTATGGTGGACAGAGCTCGTATATTCCATTGAAGGTTGATACATCAGGTGTTATCGCGATTATCTTTGCGCAGTCGATAATTTTATTTCCGGCGACACTGGCCAGTTTTATACCGAATCAGGCGTTCCAAAATATGGCCGGATTTATGTCGCGTGGCGGGTGGCTGTACTACACCATCTATGCGTTTCTCATTGTCTTCTTCTGCTATTTCTACACGGCGATTGTGTTCAATCCGGTTGATGTTGCGGATAATATGAAGAAGCATGGAGGGTTCATCCCCGGGGTTAGACCGGGAACGCAAACCGCAGATTACCTAGATTTTGTCATGACGCGGATCACCTTGGCCGGGGCGCTGTTTATTTGTATCATTGCGATCATGCCGGATGCCATTATGGCCTCTTTTAAGGTGCCGTATCTTGTGGCCTCGTTTTTCGGGGGGACAGGTGTTTTGATTATTGTCGGTGTTATGCTCGACACAATGAAGCAAATCGAGTCGCATTTGGTTATGCGCCATTATGACGGATTCATGAAATCCGGACAGCTCAAGGGGCGTCGATGAACCTTGTCTTGTTAGGACCTCCGGGAGCGGGAAAGGGAACGTTAGCCGGATTACTCGTTGAGCAGCACGATCTTTTACATATTTCCACCGGTGATCTGCTTCGGGAAGAGATGAAGAACGGCAGTGAGCTGGGTTTGGAAGCCAAGAGCTATGTCGAAAAGGGCGAACTTGTCCCGGATCTGCTGGTCACCCAATTACTGGCCAAAAAGGTCAAGACAAGCAGTCCGGATAAGGGCTATATGCTTGACGGATTTCCACGCACCAAGGCTCAGGCAGAAAGCCTGGATGAGATTCTGAATGAAATCCAGCGTCCACTGGATTTAGCGGTTTATATGGACGCGACGATGGAAGTGATTATCAGCCGTATTACAGGGCGCCGGGTGGCACCTAAGTCAGGTAAGGTCTATCACATTGTGAATCGCCCTCCCAAACAGGAAGGGATTTGTGACGTATCTGGTGAGGAATTAATCCAGCGACCGGATGATAACGAAGAGACAGTTCGTCGCCGTATGGATGTTTATTTGAAGAACACATTGCCGATTGTTGAATATTACGAGTCCAAGGGAATCCTTGTTAAGGTCGATGGCGATAAAGATTCAGAAAAGCTGTTACCCGAACTGAATGATATTTTCAATGAACAGGCAAAGCTCAATTAGTATCAAGACCGAACAGGAACTTGACATCATGCGTGAAGCCGGCCAGATTCTCGGCGGTGTCATTCATGAATTAAAAGGCTCTTTAAAATCTGGAGTTACCACTAAGGCGGTGGACACAATAGCCGAAGACTTGATCCAAAAGGCTAATGTGATCCCGGCATTTAAGGGATATCGCGGGTTTCCCGGATGTGTGTGCATGTCCGTGAACCATGAAGTTGTTCATGGTATTCCTAATGAGCGGATTCTCAGAGAAGGTGACATCGTCAGTATGGACGTGGGAATCATCCACAAAGATTACTATGCTGACACGGCCGTCACGGTTGGAATTGGTAAGATAGGAGATGAGCTTCAGCAATTGCTGGATGTCACACGGGAATCACTGCATCGCGGAATTGAACAAGCACAGGTGCACAATCATCTGACGGATATCTCGGCCGCGATTCAAAAGTACGTTGAAAAATTCAATTTTTCCATCGTCAAGGAATTTGTAGGTCATGGTATTGGACGGAATCTCCATGAAGATCCGGAAATACCGAATTTCGGACCGCCGCATCAGGGTCCGATCCTCAAGGCTGGTATGGTCTTCGCCATCGAACCGATGGTCAACCTCGGTACCTGGCAGACACGGATTTTGGAAGACGGTTGGACGGTAGCGACTATGGATGGCAAGCCATCCGCCCATTTTGAGCACACCGTCGCGATCACCAAGAATGGCCCGGAAATTTTGACGCTTTGTCCTCAGTAAGACAAGGCCTGACTGAATATCAATACGCGGGACAGCCAATGTTACCGCGATAATAAAGAATGTAGGAGGGCGCAAGACGCGCAATCAAATATGAGAGTAAAGTCATCAGTTAAAAGAATTTGCAGTAATTGTAAAGTTATCAGACGCCATGGTGTCGTGCGCGTTATATGCAAAGCTAATCCAAAACACAAACAAAGACAAGGATAGATATCATGCCAAGAATTTTAGGTGTCGATATACCAAAACAAAAAAGAATTGAAGCCTCGATTAAGTACATCTACGGCGTGGGACCCAAGCGTGCTCTGGACATTCTAAAGGAAGCCGGTATCGACAAAGATCGACGGGCAAAAGAATTGACTGAGGAAGAAATCAGCCGATTGACGAATATCATTCAGAACAATTATGTGACTGAAGGGGATTTGAGACGTGAAATCAGCCAGAATGTCAAACGTATGATGGAAATCGGTGTGTATCGCGGGCTTCGCCATCGCAAGGGATTGCCCGTGAATGGTCAACGGACCAAGACAAATTCCCGGACGCGAAAAGGACGGAAACCGACCATCGGCGGACAGAAAATCAAGAAGAAATAAACTCATATTTAAGGATACTGATCAATGGCAAAGCCAAAACCAACTGTTAATGCTAAAGCAGCACGTAAGCGTGAGAAACAAAAGAAGAAGGCTCTTAAGGGGATTACGGCCGGCGTGGCGCATGTTCTTGCGACGTTCAATAACACAATTATCTCGATTTCAGATAAAGAAGGAAACACAATTGTCTGGTCGACGCCTGGCGTTGTGGGATTTAACGGATCCAAAAAATCGACTCCGTTTGCCGCTCAGGTCGCTGCCTCGGATTGCGCCAAGAAGGCCAAGGAGTTGGGATTAAAAACGGTTGATGTGTTGGTCAAAGGGCCGGGGTCAGGACGAGAATCAGCGATTCGGGCTATTCAAGCGGCTGGTCTAAGTGTTACATCAATCAAAGATATTACACCATTGCCTCACAATGGTTGCCGTCCGCGTAAAAAACGGCGAGTATAACGTTTAAGGAGAAGATTTAATGGCAAGATATACAGGACCAAAATACAGACTATGTCGACGAGAAGGTGAGAATCTTTTCGGACCTAAAAAATATGATTTTGATATCCGTCCATATCCGCCGGGACAACATGGACAAGGCCGACGGACCAAGCTTTCGGATTACGGTCTTCAGTTGCGCGAAAAACAGAAAGTCAAGCGGGTATATGGTGTTCTGGAGCGCCAGTTCCGTCGCTACTATGAGAAAGCGGCCAAGTCTAAAGGGATCACGGGTAGCGTGTTGCTGCAGTTATTGGAACGGCGATTAGATAACGTTATTTTCCGTATGGGTTACTCACTGACACGACCTCAGGCTCGGCAGATCGTCAGTCATGGTATGGTCTATGTCAACGGACGCCGAGTTAACATTCCTTCATTTCAGGTGCAGGAAGGCGATGAGATCGTATTGAAATTCAAGGAAAAATCCAAGGCATTTATCGACTCGGTGCTGGAGCGCAACAAAGATCTTACCCGTCAAGGGTGGCTGAATGTTGACGAAAAGAATTACAAAGGAACTGTCGTCAAGCTTCCGGTCCGGGAAGATCTTCAATTCCCAATCAACGAGCAGTTGATTGTCGAGCTTTATTCAAAGTAATAAACTGTTGGGTAGCGCGGAAACAGTTTGTAAAGATTTGTCCGGAAACAGGACAATCGATATATCTAATTTTCACTTGCGGATGTAATTGCGGAAAGTACGCTGCATCCATTACAGGAGGCTAATTTATGGGAGTTAAATGGCGCGATTTTCAAATGCCTAAAAGGCTAGATTGTGTAGAGGCCGAATACACTGAGACATATGGTAAGTTTATCGCTGAACCATTTGAAAAAGGATACGGTGTAACGCTTGGAAATTCATTGCGTCGTATTCTTTTATCGTCCATTGAAGGAAGTGCTGTCACGTCCATTAAAGTCGAAGGTACGCAGCATGAGTATTCAACTATCCCAGGCGTCATGGAATCAGTATCCGAGATTATCCTCAATATCAAGCGATTGGTCTTGAGATCTCACTCCAAGGTGCCGAAGCCGATTTACATCAAAGCCGAGAAGAAAGGTGAAGTTCGGGCGGCCGATATTATCTGTGATGAGACGATTGAGGTGTTGAACCCTGATCTGCTAATTGCCACTATTTCGCGGGACACAAAACTCAACATCGAGATGGAAGTTTCCCGAGGGCGAGGATACGTGCCGGCGGAAATGAACAAGAAGGAATCCGCGATTGACACGATTGCCATTGACTCGATTTTTACGCCGATTTCGAAGGTTAATTTTCACGTTGAGAACACCCGTGTGGGGCAGCGGACAGATTACGATCGTTTGATCCTTGAAATCTGGACAAACGGAGGAATTAATCCCAAAGAAGCGCTTTTGTACGGGGCGAACATCCTTCAGCGTCACCTTGATGTCTTTGTCAGTTACGGACAGCTTCCTGAAGAGGAAGAAGAGGAAGAGGAAATCTCAGCCGAAGAGCAATCACTCTATGAAAAACTACGTCTACCGATTTCGGAATTAGAGCTTTCGGTGCGCAGTGCGAATTGCTTGAAAGATGCGAATATTAACACAATCGCAGAGTTGGTCAAGAAGGGTGAATCAGAATTATTGACGTTCAGAAATTTTGGTAAGAAATCACTGACCGAAATTAACGATTTACTTAAGATTATGGGGCTAAGCCTCGGAATGAAAGTGGATCAGAAAAAATTACGTCAGGTTAAAAAAGAAGACGCATCTTAACAAAGAGTAGATTATGAGACATAAAATATCCGGAAATACATTAAACAGAAAAACAGCGCATCGTAAGGCGACGGTTAGGGATTTGGCGAAGGCCACATTGATCCAGCAGCGTATCTGCACGACCAAAGTCAAGGCCAAAGAGGCCCGCAAGTTGGTGGATAAGCTGATCACGTTGGGCAAGAACGGCACGTTGGCGAGCAAGCGACGGGCGTATGCGATCCTTTGTGATCACAAACTGGTGAGCGAGTTATTCAATAATATTGCTACCCGGTTTGAGAAAAGATCAGGTGGATACACGCGCATTATTCTGACGAATAATCGACGGGGCGACAACGCTCAGTTGGCTTATCTGGAATTGACCGAAATCAGCGGAAGCATTATCAGCAAGGCCAAGTCATCGGGTGCAGCTGATATCTCCAAAGAGGTTAAGGCTTCGGCTAATGTGGATGTCAAACCTCAAGACGCTGAGATTGTCGAAAAGTCAGACAAGAAAGAAAAGTCCAGCAAGAAGGATTCTGTCAAAGACGACGACAAGAGCAGTGTTTCAGCTGACAAATCCCAGAAAAGCAAAAAGATCGTCGGTGGAATTCGAAAAATGTTCAACCGCAAATCATCCGGCAAATAGGAATGGATACGGTGTCGCTGAAGATTAACAGTCGCATTCAGCAGGTGTTGGGTTCGTCAACACTTGCGATTACCGCGAAGGCCAAGGAGCTCCGCTCACAGGGCAAAGACGTTGTTAATTTTGCCGGTGGTGAGCCGGACTTTGACACTCCCGATTCGATTAAGCAGGCAGCTATTGCGGCCATCGAAAATGGTCAGACCAAATACACCCCCAGCATTGGCACGCCTCAGCTACGCGATAAAATTGTCGACAAGTTCAAAGTCGATAACGGGTTAGATTATACACCCGGACAAATCGTTGTCAGTTGCGGGGCCAAGCATTCTATTTTCAATCTCATTCAAGTTCTAATCGACCAAGGTGATGAAGTCATTATTCCGACGCCCTATTGGGTCAGTTATCCGGAAATGGTGAAGATTGCCGGCGGTACACCCAAATTTGTTGAGACCACCGCCGCTGATAATTTTAAGCTAACAGCCGAGCAGCTTGCCGCGAACCTATCAGCCAAGACGCGAATCCTGATCTTGGCATCGCCATCAAATCCGACCGGAATGTTATATTCCCGGGATGAGCTGCAGGCGTTGGCGGATGTGTGCGTCAAAAACAACATTTATGTTATCAGCGATGAGATCTATGAGAAACTGATATACGACACGGATGACTACACCTCAATTGCCTCGCTGAATTCAGACATTTATGACCTAACCTTTACCGTGAATGGAGTTTCTAAGGCTTATTCGATGACCGGATGGCGGATCGGATACGCGGCCGGAAACGCGGAGGTTATGGGTTATGTCAAGAAACTCCAGGATCATTCGACATCTAATCCGTGCTCGATCAGTCAAGCCGCGGCCCTCGCGGCGTTGAATGAACCCAAGGAAAAAGTTCAGGCCATGCGCGATATTTTCAAGCAACGACGGGAATTAATCACATCTTTGTTTGACAGCATACCTGAAGTTAGCTATATTAGACCCCAAGGCGCGTTCTATCTCTTCTGCGATTTCTCCAAACTTGGTGAGTCTTTTGAAGTTGCCCAACGAATCATTGAAGACGTTAATGTTGCGATTATCCCTGGTGAAGGATTCGGCGCTCCTGGCTACATGCGCTTGAGTTACGCCACTTCGAACGAACGAATCGAAGAGGGCGTCAAACGAATTGCGCAGTGGATAAATAACAATTCCTAACAACAACTTCACCCCCTAACTTAGGAGTTTTCCTTGGATCTAAAAGAACTTCTCAAGCTGTGTATAGATCGTAAGGCGTCCGATCTTCATTTAACGGAAAACAGCTCTCCGATTTTACGTGTTGATGGTAAACTCATGCTCATCGACAAACCGCCACTTCCCAAAGAAGAACTCAAAAAAGCTATTTATGGAATCCTGACCGACGTTCAAAAAGAAATGTTTGAACGTGATCGAGAGCTGGATTTTTCGTTGTCCATGGAAGGGCTAGACCGCTTTCGTGTCAATGTACACATTCAAAAAGGATCAGTTGAGGCGGCCTTGCGTCGTATTCCGCACTTTATCCCGTCGATTGAGGATTTGGGATTGCCGCCGGCCGTATTGGATTTTGCCCGTAAGCCCAGCGGCTTGGTTTTGATTACCGGTCCAACCGGATCCGGGAAGACAACGACGTTGGCGTCGATGGTCAATATCATCAATTCCGAACGAGCGTGTATGATGATTTGTATCGAAGACCCGATCGAATATGTGCACAAGAATAACAAGGCGGTTATCAAACAACGCGAAGTCTATAGTGATACCAACTCGTTCTCCGAAGCGCTTAAGCGCTGTTTACGTCAGGATCCTGACGTAATTGTCGTCGGGGAGATGCGGGACCTGGAGACAATTTCTACGGCCTTAACGGCGGCGGAAACCGGTCACCTTGTATTAGCCACACTGCACACGCCCGATACGGCTCAAACCATTGAGCGTGTCATTGACGTTTTTCCCGCGCATCAGCAGCAACAGGTTCGACTGCAGTTATCAGCGGCGCTGCAAGGGGTTGTATCTCAAACGTTGTTGCCGCGAGCGTCCGGACAGGGACGGGTAATGGCCTCCGAGGTTTTGGTGGCGACTCCTGCGGTTCGAAACCTAATCCGCGAAAAAGCGGTCGAGCAGATCCCGACGTCAATCCAGACCGGCGTTCAATACGGCATGCACACGATGGACATGTCCTTGAAGCTGCTGTACGAACAAGGATTGATTACGTATGAGGATGCCATCATGCAGGTCAAGAACCTTGAGGAATTTGAGCAGCTCTTACGTCGACGTGAAGAACGATAAATATATTTGAATTAATCGAGTTAAAAATAATCTGAACCCCGTTCATGGATCATGGGCGGGGTTCATTTTTTGGAATTTAGAATGTCATCAGTGACGAATTTTAAGATTCAGGACTTGGGATTGATCGCGTATCAGGAGGCCTATCAGCTGCAGAAGCAGGTGGTTAAGGAGGTCATGGATGGCGGGGATTCCCGCATTCTTTTGTGCGAACATCCGCCGGTGATTACAATGGGACGCATGGCCAAGGAAGAGCACATCCTGTTTTCAAAAATGGAGCTTAATGCCAGGGGAATCGACATTGAATATATTGATCGCGGCGGAGATATTACCCTTCATGCGCCGGGTCAGTTGGTGGTCTATCCGATTTTCAATCTAACGGCCTACCGGCGGGATTTGCATTGGTACTTGAGATGTCTCGAGGATATTGTGATCGCATTGTTGGCCGATTTCGGCATTGTAGGGCGTCGTGAACCCGGTCAAACCGGGGTTTGGGTTGACAACAGAAAAGCCGTTTCCATGGGGATTGGGGTGAAGCGTTGGGTGTGTTTTCATGGCGTAGGGATCAATGTGAATACAGATTTGAACCTGTTTTCGTATATCCAGCCCTGCGGTTTAAACGTTGAAATGACGTCCATTTCCCATATAATAGGGAGATCGGTCGAAATGGACCAGGTAAAGGCTAAATTTGTACACCATTTTCAGAGGGTGTTTCAATCACGTGAGGAGTGAACCATGTTAGAAATTTGTTTGCCCGAGCTAGGCGAGGGCATTGAGGAGGCGACGATCGCCTGCTATCATTTTGCCGAGGGAGATTCGGTCCAGGCTGACGAAGATGTGGTGGAAGTCGTGACGGATAAAGCGACGTTTAATGTTCCGGCCGATCAAGCAGGTAAAATTAGCCGGCTTTGCTTTAAGGAGGGTGACAAAGCGCCCATCGGTGCGCCTTTGGTGATTATGGAGGCCTCCGGCGCATGAAGGTCGGCATTCTCGTCCCGATCCTGAATGAGGCCAAGGCCATTGGCGATCTGGTAGCCCGGCTGCGCGAGAGGGATTTATTCGTGCTGGTGATTGATGACGGTTCGACGGATAACAGCGGTGCTATTGCCAGAGAAAATGGAGCGACGGTCATCCGTAATGAGGTCAATCAAGGCAAGGGCTTCAGCCTGCAAAAAGGGTTTCAATATTTTGTTCAGGAGAATTTTGATGGTGTGATCACGATGGACGGCGACGGACAGCATGCCATCAGTGACCTCGATCGTTTTTTTAATTCACCTAATTTAGCGCGAGATACCGTGATTAACGGCAACCGCATGGATGGGGCCCAGAAAATGCCCTTTGTCCGACGTTGGACCAACCGTTTTATGTCCTGGTTGATTTCCGGCGTCTGTTGTCAGAAAGTTCGCGACTCGCAATGTGGCTACCGGTTCATCGGAGCGGATGTTTTAAAAAATCTTAAACTCACCAGCGGATGCTACGAAATTGAATCTGAAATCCTGATCAAAAGTTCAAAGAACGGTTACAAAATTTTTTCAGTCCCGGTCCAAACCATCTATGGTGAAGAGACCAGTCATATCAATCCGGTCCGCGACACGATCCGGTTTTTCTCCTACCTTCTCAAGGAAATTTTTTCACGAAAATAGTATGAAATCTTTCACCGAACAGCGTTTAATGATGGTGAGAGATCAGCTGGTCCGGCGCGGAATTCGCAATCTTCGGGTCCTGAAGGCCATGAGCGCGGTCGAACGGCACTTATTTGTTGATTCCAAAGATCGTGATCATGCCTACGAAGATCACCCGCTGCAGATCGGACACGGTCAGACGATTTCTCAGCCGTACATGGTCGCCCTCATGACCGAGTATCTGGACCTAAAGCCTCAAGATCATGTGCTCGAGATTGGTGTCGGATCCGGGTACCAGACGGCCATTCTGGCGGAATTATGTGAGCATGTGTACGGAATTGAGCGTATTCCCGAATTATTTCAAAGAGCCCGAGACAGACTCGACAATCTTTGCTATAAGAATGTTAGCCTCATCTGTGGGGACGGGACATTGGGTTGGCCGGATTCAGGTATCAGTTTTCAAGCGATCCTGGTGGCGGCCGGAGCGCCCCGTACTCAAGAAGTTCTGTTGGATCAGCTCGGTCCGGGCGGACGGATGGTGATCCCTGAGGGCGGATTGACCAGTCAGCATTTAATGATCTATAAAAAAACCGATGGAGGCGTCCAAAGGCTTGAGGCTGGCGGATGCGTATTCGTCCCGCTGTACGGGCAGCACGGCTGGATATCCAAGGATTCTAACGACCCATGAAAGACAGATTATTTTACTTCGGCTTTTTTCTGTCCTGTGTCGTGCATTTGGCGGTGATTCGTAATATGGCGGCCAATCCGGCTGTTCCCACGCCCAAGCGCAGTCAGACACTGGAGGTGACCTACCAACGGGTTAAATCAGCTTCGACGAAGAAGGAACCGACACCGCCACCCAAGGCCGAAGTTATCAAGGAAAAAAAGGTTGTGAAGCCCAAAAACATCAAGCTGTTAAAGCGTTCACAAGAGCAGTTCGCCGTCTTTGACAAAGAGGTCAAAGATATTTCGAAGTTTGCCAAGAAGGTTTCGCTGGATAAGAAATTGACACCCAAGATCAAGACGCTGGATCTGGACCGTAAGATGTCGGTGGATTTATTCCGCTCCGAAAAGATCACCAATCCGAATTATGTGAGCTACAGTGAGACAACCCTTCAGCGGATCCGGCGTAAAGCCTTTGAGAATATTGATCCCGATGTCCTGGAGGAAGGCCAGGTCTATATCACGTTTGTCCTGAATTCATCGGGAGGTCTACAAAAGGTCCAGATCATCGAAGAAAAGACCAAGGCGAGCGAATATTTACGTCAAGTCGGGATTCGCAGTGTCAAGGAGTCCGCGCCATTCACCAATTTTCCCAAAGGATTAAGCTATCCGGAATTAACTTTCAGTATTGGCATATCTTTTAAGGTGACCGAGTTCAACGCCGAGCAATAACCGGTTTATCGTCGAGCCGCAATTCATTGACAATACTGACCTTAAGTGATATTCTAAACCCTTAATCTTATGCAAACCGTGTTGAACGATAAAGAGGCAATATGGAAAACGAAAAACATGTAGACGAGTCCTGGAAGGAAAGTGCGAATCAGGAAAAGATTATAATTGGCGAAAATTCGCCCAAATCTGAGGATGGTCCGGGGCTGCATATCCCGGATTCGATTAAGTCTGAAGAGGACAATGCGCCGCAGGCGGATGGATCGGGTGAATCCGCCGCTCCCGACGGATATGAAGTCAATTTCATCAATTACATCACCAGTCTGGGATTTCAAACCCTGATTTTCCTCGGTGAAATGCCTAATCCTGTTACACAAAAACAAGAAAAGAATCTCGACCAGGCCAAGTTTTTGATCGACACGTTGATCATGATCAAGGACAAGACCAAGGGGAATCTATCCGAACAGGAAGATAATTTGCTGGGCGCATCAATATACGAGTTGCAGATGAAATTTATAGAGATTCTCAAGGCTGAAGAGCAAGGTAATCCGGCGGAGGGCTCGGCTTGAAAAAGATTCTAGTTATTCATGGTCCCAATCTTAATTTGCTGGGGCAGCGTGAAGAAAATGTCTACGGAGACACATCCCTGGACCAAATCAACGAGCAGTTAACTCGTCAGGCCGCGGATTTGCAGGTTGAGCTGGATATCTTTCAGTCCAATCACGAGGGAGAGATTGTCGACAAGATCGGATCGGTCTCCCACAGCGGTGCTTCGGGGATCTTGATCAATCCGGCTGCTTACACGCATACCAGTGTGGCGATCCGGGACGCTATTGCCGCGGTGAAGATTCCGGCTGTCGAGGTGCACTTGTCCAATATTTACGCCCGGGAGGAGTTTCGCCACACCTCGTTAAGTGCGCCGGTTTGCCACGGTCAGATTAGCGGGTTTGGCGTGAACAGTTATTATTTGGGCTTAACCGCTATTGTCAAATTGATCAGTTAAACCTCGGTCTCGGCCGAAGTTTGATTGACGTTCAGCATATATGAATTCGCGAATCAAAAAACTCCAGGAACAACTAGCCGTCAGGAAAATCGATGGACTGCTTGTGACGGATGATATCAACGTCTCCTACCTGAGCCGGATTAATGCCAGCGAGTCCTGGCTGCTGGTCACGCCTAATAAAACATTTTACATTACCGATTTCCGATACATTCATGAGGTCCGCAAATCTTTGCGGCGTATTCAGGCTATTCAGTATGCGGTGTCGATTTTTGATACAGTCTTTGAGTTGGCCGCCAAGCATAGTGTCAAGACACTGGGGTATGATGAATGCCATTGGACCCTTTCACGCTTTAAGGGGCTCAAGCAAAGGTGTCCCAAGTCTGTCAAATTGGTCGCGGCCAATCAGTTGGTGGAGTCGTTACGCGAAATCAAGGAGACGACCGAGTTGAACCTGGTTCGGGCCGGCCTGGACATCCATCAGCAGGCCCTGAAATACATCAAAAAATTCATTAAACCCGGCGTTTCGGAGGTCGAGATCTTGAAGCGGTTGGAGGGGTTTACCAGGCTTCGGGATGTGGGGTTTTCCTTCCCCCCAATCGTGGCGTCCGGCCCCAATTCCAGTTATCCTCACGCGCACGTAAGTCCTAGAAAAATAAAGAATAATGAACCTGTCCTACTGGATATGGGGGTGGATTTTAAGGGGTACAAGACCGACTTGACACGTATGTTTTTTTTGGGTAAAATATCCAATCTTGTCAAGGATGCGAGGGATCATGTGGCCGAGGCACAGCGTCGGGCGATTGAATGCATTCGGGACGGAGTTGAGATTGCTGTCGTCGACGAGGCGGCTCGTAACTATCTGAAAAGTAAAAAGTTAGACAAATATTTTGGCCATGCGCTCGGACATGGGGTTGGCCTGGAGATACATGAAGGGCCGAAGCTTCACCATACGGTTCGAAGGCCGCTCAGGGCGGGGATGCTTGTCACCATCGAGCCGGCGGTTTACTTTCCGCACAAGTTCGGAATTCGGCTTGAGGAGATGGTCCTGGTCAAAAAGAAAGGATATGAAGTTATAAGTGGGCATATCAATTAATCAAATCAAGTCAGGTATCGGATTAATCATCGACGGCAACATCTTTATCGTTATCGATAGTCAGCATGTCAAGCCGGGTAAGGGCGGGGCCTTTGCCAAGGTCAAGCTCAAGAATGTCCGGACCCAGCAGACGCTGGACCGAACGATTAAACCGGCCGATAAAGTTGAAGAAGCCGATCTCGAAGAGCGTAAGCTGCAGAATTTATACGAAAGTGGTGATAATTATCACTTCATGGACAATACAACCTTTGAAGAGGTTGTGGTGTCCAAGGATCTCCTCGGAGATTCTGTTAATTTTTTACAGGACAATGTCGAAGTCTCAGGAATGTTTTATCAAGACGAGCTCCTGAAAGTGGATTTGCCGATTTTTATCATATCGGAAATCACTCATACCGAACCGGGATTCAGAGGGGATACATCCAAGGCCGGAAACAAGCCCGCCACAATTGATACGGGGGCCACAATTCAAGTTCCATTGTTTATCGATATCGGCGATAAGGTCAAGATAGACACTCGCACCGGAACTTATGTCGAAAGGGTCAAGACATGAACTTAAAAGAGATTCGCGAAATGATCAATCTCATGAACGAAAACGATTTAGCCGAGATTGAAGTCGAACGAGAAGGAACTAAGATCAAGCTTAAAAAGTCAGCCGCCGAAATAGCCGAAGTGGTTCATCAGGCCCCGCCGGTCTTTCGAACAGAAGTTCAACCCTCCCAACCCAGCACGGATGCACCCGCCACATCATCCGGAAATAATAACCATGAAATCAAATCTCCGATGGTCGGAACTTTTTACCGTTCTCCGTCGCCGGAATCTCCGCCGTTTGTGGAGGCTGGTCAGGTCGTTGAGGTCGGACAGGTTGTTTGTATCGTTGAAGCGATGAAGCTGATGAATGAGATTAAGTCTGAAGTCAGAGGCAAGATCTCCGAAGTTCTGATTGAAAACGCTCAGCCGGTAGAGTTTGGCCAGGCGCTATTTACCGTTGAACCAGTTTAATACTAACCAACTCTATGTTTTCTAAAATTCTCATCGCCAACCGTGGAGAAATTGCCCTTAGAATCATCCGGGCGTGCCGTGAACTTAACATTCAGACCGTAGCGGTTTATTCAGAAGCTGACCGTGATTCGCTGCATGTACGTTTCGCCGACGAGGCCGTTTGTATAGGTCCCGCGGCCAGTGCTGACAGCTATCTCAATATTCCGGCGATTATCTCGGCGGCCGAAGTGACGGACGTTGAGGCGATTCATCCGGGTTATGGATTTCTCGCCGAGAATGCACATTTTGCCGAGATTTGTGAATCGTGTCAGATCAAATTTATCGGACCAAGTCCCAAGACCATTCGCATGATGGGGGACAAAATTACGGCCAAGGCCACGATGCAGAAATCAGGCGTTCCGCAAACACCGGGCGGCAAGGGTGTCATCAAGAGCAAGGAAGAGGCCCTGGAGGTCGCGAAGAAGATCAAGTATCCGGTGATCGTAAAGGCCTCGGCCGGCGGTGGCGGCAAGGGGATGCGTGTGTGTCACAATGATGTCACGCTGGCGAGCTCGTTTAATATTGCCCAGAATGAAGCTGAGGCGAATTTCGGTAATCCCGATGTGTATATCGAAAAGTATATTGAAGATCCGCGTCACGTAGAGTTTCAGGTGCTGGCGGACAGTCATGGCAACGTGATCCATCTGGGAGAACGTGATTGCAGTATTCAGCGACGGCATCAGAAGTTATTGGAGGAGGCTCCGTCACCGGCGTTGGATCCTAAACTAAGAAAACGAATGGGTGATGCGGCCGTCAAAGCGGCCAAGGCCTGCGATTATGAGGGGGCGGGGACGATCGAGTTTCTGCTGGACAAGTCCGGTGAATTTTATTTTATGGAGATGAACACGCGTATTCAGGTCGAGCATCCGGTCACCGAGATGGTGACGGGTGTGGATTTGATCAAGGAACAGATCTATATCGCGAACGGTGACAAGCTTCGGATCAGACAGGAAGATGTCAAGATCACCGGCGCATCGATCGAGTGCCGAATTAACGCCGAGGATCCCGACAATAATTTTATCCCATCGCCGGGGACCATCGAGGAGTTAAACCTGCCGGGGGGACCGGGGGTCCGCAACGACACGCACATTTATCCCGGATACAGGATTAGTCCTTACTATGATTCCATGGTCGGAAAACTGATCGTTTACGGACGGGACCGGGACGAAGCCATTCAGATTATGAAGCGCGCCCTGCAGGAGTTTTATGCCAGTCCCATCAAGACCACGGCGGGCCTTCATCTAGAGATTTTAAAGAATCAGGTGTTCCTGGAAGGAAAAGCGACGACAGACTTCTTAGAGAAATCCTTCCGGCGGGACATTGATACTTAATGCGACAAGAAATCAGCGGATACGACATATTGCGTTAGAACCTATCGTGTAACGGAATACGACAAATAATCAGTAAGCCACACATCAGCCGGATTGCAGTCTGTGTGGAGGGGAGAAAGATATGGGATTCTTACGCCGATTGAGTGTTTTGTTTTATCTGACATTTGTGATGTTCATCGGAGCTTTTGTCATTCTGATGGCTATTGATGTCAAATATTTTCATTACCTGGTGAATTTAGGATATTTGATTTACGGGGATGAAAATCTGAAGTATCTGGCCGGAACAGCCGGCGGTCTCTTGATCGTCTTCAACTACATGTTCTGGCGTCTTATTTCCGTCAATCCTCGACGGGACAAAATCATCGCATTCGACAATCCCAACGGACGGGTGACGGTCTCCTTATTTGCCATGGAAGACATGATCCGTCGGACACTGATGCAATTCATTGAGATTAAGGATGTCAAACCGGTGATGATGTCAACGTCCAAAGGTCTTCATATTAAAGTTCCTCTTGTCCTCAAGTCCGACCTCAACATCCCAGAAGTCACAGCCCGCGTCCAGAGTCAAGTCTTAAAGCAAGTCAAGAACACCATTGGTGAAGATCAAGCCGTAGATGTAAACGTCTATGTGGGAAAGATACATCCCAAGCCGTTCAAGCAGCGCATCGATAAGTCAGAAAAAGGGGCTGAACCGGCCGAGCCAACCGACAAGGAACCGATTGTCCCTTACCAAGGATATAAAGCCTAGATTTTAGCTCAAGGAGTGACTATGAAAAAAATTGGGATACTCACCGGCGGAGCTGATTGCCCGGGACTGAACTCTGTAATCCGGGCCGTGGTTCGTAAAGCAGTGGCCGAAGAGTACGTCGTGACAGGAATCAAGAACGGCTGGATGGGGCTGGCTGACAATAATATGAAGGTGCTTGACCTGCAGATTGTTTCCGGCATTCTGGATCGAGGGGGAACGATTCTCGGCACCAGCCGGATTATTCCGCCGCTGGGTGACGAACTGATGAGTAAGATGGCGGAGAATTTTAAGCGAAGCGGGATCGACGCGATCATTGCGGTTGGAGGAGAAGATACCCTAAAGATCGGATTGGACCTATACAACAAGCATCAGCTGCCGATCATTGGTGTTCCCAAATCCATTGACAATTCCCTGACGGGAACGGATTATGCGTTTGGATTTGACACGGCGGTTAACATCGCCACCGAATGTATCGATCGGCTTCACACGACGGCCGAAAGTCATCATCGGATTATTGTTATTGAAGTCATGGGGCGTTACACGGGTTGGATTGCGCTCGAGGCGGGGATTGCCGGCGGTGCTGACATTATTCTGGTTCCCGAGTTTCCGGTTAATATCGAACAGGTATGCGATTCGCTGCGTGAACGTCACAAACGAGGGAAGACGTTCAGTATTATCGTCGTTTCCGAAGGCGCTGAGATTGTCGGGCATTCGAATAGCATTGAGCAGGAAGAGAATCGAAAGAACCATCGGGTCAGCCGTGTCGGCGAGCTGGTGGCCGATCTGATCGAGGACAAGACAGGCTACGAAACGCGCGTGAGTGTTTTGGGTCATATTCAGCGGGGCGGAACGCCAACGGCCTTTGACCGGATTATCGGTACGCGTTTCGGATTTCACGCGGTGGAATTGATCAAACAGCAGCGCTACGGGACAATGGTAAGTATCCGTGAAAACAAGATTAATGCCGTTGCGATCGAAGAGGCGGTCAGCAAGCACAAAGCCATCGAGGACGACATCTACAGCATCGCCAAGGTTTTTGCCGAGTAGGAAATAATGGAAGATCGAATCAAACAAATCTTTGCCGAATCATGTGCCACAAAGAATCAGACGCTTGAGGCCAATCTTCAAGCGATGCAGCACGCGGTTGAGGTTACGGCCGCCGCGATCCGGGATGGACACAAGCTTTTGTTTTTTGGGAACGGTGGATCTGCCGCCGATAGTCAACACGTCGCCGCGGAATTTGTGGGACGCTTCCAGAAAGAGCGGCGCGCATTCGCCGCCATTGCCTTGACCACGGACACATCGATCATCACGGCCTTGAGCAATGATTATTCATACGACATGATTTTTGCCCGTCAGATCGAAGCACTGGGACGTTCAGGCGATGTAGCGATCGGTTTTTCTACGAGCGGAAATTCGGCAAACGTGATAGCCGGGTTGAAGCAGGCGCGGGAACAGGGGCTTAAGACGATCGGGTTTTCCGGATGCGGCGGCGGACAGATGACGTCTGAATGTGAAATTTTGCTGAATGTGCCGTCCAATACGACGGCGCGGATTCAGGAATCACATATGTGCATGTATCACACCATATGTGAATTAGTGGAAGATCAACTAAGCGAGTCATAGTCCGGTGAGTCAGACAAAGATTGTATCTCAAAAGCAGATCGTCGAGATCCTCAGCCAGAAGCGTAAGCGTAAATTGACGGTCGGCTTCACCAATGGATGTTTTGATATTTTACATTTTGGTCATGTGTCCTATCTGCAAAAAGCGAAAAAAGGCAAGGATCTGCTGATCGTTGGATTGAACAGCGATGCTTCTGTCCGGCGGATCAAGGGCCCGCAGCGGCCGATTAATTCGCAGCGTCATCGGGCAAGTGTACTTGCGGCGCTGGAATGTGTGGACTATGTGGTTATTTTCTCGGCGGAGACGCCTTTGAAATTGATTCAAAGTGTGCGGCCCGACGTACTTATCAAAGGCGCCGACTGGAAAGGCAAAGGTATAGTCGGTGAGGATTTTGTGAAATCCTATGGGGGGCGGGCCGAGTTTATTAAATTTGAAAAGAATTGTTCGACAACGAATGTGATTGAGAAGATTTTAGCGACGTGCAGCCCATAGACGATCAAAAAATATACCGGCTGATTGATGCCAATTACAACCGAGCCAAGGAAGCGTTTCGTGTCTGTGAAGATGTGTCCCGATTTTATTTTGACAATGCCGAATGGACCCGGTCATACAAGGATTGCCGGCATGACCTGACGTCGGCGATCACACAGCTGAATACCGCGGATTTAATCCGGTCTCGGGCCATTGACGAAGATGTCGGTCGAACGTCATCTGAGTCGGAAATGAAACGCTCGGATATGCGGGATATTTTTTACGCGAACTCGCAGCGTATTAAGGAATCGGTTCGCGTGCTTGAAGAGTGTTCAAAACTTTTTGAGCCTGAGGTGGCCAATCAGGTCAAACAATTGAGATATAAAGTTTATGCGCTCGAAAAAGCCGTTATTAGCTCATTCTAATGTTTATTTGATCTTAGACCGGCAGGTCAACGATTACGACGAGTTGTCGGATGTGGCGCTTAAGGCGGTGCAGGGAGGGATTAGAATCCTCCAGATCCGCGATAAGCGGGGCCAGCGGTCTGACATCGCGGCATTTTCCCGCCGCCTCATGACACAATTGCCGGACGATGTCATTTTTGTCATCAATGATGATGTGGCCCTAGCCGCGGAACTAAAAGCCGACGCGGTCCATGTGGGGCAGGATGATATGTCGGTCGAAGCGGCTCGTCGGGAATTAGGCGAATCAACGATTATCGGCGCGTCGTGCCAAACCATGGAACAGGCCTATCTGGCTCAGGATCAGGGCGCGGATTATATCGGGTTTGGCTCGGTCTTTAAGACCCTGACTAAGCCGGATCGTCATCCGATGGAACATGATTTGCTGCGCGATGTCGTTAAAAATTTAGACATTCCGGTCTATGCGATCGGCGGAATCGATTTGGACCGCTTAGCGTTGTTGAAGTCATTGGGTGTGTCCCATGTTGCGGTTTGCCGGGCGGTCAGCGAATCCGAGGATGTTGAAAAATCGGCGCGACAATTTGTTGCGCAAATGACACAGGAAAATCCGGTCAGAGGATAAGACATGAATCATAAAAAAAGTCCTAGTATATTGTTGGGTTTATTAGGGGCGTGTTTGGTTTCCGGCTGCGCCACGCTGGAAACGGTTCCCATGGATGACATGCCCATCATGGAGAATTATGTCACCACACCAATTCCGCAGGGAATTTACCATAAAGTGAATCGAGGTGAAACGGTGTGGCGGATTGCCAAGAGCTACGATGTGACGATTACCGAGATCATCGAGTCCAACAACATCCCTGACATCGCGCAGATTGAGGTGAATCAATTGATCCTGATTCCCGGCGCGACAGAAGTCCGGCCGGTCTTCGCAGAGCCGGAGGGTGTCGAGGAAAGTGAGGGATATATCTGGCCATTGAAAGGCAAGATTTTGACCCATTTTCACAAAATTCGTGACGGGGTCAAGTCCCGCGGCATTGACATTCGGGCCAGTCAGGGGGAGGTGGTTCGCGCCGCGCGCAGTGGTGAGGTGGTATTTGCCGATTATTTGCCGGGGCAGGGATACATGATTATTCTCGAGCATCCGGATGAGTTTTTTACCGTTTATTCCAAGAACGCGCAGTTATTGGTGTCTTTAGGTGATCGAGTTGGACAAAGTCAGCCGATTGCCCACGTCGGTCAGGATGATCGATTAGCTTATTTACATTTTCAGATTCGTAAACGCAGTAAAGAAGATAACCCGCTGTACTATTTACCATGAGCTATATGGACTGTGAAAAATTCTTCTATGGTCGGCAGGATGAGCTCGACCTTTTAAAAAAGCGTGTGCTGGATCTGAAGGAAGGGTACCGGCACAATATTGCGTTTTTGGGAAATCGATATGTCGGTAAGTCATCCGTTCTCAAGGAATTCATTCATCATCTCGACGACGCGGATGTGACGCCTGTCTATCTGAATCTGGAAAATAAGGATTTCTCATTTTTTCTGGATAAGTTCTGCGCCAGCCTGTTGTATGAATATCTGAAAAATAAAAACTTGCCGCTGCATGAGGACTTGAGTCTGCTCATGGAGGAATCGAAGAAATACATTCCTCACACGATCGAGGTGGTTAAGCGTGTACAGTCGGATTTTCAGCGGGGAAAGATTTCGGATGCCTTTTTAGGTGTCATGACATTGCCGGAGATATATACCAATGAATCCGGTCAGTTTTGTGTGTTGTTTTTTGATGAGTTTCAGGATCTGGAAGAATTTGATGTGCAGGATGTGTTTGCCAGTCTGGGCAACAAGATCATGACCCAGAAAAAATGTTTGTACTGTCTGTCGAGTTCAAACAAGCAGGCGGCCAAGAAAATATTATCAGAGAAACTGTCATTGTTATTTGGTAATTTCGAGATGGTTAAATTGGAGCCGTTCGATCTGCATCATAGTCAGCAGTTTCTGGGGCAATTGTTGGAGGGGCACAAGATATCCGGTCACCTGATTGATTTTCTGACCGATTTTACTGGTGGATTTCCGCTTTACATGACGCTGATTTCCAAGGAGTTGCTCAGCCTGAAGGCACTGCATCAGCAAGATGAGATTTTTATGCCGATGGTCACCCAGGCCGTCGAGAACACACTCTTTGATCGTTGGGGCGTGATCAGCCGGCATTTTGAACTGATTGTCAATGATCTATGCAGTACGAAGGGTAACAAGATCGTCTGCAAATTGTTGATCGCGCTGGCGAACGGACATCAGAAATCGGAAGATTTGTTAAAGGTCTTGCAGATCAGCAAGTCCCAATTAACGCAGAAGTTAAACCGCCTGCAGGTCGAGGGGGTGGTGGTCAAGAATGGGCGTATTCACTACTTCAAAGATAAACTCTTTAAGTATTGGTTGCAGTATGTCTATCAGAAGCGTCTTATGGAGGTCGACCTGACGCCCGATAAACAGCGGGAGCGGTACCGTGATGAATTCAGCGTTTGTATTGAGCGGTTTAAGCATACTACGGGCAAGGATTTCTCCTCGAGAATAGTTGACTTGCTGACGTGCTTCGAGAATGAGTTGTTGAAGATCAATGGCCGCAAGTATCGTTTGCCGATCTTCAAAGATTTACAGCCGTCGACGGTTAACGGTAAAACGGGTCTGCCCATCAATGTGATCCGGGCGAACACCGATAGCAGCTCCACCTGGTTGATTATTCTCAAGGAAGAAGGTTTCGTCGAGACAGATTTAACGGCCATACTGGCCGAGTCCAAGAAGTTGATGCAGAAACCTGAAAAATGTCTGATGATTTCTTTGACCAAGCCCGACGATCAAACCAAACTCAAAGCCCTTCAGGAACGGTTTTGGATTTGGAACGAAGAAGAACTCAATGTATTACTAACCTTGTTTGATAAACCCAATATAGTGCGATGAAAATAGGTGTTGTTTCAGATACACATTCCATAAGTATTCCCAAACAGTTAATTCAGGATTTCAAGTCAGTTGACTTTATCGTTCATGCCGGAGATTTTTGTTCGCTGGAGGATTTCAAGATCTTTCAGGGAATTAATCAGGTCAAGGCCGTGTTCGGAAATATGGATGATCCGGCGCTGCAGCAGGTGTTGCCCCAGCGGCAGGTTTTTAAATGCGAGGGGTTTTCGATCGGATTGTTTCACGGTCACGGTACACCGCGGCCGGCCCTCGACAATGCGATGCGTGAATTCAAGTCCAGCAAGGTCGATGTGGTAATTTTCGGCCATTCGCATGAACCATACAATGAAGTCATCAATAATGTGCTGTACTTCAATCCGGGAAGTCCCAACGATATCGTCCGGGCGCCGTACTGCTCGTACGGCACGATCGAATTTAAAAGCGGTCAGATCATTCCCAAGATTATCAAGGTGAAATAAATGGATAAGTTATGGGCTCCGTGGCGCGTCAAATATGTGACCACGATCGTCGATAAACACAAAGGCTGTGTTTTCTGCCGGATCAAGGATGAGACGCGTAAAGACCGCTCCAACTATGTGATTCATCGCGGCCAACATGCGTTTATCGTGTTGAATATTTACCCATATAACAATGGTCATTTGATGGTGATCCCGTACCGGCACGTGAATGATACGGCCAAACTGAACCGCGAAGAGCGGACGGAATTATACGACTTGATCGAGAACATTAAAGTTGTCCTCAAGAAGGTTATGAAATGTCAGGGTTTCAACGTCGGAATCAATTTAGGTAAAGTGGCTGGCGCCGGATTTCCCGGGCATGTCCATGTGCACATCGTCCCGCGGTGGAAGGGAGATGTCAACTTTATGCCGGTAACCGCCCAGACCAAGGTTATTTCACAATCACTCAAAGAAGTGCACAAGTTACTCACCGATGAATACAAGAAAACATATTGAAGATCTCGAAGAGCAAATTCTGGCTCCATACGCGATGAAGAGCAAGGATTCTGCCGGCCGTGAGCATGAGCAGACCCATCATCCGGTACGGACGTGTTATCAGCGTGACCGGGACCGCATCGTGCACTCGGAAGCATTCCGCAAACTGGAATATAAAACGCAGGTTTTTGTCATTCTGGAGGGGGACTACTATCGGACCCGTTTGACACACACCATCGAGGTGGCCCAGATCGCCCGGACGATTGGCCGCAGTTTACGTCTCAATGAAGATTTGATTGAGGCGATTGCTCTCGCGCATGATCTTGGACACCCGCCATTCGGTCACGCCGGGGAGCGCGCGCTCAACGAGATCATGGAGAAGCATGGCGGTTTTGATCACAATCGACGGAGTTATTTGATTGTTACCGAATTTGAAAAACGATATCCAAACTACCAGGGGCTCGACCTGACGGAAGAAGTCCGTGTCGGGATTCTCAAGCACGAGACTTTCTATGATAAACAGGGCGATCTGGATAAGTACCGGAAGATCGGTCCGACCCTGGAGGCGAAGGTGGTGGACATCGCCGACGCGCTGGCGTATTTGTCGCATGACATTGACGACGGCCTGACATCAGGCTGTATCACCAAAGATGACTTGATGGAAAGCCAGCTGTGGCGGGAATCCTATCAAAAGATTGACTCGGAGTTGGATCCGCGCAACAAAGAGATGCTGAAGTATCAAGTGGTGAAATTTTTGATTGATACGCAAACCCGGGATCTGCTTGATAACTCATTTAACAATTTGCAGAAGGCGAATTTTCAATCGTCTCAGGAAGTCAAAGACTATCATCTTCGGGAAGATGCTGAACCTGTCATCGCTTTCTCCTCGGATATGAAGGCGCAACGGAAAATTCTTCAGGATTTACTGATGGATAAGTTGTACCGTCACTATCGGGTGGAACGAATGACCGAGAAGGCCCGGCGGATCATCAAACAAATTTTTAAAGTGTATCAAAAAAATCCCAACCAACTACCCTATGATGTCTGGCCGCGAACGGGACAGGCATCCAAATCAGAAAAATACCAGGCTGTCTGCAATTACATTGCCGGCATGACGGATAGATCGGCGCTCGATGAACACAAAAAATTATTCGATCCATTCAAGAAAGTATAAACTGATATTATCCGCGGTGCACATGGTGTACCGATTGGTTAATTCGTGCTTTAATTTGCAGGAGCTGGTGTTGCGCCTGACGCGGTTGTTGTGTCAGTTCATCAAGGCTGACTCGTCGACAATTTTAATTCTTGATCCGGAAAAAAAGACGGTGGTTTTACGGGCGGCGTTTGACAATCAAATCAATATTCTGCACGACAAGCGTAAAGATTTAAAGAAAATTTCCGTCAAGGAAAAGCGGGTGCTGGAAGGATTTTCGGTGGCCGAAAATCATCTGCTGGGGCTTCCGCTGGTGGCCGATGAAATCGTCGGCGCCATTTTTGTCAGACGCAAGAGAGGGCAAAAGGCGTTTTCTGAATTTGACCGCGATATGTTGTCGGTGGTGACCGAACAATCGGTGACGGCCATCAAGAACCTGCAGCTCTATGAGGGGCAGCAGAAGATTATCTTGGAGAGTATCAAATTCATCGGTGAGCTGCTCCGTCAGCATGGGCCGACTTTGTCGAAAAAGAATACGTCAACCTACTTTAACATCGTTAAGGCATTGGGAGAGAAGCTCAAGATTTCCAAGGAAGAGATCGACAATTTGTATTACGCGAGTATTTTGCGTGACGCCGGTGCGATTGATATTCCGTACGAGATCCTGTCCAAGAAAAGCCAGCTAACGGCCAAAGAATTCAAAGTGATCCACAATCAGCCGGCGCGGGCGGTGGCTTTGATCAAACCGGTCGCTTTTCTCAAGCCGGTGCTGCCGATTATCCTTTATCATCATGAGAAGTATGATGGATCGGGATATCCTAGCGGTCTGCGCAAAGAGCAGATTCCGTTGGGGGCCCGCATAATTGCCGTGGTGGATGCCTTTTTGGCCATGATTTCGGAGCGGCCCTACAAAAAAGCGCTATCATTTGCGGATGCGGTCAATGAATTGAAGCGCCACAGCGGCACGCAGTTCGATCCCAATGTGGCCGAGGCGTTTATTGGGCTGACCCGTCAGAAAAAATTCAGAAATTACTTGAGTTCTGATACAACTTAGTACTATAATTAGGGTTATGTCACAAGCAAATAATTCCACGACTCAGTTCGAATTATTCCCTGAAGGCGGCAAAAACACGTATCAAGCCCCAATCGGGCGTTCTAATCCCCGTAAAATTATATTATCCACCGAGCACCTAATCGGCGGTTGTATCGTGCTGATTGTCGCGGGTGTGGTCTGTTTTTGTCTGGGGGTCCAGCAGGGCCAAAAGCGGGTGCAAGCCGGCCAGGTGGCTCAAAAAAATGTTGCTGACATTTCAGACGAAAATGCTATAATAGTCCGCTCTGATGAGCCGAAAGTCGAAGTTTTGGAGATTCCTCCCGTGATTGAGGAGTCCATCCAGGAAGTGGTTGAGGTTCCTGAAGAGAAGATTGAAATCCTGGATATTGAGCTTCCACCTGAAGTTCCGGAATTTTCAGGATACACGATTCAAGTCGCCTCATTTGAAAAAGAGTCTAGCGCGAAACAAGAGGCGCTGAATTTACAGAAAAAAGGATTCGAAACATCGATTATGCAGAAAGGTCGGCATTCGATTGTTTGTGTCGGAAAGTTTTCTGATCGTCAGGACGCGAAAAAGTTCTCGAAGCGCTTAAAGGATAAATACAAAGATTTCATAGTAAGGAGATTATAACATGTCACTACACCCATCACTTAAAGTCGATTCAGCCGGCGCTCAGCAACGGACGGTCTTGACACGTATCGAACGCATCAAGGATTTGATGAAAAAGGGTAAATGGAGCGAAGAGGTTTCTGTAATCGGACTTCCAAAAACCAAGATCGTTAAGGTAAAAGCCGGCCGCAAGAAAAAAGCCGCTGAAGAACCCAAGGATGAAAAGAAGAAATAGTCGTTTGAATTTTCTTTTTGTTCCCACCCAAATATTCGTCCGCCAAACAACAACCATCGCCTGGATGATCATCGTCGGAGTAGTCTGCGCGATGAACCCGTCAAGCGTATGGGGACAGCAGGAATTCTTTCCTTTTGTCGCTCAATGTAATGAAGCGGATATCAATATTCGCGCCGGCCAGAGCACCGGTTTTGAAAAGCTGGGTCAGCTCAAACTGGATGAACAGGTGGTTGTCGTTGATAAAAGCTACAGCTGGTACAAAATCCGCCTGCCCAAGCACGCCAAAAGTTTTATCACATCTGAATATGTCAATCTGATTAGTTCCATTTACGGTGAGGTGACGGCCAAGCGCGTGAATGTAAGGGCCGGTGCGGGAACCAATTTCTCGGTTTTGGGACAAGTCAACAAGGGTGACAGACTTAATATTGTCAAGCACGTCGACGACGAATGGTATCAAATCCAGCCCTTGGATGATTCGTACGGATGGGTGGCTGAAGAGTTTTTAAAATTCGTGTCCAGTGACGTCAGCGGATTTATCCCCGCACCTGTCGAAATCGCAGCGGTCAATGACGAATTGTTTGTCGAACCGTCAACCGAGATCGTTGGCGAGATTAACGAGCAGTATATCTCTGAGGTTGTCGAACTAGATCCAGCGTTTGAGGCGCCAATCGAACCGCAAGTGGAAGAAATAGTCGCGCCCCAAACTGAATTTTTTGGAGTATTGACGGAGAATCCATCGGGCGAAGGGTATCAGTATATGCTCGTTGAAGACGGTGCCGGTACTTTCTACCTTGATGGTTTCAGTCAACTGCTCGTTCCGTTTCTCAATTACCGGGTCAAGATCGAAGGCTATATCAAGGATCAGGAACTTTCCGGTTCGTTGCCTGTTGTTGTCGTGCAGCGTATTCAACTCGTCTTGTAATTTATTCTTGGACCGGTTATGGACGAACAACTTTTCTATATTATCCCCACACTGTTGATATCTTTTGTGATTCATGAATATGCCCATGCCTGGATGGCTAATCGGCTGGGAGATCCCACCGCCAAGTCTATGGGGCGTCTTACGCTTAATCCATTGAAGCATTTGGATTTGTTCGGTTCAGTAATTCTTCCGGCTTTTTTGGTCTTTCTGCGCACGCTGGGCAGCCCTTTGTATCCAATTGCCCTGGCCAAACCCGTACCGGTTAACTTTAGCCGGCTGCGGAATCCCAAGCGGGGGATTATCTACGTGGGCATGGCCGGCCCGGCCATTAATGTGATTGTGGCTTTGATATTCAGTCAACTTCTGCGGCTGGATTTAAACAGTACGATGGTCATGCTGTGTGAGTGTGTGATTGTTGTCAACATGGTGTTGGCTATTTTTAATATGATCCCGATCCCGCCGTTGGATGGTTCTCGGCTGGTGATGGGGTTGTTACCCAACAAATGGTCGGCAAAGTATAGTCAGATTGAACCCTTCGGTATTCTCATTGTATTCGCGTTGTTGCCGTTGGGATTGATTCAAAAAATTGTATGGCCACTGATCATTGCGGCCAGTCAGTGGATGGGAGTACAGAACATATGAAACGAATCCAGGTCAAACTTACCCAGAATCCATACGATATCCTGATCGGTTATGACTGTTTCAATGAAATTGGTCGTCGCATCAAGTCGCTGAAGATTGGGACGGACGCTGTCATTATCACGTCTCCAGTGATCAAAAAGCTTCATGGGGCAAAGCTGCGAACGAGTTTGAAAGCCAGTGGAATTACCGTCAAGGAAATGGTCGTGCCTGATGGAGAACAAAGCAAGTCGGCCACTGTCGCCATTGACTTAATCGAGAAAATTGCGCAATACGATGTGTACAAAAAGGTGTTTGTTATCGCCTTTGGCGGAGGCGTGATCGGTGACTTAGCCGGATACGTGGCAGCCGCTTACAAACGGGGAATCCCGTATGTTCAGGTTCCGACAACATTTCTCGCACAGATTGATTCTTCGATTGGCGGGAAAGTGGCGGTGGATTTGACGGTGGGAAAAAATTTAATGGGCGCTTTTCATCAGCCCAAGATGGTGTTTTCGGATACGGCGGTACTTAAAACTTTAAGCCGTCGACAGATTCAGAACGGTTTTGCCGAAGCGATTAAGTACGGTATCATCGAGGATGCCGAGTTGTTTACCTACATTGAGACCAATTATAATCGTATTTTTGAAGGCGAGAAGACGGCGTTGATGCATGTGGTCAAGCGCTGCAGCGAGATCAAGACGCGTGTCGTACTGGCTGACGAACGTGAAACGCTGGGGATTCGAACGATTCTCAACTATGGTCACACGGTCGGGCACGCCATTGAGGCCGCGGGGAATTTTACTCAGTACGATCATGGTCAGGCGATTGCTGTCGGCATGCGGATTGCCGGCGAAATTTCCTATAAATATGGTATGGTGACCGAGGCCAAACTGAGACGGATGAATCGGCTGATCTCGGATGTAGGATTACCGGAGAAATTTGAGAATCTAGAAATAGCGACGATTCTCAAACTGATGCGTCATGATAAAAAATTTATTTCAGGTAAGAATCGCTTTGTTCTTTGCCGTGGGATCGGTCGCGTCACCGTGGTGGAAGGCGTCGATATGAAGATCATCCGCGCTGCGATCAAGAAATATATGGCCTAATCGGCTTTTTTCACCCGCAGCATAATCACTTTCCCATCTGGATCCTGCAGTGCGACCTTCTTCAATTCAATACTGATGATCTTGTTCCCGTCGACGACATCCCCTTCTTCGTAGATATCCCCGTTAATCAGTGCAACCCGGCGGTTTTCAATCAGTGATGTTCCGCTCAGATTGAGCTCGCCCGGTTTATACGTGCGTTGGAGGCGCTTAGGTTGATAGCTTCGGCGGTCGCCATCGTCTTCAGAAGATCGTTGTTTGAGGAAATAGAGGGTGGCGATCAGAATGCCGGTAATCAGAAAGAATATGGCCACAATGACAGAAATTGTCTGATACCACATTTTTTCTTTCTTCTTTTTCTTCTTGGCTTTGGCCTTGGGTTTTTCAGGGGCCGGTTTTTTAGCCGGCGGGGGAGGTGTTTTGGGTTGTTGTGAAATAGGCGTAGGGTACACAGGGCCCTTCGCGGCGCTGGCGGCTTGCTTTATAGTTGATGGAGGATCGGTCTTTTCGGTCTTGGGCTTTTTTTCCGGTTGTTTCTTGGTATCCTTCTTGGCCATGTTTTTTTGAGCCCGTTTGAGTGCATCATTGATAATGCTCATTTTTGTCCGACCTCCCTTGAACATTTATGTATTATATTTTCGTCGATCGTAAACGTTTCGGCCGCGTATCCGGCAAGTAACGCCCGGTCACACAGGATATTGACCATGCGGGGTGTGCCTTTGGATATATTGAAAATGGCTTCGACGGCTTCCTCGGTAAAATGCACGGCATATCGTGTAAATTCGGAATCCTGGGCAACCTTCAGACGGTGACGGATGTACTCTTTGATTTCCTCCCGAGTCAGCGAGCCGATATGAAACCGAACGGCAATGCGTTGGTTCAACTGACGTAATTCATTGAGCTTGAGCTTGTCCACAAGTTCCGGTTGACCGACGAGAACAATCTGCAGCAATTTTTCTTTTTCGGTCTCAAGATTGGATAGCAGGCGAACTTGCTCCAGTTGATTGACCTTGAGGTTCTGGGCCTCATCAATGATCAAGACCACATTATTTCCCTGAGAGGCTTCCTCAAGCAGAAAAGAATTCAGGGCGTCAACCATCTCATATTTTGTCCGCGCGTTGGTCTCGATGCCGAGATCTTCAAGGATCAGGCGCAGAAGCTGAAGATCTGAAAAGCTGGGGTTGAGGATCAGGGCGGTCCTGACCGTTTCATCCAATTGACTGAGCACAGTTCGGCACAGCGTGGTTTTGCCGGTGCCGATTTCGCCGGTTATCGCGATAATGCCCTTGCGTTGCTCGATGCCGTAGATCAGATGGGTGATGGCCTCTTTGTGCTGCTGGCTCGAGAAATAGAAGTCCGGGTCGGCTGTGATGTTAAATGGATTCTCTTTGAGATGGTAAAATTCTTTGTACATGCAATCGGATTATATCATGTGCCCATAACGAGGTAAACCTCGTTTTGTAATTTATTGCAGATTTAGGTATTCTTAATTGCCTGTAGAATAAGGGGTTAAAGTATTTTTGGGGAAATTTGTTCTCGCGGGGCGGCTCAAAAAAAACATTGTGCCGATAGGGGTTTATGCTATAATGCACTCAAATAAATAGGGTTAAATTTGATGTAAAGGTTGATATGGACGTCATTGATGAGAAACGGGTAGCACGCAGAATCAATTTTCGAGAAGCGGTTCGGTACGAGCTTAAAGATCCCGCCTATTTTAAGGGATGTGTGGCATATGACCTGTCCGAGACCGGCGTAAGGTTGCGGTTAGCAGAATTTCTGCCTCTGAACACCGAGGTTGTGCTGAATCTCACCCTTCAATCCGGCCAAACTATCGAATGTATGGGGCGGATTGTCTGGATATCCCAAATACCCTTTATGGACAATTATCAGGCTGGGGTTGAATTTTCAAACCCGGAACTGTTATTTGACGCCCGCAGGCAGATCAAGCAATTAGTTGCCTGCAGCTAAGAGAATTTATTTACACTTATGAGTTGAAAGGAGCAGTAACGGTATGGCTGAAGAAGCAAAAGAAGATATCAGTAAAAAGTGCGCACAGACAGGAACTCAATTAAAGCGAAAAAAACGCTATTATCGAAACGGAAGATATTTCGTCAACAAGAACGCGTTCAAGGCATTTGAAGAAAAGATGAAGGCTGCCGCGGAAGAAAACGCCGCTGCTTAAATTTTTTGAGTAGTTTTTGTTGTAAATTCGAGGTGCTGTTTGACCGATCAAAATTCATCACAAGATCGTCGTCGAGATCCACGACTCAGTAACAACATTCCAATCCGTATCTCCCGGGATGAGGGAGATATGGTCACGGAGACAGGCAATATCAGCCGATCCGGTTTGTACTGTAAAGTGGACCGTTACATCGAGCCGATGACCAAGTTAAAGCTGAATCTATTACTTCCCATACGGAAGAATGGTAAGGATGTTTCCAGGCAAGTTGTCGCGGAGGGTGTTGTCGTTCGGGCGGAGCAAATCGGCGATACCGAAAGTCATTATGTGGCGATTTTCTTCAATGACATATCTCAGCGAGATGCGGAAAGCATTGCCGACTATGTAAGCTCTTATATGGAAACCGACGAATAGTTTCTCGTTGTCGCGTCGAAAGGGTCGACTGCAGCGTGTCCCATTGTCCTCGAATTTTAAAGTTCGCCGTCCCATCAAAGGCGATCATCGTTTTTCATGGTTAACCCCATGTCTCCAGAATCCAAACCAAGTCAGAAAAATCGTATTATTCCCGTTCTCTTCGAAAACGAGCAGATCATGGTTTTTGATAAGCCGGCGGGCTTAATTGTCATTCCGTCTCCTAAAAACGAGGCTGTTACACTTGTTTCGGAGGTCAATGCCCAATATGCCCAGGGGGCCAAATTTGGCCGCTTACATCCCTGTCACCGTTTGGATCGGGATACCAGCGGATGTATTTTATTTGCCAAAGGTAAAAAGAATCAACAGATGATGATGGATTTATTCAAGCGTCATCAGATCAATAAGACATATCTGGCGTTCGTTCAGGGTAATGTCAAAAACCAAAAAGGCGAAATTCGCGGTTTCATTCCCGGTCCGGATCGGGTAAAATATAGGACATCAGACAAGGGGAAGTTCGCCCATTCCACGTATCGGGTCATTCAGCGAAAAAAGCAATTTACCATCGTCGAAGTTCGGCCGATTACCGGGCGGACCAATCAGATCCGGATCCAGTTCAGCCGGATGGGGCACCCGTTGTTGGGCGATAGAAAATTTTCGATTGCTAAAAATTATCCGCTCAAGTTTAAGCGGACAGCATTGCATGCCGCGAATCTTCGGTGGAAGAACCCTGCGGATCACAAAACAATCAGCGTCAAGTCTAACCTACCAAACGATATGGAGGTCTTCTGTGCAAGCAACTGAACTCAAAGGAAAAACACTTAGCGAATATTGCGATATTTGTCACGGCATTGCCAAAGAGAAAGGGTTTTGGGATGAGGAGCGAAATATCGGCGAGGCCTTGATGCTGGTCGTAACAGAACTGGCTGAAGCGATGGAGGGATACCGCAAACAGGATCATGACAATTTCCGTGAAGAAATTGCAGATGCCTATATCCGCTTGTTTGATCTCTGCGGCGGGTTAAAAATCGATATCGAAGAGGAAATCGCGCAGAAGTGTATCAAGAACAAAGGCCGTCCGTACAAGCACGGTAAGATTTGTTAGGATTGTTTCCAAAAAAAGAGGGATCATGAAAAAAGCGCTGGGCTTAATTGTAGTCATTATGCTGTGCGGATGCTCCACCGTCAACATTCCAAAATACATTCCGGATACCCGTCCGCATAAACAGACAATGTATGCGTCATTTGACCAGACGTTGCAGGCCACCAAGTCTGCCCTGCAAGGTGGCGGCTGGGAAATTGTGGATACAACCGATCCGAATGTGTACGAACACAGTACGATTCTCACAGAAGATGGTCAGGAAATATTGATCTTCACGGGAGTGAAGGCGATTCCGATGTTTCTGGGGACACGGTATGCGCGTGTTAACATTTATCTGAGAACACTGGCCCAGCCAAATTCAACGGAGGTTGAAGTCAGATACTTAACGGTTAATTCAATCGGATTCAAGACGTTCAATAATTTCAAACATCCATTGGCCGCCAAGAATATTCTGAATGATATTGAAAAGAATCTACGTTAAAATCGGTTGATCATTGATTGAGTAGGGTGGGCCATATACGGCTCACCCTTTTCAATTGTACGTAAAACCCGATGTCCTCATGTATGGAAAAATTTCTGCTAAAAAGTAAATTTAAGCCGGTCACAGAGCAGCTGGATGCCGTTGATAAATTGGTCAAGGGCATTCATGATAAGCGCTCATCGCAAGTTCTGCTGGGGGTCACTGGAAGCGGGAAGACTTTTACGTTGGCCAATGTCATCGAAAAAATTAACCGTCCGACGCTGGTGATATCGCACAACAAGACATTGGCTGCCCAGCTTTACACCGAGTTTAAGGAATTCTTTCCGCATAATGCCGTCGAGTATTTTGTCAGCTATTACGACTATTATCAGCCGGAGGCCTACATTCCGCAGACTGATATCTACATTGAGAAAGACGCGTCGATTAATGATCGCCTCGATCGATTGCGTCTGGCCTCAACCACTTCCTTAATGACACGGCGTGATGTAATTATTGTGGCCAGTGTTTCATGTATTTACAACCTCGGATCACCGGAAGACTATCAACAATTTTTGCTGTATTTGAATAAAGGACAAGAGATTGACCGAGATGAAGTCTTAACCAAGCTGATAGACATCCAGTATGAACGCAATGATTTTGAATTTACGCGTGGTAAGGTGCGGGTGCGGGGAGACACTCTCGAAGTTTATCCCGCGTACCGACAGGATGCGATTCGTATTGAGTTCTTTGGTGATGAGATTGAGAAGATTACTCAAATTGAGCCTGTGTCAGGAAACGAGATTCAAGTGCTGGATACCGTGGCTGTTTACCCGGCCAAGCACTTCATTATTTCGCACCCGCGGATTGAGGCGGCGATGGCTGAGATTGAGGCGGAATTAAAGGTTCAGCTCAAGAAATTTAAGGATCAGGGTAAGTTTGCCGAAGCGCAACGGATCAACTCCCGGACACGGTACGATATGGAGATGATGAAAGAGATGGGATACTGCAACGGCATCGAAAACTATTCACGTTCGCTGTCGGGGCGTCCTCCGGGATCCCGACCGTTTTGTCTGGTGGATCATTTTCCCGACGATTTTGTTACCCTGATCGATGAATCGCATGTGACCGTTCCTCAACTGAATGGAATGTATGAGGGGGACCGGGCCAGAAAGAAGACACTGGTTGAGTACGGGTTTCGTTTACCGTCCTGTCTGGATAACCGTCCGCTCAAGTTTGCCGAATTCAAGAAATTGATGGGGCAAACAATTTATGTTTCGGCTACACCGGGGCCTTATGAAAAAAAAGAAGCCGGATCGCATGTCGTCGAGCAGATCATCCGTCCGACGGGAATTGTCGATCCTCCCATTGAGGTTCGCCCGACATCCGGTCAAGTCGATGATTTGGTTGCGGAGGTTCAGAAACGGGTTGAGCGTGACGAGCGTGTGCTGGTCACAACGCTGACAAAACGCATGTCGGAAGACTTGACGGATTATTTAAAGGAACAGGGATTAAGGGTCAAATATCTGCATTCGGATATAGATACCATCGATCGCACACGCATCCTCAAGGATTTACGGATCAAGAAGTTTGATTGTCTTGTCGGTGTAAACCTGCTGCGTGAAGGGCTGGATTTGCCCGAAGTTTCTTTGGTGGCGATATTTGATGCGGACAAACAGGGGTTTCTACGTTCGCAGACCTCATTGATTCAAACGGCGGGGCGGGCGGCAAGAAATGTCGAGGGATTGGTTATCATGTATGCCGATACGCATAGTGTGGCCATGAAAGCGACGATCGCTGAATGTGATCGGCGTCGTAAAATTCAGATGGCCTTCAACAAAGAGCATAATATTACGCCATCCACCATCAAGAAGGCCATTGGAGAAGGGATTGAGGCGTGGGCCTATGAGGAGGCCGAAGAGGTAGTGATGGGTTCCATCGGTCAGAAAAAAGAAGAGTACACACTGACTAATCTCGTCGGGGATCTGGAGGCTCAGATGGAAGCGGCGGCTCGAAATTTACAGTTTGAAAAAGCCGCCAAGATCCGTGATAGAATAGCTGATCTGAAGGCCGGTAAAGATCCGGCAGCGGTCCGACCAAAGTCCAAAAAGAAATATCGACATAAACGGAGGATGGGATGAAGTTTTTAATTGTTGTCGTTGTCATCATCGTGCTTGTGGCGGCCATGTATAACAAACTTGTCCGTCTGCGTTTGTTGGTTAAGGAGGGGTTCAGCGGGATTGATGTCCAGCTTAAGCGGCGGCATGATCTGGTGCCGAATATCGTCCAAACGGTCAAGGGGTACAGTTCCCACGAGAAGGAATTGTTTGAACGGGTAACGGAGTTGCGTTCGAAATTGTCGGGTCAGAACTTTCATGATCAGATGCAGCAAAGTGAGAGTGAGTTATCGGCTTCGTTACGAAATATTTTCGTGCTGGCCGAGGCCTATCCTGAGCTCAAGGCCGACAAGAATTTTCTTAGCCTTCAGGAGGATCTGACGCAGATCGAAGATCAATTACAGCTGGCTCGGCGTTACTACAACGGGACGGTTCGAAACTACAATACGGCCGTTGAATCGTTTCCGAATAATATCCTGGCCGGTATATTTGGTTTCAAGAAGGAGGCCTTTTTCAAGGTTCAATTAAGCAGTGAGCGGGACGCGCCGGATGTCAAATTCAGTTAAGAGAAGGGCTATGTTTAAGAAGTTTCAAATTTTCATTTTGTTGTCGATATGTTGGGTTGTCGGCGGAGCCAATGTGGCTGTGGCCGCCGGCAGCGAACGGATTCTGTCGTTCAGTAGTGATATCGTTGTCCATGAAAATGGATCAATGACCGTCACAGAGACTATTCAAGTCCAGGCCCAAGGGCGGAAAATCAAACGAGGGATCTATCGAGACTTTCCGACCCGATATCAGGACCGCCATGGACATAAATACAACGTGGGATTTCGGGTTATCGAAGTCCTTAAAGATGGTGTGTCCGAAGATTATCACTTGAAGAAGCAACGTAATGGACAACGTGTCTATATCGGACATGCCGACCGTTTTCTGAGTCCGGGCGAATACACCTACACGCTTGTTTACGAGACCAATCGTCAGCTTGGGTATTTTGAGACACATGACGAGCTTTATTGGAACGTCAATGGGTTGGGGTGGGAGTTTGTTATCGAGGATCTTTCGGCTAGTGTGGTGTTGCCCAAGGCTGCCGCCAATCAAGTGCATCAAATGATCGCGTACGGCGGGGCCCATGGGGATGCGACATGGCAGAAGGATCGGGATTATATCGTCCAGCAGGAAACTGACGGGAGTATCTGGTTTAAGTCCAAACGAAAATTTCAGCCCGGTGAGGGGATGACCATTGTCGTCGGATGGCCCAAGGGAATCATTGCCGAGCCGACGGCCGCTGAGCGATGGCGCTACTTTATGCAGGATAATCCGGAAATTATGCGCGGGCTGATTGGTTTGCTGGTCCTGTGCATTTACTATGTTTTTGTCTGGATGATGGTTGGGAAGGATCCGCCCAAGGGGACGATTATTCCGTTGTTTGAGCCGCCCAAGGGGATTTCACCGGCAGCGCTGAGATACGTGCAGAATATGGGTTACGACGAAAAGGTCTTTTCGACGGCCGTCATCAATTTGGCGGTCAAAGGCTGGATCAAGATATTACCCAAAGAAAGTCCTCTGGGGGCCAAATACACACTGATCAAATCCTCAGCAGAACGTCAACCGCTCACGGCCGAGGAGAAAGGAATTTTCAAACGGCTGATGGGGACGCGAAGCCGGCTGGAAATCAAGAGTTCCAATCACTCGACGATCAGCAGCGCTATCAGCCAATTTAAATCGACGCTGGGACGGACGTTTGAAAAAGTGTACTTTCATCAAAACAGCGGATACTTTTTTATTGGAATTGTGCTGTCGGTCGTCGCGGTTATCTTCAGCGGTATTTTTGAGCGAGAAGAAGTGACCGCCTTTTTTCCTCTCGCCATCTTTATGATGGTATTTTTCGGATCGATATTCACACGGATGGTTCCCCTATTTGTCCAGGCCATCACCCGCAATTCGCTCTTGTTTGTGGGGATTCTCATCGGCTCGATATTCGGGTTATATTTTCTGCAACGGTTCGCGCTTACGGCCATTGGGGCCGCACATTGGATTATTCCTTTTGGGATCGTTGCCTTCGCCATGCTGCTGGTGTACATCAATATGCTGTTTTATTTTCTGCTCAAGGCCCCGACGATGAAAGGGCGTAAGCTGATGGATCAGATCGATGGATTCAAGATGTTTCTGGCCACGGCCGAAAAAGACCGGCTTAATATTCTTAATCCACCGGAAAAAACACCGGAACTGTTTGAACAGTATTTGCCTTATGCCTTGGCGTTGGGAGTGGAAAATCAGTGGTCGGAACAATTCTCGGCGATTCTCGAGAAGATGGGCTATCAGCCGGAATGGTACGGAGGGACGGATTTTTCATACCGGGGGATCGGATCGTTCAGTTCCAGGATGGGTGATTCGCTCGGCAGTACGATATCATCAGCGTCGGTAGCCCCTGGTTCAAGTTCGGGCGGCGGATTTTCCGGTGGCGGCGGCTTCTCCGGCGGCGGTGGCGGCGGCGGTGGAGGTGGCGGATGGTAAACCTGCTGGGTGTTGATATTGGTAACACCGCGGTTTCACTGGCGGTAATTCGTGGAAAACGGATTTCGGGCAGTCGCACGCTCGACGGGAGTCTGTCATCCCGTAAGCTTGAGGTGGCATTGAACTCGGAGCTATTGAAGCTTGTCCGGCAATACGGATCGATCCATCATGCCATGATCTGCAGCGTGGTTCCCGGTCAGACCGGGGTGGTCAAGCGTGTCCTTCGTCGACGATTGAAAGTCACACCTGAAATTATCGGACGCGATCTCATTGTACCGATACGGAACAATTATACGGTGAAATCCCAAGTTGGACAGGATCGATTGGTAGGCGCGTATGCCGTGAAAGTGCTTTATGGCTTTCCGTCGATCATTGTTGATTTCGGTACCGCAATCACATTTGATGTTGTCAATCGCCAAGGGGAATACGACGGTGGAATGATTGTTCCGGGCATTCGATTATCCGTTGAGTCGTTGTTCAACAAGACGGCGATGCTGCCCAAGGTCGAAACGATCCGCACGCCGCGTGGGCTGATCGGGAAAAATACCGAACAAAGCATCCTTAGTGGGATTTTCCACGGATATGGGTCCATGTGTAACGGCTTGATTGAGAAGGTCAGCGACCAGATCGGCGGCAAACCCAACATCATTGTCACCGGAGGTTATACCCGGCTGATGCAGCGTTTTATTGAGCACAAAATTACCCAGATCGATCGGAATTTGGTGTTCAAGGGCTTGGGTCTCATGCATGCTAAATTATCCCGCCCCTAGAAAACTCCCAATCTTCATCCATAACCTTTTTAATATGAGTGCTTTACAAGGCACAAAAAACCTCTTGACAAACGCGGGTTTTTTGATAAATTAGCACTCTTAGAGAATCAGTGCTAATCATCAAATTTCAGAAATTTTTAAATATTCACAACTCTTAACCAATCAGAAGGAGGATGGTCATGGACATTCAACCACTAGCCGACAGAATTATTGTGAAACCATTGGAGGCTGAAGAAAAAACCAAGGGAGGAATCGTTCTTCCGGATACGGCCAAAGAAAAGCCGCAAGAAGGCAAGGTTGTCGCGGTCGGAAAGGGTAAAGTTACCGAAGACGGAAACGTTCGCTCATTGGAACTTAAGAAGGGTGACCGAGTCTTGTACGGAAAGTACAGCGGAACAGAGATCTCGACTAAAGATGGTGAAGATCTGCTGATTATGCGTGAAGATGATGTCTTCGCGGTTGTCAAATAAATCACACGATACTAATGCAAATCACGTTATTACGGAGGACGTAGCAAAATGGCTAAGCAATTAAAATTCAGTGAAGCAGCAAGACGTGAAATCTTGGAAGGCGTTCAGCAGCTGGCTCGCGCGGTCAAGGTTACCATGGGACCCAAAGGGCGCAACGTCGTACTCGATCGAAAATTCGGATCACCGACCGTTACAAAAGACGGTGTGTCAGTGGCCAAGGAAATTGAATTGGAAAACCCATATGAAAATATGGGTGCACAAATGGTAAAAGAGGTTGCCGAAAAAACATCCGACAACGCCGGTGACGGAACGACAACGGCAACAGTTTTGGCGGAAGCCATTTACCGCGAAGGATTGAAGAATGTCACAGCCGGGGCCAATCCGATGTCATTGAAGCGAGGAATTGAAACAGCTGTTGAAGCGGTTGTCAAGAGAATCGGGACAATGTCGAAAAAGATCGACCTTAAAAATATCACCGAAGTTGAACAGGTGGCGACCATCGCCGCAAACAGTGATACCGTGATCGGAAAAAAGATCGCTGAGGCATTTGAAACCGTTGGAAAAGACGGAGTCATCACTGTTGAAGAATCAAAAACAATCAATACAGAGCTTAAAGTGGTTGAAGGTATGCAGTTCGACCAAGGTTATCTATCGCCATATTTCTCGACGGATATGGAGAAAATGATCTGTACATTGGACGAGCCATACATCCTGATCTCCGAAAAGAAGATTAGCAATATCAAAGACATTCTTCCATTGTTGGAAAAAGTGGCCAAAGCTGGCGCGCCATTGTTGATCATCAGTGAAGATGTTGAAGGTGAGGCATTGGCAACGCTTGTTGTTAACAACATGCGAAAAACACTTTCATGTGCCGCTGTCAAGGCGCCTGGGTACGGAGATCGTCGTAAGGCCATGTTGGAAGACATCGCGATTTTGACTGGCGGAAAGGCGGTAACTGAAGATCTTGGAATCAAGTTGGAAAGCCTTGATATCTCTGATTTGGGTCGTGCCAAAAAAGTCAAGATTGATAAGGATAACACCACAGTGGTTGAGGGAGCCGGAAAGACATCAGCGATCAAAGCTCGCATCGCGCAGATCCGTAACCAGATCGAAACGACTGACTCATCCTATGATCGTGAAAAGCTGCAAGAACGATTGGCTAAGTTAGCCGGGGGTGTAGCGATTATCAATGTTGGAGCCGCGACAGAAACAGAAATGAAAGAAAAAAAGGCCCGCGTTGAAGACGCTCTTCACGCAACACGCGCCGCGGTTGAAGAAGGGATCGTTCCTGGGGGTGGAGTCGCGCTTCTGAGAGCCATCTCTGATCTAGACAAGGTCAAGTTGAAAGGTGATCAGAAAACGGGATTGGACATCGTTCGACGCGCCCTGGAGGCTCCCGTTCGACAATTGGCTGAGAATGCCGGTTTGGAAGGGTCAGTTATTGTTGAGCACCTAAAAGCACAGAAAAACGATAACGTTGGGTATGATATCAATGCGGATGAATACGTTGATATGCTCAAGTCGGGTGTTATCGATCCAGCCAAGGTAACCCGAACGGCGCTTCAGAACGCCGCCAGTATCGCATCATTACTTCTGACCACAGAGGCAATGGTGACGGATCTTCCTGAAAAAGAAGGTGCTGCTCCAGCCATGCCAGGCGGAATGCCGGGAATGGGTGGAATGGGCGGAATGATGTAATTTTGTCTCAAATGTCGATTTGGGCGAAATGTCCGTTTTAATCATAAATATAAGAGGAGCAATAGGTTAAGGCCTGTTGCTCCTCTTTTTTTGGCCCCGAAAGGATTCAGGGGGGCGAATAGTACCCCCACTATTTGCATGAGGTCGCAACGTCCGATTTTTCAGTGGGTTAAGGGTGTGATCCCCATTGACAACTCGAAATAGTATTGTATAATTAATATATACCTGTAAAGGTTACTTCCCCAATCTACATGTAGCATTTTTTACATTCCAAAACTTTAGTTTCCAAGTTAATTTTCATTAATCCGACGAGAATGTTTGCATTGATGCAAACTTTTCGGCGTATTTTTATTTAGATGATGATCAATTTGCTAGATTCTAAAGTCAACACAAAGGGGTGTAAAAAATGAATTTTTCAAATTTTAAAAAGAGTATATTTTGCCAGCTGACCAGCAGCTTTATCCTGCTGGCCTTCTGTTTCACGTCAATTGTTCCTCCGAGTTACGCTCAGACGGTCAGTACCGGAGTGCTGAGCTTACCCGTTCCGGGCACGCTCGTTGCACCGTCCATCGCCTATCAACCCACTATTATCAAAGGAATCACCATACACCCCGATGATCCTTTGCAAATGAACTTTATCATTGATTCTGGCGACGAAGCTCACTCAGATGAGGCCTTTCGGGCCGAGTCTGACCGATTGATCAAATATTTTCTGGCATCGTTGACTGTGCCGGAGAATGAGTTGTGGGTCAACTTGTCTCCCTATGAAGAAAACCGTATGGTATCCGAAGGATTCGGGTCCACGCAGATGGGGCGCGATTTGTTGGCACAGGACTACATGCTCAAGCAATTGACATCCTCCATGATGTATCCCGAAGACGCAGTTGGTCAAAAATTTTGGGATCGCGTCCACAAAATGGCTTACCAGAAATTCGGTACAACCGATATTCCGATGAATACCTTCAACAAGATCTGGATTGTGCCGGAAAAGGCCGTGATCTATGAGCACAATAACAACGCCGTCATCGTCGAGAGCCGACTGAAAGTCATGTTGGAAGAAGACTATTTGGCGCTTGAAAATCATCAAGCTGAAGTCAAACATGGTCAAAAGGTTGAAGATGCGGATGTGATCACCGGCGCATCTTTGGATGTGGTTCGCGAAGTGTTGATTCCCGAAATCGAAAAGGAAATCAATCATGGACAGACATTTGCCCAATTGCGGCAGATCTATCATGCCGTCATTCTATCGGATTGGTACAAGCAGAACCTTCGTGAAAGTTTCTTGGGGCAGGCTTATGTTGATCAGAACCGAACTGGCGGTATTGAATCCGAAGACAAAGAGATTAACCAGAAAATTTATAACCAGTACCTCGAGTCGTTCAAGAAAGGTGTGTACGATTATATTAGAGAAGATGTCGATCCGATGACAAATCGTACCGTTCCGCGACGATACTTTTCAGGAGGGGCTGATTTTGCCCAGTTAACCGCTGAAACGGTAGAGTCTGAGAATATTCTAACACCGCGCCAATTAGCAAGTATACAGGGAAACAGCCGGGAAGTTACCGTTGACTTCGCAATGACCGGTGATCCGAAGGATGTCAGTGATGCCCTCAAGCGACCTCGACGGATGGTTGGGAGTGAAGCCGGAATTCGTGAGGGTAGTAGTGCTCAGATTTATGGAGACCGAGTGGTTCAGGCCAATTGGTATCAAGCCAATCTAGCCTTTGATTTAGACCCTGTTGTGGAGCGTATTAGCGATACCGGTCAGGATGTTGTTCTGGATGCATCGGCTGGGACCGGTGGCGCGTCGATTTATCTGCTTGAGCAGTTACGAGCCACGGGTAAAAAGATCAAAAAATTAGTCCTGACTGATGTTGAATATGGTCAATCGATTGGATACATGAAGTACGCCCAACGTAAGATCCTCAATCAATACGACGATGTTGTTGAAGAGGTTGAGTTTTATATCCTGCCCAAGCTTGGTCAGGATGAGGCAGGTGTAGATGAATTTGCCTTAGTTTCGGATATTCCGGGTCTTAAGGCTGATCATATTATTATGGAGAATGCGATTCACTTGATTCCAAAAAGTCAATTGGTCCGCACGTTAAAAGGCTATCGTGACGTGATGGCCAATAATCAAGTTGTGTTGACGATGGGGAGCGGTGATGTGCAGGTTCCTGCGTTTCCGGAGGATCATGTCGGGATACATGACCTGTTCGACCTGGTGAGTGAAGAAGTGGCCTTTTTGATGAACAATGATGTCCGGTTTGAAGATTTAAGAGATATGTACAACGCGCGACTGGCTGATGAGACGATCCAGGCTCGCAAGCTCAGTGCGTTTCCTGCCTCGAACACGTTAGAGGATATTCAAGTGGCATTAGCCGAGGCCGGATTTGCCACACCAAGAACGAGTTATAATCGCGATTTGGAATTGGAACAGGAAGACTATAAGCCGTTTATCACAGATATTTCTGGCTATGTTCAGTCTAGAATTGTTCCGGAATTAGCGCGTGTGGACCGTGAGTCGGATCCGTACAGTGCGATGCGAAGAGTTGTTGTTGATCGGGCCTACAACAATGTGTACGAGAAGAATCCGGCTGGGTTTAGATTATTTTGGACGCGAATGGACGTTTTGGCAGCCAAAGCTGACTCGGCCATGACGGTTGACGTTCAGAACATTGGCGATAAAAAATTTAAAGTCAGCTACCAAGGTAATGAAGTTGCATTCGGGACCTGGGAAAATGATTATTATGCCGTGATGAAGCCGATTGGGGATAAGGATCTTGATCAAGATACCGCATTCCGCAACCAATATTATGCATCCATTCTGGCATTTGCCCATCAGCATGTCCAGGAAACAGGTCGCATGATCACACTTCGGGAAAGTGTGGCACCGAACCGTATGAATGCCTTTTTACAGGGAGAAGTACATGAGTATGCGCCGGCACAGGATTTTAGGGGAATTGAAGCCGGTTTTCAGTTGGGAGAGTTTGAGGGGACGCGTTATTCAACGGGAGATCCATCCAAACTTCGTCGGCGGGAACGGCCTTACAAAATCAAATACAAGCTGCCAGGTGACCAACGCGCCAGTGTAATTACCTTTAAGGACGGAACGGGTTCAAATTTACGTGTGGTGCCTGAGACGGCTATTCTCGGGTGGGGTGCTGGGACCATAAACTCCAAAATCATGTTTGAGTTGAACCGACTGGGTTACGATATTATCGTGGCCAATCGTAGTCCCAACGAACGGGCCAAGGGAGCGATTCAGCGCGGATACAAGGTTATTCCTCTTAACAAGGATGGTTTAGGCGCATACAAACGTGCCGGGTTGCCAATCTACAAAGATGCGGCCGGTAAGGAAGTCACGGCTGAATCTTATCTGGATGGAGCCGAAGGTCTGGAGCGAATTTCCGGGATTGTTGAAGGCCTCGATGGAAAAATGAATGTTGTCGTTGATGCTGACGGTGATCCGGTCATGCGAGACGGAAAAGTTTTACGTGATCTTCCGGACAATTGGGAAGATGACGGGTTGAAGATGGGATCAGCAACGATTTCACAAATTACCAAACTTGAAACGTGGGATAATTACGACTATTTCGTCATCTATCAGGGATCGAACGATCCGGACAAGGTTGCGGATGGTAACATGTCGGATACGGGGGCGTTTGCTTATGCCGGTATCAACTTCCAGCCTTGGATGGCGCAGCAGAATATTATGTGTGGATCTTGCAACACGACGTCGAATGTAGCGTTGCTGTTGCCAATTTTGGCAAGTGTCAAAGAGTCGGTGAAGGAAGGCAGTATGGCCGTTGATCTGGATCCATCACCGGTTCAGGTTAAGCCAGGATCTTTGGAAGTGGATGTGCTGACGATTCGTCGGGCGGCCGATCCGGGTTCTCCAAAAAATGCCATCGACGCCGATGGTTTCGCAGATACAGCGTTTGATTATCATCACGCCGAAGACGCAATGGCCTTCTTCAAACAACAATTGGAGAATGGCGATATGTTGGCTGCTTTCCGGCGTGTGAAGGGTGAGGCATCATATGTAACGGACGCTACTGTAGGGCCGCAAACCAAATTTCACGTGGGACGCGCGGTCATTTCCGCAGAGAAAGTTGTATCAGCCGATTTGGCCAACGATGAAGATACCATCGTTACCTACGACCAGGATGGTAATGCCAGTTACTCACAACGACTAACGGCTGACGATTTAAAGCTGATGTTGGACAAGCACCCAAGAGTGGCCGTGGTGGATACGGGCAAGAAGTTCAGCCCAACCAAAATATTCAGCACGCTCATGAATGACATTCAGCGTTTACAGGCCTTTGTCATGCCGGTCATGATTCGTGAGCGCAAAGACGGTAAGATTGTTGCCTTTTTCTTGACGCCTCAAGAATCGAATGTGATTCCGAACAATGTATCAACCGTGTTGCTTCGTACAGGCGTGGTGGCGCCCGATGATGTGGCTTATGCCGTTGAGGAAGTCGACAAGAATGTCGGGGTTGACGATATTATCCGTGGGCTCAAGGAGTTTAATCCGGATGCGACGCTGGCTGAAATCATCGCGCGTGACGCGGCCATGGCGGCTGACGAAATGAACAAGGCCTTGCGCAGTGCCAACTTGGCCAAGAAGGTTGGATTGATCCCGCATCGGGATGACGATTCCGAAGAAGATCGATTTTTCAGTGTGAACCGCTGGATCAAAGCGGCGTATGACGCCGATCAGACGCAGACAATTGACCGCGTGGATTCGATTATTAACCTGTCTACGGATCAACGGATCGAACAGAGTCTGCTCGACAACGATATTGATCCAGATGAATTAAGGGAATTTATCAAGGAAGTGGAATTTGTCGGTGTTCAAGATATGAAAAATGGTTCGCCGACACTCGTAATTCGAAATGCCAATGAATATCAGGTTGCTCATGCAGGGGTAACCGCCAGTAGAGTATATGTCGGACAAGGTATTGCGGACGAACTGGGCCGGGAAGATGAGTCACTACTTGACCTGCTCCTGTTAAGGGAAGCGGCCGGCCTTTTCAAGGCGAAAAGTTTAATGAATGATGACGGAAGTAATTATAACGCGGCAGTTGCAGCTGGTGAAGATGTAGCGAATCAAGTTGAGGCCGCCATCGATAAGGAAAAGCTGAATGAGTTTGTTCAGGCGTCCGTGGATGCGTTCCTGGAACGCTATTATCAGCAGTTGTTAAAGAAAAATGTGATCTGGGACTATGAATCATCGGTATTGGATGAAAAGCGAGGTAAAGAACTGGTTGGAGGGAAGACTTATCAGCAAGGGTTATATTGGTCTCAGGCTCCAAGCAAGAATCTTCGTAGTTTTGGAGCATCAACAACAGCCTCCACAAAATTCTTAAAGGCGTACAAAGACTTAATTCCGCAGATCAACGCGATTCTGGATGATCTGGATGTGTCGGACGAAGATGGTCGGCGTGGGGCTGAAGCGTCCATTCGTAAATTGATTACAAGTTACGATGTTCCGGCGGATATCGAGCGGGATTTACGGGAAGCTTACCGCGAATTGCGCCGCATAACAAAGCAAGATCTTGTGGCTATTCGCAGCTCCGGTAAGGCCGAGGATAATGCGTACATCTTTAAAGTTTTGACAGATGTCAATATTGGTTCAAACGCGGGACAGCATGACAGTTATCTTGGTGAATCTGGTGAAGACGCGGTTGTACGGCGATGGCGGGATGACGTGGCGTCACTATATACCGAACAGGTATTGAAATATCGGGATACGCTGATGGTGATCCAGGCGTTTGACGAAATTCTGAGTGATGCGGAGAAATCCGAAGAAATCATCGAAACATTAAGCCAAAGTTCTGATGCCAACGATCAGTTGGTGGCGGAGGCTTTAGCCGATAAAAACTTTAATATTGTGACCTCGATAAAGTTACGCAAAGCCCTATCCAAGCATGGATATGATGATCAGGTCGAGATCGTTAATAAGCATCGACAAAGTTTGCTGGACGTTGAGAATATCGCAATGGGTGTCACGGTAATGCCGATGGCTGGTGTGGATATCTCATTTGTTATCATGGGGCATGACATATCAGCGGATTGGACGGCGATGGGCTTCCAGGATATACCGGAAGATGAATACGTCAATCGAGGGCGCGTGGCAACGATTACCACGAACTATGGAATCGGTGAGTCCATCGTGCAGGGGGTTGCAACGCCGGATACATTCCTGGTCCATATTTTTGAAGATGAAAATGGGTCGCATGTCAATATTTTGAGTCGACAGCTGGGGACCAAGACGGTTCAGGCTGTGTACACGGCTCCGGTGCTCGAGAAATTAGGGCTCATAGAGTCTGAAGTTGAAGTTTATCTCAACGTCCTTGAAGGATCTAATGTATTACCTTCCGTGGGCTTGGCTAACGGTGTTGATGTGAAAGATGTTCGTAATGTCCTTCAGAGGTTAATCGCGTTGACCGTAGACAAGACGGTTAATGAGATCACGGACGAAGATTTACAGTTTTTTGCGTACGACAAGGATGATTTGAAACTGCTTGTTCATTTGCTGAAAGAACTGGAAGAGGATCCAGAGATGAAGACCATGTTTACGGATGTCTCGGAAAATATGAGAAACTCATTCTCAGCCACGGACAGTCAGGTTATAGAAATTGCCAAAGAATTCATGGAAAAGGCGCGAGGATACGGCCATCTAGTGGATATGGAAGGGGCCGTGGGGCTAAATCTGGGTAAGGAAAATACGCCTGTGACAGTTCAGCGTCGTCCATCCAATGTGGATGGTGACGTCAAGAAACCGGATCTAATCGAAATTGATTACACATATGTTCCAGAAAAGGATCTTAAGGAGGTTCGTAGTCTTGAAGAGCCGATGCCTAACGTAAAGGGCGAAGATTCTGGGTTGATCCGCGGTGAGTTGGTGGCACAGGGTATCGCGACGCGAAATAGTTTTTCCGGGCAGATCTTTAAAATCTCTGAAGAGAAGAGCTTGCCGTCGCAGTTTGAGGAGATCAAGCGCCTAGCGGATAGTGGTGTTCAGGTGATTATCCGAACCCGCGAAACAACGCCAGATTACAACGCTGTCCTGCAAACCAAAAACGTGATGGGTGTCATCGCTGATGTTGGCGGTGCGACGTCTCACGCGGCGGTTATGTCCCGAGAGTTGGGAATTGCGACCGTTGTTGGGATTCAGTCGTGGGTGAACAAACTGGAAGCCAGTGTTGGTGAGGAAAAGGCTCAGCAGATTCTTGAGTATATCAATACGTCCGGCAATGTCGTTACTGTAGATGCCAATGCCAACGAAAGTACTGGTTTCGGTGCCGTCTACGCTGGAGAGCTTCCAATCAGCAAGCGATATATCGAAATCGATCTTAAACGCTTACCAGAGGTTTACACACGAATCGGGTACATTATGGGGATGCCGCATCCAATGTTGGCCATGTCTAAAATTTCCCGATACTCAGGGTACTCCGGTGTTGCACTTATGCGAGGTGAGTTTGCGTATGCCGAAGAAAATATTAATCCACGATTTGGCCGGGCTTACGACAATTTCCTTGTCGATGCTTATCTGCGAACCGTGAAGGATAACCCGCCGGCTCGACGTTACAGAGCGACGCTGAATGAGCAAGAGCTGGAAGCGTTGGACAAATTCCGTATGCATCTCAAAGCACGTGAAGATGCACGGGCTCGGGGTATTGATGTGGTCTTGGATGAGACTAACCTCAAAATTCAGGAATTTATCAATAAAGGCCATCAAGCATTTTTGGCTAGTCTGGATGAAAACTCTCGCCGGGATATCGACTTGATTCGGCAGCATCCAGAGCAAATTTCATTGGCGACTAAACAGATGATGGGATATGTGTCGTACAATGAATTCTTTGAAGCGGTTCATGGGGGAGCAATCGCCACAATGGCCGCCGCAAATAATGTCAAAAATAATGCTGTGCTTTACCGAAGTATCGACTTCAAAAAGAACGAGGCGCGCGAGCTCATCGGTTCCGAAGTTTTTGATCCGACGCCGGAGGTTTCTACGATGATCGGAGAGCGTGGAGCACGCTGGTTGTTGCAGCCGGAAAATCAAATTATTCTTCGTGAAGAAATCCGCATGATTCTTCGTCAAGTGGTAAAGGGATATGCGAATATCGGATTTTTCTTCCCGTTCGTTTCCACGCCGGATGAGCTGGATGAATTGATGCGAATTCTGGTGGAAGAAGAGCGCGCGATGAGTGAGCAGTTGCAACGTCCCGTGTATCTAAGAGAAGTCGGGCAAATGACCGAGCTGCCTAGTAACGTCATTCAAGGTGATCAGTTTATCAAAGTTCTCAAGGATCATGAGGCTGATCAAAAAGCATGGTTCCAAGAACAATTCGGTGTCGAGATTTCCCGAAAGAGTTTCTTGTCCTTCGGGACGAACGATTTGACTCAGCTGACATTGGGTGCCGATCGGGACAATCCGGATATGAGCTACCTCTTTAGCGAAGCGCATCCGTTTGTTATTGAGTCGATTCGACATGTGGTTAATATCGCCAAGGAATTGGAGACCAAATGTGGGCTATGCGGGCAGGCCTTGGTGAATCTGGTTAATATCAATCCGGAAGCGGCGGAAACGATTCTGATGATGTTGGGACAAACCGGTGGTTACGCGGGGACGGATTATTTAGGAACATTGGCGTCCATTACCCGCGCAGCAAGTGCTACATTAAAACATGGCGTTGTTGATAGTCCGGTGGCTTCAACAAATGAGGCAGGAGAATTTGCTGTTTCCAATCGTTTTGATTCCCAGACCGAGAAAGGGGCGGCAACGCGGCCGGCTTATATGGTCAAGCGAATGAGTGAGCTTGAAAAGAGCTATGTAGGCGATTTTGTGGTCTTAACCGGTAATCTCGACTTTAAGGTGATCGAGGAATTGGATGAGAATAGTAAGGCGACAGGACGGTTGCTTGTCGAAGATGAGTCCCTCAGAGAGCAATTTGCACGGCTTGGAGCTGTTATCGTGGCACGAATCGAGAATTTCAGTGGCCAGGAAGATCAGATAAAGGCTATCCGGCAACTGGGCGTGCCGATTGTAGAGACGTCGGTAAAGGTCACCGGAGCACTTAATCGCGAGCTTGAGGATGGGGATATGCTGACCATCGATTTCAACAACAAGACTATTTACCGTGAGGTGCAAGATGTACGGGTTGATGTTCCAGGTCTGCAGAGTGAAATACAATTGAGTGAAACAGAATCACCAACCGAATCAATTGAGTTTGATGCTAAATTCCGCGCCTCAGAATTTTATCTCGGTAACAATGTTCATCCGTTACGATTTATCGAAACGACAGATGGAGAGGCGAAGTTAAGACAGTCTTTGAAGGCAGATCTACTCCTTCAGTTAAAAGACAAGAAAACACGTTTGGTCTACGAAACGCTGGACTTACAAAGTGACGATCTCTTCAAGCTGAAAGGAAGCAAGAAATATATGGAAGAACCTGAAGTGAATCCGGCGTTGGGATTTGCCGGATTGGATGCTTTGGTTAAGGATCCGCGATGGGAGCGATTGCTGCGAATCGAACTGGAGGTCTTAGCCGAGTTGATAGAGGATGGTTATCGTGTTTATATCCAGTTCAATAGTGTCAAAGTTCCGGAAAGTATTGGAAAAGCCTTGGAGATGGTCGAAGCGGCTGGAATCGAGATCGATTCCCAAGTCGGGATGAATACCGCGTGGCCGGGTAATTATCTGGCGCTGGATCAATATTTGGCGCAAGGATTGTCATTCATCACATTGGATGAGCGTCGATTGGCACAAGGATATTTGTCGGCCGATCTCTTTAAGAATCAGAGTGTGATTGACTTCTATACAGCTGAGAAAGTATTACCTAACTTGCGACGTCCGATCGCGATGATCACGCGGGCGGCCGCGGATCAAAATGTGGCGGTTCAGCGTGTGGCTTTCAATGACGCGCTCACGGTGGATCAGGCCATGGTCGCCATGCAGGCATTGGACGCTGACGACGAATTCCTGGATTTACTCGAGCGGGCCAGAGCTGAGAAAGGACAGGGTTACGCCGGTGACATCAATGGCAAGTCCTATTGGCTGGATGACGGGTTCCTTCAAGCTAATTCCGATAAATTGATTTCGAAGATCGCAGAGGCGTTGCAATTGCTGATGAGTCGAAATCAGCTTGACGCTGATTTAAGTGATGGATTCGCGCCGGCGGTACTTGCCGAAATCGGCTATTCGGAAGAATTCATTGATCTTATTGCCGCTGTTGGACGCAAGCTGGGTCTTTGGAAGATCTATCCGGATGACATTGAGTCAGAGGAGTTTACGAGGATTACGTATCAGGCTGATCCATCGCATATCAATTATCCTTATCTTGAGGACGTGGATGTTCAGCGCCTAGGTTTGGACAATGCGATGATCTCATCAGACAAGGATGTCGGGGGTATTGACCTTGATCCGAATCTGTTTGAAATTGAACGGAAAGGTGAGGGAAGTTTAATCTTTCCAAAATACCGAGGTAATCCGGACAATATCCGAATTCAGGGCATTGTGCCGGTTATCATAAATGTGACCCCAATCACAAATTTACCGATGATTTTGGGGCTCAAAGATGCAGCTGAAGATGAATCGAAAACCATCAGTTACGATTCCCTAGATCCGAGCGATCGCAAAGTTCGCTTTCAATCGGAAGATCGTGATCAGCTTAGCCTCGTCAGGGGCTAAGCTGATCTATTCAGCTCGCAAACACGGATGTCGTCGTCAACCAGAGAGGAAATAGTTTATAAAGTCTTTGGATTCAAGTGTTTTGTGCTGTCATATTTTGTAAATCGCATTGTGTTTAGTGTTTTTCTTCCTTGACTTTTTATCCCAAAATGACTATATTATTAGTTTAATCGCACGCCTCAGACTGCCGTTGCTTACGTATTAGTGCAGATTCAAATCGGAACATATTCAAATTAAACAATTTACGATTCGTCAATATTAAAAACCCCGGAGCATGCTCACAAAGTATGACTCAATTTTTCGGTGATTTGTCCATGAAGAAGTCAGGGGTGGTGTCTTTATAAGGTCGAATTTCAGCTCAAGAGTGTACTCTTTAACAAAGGAAGGAACATTATGGCCGAATGGATTGGTATAGGTCGAAGAGCAAGAAGATGTTACGGGTTTGATGAAGTTGCCCTGGTGCCGGGAATGATCACGGTCAATCCCAATGAAGTTGATACCAGCTGGACCTTGGGTGACAAGAAATTTAAGGTGCCCATCCTGGCCGCGGCCATGGACGGCGTTGTTGATGTTGATTTTTCTGTCAAAATGGGTAAAGCCGGAGGAATTGCAGTTCTGAATCTCGACGGAATCCAAACGCGGTACGAAAATCCATCCGAAGTGCTGGACCAAATCGCTAATGCGGCTCCCGATGAAGCCACCCAACTGGTCCAATCTGTCTATCTCAAACCGGTGAAGGATGACTTGATCGCCAAACGAGTCAAAGAGATCAAGGCTAAAAAAGTTCCCGCCGTTGTGAGCTGCATTCCGCAGAACGCCAAGAAATATTCCGAAATAGCCCGCAAAGCGGGGTGTGACATTTTTGTAATCCAATCAACCGTTGCATCGCTCAAGCATGTGGCCAAGGAGTACAAGGTTGTTGATTTGGAAAAGTTATTAAAATCCTCGAAAATGCCGATCGTGGTGGGTAACTGTGTTACCTATGAAATGGCGGTGGAGCTGATCAATGCAGGGGCCTCGGGACTGCTAGTCGGGATAGGACCAGGAGCCGCTTGTACCACGCGTGGAGTGCTGGGTATCGGAGTTCCTCAAATCACCTCAACGGTTGATTGTGCGGCCGCCCGTGATCATCATTACAAGCGGACCGGAAAGTATGTCCCCATTATCACCGACGGGGGAATGCGTATTGGTGGCGAGATTTGCAAGGCCTTTGCCGCCGGGGCTGATGCCTGTATGGTGGGGTCAGCCTTTGCCAGGACCAAGGAAGCACCGGGTCGTGGATACCACTGGGGGATGGCCACATCTCACGCGAATCTGCCGCGCGGAACCCGAATCCGGGTTGGAACCACCGGAACACTCAAAGAGATTCTATTTGGACCGGCCAATGTTGATGACGGATCACAGAACTTGGTGGGTGCGTTAAAGACGTCGATGGGATCATTGGGAGCGTCAAACATCAAGGAAATGCATGACGTTGAAATCATTATTGCTCCGTCGATCCAGACCGAAGGCAAGGTATTTCAGGTTGGTCAAGGTGTAGGAATGGGTAAATAGGGGTAGTAGGGTCAATACAGGAAATCAAGGTTTTTATATGCCAACTAAAAAAAAGACGACGAAGAAAAAGACGGTAGCTAAGAAAAAGGCCGTGAAGAAGGCGACCAAGGCGGTAAAAAAGACGGCTAAAAAGGCGACGAAAAAAACAGCTAAGAAGAAGTCTGCGGCCAAGGCCGATAAACCCAAATTGAGTCTGCAGGAGCGTCTCAAACAGAAGTCCAAAAAGAAAAGGATGGGAAGGGTTCCCAAGCTCAAAAAGGTTCGCAGCCGAATCGCCGCGTCGATTAAAGTCCGAAAGATCAAAAGCAAGGATGTGGTTATTGTCCTGGATTTTGGATCTCAATACACCCAGTTAATCGCACGCCGAATTCGTGAAAATAAAGTCTTTAGTAAGATTGTCCCATACAATATTACGCCGGAAGAGGTTAAAGAGCTCAAGCCCAAAGGGATTATTCTCTCGGGCGGGCCATTGAGTGTTTATGATGAAAATGCGCCAATGCCGGATCCGGAAATTTTCAAACTGGATATCCCTGTCTTGGGAATTTGCTACGGTATGCAGGCGATCATTCATCAATTTGGCGGAAAGGTGCAGGCGTCGACGGAGCGCGAGTTTGGTCGGGCTGAATTGTTTGTGGACAGCAATAAAGACTTGTTCTCCAATTTGCCGTCCAATTTAACCTGCTGGATGAGTCATAGCGACGAAATCAAGAAGCTGCCGACCGGATTTGTCAAATTAGCGCATACCCTTAATGCATCAATGGCGGCCGTCGCCAACCGTAAGAAAAAGATTTTTGGGGTTCAGTTTCATCCGGAGGTCGTCCATACGCAGCGCGGAACCCAGTTGCTGCTCAACTTTATATTCCAGATCTGCGGTTGTCTGCCGCGCTGGACGATGGATAAGTACATCAACAGCACTGTCAAGAAAATCAAAGAGCAAGTCGGTAATAAGAAGGTGATTCTGGGGCTGAGTGGCGGTGTGGATTCATCGGTTGCAGCCGTTTTGATCAACAAAGCGATCGGCAAGAAGTTGTACTGTGTTTTTGTCGATAACGGCTTATTGCGAAAGAATGAGGCGTCGAAGGTTCAGCGGAATTTCAAAAATAATTTCAATATCAACCTGAGTCTGGCCAAGGCCGAGAGCCGATTCCTGGATCGTCTGAAAGGTGTGGAAGATCCGGAGGAAAAACGGATGATTATCGGGGATGAGTTTGTGAAGGTATTCATGGATAAATCCAAACGTGTCACCAATATCGGGTTCTTGGCTCAAGGGACATTGTATCCGGATGTCATCGAGTCACATTCACCGACCGGCGGACCGTCTGCGGTTATCAAGAGTCATCACAATGTCGGCGGGTTGCCCAAGAAGATGAAGTATGAGCTTATTGAGCCGTTCCGTGAGCTTTTCAAGGATGAGGTCCGTGAGATCGGAAAACATCTGGGCTTACCGGAATCAATTCTCAAGCGTCAGCCATTCCCGGGGCCGGGGCTCGCGATTCGTATTCTTGGTGATGTAACCCAAGAGCGATTGGATATGCTGCGTGAGGCCGATGATCGAATCCTCGACGAGATCAAAAAAGCGGGTCTGTACAATGAGATATGGCAGGCCTTTGGCGTGTTATTGCCGATCAAGACCGTCGGTGTGATGGGTGATCAGCGGACGTATGAGAACGTGATCGCCGTTCGTGCCGTGACCAGTACCGATGGCATGACCGCGGACTGGGCGCAGATTCCATACGAAGTCTTAGGAAAGATTTCCAACCGTGTCATCAATGAAGTTCATGGTGTCAACCGCGTGGTTTATGATATAAGTTCCAAGCCGCCGGCCACAATTGAGTGGGAATAAATTTAAAGTCACATGTAAATGAAGTTCGGAAAGTCCTGCGAAGTCAGGTCGATATTTCTGAGGTTTGTCTGCATGTGACTTTTTTGTTATAATGCGCATATGAGCGACACGAATTTTGTCCATCTACACGTTCACACCCAGTACAGCCTGCTGGACGGGGCCTGCCGCATCAAGCCGCTGATCAACAAAGCGGTTCAAAATCAAATGCCTGCCGTTGCGATGACCGATCATGGAAATATGTTCGGGGCCATCGAGTTTTATCAAGCCGCCAAACAAGCCAATATCAAACCTATTATCGGCGTCGAGGCCTATGTGACGGTCAATGGATCCCGTCATGAGAAGACGCCGGCGAATAAATCAACGTCACATTTATTGTTGCTTGCCAAAGATGAGAAGGGATACCGGAACCTACTGAAGCTTGTCTCGGCGGGATATCTGGAGGGATTCTACTATCATCCGCGTATAGATAAGGAGCTTCTGGCTCAGCATACCGAAGGATTGATCTGCTGCTCCGCTTGCCTGAAAGGGGAGGTGGCCTGGAGCTTGATGCAGGGAAACTTCAATGAAGCGCTGAAGACGGCGGATGACTTTCAAAATTTGTTCGGCAAAGGCAATTATTATCTCGAATTAATGGATCACGGGATCAGTCATCAGAATCAGGTAAATCGAGATTTGATCAAGATTTCCAAAGAATTAAACATTCCGCTGGTGGCCACCAATGATGTTCACTATTTAGAGCCGGATCAGGCGGCCGCGCACGATGCCTTGTTATGTATTCAGACACAAACCACACTGGACGATCCGAACCGAATGCGGCTGTCGACGGGAGAATTTTATTTTAAAGATGCCTTGAGCATGCGCAGTCTGTTTGCCGAGGTTCCCGAGGCGATACAAAATACCTTGGAGATTGCTGAGAAATGTAATCTGGAATTGAATTTTGACGAGTACTACCTGCCGCGTTTTGATCCGCCTCAAGGCAAGACGCAGAAAGAATATCTGATTGATTTATGCCGGCAGGGATTGGAACACCGGTTTGATGAGGTGACGCCTGAGATCGAGGATCGATTAAAACATGAGATCGGCATCATCGACAAGATGGGATTTGTCGCGTACTTCCTGATTGTGTGGGATTTCATTAACTATGCCAAGCAAACCAATATTCCCGTCGGTCCGGGTCGCGGTTCGGCCGCGGGAAGTCTTGTCAGTTATCTGTTGGGGATTACGGATCTCGATCCATTAAAATACGGTTTGCTGTTTGAGCGTTTTTTGAATCCGGATCGGAGCGGGATGCCGGATATTGACATTGATTTCTGTTATGAGCGTCGGTCGGAGGTTATCGATTATGTCACGGAAAAGTACGGGAAGTCCAACGTGGCGCAGATTATTACCTTCGGAACGATGCAGGCGCGGGCGGCGATCCGCGATGTCGGACGGGCGATGGGGGCTTCGTATGGGGATGTGGATAAGATTGCCAAGCTGATTCCAAACGAATTAGGGATCAGTCTCAAGGAGGCTCTGGAGAAAGAGCCGCAGCTCGAGCAGCTTTGCGAGACGGATAAACAATCGCGGGATATTTATCACATGGCCCAGGTGCTGGAGGGGCTCACCCGGCACGCGTCGATCCACGCGGCCGGCGTTGTTATCTCAGACAAACCTTTGCAGGAATATGTTCCGCTGTTTAAGACCAGTGACGACCAGATCACAACAGCATATTCGATGTCGAGCATCGCCAACATTGGTCTTTTGAAGATGGATTTTTTGGGTCTAAGAACGTTGACGGTGATTGATGACGCACTCAAGATGATCAAGGATCGATATGATCTTGATCTGAATATGGACGATGTCGCTCTCGACGATACCCGGACCTATGAGCTGTTGACCAAGGCGCAGAGTTTTGGTGTGTTCCAGCTGGAAAGTGGCGGGATGCGGGAGCTTCTCAAGAAGATTGAACCGTCGGAGTTTGAGGATCTGATCTCGATTTTGGCTCTGTACCGACCGGGTCCGATGGGAAGCGGGATGTTGGACGATTTTATCAAACGTAAGCGCGGCGAAGTAGAGATTGAATATGATCACCCCAAGCTCGAGCCGATTCTGAAGGCCACCTACGGAATTATCGTCTATCAGGAGCAGGTTATGCAGATTCCGGTCGCCTTGGCCGGGTTCTCACTGGTTCATGCCGATCATTTGCGGCGAGCGATGAGTAAGAAGATTCAATCGGTGATGGATCAGATGCGTAAAGATTTTGTGGAGGGCTGTGAGAAGACCAGTCAGATCAGCAACGAGAAGGCCAACAAGCTCTTTGATCTGATCGATTACTTCTCGGGTTATGGTTTTAACCGAAGCCATTCGGCGGCCTACGCGCTGATCACCTACCGTACGGCGTATCTTAAGGCGAACTATCCAGTCGAGTTTATGTGCGCTATTCTCAACAGTGAAATGAATAACACTGAAAAACTGGTTGAGTATATCAAGGAATGTGAGTTGATGGGTATCAAGATTCAGCCGCCGAACATCAATGACAGCCGCAAGAAGTTTAGTGTTGTGGATGAACATACGATTCGTTACGGCTTGCTGGCGATTAAGAATGTCGGCTCCTCGGCGATTGATTCAATTATCGAGCAACGCCAAGCCGGTGGATCCTATCAGTCGTTGACAGATTTGTGTGAGCGTATTGATTTGCGTCTGGCCAATCGAAAGGTGTTAGAGAATCTGATCAAGAGCGGTTCACTCAGTGATTTTCCAGCTCATCGTTCACAGATGATGGCGGGACTTGAACGAACGCTCGCGTTGGGGGCCAAGTCGCAAAAAGAAAAGGCCTCGGGACAATTTTCATTCTTTGATATGGGCGATTCCGGGGGAGGATTTGATAAGAAGTCGGAAGAGTTACCGGATATCATGGAATGGCCGCAGACTCAGATTTTATCGTATGAGAAAGAGGCCTTGGGCTTTTATGTCAGCGGGCATCCGTTGGCCCATTATCACACTGAAATCAAACAGTTTACAGAATTTTCGACCAAATATTTGCGAAAGGCGTTGGATGGGGAAGAGGTTCGGCTGGTCGGACTGATCAATAAAGTCAAGTTGACCAATACCCGCAAAACCAACGAACGGATGGCCATTGTTCGTCTGGAAGACACCGAAGGCGAGGTTGAGGTTGTGGTCTTTCCATCCGCGTATCAGGAATTAGCTCATTATCTACGCGATGGCGAGGTGGTATATTTAAAAGGCAAGGCCACCTATCGCGATGATGAAGTCAAGGTCATCGCCAGCGACATGGGCCATATCCAGGATGTCTATAAATCAATCAAATCAATCAACTTAGATCTTTCGACGCTGGGCGATAAAGGGATTGAGCATCTCAAGCGTAAACTCTCCACGTCACCCGGACGGGTTCCGGTCTATCTGCGGATGGCCACACAGGCGAATAAAAGCGTCGAGATCCTGGTGGGCGAAGATCTATTTGTTGCGCCCAACGAAGATTTGATGAATGAGATCAAGAACCTGGTGGGGCATGAGCGCTGTGCGCTGAAATTCTGATAATCGGTCAATCTAGGTGGATATACGGGGATTGGCGGCCGACGCCGGCGCCGTAAAAATAATTTCTTGACACCATAAGGTCTTGTTGTTACTATACTTGCGTTAGATCCACTTCACTGGATTCACATTCAGTCCTTTCGGATCTATTCTGATGCTCATATTGAGTTAGATCAATTCCTACGAAAGCCTCATGAACCCATCGGGCGACAGTAGAACAGGAGGTAGATTCAATGACAAAGAAAGACATAGTTCTTAAAATCACAGATATGACCGGGATCAAGCAGGTGGATGTTAAGAAGATCGTGCAGAAAACGTTTGATGTGATTGTTGACAGTCTTGTGAGGAATGAAAAGGTCGAGCTTAGAAACTTCGGTGTTTTTAAGATCAAAGAGCGACGCGCGAGATTTGGACGTAATCCCCGTACTGGTGAAAGTGTCCCTGTTCCTCCTCGAAAAGTGGTCATCTTTAAGCCCGGTCTAGAGATGAAGCAAAAAATTAAATAAAGTTTTGCTCACGTTTATCTTGTGTAATTTGTCTTAAATCCAACAAATATATAGATTTATAAATTTGAGGTCAATGCCCCGCCAGCCCATGTTTCCTGGGAGGACGGGGTTAGATCATTTATAGCGGTTCATATGTCTCAAAAATTCACCGTCCCGAGAGGATGTCAGGATATCAGTGCCATGGACATTGCCAAATGGCAGGCCATTGAAGATATCCTGCGTGATGTCCTTCACACCTACAATTATCTTGAAATTCGTACGCCTATCTTTGAGGATACTGAGCTGTTTGCCCGTTCCATGGGGCAGACCAGCGATGTTGTTCAAAAGCAGATGCTCAATTTGTGTTCACAACGACGGGATGACGACGGCCATCTCAAGCTGTCCGGGCAGTCGCTGCGGCCCGAGAACACGGCTTCGGTCGTTCGTTCATATATCCAGCAGAATCTGGAACGGACCGAGGGCCTAAGCAAATTTTACTACATGGGGCCGATGTTTCGCGGCGAGCGTCCGCAAAAAGGACGGCTGCGTCAATTTCATCAAGTCGGCGTGGAAGCGATTGGGTCACAGGCCCAGTCACCCTACCTGGATGCTGAGGTGATTGCCTTGGCGGTTACAATTTTGGAATCACTTGGTATCAAAGATTTTACAGTCAAGATTAATTCTCTGGGCTCGGCCGAAGACAAGGAAAATTTTTCGGCATGGTTGCGTGAGCAGATCAAGCCGCACCTATCAAAGCTGGGGGCCGAAGATCAGAACCGCTTTGAACGAAACGTGTTTCGCGTCCTGGATAGCAAAAACAAGGACACACGGGCGGTCGTCGATAGTCTTGAGATCGAATCGGCGGCATTATCAGATGAGAGCCAGCGGTATTTTCAACAGGTCCTGGCCGCTTTACGGAGTCTGAATATTCATTTTGAAGTGGATCCCAAGCTGGTACGTGGTCTGGATTACTACACCCATACTGTATTCGAGATTACCAGCACGGCATTAGGAAGTCAGGATGCATTGGGGGCCGGAGGACGCTACAATAACCTGGTCAAGCAGTTAGGCGGCCCGGATGTCGGTGCGGTGGGATTCGCCCTGGGGTTGGAGCGGATCATTCTGGCCCTGCCGGAAGATCTGGATGTCATCGGTGTAACGCCGGATGTCTACATCATTGCTCTGGACGAGCAATCGTTTCCCAAGGCCTGGCAATTGTTGGGATTGTTGCGTAATGAGTCGATATCCTGTGACATTGGTTACAAGATCGCTCCGATGAAACGCCAGATGCGTCAGGCCGACAAATCCAAGGCGGAAATGGTGATTATCCTGGGTGAAGATGAATTGCGTAAAGGGGTCGTCACGGTCAAAGATATGCAGGAAGGGACTCAGGAAGAAGTTCCGGTTAAAGATAATGATTACTCAGTATTAATTGATACAATAGTAGAAAGGTGTTAGAGAGATATGTTAAGGACTCATACTTGCGGCGAACTCAGAAAAGAACATGGTGAACAAACGGTTACGTTATGCGGATGGGTGGCCGCCCGTCGGGACCATGGTAAACTAATATTCATCGATATCCGGGATCGATACGGTATCACTCAGGTTGTGTTTGTGCCGTCAGTCAGTAAAGAGGCGCATGAAGTGGCATCCAAGCTCGGGCCTGAATTTGTGATCAAGGTTACCGGTTCGGTCACGGTTAGGCCGGCCAAGATGGTCAACAAAGACATCGGGACCGGAGAGGTGGAGCTTTGCGCGACGGGACTTGAGATCCTCAATGAAAGCCTTGTTCCCGTCTTTGAGATTGACGACAATGTGGATGTGTCCGAGGATTTGCGATTGACTTATCGTTATCTGGATATCCGTCGCTCCAAGATGCAGGAATCGCTGCAGACCCGTCATAAACTATGTTCCACCATACATGAAGTCCTTAATGAAGAAGGCTTCCTGGAAGTTGAAACGCCTGTGTTGACCAAGTCCACGCCCGAAGGCGCGCGGGACTTTCTGGTGCCGGCCCGACTGAGCGCCGGCAAGTTTTTTGCCTTGCCGCAATCGCCGCAGCTATTCAAGCAGATGTTGATGGTTTCCGGGATCGACCGCTATTACCAGGTGGTCAAATGTTTCCGCGATGAGGATCTACGCGCGGATCGGCAGCCCGAGTTTACTCAGCTGGATATGGAGATGTCGTTTGTGGACGAAGAGGATGTCTTTGCCGTCACGGAGAAGGTTTTCAAGGCGATTTTCAAGAAGGTTAAAGGCATTGACCTTCCCACACCCTTTCCGCGGATGACGCACGCCGAGGCCAAGGAAAAATATGATAGTGATAAGCCGGATCTACGCAAAGACGGTGAAGAGTTTAATCTGACCTGGATTGTTGATTTTCCGATGTTCAAGTTCAATAAAGAAGAGAACCGCTGGGAGAGCGAACATCATCCATTTACCTCGATCAAGGAGGAAGATGCCCATTATCTGGAGACCGGGGAATATGACAAGATCCGGGCCCGATCGTATGATTTAGTCCTTAATGGCAACGAGATCGGCAGCGGGTCGGTGCGGATTCACAAAAAGGATATGCAAAAGAAAATTTTTGATATAATAGGTTTCGATGAGGCAGAGGCGCAGAGCCGGTTTGGTTTTCTGCTGCGGGCATTTGAATACGGGGCGCCGCCACACGCGGGGGCCGCGTACGGAGTCGATCGACTGGTCGCGATATTGACCGGCCTTGATTCGATCCGCGATACAATCGCCTTTCCGAAGACCCAAAAAGGAAATTGCCTGATCACAGACGCGCCATCTCAGATTGACGACAAACAATTACTCGATTTAGGGCTGATGGCTCTAAAAAAAGGAGACGAAAATGCCTAAGCATTTAATAAACGGACTGGTATTGGTATTTGTGGTAACCACTTTTTCCGGCTGTACCGTAGCGCGGGACGTAAAAGTTCGGGCGTACAAGCAGGATAAGAAACGTATTGATCAGGTTGTGGAAGGTAAGATTGGTAACTGGGAGAATGCCCCGGATGCCTACCGTACACAGGACAAAGATACCCGGAAAGTTTATTTTGTTGAATTCACCAAAGAGCCTCCGGTCGAACCCAACTTGAAATTTCTCGACCAATTGGTTGGAGCCGAGCGGTTGGAAGATGGAACGGTCGCTGGAGCATATGATGAAACGGAAATCATCGATCATCAACACTCCGACGAGACTTACGCCGCGGGAACGAAACGGCGAAAAATCCGCCGGGTCATCCGCCGAGCTCAACCCCCTGCCACAGAATATCCCACCCTTGAAGAAGACATTTACTACGAAGATGAAGGATTGCGCGTGGAGGATTATGAAACACCGGTTTCGAATGGTGGCGTCGTGAGTTACACCGTGCAGAAAAGCGATACTCTTCAGAAAATTTCAAAGAAGTTTTACGATTCGTACAGTAAGTGGCCTCGCATTTACAAAGCCAATGAATCCGTCTTGGACAGTCCGGATGTGGTATCGCCGGGAATGGTCTTGCAGATACCTGTCGACTAGTCCGGTTTGAATCACGGGATAAGAATCACATATGGATAGAACGATAGAATTAGACAACAACCGGGATCTTCAGATGATCTGCGGCCGATACGACGAGAATCTCCGTCTGATCGAGAAAGAGCTTGAGGTCAAGATTGTTCAGAATAGCAAGGGCGTCAAGATCTCCGGTGTGCGCAAGCAGGTGGATAAGACGGTCGAACTCTTCGATTACCTGATCGGTATCATTGAAAAGGGATCAGAGATCAAGAACCGCGACATCATCTACGCGTTGCGTTTGGCTCAGCCCGATGAGGGTGTTGATTTCAAGCGGCTGGCCAAGGAAAAGATCGATGTGTCCGTCAAGGGGACACTTGTCACCCCGAAGACCAAAGGTCAGATCGAATATATTGAAGCGATCAAATCCAATGATATTGTATTTGGTATGGGGCCGGCGGGTACCGGTAAGACGTATCTGGCGATGGCGATGGCCGTTAACGCGTTCCGTAAGGGACTGGTTCGGCGTATCATCCTTACCCGACCGGCGATTGAGGCTGGAGAAAACCTGGGATTCCTGCCCGGTGATATGGTGGAAAAGGTGTCGCCCTATCTCAGGCCGTTGTATGATGCCCTCTACGAAATGATGGATGCCCGTAAGGCCGAAGATCTGTCCGAGCAGGGGTTGATTGAAGTGGCCCCGCTGGCCTTTATGCGCGGACGTACATTGAATGATGCGTTTGTGATCCTCGATGAGGCGCAGAACTCCACGCCGTTTCAGATGAAAATGTTTTTAACCCGTCTGGGATTCGATTCCAAGACGGTTATTACCGGAGATGTCACCCAAAGTGATTTACCCAAAGGAACGCCGAACGGATTATCCGACGCGCAGAAAGTTCTCAAGGGGATAAAGGGGATTGAGTTTGTAAAGCTGACCGGCCGAGACGTGGTTCGTCACGAGCTGGTTCAGAGGATTATAGAGGCTTATGAAGATACTCAAAAAAGATAAAGACGCCATCCGGCAAAGTTTGACCAGGATCGGGCTGTCGACGTTGTTTATCGTTTCGCTGACTCTTTTTTGCAAGGCCCTCGGTTACAGCTTGATAATCCCTTTGCTGATATTCTTTTTGGGATTTCATTTGAGTTTTACCGGGCGCGGTGACATGCGCTTGTATCTCAATCTGGGATTGCTGCTCACGCTTATCGTGTTCGCCACGCATGCCATTTCAACCTACACTGATTTATCCGTCTACTATATTCCTGTGGCAAGCATCGGTTTGTTTACCATGCTGCTATTTAACAGCCGGACGCTGTCGTTTGTGATGTCATTTCTCAGCAGTATGCTGGTGAGTCTGATTCTCGACGAGGGATTTGGAATGATGCTGACATTTTTTATGGGAAGTCTGGTTGGCGCCTATTCCGTTCGTGAAGCCAGGACGCGCGGCAAGCTGATGCTGGCGGGACTATTTATCAGTATCATTCATGTGGTATGCGCGTTTCTCATCAATCCTCATCCGAATCTGCTGGTATCCAAGCAATTCCTGGACAGCACATTGATCCCGCTGGCACTGAACGGAATTATATGTACGTTTATTGTCGTGGCATTGCTCAAGGTGTTTGAGTATTTGTTTGGGGTGGTCACTAATTTCAGTTTATTGGAGCTTTCAGATTTCAATCAACCGCTTCTTAAACGGATGATCCTGGAAGCGCCGGGGACATATCATCACAGTCTGGTGGTCAGTAATCTGGCTGAAGCCGCGGCGGATGCGATCGGCGCCCATTCCTTGCTCACCCGAGTCGGGGCCTACTATCATGATATCGGTAAAATGGAGAAGCCGGAGTATTTCACTGAGAACCAGATGATGGGGCCGAACAAACATGACAATATCGAACCGTCGATGAGCCGGTTGGTGATTTTAAATCACGTCAAGGATGGTTTGGAATTGGCCAAGAAGTACAAGTTGAACAAGGCGATCACCGATTTTATCCCGCAGCATCATGGAACGAGTTTGATATATTATTTCTACCAAAAGTCACTGGAAAGCGCGCAGGATGGAGAGCGGATTGATGAGGATACCTTCCGGTATCCTGGGCCCAAACCGCAGAGCCGCGAAACCGCGATTACCCTGCTGGCGGATTCCGTCGAAGGGGCCACGCGCGCGTTGGATGATCCTAATCCATCCAACATCGAAGTTACGGTCAAAAAAGTCATTAACAACAAATTTATCGACGGACAATTGGACGAGTGTCCGTTGACGCTTAAAGAGATCGACCGTATCACATCGACATTTATCCGAATCCTTACCGCCATGTACCACGGACGGATCAAATATCCGGAGAAAAAGAACGGATCCGACAAAAACAGTTCCGCCCGCAATGGCAGGAGCGCCTTCAAAGATGAAAATCACCATAAACAATCTGCAAAAAAAGATTCCCCTAAAGGAAGCTCAGATCAAGAAGGTCGTGCAGCGCATACTTAAGCTATGCGACGTCACTCAGGCGGAATTGTCAATTGTTTTCGTGACCAGCCAGAAGATCCGGGCGCTTAACAAAAAGTATCTGAACCGGACATATGCCACAGACGTACTGGCCTTTAATTTAACGCCGGATTACGAAACCGAGCGCACACCATCGCCGCTGATCGGCGATGTTTTTATTTCAACTGACGCGGCACGTCAGAGTGTCAAGATCTACCATACAGATATCGCGCACGAGATTGTGCTTTATGTCGTTCATGGAATCCTACATTTACTCGGATATGACGATCATTCAGAGTCGGATACCAGGGAGATGAGGTCGGCGGAGGCCCGCTTGATGGACCGGCTTAAGCGCTCAATCCCCGGTGTGATCGACGCTGAATCATAAAGTTCTTAGCACTATGATCCCAAAGACCGAAGCCATTGTATTGAAATCATTTGATTATCGTGAGACCAGCCGTATCGTCACGTTTTACACGCGTGAATGCGGGAAGATCAGCGGGGTCATGAAGGGGATTCGAAAGGATCCGCGAAAGTTCGGCAGTAATGTCGAGAAGTACTCGGTCAACGATCTCGTCTACTACCACTACAGCCGCTCGGACCTGCACTTGATCAGTCATTGCGACATGAAGCAGTATTTCTTTTCCATCCGCGATCATTATAAGAAAAACATGGCGGCGAATTATATCTTGGAGCTCGTCGACAAACTGATGGCGCCGGAGCAGGTCAACGAGAATGTTTACCGGCTGATGATGCGCTTTCTCAACCAGCTGCAGACCGAGGAGGATGTGGACAAGTTGATCTATATTTTTCAGATCAAGGTGCTTCGGTTTGCCGGATTCAGTCCGTATTTGGACAGCTGTGTCTGTTGTGATCGAAAAGTTCATGGCCGGGCGCGGTTCAGTGTCACATCGGGAGGCCTCATCTGTGCGGATTGTCCCCACGAAGATACGAGTTATTTGGGTATATCGCCGGGGACGGTTTCAACTATTCTGCATATCGGGGCAGGCAGCTGGACGTCATGTCTGCGGCTGGGGATTACAGCACCGGTCCGTAAGGAATTGAAATATATCCTGAATAATTTTCTCGTCTTTCATCTCGACCGCCGGATTCGCTCGGCCAAATTCATTTCATAACTTTTTTCAGATAGTACAATTCTCCGGTAGGCTGGTAGATCGACGTCATGTCGATGATCAGCGTCGGAACAGATCCATGGATGGCCTCGGTTTTGGTGCCCGACGTGATTTGCAGTCGGAAGGCCTTTTTGGATTGCGTGTCGTCTGTAAAGATATAGCTCGCCACATGGGTCTTAAAATCATAATGAATTTGATAAATATCCAGTTGATCTGAGAGTGTTTCGATCACTCCGGCGGAGATCAGTCCGATTGTGTCCCCACGGAAACTGGAGGTCGGTCCGCCAAACTCATCGTATCGGTTTCTGAGCTCTTTGCGATTCGGATGGATCAAGTGAATGCGGCCGAACAGCGTTAGTGGCTGCTCGCTCATTCGTGATAACAGATGCTGTGTCTCCACGTGGCTCGGCTTTGTGCGGTAGCGGATGACATTTTGCCGTGCGTGAAGCCCGCTCACAATAACAGCAATCAGGCTTAGTGCGGCGATGAGCTTTGCTGTGTGGGGTAGTTTTATCGATCGAATCATTAATTCGACGCCCGTTATCACATAGACCAACAGTAGAGCGCTCAGTGCGATGATACAACGATAGAACGGGGCGTCGCCGACTGCCAGCAGGTTTGTCGAGAAGCTGAGGACGATGAGGGCCAATGGTAGTCCAACCGCCATCCCGATTTGTAATAAGGGGCGTGAGTTGGGCAACGATGATAACCGTCTGAATAGACGAATGGATCCGACGCATCCCGCTAAGAGAATAAAAACGCTTACAAGCAAAGAGACCGTTACAGACGGGAAGATGTCATAGAAATTACTGGCATTCACAAATGGCTCGGCGATAAACCACTGAAGTTTGGAACCAATATTTGTCGAGATAGAGTGCGGGTCATAGATCCCGTAATCACCGGGCGGGTTTATAGTCCGGCTGATTTTCAGTCCGACGGCGTACAACACCATTCCCAAACACCCGATCGTCAATAAGATACTGTTTCGTCGTATCCAGTGATCGCGGCCCTGACGGAGATCTCCCAGCAGCACAATGCCCAGGCCTGACCAGTAGAACATACTCGTTGATGGATGCGTGGCGATGGCCAGGATGAGGAGGCTGCATCCGATTAGTCCATTTACGGAAACCACTGATTTGAAAAATGACTTGTCAGCGTCCAGGCGGCTGACGGTGAAGATCGCCAGCAGCGAAAGCAGCACGCCCGTCGTCTGAAACGCGTATCCGGCCTGCGTAGCTAGTACTTGAAAGGAGGGTAAAAAAAGGATCATCAATGCGGTATTGAATCTTAGCATTGAATGCTTCAGCAGAGGTCGGGTCAGGTTGAAAAAAATGCCCCCGATAGCGGCAAATTGCAGGAGACTCATGAAGCGGATCCGCTTGAGATCGTCAATGGATTCGATCAGCCAGCTGTATCCTGCGTAAATTGGAGCGCCGATAAAGCGTCCGATGGCCAGACTGAGATGAAAGCTCTTCGGGGTTTTTTGTGTCGGTGTTTGAAGGAAGAAGTTTACGTCATCATGATAAAGATATGTCGTCGTCAGCGTGGGGCTATAAACACAAAGAATGCAGATGAGAAATAGAAAAACAATGAAGAGTCGCCGCGGCCACTTACCCATTAATCGTCCCACTCTTCCTCGTTGGATGTGACATTCGACGAGGTCGTGGAATAGGGTTTCTTAAACGGAGTGACCAATTGAATTTTAATATTTTTCGCAAGTCCGAGGCCGATCGTCGGAATCGCGCCGAGTTCTTCGGCCGAGAGGTATTGCAGATCTTTGAGCGTTTTCAAATTATTCTGATAGAAGTGACGAGCGCGGACGCGTCCGACACCTTTGAGCTGGACCAGCTCCAGCAATTCCTCCTTGATGCCGTGACGGACACGCAAACGGAGGTTTTCAAGTTTGAGTGTCAGATCATGTTTTTGATACAGATGCGCGATCGAGATCGCGGCGTACAAAAGCCATTGTGTCGAATCCACATGGCGGTAAATATCACCCGGACCGATATTAAACTTGTCACAGATCACATCGTCACGGTCTTCATCCATCCATTGATTCAGCATCCAGGTGGTTTTGACCGAGGCCATGTAAAAATAAAAGTCATCAAGCAAGGCGGTGTTCTCCGGCGTTAACAGGAACTGATCGTGATGTCGGGTTGAAAAATTTTCTAATTCTTCGACGAGATTTTTACCCAATCCTTTAAGTAGCGGCGAGTCAGGAGTGCAGGTCAGCAGATGAATGATGCCGATTTCCGAATACGGTTTCTGGTCCGGAATTTGATTGAGACCTTCACGGATAAAGATGCTGGTGAACGGATCAATGTAGAGCCGGCTGGTTAGCGCTCCGAGCGGTGTCGCAAAAAATCGGTAACCGGCTTTTTCAATGAATTTTTCCCGATGAAGAAACTCAAAGATATCCGTGATGGTCTCAAGCAGATTGGGTTCGAGTTTCTGGTGATGCAGGAATGTGTGCGAAATGAAATCAAACATCCCATTGATGTCATGCACATAGCCGCCGGCCACGGAGGAGAGAATATGGATACGCAGGGCCGATTCATTGGCCAGTTTAGAGGTGACCGGTTCGGCGGATGCCTCGATATATCGTTCAAACAGCGTGTCGGATTCGGATGATGTCTTAGCGATGAGTATCGCTTCGCCATGATCATCGTATTGGGGGCGACCGGCCCGTCCGGCGCATTGCTTATACTCGGAGGTCGGGATATAGGCCTGACCGATACCGCTTTCAAATCGTTTGCAGTCGCGAATGATGGCTCGACGGGCAGGGAGGTTGACCCCTGCCGCCAGCGTCGGGGTACAGCCGATGGCCTTGATGAGATTGCCCTTAAAATTTTCTTCGATCAGCTCACGCTGTTTGGGTTTCAATCCGGCATGGTGAAAGGCGGCGCCGTTTTTGACGGCTTCGGCCAGCTTCTGGCAAATCTTGGTCGAATCATTCGCCGAGCCGGCCATTTTTTTGGACAGCTCCAGCAGTTGTTTTTTTTCATCGTCGGTGAGGATTTTCTTGACGCTGCTGGCCACTTGACGGCTGACGGCCTGCGCGGAACGCCGTGAGTTGACGAAGATCAGCACCTGGCCGCGCGCGCGAAGCGTATCGAGCGTCAAACGGCTGACGTCATCGGGGGCCTCCTCGACAATCTGCCGGCTGACGCCGTCATAAAAGTCAATGACACGGTTAAAGTAGACGCCCTCCTTGAGCGGAATGGGACGCCATTCGCTGTAGACTAGTTCAGCACCCAGCCATTCGGCCATTTCATCGGCGTTGCTGATCGTCGCACTCAGTCCAAGGATCTGGACATCTTCGTTGAGCTGCTTGATCCGGGCGGTCAGGATCTCCATGGTGGGACCGCGCGAATTGTCGTTGATAAAGTGAATCTCATCGAGGACCACGACACCGAGGTCATCGATCAGCCATTTGGCCTTGCCGCGCAGCAACGAGTCGACTTTTTCGGCTGTCGCCACAACGATCTGATAACGGTTGAGCTGCCGGGTCGGGGTGTCGGAATCGCCGATGGCCAGGCCAACCTTGATGCCGAGCGACGCGTATTTATCTTTGAAATCTTTGAATTTTTCAGAGGCCAGGGCCTTGAGGGGAGCAATATAAAGGCAGCGTTTGCCCGAATTAAGGATGGCGTTGACCATGCAGAGCTCGGCAATGAGCGTCTTTCCGGCGGCCGTGGGAACGGCCATCAGCACACTGTTTCCATCCAAAATACCTTTTTCGACGGCTTCGGCTTGAGGGGGGTAGAGCGATTCAATTCCCGAGGCCAGGAACATATCAACGGCCGGCTGAGAGAAACCGTGCTCCACCAGTACGGTTTGGAAGTTCATGATGGCTATTTCTAGCATATATGCCAAAAACTGTCAACCAAATAGGATTTAGTCATTGACCATTAATCGCCTATTATGTTATTGTTTTCTTATTATTAATCTTAGGTATCACGCCTGTCCATGCGTTTAGTTCTTCAGCGAGTCAAGCAAGCACAAGTTACGGTCAATCAAGAGATAGTTGGATCAATCCCCTCAGGAATATTGGTTCTTTTGGGGGTGTCAAAAGCGGATTCATTGGCCCACATTGATCCGATGATCGACAAGATCAGTCAGTTAAGGATTTTTGCGGATGAGGCTGGCCGGATGAATCTGTCGGCCCGCGATGTAAACGCCCAATTCCTCGTGGTATCCCAATTCACGTTGTACGGCGATTGCCGCAAGGGGCGTCGGCCGTCATTTGACCAGGCCGCCGATCCCCAAACGGCTGAGACTATTTATGATCGGTTCTGTGACAGATTGAGGGAGGCAGGGTTTGTGGTGGAGACGGGACAATTTCGGGCGATGATGGATGTATCACTGACCAATGACGGGCCGGTGACATTCTTACTGGAAAGTTAAATGATGCAAACTTACGACACTCACGCGCATCTCGATCATCTGGAAGATCTGTCCTCAGCCCTGGACAATGCCCGACGGGAGGGAATTATCGGGATTGTCGCCATGAGCATGGATCTGGAGTCTTGCCGGCGTTGTCTGGAGATTAAAAAGAGTATAAGTGATCCGCATATTTATCTGGGCATGGGGATGCATCCCTGTGATGCCAATCCCGACGATGTGGCTGCGTGTATCGAGTTGGCCGAACAGAACAAGGAATATCTGTCGGTGATTGGTGAGATTGGGCTGGATTTCTGGTACAAGTGGGTCCGGAAGGATCAGCAAAAGAAAGACGAACAGCGCGAGGTGTATCGGCAGTTTCTGGATTTAGCCCGTCGGTTGGACTTGCCGGCGGTGATCCATTCGCGTGGATGCTGGCGCGAATGTTTCGAGACGGCCCGGGCGGCCGGGATCAAGAAGGCCGAATTTCATTGGTACAGCGGACCGGTGGATGTGCTTAAGGATATTGTGGCCGAAGGATATTTTGTTTCAGCGCCGCCATGTTTGGCGTACGCTGAAGATGTGCGCCGGGCCATTGCCCAGGCACCGTTGGATCAGATTCTGATCGAGACGGATTGTCCGGTCAGCTTTAAAGATGCTCAGACAGGTGAACGATTCACGTCGGAGCCCAAGGATGTTTTAAGGACGCTGAACGCCTTTTGTGAATTGCGTGGACTGAGTCCGGAAGAAGGCGTCAAAGTCGTTAATACGAATGCACAGACATTTCTGGGAATAAAATCGGAGGTTTCATGAAAAAAGGGATTGGATTTTTACTTATAATTTTGCTGCTGGGAGCGGGCGGGTACTATCTGTACCAGTCGCAGAGCGGAGGAGGTTTGGGGATTCCGGGTATATCGCGCTTTGAGATTGCCAATGTGGTTCCCAAAGAACCGCTGGTCTACCTGGAATTGCGAAACACCAGCAAAAACATTCAACGGTTGACCAATACATTGTTTTGGGAGCGGTTAAGCCAGATTGATTTTGACATGCTCCTCTCAAGCAACACGCTCAGCCCTCAGGAACAGACGCTGTTTACGCTTCTTAAGAGTTACTTCGAAGATCCTGAGTCCAATGAGCTGTTCAAAAAGTTTTTTGGACGGGATGTTGCTATCGGGGTTTATCCGGTCGGGATGGATATGCAGGCACTTTCGAAGGGTGATCCGCGGGCTTTCGCGCAGATGATGGAGAATCTGATCCGACGTTTTTATCTGGTCACCCGTCTGGATGCGACGGCTCAGTTGGCTGAATTCGTCTCACGGTCGTTTGATGAATTCGGCGAAGATGTGAAAACCGAGGAGATTGAGTACAAAGGCAAATACATCATCCTGGTCACGATGCAGGATGTTCCGTATACCTTCGCGTACACCCGGATCAAGGATTTGATGATCATGGGTGTCGGTGAGGAGGCCGTCAAAAAGAGTATTGATATCCATGCCGGCGACGATGTCGCGTTGTCGACGGACCCGCAGTTTATCGATGCCAAGAGCCGATTTGTTAAACAGACGGACCTGATTAGTTACACCAATATCCAACGGTTTATGCAGGGATTTGAAAATAGTTTTGCTCAGGTATCCGATTTTTCAGGCGCGGATCCGGCCCAGGTCCGGATGCAGATGGATCAGATGCTCAAATCGATGCGCGGATTTCAGACGCTTGGGGTTTCGGGGATTTGGGTGGACTTTCTGCAGACCAAATGGGATTTCAATTTTGATCTCGCTCAAATGGAACCTCGCCTGGCCGAATTCTACGGCAGTTGTAAGGATGTGACGAACCAAACGATGAACTTTATGCCGCAAAATGCCCTGGCCTACCAGTGGGGAACGTGTTTTGATTTGCAGTACTATTGGGATGAGATCAAGCTTGAGTTGGAACGGGCGGCGCCGGGGAAGGTATCGGTGGCCGATCAAATCGCCCAGTACGAACAGATGATCGGGCTCAGCATCGAAGGCGATATCATTCCGGCATTTGGGGATGAGATCGGCGGATATTTGAGGGATGTGGTCATGACACCAAACTTCCCGATCCCGGAAATCCTGTTGTTTGTCAAAGTCGGCGACAAGGCCAAGACTGAACGTCTGCTGAGCTTTCTCAATAATGTGCCTATGCTGATGCTGCAGACGGAAAACGTCGAGGGCGTCGAGTACCGCTATCTTTCAATTCCGATGATGTCGAATGTTTCGCCGGGATACTGTTTTCTCGATGGATATTTGCTGATCTCGGTGACGAAAGATATGCTGGTAGACGCGATCACAACATCAAAGACAGGACAAAATCGATTAGGCCAGGACGCGACATTTTCCGCGTTGCGGGCCGGATCGCCATCCAAGAGTATCGGCGATTTCTATATGAATGTCGATGAGTTGGCATTCAAGACCTTATCGATTATTGAGTGGGCCCAGGGCCGAACTGACGAGAGTGATCAGAAGGTCACAGCCTTTAAATCTGGCGCCAAGATGAAGCTTAAGCAAATTCAGCGGCGGATCGAAGAGGATGAAAAAATCCTCGTCAAGCAGCAGAAAGAGGCGGAAGCCATGGCTGGTCAGGTTGAATCGCTGAAAAAACGCGGCGAAGATGTCGCGGCCCGGCAGAAAGTTCTCGACCGAATGCGCACAGATGTCCAGGAACTAGAGGCGGATATTGAGAGCCGGATTGCCGATGCTATCGAACTGCAGAATACCATTCAGGGTTATGATGATAATACCATGGCGCTTGATAAACGCCGTCTGTATATGGAAAGTGTGGTGGCGCCGGTCATGGATGCCCTCAAGGCCATTGATGGATTCAGCTCGACCACGACGATGGACAAGAAGTCAATTCAAACCCGTACATTCCTCAAATTGTAAAATAACCGTTTATGGACGAGAGCCGATATGACATAGGCTGGCGAACGCTGGCGGGAATCAATGATGAAGCCGGTGAGCGTATCATGAGTCTCTTGAATGATATTGCCCCCGATATGGCGCGCCTGGTCATCGAGTTTCCTTATGGAGATATTTATTCCCGTCCGGGGCTGGATATCAAAACCCGTGAACTGATTACCATTGCGTCGCTAACCACCTTGGGAAACGCCCGGGATCAGCTCAAGGCCCATGTGCAGAACGCGCTCAAAAGCGGCTGTACCAAAGAAGAAATCATCGAAGTCATGATGCAGATGTCTGTGTACGCGGGATTTCCGGCGGCATTAAACGCCCTGTTTGTCGCCAAGGAAGTCTTTCAGCGGGAGAAAAAGTGAGTACGATTATGCAAGTCACCTATGGATCCGGAACATACGCCGGCAATAACCAGCAGTTTTCGGGGACGATTATCCTCGGCGAACACAAGGTCTTTCTGAAGAATCAACTGGAAGAATTGGCGCCGACCTTTGTGCCGTTGGAGAAAATTGAACGGGTTCGTCTCAAAGGCAATCAAATGATTTTAACGGTTCGTCCGGCGATTATGTCACGTTTTGATGCCGTATTCCAAGGGGATCCCCGTAGCATTCGTGAATTGACCCTGGAAATTGTTAATCGTCGAGGATTAAAAAAGAAATGGCTTGTTCAGGAATGGTTTGAGGTTCCTGCATGAGAATATCACCGGCCCGGTGTCTATTGCTGTTGTTTGCTGTGATTTGTCTGTCAATGTTGAGTGGTTGCGCTCTGCTGCAGATCCCCGGTCAGATCATCGGCGGGACATTTTCGCTGATCGGAAAGCTGCTCGGCATTGTCAATAATGTACCCAAACCACCGCCATGGGTTTTCATCTAGCGGTTGGATCAATATGAAAAATTCTGAGATCGCAGATTTATTTACGCGCATGGGGTCGCTGCTGGAGATTCGCGGCGATAATGTGTTTAAGGTCAAGGCCTACTTCAAAGCCGCGGACCAAATCCGCACACTGGCCGAAGATATTGAGCAGATCCGTTCCGAGGAGCGCCTCGGTGACATTCCCGGTGTGGGAAAAACGCTGCAGGAAAAAATCGGTGAATGGTTGGATACGGGACGTTTGGCGGCCTACGATAAGCTTGTTGAAGAGGTTCCTGAGACTTTACTCGACGTGATGTCGGTACCGTCGGTGGGTCCCAAAAAGGCTAAATTGTTTTTTGATAAATTGGCAGTCAAATCGCTCAAGGATTTGACCGCAGCCGCGAAAAGCGGTGAGCTGGAAGATCTTCCCGGTGTGCAGAAGAAAACGGTTGAGAAGATATTAGCCGGAATCCAGACCGTGGAGTCCGGACAAGACCGGATGCTGCTCAACGAGGCTTTTTGGAATGCCCGGTTTGTCATTAACGCGCTCAAGGATATCAACGGAGTGCGTCAGATCGACTATTGCGGCAGTCTGAGGCGCGGTCGTGAAACCGTGCGGGATATCGATATTCTCGTCGACGCCAAAGATGCTCAATCCGTGATGGATGCGTTTGTCAAGTTGCATATTGTCAAGTCGATTAACGCGCATGGTGAGACCAAATCCTCGATCATGACCAAACGCAATGTCCAGATCGACCTGCGTGTTGTCGATCAGGCGGCGTATGGCGCAGCGTTAATGTATTTTACCGGATCTAAAAATTTTAATATCAAATTGCGGCAGATCGCCATTCAGCAAAAACGTAAAATCAACGAATACGGCGTGTTTGATGTCAGTGTAAAAAAAGAAAAATGCCTGGCCAGCCGAACCGAAAAAGAATGTTTTAAGGCGTTGGATCTGCCGTATATTCCCCCAGAATTGCGGGAAGATATCGGAATGGCGGAGATCTTTGAGGGTGATGCCGTCCATTCGGTTCCAAAATTGGTGGAGCTCAAAGATATTCGCGGTGAAATTCATGTTCACTCGCAGTATTCGGATGGAAAAAATACAGTCGCGGAAATGGCTGAGCGTGCCGAAGAACTTGGTTACGAGTACTTGGCGGTCAGTGATCATTCGCAGGCCCTGAAGGTGGCTCGAGGTGTTTCGGTTGAAGATTTGCGGAGCAAGCGTGAGGAGATTGATGAAATCAATCAGGGCTATCAGGATTTGGGTGAAAGTTTTAGAGTTTTATGCGGATCGGAAGTTGAGATCGATTCGGACGGAAATCTTGATTATGATGACGATATTCTGCGCGGCCTGGATATCGTCGTGGCCGCGATTCATACGGGTTTGACGCAGAGTCGCCAACAATTGACGAATCGATTGATTCGGGCCTGTCAAAACCCGCACACGAATTTTATCGCGCATCCATTTGGTATCCATCGTGGTAAACGTGAACCCTATGATATTGATTTTGAAGAGGTTTGCCGTGCGGCAGTGGATAATAATGTGTGTTTGGAGATTAATTCATTTCCGCATCGACTAGATCTGGAGTCCGAAAAAGTTTATTTTGCACGTAAGCTAGGGGTAAAGTTCGTTATCAATACCGACGCGCATAGTACCGAGCATATGGATTATATGCCGCTGGGCGTCGGGGTGGCCCGTCGGGGTTGGTTGACCAAGCATGATGTGGTCAATACGTTTCCCCTCAGGAAATTATTGAAGCACATCCAAAAATAGAATGTTCAAGATTATCAATAAGCAGATTTTGACCAAGAATATCAAGCGGCTGGACATAGTGGCGCCGCGGATTGCGGAAAAGGTGTTGCCCGGACAATTTGTGAATATTCGTCCGGGGGCGACCGATGAAACGATTCCTCTGACGGTGATTGATACCGATCAGGCCAAAGGAACCATTACGGTAATTGTCCGTGAAGTCGGTTCGACCAGCCGGGTTCTGGCTTCCAAAGGGATCAATGATAAAGTTGCATCGATCCTGGGACCGTTGGGCATGCCCGCTCAGATCAAAAAGAAAGGGGTCGTGGTTTGTATTGCCACGGGCATCGGATCTGCGCAGATCCTGCCGATGTGCCGGGCCCTTCGCTCCGTTGGTAACAAGGTCGTCGGTATCATCGGCGCGAAGACCAAGCGTGCTGTTCTGATGGAGGCTCAGATGCGTCTGGCCTGCAATAAGTTGTTGATCGCCACTGAGGACGGGACGTATGAACGGCGCGGTATGGCCACGGATATCCTGTCGGATTTAATGGAGCGCGACACGATTCATCAGGTTAATGCCATCGGGTCAGCTGATATGATGAGTTCGGTTTGCAAAATTACCAAGCGAAAGCGGATCAAGACTTTTGTCCAGCTCAATCCGGTTATGATTGATTGTTTGGGGATGTGCGGTTCCTGTCGGGTGGTTGTCAGCGGCAAAACCGTGTTGGCCTGTAAAGACGGGCCGGAGTTTGATGGTCATCGGGTGGATTTCGAGAATTACAAAATCAGGCTTAAGGCCTTTGAGGAGCAAAAATGGGACAGCCCCAGGGCTCAATCCAGTCACGGCAAAAACGAGTCAAAAACTTTAACGAAGTTGTTCTCGGGTATTCTAAAAAGCTAGCCCTTGAGGAATCCCGTCGATGTCCGCAGTGCTCGGACCCGGTTTGTTCGCAGGCCTGTCCAATTGGCGTGGATGTACCGGGGTTTATTCGGCTTATGCGCGAGGGGAATATGACCGCTGCGTTGGAGATTATCAGTCAGCGCAACGGGTTGCCGTCGATCTGCGGTCGAATATGCTCGGCGCCATGTGAAACGGCCTGTATCCTGAACGACGAGGAATCGCCGATTGGGATACGCGCGCTGGAGCGGTACGCATCGGATCATGGACGGCCGAAACCATCACGGCGCGAGGTGGTTGCCCGTCGGGGAAAACGCATCGCTATTGTGGGGTCCGGTCCGGCCGGTTTAAGTGCGGCGCGGGATCTGGCGCGATGGGGATATCAAGTGACGGTGTTTGAGGCGTTTGATCGGCCCGGCGGTGTGTTGCGGTATGGTATACCTGAATACCGAATCCCGGAAAAGGTGCTGGATTTAGAGATTGAAGAGATGGTATTTCTGGGAGTTACGTTTGAGAATAATTGCGCGATCGGTCACACCAGATCCATTGATGAATTAAAGGCTGAAGGTTTCAGCGCGATTCTTGTTGCCACGGGGGCGGGTATCCCGAAATTTATGGATATTCCCGGAGCTAATCTGGGTGGTGTGTTTTATGGCGAAGAATTTTTGATCCGGGTGAATCAACGACGGGAAACAGCTGCGTCTGATATGTTTCCGTTCGGCAACAAAGTCGTGATCATCGGCTCAGGCAACACCGCGCTGGACTGCGCCCGGGTGTCGGTACGGTTGCAACGTCACACAACGTTGGTTTGCCGCAAAACACTGGATGAGATGCGGGTGCGAAACAGCGATCGTGATTTTGCCCGGGATGAGGGTGTTGCATTTGAGCCGCTGGTCCAGCCGGTCGAGATTGTTCCATCGGAAGATGGTCATGTCATGGGCCTCAAATGTGTTCGTCTGGATTACGCGGACGAAAACTCAACGGGCACGTGGAGTTTGATTCCTGTTCCGCATTCGGAGTTTGTCATCGAGGCAGACACGCTGGTGATTGCCATTGGACATCAGCCGAATGTTTCGGTCGGGAAATTGAGGCGTAAACTCAAAACGAATGAGGATGGTACGTTGATGGTCGATCCCAAGACGGGTATGACGTCCACCCGCGGTATTTTTGCCGCGGGGAATGTCGTGACGCATGCCGGACCAGTGGTTAGCGCGATTGCGTCGGGGCAGCGATCGGCCGAACACGTTCATCAGTATTTATCCAAGTAAAACATGAGTCCAGAAAAAGTTACAATCCAAGATTTAATTCAGAAGAAGTCGCAAGGGCAGAAGATCACGATGCTGACGGCCTATGATTATCCGTTCGCGCGTTTGGTTGACCAGGCTGGTGTGGATATAGTGCTCGTTGGGGATTCCCTGGCCAATGTGGTTTTGGGGTTGGAATCGACGACAGATGTTGGAATGTTTGAGATGCTGCATCACACCAAGGCTGTTCGCCGGGGGGTGCAGCGCGCGTTGCTTATCGGCGACATGCCGTATGAATCTTATCAACAGCGGCCTGAAGATGCTGTTGCCAACGCCCGGCGATTTGTCGAGGAAGCCGGCTGCGACGCGGTCAAGCTCGAATGGTTTGATCAATGTGTTGATGTGGCCCGGGCGATTGTCCAGGTGGGTATTCCCGTGATGGGTCATGTCGGACTTACGCCTCAGACAGCCGAAAAATTTAGGGTTCAGGGGCGGGATCTGGAATCGGCGCGGGCCATCATGCGTCACGCCCGAGCTTTGGAGGCGTGTGGATGTTTCAGTATTGTGTTGGAATGTGTCCCGGTTGAATTGGCGCAATGCATCACCGACGACTTGAAGATCATCACCATTGGGATTGGAGCTGGACCGGAATGCGATGGGCAAGTGCTGGTTACGCCGGATCTTCTCGGGCTATACGATCGCTTTCAACCCCGGTTTGCCAAACGATATGCCAACATAGGCGCCGATGTCCTTGAGTCATTGAAGCGCTACTGTGCGGATGTATCCGGGGGAGAATTTCCGTCCAGTGAGCACAGTTTTTATCTGCCAGACGATCAGATCGATATGTTGGACCAATTGGAATTGGAGGAAGGCGAATGAAGCGGCTGTTGCGGATGATTGGTCGCCATCTCCTGTTTGCGGTGCGGGGAATTATCAAGTATTTGCCGTATCCGGTCTATCGGGTTTTTGCGATGGTGTTGATTGGCATTGGGCGGCTGGTGATGTTTCAGAAGCGTGAAATTGCCTTGCGAAATCTACGATTTGCCTTTGGTCGCACCAAATCCGACAAGGAGATACGAGCAATTGCTCAGAAATATTTCAAAAATTACGGTCGCGGGATGATTGACAACATCTACATGGCGGATCGTCCTGAATTGGTGGACCAAAATGTGCGCATTTGCGGTCAGGAACATCTGGATGAGGCGTTGACCCAGGGAAATGGGGTTATCCTGACGGGAGGGCATTTCGGAGATTTTCTCCTGATGTACTACAAACTGGTACGGGCCGGATATCCGGTCAATGTGATCATGCGCCGGGTCCGGGACGAGGCCTTCGAGGACTTTATTTCGGGGATGCGTGATAAGCGGGGAATCAAGGCGATCTATGATCTTCCGGCTAAAACTTGTGTGATTCAGTCACTTAAAGCCTTGCGAAATAATGAGGTTCTGGTGATTCTGTTGGATCAAAACTTTGGCGGAGCCGGGCGAGTTTTTGTGGATTTCTTCGGCCGCCAGGCGGCGACTGCCAGCGGTCCGGTGGTGTTTTCCCGGCGGACCAAATCACCGATCCTGCCGATATTTTGCCTCAAGGACAAAGGCGTGATGCGCCATAAAGTCATCATTGAATCTCCGCTGGAGATGGCGACAGGTGGCAGCGACGAAGAGAATCTGCGGCAAACGGTGGCCCGCATCACCAAGCGCATTGAGGATTACGCGAGGTCCTACCCCGAGCAGTGGGGTGGTTGGATTCACAAGCGATGGAAGAGTAAGCCGGCCCGGGAGCAGGAAATCATCGATAATCTCAAGGGTAAAAATGACAAAAAATCCCAAGCGGCTATGAGCGCCTAAAGGCCTGACAATCCCCTACAATCTTCTTGCTTTTTAAAACACTTTTGTTAGAATAACGATCCATGCACAACTCCGATTTAATGGACAAAATTGTTTCCCTCTGCAAAAGACGCGGTTTTATTTTTCAATCCTCCGAGATTTACGGCGGATTGGCGAATGCGTGGGACTATGGGCCGTTTGGAGCCGAACTTAAACGCAATCTGAAAAATTGTTGGTGGAAGTCCAACGTCAGCGAGCGTGACGATATGGTCGGCCTGGACGCGGCGATTCTGATGCACCCCAATACTTGGAAAGCGTCCGGTCACGCCGAGAATTTTACGGATCTGCTCGTCGACGACAAAAAGACCAAAAAACGGTTTCGGGTGGATCATCTCAGCCCCGAAGAACAGGCCAAGATCGGGACTCAATACACCGAGCCGCGCGAATTCAATCTTATGCTCAAGACCCGGCTTGGAGCGGTCGAAGATACCAGTTCTGATGTTTTTCTACGTCCGGAGACCGCACAGGGCATATTTGTCAATTTCAAGAATATTCTAGATTCAACGAGCCGTCGGTTGCCTTTTGGTATCGCTCAGATCGGAAAATCGTTCCGCAATGAGATCACCGCCGGTAATTTCGTATTTCGTATGCGGGAATTCGAACAAATGGAGATCGAATATTTCACAACAGCCGAAGATTCAGACGCCTGTTATGAAGAATGGATTAACCGGCGATTTAACTGGTATACCGAGCATGGTATCCGAAAAGAGAACCTCAAGCTCCGTAAGCACGACGATGACGAGTTGGCTCATTATGCCAAGGGCTGTACCGATGTCGAGTATCAGTTTCCATTTGGTTGGTCCGAGCTGGAGGGGATCGCCAACCGCACTGACTATGACCTCAAACAGCATGCCGAACTTTCCGGCAAAGACCTCCGTTATCACAACAAAATTACCAATGAAAGATTTTACCCATACGTGATTGAACCGTCCGGCGGGGTGGACCGGGCCGCATTGGCCTTTCTGGTGGATGCCTATCACGAGGAAGAGGTTGATGGTCGTTCCCGCGTTGTGCTGAAATTACACAAGGATCTGGCCCCCACCAAAGTCGCGGTGCTGCCGCTGTTAAAGAAAAACGCGGACATCGTGAGCATGGCCCAATCCATTAAAACAGATTTGCAGAAGAGTCTGACATGCGTTTACGACGATTCTGCTGCCATCGGTAAGCTTTACCGCCGGCAGGATGAAGTGGGAACATTTTTTTGTGTCACCGTGGATGTGGAGTCGCTTGACGACAAACAGGTCACGGTGAGAGATCGGGATACCATGGGGCAGCAGCGGGTGCCGGTCGAAAATTTAAAGAGATACATTCAAGATCAACTATCGTAGTCAAAGAAAGGGAACATGATGGCCAAGAAGTATGTGTATTTTTTCGGGAATGGAAAAGCCGAAGGTAAAGCAGGGATGAAAGAAGAGTTGGGCGGCAAGGGGGCCAACCTCGCTGAAATGTCTTCAATCGGAGTGCCGGTCCCACCGGGATTTACGATTGCCACAACGGTTTGCGAGTATTACTACGCGAACGGCAAAAAAAAGCCGTCTACTCTCGACGCCGAGATTGATGCCAATATCAAGAAGTTGGAAAAAGCGCTTGGGGCCAAGTTCGGCGACAAGAGCAACCCTTTGCTTGTATCCGTACGATCCGGTGCGGCAGTGTCAATGCCTGGGATGATGGATACGGTTCTGAATCTGGGAATCAACGATGATGTGGTCGCCGGGATGATCAAGAAAACCGGCAATGAGCGTATGGCGTGGGACTCTTACCGACGATTCATTAACATGTTCGGCGATGTCTGTATGGGAGTCGAACATGAGCATTACGAAGACGAGCTCACCCGCATTAAAAAGAAATACAAAAGAGCCTTGGACACGGATCTGACATCCGAAGAGCTTAAGGAAGTCGTTGAAGCCTACAAAAAGGTCTACAAGAAACACGTTGGATCGGCCTTTCCAACGGATGCGCGTGTTCAGTTGACTCACGCGGTGAACGCCGTTATCAATTCATGGAACGCGGATCGAGCGATTGCTTACCGTGATATCAACAAGATGCGCGGTTTGAAAGGAACAGCGGTCAACGTTCAGGCAATGGTCTTCGGGAATATGGGTGATACATCCGGAACGGGTGTTGCGTTTACGCGTAACCCGGCCGACGGGACCAACGAGTTTTACGGCGAGTATTTGATCAACGCGCAGGGTGAGGACGTTGTGGCCGGTATCCGCACGCCGGAGCCGATTTCTACGCTCAAGAAAAAAATGCCGAAAATTTATGACGAGCTCGACAAGATTCGTCTAAAATTAGAGAAGCACTACAAGGATATGCAGGACGTGGAGTTTACCATCCAGGAAGGCAAGCTGTTTATGCTTCAGACGCGTAACGGTAAGCGGACTGGATTGGCATCGGTCAAGATTGCGGTGGATATGGTCAAGGAAAAACTGATTGATGATAAAACAGCGCTCCAACGCATCGACGGGGATCAGTTGAACCAATTGTTGTTCCCGATCTTTAACCCCAAGGCCAAGCAGGCCGCGCTGAAAGGCAACGGATTGATCGCCAAAGGTTTGCCGGCGGGGCCTGGTGCTGCCAGTGGTTTGTGCGTCTTTACGGCCGATGACGCGGTCAAGTGGGCCGGTAAGGGCAAGAAGGTTATCCTCGTTCGTAAGGAAACATCGCCGGAGGACGTCAGCGGAATGTGGGCGGCCGAAGCAATTCTGACCTCGACTGGGGGAGCCACATCACACGCGGCGGTTGTTGCGCGTGGTTGGGGTAAATGTTGTGTGGTCGGTTGTGGTGATTTGGATATCGACTACAAAAAACGTCAAATGACCGCCGGAAAGCGGGTGATCAAAGAAGGTGACGAGATTTCAATTGACGGAACCAGCGGTGAGATCATGGCCGGGCATGTCGAAACGTCAGCTTCGCCGGTAGTTTCGGGTGTAGTTGAAGGGAACAAGAAAGCACTGAAGGATCCGATCTGTAAGACCTATCAAGAGATTATGAAGTGGACGGACAAATACCGTAAAATCGACGTACGAACCAATGCCGATTCGCCACAGGATTCATTGAACGCCCGCAAGCTTGGGGCCGAAGGGATCGGGCTTTGTCGAACAGAGCACATGTTCTTTGAAGGTGATCGCATCTGGGCGATCCGGGAAATGATCCTCTCGGAGGATGAGGCCGGACGTGAAAAAGCCCTCAAGAAACTTCTTCCTTACCAGCGTAAGGATTTCGAAGGGATTTTCAAGGCGATGAACGGTCATCCGGTTACGATTCGATTGTTGGATCCGCCATTGCATGAGTTTCTCCCACATGACGAAAAAGGCCAAAAAGAGATGGCCAAACGCATGGGGATCTCAGCGAATGTCGTTAAGAAGAAAGTTGAATCATTGCATGAATTTAACCCGATGTTGGGACACCGCGGATGCCGGCTATCGATTACGTATCCCGAGATTTGCCGCATGCAGGTCACGGCGATCGTTGAAGCCGCGTGTAATGTCACTAAAAAAGGTGTTAAGGTACTGCCTGAGATCATGATTCCGTTGATCGGGACGGATGTCGAGTTTAACATTCTGGCTCAATTGACGCGTGAAACCGCTGATGCGATTATCGCGAAGAAGAAATCGAAGGTTAAATATCTTGTTGGAACCATGATGGAAATTCCTCGGGCGACATTGATTGCCGATAAGGTGGCTCAAGAGGCCGAGTTTTTCTCGTTCGGGACGAATGACCTGACACAGATGACATTTGGCTATAGCCGCGATGACATCGGAAGTTTCTTGCCTGAGTACCTTGAAAAGAAGGTTCTCCTGGAAGATCCGTTTGCGTCGATTGATCAGGAAGGTGTCGGTCAATTGGTTCGAACCGGTGTCAAGCTCGGACGTGAAGGCCGCAAGAATCTGAAATGCGGTGTTTGCGGGGAGCACGGGGGAGATCAGGAATCCGTGAAATTCTTTGCTGAAGTTGGACTAAACTACGTGAGCTGTTCTCCATATCGGGTGCCGATTGCCCGACTCGCCGCCGCGCAGCATGCCATCGAGGCCGGAGCCAGCAAAAAAGGCAAGAAGAAAAAATAAAGGTACGGTTTTATGACAGATCCGATAAAGGCTTATTTGCGTGATGTTCGTCCGATTCCTCTGCTGACAGCCGAGGAAGAAGTTGATCTGGCCCGGAAGGTTCAGAAGGGCGATCAGGATGCACGTAACAAGATGATTCGGTCCAATTTAAGGTTGGTGATCAGTATTGCCAAGCGCTATATCAATCTCGGTGTTCCCCTCAGCGATTTAATAGAAGAGGGGAATATCGGGTTGATGAAAAGTGTGGAGAAATTCGATCCCGAACGTGGATTTCGATTTTCTACATACGCGGCCTGGTGGATCAAGCAGGGGATCTCCCGCGCGATTATCGATCAGGGCAAGATGATCCGTGTTCCGGTCTACATGAACGAGGATATCCTCAAGTATAAGAAGGTCATCGAAAAGCTGACGCATCAATATAAGCGTAAGCCGCGCATCGGCGAAATCGCCAAAAAGCTCAAAGTTTCCGTCGACAAAGTCCGTGAATTGGAAAATTCCATCGCCAAGATGTCGAGTCTGGATGCTCCGATTGGTGATGATGGTGACGGTCAAGTCAAGGATATCATCGAAGATAAGAACATCGTGAGTCCGGACGAGGAACTCGAAAAGTTTTTCAACAAAGAGCGCGCCATCGGTTTTTTAAAACTGCTCAATGAGCGTGAACGCAAGATACTCGAGATGCGTTACGGTCTTGGCGGCGGGGATGCCTGCACGCTGGCTGAGATTGCCAAGGTCCTCGGTATTTCACGCGAACGTGTCCGGCAGATTGAGGCCGGGACCATCAAGAAAATTCGTCAAATCATCGAACAAAAAGAGAATAACCCAGACGTTGACTAGTAAAAAACGCAAACTAACATTTGTCCTTGTTATTCCTCGCTTTGAAGATATCTTTCATTCCTACTACTCCGGCGAAATCATTCGGGGCGTCAGCCTGACCGCTAGCCGATTAAACGCGGATTATTTGATTCATATCGTCGATCGGAATAATCATCAGGGATGGTTAGATTCGTCTTTAATGGATCCAAACTTCATTGATGGCATCCTGTTTGCCGATATTGATAATGATCTCAGTAATGTGAAAAAGGCCATTCGCCGCGGTGTGCCGTGTCTGGTCCTGAACAATATGCTGGAAGAGCCGATCAACTATGTGGCGGTGGATAACAAAAAGGCGGCGAAAACGATTGTTGAGCACCTTTATCGATTAGGTCATCGAAAGATTGCCACGGTCGCGGGAGATATTTCAACGCAGGCCGGTCTTAAAAGGCTTGAGGGTTTTCGTGAGGCGCTGGAAGACAAGGATATCAAGACTTCTCGCAAATATATCACCTTCGGTGATTTTTTAAGGACGCCCGCCCGGGCCGCGGCCAAAAAATTGTTAAAGCTCAAAGATCGTCCCACGGCCATCTTTGCCGGGTCAGATGTCATGGCCTTGGAGGTTTATGATGTCGCGCAATCTCTCAAAATCAAGGTCCCGCAGGAGCTTTCGATCGTGGGGTTCGATGACAATCCGATGGCCAGCAGCGGTTCCATCAAGCTCACGACGGTGTCGCAGCCGCTGGTGGAGATGGGGCGGTTGGGATCTGAAAAATTATTTCAGATTGCCCGCGGGCAGCTTCAGCTTCCATACAAGGAAGTATTGGCCACCAAACTGATGAAACGGGATTCAACAGCAAAGGTATAGATTATGTCAAGCGATCTCAAAAATCACATTCGAGATATTCCGGACTTTCCCAAGGAAGGTATTATATTCAAAGACATTACAACGCTGCTCAAAGACAAGGATGCGTTTCGTCGGTCAGTGGATATTCTTGCCGACAAGTTTAAGGGTGAGAAGATTGATCAGATTGTGGGCGTCGAGGCGCGAGGATTTATTTTTGGAGCGGCCTTGGCGTACAAAATGGGTGTCGGGTTTGTGCCGGTCCGGAAAAAAGGTAAATTGCCGGGCAAGACGAAAAGTGTAACGTACGAACTGGAATACGGATCGGACAGCCTTGAGATTCATGAGGACGCAATTGCTCCCAAGACACGTGTGCTCATTGTCGACGATCTATTGGCGACCGGCGGAACCATCGAGGCCACGTCGAGGTTAATCAAGGATTTAAATGCAGAGGTGGCCGGAATTGCGTTTTTAATCGAGTTGAAATTTCTTAAAGGTAAAGATCGTCTCAAGGATTTTGAAGTCTATTCTGTACTGGAGTACTAAGGTGATATTTGGTGTGGTGAAGTTGACCTAAACGGACCACATCCCAAGGCTGAGTATGATAGGCTGGCGGTTTAGATTGCGAAAAAATTTTGCGCCTATAGCTCAGATGGATAGAGCTCGGCCCTCCTAAGGCTGGTGGGGTGGTTCGAGTCCACCTAGGCGCATTTTGATTTTTAGTACAGCTTAAAAACTGTGCAACTAATTGAGTTATGCAAGCCAAGTTTCGGTTCATATGACTAAAATTTTAGCATGTACAAACGTACATGTTTTTCGGGAGAGTAGCGCAAAAAATTGCAAGTTAAAATAAAATCAAATTTTGTTGACACTGCCGTTAGCGTGTGATAAAAACAACGAATAACCATTTGTTTTCAGCGGAGCTATGCGTATCGCTATACGTTAAGAATTGCAATTATTTGTATTTACGGCGAGTATATGCCCGTGAGAGCAATACCAGTGATGATTCAAATATACGAATAAGAAAGGGGGGATGGTAAAAAACATTATTGTCGAATCGTCGAGTAAACTGGTCAACCTAATATGTAAATCTCTAGACATAACCTTAGATCGTCTAGTTGAATATATCAAAATCTGAAGTAGTTATTTACCTTTTTGGAGGAGAAATAATGAGAAAATTATTCGTATTAGCAGCTGCTGCGGCTGTCGCTCTATCAGCGGTACCGGCATTTGCTAGCGTTCAAAACGTAAAGATAAGTGGATGGACTGACAACACTTATATTTACCGCAACAATTTCAACTTGGGTTCAAAAGCTGGTATCGCGCCTAACCGCGTTCAAGATGAGCAAAGCCTGTTCATCAACCAGACAGGTCTTCAAGTTGATGCTGACCTTACAGACCAAGTATTCGTAACGATCGCGCTGATCACTGAAAGAGGATGGAATGCCGACAACACGACATCATCGTCTGACGTTGATCTTCACTTGGCCTATGTAACACTAAAGGAAATGCTGTACTCTCCACTTACACTAGTTGTGGGGCGCCAGACGTTTTCATACGGAAACGGATTGGTATTTGACGCAACTGGAGCCAACAACTTGGCACCGGGTGACTCAGGTATCAATGGAATCGCTCAAGATCTAACGAAGCAGACTGCAATTGATGCGATCCGAGCGATCTTCGATTACAATCCGCTAACTGTAGAAGTATTCTACTCAAAGATCGACCAAAACACGGTTTCATTGTCTGACCTAGATGATGACATCGATCTATGGGGGGTTAACGCCAACTACCAATTGGGTGACGATATGGACTCAGTTGTGGAAGCGTACTTCTATAAATCACGCAACAAAGAAGACAACGATAACGTAACTGGAGCGCAAACTGACTACATCAAGGTAACAGGGGTTCGCGCCAGCACTAACCCATTGGAAAACCTGAACATTCAGTTCGAAATGGCTCACCAAGGTGGACGTAAGAGACTTTCGTCTACAACGAACGCCAATCGAAAAAGAAGCGCTTGGGCCTTCCAGGGTATCGTAAACTACCAAATCCCAGCTCTAGAAGAGTACAAGCCAGTGGCTCAGTACATCTTCACCAAGGTTACAGGTGAAGAGGATAACTCTACATCTCAAACTGACTGGACTGGATGGGATCCATTCTTCGAAGCACAAGGTGGTGGACATATCTACAATTCATTGTTTGATCTAACAAACATGGAAATCCACTCGCTTTACCTAATGGCTGAGCCGATGGAAGACGTAACTGCACGTCTTGGAATCACTAGCCTGTGGAATGAAAGAAACACAAAATTCGGATCAAAGTCAATCCGACAGCCAGATGGAACAACACTGTCATTGGCAACAAACAACAACAGTGGACACATCGGGAAAGAGTTTAACTTTGACCTGTCTTATGACTACACTGAAGATGTACAAATCGGTGCTAGCGTTGGATGGTTTTTACCAGGAAGTATCTGGGAAAGCGAAAACGATTCATCAGCCAAACAAGTATTGGTTAACATGAACGTTGCATTCTAATCGTTAGTTGATCGATTATAGATCAAGCCCCTGTCGAGAAATCGGCAGGGGCTTTTTTTATGGTTTGATTGTGCACTTGAGTTCACGCTCGTAGCGTTCCGACGAGCTAATTGTAAAATATTTTCCAAATGATTTTTAAGTATTCCATTTTCTCGACGAGAAAAAATATTTTTTATTGTAAAAAAAAGTGAAATTATAGTTTTAATTTGTTTTTAATTTGTTATGATAAAAATAATTAGATAAAAAAAGCAGTTCTTCCATTCCGATTATCTAATAAATCTTTAAGACGGACCAATGACCAAAGACGATATCTACGACCATCTTGCGCAAGTTTACTTGGGCAAGCGTAAAAAAGATGATGCCAAAACCAAAAAGCAATTCAATGCTTGGCTGCTGATCAACGGGTTGATCACGGCGATCATTTTTGCCAGCGCTTTTTATGGTCTGACAGCTTTTCTTACACACAACAAGGATGAACTCAAGCAGAACGTCATCTACTCGCTTCATCAGGGAGCTGTTCGGTTTGACTATGATTTTAAGGGATCGAGCAATCCTGTTGAACGATTTGCCTTGTCGATACCGGATATGGACGTCGGCAAGTATGGAAGTCTGGAATTTTCCATGCGGGGCAAGGAGGAAGGCGTGCCGGGTATAGTCAAGGTCGTTGTCACAAGTCGTTACAATGAAGAGGCTTACCACTATATCGAAGGGGTCAATCTGGCCTGGCAGGACTATCATATTCCGCTTTCGGAATTCAAGGAAATATCTGATTGGTCCAGCGTTCAAGATGTCGCATTTGTCTTAGAGTCCTGGAACGTTGAAGACAAGCGCGGGATTGTCTTGATCGACAATATAAATTTTGCAACAACCAACTAATCCATTACGAATATTAGGGGGCATTTCAATATGAAAATAATTTCAGTCGCTAACCAAAAAGGTGGATGCGGGAAGACCACTACAGCAATTAATTTGGCGTCGGCTCTGAGCCAGAACGGGCAAAAGGTTTTATTGTTCGATCTGGACCCACAAGCTCACGCGTCGCTTGGTCTTGATATTGAAAGCCAGGACAGTATCTATAACGTTATTTCTAAGCTGACCCCTCGCAAACTCAAAATCGAAAATATTATCCGACGTGTCGAAAATAGTTTTGATCTGGTTCCCTCAAATGTTCTGGTTGGAACCCTGGAGCAGGAGTTGTCGGATGAAATTGGCCGTGAGCTCAAACTTCGCGAGGCGATTGAACCGCTCAACGACAGGTATGACTACGTGATTATTGACTGCCCGCCGAGTCTGGGGATTTTGACAGTCAACGCCATCCGCGTCAGCGATGAGCTGATCATTCCGGTGGAAACCAGCCGTTTTTCCATGCAGGGTGTTGATCACCTGACGGACATCGTCAATCTTGTAAAGGATCGGCTGAATCATGAAGTAAAGTGCCGTATTTTGGTGACGATGTTTGATTCACGCCTTCGCCACTCTTTTGCGATGCTGTCGACGTTTAAAGAGCGATTTGAAAAGATTATGTTCGATACAATTATCCACATCAATGTCAAATTGAAGGAATCGGCTGTTATGGGCAAGACGGTTTCAGCTTATGACAAATACTGCCGCGGATCGAAAGACTATTTCAGTCTGGCCAAAGAGCTTATATTGCTTGACCGGCTGGATCGTGAAAAGTCTGAAGAAAAGGATCAAGCTAGGGAAGAGATTGCCGAAGCGCCCCGTGAAGTGGTTCGAGATGAGGTTCGACGGGAAAATCGCATTGAACGTACGGAAACTACAAAATCGGAAGAGCTGATCTCTGAGGATGCCTTGGCGCCAATGTCCGAGCAAATGCAGGATATTGTACGTAAGGAAATGGTTGGATTGAGCAAGATCCGATTTTCGATTAATGCTCCGGAAGCCAAATCAGTCTACGTTACCGGAAGTTTTAATGACTGGTCGCTGGATGACACCTGTCGCATGCATGAAAAGGACGGCACCTGGGAGGCGGAGATTCCACTTAAGCCGGGTCTCTACAAATATCAGTTCATTGTTGACGGTGTGTGGAAGGAAGATCCAAAGAATGCCCGCAAAGAACGGAATTCTTTCGGGGATATCAATTCTTTGATCGAAGTGTCGGCGGGAGATCAGCAGGCCGCTGGATAATGGGACGATTGGAAACTAATGATTCAGCGCATATCGAATGGATTCCCCCAGGAGCAGATTCCACACCACTAGTTAGGTAAAATGGATTTCCTCAACCAAATCATCGATACAGTCAAGAGTTGGTTTGCCGGTTCATCAGACACGGTCGTTCGACCAACGCGTTACAACAAGTCCAGAGTTCAATCCACCAAAACCAAAGCCGCCCGAGCCAAACCTTCGCGTTCATCATCATCTCGCTCAAGATCGACGACCACTAAGTCCAAAGCCACTCCCCGAAAGAGTTCAGGCGCTCGACGAAGCTCGACGAGTTCGAGTGATCGTCGAAAGAATACACCGGCGAAGGCCAAAAAGTCACCAGCCAAGTCCAGCCCCGCAGCCAAACGAAAGTCGGCGCCGAAGAAAGCTCCGGCTAAAAAGAAGGTCGCTGCCACCAAAAAGAAGTCAGCCTCCAAGGGGGCTCGTGCAAAATCGGCGGCCTCGTCGCTCGTTGGAGAAGTGACCCACTATTTCTCCAAGATCAAAGTGTGTGTGATCAAGGTCAATAAGACGTCAATAAAGTTGGGGGACCAGATCAATATAAAGGGTAAACAGACGGATAATCTTGAGACCATTGAATCGTTGCAGATCGAAAGCGTGGAGGTCAAGTCGGCCAAACGTGGCCAGCTGGTGGGAGTTAAGCTTAAAAAGCCTGTCAGAGTAGGGGATAAGGTATTTCGGGTGAACTGATCCTTGGGCCCTCAGGGTTCGGATTTCTTCCCTACTTGTGTTATACTTAGATATTGACCGGAAATATGTGAAAATCTCAACCTCAGGGATTCCAAAATAATTCTAGTGTGTACCGAACTTTTTGGGTATAATTATAGGGTGTTTAACCTAACTGGTTTTGCCAGAGATTGCGTATGCTCCTTAAAACAAACAAAATTGGCCAGCAGCTTGTCGAGTACTTGCTGCTTTTTTCCGTCATCGTCGGGCTGATCGTCTGGGCGATGTCGCCAGGCGGATTGCTTGAGCGATCCATGGATGATTCACTTGAGAATGCCGTCCGCGGGATTGAGTGTATGGCCGATGGTGTTTGTTTTGATCTTACTTCGGGGTGTACTCCTACATGTGGTAACGGGTGTTGTGAACCCGGTGAAAATGCAACTTGTGCGGCCGATTGCTCCACGGGTTGTGTTCCTTCCAATAGCTGCGGTGGTCCTATCGAATGTGGTACCATAAATGATGGTTGTGGCGTCTTGCTGAATTGCGGTAGTTGTGTGTCACCTTTGGGGTGTGTGGGCAACACGTGTGTGTGTATTCCAACCAATCCTTGTGGTGGATTGGCTTGTGGATCCATCGATGATGGATGTGGTACGCTTGTCAATTGCGGGGGATGTGCTCCTCCGGACACCTGTTCAGGAAATGTATGCTCCTGTACGGCCGAGGCGTTGGGAACAACTTGTACTGGTATAGCGTGTGGTCCGGCTGTCAATAACTGCTTCCAAAATGTTACTTGTCCAAACACATGTGGGCCTGGTGATGTCTGTCAGGGAAATAGCTGTTGTACGCCTGATGCCATTGGAACGACGTGTTCGGGATTGGAGTGTGGAAATGCCACGAATAATTGTGGGCAAATTGTCAGCTGTCCGGATACGTGTACACCTCCAGATGTATGTGTCGGTAACCTATGTAATTGTGCGCCTGAGCCGTTGTCAACGACATGTTCGGGAGTGTCATGCGGTACGGCGGTTAATAATTGTGGTCAAACAGTTACCTGCCCTGATACATGCGCTCTCATGAGTCCACCCCAGGGATGCTCGGGTAATTCCTGCGTATGTATCCCCGAGCCCCTTGGAATAACGTGCCTAGGTCAGGAATGTGGTCCGGCCGTGGACAACTGTGGAAACAATGTAACATGTCCAGACACTTGTACAGGAGCCAATGTGTGTGTGGGAACGACATGTTCCGGGTGTTCGCCTGATCCATGGCAAACCACATGCGGAGTCCCTCCGACCGAAATCCATCAGTGCGGCCCAGCTGTCAACAATTGTGGTCAGACGATCATTTGTCCTGACTTGTGCAATGCGAACGAAAGTTGTTTTCAAAATCCGAGTGGTAACCAATGTGTATGTACGCCTCAGAATCCATCCATAACCTGTAGTCATCCAACATGTGGCGAGACGTTTGACAATTGCGACGATATTCATGATTGCGGCACTTCATGTCCCGGGGCTGAAGTATGTGTAGTGGTTGGTGGTCCAGTCGGGAATGGTGAGACGCCAGAGCAGTTTATCACACCAAGTAATTGTTGTCTTCCATACCAATGTACAGCGACTAATTGTGGGACATTCCCTTCAGGTTGTCCGACAATCCCTGATGTTGACTGTGGCGGATGTAGTTTGCCGGAGGTTTGTGATACATCGCAGAATTGTTGTACTCCGCATCAATGTGCGCCAACGGATTGTGGAATTTTCCCATCCGGATGTCCGGGAATTCCAGACGTAGACTGTGGTTCATGTACATTGCCGGACGTCTGTGACGCGACGCAAACATGCTGCGCACCTTACGCGTGTGTTGCCGGCGATTGTGGGTCGATTAATTCCGGTTGTCCGGGGATTCCCGATACAGATTGTGGTGTTTGCCCGGGGCCAAGTGATGTATGTGTTTCAAATACGTGTTGTACGCCGTCAACTTGCGGGCCGGGGCAATGTGGGCCCGGTATTCCGGACGGTTGCGGATCTACCATAAACTGCGGAGCATGTCCAACGCCTGGCGACGTGTGTAATGCGAGCACTTGTTGTACTCCTGCCACCTGTAACGCGGGAGACTGTGGTTCAGGTATTCCGGATGGTTGCGGGGGCACATTGAATTGCGGGGCATGTCCGACGCCGGGTGATGTATGTGTCTCCAACTCATGCTGTACACCTCTGACCTGCGGACCAGGCAATTGTGGTAGCTTCCCAGATGGATGCGGTGGGACGGCAACTTGCGGTGGATGTGCTGGAACAGAAAGTTGTGTCTCCAATGTGTGTTGTACAGATAATGGCAATGCTTGTGCAAGTAATGGTGAGTGTTGTAGTGGAAATTGTGACACAGGCGGAACCAACAACTGTATCTAGTCGAGTCTAGGCAAATCTAATTCTCTTCCGAAAAATACCTCATAATAAATGTTGGAACCCAATCAACTAAATCTAGTCAGACGGTATCTGATCTGGTGTTACAAAACCACCAAGGAAGATCTCGATCGTATTGATCGATACTTTACGCAGGCTATTGTTGATGATTTTCTGCTGGAAGAACTCAACAAAAGGATCGATAAAGATGATCAATTGTCCAAACGAATATTAGAGTTTGAAGACTACAAAAACAACAAGCTCGCCAAAGCTGAATCCAAAAAATTTGATGATATGGCCAGGAAGGTTTTAAATCCTGACTACCGATATCTGTTGGCCAGACTGGAGGCCATTGAGGCAGCAATTAAGAATTTCCTGGGAGATGAAGGGTTGGTGGAGATAGCGGATCTTTATGAATCCGAAATGACTCAACGAATCTTATCGGCCCGAGACCATACATAGGTGGGTATGGGATTTATAGTTAACGACGCTGCATGTCCCGGATACGTTGTTTCTGCTGGCGCATCAAATCTCTTTGACGTCGTTGAACGTCCTTGATTTGCTGTCGGCGGTCGGCGCGTTCCTGATAGGCTGCCTCGATTTCTTCCTGGGTACGTTCGGGCGCGTCATAATTCGCTCGAGTGAACTTGTACATACCGAAGATCATCAAACCAAACACCAGGGCGATTCCCGTAAATAGCATCAATCCGTCTTTCATACTTCCTAGTATAGCGGTAAAAATTTTTCCCTGCAATAAAAAATATTGCAGTCGAGACCTTGCGCGTGGTCTGGATTATCGGGTATACTGTTGTTATAAGTCATTATTATTCCTTTATTTGTGGAACATCAAATTTCAGGAGGGTGAAAGATGTCAAAACATTATGATGTAAAATCAGAATGGGAAAAGACCAAAAAGCAGCTCGCCAAGTTCGGCAAGGAAGCCTCCAAATTGGCCAAGAAGGGTGAGGAGGAGCTCCTTAAGTTCACACACCAGAGCAAGATTCATCTCGACTCGACAGCCGTGGGGCTCAAGAAGGAGAAGCTGTACTATCAAATCGGTAAGGAAGTTGTTAAGCTCAAGGACTTGACTAAGCCTACCGCGGCCCTTAAAGGCCTGATTGAGGATTATCACAAGATTGATGCCGAGCAGAAATCAATCAAGAGCCAGCTGAAGAAGTCGGCCAAAAAGACCGCTAAGAAAACAGCTAAGCGCAAGTCGCCCGCTAAAAAGACGACCAAAACACGCAAAAAAACCGCAAAAAAGTCTACAGGGGCGAAAAAATCATAAGTTGTTTCATGGGTAATGTTTACGCCTAATTAGGCTTTAAATTATTTGATAGTAAAATTCAGGGCGTTGCCCCCAGTGAATGCCTTGACTTTGTGAATGTCTGATAGTATAATATGCCACTTAGCTGAGGATAAACGTCCGGTTGCGTTCGGGACTGATTCATTCTAGGATAGGTGAATCGGTTGGTTTATCCATGACACGTACGAATTAAAGGAGAAAAAAAGTGGTATTACTTAAAGACAGAAAGACAGAAGTCATCGGTGACTTCAAATCACATGCCAAAGACACAGGGTCGCCGGCGGTTCAAATCGCCATTTTAAGTGAGCGGATCAACTACCTCACAGATCATTTTAAGCGTCATAAGAAAGATTTTCACTCGCGTCGTGGACTATTAACGATGATCGGTAAACGACGACGTCTTCTAGCCTACCTCAAGAAGAAAGACCCTCAAAAATATCAGGAAACAATTGCGAAACTTAATCTACGCAAGTAAAGAATTAATGCATAAGGCGAATTCATCGGATACAAAATGTTCCATATGACAGCGTTGATGTGCCGTAGTAAGGGAGAAAAGAATGATTCAAAATGAAAGTATTGAAATGCCGTTTGGCAATCAGACACTCGTACTAGAAACGGGGAAATTAGCCAAACAGGCGCACGGTTCAGTTACCGTTACCGTCGGAGGAACAACGGTTCTAGTTGCTGTTTGTATGTCCAACAAGCCTAAGGATGGAATAGATTTTTTTCCATTAATGGTTGAGTATCAGGAAAAAGCCTATGCGGCTGGAAAAATCCCCGGAGGATTTTTCAAACGGGAAGGTCGTCCGACAGAGAAGGAAACACTGACGGCACGGATTATAGACCGACCGATCCGTCCGCTGTTCCCGGAAGGTTTCCGGAACGATGTCGTTGTCACATGTAACGTTATCAGTTCCGACGGTGAAAACGATCCGGATATTCTGGCCACGATTGGTGCCTCAGCGGCACTGCACGTGTCAGATATTCCGTTTGACGGTCCTATCGGTGCTGTTCGCGTCGGTATGGCCGATGGACAGTTTGTGATTAACCCAACGTACGCGCAGCGTGCGGAGAGCGAACTTGAGCTGTTTGTCGTCGGGGTGAAGAACGGGATCGTTATGATCGAGGGTGAGGGTTATGAAGTCGATGATCAGAAAGTCATTGAGGGGCTTGAGTTTGCTCAACAGCAAATGGCCGCGATGATCGACGCCCAAAACCAGTTCCGGGATCGAGTTGGCAAACCCAAAAAAGAGGAGATACAGGTTTTCAGCCCGCATCCGGACTTAAAAAACACGGTTGCCTCGCTGATCAAAGATCGTCTCGTCGAGGTTTACAAGATTGCCGACAAGAAAGAGCGTGAAAATGCTGCGACAGCGTTACTGGATGAACTTCTCAGCGACATGTCCAAATTTGACGGCTGCCGAAAAGAAGGTGAAGAAGAAGTTCCGGCCGGTGATATCAGAGAGATGTTCGACAAGGTCGAATACGATGTGGTTCGAACGTCGATCTTCAATGATAACAAACGGGCGGACGGGCGAAAGACCGACGAAATCCGCGCCTTGAGCAGCGAAGTAAATGTTCTTCCGCGCACGCACGGGTCATCATTGTTTACACGCGGCCAGACGCAAAGTTTGGCGGTTGTCACGCTTGGAAACAAACGTGACGAGCAAATGGTGGAAGGCCTTCAAGAATTAGCCTACAACAACTTTATGCTGCACTATAATTTTCCGGCTTTTAGTGTCGGAGAGGCACGCGGTAGCCGTGGTCCTGGTCGACGAGAAATCGGTCATGGGGCGTTGGCGGCCAAAGCTATCCGCGGTGTTATGCCAACCAAGGAAGATTTTCCCTATACAGTTCGAGTGGTTTCCGAAATTTTGGAATCCAACGGATCATCCAGTATGGCATCGGTATGTGCCGGAACGCTGGCCTTGATGGCAGCCGGTGTGCCGATCAAAAATCCGGTGGCCGGCATCTCTGTCGGGCTGCTGTTGAACGAGGATCCAAGTGATTTTCGACTGCTGTCGGATATCATGGGGCTTGAAGATCACCACGGCGATATGGACTACAAGATTGCCGGATCAACCAAGGGTATCACCGCTATTCAGCTAGATCTCAAGGTCCAGGGGGTTTCCATGGAAGTCCTGGCCAAGGGAATTGAGCAGGCACGTGAAGCCAGATTGAAGATATTGGAAAACATGACCGCTACGATCGCCAAGCCGGCGGATGATGTCAATCAATACGCGCCGAAGATCGTGATCACGTCCGTGCCACAAGATAAGATCGGTGAGGTGATCGGACCGGGAGGTAAGATGATCAAGCGCATCATGGAAGAGACCGAGGCCACATCGATCGATATCGATGATGACGGTAAGGTTGTGATCGCCGGTTCAAACGTGGAATCCGCGGACAAGGCCAAGAAATTTATCGATGGTCTGGTTCAGCCCCCGGAAGTCGGCAAGATTTATGATGCCAAAGTGGCTAAAGTCACTAATTTCGGTGTGTTCTGCGAGTTTTTGCCGGGTCGGCAAGGTTTGGTCCACGTGTCCGAGCTTTCCGATGAATACGTCAAAGACGTCAGTTCCGTGGTCAATGTCGGAGATGAATTCAAGGTCAAATTGTTGGAAATCGACAAGATGAAGCGGATGAATCTAAGTAAGAAGCAAGCGGAATCAAAATAGTCAGATTTTCAGCGTCGAAATATGCATATGTGATACAATAAGCGGGTAGGTGTAAAAGCCTACCCGCTTATTTGCTTTAACATAATAATATTAGTACTATATACGTATGAATGAAGAGCACATCAATGAAATCAAGGCTATAGTTGTCCTGGCTCTGGGGATGATTCTCTTCGCCAGTCTCATTTCATTCACACCTCAAGATCTATCCTGGTACACATCCACTCCCAATCAACCGGCCGAGAATTTAATACGGATCAGCGGGGCCTATCTGGCGGGATCCATTTTTTTTATCTGCGGATATTCCGCGTACGCGTTGGTTGTTTTTCTGTTGTTCTGGAGCTGGAATAAGTTTACCGCCCGTGAGATCGAATTCACCTTCACTAAACTTTTCAGTTTCGTAGTCCTATTCGCCGTTATCAGTGCCCTGATCAGCATGTCCGGTCCGCAGGAGTCGACCGAACGTTTTCAGCGCGCGGGACTGGTGGGGATTCTGATCTCGGACTTTCTCAATCACTATCTGGGTACAGTCGGATCCTACATCGTGCTGTCAGCCTTGGGAGCGCTTGCACTCATTCTTACCGGCGAAATCCTCGTCACACCGTTTTTCCTCAGTATTTTCAACAAAATTAACGGCATCGTTGAATCCTTTATCGCGAGTTTCAAGAATGGTGATCTGAGCATCGCGGCCTTTAAGCCGTCATCAGCTGTCAAATCTGTGGCCACGAAGGCGGCTGGGGTGAAACGGAAGCCCAAGGCCGTAATTGAGGAGGAAGAGGAAGACGAGGAAGAGTACGACGAAGAGGAAGAAGACGACGAAGAGTACGAGGACGAAGAGGAATACGACGAGGACGAGGAAGAGGACGACGAAGAATACGAAGACGAAGAGGATGAGGAGTACGAGGAAGACGAAGAGGATGAGGAATACGAGGACGAAGAGGAGGAAGAAGAGATCAAGCCCAAGAAGCCGCAGATTCGCATCGCTCAGGGAAAATCTCCGGCAGAGGAATATGAGAGTGAGCCTCAGATCGTGGGAGAGTTCACCATCCCCAGTCTAGACCTGCTTCAGGACCCTCCAAAGGTATCGACCAACAAGATTCAAAACCATCTCATGAACGACGCCAAGCGTTTGGAAGAGACGCTGGCCAGTTTTGGCGTGGGCGCGCGCGTGGTGGATATTGAGCGCGGACCGGCGATCACCCGTTATGAATTGGAGCCGGGGCCGGGGGTCAAGGTTCAAAAGTTCACCACTTTATCGAATGATATCGCGCTCGCAATGAAGGCGCCGACGGTTCGAATTGTCGCTCCCATCCCGGGAAAGAGTCGAGTCGGAATTGAGGTTCCTAATGGATCATCGGCCTCGGTATTTCTCAAGGATGTCCTGGCCAGTAGTGAATTCAGAAACTCCAAGTCCAAGCTCACCATCGCCTTGGGTAAAGACATTGCCGGTAAACCGATGGTGGCTGACCTGGCGGACATGCCGCATTTGCTAATCGCGGGAACCACCGGATCGGGAAAGACAGTGTGTGTGAATGGCATCATCATGTCGATCCTGTTGAACGCGTCGCCGGATGAGGTCCGGTTTGTTATGATCGATCCCAAAATGGTCGAGCTGGCGCAATACAATGATATTCCGCATCTTTTGGCTCCGACGGTGACCGATCCCAAAAAAGCGTCGGCCGTACTCAACTGGGTAGTCAGCGAGATGGAGTCCCGTTACAAAAAACTTTCCAAAGTTGGCGCGAGAAACATCAAGTCCTATAATGAAAAAGGGCATAATATGTTTTATATCGTGGTGATTATCGATGAGTTGGCGGATTTAATGCAGGTCGCGGCCAAAGGCGTCGAAGGATCGATTACCCGATTGGCCCAGCTGTCACGCGCGGTAGGCATTCATTTGATCCTGGCGACACAGCGTCCGTCGGTCAATGTTATTACCGGAGTGATCAAGGCCAACTTTCCGGCGCGTATTTCATTTAAGGTCGCATCGAAGGTCGATTCACGGACCGTCCTGGATACGAATGGAGCGGAAGGGCTCCTTGGAAAGGGTGATATGCTCTTTATGAAGCCGGGCGATGCCAAGCCGACCCGAGGCCAGGGAAATTTCGTTAAGGATGATGAAATTGCTAAGGTCATTCAGTTCATCAAAGATCAGCAGGCCCCGATCTATGATGACACGATTGTTAACAGTCATAAGGCCGGCGCGCGGGGCGGGGCCAAGGAAAAAGATGAGTACTATGATGAAGCCGTCCAGTTGGTCGTCGAGAGCAATCAGGCCTCGGTATCAATCTTGCAGCGTCGCATGCGATTAGGTTACACGCGGGCGGCTCGGCTCATCGATATGATGGAGGCCGAGGGAATTGTGGGGCCATACGTGGGCAGCAAGCCCCGAGATATATTAGTCGATCGTGAACAATGGTTACTTGAAAACATGCAAGGTGAAGAAAATGAGTCCTAAGTCAGACAGCCCTGAAGAAACACTCGACCAAGTCGAAGAAACGCACAAAGAAGATTCCGTCGTTGAACATGCCAAGCGGATGCTGGAAGAAAGCCGGACGCCTCCGCGGCGCAGCGGTGAGATCCTCAAAGAAGCGCGATTGGAGAAAGGCTTATCGCTTGAGGCTGTTCATGAATCCACCAAGATTCCGATGGACGCGCTCAGAGCAATTGAGGAAGGTTATACGATCCGCACGCTGTCTCCCTTTTACATCAAAGGGTTTTTGAAGATTTATTCGACGTATCTGAATGTTGATATTTCGGATGTGCTTCAGGAATTCAAGGAAGAAAAGCCGGCGGCGGAAGTTAAGACCACGGATGTGGATTCTGATTTTGAATTCCGTGTTAAGCAGACCATGAAAAAGTATTTTACGCATCAGCGTAAACGTCAGCTGATCACGATTGCCGGCGGGATCTTGGGTTTGTTTATTCTTTTCAAGACAATCGTATTTCTCAATCACTATTTTCATAACCGGCCGAAGAAGGACAAGGGGCAGGTTGTCAAGAAGGTCGATAAAAAAGCAGAGGCGGCCAAGAAGGCTGAGCAGAAAAAGAAAGCGGCTGCAGCCGCCGAGGCGAAGAAAAAGGAAAAAAAGGCTGAAGCCAATCGCCCTAAGCCAACGCCGGCACCAGCTCCAACGCCGCCGGCAGCAGCTCCAGTGGCGGCCGTGACAACCCCGGCCACCAATCCGGCGCCCGTGGCCCAACCGGTCGCCCAGGCTCCGGCGCCCACACCGTCTCAACCAATTGAACCAATACCGGTGGTTTCACAACCGGTCTCAAAAGAAATTAATTTAACGGTCCGGGCGCTCAAAAAGAGCTGGTTAAGAGTGAAAGCCGATGACAGAACCGTCTTTCAGTCCACGCTGAATAAGGGGGTCGTCGAGACATGGCGGGCGAATGATCAAATCGAGATAACAGGCAAGAACATTATTCATTTGGAATTTGAACTCAACGGAAATTTGATTGGAACATTAGGTCGCAAGAATCGTAAGGCTAAGAGTGTGACGATTACGAAAGATGGATTGTCGGTAACAAAATGATTCACCCAGCAAAGACAACGGATGATTTTCATAGCGAACGGCTGAAACAGGGGCAGAAGGTGGGACTCGTCAACTTGGGCTGCGCCCGAAATCTGGTGGATTCCCAGACGCTGTTGAGCAATCTCAAGCGTAATGGACACCGGATAGTGGATCTGGAGCATTCTGAGGTCGCGATTGTAAACACGTGTTCTTTCATAGACGAAGCCAAACAGGAGTCGATTGATACGATCATCGATCTGTTGGAACTCAAGCGACAGGGGAAACTTAAAAAAGTGATAGTCGCCGGATGTCTGGCACAGCGCTATCACAAGGAATTGGCTGAGGAGTTTAAAGATATCGACGCGATTATCGGCGCGCAGAAGCTAAATCGGGATGATATCCCGTCGGATGTCTCGCTCACACCCAAGCATTTTGCGTACGTTAAGATCAGCGAGAGCTGCTACAATAAATGCAGCTTTTGTATTATCCCGAAGCTCAAGGGTAAGTTTGTCTCGCGCACGTTTGAATCGATTCTGGAAGAAGTTCAGCGGCTGGATGCGCAGGGTGTCGTCGAGATCAATCTGATCGGACAGGATATCACGGCGTACGGGATGGATTTGTACCGTGAATTGAGCCTCGCGAAACTTCTCAAAAAGATCGTCGCGGTGACGCAGAATATCCAATGGATTCGGTTGCTCTATGCCTTTCCGGCGCATGTCACCGATGAGCTGATTGAGGTGATGGCCACGGAACCTAAAATTTGCAAATATATTGATGTGCCGCTTCAGCACATCAGTGATCACTTGCTGGAGTCGATGAACCGCAACATTACGCGTCAGGGAACGATTGATCTGATGAACAAGTTTAAAGCCAGTATGCCCACGGGAAGTCTGCGAACCACATTTATAGTTGGGTTGCCAGGTGAAACAGATCAGGATTTTCAGGAGCTCAAAGATTTTGTCCGTGATACCCGTTTTGAGAAGATGGGGACGTTTGTTTACTCTAAAGAGGAACAGACGCCAGCCTACTCTATGCCGAATCATGTTCCCGACAAGATTAAAAAACAGCGGCGGGATGAATTAATGAATCTGCAGCAGGAGATCTCGGAAGAGATACAGCAAGGCTATGTCGGCCGTACGCTCAAGGTGCTGATCGACGAGCCGCAGGCAAATGAAGAAGATATGTACATCGGGCGCAGCGAATACGACGCGCCGGATGTGGATGGAGTGGTTTATGTTCACAGCGCGCAAAAGCTTCAACCCGGAGATTTTGTGGACGTAAAAATACTTGATTCCTATGAATACGATTTGACAGGAGACGCCATATGGCCTACGTAATGATATCACCGAATACGTTGACAATTTCCCGAATTGTCCTGACGGTTCTGTTTATTATGTTTATCTCGGGTGAGGGTTTCTTCCCCAAGCTCATGGGAGCCATCATATTTTTTATCGCCTCGTTTACGGATTTTTATGACGGTTACATTGCCAAGAAGCACAATATGATCTCCGATTTCGGGAAGTTAATGGATCCGATCGCGGACAAATTCCTGATGTTGTCGGCCTTTTTGATCTTTGTGAAGATGGGGCTGGTGACCGTACTGGCGTTTTTGGTCATTTTTGGGCGTGAGGTTTTTATCACGATTATGCGGATCAATGCTAAATCAAAGGGGAAAGTCCTTGCGGCGGAAAAGCTTGGGAAGTACAAGACGGCCTCACAGGTGATCGCGGCGGGTGTGATTCTGATCTATGTTGTTTTCTCGGAAACAACCGGTTTTAAAAATTGGAGTGAATTATCGGTGCACTACTGGATGGAGATCATCGAGTACCTGATCCTGGTGGCGGTTACGCTGACGCTGGTATCGGGAGTGTCCTATTTCCTCAACAATAGAAGGGTTATCGGTGTCTGACGGTTTTGTACGAATCACCTCAACGGTATTTTACATAGGCAATTTCCCGGTCGCACCGGGGTCTCTGGCCAGTTTTGCCGGGGCTTTGTTATGCATCCTATTGGCAGATATGCCTTTTGCGTATATACTTGTTCTAATTGCCGTGACGGTATTGGGATTGCTGGTTAGCGGTCCGATGGAAGATTTGCTCGATAAGAAGGATCCGGGATGTGTCGTGATTGATGAAGTTTCAGGGATTATGCTGGCGTTGTTTTTATTGCCGCTCGATCTCACCGTATACATCACGGCCTTTTTTTTGTTCCGGGCGTTTGATATGTTCAAGCTCTACCCGGTGAATAAATTTGAAGAATTTGAAGGCGGTCTGGGAATTATGACCGACGATGTGGTGGCCGGGATTTATACGAATATCATTATGCACATCGCCATCCGGTGGGCGGTGGTTTTTTAGGAGGGTAATATGCGAACATCCAATCCAGTGATGACTCAAACGGCGTTTGAGACGTCGAACTATAACATGTCATCCGGTGAACCGATGACAATTCAGGGAACGGTCAACAAGACATTCGTCCTTCTGGGTCTACTGATGATGACGGCTTCATGGGTGTGGGGGAAGCTCATGACGGAAGTGTCACCGTTGATGGAAGGTTTTTCGTCTGAACCGGTCGGCACCCCTCAGTCAGTGATGACATTTATGATGGTCGGCCTGATTGGCGGTTTTATTGTGGCGATCGTGACGGCCTTTAAAAAGGAATGGGCGCCGGTCACCGGGCCTGTTTATGCCTTGCTTGAAGGTTTGGCGATCGGAGGGATCTCGGCCTTTTTTGAGATGCAGTATCCCGGCATCGTTTTCCAGGCGGTTGGATTGACCTTTGGGACTTTATTCGCGCTGCTGCTGGCATATAAATCCGGGTTGGTGCGGGCTACGCAAAAGTTTCGGGCAGGCGTATTTGCCGCGACCGGAGCCATTTGTCTGTTCTATGTCGTGACATTCGTGGCGAGTTTGTTCAATGTGAATCTGTTCTATGATATGCGATGGGGCAGCAGCCCGATTGGGATCGGTTTCAGTCTGGTCGTCGTGACCATCGCCGCACTGAATTTGGTCTTGGATTTTGACTTTATCGAACAAGGGGCGCAGAACGGAGCGCCAAAGTATCTAGAATGGTATGGCGCATTTGGACTCTTGGTGACCCTGGTTTGGCTGTATATCGAAATATTGCGCTTACTCGCAAAACTCAGAGACAGGAAATAACGGCTTATGTGTCCAATCATGACCAAGGATGAAGTCCGGGAGCATTTTGATAAGATCGCTCCCAATTACGATCATTGGAAAAAGAAGAACGCCTACTATTACAACACGCTCAAGGCGTTTATGTCACGTATGATTCCCAAGGGGAGTTCGGTGCTGGAGTTCGGTTGCGGAACCGGAGAAATCCTGGCGTATATGGAGCCTTCGCGGGGGGTTGGTGTCGATATCAGTGGGGAGATGGTCAAACTGGCCCGGGAGAAATTTCCTCAATATGAATTCATTCACTCACCGGCCGAGGATCTGGATATCGACGAAAAGTTTGATTATATCATCATGGTTGACGTCGTCGACCATGTTTATGATGTTCAGGATATTTTCCGCAGTGCCTATCGATTCTGCAAACCGACGACCAAAATTTTTCTGACGACGATTAATCCGTGGTGGGATCCGGTCCTGATGTTTATGGAAAAGATCAAGGCCAAGATGCCGGAAGGCCCGCATAACTTCATCGAGCGAAAAAGTCTGGTCAAAATGCTGGGACTGATGGATTTTGATGTCAGTTACTATGGTCACCTATTGCTGTTCCCCAAGAATATTCCACTCCTATCGTACCTGGCGAATTCCGTCGGTGTGCGTTTGTGGCCGTTCAGCAAGTTATCCTCCACGCAATATCTCACCATCCAACCGGAACCCAAGAACGAGGTCGATCTGGGCTACGGCTGTTCGGTCATCATTCCGTGCTACAACGAAGAGGGAAATATCGAAGACGCGATTCGACGGGTGCCGTCGATGGGCAAGCGAACAGAGATCGTGGTTGTCAATGACGGAAGTTCGGATGGAACGGCTGATAAGGTCAGGTCGCTGCAGGGGGAATTTCCTAATCTTAAACTGATCGATTACAGTCCGAATCGTGGTAAGGGGCAGGCGGTTAAGGCTGGATTTGATGCCGCCGAGGAAGAGGTGATCATGATCCTGGATGCGGATATCTCCACGCCGCCGGAAGAATTACCGCGCTTTTTTGATCCTCTTAATAAGGGGCTGTGTCAGTTTGTCAATGGGACCCGGCTGGTGTATCCGATGGAAGATCAGGCGATGCGTATGACCAATTTATTCGGGAACAAGATTTTCGGTTGGCTTATGAGCTTCATTACTCAACAAAATTTGACGGACACGCTCTGCGGGACCAAGGCGCTTTATAAGCGTGATTTCAAGCGGATGAAATGGGGCAAGGACAAATGGGGTGATTTTGATCTGTTGTTCGGGGCGGCCAAGATGGGGAGCAAGATCATGGAAGTTCCGGTGCATTACAAATCCCGAGTTTCCGGTGAGTCTAAAATGCGATCGCTGCAGCACGGGATTCATTTGCTGACGGCCTGTTTCCGCGGTTTCCGCGAGCTGATCCTTGTACCTCGTAAAGAATTCTATAAAAAACGTGAGGACTAATACGTTCAATGTCCGACCAGCGTATAAAAAATGAAATAGAACATGGCAAGCATCTGCGCGAGTCATGGTCGGGTACATTTTGGTACTGGGAGACGCCGGCCGGACAAATCCGTTGGCAACGCCGGGTCAAGATGCTGACATCACATATTACTGAAGATATGAATGTCCTGGAATTGGGCTGTGGTGTAGGATACTTTACGGAGTATTTGGCGCAAAGCGGCGCGACGATCATTGCCAATGACATTTCACCTGAACTGCTCGATGTGGCCAAAGTCCGTGTTCCGGCGGAGAATGTAACATTCAAAGTTGAGAATGCGTATGATTTAACCTATGAGGACGAATCTTTTGACTCGGTGGTTGGAAGTTCAGTTCTTCATCACCTGGAGGTCGATCAGGCCCTCAAGGAATGTTACCGGGTGCTTAAGCCGGGCGGATCGATGTACTTCACCGAGCCGAACCTGATGAATCCGCAGATTTTTCTTGAACGGCGCATACCCTATCTCCAGAAAAAGATGCATGTCTCGCCGGATGAAATCGCGTTTATCCGCTGGAAGCTCAAGGCCCAGATCGAATCATTTGGTTTTAAGAATGTTCATATCCAGCTGTTTGACTTCCTGCATCCGGGAACACCCAAGAGTCTGATCGGTTTCGTCAATGGGCTGGGCCGAACCGTCGAAAAAATTCCCATCCTCAAAGAAATAGCCGGATCACTTTATGTCAAGGCGGAGAAATAACCGATAGAGGATATTTCCGCTCATGAAAATTTCTCCGTCCTACATCATCAAATCAATCGCCTACAGTATTTTAAGAGGCCTTTATGTCCTATCCCAGCTGCACTGGTTCAAACCGATACTGCGTGGACTGGCCAAGTTTTTTAAGCAGAAGTCCGACCGTTGTATCAATGTCAAAGGTATGAAGATGTATGGCAACACGCTCGACCGTATTGCCGCGATGTTTTTGTGGAAATATTCGACCTTAGAAGACTATGAGACTTCACTGATGAACTCCACGATACAGCCTGACATGAATGTGCTGGATATCGGGGCGAATATTGGTTATCACACCCTGCAGATTTCCAAGAAGGTCGGCGCGGGCGGGCAGGTATTCGCGTTTGAGCCCGATCCAGAAAATTTCCGGCTGCTTACGAAGAATGTGGAAGCGAATCAATGCGCGAACGTTAAATTGTTTCAGAATGCCGTGTCCGATCAGCCCGGTGAGTTAAAACTTTATTTCTGCGAAGAGAACCGCGGTGATCATCGGATCTTTGATTCCGGAGACAATCGTAAATCTGTTTCGGTGAAGGCCGTCAAACTCGATGACCTGCTGCCGGATGATCTTCGCATTGATGTGATTAAAATTGATATTCAGGGCGCCGAACCTCTGGCGCTGAAGGGGATGGAGACCTTAATCGCGCGTCAGTCCAAACTGATCGCCTTCTGCGAGTTTTTCCCCTGTGTCTACCAAAGCTATGAATATACCGCCGAACAATTTCTTGCCCAGTTGGAATCATATGGATTTGAGATTTCAGTCATCAATGATCATAAAAGAGAAGTAACACGGATGAGCCATGCGGAAATGATCAGCATGTGTTCAGGTGAGCGATATATCAATTTATATCTGACCAAGGGTTAGTCGTCCGACTGATCAACTAATTCCCCTCCATTAATCAAAACCATTAGAGAAACAACAATGGGAAAATAGTGCAGCAGGTGACGCGAGAGGCTCGTGTTGGTCTGCGCGATCCAGAAATAATACTGCGTGAGCGTGTATCCGAGGATTTGGATTCCCATAAACGCGACGATGGCATAGAGGAGTATACGAATTTCCGCGGTGACTTTGATGGAACGCAAATGTATCAGGCTGATGGCAAACAGCAGCCAGATAACGCTCCAGTTACCGCTGAAGAAGAGATTTTCAAAAATCCGTCCCAGTACGGTCTGCAGTTTCACCAAGGTATCTAATCCCAGTTTGATCTTCACACTAAAAAGATCGAAGCTCATTTTTTCGCCCTCAACAGCCGGAATACGCGGCTCGATGACCAGGATTTTGTAGATGTTATACACCAGACAAATCAGCACGGCCGGCAGGGTAAAGAGAAAGAAATGGCGGACTTTCGCCGGAAGTTTCATCGATCGGTCAAAGACAACGAGGAAAAACATCATCGACATAAGGACAAGCAAATAGCCTGCCGCGTCAAGCTTGACGAACGTCGCAAATCCTGTAAAAATTCCAGCTGTCAGGAGCAACGAATTTTGCCGCGACTTCATCCAGAGCAGCAGCATGGCGATGGAGGTATTGACGTAGTAGGCCAATGTGATATCCCGATAGGAAATTGTGGAATGGTACACATACAGATTGGATGACAAGATCACAGCGAGCCCAAACAGGGCCCATTGCTTGGATACGTGCAGACGCAACGTGAAATGCAGGACCGTGATCAGCGCGAGTGTGTAAAGCGGAAAGAAGATTTTGATCCACTGGTCATGCCACATGTTGGCCGAAATCGACGCCCATACCTGAAGGAACGGCACATGCAGCGGGTATTCATAATGCGGCATGTTATGCAGCAGGCTCAGGGATTGTTCGAAATAAAGGGCCTTGGCCTTGAAACCATTACATGAATAGGCATCCCACGTGTAGAGGGGGATGTGAATCGCACGAAAGATGACGTAGAGGACGCACAATATAATGTAACTTTTGCAAAACACGGAGATCAGATCGATCTTTTGATCGGGGTCCGGCAATCTGGGATTGAGTTGAATCCGTTCGGAGCTGCTGTTTCGCTTGATGAGCGCCAAAAGTCCGATGCTCAACATTCCGATGGCGATTGGGGCCAGGGTTAGCGGTACTTTACCAATAGCCAGAAGCAGCATCAATTGTGTCAATATGCCAGTCCCCATACCGTATCCCAGGGCGATCCATACTCCCGTTGGCAGGGTGATGGATGGCAGTAATCGACGGATGAGGATGTATCCGATTATTGTCGGAAAAATGACGGCGGTTAATGTGAAGGTTACAAATGACATAGATTTATTGCTTTTTCCGGGCGATTAAAAAGTTTGTGCCTTGCCGGGCAATGATTTCATAGTCAGCGGGCACAGCTTGCTCCGGGTCTTTTTTTAAGAAAAACAGAAGATATTCCGGTTCACCGGGATGAACATGTCGGATATCAATCGGATACAGGTAATAGGCCATCATCCGGTGCATTAACATGTAAGGATCCCGGTTGATATCCATATCAGAGATGAACTTCGCCCGGGCTGGACCTTTAATGTGTTGATGACAGAATAGGCTGTATTCGAATGTCAGACGTTTATGCGGTGTACGGTTGATCTCAAGATTGCTTTCAAGAAGGGATCGACCATAAAAGGCATCGCGTTCACTCAAATAATATGCATAGAAATTAAAAATTTGAACCATACTGGTTAGGATAAACAGGATAATGCCGAGATGGAGCATAGTACGGTAGGCGTTAAAGACTCGACGGCGCAGGATAATATTGAGGCAAAGAAACAATATCACTCCGATAAAAAACAGGAAGTACAGGTATTTCTGGAAGCTGACTTTGTGAACGACGGCGGGATTCACATAATTATGATTAAAGTAATAACCGTTACGCGCGAATTCGCCGAATAAGAGGAGGGGGTTTTTGATATCACCGGTCGGCATGATATAGGGCGCAATCACCATGCCGATCACGACAGACAGAATGCAGAAGATAGTGATATTGCGTGCGCTATTCATGGTTTTAATATATAAATTCCGTCAACAAATGCAGCGCCTTCGTACTGGCTTGCTTTTTGATTGATGTTCGATCGCCTGTGAATTCATATTGAAGGCAGATACATTCATTGTGAGAGGCGGCGGCGATGTAGACAAGTCCTACCGGTTTTTTGACCGTCCCGCCAGCGGGTCCCGCAATGCCCGTAATCCCCAAAGCAAAATCTGCGCGAAATTTTTTTCGGGCGCCTTTGGCCATGGCGATCGCCACTTCTGTGCTGACGGCGCCGTGTTTTTTTAGTGTGGCCTCGGGTACGCCGATCAATCGTGTTTTGGCCTCATTTGAATAGCAGACGGCTGATCCCATAAAAAAATCGGAGCTTCCCGGCAAGTTGGTGATCCGATGACCGATCAATCCTCCCGTGCATGATTCCGCCAGGGCCAATGTCTTGGACGATTCTTTCAGGGCCTGAAATAATTTTTCTTCAATACGCATATTGCTATTATATTGGTTTTCTTGGGCCAGACAAGGTTATTCCAATCAAGCTTTTAGGTTTTAGAGTGATCATCCGCGTTTAACAGGATGGTTAGGGTGACCAAAATGGGAAATACATGCAATATTGAGCGGGATAGCACATGATGTTGTTTGGCCACCCAGACGTAATGTTGTGTCGCCGAAAATGTGACAAAGTACATTCCAAAAAACAATCCCAGAAACAATAACATCACCACGCCAACATGGCGGTTTCGGCTGAAAAAAATCTGCCATAGACTTAAAACAAAAAGGATCGGAATTACGTTCCAGTTGCCGCTCATAAAAAAGTTTTCGATGTAGCGCATCAAAACCACTCCCATTCGTTCCAACAATTCGGCTCCCGTCGCCAGATTAATCTTGTTGATGTAAAAGTGTTCGGCATGTACTTCGTCGCGACCGGCCGCATAGGGCAGGATGTGAAAGATGCGATAGATCAGATAGATGGCGTATATGCCGCCGCTGATAAGCGCAAATTCAAGATTCTTCATTATTTTGGCCCGGGCCGATTCAGCATTCCTGTACCAAATCAAGACGGTCATCAGGAGGTTGTATAGAACCATGTAGCCAAAACCTTCGAGCTTGATAAATGAGGTCAGCCCGGCAAAGACGGCAGATAACAACAACCACGCGCCGGATTGACGCCGATACCACCATGCAATCAGCAGCAGCGTTGAGCAATTAAAGTACATCATATGAATATCCCGATAGGTAATTGTCGCATGGTATATGAGGAAATTACAGGACAGCAGGAACACCACGCTCAGTAACGCCCAGCGACGGGCCGCGAATTCCCGCAGGAAGTAGTATTGAATGACCAGATAGAAGAAACATGGCAAGGGGAACAAGATTTTGAGTGTATTATTCCATTCGCCCATGCAGAAGGATATCCATGCCGTTAAGAGCGGAATATGAATTGGGTAATCAAACTTTGGGATAAAGGCCAGATTTCGGATGGTTTGATCGTAGTAAATGGATTTGCCTTTGAGGCCCATTGTAGAAAAAGTGTCCCACGCGAAGATCGGAAAATTCAGGGCCCGCCATAAGATGAAATGGGTGACAAAGAGGATGACCAATCCGCACACGATGGATATCATATCCGGCGGTTCGCGATTTGGTTGAAGCCGGCGGACCGAGCGTGACTGGCGCAGCAGGCTAACAATTCCGATGACGAGCGCAATGCCGAGAGGGATGTTTATTACCGGGGCTGAAAGGGGCATTCCGGTAAAATTGGCGATCACCATCCAGTGGGTCAAGATGCCTGTCCCAAGTCCATAACCTAAAGCCACGGCCAATGGCTTGGGGATTGGATCGTTTCGAGTTGTGATGCGTATCAACACGGCACCAAGCGTGATGGGCAATAGCAGAGATGCACATGCGGTTGCAAATGTCATGGTTTCATCCTGACGGCTATTACATTTTCGTCATTCAGGGCGCCCAGCAGCTCGAATCCTTCCGGGATGTGTGCACGGGCATTTGCCTTGTTGAACGCGATCCAACTGTCGGATCGCTGCTGGCGAACATCACGGATATCGATGGGATACAGATGAAAAGCCAGGCTACGATGCAATAGCATATTCGGTCCATGGTCCATGTCCATATCGGTGACAAAATCGGCTTTATGTGGGCCCGGCAGGAGCTGCTTGCAAAATTCCGCCATCTCCAACGACTGACGGATGGAGGTGAGCTTTAGTCGTTCGGCTTCTGATTTAACCGTGTAATTGTCGAGGTAATAGCTCCATTTCTTGGACAGTCCGCTGAGCTGTCCAGTGAGAATGACGAGGAATATCCCCAATAAGCTCAATCCGAGTGAGCGGTAGATCGACAAACTTCGAGTCTTAGTCGACGATACGCCGGCCAATAGACGCGAGCCTGCGAAAATCACAGCAGCCCCCAGGAACCAACCCAGGTAAATCAGTTCGTTCAGTGAAATCTGTGGGAGTTTCCGGTAGAAGATGATATTGTGATGGGTATCGTCGGAGGCATGCATCAGGTATCGTCCAAAGTCGAGGGGACTCAAGCCTTGAAAATGGACAACAAAAATGGAGCTTATGACAAAAATCAATGCGCCAACAGCGACGTAAACATAGTATTGGCAGTGGTTTTCAGTCTTTTGAGGGGGTGCGGTTCGTGTCATAAGTTGGTTTCATTATAGGCCAAGACAAAATTCTTGACAAGCCTAATCATTTCGAATATAGTACCATTTCTTCTAAACCGTTATAAATATTACTATATATAGAAATTTTTGGGGCAAATCCTGACGATTTCATTCAACACCAATTAATCAAAAGAGGCGAAGTCAAAATGTTCAATACGATCGAAGAAGTTCTTGAGGATTTAAAGCAGGGTAAACTCATCATTGTGATGGATGACGAAGGGCGTGAAAATGAAGGCGATTTGCTGTGTGCCGCCGAATTTGTCACACCGGATCTGATTAACTTTATGGCCAAGGAAGCACGCGGGTTGGTATGTGTGCCAATGGAGGCCGATCGTTTGGACGAACTGGATTTGCACCCGATGAAGATTGACCACAGCCGCAAGCATCAAAAGTGTGACACAGGTTGGGCGATCTCGGTCGACGCAGCCAAGGGGATCACCACGGGTATCTCGGCGGCGGACCGCTCCTACACCGTCAAACTGCTGATTGATCCTGAGGCCAAACCGACGGATATTATCACACCTGGACATTTGTTCCCGCTTCGCGCGCAAAAGGGCGGGGTTCTGGTCCGGGCCGGACATACAGAGGCGTCGGTCGACTTGACACGCCTGGCCGGACTTTATCCAGCCGGTGTGATCTGCGAGATCATGAACGAAGACGGAACGATGGCCCGCACGAATGACCTGATCGAGTTTTCCAAGCGGCACGGGATCAAAATCTGCACGATCGACAGTCTTATCGAGCATCTCACCAAGTACCAGAAGCTCGTCGAGCGCGGCGACGAAAGCACGCTTTCCACCCAGTACGGTGAATTCAAAGTCATTAAATATTTTTCGGAAGTTGACGAGTTGGAGCACATTGCCCTGGTTTTGGGTGAAGTATCTGACAAAGAGCCGACGTTGGTTCGGGTCCATGCCGAGAACCTGCTGAATGACGTATTCCAGGCGCAGGGGCTAAAGAGCAGCGGGGCACTGCAGGCCGCGTTCAAGGCCGTTCAGGAAAATGGCTCAGGGGTCATTATCTACATGCGAACGCCGCAACGGACATTTGATATCGAGGCCCAGGTGGCGCAGGTTCAGAAGGCCAAGGCCGCCAGTCAGGATGCCGACCAATTACCGTTATTGCCGGATCTTCGTCACTACGGACTTGGCGCGCAGATCTTGGTCGATTTAGGGGTCAAGGATATCCGTTTGCTGACCAATAACCCGCGGAAGATTGTCGGGCTTGAGGGATTCGGCCTATCGATGATTGAGCGTGTGCCGTTGGGTAAATCTCAAACGTCGAAAGTATAACCAAAATCTAAACTTACAGTCCGGAATCCGGGATATCTTACGTTGATATCCTGTTTTCCGGGCTTTTTGCATTATGACAAAAATCATCTCAGGTCAGTCGAAAACAGGAAAAGGTCTTAAAATTGCCGTTATTGTCGCCCGTTTCAACGAGGGCATAACCGGTCGATTGCGGGACGCCTGCCTGGATGAATTAGGACGATTAGGGGTCCTGAAGAAGGACCTGACTGTTGTCTCTGTCCCCGGGGCCTTTGAGATTCCGGTCGTGGCCCAGAAATTGGCAAAAAAAAAGACCGTCGATGCGGTAATCTGCCTGGGAGCTGTTATACTTGGAGAAACGGATCACTACCGGTTAGTGGCCGACAACGCCGCCGCGGGGATCATGAAGGCATCGCTCGATACAGGTAAGCCGGTTGTGTTTGAAATATTGGCCACGCCCACAGTCAAATTGGCTCAGGATCGGGCCGAGGCCGAAGGCAACAACAAGGGACGTGACGCCGCCCAGGTAGCGGTTGAAATGGCAAATGTTTTGTCGAAACTATAAAGGTTCATTGACTAGCTAAAAAGGAAAGACATCCGATGCGTAAGAGAACGAAAGCCAGAGAAGAGGCTCTAAAAATTTTATATCAGGCCGAAATCACGCGGCGATCTATAGAATCCGCCAATGATTATTACTGGACGCAGAAAGAGAAATACGACAAGACGGTCCGGATGTTTGCCGGGCGAATTATTGAGGGTGTCGATCAGAATCTAGAAGAAATTGACGGCAAGATCTCGAATTACGCCACCAATTGGCAGTTAAAGCGAATGGCGATTATCGATCGGAACATCTTGCGGATGGGTGTTTATGAGCTGGTCTATGCCGAAGATATTCCACCGAAGGTGTCCATCAACGAGGCGGTGGAGCTCGCCAAAAAGTTCGGCGACACCGAGTCCAGTAAGTTCGTGAACGGCATTCTCGACAAAATCCACAAGACAGAAGTACTCCCGAATATTTCCAGTGATGGCTAAAATAGCCGATCTTCACATCCACACTCATTTTTCAGACAGCACCTCAACGCCGCGGGAAGTCATTGAAAAGGCGCATGCGCATGGTATTCAGTGCGTGGCCATCACTGATCATGACATCGTCGACGGTGTTGAACCAGCCATTCATGCCGGTCAGGAGCTGGACGTAGAGGTCATTCCGGGTATTGAACTTTCCACTCAAATCAATAATAAAGATGTGCACATCCTGGGCTATTTCCTTGATATTTCCAACCAGCATTTTTTAAGAAAGCTGCAAACGATTCAGGCCTCGCGTGTTGAACGGATGCGTGATATGATTGATAAACTGGCCGAGTTAGGAGTCGGGCCCATCACCTTTGAAGAGGTGGCGGAACTTACAGAGGGTGACGCGATTGGCCGGCCGCATCTGGCCACGATCTTGGTGAAGTATGGACATGTCCGAAATATTCGTCAGGCCTTTGATCGATATCTCGCTGACGGGCAACCGGCCTTTGTACCCAAGGCCAAGCTGTCCCCGTTTGAAGGGATTGAATTGATACGATCCTGCGGTGGAGTACCTGTGTTGGCCCATCCGATGTTTACGTTGGTGGATGAACTGATTCCGCAGTTCGCCGAAGCCGGCCTGGAAGGGTTGGAGGCGCACTATCCGAATTGCGGCACCAAGACGATCGCGTATTACGCCAAGCTGGCGGCCAAATACAATTTGATAGCGACGGGTGGATCGGACGATCATGGTGAGGCCAAGAAGAATACCTATTTAGGCAAGATGACAGTTCCTTATGAAGTCGTTGAGCAATTAAAGGAGCGTTCCGATGCCATCCGATAAATATCACCGGCCGAAGGTTGTTGCCAAGATTGCGCAAACCCTCGACGGCAAGACAGCCACATCCAACGGGAAATCCAAATGGATCACTTCGCAAAAGGCCAGGGATTATGCCCGCCGACAGCGGGACGAATTTGACGCGATCCTGGTAGGTGCACGGACCGCACTTCGGGATAATCCGCGACTAACAGGCGTCAAGAACAAATCGTTAATCCGTATCGTGGTTGATTCCACCTTGACCTTGCCCTTCAGCAGTAATGTGTTAAAACGGGCACAAACAGAACACGTGGTTGTGGCAACGACACGTCGCTCATCGGAGCGCCGTCGAAATAGACTTACGGCGATGGGTGTCTCCGTGATTCTGTGTCCTCAAAAGAATCGCCGGGTCGATTTGAAATATATGATGAATGCGCTCTATGAGATGGGAGTTCGGCGCCTGCTGATTGAGGGGGGCGCGACGATTACAGGTTCGGCGCTGCGATGGAATCTCATCGATCAAATGCATATTTACATGGCCCCGAAAGTGATGGGGGATCAGACGGCCTTGAGTTCGGTACAGGGAAATCGTGTCTTGAGTATGGATCGTCTGACAAATTTAGACATTAAATCCGTTCGCACGTTAGGTGGGGACATTTTGGTACTGGCAAATGTTTACAGGAATCGTTGAAGATCTCGGGACCATTCATCAGGTCGTCCAGAAGAAAAATCTCGTTGAGTTGGCGATCCGATCGGAGAAAATAGCCGAGGGAGCGAAGCTCGGTAGTAGTATTTGTGTCGACGGGGCGTGTCTGACAGTTTGTCGTCAGCAGGAAGATGTGCTGTATTTCGATGTCATGTTGGAAACACTCGATAAGACCGTCCTGGGACGATACAGCGTCGGACAGCGGGTTAATTTGGAGCGTGCGCTGCAATTGTCTGACCGGATAGACGGTCATCTGGTTTCGGGGCATGTGGATTGTGTGGCGACGTTAACCGACCGAGTCACTGAGGAGAACTACCTCAAGCTTAAGTTCAGTCTATCAGATTCGATTGCGCGTTTTGTGGTGCCCAAAGGTTCGATCACGATAAACGGAGTCAGTCTGACGGTGGGCGAAGTCAGTGAAACAGAATTTTCGGTTTATTTGATTCCCGTCACCGAACGTGACACCAATCTGGGTATTCTTGAGATCGGACAGTCGGTTAATCTTGAGGTGGATCTGCTGGCGCGTTATGTTGAAAAGCAACTGCAATCGCGTTAAGGCATTCGGTTTCAACAGTTAATTTCAGAAGAAAGGAAGAGTTATGCAACTTGATATACGTGAGATTCAGAAAATTATTCCCCATCGTTATCCTTTTTTGTTGATCGACCGCGTGACAGAATTAGTTCCCAATGAAAAATTGACCGCCATCAAGAATGTCAGTATCAATGAAGAATTTTTTGACGGTCATTTTCCCGGTGAGAAGGTTATGCCGGGCGTGCTGATTATTGAGGCGATGGCCCAGGCCGGTTGCATTTATTTTTACTATAGTAAAAATATGCAGGGTAAGGATTTGATCTACTATCTGGCCAAGGTCCAATCTAAATTTATCGCACCGGTGGTCCCGGGTGATCAGCTGCGGATTGAGGTTACGACGGTCAAATTAATGGCCAAGGTCGGTTTTCTGAAAGGTCAATGTTTCGTCGGCGACAAGCTGGTCGCGGAAGCGGAAATTGGCTTTGGTATCAAGGAAGTCTAAGTCCCTCCCGATACAAGGTATTTAATCACAATAGCTTACAGTTCAAATCCAGCCGGGTTCTGTTTGACTCGCTCACCGATTGATGATAAACTACTCCGTCTTTTATTGTTAACTACAAAGTATTTTTACGTTTATGGTGCAGTGGCATATTTTATATTCCGGACGGGTACAGGGGGTGGGATTTCGTTATACATTTGCTCGAAAGGCCAAGGCTCTGGAGTTAGCGGGATGGGTCAAAAATTTACCGGACGGGCGTGTTGAGGCTGTGGTGGAAGGTTCGGCCACGGATCTCAAGATCTTGATGTCCGATGTGGCCGAGCATTTTGACGGACACATACATCATATTGACAAAACCGAACGCAAGCCGACTGGCCGCTTTACCGGTTTTAACATCGCATTTTAGATTCATGGACAAGAAACTCGCCCAGAAAAAAATCACACAATTATCAGATGAGTTGGAAGCTCACAATTATCGCTACTACGTCCTTGCCGAGCCAACCGTTTCGGATAAGGAGTATGATGATTTGCTCAAGGCGCTGATCGACTTGGAACAACAGTTTCCGGAGCTTGTTTCGCCTGCGTCGCCATCGCAGCGGGTGGGTGTCAAGATGGAGGCAACGGCCGAGACGGTGACACATGCGGTGAAGATGTACTCGCTCGACAATACCTATTCGATCGAAGAATTGCGCGAGTGGCATAATCGAGTCCTCAAGGGATTATCTGGTGACGCTATCGAGTATGCAGTTGAGCTCAAGGTTGATGGTGTAAGCGTGGCTCTGACCTACAACAACGGAGTTCTCGCGGTAGGAGCAACGCGGGGGGATGGTCACAACGGGGAGGATATCACTCACAATGTGAAGACCATCAATTCCATTCCTTTAAAGCTTAAGAAGAAGTCTGGAGTGCCGCTGCCTGAAAATCTTGAGGTGCGCGGCGAAATTTTTATGGATAAATCCGATTTTGAGGCGTTAAACGATCAGCGTCGAGACGAGGGATTAAGCGTTTTTGCCAATGCGCGTAACGCGACGAGCGGATCGGTGAAACTGTTGGACTCGCGCGAAACAGCACGCCGGAATTTAAAGTGCTTTATTCACTCATTCGGCCGGATTGACGACGATAAACTTTTCGAGACACAATCAGAATTCTTAAAGACTAGCGCGTCATGGGGTTTTTATGTGGATCCGCGCAGTCAGGTTTGTCCGGATTTTGATGCGGTTGTCGCCTATTGTCAAAAGCATCAGGAATCAAGGGAAGATATTCCCTATGAGGTCGATGGGGTTGTGATCAAGGTTAATTCGCTCTCCCAGCAGCAGTCTCTGGGGCACACGCTGAAAAGTCCTCGCTGGGCGGTGGCCTATAAATTTCCGGCTCAACAAGTGACCACGCGAGTCAATGCGATTACGGTTCAGGTAGGCCGCACCGGTGTGTTAACCCCTGTCGCCGAATTGGAGCCGGTGCCCTGTGCCGGCGTCATGATTGCGCGGGCGACCCTGCATAATTTTGAAGAGGTTCAACGGCTTGGCGTGAATGCGGGCGATCGAGTTCTCGTCGAGCGGGCCGGCGATGTGATTCCCAAGATCATAAAGGTCGTCGAACATTCAGTGACCGGTTTGAAAAAGACATTTAAGGTCCCGCGCCAGTGTCCGGAATGCGGATCGACCATCGTTCGCGAAAAAGACGGAGAGGTCGCGTATCGCTGTATCAATCCATCGTGTCCCAAGGTGATGGAGCGTGGGTTGTTGCACTTCGCTTCACGGGGAGCTATGGACATTGAAGGTATGGGCGAAGCGGTCGTTGTCCAATTGCTGGAGAAAGGGTTGGTGCGGGATCTGGCCGACATATACGGATTGACCCGTGAAGATCTTTTAACATTGGACCTATTCAAGGACAAAAAGGCGGACAAGCTAATCGCCGCGATTAAATCCAGTCAACAACAGCCCTTATCACGGTTTCTATTTGGACTGGGCATCGCCCATGTCGGACAGAAAGCCGCAGGGACCCTGGCCGCCGAGTTTAAAGCTTTGAAGGAGATTCAAAAGGCTTCGGCGGAGGACTTGGAGGCCCTGCCGGAGATCGGTGGGGTGATTGCCAAATCCGTCGAGACGTTCTTCAAGCTCAAGAGCACGCGTGAGCTGATGCGAAAATTTATGAAAGCCGGACTGAATCCCGTCGAAATGGTTGAAGAGCCGCTGGGTGATAGTTTGGCCCATAAACGCTTTGTTTTTACCGGCGAGCTCGAGACGATGTCCAGGCGCGATGCGGCGGCATTGGCCAAGCGTTTGGGGGGCAAGGTTTCATCGTCGGTGAGCGGCAAGACGGACTATGTGGTTGTCGGTCGTGATCCGGGGTCAAAATTTCAAACGGCACAGAAATTAGGTGTTCAGATTTTAACGGAGCAACAGTTCAAGGAGATGATCGATGGATAATAAACGTCAAAAATGGACCTTTGTGGCTGTGATCCTGGTCTCGGCCATTGCCCTCACAGGCTGTCAGCCGCTCAAGCAAAAGTTTGTGCGTAAGAAAAAAGTCAAGGCTGATAAATTTGTTCCGATCCTTGAGCCCGTTGATTACAAGGCGGAATCCGTCTCAGCCGAACGGCGGTACAACCATTACTATTTGACTTACAGGATTTGGGAGCGTGAACTGATGGAAAATATTCAGCGTGACGAAAGCGATAAGCGGGTCCGCGAGGCACTCGACAAGCTAATCGTTCAGCTGCAGGAGATGGATGAGTGGGTATCAATTGAGAAGAAGCAACGCTTGAATGAACTCACTGAAAAGTATCAGAGCATGTCCGAATATTTTGAGCGCCCGCGGCCGATGCGGAATGTTAAATCTTTTGAGTCCAAGCTCAAGCGCTATGAACGTATTATGCGTAAAGAGTTAAAGACGGAAATGGTATTTAATCAGGATCTATAGATCGATGAAACAGCATATTGAGGAGTTTATCAACTATCTATCCGTCGAGCGTGGGCTGGCGAACAATACACTATTGGCGTATCAGCGGGATCTTTTGCGTTATCAGGATTATTTGGAGAGTCATGATGTTCGGAGTGTCAACAGCATCGATCGTAAGCATGTCACGGATTTTATGTACGCGGAGAAGCAGCGCGAGCTGTCGACCAATTCGGTATGCCGGTCGCTAGCGGCTATCAAAACATTTCATCGATTCCTCGTTCGTGAACAGCTCAGTAAAGATGACCCGACTAATCTTGTCGAGACGCCAAAGATCTGGAAACGTGTTCCGGATGTGTTATCCATGCAGGAAGTCGAACAGGTGTTGGAGGCGGCTACCGGGCGCGGATGGCAGGTGATTCGAGACAAGGCGATCCTGGAATTGTTCTATGCCAGCGGTATGCGGGTATCAGAGTTATCTGATTTGAAATTTGAAAACATTGATCTGGACGTAGGGTTCGTCCGTTGTATCGGTAAAGGAAGCAAAGAACGCATCATTCCGATTGGAGCGCGGGCCCGGGAAGCCGTGGCTGAATACTGTAGCGAAACGCGGCTTTTTTTAAGCCGCCTGGGACGGAGGATCAGCCGTCAAAGTATTTGGAAGATTATCAAGAAGTACGCGCGTAAGGCCGGGATAGACAAAGAGATTAAGCCGCACACTTTGAGGCACTCATTTGCCACACATTTACTGGAGAATGGGGCCGATCTTCGGTCGGTACAGGAAATGTTGGGTCATTCGGATATTTCCACGACCCAAATCTATACGCATGTGGACAGGGCCAGGCTCAAGTCCGTGCATCAGGAATTTCATCCGAGAGGTTGATGTGATTATCCAGTTCAAACAATATGATTCTGTCACACGACGGCGTATCAAACAGATTCAGCAGTTGGCCGCTAAACAACAGGTGGGTTGCTATTTGGTCGGCGGATTTGTACGTGATGCCCTGCTTAGAATTAAAAGCACGGATCTGGATGTGATTGTTGACGGTGATGCCATGGCGCTGGCCAGGGCGTTCGCACGAGAGCATAATGGGAAAGTCACGGTTTATCCGGATTTTCTCACAGCGACTGTCAGTTGGGATCAGGCCGGCTCGCTGGATTTTACCACGGCCCGTCAGGAAATTTATAAAAAGCCCGGCGCCTTGCCGCGTGTAAAACAGGGAGATCTCCGGGCAGATTTGTTTCGACGGGATTTTACGGTTAACGCGATGGCGTTACAGCTGACGTCCTCCAGTCGTGGAACACTAATCGATCACTACGGGGGGATGGATGACCTTAGGTGTGGTCGTATTCGTATCTTGCATGACCAGAGTTTTAAAGATGATCCCACGCGGATGATTCGTGCGGTTCGATACGAGCAGCGATTGGGTTTTCAGATGCATCGGTCAACCCTGCAGTGTTTAAACAAAAGTGTCCGTCAGGGAGCTTTGCGAACGATATCGTTGGACCGGTATATCACCGAGATAAAAAAAGTTGGTTCCGAATTCAAGGCCCCGGAGATGATAGGGCGGATGAGGCGGTTGGCTTTGTTCCATCGGCTCGTGGGTACGGCGGCGATATCGAAGGCGCGGATACACCGGATCCAACAACGGTATCAGCGGCTGAATGAATCAGCCCGATCAGAGGCCGGGGAGTGTTGGGTCATATATTTGATCGAACTGCTACGAAATGTTTCAACGGCCAGACGGCAAGAGTTGATGAAGTGTTCGATATTGAGTAAAGGGCAGAAGCAGGCGATTACGCAGTTCGCTAAATGTAAGCTGGAAACAAAGGTCGTGCTCAAACAAAAGAAGATGAAGCCGTCGCAGGTCTTTGTCTTATTGAAAGATAATTCGAGCCTGTTGGTCTGGCATGCCTATTTATCGACGGCGTCAGCGATACTCAAGGACAATTTAGAATCTTATTGGAACGCTTGGAATGTGAAACTCAAGATTGATGGGCATGACCTGAACCGCATGGGTTTGTCGCAGGGGCGTCAGGTTGGTGCGATGCTTGAGCAATTAAAGATGAAGAAAATGGATGGCGAGATAAAGTCCAAAAGCGACGAACTAAAATTAGCCCGAGAGTTAATTAAGCAAGAATTAGGAGCATCAAATGAGTAGAATGGATAAAGTCAACAATCAAATTAAACGAGAGATAAGCATTATTATCCAGCAGGAGCTGTCGGACCCACGTATGATGTTTATCTCAATTACCAATGTGGATGTCAGTCCGGATCTAAATAATGCCAAGGTGTATTTCAGCGTGCTGGGAGAAGGACAATCTGTGGCCGACGCCCAAAAAAGTCTAAATGGCGCGCGAGGCGCGATCAGACGTTCGGTCAGCCGCCGGATGTCGATCAGGCATACGCCGGAATTGAATTTTGTGCACGACCGTTCGTTAACCTACGGATCGGAAATCGAAGAAACGTTAAAGGAAATCTATGATGATCAAGAAAAAAATTCTACAGATAATCAAGCGTAGCGAATCGATTCTGATTTCTACACATGTTAATCCGGATCCCGACGCGATTTGTTCGGAATTGGCGCTCGCCGAGTACCTTCGTTCCATCAAGAAAAAGGTCACCATCGTTAACGAAGCTCCTATGATTGAACGCTTCAAGTTTTTTCCGGGTGCCGCTAGGGTTAAGTCGCTTGACGATGTGCGTCGCCGCAGCTTTGATGTGGCGATTATTCTGGATTGTGGTGAGCTTAGCCGGATTGGGGATGTGCAGGACTTAATCGATGAAGAATGCCAGGTGATTAATATCGACCATCACGTGACGAATGATCGTTTCGGGTCGATTAACTTTGTCGATACTAAGGCGTCGAGCACCGCTCAGGTTTTGTATGAGTTTCTGACCTACGCCAAGTGTAAGATGAACCGCCGCATCGCGACAAATTTGTATTGCGGAATTATGACGGATACCGGTTCTTTCCGCTATGAGAATACGTCAAGTCGTACGCATGAAGTGGCGGCCGAGCTGATCAAACATAACATCAAAGTGGATGAGCTTTATAGTCGAATCTATGAGACAATTCCGCTGCAGGACCTGGCGGCATTTACGCAGGTTATTAACCGGTTCGAGATCAGCAGTCGTGGGCGGGTCGTGTGTCTGGAGTTAACGCGAAAGTGGACCGACAAGTTTACGGATGATTTCGATTTACGCGACGCGATATTTAAATTTTTGCGTTCGATCGCCGGGGTAGAGGTGATATGTATTCTCACAGAATTTACACGCAACAAAACGCGTGTGAACTTGCGCTCCGCGAGTTATGTGGATGTCGCCAAGCTGGCGCATAGTTTTGACGGCGGTGGCCACAAGCGGGCCAGCGGCTGTTTAGTGGAGGCCGGTCTCAAGGAAGCCAAGAAAAAAGTTTTACGTAAAATAAAGGAAGCGCTATGAACGAAGGAGTTCTACTCGTTAATAAGCCGGACGGAATGACATCGCATGATGTTGTCTCACGAGTGCGGCGTAAGTTTAATACCAAGCGCGTCGGGCATGCAGGTACGCTCGATCCGCTGGCCACCGGTGTGCTCGTCGTCCTGGTGGGTAAAGCCACCAAGTTATCTAATAATTTTGTGACATTCGATAAGGCCTATAAATCGACGATGATCTTCGGACGTTCAACCGATACAGCTGATACGGAAGGCAAGTTGCTGGCCGAAAAGCCCTATGATCATGTCACTCGTGGAGATCTGGATAAGGTGATTGAGTCATTCAGGGGTGAGATTGACCAGTTACCGCCGATGTTTTCCGCAGTGAAGCATAAAGGTAAAAAGCTGTATGAGTATGCCAGAAAAGGAATCGTCGTGGAGCGAGAGCCGCGGCGGATTACCGTGCATCAGTTGGAAATCCTGAAATTTGATCCGCCTTACGTGGAGTTCTATGTTGAATGTTCCAAGGGGACATACATTCGTCAATTGGCGTCGGATATCGGCGACAAGCTGGGATGCGGTGCTTGTATTTCTAAGATTGAACGTACCCGGGTGGGCGAATTCAGGATTGAGGACGCCGTCACGATCGAGGATATGAATGAAAGTCATATACGGAATTGGAAAAGCTAAGCAGGCTTACAGAAAGGCCGTTCTCACAATAGGTGTGTTCGACGGGGTCCATGTCGGGCATCAAAAACTTATTGCCGATGCGGTCGCCCGGGCGAAGCGTATCGACGGAACCTCCGTGGTTATGACCTTTGATCCGCATCCGGTGAAAGTCTTAAAACCGGAGATTTATCTGCCGTATATTACATCGCTTGATCAGCGATTACAGTTCATTAGCGATTTAGGTGTTGATGTTTGTATTGTGGTTGAGTTTGACAGCGACTTTGCATCACTGACACCCGATGATTTTGTGAACACATATTTGGTGGAGCATATCAAACCTGTCGACATCGTCGTCGGGAGTGAATTCTGCTTTGGTAAAAACCGTTCCGGGTCAATCGAGGACTTAAAGCAGGCGGGGCAGCGTCTAGGATTTGATGTGAACCCGATGGTGCCGGTCAAAGGCGAAGAGTCCAAGATTGGCAGTACGGGTATACGACGATTGATCTCGTCGGGAAATCTTGAATTGGCCGAACAATATTTAGGTCGACGAGTTGCGGTTGAAGGAACGGTGGTTCGAGGAGACGGGCGAGGACGAACGCTGGGATATCCAACGGCGAATGTCAATGTCAAAGACGTGCTGTTGCCGCCGATGGGGGTTTACGCGACAATTCTCCATATTGATGGGGAGTCGCTGCCATCGATGTCCAATATCGGACGGCGTCCATCGTTCAAGAAATACGATCAAGGAATCAGCCTTGAAGTTTTTGTTTTTGATTTTGATCAAAACATCTATAACAAAACCGTTGTTGTTGAATTTCTCGAAAAAGTTCGGGACGAGCGTACGTTTGAATCCGAAAAACAACTCATCGAGCAGCTCAAGCGTGACGAATCCCGCATCCGTCAGATTCTGAGTAAAATTCAGCCCTGCAGCTAGCTTTTTTCCCGCCAAATCTGATCCCTTTCAAAAATTGCACAAAATCTGTGCAAATATCCCCCCAAACACTCAAATTGTGACAAATGGATGACGCGCATAATACCATATATTGTGCCTCTTTGTCCTATTAGCACAAGTTATTGTATTTTAGTCACTTAGGATAAAAAAACAGAATTTTTTCCGTTGACAGTCCCTGATTGGGGGGGTAGAATGGTTCAAAAGTGGTGGAAAGTGGTGCAAAGTGGTCCAATAAAGGCGGCGAATGTTTTACGGTGAATTTGAGCATAATATTGACCCCAAAGGGCGATTGATTTTACCTTCAAAGTTTCGAGACACCTGCAAAGAATGCGCGATTGATCGATTTTTCTTAACACGTGGTCTTGATAAGTGTATTTTCATGTTTGCCGAAGACGAATGGCGTTCCCAGGAACAAAAGTTCAAAAGCATGTCGTTTACCCGTCAGGAATCACGAAATTTTAACCGTATGTTTTTTGCCGGCGCCACCGATGTAAAACCTGATAAACAGGGACGTTTTATTATACCATCGTATCTCAAGGATTTCTCGGGTATTGATCGGGAGACCGTCGTGATCGGCGTATCCAACCGGATTGAAATCTGGGACAAGAAACGATGGAAAAATTTCTATAACGCATCAAATGAGTCGTTTGAAGAGATCGCGGAAAATATTTTCAGCAATTAAGGTTTGAGTCTATCAAATAATTGGTAAAAGGGAGTCCAACATGGAACAATTTCACGCGCAATGTATTGTATTTCAGCACTTAATTGAATTGCCCAACTGTGATTGTTTGTTCTGTTCCACTGTGGATACGTCAACCGGAAGGACTGAGCTTTTCCTGGTGTTTGAAGAAAGGGACCGGATTTACATCCGAAACCGAATCAAAGATACGTGGGATGAGCTCAAAGAGGAACAGGATTTCCAGATCATTCGGGAAAAATTCAACTTGGCTAAAATGCAGCATAGCGTCCATTGCTATGCGGGCTGAGTAGTCGTCGGAGATCTTAATGATCAAAAATATTATGATGACCCCCGCGGACAAAATTGATCCATATCAACATCTCCCCGTCATGGTCGAGGAGGTGTTGAGTTACCTGGCGCCGAAGGAAAATGAAGTTTTCGTTGACGGGACATTGGGGATGGCCGGACATTCCATCCGGATTTTGGAGAAAATAGGATCTAAAGGACTGCTTGTCGGTATGGACCGGGATGAGCAGTCCTTATCTATTGCGCGCGAACGGCTGCAGGAATTCGCTCATCAATGTCACTTTGTTCATAAAGATTTTCGATACATCGATGAAGTGCTGGCGGATTTGAATATTCAGAAAGTCGACGGAATTCTGCTGGATTTGGGGATCTCAAGTTTTCAGCTTGATAATCCTCGACGAGGATTTAGTCTTAGATCATCGGGGCCGCTGGACATGCGGATGGATCAGAATGCCGCGATTTCAGCCTATGATCTGGTGAACTCATTGTCGGAAAAAGAGATTGCCGCGATTCTCAAGGAGTTTGGAGAAGAGCGATGGGCCGGACGGATTGCCCGGGGGATTGTCTCCGAACGGTCCAAACGTCCGATTGAAAATACGGATGAGCTTTCAGATATAGTTGTTCGGTCGGTACCGTTTCATGGCAAGCCGCAGCGGCTGCATCCGGCGACACGGACCTTCCAGGCGTTTCGTATTGCGGTGAATCATGAGCTGGAAACGTTGGATATTGTGATCGATAAATGTGTGTCACACCTGCGGCCGAAAGGACGCTTGGGAATTATTTCGTTTCACTCACTGGAAGACCGTATCGTTAAAAATAAGTTTAAGATGTTCCAGCGGGCCGGTATCGTTGAGCCGCTGGTTAAAAAACCGATCCGTCCGACCGATGAAGAGGTTGAGATCAATCCGCGGGCCCGGAGCGCCAGGTTCAGGGTTCTCGAGAGGAATGTATGAGATTTTGTAACTTTTTAAAATTTATGATGCTGCTAACGGGCCTGTCATTGGGCTATATTCACATGCAGATGCAGATTTTTGATCTGGCCTATCAGGGTAAGGACAACGAAAAAAAGATCGATCAGCTCGTTCAGGAAAAAGAATATCTGAGCTATGAGATCCTGTCGCTGAAATCGGCCGAAAACCTGGGAATTGAGATGCTTGACGATGAGTCCGACATGCAGTTTGTTGATCCCAGTGACATTATGCATATTTCCGCTACCGAAACCATCAAGAGCGATGATCCGCCAAACGGCGACGACCCATCCAATTCCGCCAAGGGATCACTGCTGAGTTTGTTGTCATTCACAACGCGTGCGGAAGCCAAAGATCAGTAATCGATCTTATCCGCCATCAACATAATCGAACGAAGTGCAAAATCGAAAATACGACCTTAGGTTCAGCAGTGTCTTTCTGTTTTTGATCATCTGTCTGTGCGTGTTTATTGTCAAACTGGTGCTGATCCAGGTTTTCAAGTCGGACCATCTGGCCAGTCTTGCCAAAAAGCAGCATAATCGTTTGATCGAACTCGAGCCGCTGCGCGGAACGATTTACGACCGTAACATGCGTCCGTTGGCCATTAATGTGACGGTCCATTCGTTGTACGCTAATCCGCGGATGATGTCCGACAAGGCCAAGGCACAGGCGCTCGAGTTTCTGCCGGTGATCGCGGGGGTGGATCGGGAACTGGTCCGCGAGAGGCTATCCCGCGATAAGTATTTTGTCTGGATCAAGCGAAAGCTTCCGCTGGATATCGCTAACCGTATCCGTGACGAAAATATTCCGGGGTTGTCGTTTATTGAAGAAAGCAAGCGGTTTTATCCTAACGGTCAGCTGGCGTCACATGTGATCGGCTTCGCCGATATTGATAACCGTGGTCTTGAAGGGGCAGAATTGGTTTTCGACGAATATCTGCGTGGCGCGCCGGGCAAGGCCTTATTTGTCCGCGATGCCAAGCAGCGTGAGCTGCTCCTGGAAAAGAGTTTTATCGCACCACAACATGGCAAGGATATCGTCCTGACCATCGATGAAACGATTCAGTACATTGCCGAACGGGCGCTGGACAGGGCGTATCAGAAATACAAGGCCAAGGCGGGGACTATCATCGTCATGGATCCCAAGTCAGGCGAAATCCTGGCACTGGCCAACCGGCCGACATATAACCTGGAAACGGTGTCACAAAGCAGTGTGGAAAGCCGTACAAACCGGGCCATCAGCTTCGTTTACGAGCCGGGATCAGTATTTAAAATTGTCACGGCCGCCGCCGCGCTGGAAGAAAAAAAGTTTGTTGAAACCGATGAAATATTCTGTGAAAATGGGAAATATCGCATTGCCAATCATACCCTGCATGATCACCGTCCGCATGGGACGTTATCATTTCGCCGGGTTTTTGAGCTCTCCAGTAATATTGGCGTCGCTAAGATTGCCCAGGAATTGGGCGCGGACGTGGTGTATGACTACGGGCGCCGTTTTCGGTTTGGGGATCCGACCAATATCGAATTGCGCGGGGAGGTGGATGGTTGGCTGAAAAAGCCGTCGCAATGGTCCAAGACAACGATTAGCGCGATTCCAATGGGGCATGAAGTCACGGTGACCCCGATTCAATTGGTGGCCGCGATATCGGTGATCGCCAATGACGGTCTGTATATGCGGCCGCACATTCTCAAATTTGTCAAAGACAAGAAAGATCAGGTTATTCGGCGGAGTGATCCGGAGATCGTCAGCCGCGTGATATCGGAGGAGACGGCCCATCGGGTACGGGATATTCTCGTCGGCGTGGTGGATACAGGCACCGCCCGGCGTGCGCAAATCGAGGGGGTCAAGGTCGGTGGCAAGACCGGCACCGCGCAGAAAGTAGTCGACGGAACATATTCGCATGATCACTTTTATGCGTCGTTTTATGCCTTCGCACCGGCTGAAGATGCCAAACTAGCCTGCGTGGTCATTTATGATGAACCGACTCCGAGCTACTTCGGCGGGACGGTTTCGGCCCCTGTGGCTAAAGAAGTCATTGAAAATTCGCTTAAGTATCTTGAATCCGTTACAACCGCTAAACTCAAAAATTAGACTATGCAACTATATGACCTGCTCAACGAATCCTTATGCCCATTAATCGATCCCACATTTCAGCATCTTTCCATTGCTTCATTGTGTTGCGATTCTCGAAAAGCCGATGCCGGCTGTCTGTTTTTCGCGCTGCCCGGCGGGACATTTGATGGGAACGAATTTATTGACGAGGCGATTGCCCGCGGCGCTGTCGCGGTGGCCGCCCATCAGTTTCGAGATAAATTCCGATATCCTGAAGTTTGCTTTATCGAAACCGAATCGCCGGCCGGATTGATGCGGGAGACGGCGGCGAAGTTTTACGGTCGGCCCTCCGATCACATTAAGGTGATCGGCATTACCGGAACCAACGGCAAGACAACGATTGCCTACCTGGTGGAATCGATTTTGCATGAGGCCGAGCACAGTTGTGGTGTGATCGGCACCGTCAATTACCGGATTGGTGAACGGTTGATTCCCGCGCAGAATACAACTCCCGGTTTTTTGGATAATCAGAAGCTGCTGTCCGATTTGGTCAAGGATGACGTGGAGTATTGTATTATGGAGGTGTCGTCGCATGCCCTGGACCAGAACCGGGTTGATTTGATCGATTACCGCTCGGCGGCCTTTACCAATTTGACCACCGACCATCTGGATTATCATCTGACACATCAGAATTATTTTGAGGCCAAGGCCAAATTGTTTTCGGGGTTGTCATCGGACGCGCTGTCAGTTATCAATGTGGATGACGATTACGGACGTAAGCTTTTCGCTCGCACGTCGTCGAGGATTGTGACGTACGGCGTTCGAAAGAATGCGGATATCATGGCCAGGGATATTGAGCTGGATATGAGCGGGACCAAGTTTAAGCTGGTTACACCGGAAGGCAACGCTGTGATCCGCACAAATTTGGTGGGTGATTATAATGTCTACAATATTCTGGCAGCAGTCGGGATTTGTCTGAACGAGGGGGTCAATCTCGAGAAGATACGTAAAGGGATTGAGTATCTGGATTTTGTCCCCGGTCGATTGCAGCCCGTGGAGTGTCAGCAGGATTTCTCGGTGATCATTGACTATGCCCATACCCAGGACGCGCTGTTTAATGTGCTCACCACCATCCGAAAAACCACGGACGCCAAGATCATTTTGGTCTTCGGTTGTGGTGGCGATCGCGACCGGAGCAAGCGGCCGGCGATGGCGCAGGTGGCGAGTCAACTCGCGGATTTTAGTTTTATCACCAGCGATAACCCCCGCAGCGAAGATCCTCGAACAATTATAGATGAGATCGTGGAGGGTTTTGAGGGGGAACACTACACCGTTGTCGTGGACCGTGAGCGGGCGATTGATCAGGCGCTTAAGATGGCCCGGCGCGGAGATGTCGTGCTCGTCGCCGGTAAAGGTCACGAAGATTATCAGATCTTTCGCGATCGAACGATCAGATTTGATGAACGTAAAATCATTCAGCAGCTGCTTAGATGTTAACCATTCCAGAAATTATTTCAGCCACACAGGCCAGTTTTTTGCAGGGGGCGGACAATGTCCCTGTTTCCAATGTCTCAATTGATTCCAGGACTATCCAGCCCGGATCGATGTATGTGGCGATCAAAGGGGCTGTTCACGACGGGCACAAATTTGTGAATGAAGCGATACAGCAGGGGGCTTCTGCCGTCATGGTTTCGCGGGAGATCCCTGTCGTTGCCGAAAAGGTCGTGGTGCTGCGGGTTGATGATACCGTCCGGGCGTTGGGTGAGATGGCGCGGCAGTATCGTCGGAAATTTGATATCCCGGTAATCGCAATCACGGGCAGTGCCGGCAAGACGACGGTCAAGAATTTGTTGGCCCACGTATTGAGCGCGCGGTACAAGGTGCTCAAGAATGAACGTTCCTTGAACAATTGGATCGGCGTGCCGCTGACGATTTTTCAGATGAGGCCAGACCATGAGATCGCGGTCCTGGAACTTGGCACCAATCAGCCAGGTGACATTGGGTGGCTGGCTGAGATCGCTGAGCCCACGGTGGCCGTATTTACGAACATCGGGGATTCTCATTTGCAGGGCCTAAAGGACAGAGACGGTGTTTATCAGGAAAAATCCACGCTGGTGGATTTCTTAAGGTCAAACGGGACGGTCGTCTACAATGCGGACGACTCGTATCTTAAACGTCTTCCAAGCCGGTCAACGTCACACATCCAGTATGTGAGTTATTCAATCCGCAACGAATCAGACACTCAGGCGGTACCCCTGGAATCCGAAAATCCGGCCGCACTTTGTTTCCAGGTTGATTCCAAACAGTATGTGCTCAAAGCACTTGGGAGGCATCAAATTTACAATGCATTAATCGGAATTTGTTGTGGAGCCCTCTTCGGGCTGGACTATAATACGATTAAGGATCGCTTACTTGAATTTCGTCTGGATGACAATCGCGGAAACATAAATCGATGCGGCGATATTTGGGTATGCGATGATTCATACAATGCCAATCCGTTGTCGGTTGAGGCGTCGATTGATTTAGCCAAACGGTTTCAGGTCAGCGGCCGCAAGATATTTGTATGCGGAGATATGCTGGAGCTGGGAGAACAGTCAGAGTTTTTTCATCGTCAGGTAGCAGGGCAAATCCGCGCCTCCGATATTGATTATGTATACACATTGGGCCAGTTCACGGCGGTAATCGCCGATGAGTTGAAATCCGTGGACGGAAAGCATGTCCGCCACTTTGACGCACACGAAGATTTAATTGCGTGTCTGCTGGATGATGTGAAAGCGGGCGATTTTATTCTAGTCAAGGGATCGCGATCCATGCATATGGAAAAGGTGGTCAACGCGATCCAATCAAAGGTCATGGCCTAAACATGTTTTACTTTCTTTCAGAGCTTCGCGACGTTTATTTCGGATTTAATATATTTCGCTACATCACATTTCGCACGGGAATGGCCGCCATCACGACCTTCTTGTTGTGCGTCATCCTTGGACCGATTTTTATCCGCAAGCTCCGCGCAATGAAGATCGGGGAAGTCGCCAAGCGGGATGACTGTCCTGATCTGGACCAATTTCAATCAGCCAAAGAGGGAACCCCGACGATGGGAGGTCTGTTTATCGTCGGGAGTATCATATTCTCCGTCCTGTTGTGGGGAGATTTGACCAACCGCTATGTGTTGATCGCGTTGTTGACGAGTTTTTATCTGGCCGTGTTGGGTTGGGTCGACGATTATCGCAAACTCAAGGGGATCGGCAAGCGCGGCCTGGGCAAACGAAGCAAGCTGCTGTGGCAGATTCTACTAGGCGGATTTATCGGGTCATATGTTTACTTTAACCCTGATACATCGACACTGGTGGACTTTCCGTTTTTTAAGGATGTGGTCTTGAATATCGGGTTGTGGTATATCCCGTTCGTGGCGATGGTTGTGATCGGAACGTCGAACGCGGTGAATCTCACGGACGGTTTGGATGGATTGGCCATTGGGTGTATTTTGGTGGTGAGTCTGACCTTGTCTATTCTGTGCTATATCACGGGACATTTGAATTTCAGTAGTTACTTATTTATACCGTACATCGCTGGGGTGGGAGAGTTGACGGTATTTTGCGCCGCTATCGTCGGGGCAAGCCTGGGGTTTTTGTGGTTTAATTGTCCGCCGGCCTCAGTGTTTATGGGCGATACAGGATCACTTTCATTGGGCGGTACACTGGGTGTGATTGCCGTGATGATCAAGAAAGAATTATTGCTCGTTATTATCGGGGGCGTTTTTGTGATTGAGGCGGTCTCTGTGATCCTGCAGGTGTTTTCATTCCGTGTGTTCGGACGGCGTATTTTTAAGATCGCGCCGTTTCATCATCATCTTCAGATGTCCGGTTGGGCGGAATCCAAGATTATCATTCGATTCTGGATCCTCGCGGTCATCATGGCCATGCTGGCCTTAACAACCTTAAAGATCAGGTAATTGATATGAACATCCATCAGAAAAAAGTGACGATTCTCGGTGCCCAACGGAGTGGTTTGGCCTTGGCTCGATTGGTGGTACAGAATGGAGGAGTTGCGAGAATTTCACATGGTGGGCCTGAGGCCAGCATTGCGTCGACGGATTTGGAATGGCTGAACGAGCATCAGGTTGAATTGGAGCACAATGGGCATTCTCCCGAGTTTATCCGAGGAAGTGACTATGTGGTCATCAGTCCGGGGGTTCGATTGGATTCTCGAGTGATCCAGTGGGTGACCGGGATGCTCATAACGGTGATGGGTGAGGTTGAATTTGCATCGGAGTTTTGTGATGTTCCGATTATCGCGGTGACCGGAAGCAATGGCAAAACCACAGTAAGCACGTTAATTCACCAGACATTAACAGCGGCGGGATATAAATCTCGATTGTGCGGAAATATAGGATTGCCGTTCTCCGAGGCGTGTCAGGATCTAGCCGGTTGTGATTATGTTGTGCTGGAGGTAAGCTCTTTTCAAATGGAATCTGTTTTAGCCGAATATAATCCGGACCGTCGGCGAGGTTATGTTCGTGGATTCCGGCCAATGATCGGCGTTTTATTAAACTTTAGTCAAAATCATCTGGATAGACATCGAGATATGGATGAGTATTTTTTTGCCAAGGCTCGGTTGTTTATCAATCAGGAAGCCAGTGACTATGCTGTGTTGAATACCGCAAACCCACGGATCAAGACGTTTGGAGATACATTGAAATCGCAAGTGCGTCCGTTTGGCGGTAACAGTGGCAAAGGGGATTCATCCGGAGATTTGAATCCCAATTTTTTGGCGATCCATGAAGTCATGGATATCTTAAAGATCGATCGATCGTATTTCGAGAAAGTATTGAAGGATTTCAAGGGCGTGGAGCATCGGTTGGAATTTGTCCGGAATATAGACGGGGTCAAGTATATCAATGATTCCAAATCCACGACGGCGGAGGCCGGCCGGTGGGCCTTGAATCAAACACCTGCACCGTTGCTGTTTATTTGCGGGGGGCGGGATAAGAATATGGATTATTCGGTCATCCGTGATCTGGTTGCCGAACGTGTGGATCATCTGATCCTGATTGGTGAAGCCCGTGCCAAGATTCGACAGGCGTTGGAGTCGGTTTGTCCGATCACGGAATGCGATTCGCTGGACGAAGCCGTGCGGTTTGCGCAGCAGCAGGCGAAAGCGGGAGATACGGTTTTGTTCAGTCCGATGTGCGCGAGTTTCGATATGTTCCGGGATTACGAGGAGCGCGGAAGGGTTTTCAAGTCGCTTGTCAATGCTTTGAAGGTGGAGAGTCATGCGTAATTTGCGAATTTCGGTGGCGAGTATTGTCACCTGCCTGATCTGTCTGGGTATTGTGATGATCTATTCATCCAGCGGCGTGTATGCCTCTGAACGTTTGGGCAGCCGGACGTATTTTATCGGCCGTCATCTGGTTTTTCTGGGCATCGGTACGATTATGACGTTTCTGGTCATGTCTATGGATTATCGGCATCTAAGAAAATGGGCCAAGCCGTTGATGATCGCATCGTTTGTGATGCTCGCCCTGGTACTGATTCCCGGTGTTGGAACTTCCAGTTTTGGGGCGCGGCGGTGGTTTAAGCTGGGGCCGATCAGCTTTCAGCCTTCAGAATTTGCCAAGCTTTCGATTATGATCTACACAGCGGACTTCTTGGCGAGAAAACAGGGAAAAATAACTAAATTTGTACAAGGATTTTTGCCGTTATTGATTATAATGGGGAGTGTATGCTTGCTCATTGTCAAACAGCCGGATTTAGGTAGTTCGGTCCTGATCGCGTCGATAGTTTTTATTATGATGTATGTCGCTGGAACCCGATTGATGTATCTAGGGGGGCTGGTGGCGATGGCCGTTCCATTACTGGTCTATCTGGTTCTGAGCGAGCCGTACCGGATGCGACGTATCATCGCCTTTTTGGATCCCTGGAAAGATAGTCAGGGGGTGGGTTTTCAACTATCCCAATCCCAGATTGCCCTGGGTTCGGGGGGCGTGTTCGGCGTGGGACTCGGGCAGAGCATGCAGAAGCTGTTTTATCTGCCGGCGGCCCATACGGATTTTATTCTCTCGATTATCGGTGAAGAGCTCGGACTTATCGGAACTATTGTGACAGTCTTCCTGTTTATGGCCCTGATTTGGCAGGGAGCGCGCATTACCAAGCGGACTACAGATCCGTTTGGGTATTTCTTAGCCCTGGGTATTGTGTCGATGATCGGACTTCAGGCGGTCGTTAATATCGGTGTGAGCATCGGCGCGTTTCCAACCAAAGGGTTGCCTTTGCCATTTATCAGCTATGGCGGATCCGCGCTTGTTTTTCATATGGTGTCGATTGGACTGTTACTTAATATTTCCCGGATAGAAGATTTATGAAGGTGGTGTTAGCGGCGGGCGGAACGGCCGGTCACTTGTTTCCGGCGCTACAGGTTGGGATGGAACTCAAGCGGCTTGGTCATGAAGTGGTCCTGATGGGAAGTTTCAGCGTCGCGTCAAAGGAAATTGCGGCGGCTGGTTTAGAATCGATCGAGCTTAACGCCCGCGGTTTACAGCGAGACGGGTTTTGGAAAGATTGCCGGGCGGCCTGCTCACTAGTTGTTGCGATAATCGTAAGTCTGCGGCGTTTAAAAAACATCGCGCCGCAATGCGTCGCCGGCTTTGGCGGATATGGAGCCTTTCCCGTGGTATACGCGGCGAGTTTGTTGCGGTTACCAACACTGATTCACGAGCAAAATGTCGTGCCGGGACGGGCCAACCGGATGCTGAAGAACCGGGTCTCCAAGATTGCATTGAGCTTTAAACCGTCAGAGAAACATTTTATCGGTAAGCCGACAGTAGTCACTGGATGTCCGATTGCGACATTGCCGTCGGTACGTCCGAAAGGTCAGATTTTAGAATCCTTAGGTCTCGTTCCCGATAAGACGACCATTCTGGTTTTCGGTGGCAGTCAAGGCAGTCAAATTATCAATGAGACATTTTCGGAAGCGTGCGAAATAATCAAGGGCCGAATTGATTATCAAGTTATCCATTTGACCGGACGAGGGAAGTCGCACGGGATCGCCGAACGGTATCAGCAGGCGGACGTTCGAGCGGTCGTTCATGAATTTTACCGGCCTTTACAGGAGTTAATGTCGGCGAGCGATCTAGTGGTTTGCCGGGCCGGGGCGTCAACAATCTTGGAATTAGTTCATTTTCGTTGTCCGTCTATCTTGATCCCCTATCCTTATGCGGGAGGGCATCAGCGGGAAAATGCCCGGGTTGTGGCAGATGCATCGTTAGGCTGTCTCATTGATCAGTCAGAGCTAACGCCGCAACGACTGGCTGACACAGTTTGCGAACGGATCAACGGCCGGCCGAAATCGGATGACTTTGCCCGAGTCGAAGCTGAATTGTACATTCAAACCTCAACACAACGACTGACACAGGAGCTACTGCAATTACACCACGAATCGTGACAACTTTGATAGGGGGTATCATCACGACCGCGATGTTGGGAACAAGCGCGTTGGCTGCGGACTGGACGGAGCGCAGCGGCCGTCATGTCCAGATTTTCTACAATGAAGCTCCCAAGGATTTTGTTGATGCCGTTGAGAAGGCCACTGAAGAGTATTACGACAGTATCATCAAGGATCTGGGTTTTCGACGGACCAAGTCCTGGGCTTACAAGAACAGGGTCAAGATTTATATCTACGACAGCTCCGAAGATTACGTCACGGCGGGACGGCAGGCCAGATGGTCACATGGATCGGCGTCACCGACGGAGCGGACGATTCGCACATTTCCAACCGCGCATGGATTTTTTGATTCGACGTTACCGCACGAATTGGGCCATATTATTTTTCGGGAATTTGTCGGATACAACGCCGATGTTCCATTATGGTTTGAGGAAGGGGTGGCTATGTACGTCGAGCGCGCCCGTCGTTTCGGATCGCATGATCTCGTCCGTGAAGCCATCAAGGCGGATAAGTTTATACCGCTTGAGCAGTTGACATTGATGCGTCCCCACCGTGGCATGAGCAAGAAGGGGATTGAATTATTTTATGCCGAGTCGGCCAGTGCGGTAAAGTTTTTGATCAATGAACACGGTACAAACAAATTTGTCCGTTTTTGCCGAAAGCTCAAGGACGGCAAACCATTTGAGTGGGCGTTGGATTCGATTTATGTCCGGTATAAAAATATTGAACGCCTGAACAAGGCCTGGGTGAAATTTCTTGAAGATGACTAAACACTACCACTTAATCGGAATTGGCGGCATTGGAATGGGAACGATCGCATCGTTGCTGCTGGATAAAGGCTATTCTGTCGGAGGCTCCGATGTCAGAGAGAATCCGATGGTGCGACGATTGCGAAATAAAGGGGCTCGGATTGTGATCGGACACGATGCGGCAAATGTGATGAATGCCGATGTCGTCGTTTACTCGTCGGCGATTTCAGGTTCTAACTGTGAGCTTGCCGCGGCGGAACAACATCGGATTCCAACCCTGAAACGGGCGCAGGTATTGTCGGAGCTTATGCGTGAACACAAGGCCATTACTGTGGCCGGCGCGCACGGCAAGACCACGACCACGTCGATGATCGGCCAGATGATGAGCCTTGCGGGGCTGCAGCCGACATCGGCCATCGGCGGGATTGTCAATGGTGAGCATTCACATGCGGCGCTGGGACAAGGCAAGTATTTTGTGGCCGAGGTCGATGAGAGTGACGGATCTTTCCTGTATTTTTCACCGTTCTATTCTGTTATCACCAACATGGATCTTGAACATCTTGATTACTATCATAGTTGGAAGAATATTGCGGAGGCTTATGGAAAGTATTTTCGCCGTACCGCGGATGACGGGTTGATTATAGCGTTTGGAGATGACAAACGGATGTGTGATTTAATCCGGCAATCAGGTCGGCGTTTTGTCACCTTTGGTTTCTCCAGCGATGATCTGGTGATGGCTATCAATGTCCGTCAGGAAGGGAACCAGTCGAGATTTGAATGTCTGATCGACGGGCAGCGTCAGGGTGAGATCCTGTTGAATGTTCCCGGACGGCACAATATTGCCAATGCGCTGGCCTGTATTTGTCTGGGGTATACGATCGGTGTCGACATGGACGTCATCCGTCAAAGTCTGCAGAATTATACGGGGGTGCAGCGGCGGTTTGAGGAGCTTGGGTGTGTCGACAATATTCGGGTGATCGACGACTATGCCCATCATCCGACGGAGATTGCCACAACCCTGCAGACGGCCAAGGAATGTTCAGAAGGCCGGGTGATCGCACTGTTTCAACCGCATCGCTACACACGGCTCAAGGCCTTATGGCGGGATTTTATGGACAGTATGATCGATGTCGACCATTTAATCGTCTCGGATGTGTATGCGGCGAGTGAGAATCCGATTGATCAAATCAATGCTCAGCGATTTGTTCAGGATATTCAAAAGTTTACTGACAAACCGGTTTTGTATATAAGAAAAGAGAACATCCTTAACCACGTATTAAAAATTGTAGCCCCCGGTGACCTGGTGATTACCCTCGGTGCCGGAGACATTAACCGGATCGGGTACGACATCGTCGAACATCTGCGTATCCGTCAGCAGTCTTATTCCAAGAGTGTTCATGAGTAAACCGTTTAAAAAGATTGGCCGCATCGGTGTTTTAATGGGAGGGATCTCCACCGAGCGCAAAATTTCATTGAAGTCAGGAAGCGCCGTCTACGAATCGCTCTGGTCTCAGGGCTTGGAAGTCACGGGCATCGATATTCGCGAACCCGATTATGAACATATCAAAAAGGTGATCTGCTCTAAGAATGTGGATTTGATCTTTATCACATTACACGGCAAGCTCGGTGAAGACGGGCAGGTGCAGTCGATCTGTGAAGAGTTAGGCGTTCCGTTTACCGGATCCGGTTGTCAGGCGAGCCGACTAGCGTTCAATAAAGTCCTGACGCAGAGCCTGCTGATTGAGAACAATGTCGTGGTGCCGGAATTCCGGGTATTGGATATGTCGCAGGTGGTAGATATTGAGGCGGTGGTTGAGCAGTTTGAACGTTTTCCGCTGGTTGTCAAGCCGGCCTGTGAGGGGTCAAGCATCGGCGTCAGCATCGTACAGAATATCGGTGAATTGCTGTCGGCCATTGATGAGGCCAAGGCCTACGGACGCGAGATAATGGTGGAGCGCTACATCGACGGTCGTGAGGTCACCGTCGGGATTCTTGATCAAACACCTCTGGATGTCATTGAGATCCGACCTGGCAATCAATTCTTTGATTTCAAATCCAAGTATCAATCCGGACAGACCGGATATGTGATCCCGGCGGAGATCCCGCTAGAGGTTCGGCATCTATTGCAGGAAACGGCGCTCAAGGTACATACCGTTCTTGGTTGTCAGCACCTGTCGCGGGTGGACTTCCGTTTGGATGAAAACTTGAAGCCGTATGTCCTGGAGATCAATACCATTCCGGGATTTACGCAGACGAGCCTGCTGCCGAAAGCGGCCGCTCACGTAGGGATCAGTTTTGATCAATTGTGTTTAACGTTAACTGAATTGGCTTATGGCAAGAAAAAAGCGAAAAAATATATGGCCGCAGATCTTTAAGATCGCGATTATTCTGTTTATCATCTCGGCGTCGTTCCTGCTCGGGGTTTTTCTTTATAAAGGCGTATCTGACTATTTGCTGGATTCCCGCCGTTTTGCCGTCAAGAAGATCGTGATTGATCCAACCCTCCAGTTTATTCAGAAAGATGATCTGATGAATCTGCGCGGCAAAAATATCTTTCAGGTGAATCTTAACAGCGTCGAGCGGACACTCTTAACCAAGTATCCGGAGATATCTGAACTAAAGGTCGAAAAACGTTTTCCGGACCAGATTCATTTGGTGGCCAAAAAGCGGGTTCGGCTGGCGCAGTTTTTATTCAAGGACAGTTTTCTGGTTCTTGATGATGAGGGCGTGGTGCTGGATAAATCCGATAAAGCGGATAAAGATTTGCCCGCGATTGAAGGACTCAAACTCGCCAATCCGAGTATTAATTTAGGTGCGCGGCTTAAAGGGGCGGAGCTCAAGGCAGCGCTGAAAATCATCCGCGCCTTTAGGGAAAACGCGACCTTGTCTTCGTACCAGGTGCTTCGCCTTGAGGTGGGACAATTATCCAAGATCTTCTTGCATCTGGACAAAGATGTGAAGGCCATCATCGACGATCAGAAAATCAATTATAAGGTCAAGGTGTTGGGTGTCGTCCTGACGCAGGGCAATCTCGATCTCAATGAAGTCAACTACATTGATCTCCGTTTCAAAGAACCGATCATCGGAAAAAAATAGATATGTTAAACAGAGTGCTGAATGATAAATACTATTGCGGGCTGGATCTGGGCGCGCATCGGTTTAAGGTCGGTGTCGTTAAGGTCAAGGATGCCTCGACGGAAATTGTAGGCGCCTTTGAACATGCGGTTCATGGGTTCAAGAACTCATCCGTCAGCGATCTTAATGAGTTCTCGGAATGTATCAGTCACGCGTTAACTGAGTTGGCGGATAAGACCGGTATCCGCAGCAAAGAACTTTTTGTCGGCGTGGATGGAAGTCTGATTGATGTGCGCAAATCGTCGACCGCGATTCCGCTGGTTGACCGGGGGAACAAGGTGATTGCCGAGAAGGATCTGCGTCGCCTCAACAAGCAGGCGCGTCTACTGGGCGTACGGATGGAAGAAGAAGTTCTCCATGAAATGCCGCAGATTTATGAAGTCGATGATGTTAATTCGGCAACAAATCCCATCGGTCTGTACGGCCGCAAGTTAGCGGTTGAGTCATTGATGCTGGTGTCCAATGTCGATCGGATCAAAAATATTCTCAAGTCGATCAATCATGCCGGTTACGATGTGACGGAGCTTTATTTCAGCAGTTTTGTCGCCGGCGACCTGATCCTGAGTGATCAGGAAAAGCAGGGCGGGATTGTGATGATAGATATCGGCGCCAAGATTACAAGTGTCCTGATTTTTAAGGACGGCATTCTTCGTCACATGGAAACGATCCCGTCGGGGGGATACAGTCTCACGTGTCGGATCGCGAAGCATTTGAAGTTATCGGTCGACCTCGCCGAGGAGATCAAGCGCTCCTACGCCACGGCGAATGCGTCACAGATCGAACCTGAGGAGGAAATCCTGGTGAAGCGGGAAGAGGCGTACACTCCCGTGAGGCGTATGGATATTTATGAGGCGATTGAAGAGGAAATACTGGAGCTGGTAGATGCAATCGATCAGGTGCTGACGGACTCGGGCTATTACGGACACATACATCATGGTGTTAAAATGATCGGCGGTGGATCGCTGCTGCCCGGCTTGATTGAGCTGATTGAAGAGCGCACTAATATGCCCGTAACGCTGGCGCAGATCAATCGGCTGAATCACAAGAATGTTTCCAATACCGCGCTATATTCGTCGGCTATTGGTTTGGCGCAAAAAGGTTTTTCAGATTCAATGCGATACGGTGTGACACAGGACGGAAAGACCGGTTGGAGCAACCGGATGATCGGTAAGGTCAAAGAGATATACCAGGAATATTTTTGATTAGCGTTTACGCTCAGCGCGCAAACGATTGATATTGTAGCTGACGTCTTTGATGAGATTGGCTAGACGCTGCATCGCGTTCAGGATGTACAGCATCCAGAATGAATTGAGTAGAAGTAGCACGCAGACGATGGTGGAGTTGACATTCATGCTGTGAAGCGAGGCTTCAATGGTGGTTTCTTCGGTGCGGTGGAAACTGATGTCGATGACATCAAGGAGATTTCGAAACCAGAACACAAAGACAACCAGAAGGACCAGCTGAAAAAACGTGAAGTAGAAGTGACGCATCAGCCAGCGGGCGGTTTTGTGGTCCAGGTATTGAAGTTTTTTGACTAAATCTTTGAGCTTCATTCGTTTCTCCTTTAAAATATTCTAATCGACAGGATGATTAAAGCAATAATTATTTTGATCCGTTTGTGAATTTCAGATACTAATTTCCCAACCAGAGGGTGGATTTCAATATGGCACACAAAATCCTTGTAGTGGATGATGAAAAAGTCAGTTTATCATTGGTCAAATTCGGTCTGGCCGCGAACCGGTACGAAGTGGTCACCGCCACGGATGGCGATATCGGTCTGGAAAAGGTTCAGTCAGAACGGCCGGACCTGATTGTCCTGGACATCGGGCTTCCTAACCTCAATGGCTATGAATTTATGCAGGAATTGAAGAAGATGGAGGGGTTTGAGCACACGCCGGTCATTGTGCTGACCGGGAATGAGACGATGGAAGAGGTCTTTAAGCTCGAGGGAATCAAGGAGTATTATGTAAAGCCGGTCGATATTTCCGAGCTGGTTCAGAGGATTGTTGATTGTTTGGGCGAAAACGAGTAGAATATTCAGCGATATGGTTTGGATATACGCGTTTCTAGTTGTGGTTATTTGTGCCGTTGTGATCAGCCGTTCCCGGTGGATTTGGTCGTTGAATGCCGCCCGGCGCCGCGGGATCTTTCCTGAGCACGGCAAGGCGACGATGTTTGATGTTCGGCGCCTGATCGTTGAAGGTGAAATTGATCTGGCGATCGAGGTTTATCGCTGGATCTATCGAACCAATCGGCCGACAGCGCGGGAGGCCGTCCTGGAGCTGGCCAACAGCATTTCCGAAAAGAATATCGAGTTCGAGTAAACCCTCCTTTTAATTCTTCATTTCAACATTATGGCTTATTGTCCGGATTGTCAGACGCATATATCCGTCAAAGAAATCATGACCGGTTCGCTGGAGTGTCCCCGTTGCGAACGTGTCTTGAAGTTTCCGCGCGATGAGTATCGTCAGGTGACGCGTCCGGGATTCTACATCGCGATGTTTATGTGCGCGAATATGTATGTTCAGCAACCGGGCCGTACGCGGGGATTGATCAGTGTGATCCTGATCATCCTCTGGTTTATTTTTTTCCGTCGTTTTCTCAAGTATATCGACCGGGCCCGTCTGGAGATCAAACAGTGACACAGAAAAACTATCAATCTGATTTTCATGATTTTGGCGACGTGATCTGGCTGAATGCGGCGAGTGAAGGTCCGCTTCCCGTCGTGGCGCGTGAGGCCTTGAACCAGGCGGTGGAATGGAAAAGTTCGGTTTATGAACTCGATATTCCTAAATTTATCCAGGTGCCGCTGGAGCTGAAGCGTTCGATCGGCCGGCTCATTCATGTGGACCCCAAGGATGTCATTCTTGGAACATCAGCGAGTTACGGATTGCATCTTCTGGCAGATGGTATTGATTGGCAGCAAGGTGATGAAATCGTTTTGATGCAGAACGATTTTCCCACCAACATTATTCCCTGGTTAGCGCTGGAAAAAAAAGGTGTTGTCGTTAAACAAATTCCGGCATCCAGTCATATCCTGAATCCTGAAGAATTCTGTTCGGCCGTTACGCCGCGGACGCGCTTGACTTGTTTGTCGCACGTTCACACATTTAGCGGACACATGTTAAATATTGATGCCATATCCAAAGTATGCCGCTCGCAAGGCATTGTCTGTGTGCTGAATATCGCGCAGTCCGTTGGAACAATGCCGGTTGATGTAGCGGCGTTAAACGTCGATGCGATTGTCGCCGTCGGTTACAAGTGGTTGTGCGGACCATACGGAACTGGCTTTTGCTGGATGCGCCCGGAATTACGAAAATCCCTGCAGGTCAATAGGGCCTACTGGCCCAATTATATGACGGCCGAAGAGATGAAAGAGACCGGACCGATTGTCTTCAAAGAGCAGACCTCCGCGCAGAAATATGATGTGTTTGGTACGGCCAACTTCTTTAATTTCGTTCCGCTGCGCGCGGCCATCGATTATTGGCTGGAGGTGGGGATTGAAAACGTGTATACGCACAATCAATCCTTGATTGATCAATTTTTGAACGGTCTGGATCGCCATCGTTTCGGCGTGATCAGTCCCGAAGACCCCGAATTCCGTTCCGGCTTGCTGGTGATCACTTGTGCCGATTCAGCTCATAACGAAAACCTATATAAGCACTTACAGAGCTCCGATATTTATAGCGCTTTCTGGAAGGGCAATATCCGCCTGACCCCGCATGTGTATAATACCCCCGAACAGGTCGAAAAGACCCTGCAAGTCCTTCACGCATTCAATCCATAAAGTTATACATATCAATAGATTACAAATAATAATGTCATAATATGTCATAAAATGACAGTATGGTGCTTTTTATGACTGAAAAACATCACAAAAGTCATGGATATCCCTACGGACGAGTGCGTAAATGTGGGATAATTATAGAGTGAGTCCTTGACACTCACACAGCTGCGTTGTCTCCGAGACGGGGCAACTAGTGGCACACAAAGGAGGTGAGGAGGATGAAAAAGGTACTATGTTTGGGCATAGCTTTTGCATTTGTTCTCACGTTGTCCGTTCCGGCTTACGCAGGCGTTGATAAGCTCAAGGACGGATTCGTCAAAGTGGTTAAATCACCTATGCAATTGATTGAGCGTCCGAAGATGGGGATGGATGAAATGGACTCCAGGCCAGTTGGATTCCTGAAGGGTTTAGTAGAATCTCCATTTTACATGCTTAAGGATATTGGAGGTGGTTTAATCGATGTGGTCACGTTTCCGTTCGAATAGGAAGCGCGATGTAAGCCCGGGGCCGGTCCATGTGACCGGCCCATTTTTTTGAGAAGGTTTGGTGTCGCCTGTCTTGACAAAGAAAGCTGTTGTATTACAATCGTCAGGATATGGGGCTTTACAATTTTATCAGTTTGTTCGGTATTGTTTTGTTAACCGGCCTGGCCGCGTTGTTTTCGTCCGATCGCAAGAATATCAATTGGCATATTGTGGTTTGGTGCGTGAGCTTTCAAATGCTGTTTGCCTGGTTTTTGTTTGTATTGCCCGCGGGTGTTAAATGTTTTCATGTGCTCAATGACGGCGTTGTCCGGGTGATGGACGCGTCGTTGGCCGGCGCAAAATTCTTGTTCGGGCCGTTGGCGGTCCCGCCGGGCGGCGGTGAGTCACTCGGATTTATTTTTGCCTTTCAGGTTTTTCCTTCCATTATTTTCTTTTCCAGTCTGGTTTCAATCCTCTATTATTTCAATGTGTTTCCGGTTATCATCCGCTGGTTTGCCCGCGTGTTCACCCGGTTGATGAATATATCCGGTGCCGAATCGGTGTGCGCGGTCAGCAATCTATTCGTCGGGATCGAGTCGGCCTTTACGGTCCGGCCCTATCTGGAAAAGATGACGCGGTCGGAACTATGTGTAGTCCTCACAGCCGGGATGGCGTCGGTGTCATCCAATGTCCTGGCCGTGTATGTTTTTAGTCTGGTGGACGTGTTTCCCAAGATCGCCGGGCATCTGATTTCAGCTTCGCTGCTCTCTGTGCCGGCCGCGATCATGATGGCCAAGGTGTTGTTGCCTGAGAATGATGTGCCTGAAACCCTTGGGCTGGATGTGTCTCCGGTGGTTGAACGGGAGGAGAGCTTGTTCGAGGCCGTCATTAACGGGGCAAACGGCGGCGTTCGATTGATCGTGGGGATTGTGGCGCTTCTTATAGCCGTGTTGGGTTTGGTGGAGCTGCTGGATATCATCCTGGGGGCCCTAGGGGCGCAATGGAATCAATGGACCGGATCTACGTCGGTGTGGTCGCTGAACGGCATTCTGAGCCGGATATTTTATCCGTTTACCCTCATTATGGGCGTGCCGCTGGAGGATGCCGGCCTGATGTCATCGATCATCGGCGAGAGGCTGATCGTTACAGAGTTGACAGCGTATCAGAATTTAGCTAGTGTATTGAAAGATGATCTCGTGATGCACAACAGATCCGTGGTGGTTACGACCTATGCGTTGTGCGGTTTTGCTCACGTGGCATCCATGTCCATCTTCGTGGGAGGCGTCTCGGCGCTGGTCCCGCATCGAAAAAAAGATATCGCTGAACTTGGTGTTAAGTCATTAATCGCCGCGACCTTGGCCTGTTTGACGACGGGCTGTGTGGCCGGTGTATTTTTTGTCGAGGGCTATTCCGCCGTGCTCTAGTTCAGTCCGGATAAATTCCGCTAATTTGCAAAGATTTAGGAGATAGAAATTTATTATGGAACGAGTAGCTGCAATTCTAGACTTTTGGTTTGACGGTATCACCGAAGATACAATTCTGACTGAGGATATCCCGGTCAAGGAACGTTGGTTTTCCAAGGATGCGGAAAACGACAAGCTCATCGCCAAGAAATTTTCATCCGATTTAACCAAGGCCCGCAAAGGCAAGTATACCTCATGGATGGAATTTTCGGTTGGCGCGCTAGCGCTGATCATTTTGCTCGATCAGTTCTCCCGCAATATTTTCCGAGATTCGGCCAAGGCCTTTGATACAGACCTGCAGGCCCTGGAATATTGTTTTCTAGCGATCAAGGAAGATTTCGCTGAAGAGCTGTCGCTGGTCCAGCGACAGTTCCTTTATATGCCGATGATGCATTCCGAAAACCTGTTGGTCCAGGAAAAATCCTTGCAGTACTACAAATCACTGGTGGAGGCCGCGGAGGCGGAAGATCCGAAAAATGTGGAATATTTTGAAGGGGTCTATCAATTTGCGCAACGTCACCATGATATTATCAAACGTTTTGAACGTTTTCCTCACCGAAACGAGATGCTGAATCGACGGTCCACGTCCACCGAACTGGAATTTCTCAAGAGTCCAGAGTCATCTTTTTAACCAGCCATCTTACTATGGGGCTGACTTTTCGCACTTGTGCCCTATAGCCAGCTTGATCCTGCTCGGCCGGGAGGCGGAGCTATTTATCTAACCTTCGAGTATTGCACGACTTGCGTAAAATATTGTATAATTATTGAGTGTTGTAATCACGTGTGAATTCGTGTAAAATGTGAAACTGTATATAGTTAATACCAGTTAAACACGTTGGAAAAATCATGGGCGACAAGGCTTTACTACTATTACTGATTGTTTTCGTGGTGATCGGAGTTTTCACCTACGATCAATATATCACCGAAAAAAGCGGGACCAGTCCGCTGGGCCAACTAATGGATGCAAGCGGTATGTCGCAGTCGGCCCGTGATCGGGACCTGTCCCTGACCACTGTTTCCAAATTTGCCACGTTTGAAGAAGGCTCCAAGTTTCATCTGGACCGGCTTCTCCTTAAAGTCAAACTCATTGAAGAACAACGGATTAAACTGCTGCAGGACCGTAATGCATTGCTGGTTGAGTTGATTGAACTCAAAGACCAGGGACTGCAGATGGCTCAGAAGTATCAGGATGCAATTGAGGCGGAAAAACGTGAGTTTGATGTTTACGTGACTGAGCTCCAGAGCATCAGTCAGCTCATGGCTGATACGTATCGCATCAACAATTTCCGTGTTCGAGACAAGAACTACCAGGAGATTGTCCGACGAATTTCGGCGCTGAAAGGTGACCGCGACTGGGGCTTGGTCCAGCCGGAGATCACACGGCTTGAAGAGTTTATCCGTAACACGGTGGTCCAGAAAAATCTCACCCCGGTCAACAACTGCCAAACACCCGAGCAATGTCTGCAGGAAAATGTGCAGCGATCCCATGACTTTCTCAAGGAAATCCTGATTGATTTCGAGCAGGCATACAAGCCGCGGCTGGTTAACGCGGTGCGTATTACCCAAAAGGCCCGTAAAAATTTTAGTGATCAAATCCAGTTGCTCGAGCTTAGTCAGGATTTTGTCGCCCGGCAAAACAATTATTTTCAGAAAAAGTTCGGCGAGTTGCTCAGTCAACTCAACGCCATCACGCCGAATGATCCCAACAGCATGATCCAGGCGTATCAGGAAATTGAAATAGAGCATCGGGCGATGTCGGACAAGGTCCAGCAAACAAATGCGAATTTCGTTCGATATTTTGAGAGTGAAAAAGAGCAGATGGCTAAATTGCTGGAGAGTCTGGAACCGGCCAAAAAGGAGGCTTACAGTGATTTCTTCGATGTCGTCCTCAAAAACCAGCAGATGGAAGAGCAGTACTTTCAGAGGTTGGTGGAGTTGGACAATCAGATCGTTCAGATCCTAGGACATCGCGCCTTTGAAAATAAATTGTTCATGAAGAACGTGGCCGCCCTGCTGGAAATCGACATCAACCTTTTGGTTGGTGACCAGCGCTATGCCAACAGGTTGAACGCGAATTACATGCGGTTCAGAGCGGATCTGGAAGAACGTCGACGGACGGTCGGGATCAAGAATATTCACAAGTCGCAACCGGTGGTCCGGCGTAAACCCAAACCGCCTACACCGGCGCCTGCCGCACCGCCGGCTAATGCCCCGGCTTCGGTCAATCCCACACCTAGTCAGCCCATTCAGCAGCCGCAGGCCATTCAGCAACCCAACGTGTCGCCGCCGCAGCCTGTGCAGCAACAACAGTCCAATATCCGGCAGCCCCAGCCCATTCGTAAGGTCAACAATCAAGTTCGACAGCCGAATGTCCGGCATAATTTTAACCAATCGAAACTACGCCAACAACAGCAGCGGCAGAGAAACACAATGTCGCAGTTCAACAACGCGCGAAACCGAGCGAGAGATCAAGGATTTTGACAGGCGGTAAGACCATCCTTGGGAGGATGGTACGATTTATTCTGTCCGTATGTCTGATTGCATGTATACTCATTTGTCTGACAGTCGTCAGTTCATTTTTTTCAGGGCCCTATGAACGGATTATACCGTTAGTCCTTCACAGCCAAATGGATGAAGTCACGCTGACTCGATTTGATGTCAATAAGGTCAGATTCCGATGGCCTCAGCGTTATGAATTTGAGGGCGTCACAGGGCGACTGGATATTCAGGGACAGCTCTTTGATTTCAAATTTGAATCTTTGGTCCTGGACAGTATACGGGATGGCTTGCGTAAAAAAACACCGATCAGTTTTGAGGTAGTGGTGTCGCAAATTCACGGTGATGCCGCGGCGGTCCAACAAGGCTCGTTCGATGGTTTGATCGAAATGGATCCCTCTCATGTTACCGCGAATTTCAAAGGGGTGGACCTTGAGGTGAATCACATAACCGCAGAAAATCTGGCGGGCTCATTGGAGTGGTCGAGCCAAAGGGGAAGCCTTCATGTGCAATCCCTTGAGATGGCCGGAGGATCAGTAGTGGCGATGATCAATTGTGATTTCAGCCGTCAGGATCAATTGGATGCCTATGTGGATCTATCGAATTTGAATCTGTCGCGTTTGGCCTTGGAATGGGCCGAGTCGGCAAATGTCTTTCCGGTACGTGGGTGGATATCAGGCGACATCACGATGGGCGGAACACTTGAAGATCTTCGACAGTGGTCGGCCCGGTATGAACGAACGAATAGCGGGAAGTCGGATTTGACATATAAAGCTGATCTGGTTGTCGCCGACGGTGGAATAGGCGCTTTTATCTTTGGTCCAGCGCAGATCAATGTGCTCGGCCGGGACGATCGATTAAACTTTGAAACCAAGCCGGTTGGATTCTATGGCGGGACGTTGACCGTGGACGGTACGATGGAGGTTGTGGTTGAGCCGGATTACGAAATCAATGTCGATTTTGACACGGTCGATCTAGGGCTGCTGCCGAAGGAGGCCGGCGGTCTGACATCGAATTTTAAAGGGATCGTGTCCGGGGCGCTTCAACTCGCAGGGGGGCGGGATGTTCAATCTTCCATCCAGGGCAAGTTAATGGCCGAACCCGGGGCGAATATCAAGGCATCCCTTTTGAAACATGTTATGGACTACATTCCCAATTCCCGGCAGCGTAAAAATTTCGAAGAAATTCTAAAGAAAGATGGCTTTGTAAATCTCAGTTTTGCCCAGTCCGAGATTAAGAATGACGGCAATCAAAATCTCAACATTAAGAATCAACTCAAGATCAAATCATTAAACATTGACTATAACCCGGAAATTGATATCCGCATGGATGGAACTATCCCGCAATGGATACAGTCGATTTCAACGATTCAAATCAACAGGAGTCAACCATGAGACAAATTATGTTGCTGGTATTCGTTTTGGGGGTCGTGCCCGTCGTGTCCAGCTGTACCGTCAAGGCCGTCGGCGATCCGGACCGACCGATCACGATTAACGCACATATCACCCTGGACGTCAAGGGGCTGGAAAACACCGCCACGAATATCGAGGATTACATCAGTGGTGATGCGCCCAAGGAAAGTCTATTAAAGAGCTAAGGAGGAAATCATGTTTCGACAAATATCAAGATGGATTCTAGTTGCGCTGATGGCCGTATCAATTTCACCTTTGGCCGAGGCCAATAACTACAATATCAAGCAGATGACGGCTCAAGTATCTGCCGCGTTGGAAAATCGTCGGGCACGTTACGACGAAATCCAGCGATTGAAGGCCCAACTGGTTGTTGGTGAAAACAATCAGGGATACCTGTCTGTCCTTGAGCATGACACGGAGATCGTTAAACTGGTCAAGAATGAAAACGATGACCGTAAGGTGATTTATGAGACCATTACCGCGCAGAACGATCTCAAGGGGGCGATTGAAGTCGTCGAACAGGTATTTGCGCGGGTGCAGAGAGAGAAGGCTTCGAAAGGTCACCGGATCCAGCTGGAAAACGGCGACTGGGTGACAAAGTAGTCGGTTCGGCCGTGAGGGTTTATCACTAACAATCAGTACTCAAAGAATTGGAATTTATGGCAACAACATTCGAAGAGAAACAAAACATAGATTTTAACGACAAATTCGCGGTCAGTTATGACCTGTTGGAAAATGACAAGCAGAATATTTTTGTCACCGGCAAAGCCGGAACGGGAAAGTCGACGCTGCTGCAGTATTTTCGCGATCACACCAGCAAGAAGATCGTGGTGTTGGCGCCGACCGGGGTCGCGGCGGTCAATATCAAAGGGCAGACGGTTCACTCTTTTTTCTGTTTTCGGCCGGACATAACACCAGAGAATGTCTACTCAATTCGGGTGAGCCGGGCACAGCGTCGGATGTATGAAAGTCTCGACGCGATCGTTATTGACGAGATCTCGATGGTCCGCGCGGACCTGCTGGATTGCATTGACGCTTTTTTGAGGATGTATGGCCGGGAGAAAAATAAAGCTTTCGGCGGGATTCAGATGGTCTTTTTTGGGGATCTGTATCAGTTGCCGCCGGTTGTCACACGGCGTGAGGAAAGTATCTTCAAGGATGTGTATCCAAGTCCGTTTTTCTTCGATGCCAAATGTTATGGTACCTTGGATCTCAAGATCATCGAGCTTGACAAGATTTACCGTCAGGTCGATGAGGATTTTGTCAACCTGCTCGGTGGCATCCGAAATCGTTCGTGTTCGCGTTACGACATGGTGGTGCTGAATCAGCGGCTCAATCCCAAGTTTCGAATTCCGGAGGGTGAATTTTTTATTTCGCTGACGACGACAAATGCGATTGCCGACCGGGTCAATCAGGAACAACTGGGATTGCTCGAGGGTAAATTATGTGAGTTTCAAGGAGATCTCGTCGGGGAATTCAAGGAAAAGGATTTGCCGACACATTTAAATCTCAAGCTCAAAGAGGGCGCTCAGGTGATGATGCTCAATAACGACCCCAAAGGCCGGTGGATCAACGGTAGCCTGGGTAAGGTCACCTACTTGAATCAGGAGGGATTTGGCGAAGGTCCCTTTGAAGTTGAGCTGAATGGCGGTAAGGTCGTTGAGGTGGTACCGGTTACCTGGGAGATCTTCCGGTTTTATTTTGATGACGACTCGCAAAGCATCGAGTCCGAAGCGGTGGGATCGTTCAAGCAGTATCCCCTGAAGTTGGCCTGGGCGGTTACGATTCACAAAAGTCAGGGTAAAACGTTTGACCGGGTGATCGTGGATATTGGCCGGGGAACCTTTTCGCACGGCCAGGTCTATGTGGCGTTGAGCCGCTGTACCACACTCGAAGGGATTGTGCTGCGTCAGCCGATTTATGATCATCACATCCTGATCGACAAACGCGTCATCGAGTTCATGAACAAAAATCAATGTAGTTAAGAGGGGCGTTGCGTCCGATGAAATATGCACTCGTTGCAGTAGGAATTGTCATTTGTGTCCTGATTGGATATCGGTTGACCCAGGCCGAATCTCCGTCCAGACAATACGTACAACGAATGGAGGAAAAATTGAAGCCGGATCTGAAAAAATATCAAACAGGTGAGTCCGAGGTCTATAGTGTTGAACGCGGGGCAATGACAAAGATGAAACACGTGTACAAGCCCGAGGAAGACTGGCGGAAAGTTCTCAATGATCAGGAATTTGAGATTGCCTTTCGTCAAGGGACAGAGCGCGCGTTTTCCGGCTCGCTGAATGCCAACAAACGTCATGGTGTTTATCGATCCAAGGTAAGCGGTAATGATTTGTTTCATTCAGATCATAAATTTGATTCCGGGACCGGATGGCCGAGTTTTTATAAACCCGTTCATGAGGCCAACATAGAGCTGCATGAAGACAACAGCCTTTTTATGAAACGGATTGAGGTGGTGGACCGGGTGAGCGGCGCGCATTTAGGTCATGTGTTTGAGGATGGTCCGGCCCCGACCGGATTACGATACTGTATCAACTCAGACGCGCTGGAATTTGTGGAAGGGGTTGCCTACCAGGAACCCGCCGAGTAATTTTTAGTTAACACAACGATAAGTCAGGAGGAACATATGTGGATTGCCCTGGGTGTCATTGTTGTCTTGCTGGTTATGTTTATCAGCATGTACAACGGATTGGTCGGGAAAAAGAATCAGGTGGAAAACGCTTTTTCCGGCATGGATGTCATGATGAAAAAGCGATACGACTTGATCCCAAATCTCGTCGAAACCGTCAAGCAGTATATGGAACATGAAAAGGAAACGCTGACACAGATTACCGCTTTGCGTTCCAGAGCGATGTCAGGAAATCTGTCCAGCGATCAGAAGGTTGAGCTGGACAATCAGATATCCAAGGCCATCGGCGGCATCATGGTTGCGGTCGAAAATTATCCGGACCTGAAGGCCAATACCAACTTCCTGCACCTGCAAAAAACACTGAATGAAGTGGAAGAGCAAATCTCCGCGTCACGGCGCACGTATAACGCGACTGTGCTGGATTATAATAACGCGGTGGAAATGGTCCCGACCAATATTGTGGCCGGTATCATCGGTTATAAACGCAAGCCTATGTTTGAAATTCCCGAGGGCGAACGCGAGAATGTCAATGTCGGGGATATCTTCAAAAAATAGTTCATGCCGGATTTTTTGCTATGAAATCGCTGGATGAGCTGAGAGTGTTCTATGAGCGGGATCTGCTTCCGGATCTGAGACGGCTTGAAAAAGTCAGGCTGGAGCAGGTACAGAAGATGCTGCGCTGGATTGTTCCGTCTGTATTGGCGGGGCTTGGGCTGGCGTTGATGCTGCGGGATTTGGGCCCGGCTCCAGGGATCATAATTTTCTTTTCGCTTTTAATGGCGATTATCCTGTTCAATCAGATCACGCGCGGATACAAGGCCGAGTTTAAGGATGTGATTATTGCGCCGCTCGTGGCGTTTGTTGATCCGAGTTTGCAGTATGACAAGGATGGGATGATTCCGCTCGACCGGTTCCGTCTTAGCCGTTTGTTTTTGAAGACGCCGGAGATCTATAACGGTGACGATCTGGTGAAGGGGAAGATCGGGGCGACGGCTGTTGAGTTCTCTGAAGTTCACGCGGCTTACGAGACCCGCGACAGCAAGGGACGACGTCAGCGTCATACCATTCATCGCGGCTTGTTTTTTATCGCGGATTTTAACAAACACTTTGCCGGCGAAACATTTGTCCTGCCGGATCGCTCCGAGAGGCTGTTTAAAGGGATCTCACGATTTTTTCAGTCGCTGGGACGTCGTCGGCCGGATCTGGTTAAGCTCGAGGATCCGGATTTCGAGCGGCACTTTGTTGTGTATTCTACCGATCAGACCGAGGCTCGCTATATTCTTTCGCCGAGCTTAATGTTGCGGATTGTTGAGTTTAAAGAAAAAGCCGGACGGAATATCCGCTTGTCGTTTCTGGATTCGAATGTGCATATCGCCATATCCTTTTCGCGAAATCTTTTTGAGCCGCGCATGTTTCAGTCGCTTTTGAATGTCGAGCCGATTGAAGAATACTTTGAGGATTTGCAATTAGCCGTCGGTATTGTGGAGGATCTTAATTTGAACACGCGCATCTGGACCAAGGATTGATCAGTCTGATGAAGAAGATTCAGGTTTATGTCGGCGATATCACGCGGCTTGAAGTGGACGCGATTGTCAACGCGGCGAATAATTCGTTACGTGGTGGAGGAGGTGTGGACGGCGCGATCCACCGAGCGGCCGGACCGCAGTTGCTGGACGAATGTATCGGGATCGGCGGATGTCCGACGGGAGAGGCGCGGATCACCGGGGGGTACAACTTGCCGGCGCAGTATGTGATTCACACAGTCGGACCTGTGTGGAACGGCGGTTTGCATCAGGAGGACGAATTGCTTGCCCGCTGCTATCGTGAGTGCCTGCGGTTGGCGCGTGAAGCAAAAATTCAGTCGATCGCGTTTCCGTGTATCAGTACCGGGGTGTACCGGTTTCCCAAAACTCGAGCGGCACAGATCGCGATTCAGACCGTTGAATCAGAGGAGGCGGAACTTCAACAAATTGTATTCTGTTGTTTTTCCGAGTTGGATGCGGCAACGTACCATCAGGTAATGGAGAGTCATGGTTAAAAGTGTTTTTACTGTTTCGCAATTGAATCAATTCATTAAGGATGTTTTGAACGCGGCCTTTCCTCAACCGGTTTGGATTTGCGGTGAGATTCAGGAGTATGACCGTAGCCGGAATAAGAACCATATCTTTTTTAAGCTCATTGAAAAGGATGAGGTGTCCCAGACGATTGTCGCCAAGGCGGATCTGGTTTTATTCGGGGGACGCAAGGCGTTTATCGAGCATACGCTAAAGAAGGCCGAGAACGCCTTTGAGCTGACGGATGACATAGAAGTCAAATTTTCATGTAAAGTTGATTACTACCCGCCGCACGGCGCGGTCCGTTTGGTCGTCGAGAGCATTGATCCCACCTATACACTGGGCAAGCTGGCGCAGCAACGACAAAAGCTGATCGCCCAATTAAAAAAGCGCGGTGTGCTGGACAAAAACAAGAAGTTACCGTTGCCGCTGGTTCCATTAAATGTCGGATTGATTACCTCCGACAATTCCGCGGCCTATAACGATTTTATTTCAGAGCTGAACCGAAGCCAGATCGGTTTTAATGTTTATTTGCGTAACGCCTTAATGCAGGGTAAGAAGGCCGAGGCGGATGTGTGCGCGGCGATGGATGATCTTCAGCGGATCAAGAATCTCGACGTGATCGTGATCACCCGTGGAGGAGGATCGTTGGCTGATCTGGCGGATTTTGACAGTCAGAAAATCGCGGAAAAAGTCGCCGATAGCCGGTTGCCGGTACTCAGCGGGATCGGACATGAGATCAACAATAGCATCACTGACATGGCGGCGCATACCTATGCCAAGACGCCGACGGCGATCGCCCAATTTTTAGTGGACCACATCGGTCGGTACAATGACCGTCTGGACCAGAATTTCCGCCGTCTGACGGAATTAAGTCAGCAGAAGTTTCAGGAGGAGAAGAACAGGCTCAAGGATCGTTCTGTGCGGCTGCAGAATGGCACGCGGAATTATTTGCAAACGTATAATAAAAGACTGATAGAATATACGCAGACAATACAGCGGCAGCCGTCGATATTCCTTCAGCAGTCAAGGCGGAATCTGTCAAACTTGAGAACGAATTTAGTTAAGGCGTCCCGGTCACGGATTGACAGTCAGAAGCAACGGTTGAAAGGGTTTATCAGGATCATTGAAGTGGCGCACAGCGCCGCGTTCCGTACCCAGCAGCGTGAACTCAATGAATACCAGAGCCGACTCGTCCGGATGGCGGAGAACCGGATTACGGCGGAACGGCTGAAGCTTAAAAATTTTGATCAAGTGGTGGCGATCCTGCATCCTAACAATACGCTCAAACGTGGATTCAGTATCACCCGAACCCAAGATGGGCAGCTGATCCGCCAGGCCAAAGATATTAAAGTGCAGCAACAGATCGTCACGGAGTTTGTCAGCAGCATCGTTACCAGTGAGGTCAAGTCAATCAAAGAAACAGAGGGAGAATAACAGTGTCGGACAACAAGTACAGCAAATCCATCGAAAAGCTGGAGAACATCATCAGCCGGATTGAAAAAGAACAAATTGATGTGGATGAACTTTCCGCCAAGGTCAAGGAAGCGGCTACGCTGATCAAGGAATGCAAGTCCAAGATCGAGAAGGCGGAAACCGAGGTCAAGAAAGTCGTCGAGGGTTTTAAAGAGGAAGAATAGTATGAGCACACTGACCATGTTATGGGTGTTTGTGGGGCTGGTGTTATGGGGATTGCCGACCGGAGTTCTGATCGCCTTTATGCTGGCCAATCTCACCATCGATGCCGGGATACAATTCGTCGGTCTTCAGGAGGAAAAGTTCAAGCTGTACCTGATGATCTGTGTCCCGTTATTCTGCGCGCTGGGATTATGGTTTGGTCTGTGGATGGGATACAAGACGAAGAAGTATGCAAAAAAATCCGAATAGTCCCCTAAACAAACTGATCAAGACGATCGGTCCCGGATTGATTTTCGCCGGGACCAGTATCGGCGTTTCACATTTAGTCCAGTCCACACGGGCCGGTGCCGTCTACGGTTTTGGTCTCGTCTTCGCGGTGGTGGCCGCGATGGTTATTAAATTTCCTTTCTTTGAATTTGGTCCGCGCTACACGATTGCCACGGGTGAGCATTTGCTGCACGGCTATCGCCGGCAGGGGCGATGGGCCTTCAATCTGTTTTTAATCCTTTCTTTATGCACCATGATCCCAATTCAGTCGGCGGTGACGCTGGTGACGACAGGGCTCTTGGTGAATGTGTTTCAGTGGCCGTACGAACCGGTGTATCTCAGTGCAATCTTGCTGACGGTTTGTGTTGTCATCCTCAGTGCGGGTAAGTATCCGCTGCTTGACCGTTTGATGAAATGCATGATTATCTTTTTGGGTGTCTCAACGGTCTTTGCGTTCGGTGCCGCCTTGCTCAAAGGAAGCCTGGCTGAGCCGGGGTTCAGTCGATCATTTGACTGGGGGCAGGCCTCGGACATTACGTTTCTCGTCGCGTTAATGGGGTGGATGCCCACGACTTTGGAAATTTCCGTCTGGCATAGTTTCTGGTGTTCCGAGCGTATCCGACAGACCGGGCATCGGCCGGATCTTAAACATGCATTGATGGATTTTCATATCGGTTACTGGGGAACGCTGGTGATGGCTCTCATGTTCTTAGGGCTCGGCGCATTGGTGATGTACGGTACCGGTGAAGAGTTTTCCGGTAAGGCCGTGGCGTTTACCGGGCAGGTGCTGGATTTGTACACTCGGGCGCTGGGAGGATGGAGCTGGTGGGTGATTGCCACCGCGGCGGCGACCACAATGTTCAGCACGACAATTTGCTGTCTGGATGCCTTCCCGCGGGTGATCCGTGAGGTGATGGTCATGGTCCGGCCGTCAATGTCCGAGCAGAAGGAGCGTATCTATCTTTCATCGATGATCCTGATTTCTGTTTGCTCGGTTATCGTGATCGGTTTGTTTGTTACCCGTATGAAGCTGCTTATCTATTTTGCTACGACGCTGGCCTTCCTGGCGACACCCATCTTCGCCTTTCTCAATCTCAAAACCATGGGGCTGGACAATGTGCCGGCCGAGTATCGTCCGTCGGGATTTAAGATCGGATTAAGCTGGGTGTGTCTGGCGTTGTTAACACTATTCAGTTTGTGTTTTGTGTATGCCCGCTTTGTAATGGTCTGATCGGTGTGTGGTTCTTAATGGATTGACCGGAAATTTATGATCAAAAAATTATTTCATCATCCGCTTTATTGTCTGCTGCTTTTTTTTCTTCTGGGTTTTCTGATCTACAGTCCATCGTTGAACGGAGAATTCCAATTTGACGACCATGAGTACATTGTCCGGAACAGTGACGTCCATCAGCTCGAAGATATCGGGCGGATTTACAATCATTTTCCTGTCCCGACGAGATTCATCGGATTATTGTCCTTTGCCGTCAACTATCAGCTGCACGGAACCAGTGTCCTCGGCTATCACCTCACGAATGTTGTCATCCACATAATAAATACGTTCCTGGTTTATAAGCTCGTGACGCTTTTATCTGCGTGCGTCAGGTGTCCCGCTCGAAGAGAAGAGGGGGGATCGCCTGGATTGGCGCTCATAGTTGCCATGTTGTTTTTAGTTCATCCCGTCCAGACGCAAGCAGTGAGCTATATCACGCAGCGGTTTACGAGTTTAGCAACGCTGTTCTATCTGGCTGCCATGTGGAGTTGGCTGACGGCGTGGCTCAAGCCGGCAGGAGCGTTGAGAAAAGGCTGGTTGGCGACGTCGATCATATGTGGCGGGTTGGCCATGATGACCAAGCAGATCGCCCTGACGCTGCCGATCATGATGTTGATCAGTTATTACGCATTTTTTGGCAACAAATCAAACACAACGAATTCACGTGCAGCCATCGTGATGTGGTGCGGCTGTGTGTTAGGGATCGGCATGATTCCGGCGATGTATGGATTTCGCATCAGTGAAATAATCGGTAATCAAATCGCATCGCATTCACACGTCGGGGACACGATCACATCATTAAACTATTTATGGACCCAGCCGACGGTTATCTGGACATATATCCGTTTGTTGATCATCCCCTGGGGTCAGAATTTGGATTACGATTATCCGGTTGTCTCGGAACTGTGGCATTGGCCGACATGGCTGGCGATTGTCGGCATTCTGACCTTACTGAGCCTGGCTGCTGTTTACCGATCCCGGCGTCCAGTCATGGCATTTGGGATTTTCTGGTTTTTTGTGACGCTGTTGGTGGAGTCGAGTGTGATCCCGATTCGTCATGTGATCTTTGAGCACCGTATGTATCTGCCCTCGATTGGTTTTTTTATGGTGATGAGCGACGGGATTTGGATGCTTCTCGGTGACCGGCGCGGACGTATGGCGGTGACTGCCGGGTTGATCGGCGTGTTGTCGATTCTGACAATTCAGCGTAATCAGGTCTGGCGCTCAGAGATCAAACTATGGCAGGACGTGGTTCAGAAGTCACCGGACAAGCACCGCGGTTACTTGAATCTGGGACGGGCGTATTTGAAACAAGGGCAGGACCGTCAAGGATTGAATGCGTTGCAGCAAGCCTTGAAACTGGATCCAGCAAATGTCGACGTGCTGAATGCCCGGGGATTGTATCTGTACGAGAGGCAGCTATACGCCATGGCATTGGATGATTTTAACCAGGCGCTTGAGCACGATCCCGACTCCAAGTCGGCCCGCGTGAATCGCGGTAATGTCTTCTCGAGGATTGGGAAGTATCGTGAGGCCTTGACGGATTACCAGGCGGCCTTACGGCTGGACCCAAATGACTTTCGGACCTATGTGAATAGGGGAAATGTCTTCGCCAAAATGAAACGGTATGAAGAGGCTTTGGCTGATTTCAAGCGCGCGCAGCAGCTGCAACCCGACTATCCCGTCATCCAAAAGAGCATCGCTCGAACGTATGAACTCAAGGGTGATCTTGACCGAGCATTGACGCATTATGCGGATGCCTTGGCGGCAGGTCGTCCGGATGTGAGTGTGCAGCTGGCGATTGCCCGGCTGCAGGCGCGGCAAAACAATTTTTCCGCGGCGATCGACGCGTTTGATCAGGCGGTGGAAATGGAGCCTGACCGGGCCGATATATACTATCAGCGGTCGTTTATGTTTTTTACCCAACGTGATTACGACCGGGCTTACGATGACATTATAAGCGCCCAACGTCTGAATCACCCCGTCAATCCGGCCTACGTGGAGCGGATCAAACGGCATATGGCTGAAGCCGACAAGCGTCCGTAAAAGTGATAAAAAATATGCTTTGCAGAAAGTTGGAAAAATGGTATATTTAGCACGCTTATAAATTCCTTATCCGATTTATAACCAACACCAAGATTCAATTGTTTGTGACTAACCGACAGCTGGCGGACGGCCATTCATGATGGCCAGAACAGTAGCGTCCGCGGCCAACCGGTTAACATATTGCGCCCGTAGCTCAGCTGGATAGAGCATCAGTCTTCGGAACTGAGGGTCGGGGGTTCGAATCCACCCGGGCGCGTTTTTTAATTCCATCCTAGTTGTAACAAACACGTAACGAGCATGTCGACACACGCACAGCTTTTAAAAACACCACTATTTGATGAACACGTCCGCCTCGGCGCGAAGATGGTCCCGTTCGGCGGATGGGATATGCCCGTGCAGTACGCGGGCATCCTGGATGAGTATGCGCAAACGCGCCAACAGGCCAGTTTGTTTGATATTTCGCATATGGGTGAGTTTATCATTCAGGGCGACCTGATGAAAAGTGGTCTGGATCGAATTGTCACGCAGCGGCTGTCGGACCTGCCGGTCAAGTCCTGCCGTTATGGCGGGATGCTTAATGTCGACGGGGGTGTGATCGATGATCTGATTGTTTTTCGTTTGGAGCAGGACAAATGGTTTATCGTGGTCAATGGCGCGACCATCGACAAAGACGCGCAGCAGTTTAAAAATCAGCTCACGCAAGACGCACAATTTGACGACGTGACATTTCATACCGCCAAGCTTGATCTGCAGGGACCACTGTCGAGGGAAGTCTTGAAACAACATGTCCCCGGTGTCGAAAATTTAGCCTATTATACATTTGATTTTTTCAATTTCTTGGGAGAGAATGTCTTGATCAGTCGCACAGGATACACCGGTGAACTCGGTTATGAAGTTTATTGCCCGTGGGACCGGGCGCTGGAATACTGGCAGATATTGATGCAGGACGAACGGGTCGAACCGGCCGGATTGGGAGCCAGAGATGTTCTTCGTCTGGAAGTCGGATACGGATTGTACGGACATGAGCTCAACGAAGATATTTCGGCGCTGGAGTCAGGGCTAAACCGTTTCATCGATTTTGACAAAGACTTTATTGGCAAGGCTGCGTTACAGGGGCAGCAAGACGCCGGTGTGCCGCGCAAACTCGTCGGACTAGTTTCACGCAGTCGGCGTTCGCCGCGTTCAGAACAGCAGATATACACGGAAGCCGGAGAAGTGATCGGTGTCGTCACCAGCGGATCCTTTTCGCCTCATCTCGAAAGAGGAATAGGCGTCGGACTAATCGATCAGCGTCATGCCGTTCAGGGGCAGGCGGTGATGTTCGGCACAGAGCGCAGCCGCGCCGAGGCAGAAATTTCAAGCAAGATTTTTTACAAGAACGGTTCTCTTAAAAGCTAAAGGAGAAAAAGATGGAAATTGAGGAACACTTGCTCTACACCAAAGAGCATGAATGGGTTAATATCGACGGAGATGAGGCTTATGTTGGTATTTCTGATTATGCTCAGAATTCATTAGGTGATATCACTTTTATCGAGTTGCCGTCGGTGGATGACGAGGTGGAGCAATTTGAAGAGCTTGCCTCAATTGAGTCTGTCAAAGCGGCCAGTGATATTTTCTCTCCGATGTCCGGGCGGATCCTTGAAGTCAACGAAGAGCTTGAGGAGAATCCAGGGCTGATCAATAAATCTCCTTACGAAAAGGGATGGGTCGCACGAATCAGTCTTTCTGACCTGGAAGAAAAAAATAATCTGATGACTTCCGAAGAGTACGAAAAGTTTTTAGAAAGTGCAGGATAATTTTTGATTCCCTACATCTCCAACACAGATGCTGACATTCAACACATGCTGAACACGATCGGTGTGAAGTCGATTGACGACTTGTTCGCCGATATCAAGCCCCAGCATTACCCCCAGTCATTTAATCTTCCCGACGGGCGCTCGGAATATGATGTGCTTGAGCATATCAAACATCTGGCCCGTAAAAATTCGGTCGATCTGGTTTCTTTTTTGGGCGGCGGTTACTACGATCATTACGTGCCGTCGGCGGTGGATGCCATGATCTCCCGCGGGGAGTTTTATACGGCCTACACACCCTACCAGCCGGAGGTGGCCCAGGGAACGTTGCAGGCGTTGTACGAATTTCAAAGTTCGATCTGCGCGTTGACGGGGATGGAGGTGTCCAATGCCTCGCTTTATGACGGAGGTACCGCGCTGTACGAAGCCGCCATGATGTCCATCCGGATCACCCGTCGTAACAAGATCGTCATGGACGGGGGTGTCAGTCCGATCTACCGTAAGATTATCGATACGTATACCAAGAACCTGAATTACAAATTTGTGGAAACGCAAGTGGTTCACGGTCAATCCAGTCGGGATGAGATCTTTAAGCATCTGGACAAAGACACGTCAGCGATCATTCTGCAGAATCCGAACTTCTTCGGGGCGATTGATGATCACAGTGACATCGTCGCGCGCGCTCACGAGTTGGGTATTCTAGTCATTCAAAGTGTCTATCCGGTGGCACTGGGGATCCTGAAAACACCGGGATCGATGGATGTGGATATCGTCACGGGGGAAGGGCAATGTCTGGGATTGCCGCTGAACTTCGGCGGGCCGTACCTTGGGTTTATGGCGACGAAGAAAAAGTATATTCGTAAAATGCCCGGTCGGATAGTCGGACAAACCGTCGACCAAAAAGGTCAGCGCTGTTTTGTGAATACACTTCAGGCGCGCGAGCAGCACATCCGTCGGGACAAGGCCACATCAAATATTTGCACGAACGTATCGCTCTGCGCCCTGCAGGCGCAAATTTATATGGCGCTTGTCGGGCGGCAAGGATTTAAAGAGTTGGCGATGACAAATCTGCATAAAGCGGAATATGCGCGGCAATCACTAGATAAAATTGATGGCGTCAAGGTGATGCGTTCATCGCCGACGTTCAATGAGTTCACCGTTGAACTTCCGGTCGACGCGTCGACGATTATGGATCGAATGATTGAACGTGGATTTGCGGCGGGATTCCCCCTCGGGCGTTACTATGGTGGAATGGACAACTATATGATCGTGGCGGTTACAGAAAAACGTACGCGTCAGGACATTGACAATTATTGCGCGGCGCTGAAGGATGTATTAACGGGGTTGACCGCCGAGGTGACGACATGAGTTTGGTGTTTGAAAAAAGTGTCGATCAGCGTCGAGGATATAAGAATCCGGCGCTGGATGTGCCGGCCGCCGGGAAAATTGATGCCAAGTATCTGCGCAGCGAAGATTGTCCATTTCCTGAAATGTCTGAACTCGACGTGGTGCGTCATTACACGCAATTGTCGAAGTTAAACTTCTCAATCGATACACATTTTTATCCATTGGGATCGTGTACGATGAAGTATAATCCCAAATTCTGCGAGGCCTCGGCGCGGGTGCCGGGTTTTGCGAACCTGCATCCATTGCTGCCGCAACTTAAAGATGGTGAGCGTCTCACTCAAGGCGCACTTGAAGTTCTTTATGATCTCGAACAGTGGATGTGTGAGATGACCGGGATGGCCAGTTTCACGATGCAGCCGCTAGCCGGCGCGCATGGCGAGTTGACAGGGGTGATGATGATGGCCGCGTATCACAAGGCCAAAGGGAATAAGAAGCGCTACATCATCGTGCCTGATTCCGCGCATGGGACAAACCCGGCTACGGCCCGTATTGCCGGCTACGACACCATCTCGATCCCGTCAGATGAAAACGGGGTGATGGATTTTGAGGTTCTCAAGTCAAAGATCAATGATGAAGTGGCGGGATTGATGCTGACCTGTCCGAACACGCATGGCTTGTTTAATTCTGATATCGATAAGATCGCTCAGATGATCCACGATGTCGACGGGATTATGTACTACGACGGTGCAAATTTAAACGCGATCCTCGGACGGTGCCGTCCCGGTGATATCGGTTTCGATGTCATGCACATCAACACACATAAAACGTTTACCACGCCGCATGGCGGTGGCGGGCCGGGAGCTGGCCCGGTTGGGGTTAACAAGAAACTTGAACCATTCCTGCCGGTTTCACGTGTGGTCAAAAAATCTGACGGGACATTCGCCCTTGATTATGACTATGAAGATTCGATTGGATACATTGCCTCATTCTATGGAAATTTTGCGCTGTTGCTGCGGGCGTATGCGTATATTCTCTTGCTTGGTGAAGAAGGATTGCGGGCGGTGAGCGATCATGCTGTGTTGAACGCGAATTATATCAAGGCTTGTCTCAAAGATAAATTTCATTTGCCGTTTGACCGGTTGTGTATGCACGAAGTTGTGTTTTCCGCCAAGAAGCAGGCCGAACGCGGGGTTCACGCCGTTGATATTGCCAAGTATTTGATCGATCAGGGGATTCATCCGCCGACAGTGTACTTTCCGTTAACCGTGAAGGAGTCCGTTATGGTCGAACCGACGGAAACCGAATCGCGGACCACGCTGGATGAATTTATCGAATGCATGCTGCAGGCGGACCTTGAAAGTCAGGAAAACCCCGGTATGTTCCATGGTCTGCCCAAAACCACGCCGATCAGCCGTCCAGATGAGGTCAAGGCCGCGCGCGAGCTGAATACGAATTATTTCACGCAGTAAAACCCCATCCATGATCCTCAAAGACATATCATTCGAAAGTCCGGTAGATAATATCCTGTACGACGAGGTGCTTTTGCAGTTGGCGGAGCAGGGTCTGAGTGGTGAGGTGTTGCGCTTCTGGGAATCCCCCGTATATTTTGTGGTCTTGGGGCGCATTGGGAAGCTGATGGATGATGTCCAAATCCAGGAGGTGCGTTCTCACAACGTGCCGGTGTTGCGCCGTGCGTCGGGAGGCGGTACAGTTCTTCAGGGGGCGGGCTGCATGAACTACTCCTATATACTATCTAGAGAGAAGACGCCCCAGGTGGCTGATTTAAAAAAGTCATACGAATATATCCTCGGGACAGTCGTCGACACGCTCGAGCGGCTGGGTGTCCGCTCGCGTTATTTACCGATCTCGGATATCGCGTTGGCGGATTCAGACCGTAAAATTTCCGGCAACGCGCAGAAGCGCGGGCGTCATTATGTCCTGCATCACGGAACGCTGCTCTACGACTTTGATTTACCGCTCATATCCAGGTATCTCAGGCATCCCAAGGACCGGCCGGAGTACAGGGGGGATCGTCCGCATCGGGAGTTTGTGAGCAATGCCGCAGTGGATCCGCAGGCCGTTAGGCGTGTGTTGGCAGAACGTATGGGCGTGACAGAGGCGGCCTCGGGGGTCTCAGCATCGGAAGAGCAGTGCCTGCGCGATTTGAGGCAGAAGGCTAAGTATTATGTGGATCTGACTTTAGAAACAGATCAAAATAATGGCCGTAACGATTGACATGCCAGGCCAAAGCCATATAATGAAATCAAGTTGGCGATAACTTTTACAGGAGGATGTTTGATGAAGTTTTCAGCTCAAAAATTTTTATGGGTGTTTGTTCTGCTGTTTGTCGCGGTGGAAGTGTCTCATGCCCAAATGATCAATTATGATCGACGAAATCGCCGAATGGGAACGCAGTCATCCTCGCAGACCTCCCGCGCACAAGCGACGCAGGTCAATCGTCAGGAAGCGGCTCCGGTAGCGAATTCGTACACAACGCAAACCAACGAGGTTCAAGCCGAGGCTGAAACGATGTCTACCACCGATGCGGTAAGCGCGGCGTTGCAGGAAATCGAAGTGATCGATCAGGCGATGGAAAACACTTCAACAGAGCCGCGCGTCACCAATCGCGTTGAGCGTCTGTACGACATTAATCGTGACGGGATGCTTCAGCAATCTGAAGTGACCGATTTTTACAAAGATGTCGTGTCGTCGGTCCGTAACAAAGGGCGTTTCAAGGTCAGTTCCGATTTGCTTAAAACATTTGATACAAACAACGACGGTGAGATCAGCCGGTACGAAGTCGGCGGTCTGGTAAGACAGCTAAACTAAATGAGTAAATATTTTTGCCCCACTGCAGGATTATCTTGCAGTGGGGATTTTTTTTGATACCGATCTCAGGTGTCATGAGCAGACTTTACATTACCTCTTACGAAAATGAAAAATCCTTCAAGTTTATTTTTAATCGGATGTCTAGCCGCGGTGAGTCCGTGTCTATCCGGCGAAGATCTTCATGCGCAGACCTCCACGACGGAAGAGCAACCCCATTCGGATCACGTTTATCAGGGGTATCTGGATTATTTCGAACAGGTGTATCAAGTGATGTCCGACAATTACTACATTGATCTCGACCGCGCCGACTACGATCGTTTCATCGAAACGTTTAATTCCAAGATATACCAGCAATTACAAAGTGAAGGCAAGTCCAGCGATTATGTGCGGTGGCGTAGCGCGGCGTTTCTGATCGATTTTCTCAAAGAAGACGATGATATTTTTTCGGCGTTTTATCCGCCCAAACCGGCCAAGGAATATGAAGAGACGGTATTGGGAAAAAAAGTTGATATCGGTATTCAGGGGGAAAAACTGCCGCTGGGATTTCGTGTCTCATTTGTGGAGCCGCGGTCCGATGCCTACAAGAATGGTTTACGGGTAAATGATCTGATTGTTCAGATTGATCAGCAGCCGGTTCAGGATTTCACCCAGCAACAAATTGTGGAGTTGTTGACCTCGTTTGAGGACAGTCGGGTGGTGTTGGATTATTTTGATGGCCGGACCCGGGAAAAGAAATCGATGACGGTGGTCAGTCAGGAATATTTCAAGCAGACGGTGTTTGATGTGCCTATCCCGGTCGACGGTATCTATTGTCTGCAGATCGACCGATTTAACCGCAAAACCGCGGATGATATGTTTCGTCATCTGGCCTTTATGCGTCAGCAAGGGGAGATCAAGGGCTTAATCATTGATCTAAGGGGTAATCCCGGCGGTCCGCCCCTGGCGGCCCGTGAGATTTCCTCATTTTTTCTGCCGCCGGGCGATGAGTTTGCCTATTTTCAGAAGAAAAACCAGCCTAAAGCATTGCTGGATGTCCCGACGATCCCGGAGGAGTATCATTATACCGGGCCGATGGCGATTCTGATTGATCATGGCAGCGGCAGCGCCTCAGAGCTGTTCTCGGGGATCCTGCAGCGCCGTCAGCGGGCGGTTTTGATCGGCGAAAACTCCGCCGGGCAGGTATTTTTGAAAAGTATGTTTCACCTGGACGACGAATCTATGGTATTATTAGTCACTGCGCGAGGGCATCACCCGGACGGAAAAGTGTTTAGTTTCGATGGTTTGGTTCCGGATCGAATCGTTTCCGAAAATGAATGGGACGATATCCTCAAGTACGCGACATCCTATCTGTTGTATGTGAACAAACAACCTAGTTAAGTTATGATGAAGAAGACGGTCCCAATTGATCAGTCATCCCCTTCACCGGAGACGCTGCAGCAGGTCAAGACGCTCATTATCGTCCCGGCCTATAATGAAGAGGGAAGTATCGTCAAAACGGTCAATGAAATCCTTGATTTAGGCGGGTCATTGTCGGTTGTGGTGGTTAACGACGGATCGACGGACAATACAGCGCGGGAAGCGCGAACCACGCGGGCGTATGTGATCTCACTGCCGTTTAATCTGGGTATCGGCGGGGCGGTTCAGACCGGTTTCAAGTTTGCGCAGCAAAATGGGTTTGACCTGGCCGTCCAGGTTGACGGAGATGGTCAGCATGACATTAATTTCCTCAAACGTCTCATCGAACCGGTGATCAATAACGAAGCTGATATGAGTATCGGCAGCCGTTTCATTCCTCCTTTTTTGGGTTATCAATCTTCCTTTGTACGCCGCATCGGTATCAATTTTTTCGCGCGTTTAATCAGCGTAATAACGCAGTACAAAGTGACTGATCCCACCAGCGGATTCCGCGCGTATAATAAAAAAATGATCGCGTTGTTTGCAAAATATTATCCGCATGATTTCCCGGAACCGGAGGCTATCGTTGTGGCGGGAAGATACCGCGCGCGCATTGTTGAAGTGCCGGTTGTCATGCGTAAAAGATTTTCCGGTAACAGTTCCATTCGTTATTTTAAAACGTTGTACTACATGATCAAAGTAACGATCGCAATTATATTAGGAAGAATGAAACAAAAAAAGGAGTTAGCGTAACGTGATCATTAAAGCGATAACGATTACGTTTGCGTTGGGAATTTTATTAGGAGTTTTAGAATTAATACGCAAAGAAAAGTTAACATTTAAATATGGATTTGGCTGGATTCTCGTCGGTGTTTTAGGTGTTTTCTTCGCTGTGTTTGATAAATTATTATTCGCTATTGCATTTGCATTAGGCTTTGAGTTGCCGAGTAATTTTATTTTCTTTGCGTTACTCACAGTGTTTGTTGGCTTGAGTCTGCTTATGACTGTCTTTTTGTGTCAACAAAATAATCGAAATGATTCAATGGCCCAAAAAATCGGAATTTTAGAATTTGAAATAAAACAACTCAAGGAAGAGGCGCGGCATGACAACAACAAAAGCTAAAGCAATTGATAAAGAAGAGGCAAGGCCGAAGGCAAACGATTGGAACAACTATTGGAGTCTGGAACAGACTCAAAAGTTTACAAAAGTCAGTTGGTCAAAGAAAAGAATCATGCGCATGTTGCAGCCGTACGTCGGACCAAATAAACACGCGTTGGATGCCGGTTGCGGCAGCGGATTTTTTTCACAATTTTTCTGCGAGCATGGAATGGCAACAACGGCCTTGGACTATTCACAGGCGGCGCTTGATATTGCCCAAGAAAAAACCGGCGGGCGCGCCCGACTGGTCAAAGCGAATCTCGTTGAAGATAAGTTGTCCAGGCTTACGAAGGAAAAGTTTGATCTGATTTTTTCGGACGGACTCCTGGAGCATTTTTCCCCGGTGGATCAGGATAAGATTATCACGAACCTTTCCAGTGTTCTCTCACCGGAGGGGGTGCTGGTAACATTCGTTCCCAACCGCTGGTCTCCGTGGGAACTGATACGGCCGTTCTTTATGCCGGGCATTGAAGAGGATCCTTTTGTTCTCAGTCAGTTGATTGACCTCAATGAGCGCAATGGTCTAAAGCCATTGACCAGCGGTGGATTGAATACTGTTCCATTTGCTTTTTCTCCCGACGGTCTTTTTGGATCGATGTGGGGGATGCTGCTGTATACCATTTCCAAGAAACGATGAGTCCTTTAACCGTCAGCGTCGTTATTCCCGCCTATAACTGCCAGTCAACCATACAAGCATGCGTTGAGTGTGTGCTTCGTCAGACATATCCCGTTCAAGAAATTATTATCGTCAATGATGGATCAACCGACGACACGTCATCAATCCTCCAGAGTCTAAGCGGCATACTGGTCATTGATCAGTCCAATGCCGGTCCGGCAGTGGCCCGAAACGCCGGAGCAAGAAGGGCAACCGGTGATGTCATCTTTTTCACCGATTCCGATTGCCGGGCGCATACGGACTGGATCGAACGGGCGATCGGCGGGTTTGAGCTTGATGAGGTGTCGGTCGTCAGCGGCAGCTACGGCATCAGTAATCCTGAATCGCTGCTGGCCCGGTGTGTGCATCAGGAAATTCGTTTTCGGCACCTTCGGCTGATGCCCAGGCATCCGCGTTCATTCGGCAGTTATAATTTTGGTGTCAAACGGGCGATGTATGAACAAGTTGGCGGTTTTGATGAGCAGTATCGGGAAGCCAGCGGGGAGGATAACGATCTGAGTTACAAGATTTTGGCGGCCGGCGGTAAGATTATGTTTGAATCGGAGGCATTGGTCGCCCATGAACATCCCGTACGCCTCGGAAAGTATCTGCGGGAACAGTTCCGGCATGGATTCTGGCGGGTCAGGATGTATCTTAACCATCCCGGGATGGTGACGGGGGACGATTACACCTTCTGGAAGGATATGGTTGAGGTTCTTTTGTGTCTCATCGTTGTTCCGCTGGTGATCATCGCCGGATTGGGTTTTAAGGCGGGGGTTGCGGGGCTTATCTTGGTCGTGGTTGTGTTATCGCTCCTCCAGCTAGTCTATGCGTGGCGTATGTTTTCGGGGTGGGGTGAGCGGTTGTTTGGGGCGTGGATGATGTTTTTGCGCGCGTTTGCCCGCACGGCCGGATTTGTCAGCGGGGCATTGTTTTTTCTGCCGAAGCACTTTATAAAATAATACATATAATACTTGAAACTGTTATTAACAATGCTAAAATTCTTTTAATAAATTTGCTAGTATCCTCTGCTCCGAAATTTATACATCCAATGACTCGACCCCATAGCAGATGCGGATTGTACTCCGCGCGGTGAAGGGGGAGTCCTCACCCAAAGAAAGTTCTTCGTCAAAAAAATACTGTACACGCCGCCGATTGAAAAATGCGGGGACGTGAGCGAAACAAAAAACAAAAGTGGTTCGCGTGCTTAAGCATGTGATTAACTTTCAGTGAATCGAAAGTGAAAACTACGTGACACTTTTGCATGAATTATTGATGCTTGTAGAATTTTTTTCCAATTACCCAAAAAAACACTTACACGAGCACAGTTTTCAATCGGTTTTCTCGTCGAGAAAATTGATTTGAGCGGTGCTCCAAAAATAGGTTGTAAAAAGTTGATTTTCAACTTGATATCATAATTAATCAAATATAAGATTATACGTAATGATCCTTAAGAAGAAAGAAACCGCCGAAGAAAAATTGTTGAAGATGATGCAGGCATCTTCCGGAGACGGAAGTGGTGCATCGAAGGCGCAGCAAAAAGTTGATAAAAAGCAAGACTTGTTAACGGCTATCAAGACGTTCAACAAAGTTTTGATATTGGCCATTCTCGGCATCGCCGTGCTGGTGGCCTTGGAAGTCAAGGCCGGCATGGATCTTCTCGGTAAGGATATCGATATCACCGCTTCGACCGGTGCCAATGCCGGAGCCTCTCAGAGCGGTCTCCTGCCTATGGCGCAAAAATTGCCTTACTATCTCGCCGGAGCCGGGCGCAGAAACATATTTGAACCGTACGAACCCGGCGCAATGATGGCCGAATCACGTCAATCTGATCAAATGAACATAACTCGCAAGACAAAAAGTCTGAAACTCGTCGGAATTTCATGGCTTGATCGCGTGGATACAGCTTCTGCGATGATTGAAGATACGGACAAACAAGTCACGTATTTTCTGCAAAAGGGTGAAGAAATCGGGAATATAAAAGTCAAAACGATCTATGCCGATAGTGTTGAACTTGGCTATGAAAACGAGGAGATGATACTAAGATATGAAAAACCACAACTGTAAAAAGACGTTAACAGGATTGGGTTGTCTGTCTATACTGCTCGCCATGATTTTTACCATGTCGATCATCACGCCGGCACATGCGCAGAAACCAAAACCGATTCGCATCAAACAGTATGAAGAAGAGATCATGAAACGGATGGAGCGAAAAATTTCGCTGGATGTCCGGGACATGAACATCGTGGACGTAATCAAGTTTCTCGCGCTTAAAGGCGACTTTAATATTGTCATTTCCCCGACGGTGGAAGGACGTTCAACCGTCTTATTAAACAGCGTAACAATTCGGGATGCGTTGGATATCGTTATCATTTCCAATAACCTGGCGTACAAAGTCCAGGGTGAAATTGTACAGATTATGACGGCGGCTGAACACGAATCCATGTTCGGTAAAAGATTTGGGGATCAAACTGAAGTCTCGATCATCCGTTTGAATTACGCCAAGCCAAGCTATGCATTGGCCGCATTGGACAGTATCAAGAGCAACGTTGGACGTATAATAATAGATGAAGACACCGGCTCTGTGGTTATGATCGACACACCCGATGCGATTGAAAAAATGAAGCAAGCGGTACGCGAGATTGAGAAGCCTTTGGAAACATATGTCTACACGTTGCAGTATGCCAGCGCCGATGTGGTGGCCAATAAATTACGCGCGCGTATCGACGCTAAAGCGGTGGGTTCAATCACACCGGATGAGCGCTCAAACAAATTGATTGTCCGGGCCTTCCCGGAAAGACGGCGTGAGATCGAGTCTGTCGTCAAAAAACTCGACACACCGACCAAAGAGGTGCTGGTGGATGCCCGAATTCTCCAAGTGGTTATCAATCCGGAATACGATGTCGGTATCGACTGGCAAAAGGATTTCCGAAACAGCGGATCCGACAACCTGCGTAAGCTTTCCTTCAACAACACCTACACCAACATCGGAAACATCTCCTCCAGTGACAATTTGGCCTCTACATTCGGTCAAGTGGCTTACGGTGATTTTGACATCAATTCATTTGAGGCCACATTACGTGCGCTCAAGCAAGTGAGTGAGACAAAAATTCTGTCGAATCCGAAAATTTTAGTGACCAATAACGAAGAGGCCAAGATTCACATCGGTGACACCGTTCCGTACATCATCTCAACGACATCGGGAACGGGTGACAACGCTATTACCAGTGAGGATGTTCGTTTTATCGACGTCGGACTCAAGTTGAATGTCACGCCGACGATCAACGATGAAGGTTTTGTAACAATGCGTTTGCGTCCGGAAATCTCGACCATTGTCGGTACGGTTGAATCTCAAGGCGGCGGAATTCCGCAGGTCAACAAGACCGAAGTTGAAACAACCGTGATGGTGCAGGATTCGCATACAATCATACTTGGTGGTCTGAAAAAAGATGACCGGGTGCACCAGAAAAAAGGGTTTCCAGTGCTGATGGAAATGCCGCTTCTCGGCAAGGTCTTCAGCCGCACATCTGATAACTTCGCACAGACTGAAATTGTTATCTTCTTGACGCCGCACATCGTGGCCGGTCATGAAGACTATGAGCAAATGAACGGAACAATCAAACCATTTAAATCCTATAGCACAGACTAATGCTAAATCATTCAAGAGGGACGACGATGCGAAAAAATGAAAACGAGATAAAAAACAAATCGGATCGATTTTTATCTTTGATAGTCACGACCCTATTGATCCTGTCTGTAGGGGGTGTCAGCGCCGAAGCTCAGTATGATCACGAAATCAGCGGCCGGGAAAACAGGACCTATGACCTGATTTCAAACATCGACTCATACAGCATCAATGATGACCGGCTTCAAGTAGACGCGGCCAAAGCGCACTACAACATGGGCAATATCTATTTTCAAAAGGGCCACTACGAAATCGCGGCCCGGGAGTATTTTCAGGCCATCACGTTAATGCCGAATGATCCGGACGCGCATTACAACTTGGCCTTTGTCAGCGGTGAGCATCTGGGTGATCACAAAACAGCGCTGAAGCACTACAAAATGTATTTGTATTTGAATCCGTCGGCCAAAGACCGTAAGTTCGTCAATGGTAAGATTGTTCAGGCGGAGCTGGAATTGCGAGCCAAGGTTGATTCAAAGCTCGAAGAAGATTTGGAAAAATATCGGTAGTTTGAGTGGGTTGTCTGTCGCGCCGTTTACCCGGGCGCAAACATCGGTTGGAAACTAATACAATTTCATAATTTTTGGTAAATTAAGTGGTTTACTTCAAGGAAACTGTGTGTATCTGAGGACAATATATAGTAGTCAATCAACAGCAGATACAACGGATAGTGACCTGAAGGTGCATTTCCCAGACCCGACTATGCCTTGCACGAAAAAGTTTAACCTGACCTTTATGTTGACAGCGGTCATGACCTTGCTATGCGCCTCTGTCGCGATGGCTAGCAATTTGAGCATCAGTAATGTTCAAATCGGTCAGCGGAATCCTTCAACAAAAACGCTCAGCGCAGAGTTTAGCTTATCGTGGGACAATGCGTGGCGCACAAAAATCAATCACGACGCCGTGTGGTTGACGTTCCGTTTACATGATCCTGAAGTTTCACCAACCAACAAAATACTCTGCAACATCACGAATAGTGGTTTAAATCCGGCAGGATCGTCCACAGGGACGGCCAATAATCTTGAGATCTATGTGCCGGATGACCGTAAAGGAGCGTTTATCCGTCTGAATGATTACGGCAAAGCGGCCAATGTGTCATCTGTGAATGTGGCGCTGCAGCTTGACTATGAAAGCTGCGGCTTCACCGAAGAGAACGCGGCGTACCTAAACGTGTTCGGCTTAGAAATGGTTTTTGTGCCGGAAGCGGAATTTTACGCCGGTGACTATTCAACGAGCGCAGCGTCCCTAAATGAAGGAAGTGCGGACACTGATCCATGGTATGTGTCGAGTGAGTCCGGTATTTCTGTATCAAATCCGGGAACGAATGGTTACCGGTATGTGTCGGCCGGTCTACCGACGGAAGACGCCACCGGGTCATCGTTTTCCATTCCCGATGAGTTTCCCAAAGGTTATCAGGCTTTTTATATGATGAAATACGAACTGACAGAAGGTCAATGGGTCGAATTTCTGAATGGTTTGCCATCAGCCGGGGCGCGCGCGAATCATGACTTAACAGACGGGGCGCACAAAAATACCGATGCGGTGATGGCTCGCAATACGATTAGTTGTTCGGGATCACCGCTCGCGTGTTCCACCCAGCGGCCCAACCGTCCGGTATCGTATGTGAGCTGGATGAATCTCGCGGCCTTTCTGGATTGGGCGGCGCTACGACCGATGACGGAGCTTGAATTCGAGAAAGCGGCACGTGGCCCGGTTCAGCCGGAAGAAGGGGCGTTTGCCTGGGGAACGACAAATATTGCCGCGGCCAACGCGATTTCAGGCGGAGATGAAGATGGTAACGAAACCGTTGTCACAGCGGGAGCGAACACCAATTTTAATAATCAAGTTTTCAGCGGCGGTGATGTTCCAAACGGCGCGCAATTTGCACAAGGTCCATTGCGCGTGGGGATCTTTGCCACGCCCACGTCTAACCGTGAGCAGGCGGGTGCCGGCTATTACGGTGTGATGGAATTGTCGGGAAACCTGAAAGAACAGGCCGTCACAATCGGGAACGCCACGGGACGCGCGTTTACCGGGCAACATGGTGATGGGGTTTTAACGGCCGGAGCGGGATTTGAAGGGTTCGCTAATGTGGACGGATGGCCGGGAACTGATGTGCAGGTCAGCCGCGGCGTGACCAACGCCATGGGAAGCGGATACCGCGGCGGTTCATACAGCGATGAATCCGGCGGAGCCAGACTAAGAATTTCAGACCGCAATGACGCGGCCAAATCAGATCCGACAGCTTACGCCAATGTCGGCGGACGGGGAGTCCGGACGGTTGATTCCAACTAAAGTTATGATGAATTACTTAAAAATTTTTTTAGTAGCCGGGATAGCGTTTTCTTTAAGCGCTAAAGCTGTTGATGCGAACAATCTTCAGATCGAAGATCTAGAGGTCACCAGCATGAATTCAGCGAATAACGTCATCGCGATGCAGGCCGATTTCAGCTGGTCGAATGGATGGAAATCAGTTGAGTCTAATGACGCGGTATGGGCTTTTATCAAGTTTTCAACCGACGGCGGAACCACTTGGAAGCACGGGAGTATGGCCGGCAGCGGCTTGAACCCCGCCGGATTTGATCCGACCAGCGGTTTTCAAGTGCTGGTTCCTCAGGACGAGCGTGGTTTTTTCCTTGAGCAAACTAATTTTGCAACCGGTAACGTTGAGGCGACCAATGTCACCTTTGTGTGGGATTACGGCCAAGACGGTTTGACAGATGATCAGGCCGGCGCTGCCAATACGGTGGTTAAGATTTTCGGTGTTGAAATGGTGAAGATCCCTGAGGGTTCATTTTATGCCGGTGATGGAAACAGTTCTTCGGACTACCGGTTTAAACAAGGCAGCGGAGACAACGAGGCCTGGTACATCCAAAGTGAGAATGCCATCAATGTGATCAACACCGTCAGTGACGGGTTTTACTATCAGAGTTCCGGGGCGACAGGTGAAGACAGCTCGGGATCGACGTTTCTGATTCCATCATCATTTCCAAAGGGGTACAGCGGCTTTTATATGATGAAATACGAATTGACCGAAGGGCAGTGGGTACGGTTTTTCAACACATTGACCTACGAACAAAAATTAACACGTGACATTACGAGTTCGCTGCAGGGCGGTAAAAACACCGACGGGATTGTCAATCGCAATACGATTGCATGGGATTCCAACGACGAACGGGCGGTGGCGACCACACTCAGGCCCGACCGTGCGATGAGCTATCTGTCATGGCCGGACCTGGCCGCGTATGCCGATTGGGCCGGACTTCGTCCGATGACCGAATTGGAATATGAAAAAGCGGCGCGTGGGACGGATATTCAACCTGTACCAAATGAATATGCCTGGGGCAAGACAACGATGAATGAGGCTCAGGCCAGCGAGATCTTTCCGGATGCCGACGAGAACGGCGGCGAGCAGATCTTTGACGGATCAGCCAACATCAACCGAAATAGTTTGAGTTGGTCCTCAGGTGATGGACGGGTCGGCGGCAACGCGGATGGCCAAAAAGGGGCTATACGTGCAGGAATTTTTGCGGAAGAGACGACTAATCGGGCGACAAGCGGAGCGGGATATTATGGGAACATGGAATTGTCAGGAAATCTTAATGAAATGGTCGTGACCGTGGGGCGAAGTCAGGGACGTCAGTTCCTGGGGACACACGGTGACGGAACACTCTCAGTTCTCAACAACTTTGAAGGAAATGCAACCAATACGGACTGGCCCGGGATCAACGCGGTTGATGCCGCCCGGGGAGTTACAGGTACGGTGGGCAGCGGTTATCGCGGCGGAGATTTTCAATCGTCGAATGTCCGCGCTTTTCAAACGTCTTCACGAACACACGCGGCACAGGATCCGGACAGTGAAGGCTACAGCCAACGATACGATTCATCGTTGGGAATTTTTGGGGGAGGTCGTCTGGTTCGGACGGCTCCTTAATTGTTGCTGTAAGTAAGTTCATTTCTTTATGAGAATAAGCAATAAATCCGGTTGGTACTATCAATTTCACAGAGCTGTCGCCTGTTTGGTCGCGGTTCTGTTTGTATTTGCTCAGGTCCCGACGGTAGCGCTTGCCCAGTTTACGGGTGGAGCCTACAGTGGCGACGCTGAATCATCCCTTGGTGATGATATCTTTTCAGGTGGACCTTCAACAGGTCTAACGAGTGGCACTTCCCCTAATGCCGAGTCTCTGTCACACGGCACTCCTTCCAAACTTGTCTTCACACAAATTCCTAACGCAACAAAACACGGGTTCGAATTCCGACGCCAACCGATCGTTGAAATTCGAGACGCCAATGATAACTTGGTGACAACAGACAACTCCACTCAAATTACCTTGGATATCTTCAACAACCCCGGGGCCGGAACGCTGGAAGGAACCACTTCCGTCGAGGCTTCAGGCGGTAAAGCAGCCTATACCGATCTGCTTATTACTGCCGGCGGGGAATTGTACACGCTGATAGCAACGGCTCCCGGCCTTACCTCTGCTATTTCTGATCCGTTTGACGTTCTTCCGGGTACAGGGGTAAAGCTGGCAGCCGTGTGGGATGATGACGCTTTGGCCGGTGACGGGGCATATACAATCTACACCTGGATTGAATCGGATAACCAACGCTTGCCGTTGGATGACGGGACGCTTGATACGTGTTTGGCGGGTAGCCTTTATAATTCCGCAGGGAACCTTGAATCCGGAACGGTATCGGATGATGTTACCGGTGGTATCCTTGAATTTGGTTCGAATGGTGCCAACAATGACCGTAATCCGACGGACGCCGAAGACTGGTGTCAATCCGAGCTTTGGACGCCTTCGGATGAGTTAGATTCTTACTTTATCGAAATCGGAATCGTTGACTGTACCGGATGTACGACGTACCGAACATATGCCCCGATCCCGACAATCAAACCTTCGCTGTCAAAAATCGCTTCACCGTTCAACTGGGACCGCATCGAAGCCATTTATGATGATACGGACACTATTAATTGGGAAGACATCTCCACGATCAAGGCCTCGACCGATACCATCAACTGGGCCGATGTCGACACGCTCCGTTCGGATGTGACGGCGATCAAGTCGGTGACCGATTCCATCAGTGCGGGCGGTGTGAATTGGGATGACATCGGGGTGATGAGCAACGCCAGTGTCAACTGGGATGACATCATGCGATTATCGATTGCCGGCATCAACTGGGACGATATCGACGCTTTAACCGACGCGGGTGTGAACTGGGCCGACATCTCGGCGATGAGCATTCAGGGAATCAACTGGTCGGATATCGATGTGATGAGCGATGCGGGCGTGAACTGGGCGAATCTGGATGAGTTTACCTCGGCGGGCGTTAATTGGGATGACATCGCCATCATGAGTTCGGCGGGGATCAATTGGTCGGATCTGGACGTGCTGAGTGATGCGGGAGTCAATTGGGCGGATATGCAATATATGTCTGAGTCTGGCATCAACTGGTTGGATATCGCGGTCATGAGCGGGGCCAAGATTGACTGGTCGGAAACGATTAATTGGGATTCACTCGCTGACTTAACCAATGCCGGTGTGAACTGGGACGATCTCGTCGAGTTTTCGGAAGCCGGTGTGAACTGGGATGATATTGGAGTTATGTCGACGGCGGGTGTCAACTGGGATGACATTTCCTTCATGTCGGAAGCCGGCATCAATTGGAGTAATATCGGTGAACTTTCTCTCTCAGGAATCAACTGGTTAGATATCGATGTGCTTTCCGATACAGGTATCAACTGGTCCAACATCTCTGAGCTTTCGATGGCCGGGGTGAATTGGGATGATTTTGCCGTCATCAGTGACGCCAATGTGAACTGGCAAAATATTGCCGAGTTGTCGACGACGGGCATCAACTGGGATGGTATCGATACCTTAAGTGAAGCCGGTGTGAATTGGAGTAATATCGGAGAGATGTCTGAAGCGGGTATCAACTGGTCGGATATTGGCGTGATGTCGGATGCCGGTGTGAACTGGTCGAACGTGCGCGACCTATCCGCGGCGGGGATAAACTGGTCGGACGTCAATGTGTTGAGTGATGCGGGGATCAACTGGAGTAATATCGGTGAGCTGTCCTTATCAGGTATCAATTGGCAGGACATTGACGCGTTAACAGATGCCGGAGTGAACTGGAACAATATCAGTGAACTGTCCAAGGCCGGAGTGAATTGGGATGACTTTGCCGCGATCAGTGACGCCAACGTCAACTGGGACAACATTGCCGAATTGTCAGCGTCGGGGATCAATTGGTCTGATATTGATGTGTTAAGTGATGCCGGTGTGAACTGGGATAATATCGCGGAACTTTCAGCATCGGGCATCAATTGGCTGGATATCGATGCCCTTAGTGAAGCAGGGATCAATTGGGCGAACATTTCCGATCTGTCCACGACAGGTATCAACTGGGATGACTTCACTGTACTGAGCGAATCCAATATCAACTGGGCGAATATTTCAGAGCTTTCGACGGCCGGCGTGAATTGGCAAGATATCGATGTGATGAGCGACGCAGGTGTGAATTGGTCGAATATCGGTGAACTATCATTGGCCGGTGTCAACTGGGACGGCATTCAGACATTGAGCGCGTCCGGAGTGAACTGGAGCGGTATCAATGACCTGAGCACAGCCGGGATCAATTGGGATGACATCAACATATTAAGTGAAGCCGGTGTGAATTGGAGTGATTTGAACGCACTGACGGTGGCCGGAATCAACTGGTCGGATATCGATGCGATGAGCGATGCGGGCATCAATTGGGATGATCTGCAAGCGTTGACCCTTTCCGGGGTGAACTGGGATGACGTGGCGGTTTTAAGTGATACAGGCATCAACTGGTATGACATTGACGCCTTGAGTGATGCCGGCGTCAACTGGTCAGGGATACAGGATCTATCGACGGCGGGCGTAAATTGGGATGACTTTGCCGTATTGAGTGACGCTAATGTCAACTGGAGCAATATTGCCGAGCTGTCCACGACCGGAATCAATTGGAACGATGTCGGCGTGATGAGCGACGCAGGTGTGAATTGGTCAAATATTGCCGAACTATCAACAACAGGCATCAATTGGTCTGATATCGACGTGCTCAGCGACGCGGGTGTCAACTGGTCCGGAATTCAAGATCTTTCGACCGCCGGAATCAATTGGGATGACATCGGGACATTGTCCGCGGCCGGAGTGAATTGGTCAGGGCTGCAGGATCTATCCACGGCAGGGATTAACTGGAGTGATATCGATGTTCTTAGTGACGCAGGTGTGAACTGGGACAATATCCAGGATATGTCGACCGCCGGCATTAACTGGAGCGATATCGATGTGTTGAGCGATGCCGGTGTGAACTGGTCCAGTCTGACAGATCTAACCACCGCCGGCATTAACTGGGATGACTTCATGGTCATCTTCGACGCAAATATCAACTGGGAAAATGTGAGTGAACTTTCCAAGTCAGGGGTGAACTGGTCTGACATCGATGTGATGAGCGACGCAGGGATCAACTGGTCAAACATCGGAGAGCTTTCAGCGTCGGGTGTCAACTGGGACGGCATTCAAACGCTCAGCGCGGCGGGCGTCAATTGGTCCGGTATTAACGCGCTAAGCACCGCCGGTATCAACTGGGATGACATAGACGTATTGAGTGACGCCGGTATCAACTGGAGCGACATCAATGCGCTGTCGGTGGCAGGTATCAACTGGAGTGACGTTGATGTATTGAGTTCGGCCGGGATTAACTGGTCAGGGATTCAGGATCTGTCCGTGTCCGGTATCAATTGGGCGGACATCGACGTATTAAGTGAAGCGGGCATCAACTGGTCAGGGATTCAGGATCTATCTACAGCCGGCATCAATTGGGATGATATCGATGTGATGAGCTCCACCGGGATCAACTGGTCGGGGATTCAAACACTGTCGGCGGCCGGTATTAACTGGACAGATATCGATGTATTAAGTGAAGCCGGGATCAACTGGTCGGGCATTCAAGACCTTTCAACTTCAGGGATAAACTGGGACGACATTAACACGCTTACCGATGCGGGTGTGAACTGGGCGAACATCGCCGACCTGACCACGGCCGGTGTGAACTGGGATGACTTTGCCGCCATCAGCGACGCCAATGTCAACTGGGCGAATATTGCCGAACTATCCACCACGGGTATCAACTGGAGTGATATTGACGCGATGAGCGAGACCGGTATTAACTGGGCCAACATCGGCGATATGTCCACGGCCGGTATCAATTGGGATGACATCAACACGCTAAGCATGGCGGGTGTGAATTGGTCAGCGATTCAAGATCTATCTGTCGCTGGAATTAATTGGGCGGATATCACAGTGATGAGTGACGCGATCGTCAATTGGTCGAATGTCGCGGAAATGACCACGGCGGGTATCAATTGGGAGGACATCAACGTCCTTAGCGAGTCGGGCATCAACTGGGCGAATATTGGCGAACTCTCCGCGACGGGTATCAATTGGAATGATATCGGCGTTCTCAGCGATGCAGGCGTGAACTGGTCGGGAATTCAGGATCTATCAACCGCGGGAATCAATTGGTCGGATATTGATGTGTTGAGTTCGGCAGGCGTGAACTGGTCGGGGATCAATGACTTGAGCACCGCCGGGGTTAATTGGGACGATATTAATGTGATGAGCACGGCGGGTGTGAATTGGTCGGGCATTCAAGATCTTTCGGTGGCGGGCATTAATTGGGATGACATCGACGCGCTGACCGACGCGGGCGTGAACTGGGCGAACATCGGTGAGATGTCAACCTCTGGAGTAAATTGGCAGGATATTGATGTGTTAAGTGAGGCCGGCATCAACTGGAGTAACATCGCCGAGCTATCATCGACCGGCATCAACTGGCTGGATATCGATGTCTTGAGCGAATCAAATATCAATTGGTCCAACATCGGTGATCTATCGACGAGCGGCATCAATTGGGATGATATTGGATCGTTGTCGGGGGCCGGAGTGAACTGGGCGAATATCGGCGACCTTTCGACATCAGGTATCAACTGGTCGGACATTGATGTGATGAGCGAGACAGGCATCAACTGGGCCAACATCGCGGAGATGTCGTCAACCGGAATCAACTGGGTGGATATTGATGTGCTCAGCGAGTCAGGGATCAACTGGGCCAACATCGGCGAGATGACCATGTCCGGCGTGAATTGGACGGATATTGATGTCCTGAGTTCAGCGGGTATCAACTGGTCGGGCATTCAGGATTTGTCGACATCGGGCATCAACTGGAATGACATTGATGTGCTGAGCGACGCCGGCATCAACTGGTCCGGTATTCAGGATCTGTCGACATCGGGCATCAACTGGGCGGACATTGACGCGTTGTCATCGGCCGGTGTGAATTGGAACAACATTCAGGATCTGTCCACGTCGGGAATCAACTGGTCGGATATTGATGTGATGAGCAGCGCCGGTGTGAACTGGAGCAATATCGCCGAATTGTCATCCACCGGTATCAACTGGCTGGATATCGACGTATTAAGTGAAAGCGGCATTAACTGGGCGAATATTTCTGAATTGTCATCGACCGGCATCAACTGGAATGACATCGGTGTCCTCAGCGACGCCGGGATCAACTGGAGCGATATCGGGGCGTTGTCGACGACAGGTATTAACTGGGATGATATCGGGGCGCTTTCAGCCGCCGGTGTGAACTGGGCCGGAATCGACACGTTAAGCGACGCGGGTGTTAATTGGGCCAACATTGCGGACCTTTCAACATCCGGAGTCAACTGGGATGACCTGAATGTCATGAGTGACGCCGGCATCAACTGGTCGAACATCGGTGAACTTTCCACGTCGGGTATCAACTGGGCCGACATTGATGCGCTCAGTGCTGTGGGAATCAACTGGGCGAATATTGGGGAGCTGTCCTCGACAGGAATCAACTGGCAGGATATTGATGTCTTAAGTGAAGCCGGCATCAACTGGTCCGGTATTCAGAGTTTATCGACGGCCGGCATCAATTGGGATGATATCGATGTGCTGACGCAGTCAGGGATTAACTGGAGTAACATCGGGGAGATGTCAGCCTCGGGAATCAATTGGCAGGATATTGATGTTTTAAGTGAGGCCGGAATCAATTGGGACAATATTGGTGAACTATCATCCACCGGAATCAATTGGGCCGAGATTGATGTTCTCAGTGATGCGGGAATTAATTGGTCAGGCATTCAAGCGCTTTCAGTGGCCGGTGTGAATTGGGATGATATCAATGTGATGAGTGAAGCCATCGTCAACTGGGGTGACATCGCCGTGATGACGACGGCCGGCATTAATTGGGAAGACGTTAACACCCTAAGCCAGGCCGGTATTGACTGGTCTAACATCGCGAGTTTATCCGGGGCGGGTATCAATTGGGATGATATCAACGCCTTGAGCATGGCTGGTATTAACTGGGATGATATCAACGTGATGTCTGATGCGGGCGTCAACTGGAGCGGTATCCAGTCGCTATCGGTCGCCGGGATCAATTGGGATGATATTGATGTTCTCAGTGACGCGGGTGTGAACTGGTCGAACATTGGTGAGATGACAACGTCCGGTATCAACTGGCTGGATATTGACGCCATGAGCAGTACAGGCGTGAACTGGGCGAACATTGCCGAGCTTTCCTCGACGGGCATCAACTGGATCGATATTGATGTTCTCAGCGAGTCAAACATCAATTGGTCGAACATCGGAGATCTGTCGTCCACCGGCATCAACTGGGCGGACGTCAATGTGCTCAGCCAGGCAGGGGTCAACTGGGCGAACATCGCTGAGATGTCATCGACCGGCATCAACTGGGCCGACGTAGATGTCCTGAGCGAGACCGGAATCAACTGGGCGAACATCGCCGAGTTGTCATCCACGGGCATTAACTGGGTTGACATCGACGTCCTAAGTGAAGCCGGCATCAATTGGTCGAACATTGGTGATATGTCGACGAGCGGTATTAATTGGGACGATATCAACAACCTGACGGTGTCAGGCGTGAACTGGGCGAATATCGCGGAAATGTCATCCACCGGCATCAACTGGGTGGATGTGGACGTTTTAAGCGAAGCGGATATTAATTGGTCGAATATCGCCGAGCTTTCCTCAACGGGAATCAACTGGGTCGACATCGATGTGTTAAGCGAGGCCGGCATCAACTGGGCCAACATCGGTGATTTGTCGACCAGTGGTGTGAACTGGGATGATATCAATGCCTTGAGCGTGTCCGGCATTAACTGGGGGAATATCGCGCAGATGTCCTCCACCGGAATCAACTGGCTGGATATTGATGTCTTAAGTGAAGCCGGTATCAATTGGGGTGACCTGGGGCAACTTTCGACCGCCGGTATCAATTGGGATGATGTGAACGCGTTGACCGATGCAGGTATTAACTGGAGCGACTTGAATGCCATGACAACGACGGGAATCAACTGGTTGGGCATTGAAGCCTTGTCGGTGGCCGGCATCAACTGGGATGGCATCAACACGATGAGCGACGCGGGCGTTAACTGGTCGAACATCGCCGATCTGTCCACCGCCGGTATTAACTGGTCGGATATTGATGTGCTGAGTGAGTCGGGCGTAAATTGGGCCAACATTGCGGAGCTGTCCTCGACGGGAATCAACTGGATTGATATCGATGTATTGAGTGAAGCCGGCATCAATTGGTCCAACATCGGAGATCTTTCATCCGCGGGCATCAACTGGGAAGATATCAACGTGTTGAGCGATGCGGGTATTAATTGGACAGGCATTCAGGCCTTGTCAGTGGCGGGTATCAATTGGGAAGATATCAATGTGATGAGCGACGCGATCGTTAACTGGAGCGATATCGCGTCCATGACGACCGCCGGTATTAATTGGGAAGATGTCAACGTCTTGAGCCAGTCAGGCGTGAACTGGGCCAATCTGGCTGATTTATCTTCGACGGGTATCAACTGGGCGGACATCGATGCGCTAACAGGCGCCGGCGTCAATTGGGCCAATATCGGCGAACTTTCTACCGCCGGTGTGAATTGGGATGACATCGGGGTGATGAGCGATACCGGCGTGAACTGGGCCAACATCGCGCAAATGTCGTCGACCGGTATTAATTGGGAAGATATCAATGTCATCAGTGACGCAGGCATCAATTGGGCGAACATCGGCGATATGTCGGCCACGGGCATCAACTGGGCCGATATCAATGTGTTGAGCGACGCGGGGATCAATTGGTCGGGCATTCAGGCGTTGTCGGTAGCGGGCATCAATTGGGAAGATATCAATGTGATGAGCGATGCCATCGTGAACTGGGGTGACATTGCCGTCATGACGACCGCTGGGATTAATTGGGAAGACGTGAACGTGCTGAGTCAGTCAGGCGTGAACTGGGCCAATATCGGTGATTTGTCTACGGCCGGCGTGAATTGGGACGGCATTAATGCCATGAGCACGGCCGGTGTGAACTGGAGTGATATTGACGTCTTGAGCGACGCGGGCATCAACTGGAGCGGGATTGAGTCGTTGTCGGTGGCCGGAATCAACTGGAGCGATATCGATGTCATGAGTGATGCCGGGGTCAACTGGGCGAACATCGGTCAGCTATCCAGCGCGGGCGTCAATTGGGACGACATTAATGTCATGACCGAGGCGGGTGTCAATTGGAGTGGTATAGCCGATCTGTCGACGGCGGGTGTCAATTGGGATGACATCAATGTGATTTCCGAGGCGAGTGTCAACTGGAGTAATATTTCTGAGTTATCAACCTCCGGTATCAACTGGGCGGATATCAACGTCTTGAGCGCCGCGGGTGTGAACTGGTCGGGGATTGGTGATTTAAGCACGGCCGGTATCAACTGGGCTGATATTGACGTTCTTAGTGAGACAGGCATCAATTGGTCGAACATCGCGGAGATGTCGTCGACAGGCATCAACTGGGTCGATATCGACGTCCTGAGTGAAGCCGGTATTAACTGGTCGAACATCGGAGATATGTCAACCAGCGGCATCAACTGGGACGATATCAACAGCCTGACGATGTCGGGCGTGAACTGGGCCAACATCGCCGAGATGTCCTCAACAGGCATCAACTGGGTGGATGTGGATGTCTTAAGTGAAGCCGGTATCAATTGGTCAAATATCGCGGAGATGTCATCGACGGGTATCAACTGGATCGACATTGATGTCCTGAGTGAAGCCGGTATCAATTGGGCCAACATTGGAGATCTTTCATCCAGTGGTATCAACTGGGATGACATTAACACCTTGACTATGTCAGGTGTAAATTGGTCGAATATCGCCGAGATGACGACAACCGGCATCAATTGGGCGGATATTGACGCGTTAAGCGAAAGCGGAATTAACTGGGCGGATATCGGAGCATTGAGTACAACCGGCATCAACTGGAGCGACATTGATGTGATGTCACAGGCCGGCGTGAACTGGAGCGGTATTCAATCGTTATCCGTAGCCGGGGTGAATTGGGAAGATATCAACGCGTTGAGCACCGCGGGTGTGAACTGGACGGGAATCGGCGAGATGAGTTCCGCCGGTATCAATTGGTTGGATATCGATGTCTTAAGTGAAGCCGGCATCAACTGGGCAAATATTTCGGACATTTCAGTGTCGGGCATCAATTGGTCAGATATCGACGTGCTCAGTGAGAGCGGCATCAACTGGGCGAATATTTCTGACCTGTCAACATCCGGTATCAATTGGGAAGACATTGGTGAGTTGAGCGCGGCCGGGGTTAACTGGGATAACATCAATACCCTGTCAGCGGCGGGCATCAACTGGGCGAACATTGCCGACATGTCGACCAGCGGTGTGAACTGGGCGGATATTGATGTGTTGAGTGAAAGCGGTGTGAACTGGGCCAACATCGCGGAAATGTCGGCGACCGGTATCAACTGGCTGGATATCGATGTGATCAGTGAGACGGGTATCAACTGGGCGAATATCGCAGAGATGTCATCGACGGGTATCAACTGGGTGGATATCGACGTACTGACTGAGGCGGGTATCAATTGGAGCAATATAGGTGAACTTTCATCGGCGGGTGTGAATTGGGATGACATCAATGTGCTGACAGATACCGGTATCAATTGGGCGAACATTGCCGAAATGTCGTCGACAGGCATCAATTGGACGGATATCGATGTATTGAGTGAAAGCGGCATCAATTGGGCGAATATCGGCGAGCTTTCAACCACGGGAATCAACTGGCAGGATATCGATGTGATGAGCGACGCGGGCATCAACTGGAGCGGAATTCAAGCCCTATCGGTTGCGGGTATTAATTGGGAAGACATTAACGTGATGAGCGATGCGATCGTCAATTGGGGCGATATCGCGGTGATGACAACGGCGGGGATCAATTGGGAAGATGTGAATGTGCTGAGCCAGGCTGGCGTCAACTGGGCGAATATCGGTGAGCTGTCCACATCAGGTGTGAATTGGTCTGACATCAATGCGTTAGGCGACGCGGGCATCAATTGGAACAATATCGGTGAACTCACAACCGCCGGTGTCAACTGGGATGATATCGGATCGTTATCGGCGTCGGGTATCAACTGGATTGATATTGGAGTTATGAGTGATGCCGGCGTCAACTGGGATGGTATTCAATCGCTGTCTGTCGCGGGTATCAACTGGAGTGATATCAATGTGATGAGCGAGGCGATTGTCAACTGGGCCAATATGGCGGATATGACCACGGCGGGTATCAATTGGGAAGATATCAATGTCTTAAGTGAATCCGGGGTCAATTGGGCGAATATTGCCGATCTATCGACGACAGGCATCAACTGGATTGACGTGGATACTTTGACCGAGGCCGGCATCAACTGGTCTAACATCGGCGAGATGTCGACAAGCGGCATCAACTGGCTGGATCTGGACGTCTTGAGTGAATCGGGAATCAACTGGGCGAATATTAGTGAAATGACCGTATCCGGTGTGAACTGGTCGGACATCAACATTATGAGTGATGCCGGGATTAACTGGTCGAATATTGGCGAGCTGTCTACTTCAGGAATCAACTGGGAAGATATCGATGTCATGACTGGCGCGGGCGTCAATTGGGAAGGTATCGCGCAACTTTCCACCGCCGGTGTGAATTGGGATGACATCAATGCGATTACCGCGGCTAATGTTAACTGGGACAACATCGCGCAAATGTCCACGACGGGTATCAACTGGTCTGATGTTGATGTCCTGAGTGACGCGGGTATCAACTGGAGCAACATTGGGGATCTGTCCACGTCAGGAATCAATTGGGATGATATTGGTTTGATGTCCGGCACCGGAATTAACTGGGATGATATCAGTGTTCTCAGTGAGGCTGGAGTCAATTGGTCAGGCATCCAATCGCTGTCGGTGGCCGGTATCAATTGGTCAGATATCGACGTCATGAGCGAGAGCGGTGTGAACTGGGCGAACATCGGCGACCTGTCGACAGCGGGTATTAATTGGGACGCGATCAACGCCATGGGTGACGCGGGAATCAATTGGGCGAACATTGCAGACATGTCGACGACGGGAATCAATTGGTCCGATATTGATGCCCTGAGCGAAGCGGGAATCAACTGGGCCAACATCTCGGATCTGTCACGAAGTGGAATCAATTGGTCCGATATCGACGTGATGAGCGAGAGTGGTGTTAATTGGGCGAACATCGCGGATATGTCCTCGACCGGAATCAACTGGTCAGATATTGATGTCCTCAGCGAGGCCGGCATCAATTGGAGCAATATCGGCGAACTCAGCGCGTCGGGAGTCAATTGGGAAGATATCAATAGTCTGAGCGATGCGGGTATCAACTGGCTGAATATCGGATCGCTGTCGGCTGCCGGTATCAACTGGGATGATATAGGTGTTCTCAGCCAGACCGGAATCAATTGGTCTGATCTGGATGTCATGTCGGATACAGGTATCAACTGGTCGAACATCGCGGACTTGAGTACAGCCGGTGTGAATTGGGATGACTTTGCGGCGATCAGCGCGGCGAATGTGAACTGGGACAATATCTCTGAGATGTCAACGAGCGGTATCAATTGGGAAGACATCAACACGTTAAGTGATGCGGGTGTGAACTGGGCGAATATCGGAGACTTGAGTGCGGCGGGCATCAACTGGCTGGATATCGATGTGATGAGCAGTACCGGTATCAACTGGAGTGGAATCCAGGCCCTATCGGTAGCGGGCATCAATTGGGAAGACATCAATGTGATGAGCGACGCGATTGTCAATTGGAGTGATATTGCGACAATGACAACGGCGGGCATCAATTGGGAAGATGTGAATGTATTGAGCCAGGCCGGTGTGAACTGGGCAAACATCGCGGACCTATCAACAACCGGCGTGAACTGGGAAGACATCAACGCGTTAAGTGATGTGGGTATTAACTGGAGCAACATTGGTGAGTTGAGTACAGCGGGTGTGAATTGGATCGATATTGATGTGATGAGCGATGCGGGCGTGAACTGGGCGAGTATTGCAGAGTTGTCAACGGCGGGCGTGAATTGGGAAGACATCAACGCGATCAGTGACGCGAATGTCAATTGGGATAATATTGCGGATCTGTCAACGTCGGGAATCAACTGGGATGACATCGGCGCGTTAAGTGAATCAGGCATCAACTGGACCGATATCGGTGTGATGAGTGACGCGGGTGTGAACTGGGAAGGAATTCAATCATTGTCCGTGGCCGGTATCAATTGGGATGACATAGATGTGTTGAGTGATGCGGGAGTCAACTGGCTGAACATCGGTGAGATGTCAACGAGCGGGGTCAACTGGCTGGATATCGATGTGTTGAGTGACGCAGGTGTGAACTGGGCGAATATCGGTGCGATGTCATCAACGGGAATCAATTGGGACGACATCAATGTCTTAAGTGATGCGGGGATCAACTGGAGCAACATCGGTGAGTTATCGACCGCGGGTGTGAACTGGCTGGATATTGATGTGATGAGCGACGCGGGTGTCAACTGGAGTGATCTGAGATCATTGAGTACAGCGGGTATTAATTGGGCGGATATCGATGTGATGAGCGACGCGATTGTGAATTGGGATGATGTGGCGGCGATGACAACGGCTGG
>JAUIER010000024.1 GCA_030429765.1 bacterium | reverse complement strand
GCGCAGACGGATCGTCCCCATCACTAACCGACCGATTAAATTGTCCGTCACAGCGGTCTTGATCTTCGTGATCGCTTTATTAAAGCGGTTCTGATGAACCACAAACAAATGAACACCGTTGTCTTTGGCTGTTTGAATCAGTCGTTCTCCATCCTGAATTCTCAACGCCATGGGCTTCTCAACCACCACATGCTTCTTGTATTGCTCGATGATCTCAATGGCATGTTCCGGATGCATACCGCTCGGCGTCATGATGCACACAACATCAATATCTTCCTTACTCAACATGGCATGGTAATTCTGATAGATCTTAACGCCGGCCTCGGCATTGCGTTCCTCCGCCCGTTCCCGATTTAAATCGCACAGCGCGACGAGCCGGGCGTGCGGATTGGCCTGTATGGCTTCAATATGCCGATACGATATCCGTCCGCATCCGATGATGGCAAATTTTATTGTATTCATTGTCTGTCCTTAAACTTGTTTTTCCGTCTCGTAAACGGAGTTCCAGCGTCAACCGATTAAATATTTAACAACCCGCGCGGGCAACTTGATAAAGCTCACCAATTCTTTCTTGGCCTCGTCGAGAACCGCCAATTTCATCGCCCACTTGATTTGTTTTTCCAACGCTTCGGCATCTGTCACCAAATTTCTATCCCGTCCCCATTGAATCAGATCGACGGCCCAGCCCGGTATATCGGCGGCCGTGTACAATGTGACCCCTTTAAGAACATGCGCGCGATCTCTAAAGCGTTGCTCCCAGGTATGGCTCGCCGGCACGTAATAGGCCTTGCCCCACAACGGCTCACCGTGATGAAAAATACTCTTCACGCGGACCGGCTTGGCATAATCCATTTCGATGTTGGCCAGCTCAAAGCCCTTTTGCCTCAAATACTGATCAATGTCACTGAACCAACCCTGGTCTTTCCAGACCCGTGTTACTTCAAACTCCACCTTGATCAGCTTGATACATCCGTTTTCCAAAAGTGATTGCGCGCCTTCCAATACCTGAAAATCATGCCCTTCCGTGTTGACGTCCAGCGCATCGATCTCGGATTGCTTTTTTTCAAAAAGATGATCCAGTGTCGTCAGCTCCACATCAATCGTTCTCTTGGTTAAGATGGAGTCCTGACCAAACCGCTTGGCAAATTGCTCTAACGGTTCATGCAGCGATGATCCGCGCTCGTCTTCGGCGATATAGAATTTACTTTCGCCTAATCGATTGGAAATACACAAAGGCAGCCCGTTCGTGTCGGACGTGGGTTCGATCGCGATATTCTCGATCACCTCGTCGGGGAAATGACTCCACGGCGCTTTGAGCGGCCCGCCGGACCCCACATCGACAAAGCCGATCTTCGTGCCGGCCTCGGTCAGATATCGGCGATTAAACTTTTGTTTACGTCGTTGTGTTAAACTCATACGTTTACAATCCCATTCTTCTTAAGCCAATATTCCACTTGAGGCATTTGCCATTCATAGTCCACATCACATCCGGCTTCATTCTGAATCGGATAGATCTTTTGGCCCATCCATTTTTGCGGCAGCAAACCGTCTTCCATCTGTTCGATACATTTCGGACGGACAATTGATGTACTCATATCCGCAAACAGCACATCTCCCTGTGAATCGCGATCACAGTTCAATGTCTTGGGATCGCCAAATGTTTCAAATGGAACAAAAGGCTGAAGACTTCCGTCGTCGGAAACCCTTCGCGCCCGCAACGGGGACCACATGTTGTACCGGGACACTGTGACGGCCGAATCAAAATCAGGATGTCGGCGTAAAGTCTCAATACCCTCATCGATCAACTCCGCCTTGATCGTAGCCGCATTGCAGAACAGCAGCACGAGCAACTCCTGCTCGCCCTGCATCCGTGTGATTTCCTCCACTCCATGTTTGTACGCATCCTCGCCCAGGGCTTCTTTGGTGCACAGATAGTCCGGCCGGACGATAACCTCAACGTCATGTTGACGCGCGATCTCCATCAGCGCCTCATCATCCGTCGATAGATAGACCCGATCGACATGCTTGGATTTCTTGGCCGCGTCCATGGGATAAAACGCCATGGGTTGACCGAAAAGCGGATATGTATTTTTACCGGGAAAGCCGACGCTTCCCTTACGTCCCAAGAGTAATGCTGATATCAAGTTTCGATCTCCAATTTCTTTATGTGTGTACGGCCCCGCCCCGATGTGTCCGTAGGGCCTGCACTAAATTGTAGGCCGCTTCATATTCCATTTGCGCCCGGCACTCACGCGTGAACGAACCCACATGCGGGGTTAAAATAGCCTGCGAAAAATCCCGCAACTGTCCGCTGTAAGGTTCATCCGCAAACGTATCAATCCAGCACGAACTGACACGCCCCGATTCGAGCCCCTTGATCAACTGCGCTTCATCGATCAGCGTCCCGCGCGCGGCATTGCAAATCACCACACCTTCCTTCATCAGGGCGAATTCTTTTTCACCCAGCAGACATTCACCCCCGCTCAAATGAAGTGTGATAATGTCCGCGCGTTCCAGGCCTTCGCGTAATGTGACATTCGCCTCGTCTTCAACGTACGGATCGGCAATCAGGATATTGACATCAAACGGCTGAAGCAGTTTGGCCACACGCTGTCCGATTCGACCAAGTCCAACTATCAAAACCGATTTACCTTTAAGCTGCATACCGTTCTGCCGGCTCCATTGGCCGTTATGTAAATCCTGATTCATCGTGGGAATCCGGCGCAGACAACTGAGAATGCCCGCCAGCGTCAGCTCCGCCACAGCCTCAGTCGGGGCATCCGGCGTCGAGAAAACAGCGATCCCCAGGTCTTCCGCCGCCTTGAGATCAACATTAGACATCCCGACCCCGCAGCGCGAGATGACCTTGAGATCCGACTGCTGCATCACCTCACGGTCGATGGTTTCCAGTCCGGCTATCAGGCCCGTGATGCCGGACAACAAGCCGATTAACTCAGGCTTGGTTAATTTACGTCCGTGAGGATTGTGGACCACCTCCATATCGGCCTGTCGAAACAAGTCCATAGCCCGTTGATCAAATTTAGCGAAGCTAGATGTTGCTGTCAGTATTTTCTCGCTCATGTGTCCCCCATGATTGTTATATATGTACGCTTGTCACGTACTCTTTATATATTCAATGGATTCACTTATTTTGGACTATGTCTGGATCCGAAAACCATTCCGATGGCTTCAGGTGTTAACGGCCTTTTCTTAGTTCCACCATTTCGGGCGAAGACTTATACGGCCCGCCCATGTCTTTCTCGACGATTCGTCGCAAAGATTTTGTTTCAATCTGCTCAATACTCTTTGGGCCGCCTTTGGCGTAAAACCGGATAACCTCCCACAGCTGACTGAAGGCCCGCTTGGGTTGCCGTCGCCGGACAAGAATATCGACAAACGAATAAAACCAAAGTAATCCGCGCGTCTTGTACACAAACTTCGGATAGACAAATACCATCCGGTTGAATTTGATACCGAATAAAAGTTTCCAGAAACTCGGTTTCTTGTCTTCACCCAGCACATGCTTCAGGTAATGATCATAACCGAATTTTTCAACATACCGATGGCAGGTTGTAATCCGAACCAGATCTCTCCACGACAATAAGATCAGACGCGGATAACCGGTCAAGTCCAGCGTGGTCTCGGCGTCACTGGCATTACGGTCGGACACGAGCAGTAGATATTCCTCCTCCTCTTCCATCGTCGGTCCGATCAAGCCTTTGTGCCGGGCGTATTCATACAGCGGCGTACCGGGCAGCGCCTGCGCAAAGTTGATACTCAGTTCCATCGGATTTTGATCCTTGTGGAGCGTGAGAAAGTGTGAAATAAACTCAGCTGACTCTTCGATCGTTTCGCGATTTTCTCCCGGCATTCCAAGGATCAACTGAGGAATGGTATACAGGCCGGCATCGAGCGTCCACTTAAACGCGTTGACATTGTCCTGTAAACTCGCCCGTTTTTCCATGATCTGCAGGATCCGGTCACTGCCGGTTTCCATCCCGTAAACGATCGAGCCGCACCCCGCGTCCTTCATCATCGCGATGATCTCAGGCGACATGTTCTGCACACGCATCCCGGCGGCCGTCCAGCGGACATTCAACGGTTTGATTTGCCGGCAAAATTCCTTGAGCCATTTTTGATCGGCACCGAAACACTCATCTCCGAATGAGAATACGCCGCAATTATATTTGTCCCTTAACTCTTTGATCCGTTCCACACATATTTCCGGCGGAATAAATCGTATACCCTTGATAAAGCGGTGACAGAACGTACAGCGGGCCACACATCCTTTAGACAACGAAAGCGTTCCCACATTAGAGTTCAGAATCTTCGGATCGGCGTCCTCAAGTCCTTCGGGAAACCAATATTTATACGCATACGAGTTGTTGGCGAACTCAGAAAAATTGGGCATACAATGTTTGATACCTTTTTCGCCCAACAATTCCCAATCGACCTCATACATCTCATCTTTCGGCATCTGGTCGGGATAACCGGTGTTGATGAACGTACCGGCACTGTTCAGATAACCCAGTCCTTTGATGTGTCGAAAATTTCTGTTGCCAAAATCTTCCGCCAATTGATCAAAAACTTCCAAACAGGCGTATTCCCCCTCACCCAGGATACACATATCCACTTCAGTCATCTTACAGATAATCTCCGCGCTGGCCGCCAACGCCCCGCCCAGAATGATGTAGACATTCGGCAATCGTTTGCGGACTTCTGCCGCGTAGTACTTGGCATTTTCATAGCAGGTCGATGCCGGCGCGCTGATCAACAATATCTCCGGGTTCGACAACGCGATTCGGTCAATGGCCTCCTGCCGTGTCGGCCGGTCCAAATCCATGTTATACAATTCCATATTATTGTATCCGAATTTCTTCAGATACGTCATGACCGACATAATGCCGTACGGCGGAAATGTACCCGGCGTATCCCGCTGCGGCAGAGTGATCCATAAATTCGAGATGTCATATCGTCGCTTAACCGACGTATCCCGTTTTGGCGCTTCTAAGGTTTGTACTGGCATGTGTACCTCCAGGGTTGTACAAATTGAATATTATAAAATCGTATTCGTGCCGTCGCTGAGAATCTGAAATGCAATCTGTAAATATCAAACGGCCCTGCTATAAATCAAATTCTGTGTTTACGCAAAAGCGTTTTCTTTGTTCTGGATCGTATACAGACTGTAATACTTGCCTTCACGGGCGAGCAGCTCCGTATGCGACCCGCTTTCCACAATACGTCCATCCTCCAGAACATAGATCATGTCAAAATCTACAATCGTTGACAATCGATGAGCGACCGCTATCACGGTCCGCCCCTTACCCAACTCGTTTAACGCATCCTTGACCTTCTGCTCGGCGGCTGAATCCAGCGAACTTGTCGCCTCGTCGAGCAGCACGATCGACGGATTATGAATAAAGATCCGGGCGATGGCCAGGCGCTGCTTCTCTCCACCTGACAAACGGATGCCGCGCTCGCCAAGCTCCGTATCCAGCCCTTCCTTGAATCCTAAAATGGCCTCTTCCAATTGAGCGCATCGACATGCCCGCATCAGTTCTTCATCCGATATTTCCTGATCGAACCCAAAGAGTAAATTATTCCGGACCGAATCATTAAACAAAAAACTTTCCTGACTGACGTAACCGATCAACCCCCGCCACTCTCCCTTGTTCAGATCCCTGAGCTCTTTACCATCGACTTGGATACTGCCCTCGTAATCGTCATGAAATCCGCTGATCACATCGATCACCGTCGACTTGCCGCTGCCGGAGGACCCCACAAAGGCGACCTTCTGATCCTTGTGAATCTCAAAATTTACCGAACGCAGAATCGGTGTTTCATGCAGATATTCAAATGACAAATTGTTCGCCGCAATATGCTGATCAAACGTCTTCACTGACAATCGGTTCTCCGTTAATTTAGCGTCATACTCTCTGATCTCGTCATACAGCTGCAGCAGCACGGGAATTCCCGGGTAGTTGAACGCATATGAATTATGCAATGCGTTGGCGTGCCCGAGTGTCTTGAAGATCAAACCGGAAATAACAATCAGAAACAGAATCTTTGAAAATGTCTCGGGGTTCGAATCAACAATGTAACTCTTATTAAGGAAGAGAATCGTTCCCACCACAAAGACAGCCACAACATTCACAAAATAAGGGACATTCTGCACCACCGCCAGATAACGGAATGCGGAATTGTAATAGACCTTGATAATTTCACCAAACTTCTTAAAGTGACTGTCCTGCGCGTTTGACAGGATAACCGAGCGAATTCCCTGCAATGTTTCAACCGTCATATTTTTGGCCTCCACCTCCGACTCCCGGTTATGAATCCCGATCTTGTAAAGGTAAGGCGAAATCTTCTTGAAGATCACCATCAACACGCCGCCCACACCGATCAGGACCAACGTATAAAGCGGCACGATAATAAAGCTGGTGACGATATAAGTCGCGACAATCAGCAATTGTGAAGTCATACGCAACAGATAGGTCATACACGTTGACGCCCGGTTGATATCCGTAGTCAGATTATTGATCAACGCGCCTGACTTTTTCTGAAAGAAAAACTTTAACCTGGCGTTCAGTAATCCGCGGATTAACTTGTGACACACCTGATACTGCATCCGGTAGATACAGAAGTCCAGGATCATGACATTGATGGCGATCATCAGCAGATAAACCACGCAAACGATCACGAGAATGCTTAGCAGCATATAGAAGTAGTGCTGGTCCGCCGGTAAATCGGCAAAAACATGTGTTAGAAAACTGATAATCCGACTGCTGTCCTCCCCGGAATTGTTGTTCTGCAATGAATTCAGAAATGGAATGAACAAGCTGATCGACACCGCCTGTCCGACGGCCGACAACAGCATCAATCCGATATTGTAGACCAGCAGGATCTTGGGAATCTTGAAGACAGTAAGAAACTCACCGATTTTTTTAAATTTTTGAAAACTTCCGATCATTTTTACCTTTTCACCTTCACTACTTTAATATCCATCTCACAAACTCTGTAAGGCCCGCACCCATTCACGCTTCCAGGTATGACTGCATAGCGCGAAGCGGTTCACCCACTGTGACCGGGCCTTCTGAATCTCGGCCTTTCCCCACCAGGTTTCAATGTCCGGCCAGATTTGATTGATCTTCGCGGCCGCGGCATGTCCGGAATCAAAAAGAATTCCCGCCGCTCTGAGCCGATCAAAATATGGCTGTGCGTCGCGCGCCAATGGAAAATCTTCCGGCTTCCAGAACGCGATCATTGGAATATTGGCCGCCATACCGATATTCATGGTCGTACTTGGATTATCCATCACCAACAGACGGCAGCCGAATAGCTCATCATGAAAATTGTCGCGGATAATTTCCAGCGACGGAAACTTCTCCTCGACATACCCGGCGTCCCGTAACGCCCCGGTTTCATTCATCAGCGGCCGGTAAGCCAGCTGTATTCGGGTTGTATCATTCAGCCCGTTAATAAAATCACATTTTTCCCGTCGATATCTCAACCATCCCAACGGCTGCGGAGTTGACTGCGTGCGAAAATCAAGCAGGTTAGCGATTATGCTCACCATCACAATCTTGTCGGTGCGGCGCTGATACTCGTCCATACACTGACTCAACATCGGACTGGGCAGCGGCAGATAATCGCCGGCGTAATTGTCGCAGCGATCCCATCCCCAGGTGATAAAACGGTCTTGTCGATATTCCAACTCATGCAGAAAGGTGTCGACGCGCCCCGTTCCGTAATCGTGTCCCCCATGCTGAATACCAATAACTTTTTCCCCGTGTTCCTTGGCCTGGGCCAATTTCGGTTTATGCGAAAAATCATCATTCCACAAATTCGAAGACGATACCAGATGAACGCGGGCGGGATCAAACCGGCGTTTATTGACATTGATCGTCTTGCATACCTCACGGACGGATCTCGGGCATGTCTGTCGGATGATCTCCGGCAAAACCTCCGGCCAATCATCAAACGTTCGGTTCACCGGGGATTCAAACGTATCATCTGAACCCTTAATCCCATTTCCTCGTCGGCGGACTAATGCCTTCATCCGCCACACATCACGTCGCTTGAGCCGATAAACCTGAAACGAATTTGAGAACCATTTACCGTACATCTTTTTCAATATGGATTTGGGCGTGATGGGAACCGTCCCTTGTCGAATAAACTCTGACTGATGGGCGGAACAATCACGATACGTAACCTGCCAGCGTGCCGGAATCCGGTTTTCCAATAATCGGGAAAACAGCCATTCATGAAAATGATAATTGCACATCCCTCGTTCAGTGAAATCCGGTGAGCTCTCAAATTGCCAATCAATGGTATCTTTAATCAACGAAACCTTAAGCTCATCATCTCCAAAGCGCTGGATCAGATCATTAATTCGCTGATGCTTCTCCCAGACAAACTCAATCATATTCATCAGCCACGGATTAACCATCATCCGCCAGAACTGAACCGAATACTTAAGTCCATTCATAGCGTTCAGTTCGTTAACATATCCCGGCAAGAAATTTTTGTAATACTCGGCCGTCTCCCGTCCCGCCGCTTCAAACGCCTCCGGAGATCCCCACGGATCCGGCTGAAATTCCAGCGTTTCCCAGTCGGGATACACATGCTCTCGATCCAGAAAACAGAACGGCGCGATCGCGATATGCGTATCAGGCGAATAGTCGTCGGGGATTTGTCCTAATACAAGCGTCTTGATCTGCCGGGACACAATATTCGCGACTTGGGGTTTGAGTACATCTTGGGCCATCTTATCCTTCTTGATCGTCTTGGTTATTGGTGCGCCCCGGCTGTCTGCCGGTACGTACCGACTGGTTCATCAAAAAACTGATTAAACCAGATTTCCAGATTGATTAATTGCCACAAAAACATATGATGATTTTGTTCCTGCCTGACATGCTCGTCAAAAATCTCACGGACTCGGTCCACGTTGTAGATGCCTCGCTGCTCAAAGGCCGGGGCATTGATCATCGCTTGGATCTGTTCTTTGTTCACTGTTCGAAACCATTCATCCGCCGGAGCGATAAATCCGGCCTTGTCCATTCGCGTTCGTACCGATTCCGGCAAAATATCTTTCATGGCTTCCCGATGGATCCATTTTCCCAAACCTCCCCGGATTTTCATATGGCTTGGGAGTGTAAAGCAAAACTCAACCAGCCGGTAGTCCAGAAAAGGTGAGCGCGATTCCAACGAAAAGGCCATCGTGTTACGGTCCTCCGGCCGTAAGGAAGCCGGGAGGGTTTCGTAAAACAGTTCGGATTCCATCCGGTTCTGCAGCAATGGCCGGTACAACGGGACAACCCGGATGTCGCGTCGATATGTTTCCGCGAATTCCGGCGTAAAGCACGACGAGTAATCGGCAAATTTCGACATCCCGCTATCAGTCTCATTCCCATAATCCGTTACCCGCTGACGCCACATTGGAATCTCCTCGGGATTACGACCATGATTGGATTGCCAACCCTCAATTTCCCGTTGCCGTTGATCTGTCTGGCCTGACTCTTCCAAGTCCGCAAAATGATAGTGATAATGATCCCAATAGCCGCCCAGTAGTTCGTCGCCGCCATGTCCATTGAGGATCACCGGAATATCTTCACGCGCGACTTGCTGTGCAATCAAATACAGACTGTACCAAGTCACCGTACTGATCGGTTCATCATGATACTGCATCATCTCCTTGACGGTCTCGACAATATCCGCCGGATCCGGTTTGATATAATGATAATTGGCATCTGTGGCTTCTATCACCGCGTCGATATACTCACTCTCGTCATAAACCCCCTTGTCTTCACCCGTCACCCCGGAAAACGTTGTGATGTCATTGTTTAATACCTTGTAGGCAACGGCCGTTATCGCGGTGGAATCCAGGCCACCGGACAGCATACAACCGACGGGAACATCACTGCGCAGGCGTAACCGTACCGCATCTACAAATAGTTCGCGATACGTTTTGACCGCATCGTCATCCGTCAATGTCTCATCGATGGATTGCGTCTCCAAGCTCCAATACTTATGCGTTGTCACATTTAAATTCGAATCAATCACCATGTAGCTGGCCTTGGGAACTTGATAAACATCAGCGAAGAATGATTGATCATCGATATCCACGTAGCGATAATTGCCCGACAAATATCGATAAATCTTTTCATAATTAGGTTGCCGTTCGACCTGGCCGCTGGCAAATATGGCCTTGGGTTCTGATGCAAAAACAAAGTAATCCTCGCCACGCGAATAGTACAATGGTTTTTGACCAAACCGTCCGCGGGATAAGATGACCCGTTCCTGATCACGGTCATAAATGGCCAACCCCCACATCCCGTTAAATCTGGCAAAACAATCTGTCGACCAATGCTGATAGGCCTTGAGCACAACTTCAGTGTCGCTGTCGGAATCAAATGTATATCCGGCGGCTTTCAGCTCTTCGCGCAATTCCAGATAGTTGTACACCTCTCCGTTATAGCTCAACACGATGTCGCCATTGGCGCTTTGCATCGGCTGATGCCCCTTTTTGGTCAAATCAATAATTGTCAGCCGTCGATGTCCTAGGGCGATATTAAAACCTGATCCAAACGCATCAGTATACACACCCCGATCATCCGGCCCGCGATGCTGCAACGCGTCCGTCATTTGATCGATCATTTTTTCAGGTTGTTGTCCTCGGGCGATAAACCCGGCGATTCCGCACATTGACTTGTCCCTATTGTTCGTCTTTCAACCACTCATCCAACCAGCACAACACCCGGTTGTTCTGATTTTCTTTGAGGTACGCGAGAAATAAATCCATCTTGTCCTCCTCGACCGCGTGCACATACAGCTGATTCTGTTCGTTCATCGCCAGCGCGACTTTAAATCCTTCCTTCTTCAGACGGCTATTCACCGACGGGCCCAGATAAAAGCCCCACTCTTTGGCCGCAAAATCACATTCTTTGCCTGACTTGGTCACAAACGATACCATTTCACTATCTTCCAGATAAACTTTACCCCAGTCGTAAACTTTGTGGCCTTTGACTTCAAACACCCGTGGTTCTTTTTTGAGATCCGTCCGCATTATGTCCATCTCCAATCCGGTATAAAGAAGTTTTTGATCTTCCAGACACCATTGTCCTGTTCCCAAATGTCATGGTTTCGGTAGCGCTCCTCGGTTTGGCTGAATCGTTCACGGCTGATCTGAAGAAACTCGCACAACCGTTCAATATCCTCGTCGGGGTACTGAGATCCATATTCTCGGGCGATATCCATCGCCTCTTCCCGCGTGAGCCTTCCGTTACGAATTTCAATCGATAGATTGTCAAACAATCGGGTAAACCCGAATTTCAGCCATTTGAAATAATGATGGACCGATATAAAATCACAATCGATGTCGGCATAATTATAGTATCCAACTTTGGGGCCTTCTTCCCTGACACGAAAACCATTCGCCAATGACACCTTCAGACTTTGCTCGGGATCCCACGGCAGATAGTATCCGAGAAAGATCGACTTAATATTCTTCGACTTAAAGTCGGCCTCATCAGGCAGAAAATATGGCGTCAAGTCCGAACGCGTCAGCTCATCGTCAATCCAGTCTTCCGGCGTTGTATTCTGCAGGATGCCATGCCGGCGACACCAGTCATGGTTGAGTTGATTGCGATCCCCGCCATCCTCGTCGGCACCATACTCCATTTGCGGACTTTCTCCCCAAACCACCAGCGGGATATTCATCGCCACCGCCAGTCGCAATGGAATGCTGCACAAGGCCATGTGCATGGCCACCGCGGTACTGCCGGTCTTCTCAAAACTCTTTAAGGTGAACACCCGCTCGACCCGCGGATCAATCGAATAGTCAATATGATCAACGCCTAATCCAATAAGATTATCCAGATTCTGCTGACCGATGCGTGTGCGTCCGGGCGTCCGCCAGGTCACCGCCAGGATGTTTAGGCCATACTCTTTACACTTGATCACCTGCCATGTGCTATCCTTACCGCCGCTCACGGGGATAATACAATCATAGCCGCCGGTCTTGCTGCGGGATTGCTCAATGATCGTTTCCAGGTCTTTCCGTCGGGCATCCCAATCAATCTGAACCTTACGCGAATGATCACGACACGCGTTGCAAACACCATCGTCATCCAATGATAAACCCGGACGCGTATTCGGCAAAATACATGTGCGGCAATACTGTAGTTCAACTTCGTTTTTTGACGGTTCTCGCCGGGACTCCGACAAGGATTGAGTCTGATTCATATTTTCCTTTTCTCACTAATGATTTTGCGCCGACGACACATCCATCGCCCAGCTCTGCTCCCTGGGTGACCACCACGCCTGATCCCAGCCAAACATCATTCCCTACCTTGATCTCACCGTAACTGTGCTTTTGCGTCCGGATCAGTTGCCCCTTGGCAATTCCGTGGTCCGAAGATTGCAGCACAATCGCCCCAGCCAGCATACAGTCACACCCGATATCAATATCAACACCGGCGTTAAAAATACTGTACGCGCCGATGGACGTTCGCTCGCCGATTCTCAACGTGGCCTGATTCGCCGCGACGAAACGGCAATCATTGTCAATGGTCACGCCGTCCTCAATCACGATCCGGCCCTGCTCTCGATTACGGATATCAATCATCCCGAAAATCGAAACATCATCACCGATGACAATGTCAGACGCGCGCCCGCGGATCTTTAACTTCGGCGTTCCTTCCGTGTAGAAACGCCTTCCCACCTTAATGCCATACGCTTTAAGCACACACTTGATAATGAGACTATGGACAAACCAATATCTCTTCTTAGTTATGAGCGCTAAAAACTCTTTCATGGGCATCGGCGGAACTGCTCCGCGTGTTTAAATCTACAAATACCTTGGCATTGATGAAATTAAACAGGAATTTGCTAAAACTATTGGCCAATGGTTTCTGATCCAGCAATTTTTCAATCTTGTTCCGGTCGACCATCCGATATATGTCACTGTCATCCAGCAACATCGCCCGGTTGGCCGGGTCGTCCAAATCCAATAATGAATGGATCGACGCGTTAAATCCCACCTTTTTGGTTTCCAGCCGGACCTTATCATTCAAGACGCCAGACAATGCCTCACGCAGCACATACTTTCCTAATCCCTTGTGAATCAGATGTTCCGTCGGGATTGAGTAGGCAAATTCAAATAACCGACGGTCCAGGTACGGACTACGGTTCTCAATGGAATACTTCATCGAATTTAAATCATCCTCATGCAGAATCACGCGCGTTCCCTCATGAAACATTTCATTCATCATGCGATTGCGAAGCAGTGAATCACAATATGAAATTTCCATGAAGGGCTCGGCAAACTCCTCGGTGAGATACCCGGCAAACTCTTCATTGTTTAAATAAATATGATCGCGTAAATCCGGTTGATCAAAATAGATTCGTGGATTTTTCAGAAACGGATTACGGACAAATTGTCCGGTATTCTGCTGCCACTCCTCGATGTACTGCTGCAATCGCGGCGAACGGCGCATTTCGTACAAATACAGATTAAAGTGATCATAATAACCCGTAACCAGTTCATCTGCGCCTGTACCCGAACAAACCACTTTATATCCCTGACGCGCAATGGCCTCCGACAGAAAAGAATGAATGTAATACGAAGCGGTATACAATGGCGCGTCATGGTAATCGATCAGATCTCGTAATCGCGGCATAAAATTATCTCGTGGGATATCAATGATCGTATGCTTACACCCCAAATCCGCCAGCGTCGCCTCAATATTTTCTCTTTCATTATAACGTTCATCCGAATCAATGATGGAGAACGTTGCGACATCATAATTAAACACCTTCGCGGCCGTCGACACAATCGCCGAAGAGTCCACGCCGCCGCTTAAACAAAACGCCATCGGAACATCCGAACGGAGCCGCAGACGAATGCTTTCATTAAAATGATGTCGAAATCCTTCAATCGCTTCCTCCATACTCATCGGGCGCTCCGCCACCATCGGAACCCAGTAACGGCTGAACCTGGATTGCAAATTGGAGTTGATCAGGAGATTATTCCCGAAGGGGACTTCACGCACACCCTCAAAAAATGTTTCCGCCGTCTTATACAATGACTTGTAACCATTGACTAGATAACGTTTGAGGTGATCGTAATTTATCCTGAGCGATTGACCGTACAACTGCTGAATCAACTTGACCTCTGATCCGAAATAATATCCCGTCTCGGTTTCCAAATAATACAACGGCTTCTCGGCAAAACGGTCTCGCGATATTAACAATGTCTGATTCCGCCGGTCGTACACCGCAAAGGCCCACATCCCTTCCAACTCATCGACACAATCGGCGCCATACATCAAATAACTGCGCAGCAATACCTCGGTGTCTGATTCCGTCCTAAACGTCACGCCCTGATCAATCAATTTTTGCCGGACTTCTTTGTAATTGTAAATCTCGCCATTATAGATCAGTGTGCAGCCATCGATCTCGAAAGGTTGATCGGAGCGGTGATCCAGATCAATAATCGATAACCGCGAATGCAGCAAGACCGCTTCGTGCGAAGACTGTGAGATCCGCTGATAGTCCGAATGGTCCGGTCCGCGGTTCTTCATCAGCTCCAGCGTTTGCTGTACCGCTTGATCCGAGATCTTTGATTTTCCGATATATCCTGCAATACCGCACATACGATTATGTCTCCAGATCCTCGACGAGGATTTTCTGACCTTTAGAAATCTTGTTCTTGATACGTTTACCCAATACTTGCTCTTCCTGTCCCGGCGCCAATCCGCCGCCCGGCCGAACCCAGCTGATCATGTCGGACGTTACGGTCGTGCCGGGTGTTAAATCGATGCTCGCGACCACGGACCGTCGCACAGCCTCGGTGACTGCCAGTTCACAGGCGCGCGGGGCCAAATTACCGTCCCCCAGCATCAGCTGCATGTCCTTGATCCGAGCAACTAATTCCTTGAAATCTTTGGGATCCGCCGACAATTGATGGTCCCGAAAGTCTGAAAAGTTCTTATCAAGGGTAAAATGCTTCTCGATGATCCTCGCTCCAAGCGCCACCGCACCTACGGCCGCTTCAATTCCCAATGTGTGATCTGAATATCCAACAACACCGCCGACTTCGCGCTGCAAAGTGCTAATGGCCGCCAAATTGGCATCTTCCGGGACCGTCGGATAACTGGTCACACAGTGTAAGACCGCGAGTTGCTGATCGATTCCATGTGTTGCCCAGATATGTTCGACAAACGCTTTGGTCCGTTGAATCTGATCAAGATCAGCCAGCCCCGTTGACACGATGACCGGCTTGCCTTTTTGGGCCACGGCCTCGAGCAACGGATAAAAATCATTGTCGGACGACGCGATCTTATAGGCCGGCACCAATGCATCCAGAAAATCCACGGCGTTGACATCAAATGGCGTCGACATGAAAATAATGCCGTTCTGTTCGCCCAGCGCCGATAATTTTCGATACTGCTCGGGTGAAAACTGAAAGCGGGTGAGCTGAGCAATCCGTTTGGTATCACTCACCGACACTAATTGGTCGGGGACGATGGTTTGAAACTTGACCGCTCCGGCTCCGGCCTCGGCCGCCGCCCGCACCATATCACATGCCCGGTCAAAGTCACCTTCATGATTGTTCCCGATCTCGGCGATCAGCAGTACTTCCTGTGTTAAATCAAAACGACCTATACGCATGATTCTCCTTTGCCGTGAAAATGAAACACCAGATCACGTCGTGCTTCGACAAATCCCATTTTCTCATACAGCCTTAAAGACGGTTCGTTGATCAACTGCGTCCCCACCACATAGGTCGGTGTCGTTTGACCGATGAATTGTTCGGCATGATTGATGAGATCACGCGCCAGACCCATCTTGCGTTTGTCATAGTGCGTCGCGATTAAATCGATCACCAACTGTCGATCGTTGAGAATAATCTGATGGAACCCGACGATCTTTCCATCGATCTCAGCCACGAGCATATGCGTGCCGCGGGATCCCAGAAAGAAATTCCGGACCCATTCCGCCTTGATTCGATTGGCGGCATGTTCCGACACGCCCGGATCCTGATGAAATCGTGAATACAGAAAATTGCAAAACGCCAGATCCACCAGCGCCTCTTCGTCGTCAGGCCGGGCTTCGCGAATGGTATTCCTGTATTCGTACTGAACGCCGGGATTAACGGGCTTTTCCAAGATCACATTGGTGTCCATATGTTTAAACCCGCAACGGTTCAAACCTTCAATCCATTCACTATTATCCGGACGGACCTTGCAGAAAACAAATGCGTCCTGATCCCGTAATGCCTCAACGGCATGCACGACGTCATCTAAAAACGCTCCGGACGACATCAACCCAAATGCCGGCTTGCCCAGGTACTTTCCGATAAACGGATCTGTCTTTAAGCCATCCACCTTCATCATATTCTAAACGGCTCCGGCTACGGCCGCCTTCGCCCCTTCACCCTTCATCGACTTGTACCAATTGATGTAATCCGCAAACCCGCGTTCCAACGGATACTGCGGGTCGTAACCGATTAGCGTCTTGGCCTTTTCAACGGACAGTGTCCCGCGGTCCGGCGTCAGATTATCTTTTGGAACGTAGTTGACCTTGATGTCAGGGAAGTTCGCCTTGATGATATCCGCCAATTCCGAGATCGAACGCGACTTTCCATACGTCAAGTTGAACACTTCATTCCGTGATTTGTCACTTTCAATGATGCACCGAACTCCCTGAACCAAATCCTTGATGTAGGTAAAGTCCAGACGGTCCGATCCGTCGCCGCTTACGGTAATCTCTTTACCCGCAATGGCATTCTCAACGAATATTTGTCCGACGCGTCGGCTGATGCAGCGTTCGCCGTACAAGGCGGATGGACGAATAATGCTGTAAGACAGATCAAAGGCCTGATGATAAGCCTTCACCATTTTTTCTCCGGAGAATTTGAGACATCCATAAACGCCTAATGGATCACACGGCGTATCTTCCGTGACAGTCCCCGATGCAAAATGACCATAGACCATACTTGATGAAAAATAAATGAAATGATCGACCATATCCCGGCTGGCATCCAGCGCATTTTCAAGTGTCCGAAGACTGTGATCAAACGTCGCATAAGGATCTTTATTGGAGCGGTTTGCATGTGCCACCGCGGCCAACAGAACGACGACATCCGGCTTGATCTCGCCTAATTGCATCGATAGTTTGTGATAATCCCTCGCGTCATGCACATAGAGCGGAATATCATTTTTTCGCAATAAGTCGAGTCGTTGATTTACAAAATCAACGTACATATCGCGGTTGAGAATTTCCTGCGAACTGGAGTGAAGATACAGAAGATTATTCACATTGAGCCCGTCGATGATCGACACGTCATGTCCTAATTCACTGAGTTCCAAAGCCAGATTATGTCCGATAAATCCGGCCCCGCCGATCAATGCAATTTTTTTCTTACCCATTCTTAAACCTCCGTTAAGGTATTTTTGAATTCTTCGACGATGTACGCCATATCTTCTGTATTTAAATGCGGTCCGACCGGCAGCGCGATCGACTGATAGCTGATGCGGGCCGCGTTGGGAAACTGGTCCATGGTATAGCCATACTTCTCTTTGTAATATGTCAAATGCGCCACCGGCTTGGGATAGTAAATGCTTGTCCCGACGCCCTTTTCCTTGAGACGCTGAATAATATCCACACGCTTCTTCGCCAGGGCATCGTTCAATACCACTGACAGACAGTAATAGCTACTCTGAAAATCGCCGTGCGTCGACTGAAACAAATCAATCTCATCGATATCTCTTAGTCCTTGCTCCAACGCCTCGTAGTTGGCCCGGCGAATGCGTAAAAATTCCGGCATGTGCTTGATCTGCTGTACGCCCAATGCCGCTTCCAGTTCATTCATCCGATAGTTGTACCCAAGCATGGTTACGTCATACTGACCGGGAACCTTGCGTTGCCCGACAAAAGCGTCGACACCAAATGCCTTTTGCCGTTCCATCTTCGTGATCAATTCCTTATGTCGGGAAATAACCATACCTCCCTCGGCGGTGGTCATATGCTTGACCGGATAAAAGGAGTATGTACCCAGGTCTCCGTGCAAACCGGCATGGACTCCTTTAAAATAAGTACCGATGGCTAAGGCACAATCTTCCACCACATACAGATCGTGTTGATTGGCGATTGCCATCAAGCGTTCCATGTCGACGGGCATCCCCAAATAATGAACGATTGATATCGCCCGGGTCCGTTCTGTGATCGCGGCCTCAATCTGATCGAGATCGATATTACCGGTCTCAAGTTCTGCATCGACGAAAACCGGAGTCGCTCCGACGAACTCAACGGCGTGCACCGTCGCGGTATGGGTTTGCGCCGGAACAATCACTTCATCTCCCGGTCCGATACCTTTGTAAAAATAAGCCAGATGCAGCCCCGCCGTACACGACGCCACCGACGTCGCGGCCGGCGCGTTGGTAAACGCCGCAAAATCTTCCTCAAATTGATGCGACTGCGGCCCATGCACAAACATGTGTCCACTTAATACGTCCATCACCGCCTGTTTTTCCTCGTCGCCGATGATCGGCCGTCCAAACGGGATATTTCTTTTTGCAACTAACTCACTCATACCGGCTTCCCTTTCCTTGGTCTAGATGTAATCCACTTTCGTCGGCCCGCGATGAATTGACTCATCGATCGCGAAGCAAACGGATATGGCCCTAAAAATCTCTTCCCGGCTGACAGCAGGTTCACGGTCGTCAATGACCGCCTGAACAAACTCCCGGATCAAATCACCTTTATGAACGCCGGGATACGGTTGTTCCATGAGCCGGGGCTCAACGCTGGCGTCCCGCGATGTGTATAAATACCCCCCCTGCATTTGGTTGGTAAAGGTGGCTTTGGTGCCGTAAATATTCAAATTGTGATGATGCGGCTGGACACATCCGAAATTCACCGACATCTTGCCGACCATCCCACTCTTAAACTTGAACACACACGTGACTAAATCATTAAAACGGAATTGGCTGCCGCGTGATGCAATCTGATTCCCGTAGGCAAAGACCTCAACTATGTCGTCTTCGGTGAGCCATTGCATCAGGTCAATAATATGAACACCTCCACCTAATACAATTGAATAAAAATCCAGCTTACCGCGCCATCCCTCCGTCACTTTGTGCAAACGTCCGTAATTGTAATCGCCTTCAATAGAGAACAGCTCACCAAACTCCCGGTGTTGGATTTTGTTGCGTAATTCAATAAAACGCGGACACTTCCGCAATATCAAATTCGACGAGATCTTGAGCTGTGGCTTTTGATTAAGCAATTCGCGAATATGGGCGGCGTGTTCGCGTTTCAGACATAACGGCTTCTCCACAAAGATGTGTTTGTCATGCTCGAGAGCTGTGACAATCTGCTGATAATGATCATCGTCATAAGAAGCGATCGAGACGATATCAATCTCCGGATCGGTCAAAATGTCAGAATCCTGTTGCGACAGGGTCATATCTGGATAAACCGATTCTAATCGGCGGCATTTTTCGGCGTCCTGGTCGCACAGGGCGACCACACGGCAGTCGGGATGCGCGTGATAGCCGGCGATATGCGCCTCGCCCACACCTAACCCGATAATTCCAATCCTCAATTGTTTAGTTTGCAAACTCATGGTCCTGCATTTCCATTTGGATCCTGATTAAATCCCGCCATCCGCGCTCCATCAGTCCGGGATCCACCTGCATCATCCGGCTAAACACCTCAAAATCCTCGGCCGTGTCGACGGACAGTTGTATCGCTTCGGCCGACGGCCAGGGTGACAACACGTTAAAGATTTGATATTGGTCAGGGTGATTATAAAAACGTCGTGTGACATGTTCCATCTCTTCCGCTTTCAGATCATCTTCCACAAACTTCAAAAAAGTCGCTGAACGGACCACCTCAAAACTCTGCCCCTTGGGAAATGACCGTTTCATAACATTGGTCACCAGATCATAGGTCCCGCCTTGATAGATCTCAATACCCTGGTTCACCAATCGTGGATCGATCATTGGACTATCGGCACAAATTCGAACAAACGTTTCGAGATTATATTTACGGACTATCCCGGCGAAACGTTCGGTGACATTGTTCAGCGAACCCCGCTCAACCTTAACGCCCGCCGTTTCACAAAACTCAACAATCGGATCATCAGTTGTCTCCATCGAGGTCGCGACGATAATATCCTTAACCTCGGGCGCCTGCCACAGACGGTCGATTGTATATTGAATCATCGGCTGCCCGTTGACCGGCGTCAACACTTTGCCCGGCAATCGTCGGCTGCTCATTCTTGCTTGTAGGATTACAGTCATCATCTATAATTTCGCCACATCTGTGCGAGCAATCTCGCTTAACAGGTCCATATGATTTTTCGGATTAAAACCGTTCAATTCGACGTGTTCGTATCCCGTCAGCAGTATCCCGTCCACGTCATTGGCCGGCAATGATTTCAAGATATGCACCTGACTATCCGGAAGCTTTAATTCATGAAACGCGCGGTCCACAATTAAGGTCAGATCATTTTCACAGTAGACATAAAAGTTACGCCGGCCTTCATCATGCAATTTCGTCAGAAGGTCTTTCACATTGTCCTTGATCAGACCAATAGAATTAATCGTATTGAGTGTGTATTTAATGGATTGCCGCATTTTTTCAGAAATGCCGCGGGGGGTAAGAATGTACTGGACATTGCGTTTGTTGAGCTGCTCGATTCGGATGTACCCTTTGGAGATCAGCCGCCGAATGAGCATATTGACCATGCCCAGAGACAGATCCATCTGCCGGGAAAGATCGCGCTGGTTGGAACCCAGCTCTCTTCCGAGAATATTTACAAGTTCAAATTCTCTCTCGTCCAAAACGGCCTCAGAATTAGAAATTTAGGGTTTAAATATTCGTGAAATTTGAAGGATATTTTTCGGATCCCCGCGAATGTGAAATTTAATTCAAATCCCGTGTTCGGGGTCCAAAATCTTTCGTTCAATTAATGAACATCTGTATTATAAATTGGCAGGTATCCAAGTCAAGCAATAATAATTATATATACGCCTAATTATTAGGCACTTGTAAAACTATTATTATCAGTAATTTACGCTATTTTTTGGAAGACAGAAATGCAGAATTGTACAATTTTTGAACAATATGATAGACGTGACGTTTGTGCGGATATCAAGGTATTTTCCACGGCTCCCAAGCCGTTGACCGATGACCAAAATCAAAGTCACTCGGATACAAAATTTCGGCCAGGATTTCCAGGGATTCGACCAGCCGCGGACCGGGCCGGTTGAAATACTGATTGCCATCGGTGATAAAGACCCGCCCCTCACGAACCGCCCGCAATTCAGACCAGACGTGGTGCCCGGTCAAGTCACCGATCTCCTGCCGGCTTCGTTCAATCCCCCATCCGCACGGCATGGTGACAATGACATCGGGATCATGAGCGGCGATATCTTCTAATTTGATCCACGGAGAGTGCTTTCCAGCCTCCGCTCCGATGTTGACGGCGCCAAGACTTTCCACCAGTTCCGGCACCCAGTTGCCGGCCACCATCACCGGATCAAACCATTCTATACAAGCGACCCGCTTGGGTGTGATGTCCTGGGAAATTTTTGAAACAATTGCATCGATTCGCTCCAGATAACTGTCGACCAACTGCTCTCCTCGTTCCGGAACATTCAATGCCTCAGCGACTTCTCGAATATTGTCCCATACGTCTTTCAGGCGCTCCGGCTTTAACGAAACAATCTTGGGCGCCAGACCAGTCCAGTCACACACAGCCTGCTTAACATCCTTCAAACTCACCGCGCAGACTTCGCATTGATCCTGCGTACAGATCACGTCCGGCTTTAAGGTCTTTAGTCGATCCGCGTCAACCCGATAAACTGATAAGGACTCCGCGACAACCGCCTTGACCTGCCGATCAATCTCACCGCCGCGCGCAGCAACATCGATCTTCGGCTCGCTGCAGGCCGGCAGCTTCTCGACGCTGGCGGGATAATCACATTCATGGGATCGGCCGACCAGGCTGGATTCCTGACCCAGGGCGCACACAATTTCCGTACAGCTCGCTAGTAATGAAACAATTTTCATATCAAATCAATATACCAGAATCCATTGTCCACGGGCTGAACTTCCTGGTCATCGTCATAGGTGTGATTGCATTTGGCCGTGTAGGTGCGGTGCACTTTTTCACCGGGATGAACATCAACCGGCATCTGGAAAATCGGCCCGTCATACACAAACGAATGAAATTCGCCGCCTTCTCCGCAGGGATCCACATTGGCGGGCAAATCACGAACAAATGAACGGTCGATGATCCGGCCGACAAACGTCTCATCCAGATGCTTGTCGTTCACGCAACATACAATCGCCTTAAACCCCGCGTCAATAAACTCGTGAACCAGGCGGGTTGTGTCCTGCTTCCATAAGGGATAGACACCTGTCATACCGATCTTCGCCAATTGCTCATCCCGGTACTGACGAAGATCCTCCAGGAAGATGTCACCAAAGATCGAATGATCGACACCGCCTTTTCTTAGACGGGTCAACGTCTCGGACATCAACCGGTTATACACCTCCATCGACGGCATGTCCGGAAATTCCATGATCTCCAACGGAAGTCCAATGGCCTGGGCTTGTTTTTTGAGAAGATCCACACGGACCCCGTGCATGGAAATGCGCTGATGCTCCTGACTGACCGTCGTCAACAGCGTCGTGACCTGATATTTCTTCTCGGTCAGAATTCGATAAAGGGCCAACGAAGAATCTTTACCGCCACTCCAGTTAAAGAGCGCGGGAATCATACTTGAGACTCGGTTTTATCAAACCCATACGGACAATGCTGACAGCCGCTCTCACAGCAATGCCCCCGCTTTAGATGATATTCCCGCGTGAAGACGTATTTTCCTTCCTCGTTAATGTAATAATCAATACCCGGCTCAAGAACTGGACTCACAACAATTCCCTCCCGCTAAAACTTGAATGATACGCCACCTAAATAATTGCGCCCCGCCGCGGGAAAAATGTCTCTTACCGTTTTAGAGCTGTTAGTGGCTTCGTACGTACTATAACGTTTATCAAAGATGTTATTGATCGACAAGAACATTTCGAAATACTTGCGAACATAAGACAGCTTTAGATCCGTCACAAAGTAGGACTTGGCCGGCGGCAAACTATTGTCCGTATCGTTGATAGCATACCGGCTCCCCACGTAGCGTCCGACGAGGGTCAGATTGAAATGCTTTTTGAATGTCATGACAATCCCGGTATTGACCTGATGTTGAGGAACAAACGGAACCTTCTTTCCGTCATTGGCTCCATCGGTAAATTCCGGATTCTGAAACGTATAGTTGGCAAAATATTCAAACTTGTCGATGAATTCAATGTCATTCATCAACCCTTTCAAATCAAATCGACTTCCAAACTCCACACCCACCCGTCGAATCTTGTCATAGTTGCTATTGGAACCAAAAAATCCGACCGATGGATCAAAGAATATTTCATCCTCCGTCTCCATGATGTAAGGAGTAATGCTGACGATGGCCCGGTCATTGACATTATGCTTGATACCCAGTTCGTATTGTTCTCCCCGCTGTTGACGGAGGTTGGTGTTTAGACCACTGAATGAGCTATACCATTCATTGGGCGTCAGGAAGCGGAAGGTCTGCTGAAAATTGAAAAACACATTGCTGCCCGGGGCATACTCATATTTCAATCCGGCCGATGATACGGTTTCATCGGGCTTCTGTTTCTCAAAGTTTGGCGTACCGCTGCGCTGATCAAATGTAAACTCCGCCTTGTGATAGCGCGCGCCTCCGACAAAGAAAAGGTTGCTCAGCATTTCCACTTCCATATTTCCAAAGAAACCGTACTCATCCTTGGAGATAATCAGATCATCCGTATTTGTTCCGCTACCGACGATGGCGGTCGCGTGCCGATACTTTTCGGCCCCGAAGACAAAATCAATATTTCGATCATACACTTCACGGTCAAATATATACTTGATCGATGCGCCTTCGGTATCCGTGGATCGATTCGTCACAAAATTAAAGGCATTCAGCCGATCAAATAGTTCGCGCTCTCGCCAGGTGTAGTCAATTTGAAAATAGCCGTACTCCGTGTCCCCGGGAATCGGATCGATGTCCAAGGTGAGCCTGGCGTACTGATCTTCCGTGTCAGCCACATCTCCGGAATCCGCCGATCCCCTGCGTCCCAGATTTTGCAGCTCAGTCGCGTTCAATCCCCCGGGCAAATCATATCGATCTTCGTGAAATCCATATTGCAATCCCACCGAGATATTGTCGTTCACGTCATAATCCAGACGTCCGCTGTAATTTTTATAGAACTCATCCGCGTTCGTCCGGTATCCGCCTTTTTCAAAATACTTGGCTGTAAGATAATAGGACAGTCCCTTTTCGCTTCCCGAGACTTCGATGTCTCCCCCGGTCGAACCATAACTTCCCCCAAAATAACCAACCCGTCCGGAAAGCTCCCCTTGCCCTTTCTTGGTGATGATGTTGATGACACCCCCTACAGCGTTGTCACCATACAAAACGCTGGCCGCTCCCCGTATGATTTCGATACGGTCAATGGCTCCGATCGGTACCTGGACCAAGTCGGCTGTTCCGGAATCGGCCGTATTGATCCGCCGTCCATCGACCAGAACCAAAACATTACGTCCGGCCGTATCACCAAATCCACGGATGTCCACATTGCTGGTTTTTGAGGTGCTGGTGTTGTAGATAAACACCCCTTCGACCTGCTCGAGAATATCGGGAACGGTCTGCGCGTTGGAGGCCTCGATCTGTTCCTTGGTGATGACCGACACATTTCCGGCAATTTCACGGCCGGGCTTTTCGTGACGATTGGCCGTCACCACCACCTTTTGATTAGTTGCCGTGAAATACGCCTGTGCGGCTGAAACATGTAGAAATGTCAACATCGCCATCCATACAGTTAATTTCATTTTTCGATTCATTCATTCTCACTTTCTGTAAAGATCTTCATACACAGTATGAAATTAGTTTTGAAGTTTTTTGGAAATTAAGCACAAAAAAAGGGTGCATCCCGCAAGGAATGCACCCGTAAACTTCTTCCATATCTATGTTAACATCGACTGTCTCACGCAGTGTCTGTTAAAACTGTCTGGACGGCATTCTGACTTATCAGCTCATCGACGATGAACTGAATTACAGCAGCGGGACTGCTACGGATTCACACCGTATTTCCCGTTCAAACAGATCATTGTTATTCTAAAGAGCGTTGGCTAGTCTAGTGTTGCGTAATCGAGAGGCTAGAAATTCATAAGACCCGAACAGCACCGCCGAATAGATCAACGTGCTGGACAATGTTCCTCTAAAAAAAGGAATCGCCGCGACATAACACTGCCCTAATCCGGCCAGTGTCTTGGGATAGGTCGGATAAAACAACCATACCCCAAAATTGGTGATGATATAAAAAAGGACGGCCGCTCCAATGGAAGATACTCCGACGGTCGCCAGACTTTTGTTGTCTTTAAGTCCCGATCCGATGAGCGAGACCAATAGAATCGTTCCCCATGTGAATGGCACCATGGCATGGAATCCGATAATGGCATCACATATGATCATCATCAGCAACGGAACTAATACCGCATTCCGTCGGGAAAGATAAAATCCGGCAAACAAAGCAATCGCCAGAATGGGTGTAAAATTAGGGATGTGTAAGATAAATCGGCTGGAGATTCCCAGTAGAATCAGTAAAACTGCTAGCATAAAAAATTCCTCCGTTTGAATTTACTATACTCAACGGTCCTGCTTTGTCAAGCTATTTAAGAGATCCGAGGCCAATCAACACCTCAAAATCACCGACACATTCGGTATGGACCGGCACGGACACTTAGACTTGCTTGAGGTTAGACCATTTCTCAATATTGTTATCATGAATCTGCTGCATGGTTTCGCGCAGCGAGTATTTTTGGCTCCATCCAGGGTAATGCTCCTGGAATTTGCCCAGATGACTGATATACCAAATGTGATCTCCAATCCGGTTGTCGTCGCTGACCTCAAAATTCATCGTGTTCCCGGTCATTTCCTGACAAATCTTGATGGCCTCCAGCACCGAACAACTGTTGTCACGCCCGCCGCCCATGTTATAGACCTCGGCGACCCGGGGATTTTCATACACATGCCAAAACGCATTAATGAAATCGTAACTATGGATATTGTCGCGGACCTGTTTACCCTTATACCCGAAGACCGTGTACTTGTCTCCGGTCGCGCAACACTTCATCAGGTAGGCTAGAAATCCATGCAGCTGAGCGCCGGAATGGTTGGGCCCGGTCAGACATCCGCCGCGAAAGCAGACGGTTTTCATATCGAAATATCGACCATACTCCTGAACCAGAATGTCGGCCGCTGCCTTGGACGCGCCGAACAGTGAATGCTTGCAGTGATCAATACTCATACTTTCATCGATGCCGACATAAAATGGATGCCCTTCTTCGATCTCCCAACGCTCTTCGAGCTCGACGAGCGGAAGCCGATTGGGTGTATCACCGTAAACCTTATTCGTACTGCAAAACTCAAACACGGCCTGGGGACAATGACGGCGGGTCAGCTCGAGGAGATTCAATGTTCCATTGGCATTGACACTAAAATCCGTAAACGGTTCTTTGGCTGCCCAGTCATGCGACGGTTGGGCCGCCGTGTGAATGATCACTTTGATATCCGTCGAATACTCCTTAAAAACTTTTTCCAATTCCTGTAAATCGCGGATATCGATATTTTTGTGGACGTATTCGGCCACCTCCGACTTCAAACGATTATTGTTCCATTCCGTTGATGCCTCTTTGCCAAAGAAATAACTGCGCATGTCGTTATCGATCCCGACAACCTTAAACCCTTTATCCGCGAAAAAGGTAACCGCTTCGGACCCGATGAGTCCGCCGGCTCCCGTAATAATGGCAATATCCATTTATGACCTCACTTATTGATATAATTCAAGTTCATTTGCAGCTGTTGTTCAACCCATTGAACAGAGCGATTAGCCCGTCGGGCATAGTCCTCGACCTGATCCCGGCCGATACTGCCCAACCAATAGTACTTGGCCTGGGGGTGTGCGAAATAGAATCCGCAGACCGATGCCGCCGGCCACATCGCATAACTTTGGGTCAAATCCATTTTAATATGTTTCTTTACATCTAACAATCGAAACAGTAATTCCTTTTCACTGTGTTCCGGACACGCGGGATATCCGGGCGCCGGCCGAATCCCCTGAAACTCACAGCGAAATATTTGTTCCAATGTCAAATCTTCTTGAGGCACATATCCCCAGTACTCTGTACGGACCTTTTGATGCAACGCCTCCGCCAGCCCCTCTGCCAGACAATCCGCCAGAGATTTGGCAAGAATACGGTGATAGTAATCATTTTGGGTCCGATATTCCTGCTCCAATTGATCGAGACCAAAACCGCATGACAAGGCAAACGCGCCGATGGTATCCGTCAGCCCGCTGTTTTCGGGTGCGATAAAGTCGGACAACGAAATATACGGCTTATCATCCAAGTGCAGGGCCTGCTGACGCAGACAATGCAGGACTTGCTCTTGACCGTCCGTCCCAATAATGCGAATGTCATCCCCGTCGCTGTTGGCGCGAAAAAAACCAATCACTGCCCGGGCTTGCAGTAAATTCTCATCGAGAATACGCTGCAGTAACGCCCGAGCGTCATCAAGGACCGCTTGGGCCTCACCGCCGAAGCGCGCGTCTTTCAGAATATTCGGATATTTGCCCTTCATACCGAAGGCCAAAAATATTGTTGTCCAGTCGATCCACTCGACAATTTCACCGAGCTCTAGATTATCAAGGACCTGAACGCCAAACGCCTTGGGCCGCGGTGATGAAAATTCTTCCCAGTTGATCTGCAGCCGCCGGTTTCGGGCCTGCTCAATAGGTAGCAATGTTTTGTGTTGAAGTTGCTGGGCAAAGGCATCGCGCAAATTCTGATGTTGCGATTCCATTGCCTCGATCATTTCGCTAAATTGGGTTGAGTCTCCAAGGGCATCGCAAATGCGCTGGCACGCCTGCGCATCCTTAACGTATAATGTTGCCCCGGATGGATAACGCGGCGCGATATAGCGCGCCACCATCGCCGGTGTAATCCCGGGACCTCCCAACAACAATGGTATCTTCATGCCGTTTTCTTCGAGCCCGGTCGCCAGCTGCTGCAGTTGATCTAATGACGAGGTCAACATACAGCTGATCCCGATCAAATCCGGCCGCTCCGATCTGACCGCTTCAACTATTTCCTCCACCGACCCGACCGTTCCCAGGTCAACGACACGGACCTGATTGGCATCAAACAGCGCGGCAATCACGGTCTTACCGATATCATGGACCTCACCGGCCGGCATGGCCAAAATCACCCCAGGCCCCTCACCCTGATGCGGTACGGTCTCACGAAGCTTTTCTGAGAGTATAAAATTGGTTGCCTCTGTCATAATTAAATCAAAGTCCATCCGGTTGGCGGGGATTTTGCTTGATATATCTGATTCTTATTCTATGATAGGTATTGATTATTAGGCCATATCTTATCAAAATCAACACTCATTGGCTATGGAAAGAATACGAGACATTTTTGAGCGCAAAGAACGCACCTATTCGTTTGAACTTTTTCCGCCCAAGACGGAAAAGGGCCATGCGAATTTAATGAATACCATCCAGTCGCTGACGGACCTCAAACCGGATTTTATCTCCTGTACCTATGGAGCCGGTGGCGGCAGCCGCGACAAGACCTTCGATATTGTCGAACACATCCAAAAACAGCATCAAACCGTGGCCATGGCTCATTTGACCTGTGTGATGAACACGCGCGAAGATATCCGTGCCATTCTTAGAGACGTCCACGGGCGTGGTATTCGGAATATCCTGGCGTTACGAGGCGATCCGCCGGCCGATAATCCGGACTGGACACCCGGCGCGGAAAATTTCAAATATTCAAGTGAGCTGGCCGGATTTATCCGCGAGGAATTTCAGGATGATTTTGGGGTAGCCGTGGCGGGATTTCCGGAAGGTCATATCCTCTGCCCTGACCGGGACCGGGACGCTGATTTTCTCAAGATGAAGATCGATGCCGGTGCGGACTTTGTCATCACCCAACTCTTCTTTAATAACCAGGACTATTTTGATTATGTACAACGACTGCGCGACCGCGGCCTCAATATCCGTGTGGTTCCGGGGATGATTCCGATCACAGACTACAAAGCATTGTGCCGTTTTACCGCGCTATGCGGGGCATCTATCAGTAATGAGGTCAAGACGATATTTGAACCGCTGGCCGAAGACAAGGAAGCCACGCTAAAGGCTGGTATTGATTTTTGTATCAAGCAATGCCGGGAGCTGCTTGACGGCGGCGCGCCAGGCCTTCACTTTTATACCCTGAACAAAGTTCAGCCCACCGCTCAAATCCTCGACGCTGTTCGGCGTTAAGCTTTATTATATCACCCGATCATTACCGCCATCGATGGCGATTTGTTCACCCGTCGTTCGTGAAAATACCGGACCGGCCATCGTAACCACCATATCCGCGACATGCTGTGATGTAATCTCGACCCCCAACAGATTGCTGGTCTTATACTCATCGACAGTCATGCGATAATGCCGGGCCCGTTTCTGCAGGACCTCATCCGTCCAGATGGCTGTATCGAACACGGCATTTGGATGAAGCATATTCACACGGATACCTTTAGGGGCCATTTCCAACGCGGCCACCCGTCCCAACTGGGTCAGCCCCGCCTTGGCCACGGAATAGGCCGAGGCCCCGGGCCCTGGAGCCGGCACATTCTTGGATGCGATCAAAATAATCGACGGATCGATTCCCTCTTCCAGATACGGAACTGCAATCTTCATTAGATCTTTATGGGCATTCAGATTAATCGCCAAGCTGCGATCCCAGGTTTTATCATCCAGCTGATCAATCGGCTGACTGGCGGGAAAGATTCCGGCATTGCTGACGACAATGTCAATTCCACCAAATCGGCTGACCGTCGTCTCAACGGCTGACAAGATTTGACGGGGTTTGGTCATATCCACTTTCATTGGCATAATACTCGGCGAATCAAAAATCCTTTGGACATTGGAGTCGATATCCAAGGCAGCGACCACAGCGCCTTGCTCGACGAGCTTCTCGACACACGCGCGTCCGATCCCGCTCGCCGCGCCGGTCACCAACGCAATCCGTCCCTGCAACGATGGAGCCGATCCGGACTTCTTGAGCTTGGCCTGCTCGAGCACCCAGTATTCCATATCAAATAGATCCTTCATCGGCAGCGCCCGCCATCCGCCCAGGCTTTCGGCATTTACAATTGCCCGCGTGGTATGCCGTTTGATATCCGAGATGATCCGGGTTTCCTTGACGTTACGACCAAACGCCAGCGTTCCAACGCCGGGCCATACTCCCCAGCGCGGGGCCGGATCCAGACAGGTCAGACTTTTATCGGCATATTTTTTAAAGTACGCCTCATACGCGCGCTGAAATTTGATCACACTCTTGGACGGATCCTGCTCTAGGATAACCGGCACACGCTTGGTCCGGATAATGTGATCCGGTGTCAGCGGTCCCTGTTGCGATATCCGTCCGATGTCTTTTCGGCCGGCAAAATCCACCTGATCGGCTGAACCATCGACCTCGGTGATCACCGGCTGGCCCCAGACCTGACTTACCGTCCGCCGGATCATTGCTAACTTCCTTAGATCCAATTGCCCGCGCTGCTTTTTATGTTTCACATTGGGAATATTGTCCTTGAGATATCGCTCGGCCTGAGAAACGATCCGGATCATATTTTCGTAGCTGCGTTTCGCATCGTCGGCAAATGTGAAAACGCCATGATTCATCAGGATCATCCCCTTTACCCGCGTCCAATCAAGATCCTTGGTCTGCCGGTAGATCTCCCGCGCGAGGATAAACCCGGGCATGACGTATGGGACAATGATGATATCGTCGGCGTAAATCTGACGGATCTTCTGACGGCCGCTGGGCGTATTCGTAATCGTGACCACTGCGTCCGCATGGGTGTGGTCAACAAACTTGAATGGGATGATCGCATGCAGGATGGCCTCCACCGACGGGTTCGGCGCGTACGGATCGATCATCGCCGCCCGCTGCAGCCGGACCATGCTTTCATCGTCGAGCTTATCGAGCCGGGCCATCTTCAGTAACGCCTCCATTCGGACCGGCGCGAATCCCGGTTTTTCAATCGTGGCCAAATCCCAGCCGCTGCCCTTCACATACAGGACATCCTCAACATCGCCGAGCATTGTACGGACCTGAGACTTCACCGACGTATTCCCTCCGCCGTGCAACACCAGCGACGGTTCACGTCCCAACAACCTTGATGTATAAACTCTTAAAGCCAGATCATCTGACTGAATCTTTTTAACTTCTGTATTTTTCCAAAGACTTTTCATGCTCAGATTCCATTTCGTTGAATTATCAATATTAAGTGAGTCATCCGCTTAACTGTACAGCCTGACATAGGTCCACGCCGACACGGCCAGGCTCACGCAGCAGTATCCAATATAATAAAAGAACAGCACGTTGCCAAGATATTTCAGACGACGCGCCGAATACAGGGCCTTGATCAGGATATAAAAGACAAATGGCGCAAAAAACAACGTGATCCGCTCGCCGGTAAACGGATATTTCTGCGCCAGTCCCAGCACGACAAACTCGAGCATTAAGATCACACTCAACGCGTCTACCGTCATAATCCTGAATTGGTCCTTCCGTAAATGCGTCCAGCCGTAACGATACAAACCGTAGAGAAACAGCGGAATAAATATAACGCCGGCCCGTCGAAACGCCTTTTGCGCACCCCACCAGTATACGGAATACCGTTTGATCCCTTCTCCCAATGTCTCAAAAAAGCATCCGACCGAATCCGTGCATAGAAAATAACTCTGCCAGTAATTGACCCCTTCGGTCGTGATCGAATGGCGGATGTCAGTGAAATAAAATACGGCAAAACAGCCCAAGGAAATCGCCCCGCTGACGACGGTGATTAACCGCATTCCCCGATTCACCTGGGCCAGTCGTAAAAAATTGTAAACCGCGATCCAGAATACAAAGATCGCGGCGTAACTGAAAAACAACAAACACGGCAACAAAATCGCACCGGCCCATAAACCGGATGTGGCCGATCGATGATCAAACCGCGACTGATACGCAAAAAAGAGCGTGTACAATCCAACCGCCAGGACATCCATCGAATACGGCTTGAGCTCCGCCGCATAATAAACCATCCAGTAACTGCATAACCAGGTGAACATCAAGAGCGGAAACTGCGACTGCCCTTCCGCCTTGGAACTGCCCGCATACAGCTTTCTCCAGACAAACAACGCACCGGTCATACATATCAGAGGCAACAAACGAAGGGCCAGCACATGCTGATCAAAAAACGATCCCAACCATTTGATCACCGCCAAATAAACACGGGGAAAGGACTGCACCGGCCGAAGCGGACCGAACAACTCGGCATATTTGAGGTTTACGATATTCTGATAGACATAATCCTCGTCGAGCCATAGCGGACGTTGCGAAAAAAAATGCACTAGGCTTAAAACAACAAAGCCTAGTGCATAAATAGTTACCGCTTTTGACACGACTTAGAAATTAATTCCTACGCGCGCGCCGGATTCCAACGAGTCATTTTTCGGTTCAAGACCAAATCCAACCAATACCCCTGAATACGTGATCGGTGATATCTCTGAATCCTCAATATCCCAATAGCGAACATAAGGCTCAACAAAAAAATCAAACCGTTCGGTCTCCTTGGCAATCTTGATAGAACCGCGCCATCCCTTACCGTCATCCTGATCATTCTTAACGGTGTTGAGTCCTGAAACCGCGTCACCCAAATGACTCTTCTGTTCGCCGTCGATAAACAAGTCAAACTCCGCAGTCGCCGTCACCGACCAACCTGAACCCAGCGGAGTGAACCATTCCACACCAAACGGCATGTAGAAATAATTGGCCTCGCGCTCATAACCGGCGGCTCCGGTTGTTGTTCGCAAACCACCTGAATCATCGTTCAGATATCGATAGGCAAATCCGAAGAAAGGTGTAATACGCGAATTCTCAAAGACCGGAATGTCGTAACCGGCTACCCCGCGAATCTCAAACAGCCAATCGTCGATGCCATCCAGTGAACCCGTGCCATTAGAGGTATAGTCGACCTCACCAAACATCACCCGCGCGTCCAGCTCAAACACATTGAAGGCGTTCCCGGACCCGAAAATATCGCCCCAGGATTCAACACGGTTGTTTTCCATCACCCGGTGCGTATAGTTCCCAAAAAAGCCCCAAAAGAAACCTTCCTCTTCCATGAAATTGGGCTCTTCGTATTCAAAATTCGCAAATTCCATTCCGAATTCAAACTCACCAGTACCTTGCGCGTCTGCCTGCCCGCCAACACATAAAAGGGTTAAAAAAAGCAGCGAAACCATTAACCTTTTCATACTTTCTCCTTGTTGAAAATTAACGTATTATGCCTTCCATTATAGGCGATTCGGACCGATAAGCAACCATCCAGACAACTTTTATCGATAGGCCCTGATTTCCCAATCCACGGTGATATGGTTCCCCACAATCACCCCGCCATGGTCCAGCCAGCGGTTCCAGATGATTTCAAAATCCTTGCGATTGATCACCCAGCGCCCCCGCGCTTCCAGATATTCTTCCCCGCCTTCCCGGAAGGGACCGTAAAGGTCGAAATAAAATCCAAAATCTTTCGTAATATCCGTCAACGTGACGCGCCCTTCAACATAGTATCCCTGACGGGTCTCCTTGATGGACGTGCTTTCAAAGGAAATGTACGGGTAACGGGCCGAATCCAGGAGCCGGGACGAGCGGACGATTCGGTCGAGTGTCGGATATTTAGACTTGATGCTGGCCGTGCTGATTCGCAGATCCACCGCGCTGTTTTCAATATTGCGGCGGTCATAGCGAACTGTTCCCTCAAACTCCTCAAAACCGGCCCGATAGGTCCCGATCAGCGTGTATTTGATTGATCCCTTGAGCCGGGAGTTGTCTCCATTAAAATAGTAATTGGACCTGCGAGCGTCAGCGGCAGACCCCACGCCAAGCAAAATCATCACCATCATCAACAAAATGTATTTAAATCTATCGCTCTTCATCTAATTTCAATCCTCTGACTAAAGGTTGAATCGTCAGCCCCTGCACAACAAGGGTGAACAGAACAATACAGAACGCCAAAACCAGAAATGTCTGACGATAAGGCATGGTATCGGGTAGTCCCACCACCAGGGCAATCGAAATACTGCCCTTCAATCCGCCCCAAAACAGAACATGCTTCCATTTCCAGGGAATCTGCCCCTCTCCCATCCGATTCCGGATCCACACCGCGGGATACACGACCACCGAGCGGGCGAAAATCACAACCATGATGGAGAGTAAAATCGGGACTATCATTGACTTAATCGTTTCAAGCGGAATCAGTTGAAGCTCTATGCCGATGATCAAAAACAGCAGCGAGTTGATCACAAACTCAATGACTTCCCAAAAAGTTTCCAGCGTCTCGCGGGTTTTCGCCGACATCGAATACACCCGTCCATAATTCCCCATGACCAAACCGGCCACCACAATAGCGATAATCCCTGAAAAATGAAAATGCTCGGCCAGCAGCGGCGTTCCAAAGGTCATCACTATCGTGATCGCCACTTCCAGCAGATGATCGTCAATCCGTTTGAGTATCTTGTACACCAATATCCCCACAACCAGACCGACTAACGTACCGCCACCAGTAACAATTAGAAATTTAGTCAGTGCGTGAGAAAGTTCAAAATGTGAATGATCCGTCGCCATCGCCAGAATGATGGAAAACACAACCACGCCGGTCCCGTCATTAAAAAGACTCTCCCCTTCCAGGATGGTCTGAAGCCGTTTGGGCGCCCCGACCCGTTTCAGGATCGATAAAACCGAAATAGGATCGGTCGGCGAGATCAAAGCACCGAACAACATCGCGTAGATCATGGGAAGTCCCAAGAGTTTATGACACATAAAGCCGATGAGCAGGGTTGTCGCCACCACACCGGGAAAAGCTAGTAGCACAATTGACTTCCAATTCTGCTTTAAATGCTCCAGGTCCATGTGAAGCGCTCCATAGAACAACAGCGGCGGGAGAATAATTGTAAATATGGTTTCGTGGGTGATTGAAATATGCGGCGTGATTTTGAACACAGCCACGGCCAACCCGACCAGCACCAGCGCGATGGTGTACGGCTTTTTCAGCCATTCGGCCACAATGGATACCGCGCAGGCAATTAGGAGTAATATTGTGATTTCTACAATAAAATGATGGTCCATATACTAAACGATTATTGCCGTTGCTCGACTAACCGGCGATTATCTTAATGGAGACAAAAAGAAACCCCGGACTGAAATTTATTATATCGAAATTCCAAACCCGGGGCTTCTATAATCTTAATTTTATCCGTTATTCTGTGCTTCCAGCTCGATAATCAGATCAACATTGTCATCGACGACCAATCCGCCGTTATCCAGCGTCTTGCTCCATGAAATGCCGTAATCCTGCCGGTTAATGGTGATGCGGGCTGCCAACGCGATGACTGTCTGCCCGAAAGGACTCTTGACCGGGCCGGAAATCTGTACCGGGATGGTCAATTGTTTGGTAACGCCCTTCATCGTCAAATCACCGATGATCACCGCGCCTTCACCGCGTTTCTCCAGACGAGTGCTTTCAAATGTGATTTCAGGATAATTCTCGACATCAAAGAAATCGGCCGCTCGCAAATGATCGTCCCGTTTCTTGAGTTTCGTATCGATACTCGCCGCGTCAATAGTAACCTCAGCCGTAAAACTGTCGTAATTATCGGGATCAAAATAGATTGTTCCGTCATATACACCAAAGCTGCCGCGCGTGGTACCAACTCCCAAATGCTTAACCGCGAATCCCAGGGTCGAATGCCCGACATCAATGCTGTAAGGTGTCGCCTCCGCCATTTCCGCCGAATCATCGCCATCCTTCAACATGTCCATGACGTCGTCGACGGTTTCCTCAACCTCGTCGCCCATCACATCCATCTTATTCTTCAACGCCTTCATACCGCTTTCCATTTCCTCCTCAGAAAGGGCCATCTCATCCAGCAATTCACCACTCATGCTACCTTTGTCCTGCGCGCTGACAGATAATGTCATGGAACAGAATAATACAACCAAGAGAACAAACCACTTTACCACTTTCATTTCCATCTCCTTTTTGGGATAGGCCGATCACTAGGATCCCCCGATCACAATACCGTTAGGTATCGTCTGTGCGGATCAGCCATTTTGTTTTAGTTCCCCTTGTAACCGCCGATTTTCTGACCGACAATTTCTTCCAGCCCGATACTGATATCTTCAATATCGCGTTCGATTTCTTCAAGTTCGGATGACATCGTATCACTTTTCTTTTTAAGCGACGTTTCGAAATCCTCGACCTTGGCTGGACTTTTCGCCGGCAACTCCATATCATCCACGAAACTTCCCAATTCATCGGTGACATTCTTGGAAACGTCATCCAAGTCATTGACAGCGTCGTCCATTTCAGATTCAATCGCGTCGACATCTTCTGTTATTTGCTCTTCCATCGCTTCGTAATCCGTGTCCGTAGAGGTGTCATATGAATCCATATCATCGACGTCTTCCACAGGGGCCGATATTTCTTCAAGTAGTGTGTCGGATTCCGTTTCGATATCACTACTGTAATCGAATTCATACTCGTAATCCGCGCTTTCATCCGCATTCGGATCGATCAGCATCACTTCTAAATCCGAGGATTCAGTAAAAACTTCATCTTCATCGTCTATGGCCACATCTTCATCAATATCCATGTCTGTTTCGGTATCGGCCATATCTTCAAGCTCTTCCTCAACCTGAGCTTCGATGTCTTCCATTTCTTCGGATATCTGCATTTCGATTTCGTCGACAACCTCCTCCATATCTTCCTTCACGGAGCTGTCCGGCGTGAAATCTTCCGATTCAATCGGCCCATCCGTCATATCGACTTCCAAATCAGACTCGATCTCCTTCACATCTAAAATCTCGGTGGAATACGTTTCCGGCTCGGCTGTCTCGTCGTAATACTTGATCGTATCTTCGACCGGCTCGGGTGTAGCGTTAGCCTCCGGCTCGGCGACTTCCTCAACCTCCTTGACCTCTTCGGCCGTGTCTGGCATAGCATTCATTTTTGCCCGTAACTCCATCATCCGGCGAAGCATATCATCTTCGGCCGATGCCCCTGAAACCACTCCTAGTAAGAAAATGGCGGTTAGCATTGTCAGCGTGGTTTTTTTCATTGTGAATCATCCTTTCTTGCGTGTATTCGGTACATTTTAATTCCTGGTTAGCAGAGTATCGACATCCTCGGGTAAACGATGACGACTGGCCGTTATGACACCTTCTTCGTTGATAAAATAAAAAGTAGGCAGACCGATAATTTGATAGGCGTCCTCCAGCACACCTTCTTCATCTAAAAAAACCTCCAATTCAATCTGTTTTTTCGAGACGAATTTAGCCACCTGTTTCCTGGATTCACCCAAGTTCACCAATACAACCTTGATCCCGCGTTTTTCGAGCGTTTCGCGCTGATTTTTAAGGGAAACTAGCTCCGCATGGCAGTGCGGACACCACGTTGCCCAAAAAAATACGATGGCTTTTTGGCCATCGCGAAAATCACTGAAATTAATGTTATCCCTATTGATTGTATTTAAGGTGAAATCCGGGGTTAATTCCCCCACTAATTCACTCTGCATCATAAAATATTGGGCAGATGACTCCACAACAGGATGCATCCCCCCTATAAAAACCGTCAGACATAAAATTGACCACAATCGTACCATTAAAATAAACCTCCGGCTTTCACCAGATAATACTGTGCCGCAATTATCAGAACCAGGCCGCATAACTGCTTGATGCGGACCATCCACATTCCCGACTTGGGTAAGTTTCCAAGTAAACCACTAAACGTACCGACCAAGATCAGCGACGTCCCCATGCCATAGGCAAAAATGAACATCAACATCACTCCATACACCACGTTTTGCTTGCCGGCCACAAAGGCCAGGAGCGCTCCGAGTACCGGAGACAAACATGGCCCGATAATCAGTCCCGACGCAGCTCCAAAAAGTATAACCGCCCAAACGTTCCTGGGCTTTTTGTGTTGCTGCTTCCCCATACTAATCGTGGGAAGCGTAATCACGTCGAGCATCACCAGGGCAAAAAAGATCAGGACATTGGCGACGATCAGAAACACATAGGGATTATTCTGGAACGATCCGAACAATTTACCCGTTAGTGCCGCAAATACGGCCAAGGCACTGTAGGTCAGGGCCACTCCAAATACGTAAAACAATGAAATGGTGAACCCCATTGTCCGGGTTCCACGCGTGTTCGCCCCGGCAATAAAACTTGCCGTGATGGGTAATATCGGATACACACACGGTGTAAAACTAACCAGCACACCGCTCCAGAACACTAAAAAAATTTCCAGTGGATTTCCTGTAATTTCCATCAAACTTTTCCTGCATGTTGTTGTCCTGCCGCCCCATGCAAACCAGTATGCTACTACATATAGGAATATTTTTCCATCTTTATCTTTACCAGTCTGCCGGGCCGATCATCCGAGAAATGGGGTCGTGAAGTCCACGATTTTTGAGGACCAATATGATCATTTTCATCCATGTATGATTCGATATTGGCTGATCACTATCAGATCGAAGAAATCACACAAAATGTTATAAATATAATATTTTTAAAGGTTTATGATTGATAATGCCAAGAAAATGGCTGCGCCTCTGATTTAGGTGGATTATAAAAAAGATCGAAGATCTACAGAAAATAGAACCTCGATCCGTCATGAGGAGGATAGTATATAGGAGACCGGCTGAATCCGAGCATCCCTCTTCGGACATAATTCATTATTGGATAACAAATTTGCCGCAAAAGTTCGCTGTGTTAACTGAGACCAATCTGGACAGTTTAGGCAGGTTAACCATCCGTGTGGATCCATCCGATCTCCGAAGAAGATTGATTGTCGAAATTAGAGTATCTACCTAAGAAAGGTTAGAAATTCTTCCTGGGACATGTCCGTCACAAACAAACACCCGGTTTTGACATTTTTGTGGTAACACAAAATGTTTTCATAACCCCTGAGGTTTTTGGCGTATACACTGGACATTTCGTTTTCTTTGATGATAGTATCCGCGATCCGCGCCATCCGTTCATTCTCCATATTCAGGACAAAAGCCGAGACGCTGCGTCCATGAACTTCGTACATAAAGAAGGCCGCTTTTTCCCCGTTGATCTGGATCATACGCGCTCCAACGAGCTTCGCGTTGTACGGACAAATCGTTGGACGCGCGACAGCAAAATCAAGACGCCCCTCAAACCAGGCCAGAGCGGTATCGATATCATCGGTTACAATCTCCTGGGTGTAGTTTCCATGCAGATAATCGACATGCGCCCCTACCGCTTCGGCAAATATGGGAAACGGTCGAGCCTGCATTAAAAATAACGTGACGATCAGACATATCGTCGTGAGAGCGAATCCTCCCTGCCACACAGGCTTCCATTTAAACAGACTCAGAAACCGCCTAGAAACGCTTGGCTTGTCTAACTGCTGAATCAGCTGCTCTTTGAGCTCATAAGGGGCCTCGACTGGCAGGAGATGCTGCCGGAGCAATCGGTCAAAATTCTGTTCGTTTTCAAGCTCAACTCGGGCAAGAGGATTCTCCTCAATAAAACGTTCAAATGCCGCGACTTCCTGTGACGACAACTCCCCATCGATGTATTTGATTAGCTGCTGTTTGAAATTATGTTCGTCCATGTTAGATTTGGCCCTCGTTCTCCATAATCACTTTGAGTTTTCGTTTTAAAATCTGCTTGGCCATGTACAGCCGTGACATCACGGTGCCGATCGGGCAGCCCATAATCTGAGCGATCTCTTTGTACGCAAATCCATCGACATAGAACAGGGTGATGGCCGTGCGCATTTCCTCGGGGAGCTGATCGATCGATGTCTGCAGTGACTCGCCGAAGATTTCTTCGACCATTCCATTGGTCTGCGGCGCGCCGACAAAACTTTCCACATCATCATAATTGACCTTACCCGGCTCGCGCTTCTTTTTACGGTACTGATTAATGAAATGATTTCTTACAATCGTCAAGATCCATCCCTTGAAATTGGTACCGCGTTTGAACTGATGAAAAAATCGGAACGCCCGCAACGTGGCGTCCTGCACCAGATCAAAGGCGTCATCTCGATTCTGCGTCAGCCGATAAGCCAAATTGTACATAGAATCCGTACAGCTAAGCAACAGTTCTTCAAATTCTTTCTTTGTGTCTGCCTGACTTTGAGTATTTATCATGGATAAACCGGTCCCTTCGTCCATCTGCATCTATATAACAGCGGCCTCAACGGGAATATTCGAGAATTTTGAGATATTTGGCGGATCTTATTTGGGCTGGAGAAACTCTTTAGGCGAGGTTTCAAAGGTGAATTGACCAACCGTGTCGTCAAATCCCTGGATTTTTGGGATAATAATCTCCCGGTCAAATCCGGATGGGTCAAAATTCAGCTGGAATTCATCGGTGAACTTCTCGATACAGCTGGGAACCAATACCGACTCCTGAACGGGCAGAAAACACCGCGTCTGATTGGTGCAGCGGCCGCATTCCGCGATAATCGCATCCAGGTCCTCCTGATCGGCAATGCCGTCGCGTATCTTCAGCAGGTGCTCGGTGATGACCCGTGTGCCCATATTACAAGGAATACACTGGCCGCAGGATGACTGCGCTAGAAAATGCGAAAACATCCAGGCCAGGTCAACGATCCAGCGGCTTTCGTCATAGACCATGAAACCGCCTGATCCCAGGCCAACACCATTTTTACGCAATGTCCCAAATTCCAGCGGCAAATCGAATTGATCCGGCGTCATCACCCGGTTCGCGACACCCGAGAATACTGCTTTGATCGGTTTATCACCGCGCGGCCCACCGCCGAGTTCATAAATCAGATCACGAACCGGCATACCCAATGATATTTCGTACATGCCCGGTTTTTTGACATCCCCGGTCAATGACATGATCATCGTGCCCGGCGTATCCTCCGACCCGTTCGAGCGAAACCATTCAACCCCGTTTCGCAGAATCAACGGCAGCTGACTCATGGACTCGGCATTATTGACCACGGTCGGATTGTTCTGCGTAGGGGTGTAACCGACGCCGACCATATACGGCGGGAAAAGCCGCGGCATCGGATCGCGTCCATCAATCACTTCAAGCAAGGCCTTTTCTTCGCCGAACAGATACTCGTCCGGCCCCAGCACAATCTTCATAAAGCCGGGCTCAACCACACCTTCTTTTTCAAACTCTTCCAATACCGGAACGATCCGCGCGATAACATCCTTAAATTTCTTTTTGGTCCCAACGATAGCTTGCTTGGCGTTGACCGCATGCGAAGCGATCAACATCCCCTCGAACATCAAATAGGGATTCTTGCTGATCAAATATCGATCCTTGTACGTCCCCGGCTCACCTTCCGCGAAGTTACAGACCACGTATTTGTTGTCGGCTTCCTCCATATAAACGGTATCCCACTTGATCCCGGTAGGAAATCCCGCCCCGCCTCGACCGCGTAATCCTGAACTGGTCACAAACTCGATCAACTCCTCATTGGACATCGATCGGGCCTTTTTGAGACCTTCCAGACCTCCCTGAGCCTTGTATTCGGCCATAGAGTTGATGGGTTTTAGATCTTGCGGAAGTAACACACGGGTTTCTAATGACGACATTTTATCTCCTCGATAGGTCTATCGAAAATGTTAGTAGCCCAGGCTGGGGCCCAACCATTTTTCCATGACAGGCAGGTCCATCCGCTTGCGACGGGCATAGTCTTCGACCTGATCTTTACCGATCAGATCCAGTGTAAAATATTTGGCATCCGGATGAGCAAAATACAGACCGCTCACCGATGAGGCTGGTATCATAGCATAATTTTCGGATAACTCAACACCCGTATTATCACTGACATTTAACAGATCAAATAACGGCGGCTTCTCGGTGTGGTCCGGCTGCGACGGATACCCCGGCGCCGGCCGGATCCCCCGATATTTTTCGGCAATCAGTTCATCCAGCGAGAGATCCTCATCCGCGGCGTATCCCCAAAATTCTTTGCGAACACGTAAATGAATCAGCTCGGCAAAGGCCTCGGCCAGGCGGTCCGCCACGGCTTTGAGCATAATGCTCTGGTAATCGTCATGTTCGTCCTCGAACTGTTTGACCTTGGCATCAATGTTAAGCCCTGCTGTCAGGGCAAAAGCGCCGATGTAATCCTTGATGCCCGAAGACTTCGGGGCAATGTAATCAGCAAGCGCCAAATGCGCGCGCTCATCTTTGCGTTCGGCCTGCTGACGTAACGCATGGAACACGGTCAGGACCTTGTCGCGATTGTCGTCGGCATATACTTCGATATCGTCCCCGACACTGTTTGCCGGATACAGTCCGACCACAGCGTTGGCGGTCAGCCACTGGTTTTCAATGATCTGATCAAGCATTTTATTGGCGTCATCGAATAATTTGGTCGCCTCCTCACCCAATTTCGCATCGGTAAGAATCTGCGGATACTTACCTTTTAGCTCCCATGTCGGGAAAAACGGCTTCCAGTCGATCATCTCACGAATGGCGTTGTAGTCGTAATCTCTAAAGACTTTTGTCCCCAGAAATGCGGGCTTGGTAATTGATACCTTATCCCAATCTGATGAAAAAGCGCGCTCTCGGGCCTGCTCAATCGTCAGCAATTTACGAGTTCCATGCTTCGCCGAAAACTCGGCACGAAGACGATCATATTCCGAATGGGTCTTGGCAACAAGATCCGATTTCAATTTGGGATCCATAAGACTGGTGCAAACTCCCACCGAGCGCGAGGCATCCTTGACATGGATGGTAAATCCCTTGGGATAATTCTCGGAGATCTTGACCGCTGTGTGACTCGCCGATGTTGTGGCACCGCCGATCAGTAACGGACAGTTGAACCCTTCCCGCTCCATTTCCTTGGCCACATGAACCATTTCATCCAGCGACGGCGTGATCAATCCGCTCAAACCGATCATATCAGCCTCGTGCTTTTTGGCCTCCTCCAGAATCTTCGCACATGAAACCATCACGCCTAAGTCCACAATCTCAAAGTTGTTACAGGCCAGCACGACCCCGACAATATTTTTGCCGATGTCGTGAACATCACCTTTGACCGTGGCGAGCAACACCTTTCCAGCCGATTTGGCCGCCCCTTCGGACTTCTCCGCCTGCAGAAAGGGATCCAGATACGCGACTGACTTTTTCATCACACGCGCGCTCTTAACCACCTGCGGTAAGAACATCTTTCCCGCGCCGAACAAATCTCCGACGACATTCATACCATCCATCAGCGGCCCCTCAATTACATGCAGGGGTTTCTCCAATTTTTGACGGGCTTCTTCGGTGTCTTCTTCTATATAGTCGACAATCCCTTTGACCAGTGAGTACTCCAGGCGTTTTTCCACAGAGGTCTCACGCCAGCTCAAGTCCTTTTCCTGCTTTTTGCCCGACCCCTTGACCGTTTCGGCCATGGTCACAAGTTGATCCGTGGCATCGTCTTTGCGATTAAGCAGAACATCCTCGATACGTTCCAGCAAATCCCTGGGAATCTCGTCGTACACCGTAATCATCCCGGCGTTGACAATCCCCATATCCATCCCCGCCTTAATCGCGTGATATAGAAACGACGAATGAATCGCTTCGCGGACCAGGTTGTTGCCGCGGAATGAAAACGAAACATTACTAACCCCGCCGCTGACCTTACAATGCGGCAGTGTTTGTTTGATCACCCGTGTGGCCTCGATAAAATCAACGGCATAATTGTTGTGCTCTTCGATCCCCGTGGCGACGGCAAAGATGTTGGGATCAAAGATGATATCTTCCGGCGGAAATCCCACCTCTTTGGTCAGGATATTATAGGCCCGCGTGCAGATCTCAATCTTTCGCGCGGCGGTATCTGCCTGTCCTTTTTCATCAAACGCCATGACAACCGTTGCAGCACCGTACCGACGGACTTTCCGCGCCTGCTCCTTAAAGATCTCTTTCCCCTCTTTAAGACTGATCGAGTTGACAATCGCTTTCCCCTGAATACATTTGAGACCGGCCTCAATGACCGACCACTTGGATGAATCAACCATAATCGGCACGCGCGCAATATCGGGTTCCGACGCCACCAAATTCAAAAACTTCACCATGGCCGCCTCGGAATCAAGCATCGCCTCATCCATGTTGATATCAATCACTTGGGCGCCGTTTTCAACTTGCTGACGTGCCACCGACAAGGCCTCATCATAGTCATCAGCGAGGATGAGCTTGGCAAACCGGGCTGACCCCGTCACATTCGTTCGCTCGCCGATATTGATAAAGTTGGTCAGATCTGTGATATTGAGAACTTCGAGTCCGCTGTAAGATGACTGATGCGTATCCGGTTGCGGCGCGCGCGGTTTGACGCCTTCAACCGCCTCGGCAAAAGACTTGATAAATTCCGGTGTGGTTCCGCAGCATCCGCCCAGGATATTGATAAACCCGCTGTCGGCAAATTCCTTGACCATCGGTGTCATGATCTCGGGTGTTTGATCAAACCCGCTTTCGGCCAACGGATTCGGCAGACCGGCGTTGGGATAAGCGCTCACGTAACAGGTCGCCAATTGGCTGAGTTCTTCGACATATGGACGCATTTTATCCGCACCCAAGGCGCAGTTGAGTCCGATAGATATCGGGTTGGAATGTTTGACTGATGTCCAGAATGCCTCAGGTGTTTGCCCGGAAAGCGTACGTCCACTTTCATCGGTGATCGTTCCTGAGATCATAATCGGCAGGTAACAATCATTATCGTCAAAATACTGATCAATCGCGTACAGCGCGGCCTTGGCATTTAGGGTATCAAAAATTGTCTCAACCAGCAGAAGATCGACACCGCCGTCGATCAGACCGCGGACCTGTTCGTAATAGGCAGCGACGAGATCATCAAATGTGACGCTTCGATGTCCGGGATCATTAACATCCGCCGACATAGACGCGGTTCGGGTGGTCGGCCCCAGAGATCCGGCCACAAATCGGGGTTTATCAGGTGTCTGTTTGGAAAAATCATCCGCCGCGCGGCGGGCAATGCGGCTCGACTCCACGTTCATTTCGTAAACCAGATCCTGCATATCGTAATCGGCCATACTGATCGCATTCGCACTGAATGTATTGGTTTCAATGATGTCGCTGCCGGCATCAAGATATTTTCGGTGAATCTCTTCAATAATTTGCGGCTGCGTCAATGACAGCACATCGCTGTTGTTGACCAAGTCAACCGGATAGTCGGCAAATCGCTCGCCGCGGTATCCAGCCTCATCTAGCTTGTAACGCTGGATCATCGTTCCCATCGCGCCATCCAGAATAAGGATACGCTCCTGCAGCAATTTGTGAACGGGATGATTTATGTAGGATTTTTTCATAGCCATAAGATTAGAGCATATCGTCGTCTCTGTCAATAGCTGCCGGATCTGACTTTCCGTGAAAGTAATTCCGCAACATTGATCTTTGGAAAGCCAGGATCGTGTGATATCATTGTGTTGTTTTCAGACAAACCTTCATCGATCCCGAATGGACCAATTTCCTCTGATATTTTGGACTCTCGTCACCGGCATTATCAGCGCGCTGGCCACCGGACTCGGCGCGATTCCGGTTCACTTTGTCAAAAATGATTCCAAGGCCCTGCGGGGCTTTTCGTCGGCGGCGGCTGCCGGAATGATGATTTCGGCCTCGGTTTTCTCGCTGGCCCAGGAAGGTATCGCCCTGCAAAATGATATGCCTGTTGCCCCCTACATTGTCATTCTGGGGCTGATGCTGGGCGCGGCGTTCTTCCGCTGGACTGAACGTAATTTTACCGAATCCAACTTTCATGAACACTATGTTCAGCATGGTTTTTCCCGCCGGGGATTGCTGATTTTTATTGCCATGTTCGTGCATTCAATTCCCGAAGGTATCGCCATTGGCGTCGCGTTCGCCACGGGCAACATGCAATTCGGCCTGATCATGGCCATCGCCATCACAGTCCACAATATTCCCGAAGGCATCGCCATCTCGCTGCCGCTTAAAGCTGAAGGCGTCTCCACTCGAAAATGCGCGTGGGTATCCATTCTAACCAGCGTGCCGCAGCCGGTGATGGCCGTTCCCGCCTTTCTACTGGCCTGGCTGTTTGAACCCCTACTGCCGATCGGCCTGGGCTTTGCCGGCGGCGCCATGATTTATCTAACCGTATCGGAACTGATCCCTGACGCGCTGGAAGAAGGCGGGCGAAGCCTCACGGCCTGGGGCGTGATGATCGGCCTATGTGTGATGCTATTGCTCACCACTCTTCTGGACCTCATCCCCGCCGGAATCTAATGTCACTGACCGCTATCCGTCGAGAACTCAAAACAGTCAGCAACAATGAAAAGGCCGTTTTTTATCAAAAATTTTTCAAGACGGGGCCGGGTGAATATGGTCACGGTGATCAATTCATCGACGTCACGGTCCCTGCCCTGCGAACGATTTCCAAGACGCATCAAAACCTAACACGAAGTTCGATCAAAATACTTTTGAACTCGCCCATTCACGAAGAACGGATGCTGGGCCTGTTTATTCTCGTCCTGCAATATCAGCGCGGTGACGATATCGCGCGGCAACACACTTTTGACTTTTACGTCAAACACAAAAATCGGGTCAATAACTGGGACCTCGTGGATACAACCTGCCACAAAATTATTGGGGCACATCTATATTCAAGAAACCGGGATTTACTATTTGAACTGGCCCGCTCTCCGCAGCTTTGGGATCGACGCATCGCCATGATGAGTACCTACTATTTTATTAAAAGAGAAGACTTTGACGATGCACTTAAAATTGCGGAAATTCTACGCCTTGATGATCACGATCTGATTCATAAAGTGGTGGGATGGATGTTGCGGGAAATCGGCAAGATTGATCAGCCGACGGAAGAAAAATTTCTGAAGAAGTATTACAAATCTATGCCGCGGACCATGCTCCGATACGCCATTGAAAAGTTTCCTGAGGTCCGGCGAAAGGCCTATTTGAACGGCCAGGTCTGATTAAACTCAGGTAAAGCTCCGCAATTATTTGATGTCAACGATCTTGATATCGAACTCCAGTGTCTTTCCCGCCAAGGGATGATTGAAATTCAAGACAATCGTCTCATCTTTGACTTCCCAGACAACCGCGGGGACAGTATTGCCATCAGGAGCCTGCAATTCGATAACCATCCCGGGCTGCGGCTCAAATCCTTCGGGCAAGGTGGTGCGCGATACTTCCCGGTACGCCTTGTCATCAATCTCCCCATAAGCCTCTTTGGCGGGGACTAAAACCGTCTTTTCATCGCCGACGGCCAAACCTTTAATTCTCGACGACAATCCGGGGATGATAGTTCCTTCACCATGCGTATATTCCAGCGGAGCCTTGCCGATAGATGTCTCGACTGCCTGTCCATCTATCTTCAGCGTGTAATCAAACTTCACCACTTTGCCATCGTCAATTTTCATAGATTCTCCCATGACCGGCCGGGCGTGCACGATCAATACCAGATTTAGGAACAACCAGCTTAGCCAAACAGCCTTTTTCATAATGACTCCTCTTGTTGATGATCCGCCGTGATCGCGCCTAAACGCGTAACTCGGCTGGCCTTTAATCCCTTGTCCGTCCGGTCAAACTCAAACTCGACGGTCTCACCGTCTTCCAAATACCGGAAACCATCACCGTCAATGCCGGGGAGGTCAGGAGCGAGATGACGACGCCAGACGTGAAGGCCTTTTTCGACGACGTCACCAATACCGTTTCCTACGTGGCGAGCGATCCCGGCTCGGGAAAGGCCGCGCTGATCGACTCGGTGCTGGACTTCGACCCGGCCTCGGGACGCACCGCGACCCACAGTGCCGACGCCATGCTCGACTACGTGCGCAGCGCCGGCTTGCAGGCGGAACTCATCCTCGAGACCCACCTGCACGCGGATCACCTCACCGCTGCCCCATACCTGAAGGAACACACGGGCGCGGCCATCGCCATCGGCGACT
>JAUIER010000023.1 GCA_030429765.1 bacterium | reverse complement strand
CAGGAACTAAAGTTAGAACGATTGGGGAATCGGAAACTCGAGGTTACAGTGTCGTCTTCGAGAACATTTCAAGATTGATCAGCGGATCAATCGACGCTATCAGAGGCAGCATCGCACGTTCATTATCAGAAACTAAAGTTATGACGATTGGGGAATCGGAAACAACTGAAGTTGCTGGTGCTGTCTCTGACACTACTCTTAATATCAGGGGCGAAGCCGGTTCATTGAACACAGAAACTAAAGTTAGAACGATTGGGGAATCGGAAACTCGAGGTTACGGCTTCGCTCCTGTAGTACTATTTGTGATCGGATTAGCGGTATTTGGTCTTGGAATGATCGCAAAATCAATCGCGCGCTTCGCGCAAGGTTCAAGCACAGACACTGGCCGGGTTGAAACACACAACATCACACCACAAGGTCAACGCGCAGCAGCCGCCGAGTTCACGGACGTGGCTGACGGATTCGAATGGATCGCTGATGTGCTAGAAGCGGTGAATGACATCCTCGGTGAAGATCGATCAGAGTTCGCGGTAGCCACAAGCCGTAACGGAGCAATCATCTGGAACATCAGCGGCGGCGAAGGAACATTCCGATCTATCCTAGAAGGCGAAGCGTTGAACCTAGGACGTGAAGAAGCCAACTGGATGATCGACCAAATCATGGTCCATGAAAGCGGTAAGAATGAGCGCGCCGGCCTGCTTCTACAACGTGCCAAGATGATCTTCGATCAAATCGGACGAGAAGCCTTCGCCAATCGAGGCTTCCGATTGGATGCACATGTTGTTAAAGGAGATCAGCCAGCTCAATTGCCAGAGTCAATCGTTACATTCACAAGCGCGGTTGAAGGATTCGAAATCACAGGCCGTGACCGAGCGGTGATCCTTAAGACAGTAGCACAACAGCCTGAATTGCTTGTTCAGTCTTACTACGATATCCACCGCCGTGACATCGATCTTAACAAGATTGAAGAAGTTCGCGTCACACTTTACAGCGAACGAGGAAACCACAAACGCGTTTATCAACTAGAGCTTGTTACTTCACAACCATTAACATTGGCTCAACGTGTCGTGATCTTCAAGGTCTTACGTACAGCTCAAGAGCGACAAAACAAAGGCTCAGACGTTGTATTCAACCAATCTCATCTAGCCCGTATCTGGGAAGCGGCTAAACAACTACATGCCAATAAGCCGCCATTGTTCCCATATGTTGGTCAGCACGCTTGGATTGAGCACGAGAACGAAAATGTCTTGATCTACATCGTAGAATTTGAGGCTGGACCAACGCTTGAGGAATACAAGGCTACACATACACGTCAGCAAGGCGACGTCGCCCAGCGACGTGTCATCCGATCGTCAGTGGCCATGTGGTTATCACTTGATCGTGAACAATGGGTATCTGATATCCGTCCAATTAACTGGAAGCTGAAAGCCAACGGCAGCCGCGGATTCTGGTCACACATCGACCTAGATCACCTAGGGGCCTTGAACGAAATCCGACCATTTGACGGTGTTGTTCATCACTTCAATTTCGAAGCCTACATGACATATATTCTCGATTCGAACTTCCGCTTCGCGAAGGAAAATCGAAACTATATCTTCGATGGTATCCGCGACGCGCTTCCGGAAAACGAATGGCGAGCATTCTTCGAGGCGGCCATCCAGGGCACCAATGAAGCCTACTATCAGCAATTCGTTCAATCCATCCGTAACTATCTGGATGAAGGATATAAGGGATACGAAGCGGATCGATTCGAAACACGACGTGACAGTAATGGTTCAGTGCAACTTTACAGCTCAATCGTTCCGGCATTCGTTCTGGCCGCTGTCGCTTCTCTAAATAGTGTATTAGGAACAGCCGGTACAGTGATCGTTCTTGGGGCAGCGGTAGCGGCCACCACAGCAGCCGCAATCTGGATGATCCGCAGAGCGCTACGACAACAAGCCGGCAGCAAGATTGGCAAACTCGCGCTTCGCGCGAATATTACGGCGGAACAAGGCCGCACCCAAGTACAAGAACTTCGCGACCAGGCGTTTGAAGAGTTTGAGGCCGTTTCCAACAAGTTGGCACCGGAATTCGTCAAGGAAGTTCTAAGCTTCTACAAGTTGACAAATGACGAAGTTCGATACGAACGACTACGACAATTGATCGCTAATCGACAATTGTATGTCAGCGAAGCGGCTGAAGATGTCCTTAACGGATTTATCTACAACGGCAGCACATATGTATCTAGCTACAACAATGCTGATCCGGCCCTATCACTCCTATTCTTGATGGAAACTCAGGATACACCTGAATATCCATTGGAGTTTGTCGAGTTAAGAAAACAACATCTGACCAACACGGTCTGGAAGGATATGAGCAGCTTCGATGTCTATGTGGAAGGTCCACGTGTTGACACATACGAAGAAATGGTTGCTCAGTTGACAGAAACATATACATACACCAGTACTTCAGCGGATGACGAAAGACGAGTTAAATTACTCAAGGCGCTTCGGGTTATTCAAGAATATCTACCGAAGTTCATCGAGCGCAAATATCCGAACGCTGAGATCCTCAACATCACTGTTGGAGGAAGTCTGGTAGAGTTCTGGGGAAGCTACCCATCCGGAACACGTATGCCATACGGTGAAGACATTGACGTATTTGTTGTCACGAAGAACATCTCTATCGGATCTGAGTTGGGCATCTCACTTATGTCATTATTCGAAGGACAAGCGATGAGTGAAGAGTTGGGATCTGCCGGCATCTACGGAGTCGAAGAAATGGATATCTTCGAAGCGGCCAATAATTCACATGATAAGAACTTCTACCTCACATTTGGAAGTGGCGTAACCGTATTTGGACAGCGCCTCAACACCACCAATATTGAAACAACACCACTACGTATTCTTGCCCGGGCACAACGCTTATTAGGACCAAATACATATCAAGATACAGGTCGATTGGTTGTGGCGCAATGGTTGCTACGAAGCCTTGCAGAGCGATACAACGTTGAATTTACAGAGTATGACGGTGATATGAACAAAGAAACTGAACCGGCATACTCAGTTGTTCGTGCCAATGAGCAACGTATCTTCGAACGACTTTCAAGACTAAATCTAGCCGAATCGGTAGAGCATTCATTTGACGCGGCTGCCCAAGCGGGACGTCGAAGCGTAATGACCAAGCTGATCGATCAGCTTAGAGGAATATTTGGAGCGATCTTACCATTTGTATTTGTGATCGTATCCACGCTATTTACAGCCGAACCGACTCAGGCTCAAGACTTCGGGGACAGCACAGCACGTTCATTAACAGAAACTAAAGTTATGACGATTGGGGAATCGGAAACAACTGAAGTTGCTGGTGCTGTCCCTGCAGAACTATTTGAATCTCGGGGCAACGTTGGACGTTCATTAATAACAGAAGCTAAAGTTATGACGATTGGGGAATCGGAACTAACTGAAGCCAACGTTGTCCCAGAAGTATCTGAAACACAAACATTTGGAGGCAGTGCAGGTTCATTAACAGAGACTAAAGTTATGACGATTGGGGAATCGGAAACTAACGTTGTCACTGCCTCCATACTATTCGGACTCCTAGTCGCAGGCATCTTCGGATGGCTCGGATTCAGACTATGGAACCAACGCGCGGCACGGCGAGCGGCTGACGCAGCGAATGTCAAGGTTGTTGAGCATGACACCGAAATCACTCCAGTTACAAATGTGACACTCGCTCCACTTAGCCAACGATTCAAGCTGATCATCACAAACGTTAACGATGCGCTAATTGTCGGACAGGCCTCAGACGAAACAGCATTCGAAGACGCCAGCATCAGCCTGGTTGAACAATTGCGACAAGCCGGGGTGAACATCGCGGCTATCACCGGTAAAGGGCTCAATACAACAATGGCCCGATACAGCGACAAGCTGTCGGTCGCGGGACGAGCCTTCCAGTATGTTTACACAGCCAACGGTGGCATCGGATACCGATTCAACCGACGTGGTGAGATTGTCGAGAGCCTACCGGTTTACATCGACACCTTGTCAGCCGATCCGGCCGAGATTGCTGAATTGATCGACGTTCTGGAAGCTCAATACGCGATTGCCCGCGAAATGGATGAAAACTTGAGCTCAGCTGTAGAGATCGAAAAAGTTCAGTTCGAAGACCGCACGCTTCGATTGAAGGTATGGATGACCGGAACCACACAAGAAGTTCGCGACGCAACGGCCACGGCGATCCGTCTGCAATTGGCATTGGATCCACGCTACGCAGCCCTAAATGTATTCGCCTCAGACATGGCGATCTACATCTCACGCACGGATAAGGGTGGCGCGGTTCGAGACCTAATGGATCACTTGGATATTAGTGAAGAAGACGTCCTCATCATCGGTGAAGGACAGCTGGACGCGCCAATGTTCGACGCCTTGCCAAACGCGACTAAGGTTGTCGTAGGTGACAACACGATCGAAGGTTTGGCATCCGATGTGATCCGAGTTCCAACGGCCGGAACAGAAGGTGTCCGAACAGTGCTTTCAACCGTACTTAGTGCCTTTGAAGATCGATCAAGATTCTCATTCTTGAAACGCGGGGCCAAGGCCAACACCGTTGTTGTCAGCCGTGAAGTTCAATCGGAACAAGAACAGTACGATACATATGTCGAAAACAGCATCAACGTGCCGTATGACTTTGAGGTATACAAAGCGGCCGGCGATCCGATCCTATTCCTTCACGGTGTAGTTGATCACGTCACATTCAACCTGAAAGAGCTTAAACGACTGTATCCAAACCGAACCATCATCATTATCCAGCACTGGAGATCAGACCGAATCATCCGTGGAATCCTTAACTCAGGTGAGATCGCCGGACAGCCATTGACATTGGAACAACGTGTAGATCTTAAGAATATCCTTGAGATCAATCACCTTGTGGCCCGATCAGAGAAATTCCTCGGCTGGGTGATCAATCACTTCGCGCAAAACGGTAACGCGGTCAAGGCCGAGCGGGCCGAAGAAGCCCGGGGCTGGAAACAACGCTTCGGTCGATTCCTTGTCCGACTTAACATCAATGTTGTTCCAGAACAACCGGTCGAAGCCAAACACAAAGTTGATGTTGTGACACATTCATTCGGCGGAAAGATTCTGTTGGCGCTTCTCACCGAACGATACGCTTATCAATCAAGCCGTCTACGTCATATTACGCCAATGGCAATCAGCAATATCGGAACAGTCGTATTCGCGTCATTACCTTATGATGAAGTTAAGGTTCAGAAGTGGATGATTTGGGGAATCATGCTTCTCGACAGTCTACCGCATTCATGGATGGTGAAAGTTCAGTCATTCTTCCGCGGACTAGGATTCCGTAAGTTTGTCCGCTTCATCCGAGTCAGCTCTTATACATATGAGAAGCTAATTGAGCACGCGGCAATCGAAGAAACCAGCCTCCGACAACGATTCGAAACACTATGGTTGAAACGACACCTTTCACTTGAAATAGAAGAGAAGGCAGCTGTCCGCCGCAACCTGGCCGACCATGGAATTAAGGCTTATGTAGCTGTCGGAGCCGATGATTCAGTCACAACCGCCCAAACGAACCGGGTCTTCGCCCGACAGTTTGGTCTTGAGTTCCAGGAAATCGCCAACGCGGAACACAATGTGATCTTGAATGTGGCCTTCTTCGGATACCTACGAAAATGGTTGGGCGCTAACGTCCAGGCTGAAGAGGAAGAAAGCATCGACATCACATTTGAGCGAATCATCAATGATCTGACCAGTGAGTTGAAATTACAATTGGTGGGTGATCAATATGTCGCGGTACAACCTGAGCAAATCAATTCTTCAACAGAAGTCGTTCTGGCCCGATTAAACGATGTCATGGCCCAGCTATACCGACGCGGCCCGCCAAGCTTTGCATTGCCGGCAGAAATGACATTCTATGTGACTGCATCATCTGTCTTCTCAGAAGGATACCTATTCAAAACGGATGTTGAACGTAATGAAGTCGTCTTGAATACAAGCTTCCTTAATAAGAACAAATTGATTCAGGCAATCATCCTTTACCGACTGGTTGTTTCACAATTTGCCAAGGGTATCCAGAAGGATATGACAGCCGAAACCGATACGGCTGGATTCTTCGCCGGAGAATTACGGGCTTCAAATGTATCTGGAAAGTCACGCTTCTGGAAATACATCCGTAACACAAAACTTATGAGCCTAGCACTTATTGCCGGAACATTGATCTGGGTTGCTCAAATGGTACCGGCTACAGTTCTTGGAGACAGCGCCACACGTTCATTAGAAACAGAAACTAAAGTTAATACGATTGGGGAATCGGAAACAACTGATCGTGGCGCTGTCTTCGGAATCATCGCGGCTATGGCCGTTGGATTAACCAGCTTGATCATTCTACGCCGAATGAAAGCGGCGGGTCAGCCGGTCGCCGACCAGGCGGTCTTGGGAGCTCCGGCGGCTGTATACGCCAGCAGCCTGGAAACACCGGTTGCGGTCTATGGACACTCTGGTGCGCTTCCGCTAGGCGGCGGAGCCGGCACACCGCCTGAACCACCGGTTGACGGTCTATACGAATGGCTATTAAGCCTTGTTAACCGCGTCTTGGCTCGATTGACCGATACAAGCCGTATTTCAAGTGTCCGCCAAGTACGACGCGCGGTTAACCGACGCGTAGCTGAGTTAGAGCAAGCCGGTGTTAAAGCCCGAGTTACTGAAGGCAAAGATTTCATTATCCGCGAATACATCGATCGCCAGGCCGTCAAGTTCCTAGGACGTGAAGGTCTTGGATACAAAGACGTAGTGAACGGTAAACGTGTAACCGTTCTCGTTCATGACGGAACGCGCCGACTCCACGAATTACGTGAGCTTCGCGTCACACGCATGCTTGAGCTGATCGAACAAGGCCGATTGAACGTTTCAGCTGAACTTCGAGCCAAACTTGGCAATACAAAAGAGGCCATGGCCGCTCACCGCATCGTTCGGGATGTACTTGAGAACGGAGCTGAAGTATCGACATCAATGGTCACACGGGCACCGCCACACGTCCGCCGCTCACTTGAGTTGATCAGCGGATTGAAGAAGGTTGCCTTCGAAATCGTACAGCTGTTCAAGGAGACATTCACTACAACGGCACGAACACGCGCCATCGCGGCTGACGGTCTACAAAACACAAGATCAGAACAGTCATCTGACATCATCAAGTCGAAGACATGGATCCAGCGACTCAAAGAACGCTTGAGCTTCCGTTCAGCGGCCAAGAAGCTGGAGCGATTAAGATCAGAACTTCGCGGTAATCCGGCCCGACCGATCTCTAATGGATCGATCCGCAACGGAAAAGCCGAAGACCGAATGGATATTACTGAAGAAGGGCGTCTATACCGATCACGACTATTGCGTGAGGCCAGCAACGTTGAAGCCTTCGTCAGAGAAGTCGGCGAAATCGTCAAGATCGACAACTTCAAAGACCGCAACATCGTTAAGGAATCAGAAGAAGGCTTCTACACATTGATCCCACGTACCGACCGCGAAATGAACCTGGCTGAGCGAACGCTATCACGGCTGTTCACCGAAGAAGGATGGGCGTACCGAACACGAGAAGAACTATTCGATGACGCCTTCCGCATCAAGCTATCAGCTGAGGCCGTGAAGGGTGATATGGCGGATAACCTGATCGTCATCGTCAAGATGTTCGGTGGTGGTAAATCGGTTATGGCGAAACATCTGCTTGTCGAAATGAGCCGTGAAGGTATGCGATCATTCGCCAGTTCAAACACAGTTGACCTTCTGATCCGTCTGCACAAAGAATTCGGTGAATACTTCGTATGGCCGACAACACGTGACGGAGAGCTAGGCGGTTCAATCGATGCCAAGGCCTTCCGTGAATACATCGAATCAGGTGACAAGCGTCACGTTCTATTGACGTACAAGCAAGTTCAGGAAATTATCCTAGAGCGTGAAAAGGCCGGACAAGAAGCATTTGACCGCGTACGGGCTGAAACAGGCGACAAGGTCAAGGCGCATCAAGCGGCTGAAGCGGCCCGACAAGAAGCGGATATGCTTAAAGATCTATACGGTAATAAGGACGAGATCCACATCGCCGCGACTATGGCTGACTTGATTCAGGGAACGGTTAAAGGATTCGGGCGCAAGTTCGTTAATGAATCAGGACGTAAGGATCTGATCGAAATCCTTAAAGCTGAAAAAGAATTCGCTGAAATCTACGGTGAAGAAGTTGTCAAGTTCGCGTTGGAAATCGGTGAAGGTAACTTCAAACGCGGTGTTGAACGGTTAGTCGAAAACACGCCTGACGGTCAGGGTAACGGTTCACGATTCGCTGTCAAGTTCAGAGAACTTGTTACTAATGCCAAGGGTGAAGTTTTCCACGTCGAAGGCGAAATCAACCGACGCTTCAACGAACGCATCGGACCTGAAGGACAGGCTCGCATGCGCGAATTGTTCAAAGACAATGAAATGCGTGAGTTCTTACGTGATCTTCCGGGAGCCTTGGAAGACATCGCGCGACGCAAGTTCGAGATCGACTTCGACAAGAACGGTGATCTATCAATCACACCACTGGATCACACAAGTCTAGGTCAGCGCCAAGAAGACCGAGTCTTCTCTAGTAAGTCAGGCTTCCACGGAAAGAGCCGCGCGATCTTGAGTATCCTTGGAGCGAAATTCCGTATGGAACTTGAAGCATCAGACAAGGGCAGAACTGTCACCCTTGAAACATTCGCTCAAATGACAATCCACAAACCAAGTGTTCGAGCGACAAGCGCGCATATCGTTGACGCAGGTAAGAAGACAATCGGTGGTACGGCTAACCCAGACGCGGCATCATCTATGGCCTTCATGGGACGAAGCGTTCAGCTCGAAAAAGCACCGCGTCTTGAACGAGATATCAAGTTCAGAATTCTGTTGGATCTATTGTCAGAATCAACACTTTCAACACGGGCCCGTGAGATGGTCGAGAAGATCTTCGCGGAACGCGGTGAAGACGGATTCGTGATGTTGTTAGACTCGAACCTACCGGCCTTCCGCCGCGAAATCGCTGAAGTCCTACGCGACAGCAAGCTTCTTGAGAAACTAGACGTACAGATCATCCAGATCCGTGAAGAAACCGAAAGCGGCCGAAACTGGAAAGATTCTGACTATACATACGTTGACGGCAAGCGCGTCGAAAGCTTAGGCGAAATCGAAGTTCTTCAGAAGAAAGGCCGATTATCGAAGAATGTAATCGTCGTAGCCGCCTTCGATACAGGTATCTCAATCGAGGCTGCCGCGAAGTATCCGCGTCAATCGGGTATGGTTCTGGATTACTCACTTCGCTCACGCGTCAACGCCGAGCAGGTTGCGGGTCGTATGAACCTATTCACCGAGTCATCTGAGTTTTTCGCCACCAGCAAGCGTCTGCAAGGTACAGAGTACGTACTCGTACTACGAGCTGAAGACGTCCTTCTCACCACTCAAGAGCGTGACATACTACGTAACAAGATCGGACCGGCCCTTGAGCGAGCGGCGAAGAAGGGAACAAATTCTCGCGAATACATCGAAGCTTACCGTGAACTAGAGAAATTGGTTGAAAACGCGATGATCGATCTTAACAGCGCGGCCAACCGACAAGGATTAGATTCGGTTATGGAAGTCTCGCGTGACGCGGTTCTTGAGCAATTGTCAGAAGGTATCCGACAATTCGAACAAAGCGTCGCTGCGCGACGGGCTGAAAACCAACGCCGAATCAGCACGTCTGAAGTCACACCTGAGCGATTGGCCAAAGAAAATACAACAGACGCCGAGGCGATCACCGTACCGGTTCAGGGCGGATACGTTCAGTACCTACGCGATGATCAATCTGGAGAGTACACGCACTACATCACCGTTGCGGAAGTTGGACAAGGCGGAATCGCCCTTGGACAGTACGCATCCGATATTGATACAGAATATGATGTTCTTCCGGAAGGATACGTTCTGGATGTCCGAACCAACAAAGTCTACACCATCGAAGGTTACAACCAGGGCGTTGAGCGTGTGGCCGCCGGAATGATGGTTGAAACTTATGTGGCTAAGAAATACCAACGACCATATGACGAAGACGCATCATTGGCTGAAAAACGCAAGGTCTTCATGAGCTTCGATAACTACATGGGTGAGGCGGCTGATCTGGTTTACGAACGAGCGGTTCCGGTTCAAGGTCAAGACGGTCTTGAGCAATTGGTCACCACAGAAGACCGCTACCGCGTCTCACTTTACTCAGGACAAATGGAGCTTGTGGAATCCAAGGTTGTGGGAGATTACGAACTTTACGGTCATCTGGAAATCGCGGACGGTACAATCGTCACAGAACACAGCGAACAAGGCCGCTTCTACCGTCTCTACCGAGACGCCGAGGGTCAAGTACTGGCCATCGAATTTGAAGGTATGTTGGTTGAAATGACAGCTGATCTTCAATTCCGTGTCGAAGAACAATTCAACGCGATCTCCAAAGAGCTTGGTCAGATCACGGTAACAGCGTCTACTCTATATAACCTGAACGATGCGAAGATCAAGGCTGTCGACAGCACGGTCAACATGAACACGATTATCCGTGTTGAAGATGTCCGCATCCAGCAGGGAGACAAGATCGTTCGACAAACCAATGATCAGGAAGAAACATTCGTTTACATCGTTGATCCTCGCGAACGCAAACGAGCGAAATTGGTTATCACGATGGAAAGCCTTTACCAGGTAGATCCTTCACAACGATTTGTTATGGATCACATCCACGGACGTACGGCCAAGACACTGAAACTACGCTCAGTTGACACAGACAGCCAGTATGTATACGCCGCGGCGCATGACATCTACTCGATTAACGGTCTGGATCAGGCGCCGGTGAAACAAGCCACTAAGCTGGAAATCGGACATCCAGTTGAATTGGCCAACGGCGAAATGTTGTCATCGGATGCACAAATCAAGACAGACGGATACACCATCGTTGAAATCCGCGATGGCAAGGAAGTCAAGCTTGGTATGACATATCAGGAAAAAGTCTTCGCCTACGACACGGATACAAAACACTATGTCATTAACGTTGAAGAGCTTGGTTCTAAGGCCTTCACAAGCCTAGGACTAGAAGCAGGCAAAGATTACACAGTTCGAGCCAATAAAGTCTACGTGGCCGCTAACGCTTTCGAGACAGTCGCCAAGGCTCAGACAGAGCGATTAGAAATCATGGAAGCGATCTCAAGCGAGCTACGTAAAACGGATGCGGCTGACCGCACAGCCTTGGTTGAACGCTTTAACGCGAATATGGAAGCATTCTTGAGCACGGGCAACAATGAATTGAGCATCACGCGCAATGCCCAGGGACAATTGGTCATCACAACTGAAACTGAGGCACCGACACATCCATTAGCGGTTAAGGTTAAGGAACTGGCTGACAAGTACAATGAAGAAGTTGTCATCGATGCGGAAATCGAGAAATCAGGCGGAAGCGCGGCGCAAAACGCCATCGACAACTCGACTATGACATTGGGTTACAGCACGATCATCAACGATACGACTGATATCACCACACCTGAAGCCGGTGTCTTGATCCACGAAATGTTCCACGCCTTAGATAACCACCTCAAGATGACAGGTCAGTACAACGAAGGCGGGGCGGACCGAACGGCATGGAACATCGTTGAGTTCTTCGGGCTGGAAGTCGGGGTTTACTTCCTTGAAGGTGCTGAATCAGAGCAAGGCGCTCACTTCTACCGCGAATTCACTGAGAAGGTTAGAGCGGCCCTCGAAGCTAATCGAACAGGCGACTGGGCGAAATATTCTCACTTGATGAAAGAGTCGATCAAGGTTGCTCTTCGAGCACGCAACATCGCCTTCCGCGACATGAGCCGAAATATGACAGCCCTAGAGGCATTAGCGGCACAAGAGCAAGGCCGAGCGTATCCAGTCCGCGCGACCATCTCGGTTGACTACGACAAGGATGACTATTCAGAAACATACGAAGGCGGACAGCGCATCAAGTTGGCCCGCGTCACGTTGACAACTCAGTCAGGTGAGTACATCGGTCAATTGCGTAAGTATCTACCAACCGAAGAAAATCGGGCAGAGCATGAAGTTATCATCCGACAGCAGCTTGGACTAGCGGACGACGCGCTCATTACAGACGAACAATTCACCGTTTACAAAATGCAACGCAGCGTGGCCGCGGCCGAGAAGATCGGTATCCTGTCAGACATCGCTGCCAAGTTCGAGATGTACCATACACGACAAGACGCGTTGCGACAATTCTTGGCTCCTTACCTGACTATTCAGCCAGGTACAGACATGACCGAGTTGGATCAACAATTGATGTTCGCATTAGAAACCGTCAGCGGACACGCCAGCTACACTGACTTCACCGCGGATGTCACAGGCGTACGTCGATTGGTCGCGGATATCCTTAACGATTCTAACCTTGAAATCACTCGATTGGCTGATGGCAACGTTCAGTACCAAAGCCCGGTCAGCCAGCGCGGATTTATCCTTAACGCCGAGACAGGCGTATTTGTCGCACTCGCCACCTCTCGGGATATCGACGCGATTGAAGTGGGTATCAATGACGGATTGGCTGACTTTGAACGACGTCACCTATCAGGTCTAACCGATCGATACGCTCAAATGTCAATGAACCTCGAAGACCGATTAGCCCAAGACCTCAGCCGAGATGTGGTTGAGTTCAACGGCCTTGATGAGGTTATCAACCATCGATTGGTGGAAGGATCAGAATTTAGTGTCCTACGTCATGCGACAGAGCCGAAACTAACATACGACTTCAGAAACCGAATGTTGGCGTTTACCGCCTTCGGCCGCCATGAAGTCTACCGCGAAGCCAGCGGATACATGGGCGAGGTTGTAACAGATGAGATCCTGGGATCATACATCGGTACGATCGATGGTCAAAACCATACAACAAGCAGCTTGGTGGCCAGCTTCAACGCTCACCGTGAAGGTACAGCCGGAGTCACGTTATCAGCGGTTGAAGTGGCGGTTCGCGACAGCCTCATCGCGCAAAACATCATCACCACCAACGCGGCCGGCGAATACGTTGTAGTAGAAGAAATGGGTATCTCGGTGATTTCACAAGATCTGAATAACCGCGAATCGGTGATCCGCCACGAAGACAACCACGCACGGTACGAGACAGATGCGGAATACCGCGATGCGGTGAACCGATTGTTTAGTGAGATTGAAGCCGCTGAAACCGGTGCATATGAATTCTACATGGCCTTCATCAGCAAAGACGGCTACTACAGCACCGATGATCGCGAGACAATGGTCCGAGAATTCTCGGCCTATATGAGAGATATGGACACCGTCAGCCAACGCGCGATGTCAGACGCCAAATTATCAATGCCATACTTCATGGCCATGAATGAATTATACGCCATCCAGAAACGATTGTTGGCCCTCGAGAAGGCCTATGAATTTGACGGCGATAGCGACCGTCCAACAGGAATTCATCTGGGATCAGAATTCGTGACATTCGAGTACAACGAAGCCGGCCAGGCTTATACAACATTCGCCCGAACATTGCCGGTTGAAGTAGAGCGAGGCGACGTTGAAGAAGTTCAAATGACAGCGCATCAACCTTTCAACATCGAAACAGGTGAAATGGGTGACGTTGAGTTCATGAAGGTTGACAAAGATATCACTGTTGGGGATACACCAGTTTACCGCGGTGAGATATACGACATGACAACAGCCGAGCTACGTGACGCCAACGGACGCGTCAAGCTGGCCACAATCGACGGAGCATTAACGGTAATCGGACGTGACGGATCATTCAGCATCACACTACGGGATGCCGCGGATTACGAAGGTATCGAGTTATCAATGCAAGGAAAACGAATGGCAGATGGAGACATCACCGGTGAAACACTAACCGTCACAGGTGATAAGAAAGACATCAAGTCATTGGGTATCCGCGCGTTGGCCAAACGATCACAAGTCACATACGATCGTAAGACAAAACGCATGAGCGTCAGCGGCATCAGCTTTGATGACTACACCCGAACAATGGCCGCGGCCAACTATACAAGTGAAGCCGACGAAACAGCTGTTGAGGCGGAAGAAAATATCACGCCGGCGGGAGATGTCACAGGCGCTGAGAAAGCCACCGGCGAAGAAACGGATGATGATCACAAATTGAACCTATTAGGCGATAACGAGAAAGAAGGCGACAACGCTCAACTTTCACTATATGAAACAATCCGATACATCCAGACAAATACACCGTACCAAGGTATTGTCACGGTATCACCGCCGCAGGAAGCGCAATTGAATATTCTTCCAATCCGTCCGATGGTTCATGTTCCATTCATGTTGCCAGAGGTTGAGGTAGAAGATGACAAGGAAGTCATCGAGATTGATCTTAACCTGATCATGGTTGATGACAAATCATTCATGGGACGCGTGAAGGTAATCATCCGAAAGGCATTGGGAATTCTGGATGTACGAACGGTTGAAGACAACACGAACGCGATCCAGGAGCAAGCCTTACAAACCGCGGCGGCTGAACCGGCCTTGGCGACAGATTCACAAGTGAAACCGGTCGAAACAGCCGAGAAACCGGCGGCGGTTGGATCGGTCTTCATCGGATCAGCGACAACCGGTGATTCTAAGATCGGCGACAGTGACGCGGCGCAATTGGCCAAGGAACTTAAGCTGACACGTAATGTGCCAGAAGCGGCGGATGAACGTGATACGCCGGCCCGCGACTTCTACGATCAAAAGGTCAAAGACGGCGACATGCGATACGTCAAAGAATTGGCCCAACGATTCCAGGTTGATCAACGCGACGCATGGCAGCAATTGCGACAGGATCGTATGGCAGATGAGGCCTGGTCAATCGTCTTCGATCTAATGCCTGAAGCAGCAACTGAAGAAGTCGTATCAGATGATAAAGCACCGGTTAACGGAGCCGTATTCTACGCTTCCACAAACACAGGTGACAGCGAACAGGGATCGGATGACAAGGCACAGTTGGCCAAAGAATTGACATTGACGAAAGGTGTTCCTGAGCTACACGAATCAACCGAAGATGTCGTGGCCGCATGGAGAAACTTCTACGACAAGAAGGTTGAAGAAGGGGCCGAGAGTTACATCGCTGAATTGGCAGAACGGTTCAAACGTGATCAACGCGAAGAATGGCAGGCCTATATGAATGACCGACGCGATCATGCGGCATGGCAAGCGGTATTCGCCTTGGTTGATGGTACGGTGGCAGAAATCGGTGAGACAGTTGTCATTGATATCAGCTCGGTCATGGTAGAGCGGCCGTCCAACGTCAGCTTGGCCGTTCCGCAGCCGATGATCGTTGAAATGATGCCGTTGCCGGAAGTACCATTGGGTGTTTATGACTATGGTCTGACGCATACCCAGGAAGCGGCGGAATATGTTGAGATCGTCAAGATCGATATCCGACAGTTGCTGATCGATAGCCTGTTGAAATATTTGGATCAATTGTTTGATTCGATCCTCGATCGGATGGCCGAGATCGGCCGCTATCGCGCGCTCGAAGAGCAGATCAGGCAGCTCATTGAACCGACGTTTGACGTTCTTCGTCAACCACTGCCGGTGATGACTCCAGTAACCGTTGACGACACACCGAAGGTGGCGTCGGATCCGCCGAAACGAAGTGCCGTGTTCTATGCGTCGACAAACACGGGTGACAGCGCCATAGGTTCAGATGACAAGGCCATGCTGGCCAAACAATTGGCCTTGACCAAGGGCGTGCCTGAATTGTTTGAATCAACCGATGAGCAGATCGCGGCATGGCGTAACTTCTATGATCAAAAGGTCAAGGAGGGACGGGCCGAGTATATTGAAGAGCTCGCCCAACGATTTATGCTCGATCAGCGGGAGGCATGGCAGCAGCTCAAGCAGGACCGTGCGGCCGATGAGGCATGGCAGTCGGTATTCGAGCGCATGAACAAATTGATGACAACATCAGCCGGGGATCTTGCAGCGGTACGTGCCCCTGATGCCGTTGTTATTGATCTTCGATCTGACGTGATGACCCGACCGACCATCGAATTACTGACGATGCCGGAACCGGCCACACCGGGATTGATTCCGGCGCCGGAAGTGCCGTTGGGTATCCATGACTATGGATTCACTCATACGCAGGAAGCCACCGAATACATAGAGGTCGTGAAGGTTGATATTCGACAGTCATTGATCGATAGCTTGGTTGAGTATCTCAATAATCTGTTCGCATCTATTCTGGATCGCATGAGTGAGATCGGTATGTATCGGGCGATGGAAGAGCGTATCAAACAGGTCGTTGATCCGCCTGCGTATGAATGGCAATCCGAGTTGGCGGAGGAAGCCGCCGTAGTGACTCAAACGGTGGATGCGGTGCCGGTGCGAAGTGCCGTCTTCTACGCATCGACAAACACGGGTGACAGCGCATTGGGTACAGACGATAAAGCGCAATTGGCTAAAGAGCTGACGCTCACTAAAGGTGTTCCAGAGCTATATGAATCCGATGAGGAACGTATCGCCGCATGGCGTAATTTCTATGACAAGAAGGTACTCGAGGGTGATCAGGCTTATATTCAGGAAATTGCTCAGCGGTTCGAGCGTGATCCGCGCGACGAATGGCAGCAATTCAAGGCTGACCGACAGGATCGTCCGGAGTGGCAAGTTGTCTTCACTTTGATGCGAACACCGATTGATAGGTCAGATCAATCTGTTGATCTGAAAGATGAATCCGATCCGATTAAGGTGGAAGAACAGCCAGAAATCAGATCCGTCCAGTATCAGTCTGAATCAGCTGACATGGAACTGTTGGCCACACCAATGCCGCCAATACCGGGCTTGATGCCGCCGGTTGAAGTCCCGATCGATGTCGAGAATATCGGACCAACGCATTCGCAAACCTCGGTTGTCTACATATTGATGGATGAGTGGATTTATTTCGAATCATTACTGGATCGTTTGATCAGCTATCTGCGGGCCTTGTTTGACGCCTTGTGGTTTAACATCTCTGAACGTATTGACTGGACCGAGACGACCGATCACTCTCAGGTTGTGGTGTCTCGAACCGGGGCCGAAATCAGGGACGCGCGCGATATGCAAAAGCAATCGGCTGCTGTGGATCAACAAGTCATGGACCGCACCGTTGAGGAGGTTGGCGCGACACTTCGTCGCAGTGCCGTCTTCTATGCTTCAACCAATACGGGTGATGTCATCACGGGTGCGGATACGACCGCGCAATTGGCCAAGGAGTTGGATCTGACCCGCGGTGTACCGGAAGCCTTTGAAACAGATGATGAACGCATTGCGGCATGGCGAACATACTATGACCAAAAGGTTCTGCAGGGAGATCAGGCGATGATTGCGCAATTACGGGAACGCCGACTCAGAGATCATCGTGACGCATGGCAGGATTATTTTGAAAGCCGGCGCGATCGACCGGAGTGGCAGGTGGTATTTGTTGAATCAACGTTGTCGTCGACAATGCTTCCAACGGTTCAAGAAACGGTTGCCTATCAGACAGATGTCGTTGAAAGGTTGGCGTTACCGATTCCACCAATGCTGGTCATGGTGGATCATCCGGAAGTTCCATATACAGCTCAGGATCAGTGGCATGTTGAGGATGTTGAGACGGCAGAGCATATGATCTTGAGATACGGGTTTGACATCGCGTCATTACTTGATGAACTGGTTGAATATTTCATGCGGTTGGTTTCATCCATTCATGAGGTGATCACGGATATCCTGGAACGTGAAGAGGCCTTTGTGGGATATCAGGTCATTATCGATTCAGTGCAGAAGGAAAACGAGCATCAGCAGTATCATCAACGTGAGCAACAGCGCAGCGCGGTGTTCTATGCGTCGACGTATACCGGTGACAGTATCAACGGGACGGATGACAAGGCGATGCTCGCCAAGACCCTAGATTTGACACGCGGTGTGCCGGAAATGACTGATACAACGCCGGAGCGAATTTCGGCCTGGCGCGAATTCTACGACAAGAAGGTCAAGTCCGGGGATCAGGAATATATTGAACAGATCCGGCGACGATTTGAAATGGATCAACGGCGTGAATGGCAGACCTATCGGGAGGACCGTCGATACGATCCGGCCTTCCGGGTCATCTTTGAGACGCCGCGCGTTGAGCGTGAGTTTGAACGTCGATTACAACAGCCGATTGAACCGAAGAAGATGAAAAAGCGCGATGATCCGATCTATGATCTGAACTACACCGTCTTCTATCGTCTTGGACCGAAGGGCCCGCGACCGCTGCCGCCGTACCGGTTCTGGATACCGTTCTACATTCCGCCGGCTGATCTCGATGAAGATGAAGATCAAGAGCGTTATGGATTCCTTAAATTTATGGCCTTCCCAGAAGTTGCTGATATCAGCGATAGCGTTCGAGGTGTTGTCATGGGGGCCGTCGAAGGGCCAGAGCCGTTTAGTATCGATATCAAGTACCCGGCGTCACATGCCAAGCCGAATGTCAAAACACCGGGTGTACCGCCGCACGTATTACCGCCTGTATATGATTTGAATGTGAAGAAGGCCAAGGACGAACCATATCGGTACCAGATTTTCATTAATCAGGTGAATGCCGAGATCAATAACATCATCAATCGACTGGAGCTGTATATCTTCCTGATTGATGACAAGCTCTACCGGTTTGACAAGATCCATATCTTCGACGTGATCCATCCGCCGATCCGTATCATTGATGAGATTCCGCAGTTGGAAAAACGTAAGATTATTGTCCCGGAAAAAATCAAGATTATGCCGACACGTCCGCCGGCCCCGATCCTGCGTCCATTGCCGTCGATCTTCATGATCGAACTGATGCGGGATGACTTTGACATCACGATCAATGCGCCGCTGCCGATCAGTGTTACCGGCGCGCCGATTACGGAGCTCGTGCGTCTGCCGGTGCCGCAACAATTTGATGGCACCATAGAGGGGACGGTCAATCGATTTGAGATTCGACCGATCATGGCCGTCAGAGCGAATATCCTCGGGCTGCCTGTTCCGTTAGATGTTGATATACAGCGTGTCGGCGATGTGGTTCGTGTACCGCTGAACCTCGTTCCTCAATTGCGTCGAATCATTGAAGCGCCTCAACGCATCGATGTGACAACCCCGGTTGAGATCACCCGGTTTGATATTCAGCCGCTGCCGATAATCTTCCCGGATATCGATGTGGACAAGACGATCGATATTCCGTTAACAGCGATCCCGGATCTGGAATATGTATTGGAACGATTACGATTCCTCGCGCAATTCCTGCCGCCGGAACCGATGACGCGTTTGCCGGATGTTCAACTGATCGACACCACGATCATACCGCTGGACAAGACCATCAACATTCCGTTGACGGCCATTCCAGACCTTGAGTTTGTACTGGAGCGACTGCGATTGTTATCTCGCTATACACCGCCGGAACCGATGACGCCGGTGCCAATGCCGTTGCCGATTGAACAAACTATGCAACGAATTGAAAAGTCTATCGATGTGCCGTTGTCCGCGATTCCGGAGCTGGAATATGTGCTGGAACGAATGCGCTTCCTCGCTCAGTATCAACCGCTGGAACGTGTTGATTATGAGACATCTCCGATCCCGATCATCTCAAAACCTGAACCGATCATGCCGACGGTCGACGTGCCGATGAATGCTGTGCTGGATCTGGACCAGTTGTTACCGACCCGGGCGGGACCAGGATCAAATGACAGGGAGGCGGATAAGCCGACGGATTCGCTGACGTTCCACCGGGATCAAGCATTCCAGGCGGCGGCCTTTTACACATCAGCCCAGCCAGGCGATCGCAAGGTTCAAACTTCCGATCCGGGTGAGTTGGCCCGTGAGCTGCCATTGACCCGGGGTCTACCGGAACTGTACGATTCCGATGAAAGACGCGTGGCGAGTTGGAAAGAATTTTATACCCGGAAGATCATCGAGAATGATGAACTCTTTGTCGCGGAGATTCAAGAGCGATTTAAACGTGATGCAAGGCCGGAATGGCAAAATTTCAAAGATCAGATGGTGGCGGACTATGCCGATCAGTTTGAATCTATCGATGATGAACAAGAATTGATGTCTCGGTTCTTGATGGATTATACGGAACGCTTAATTGAGCGAGGAGACGAATCAAACCTTTCACTCGTTGGATCCATCCAACGTATTGACAAATTCATTGATGTTCCGCTGACGGCGATCCCGGATCTGGATTATGTTCTCGACAGGCTAAGATTCCTGGCGCGGTTTATACCGCCGGAGCCGGTGACCCGTGTTGCGGACCCTGTCATCGTCGATACAAGTATGCCTGTGATTGAAAAGACGATCAGCATTCCATTAACGGCGATCCCGGACCTGGACTATGTCCTCAAGCGGTTAAAGTTCCTCGCGCAGTTTATGCCACCGGAACCCGTGACAGAAGTACCGATCACACGGATCGAGTTGACAATGATGGACATGGTGGTTCATCGGTTTGATATCCCGTTGAATGCAATTTTGGACATGAATGAGCTCGAACGACCGTTGTTTGTCACGGATAAATCATCTGCATTCCAGGCTGCCGCGATTGTGAGTTCGGCACAATCGGGCGATCGAACAGTATCGGAAACACGCGAAGCCGAGCTGGCCCGGCAGCTGCCATTAACTCGGGGATTGCCGGAGCTGTACGACACCACCGAGACGCGGGTGGCGAGTTGGAAAGATTTCTATGTTGGCAAGATCGAGGCGAATGACCCGATGTTCATTCAAGAGATTGGAGAGCGCTTTAAACGTGATCCACGAGTGGAGTGGCAGAGCTTCCGGGAAACCATAGAAGTTGCGTACGGTGATCGATTTAAATCAACGGTTACAGATCAACCTGTGAGCTCCCGGAATCTCGCAGAATTTATTGACCGAATGACAAAAGACTCAGATGCGTTTGATCGGGCCTTGACGGGATCGCTAGCTCAGATCGAGAAGACGATAGATGTACCGTTAACTGCAATACCGGATCTGGATTCGGTGCTGGATCGATTAGAATTTCTGGTGCAGTTGATGCCGTCGGATCGGGACACACGGGTGGCCGATCCGGTGATCGTCGACACAACCATGCCGCGCATAGAAAAATCAATCAACATTCCGCTAACGGCGATCCCGGATCTTGAATACGTCCTCAAACGTTTGAAATTCCTGTCGCGGTTTATCCCGCCTGAGCCGGTTCAGGAAGTCCCGATGGCCAAAGTTGAGGTCACGAGTATGAATGCCGTCGTGCACCAATTGGACGTGCCGCTCAACGCGATCGTCGATGCGGATGACTTGGAACGGCCATTGGTATCCACCGAAAAAGCGCAGGCATTCCAAGCGGCCAGCATTGTGGCGTCGGCCCAGTCAGGGGATCGAGATCAATTGGATACGCCGGAAGACATCATGGCGCGGACGATGCCATTGACCCGAGGGGTGCCGGAATTGTTTGACACTTCGTCGGACCGACGGGCGGTCTGGAAGGAATTCTACGAACGCAAGATTGCCGAAGGGGATCAGTCCTATATTGATGAACTCGCGATGCGTGTGGATATGGACATGCGAAATGAATGGCAGGCCTACGGCGCGCGGTTGGAATCCCGGGCGGTTACATTGATTTCAGATCGACAGCTGGCGGACCAGACGTCGCTGCAGATCGATTACGCCCCGATCGCGGCCGATTTTGTGCCACAGATCGCCGATCCGGTGATCGTGGATACCACTATTACTCCGATCGAGAAAACCATCGATATTCCGCTTACGGCCATACCGGATTTGGCTTACGTACTCAAACGCTTAAAGTTCCTCGCGCAGTTTATTCCGCCGGATCCCGTCACCGAAGTGCCGCGTCCACACCCGGTAACGCAAACACATCCGGTCATTCGACCATCGGTGGATGTTCCGATCAACGCGATTGTCGATACGGATCAGCTAAGACAAGAATTTGATGCAGGTCAGCGGTTCCAGGCGGCGATGATGTTATCGTCGGCTCATGCCGGTGATCGAGTTCAGGGATTTGATTCCGTGAGCCTGCTCGCGAAAGAATTGGAACTCACGCGCGGTGTACCGGAACTTTATGATACGGGTTCCGGTCGGGTAGCCGCCTGGAAAGATTTCTACCGAGGCAAGATTTTAAAAGGAGATCAGCGCTACATTCATGAGATTAAGAAGCGATTTATGTATGATCAACGTGAGGCGTGGCAGGAGTTCCGTTTTAAAATTGAACGCGAGTTTCCTGAATTCCAGATTGCTGATCTAAGGATTGATGAACGTAAGATGTATCTTGAGCGGCTGCAGAATCTGCATGTCACGATCAATCCGATTCCGGATATCATTAAGATTGACAAGACCGTCGAGAGAATCGAAAAATCAATCGATGTCCCGTTAACGGCCATTCCGGATCTGGAATACGTCCTTAAGCGCTTGAAGTTTATGGCCCAGTTCATGCCGCCGGAACCAATGACACCGATTGAGGAACGGCTGCCGGTAGACGGTCAAGTGCCGGTGATTGAAAAGACGCTCGACGTCCCGCTGAACGCGATTGTCGATCTAAATGAATTGTCACTCACGCAGGCCTCGCCGGAACTGTATGAATCACGGCCGGAGCGCGTGGCGCTTTACCGCGATTACTACGATCGAAAGGTCAGAGAACGTGATGCGAACTATATAGAAGAGATTGTCTTGAGGTTTACGTATGATGTGGATTTACCGTGGCAGATGTATCGACAGGACCGCATCGGTCATCCGGACTGGGATATTGTGTTTGATGTGATGCGTGATATGATCGAGGAGCTCAATACCGAACCGATGCCGATTGAGGAGATGAAGATGCTGCCGGTTGAGCCGATTCCAATGGACGACTTCAGGTTCCTCGATCAATTTGTTCCGCTGCCGAACATCAACACGTCTCCGCTGCGTATTTGGCCGAGCGGTGTGCGTCTGTTCGATGAGATTACACCTGAGCTTCAGCCGGATGAGGTTTTGTATGAGGAAACATACTACCGGATGCGGCCGCTGCGCTACATGGAAATTTCGGATGTGTTTGTCGACGAAATTCGGGTGTATCAGCAGGAAGTGTATATTGATATCCGCGGGATTCCGATTGTACGCAACTGGTTGATGCAGAATCCCTGGCGGTATGTACGCCGGTAGGTTGCGGTTAAGTCCGCAGGAATTGTTTATCCAGAAACTCTTCGGTCATTTCGATGACAGTGGGGCGGCCATGCGGACAGGTCAACGGATCCAGGCACTGCAGTAATTCTTCCTTCAAAAACTCACATTGTTCCACGGATAACTTATCACCCGACATAATCGACGACCGGCAGGCACGCCGGGCAATCTGATCATGATCTCTGGTTGTCACTTTTTCACCGGCCAGTAAATGACGGACTGTTGTTTCGATATCCTTAAGCAATACCGGTTGCGAATGTATCGCCAGAGTTGTCGGGTCAAACATAGAGCTTTCCAAACCCAATTTGTTGAAGTCGTCCTGAATTTCCTCATAGATGATGAGCTCCTGCGGCGACAAATTCACCAGAATTGGACTTAACAAGGGCTGCACTTCCACATTTCCTTTTTCCATCTGCCGGATAATTTTCTCATAGGTAACCCGTTCGGCCGCCGCGTGCTGATCGACAATCAACAAATTCGTTCCGGATTCATAGAATAGAAATTTATGGATAAATGATCCGATGTAACGGGATTTTTCCAGTTTGGATTGTAGGGAATCATCCTGATAAACCTGGTTTTCCGGGATATAGAATTCGCGCGGAGATTCGGCCACGGATGGCGCTACCGGTGTTGAACGCGGATAGGCGTAATCCTTGTTGGCGGCTTCACCGGAAAAGGATGGTTTGGAATCAAAGACGGGCTCGCTTTCTTTTTGATCAAATGTTGTGGCCGCGCTGTTGTAGTTGAGCGACTGCCGGACATGTGATTTAAACGGTTCTGTGGGTGCGACGCGTTTGACCTTACCCGTCGACATCAGTGTCTGTTCTGACAAACGCCGCAGTAAGGTGCAGATTTCACGTTCATTGCGGATCTTGACTTCTTTTTTGGTCGGATGAATATTCACGTCAACATCTTCAGCCGGTAATTCCAGATAGATGCTGAAGAATGGAAATTGTTCCGGCGGCATGATCAACCGGTAGATCTGGTTGAGGTGATAGCTGATGTTCTTATTAAAGACCGGACGGCTGTTGACGAAACAGAATTGCATATCCCGCCGTGTGCGTTTGATGTTGATGTCTCCCAAAATCATCCGGATCTTGAGATCCTGTTCCGGAAAATTGTCCTGAGCGGATAACAGATGCTCGGTTTTTAGATTGAGGACATCGGCAATACGTTCTTCGAGCTTGTCGGTCGCCTCCAAATCCAGGATGTCCCGGCCTTGATGCGTGAGTTTAAAACTAATATTCGGATACAGCAAGGTGTATGGTGTAAAGATGTTCAGCACCTGATGAAACTCACTGGCATTGGTTTTGAGGAATTTCTTACGCGCCGGTGTATTGAAAAACAATTCACGGATCTCGATATGTGTGCCACGCTCATTGAACGCGCACGGCTTGATATCCTGTGTCCGGCCGCCGCGCGTGTGGATCTCCCAGCCTTCGGTCTGATTAGCAGTTTTGCTGCGCACAATCACGTCGGAGACAGCCGCCACGCTGTATAAGGCCTCGCCGCGGAATCCCAGTGAATGGATTTCAAAAAGATCTTCGATGGTATGGATCTTACTGGTGGCGTGCCGTTGAAAAATGGTTTCCAGATCATCCTGGGCAATGCCATGCCCGTCGTCGCGAATGACAATTAACGCCTTGCCCGCATCCTTGAGGGTGAGTTCGATACTGGTTGAACCGGCGTCGATCGAGTTTTCCATCAGCTCTTTGATGACCGAGGCGGGACGATCGATCACTTCACCGGCGGCGATCTTGGCAACAATTTCTTCGGGGAGAACTTGAACTTTGGACATAGATAAGGTTCCTCGGGCTAAGAGTTAATGATTTTCTTCAGCGCGTTTAATTGATTCAGCGCCTCGATCGGCGTCAGGGCATTGATGTCGATTTGGTCAAGCGCGTCACGCAGTTCAGTGAGTTGCGGGTCCGGCACGGCGGATTGAGAAAACAGCGTCAGCTGATCTTCCGACTGGAAATTGGTCTTCAGGTCCTGTTTGAGATCTTTGTTGAGTTCCAGTTGGGTAAGGATCTGTCGGGCGCGGACAATGACGTTGGCTGGTATCCCCGCCAGCTTCGCGACATAAATGCCGTAACTGTCATCACTGCTGCCTTCGATAATTTTATGCATGAAGATGATCTCATCTTTCCATTCCTTCACGGCCACATTATAGTTTTTGACCCCGGTTGATTTGTCGGCCAGCGCGGTGAGCTCATGAAAATGGGTGGCAAATAAGGTCCGGGTTTTCGTGGTCTGCAGATGTTCGGCGAGCGCCCACGCCAGCGATAATCCATCATACGTCGACGTCCCGCGTCCGATCTCATCCAGGATCACCAGACTGCGGTCGGTTAAATTGTTGAGAATATCAGCGGTTTCATTCATCTCAACCATAAAGGTGGATTGTCCTTTGCTGATGTCATCATGCGCGCCGATACGGGTAAAGATCTTGTCGACTAGACCGATGGTGGCGGATTCCGCCGGCAGATAGCTGCCGACCTGCGCCATGATCACCAGGATGGCGGTCTGACGGATATAGGTGGATTTACCGGCCATGTTGGGACCGGTCAGGATGATCAGCTGGTTGTCCTCGCTGTCCAGCAGAGTGTCATTTGCGATAAAATTTTCAACGGTGGTTTTTTCAACAACCGGATGACGGCCGGACTTGATCTGTAATAAAGATGTTTCGGTAATTGTCGGACACACGTAATTGGGGGCGAGCGAAAGAGTTGTCAGCGAGAGGATACAATCGATCACAGCGACGCTGTGACAGAAGGCGTGAAGGCCAAGTGATTCGGTCAGAATTCGCTGGCGAATCTCCTTCACGATCTCATTTTCAATCTTGATGATCTTGTCCTGGGCCGTAAGTATTTTTTCTTCATACTCTTTGAGCTCCGGCGTGATATAGCGTTCGGCATTGGCCAGGGTTTGTTTGCGGATATAATCCGTAGGCACATTTTTCATGTGCGTCTTGGTGACTTCGAGGTAGTAACCGAAGACCTTGTTGAATCCGATCTTAAGCGAAGGGATGCCAGTGCGTTTGATCTCTCGCTCCTGATAATCCTTCAGCCAGGAACGGCCATTGTCCTGAATGCCGCGGAGCTCGTCGAGCTCAGGGTGATAACCCGGCATTACAATATGGCCTTCGGGTTTGGATAAAGGGATCTCGGAATTGACGACCGTGCACAAAAATTCCCGAAGGTCCGGAAGGTCCGTCATCGAAAACAAAGGATTGTTCTCGGACAATGGATCAACGACAGTTTTCAAGTCGGGCAAAAGGGCTAATGTATTTCGAATAGCCAGCAAGTCTTTGGCGTGAATGTAACCGCAGCTGAGCCGTGAGATATTCTTTTCGACGTCAGGGATTTTCTGCAGCAGCGATCTAAGCTCTTCCTGCGTGGTGGCTTTGTCGCGCAAAAGGGTGACGGCGTTTTGACGTTCATGAATTTGATCGCGCAAACGCAGCGGATGATAGTACCAATTACGGAACAGCCGTTTGCCCGGCGCCGTTTGTGTATAGTCGACCGAACGGATTAACGTGTCCAGTTCCAGACCGCGATGCGCCGCAGGGGAGATGTAGCAATAATTCTCATTGGTATACAACGTGATACGGTCGACGTGTTTGACCGGCTGCTTGTTCATCTGTTTGAGATATTCCAGCAGCGCCCCGCAACTGGCGACGGCCGGGGCAATATCATCAATGCCGAAACCCGACAGATTGTGCACCCCGAAATGTTCACATAGTGATTTTCGGGTCATATCCGGATTGAAACACCAGTCGTCAAAAGGGCTTAAGACGATTTGGCGCGATTTGAGGATGGGATGTTCAAACAAATCCAAAACGGATGATTCATAGGCCTCCGGATAGACGCATTCAAAGACCGGTAAGGTCGAGAGCAGTTCGAGCATATGTTTGGGGTCGGCGCTGTACTGATTGGTATAGATCGTTCCGGAGGTCGGATCGACAAAGGCCATGCCCATGCGTTTGCCGTGCGGGCCCAGCGCTAGGATATAGCGCGTGTCATTATCGCTCTCATCCAGATAGGTGCCCTTGGTGATAATACGTGTCACATCACGCTTCACGATGCCCTTGGCCGTGGCCGGATCTTCCACCTGGTCACAGATGGCAACCTTGTAGCCTTCCTTAATAAGGCGGGCGATATAGTTTTGGGCCGCGTGATGCGGGACACCGCACATCGGAACCTGTTGCGACGCCCCCTTGCCGCGGGATGTCAGCACCAGGTCGAGCACGCGCGAGGCGATCTTGGCGTCTTCATAAAACATTTCATAGAAATCCCCCAGCCGGAAAAACAGGATGCAATGCTGATGATTGGCCTTCAGGGCGTGGTACTGCTTGAGCATCGGAGTCGATGCGGGATTGTTATCGGTTTTTTTTGCGGCAGGGGAGGGTGATTGGCTCATAGGTTGATTTTATAACATAAATGACCAGCCCACGCAATAACTGTATATGCAGCTATGAACATTTTTGTAAGTTGATAAGCAATCAGGATATGGTTTTAAAATGTCCAATTGAAAAAAATATACAACGTTATTGAGCATATGTTCATTAATGGAGTAGACAGTGTCACGTGATCCGGTCCATATTTCAAAAAAAATAAAAAAAATTTATAATGAGCATATGCTTATATGTGGAAATTGATTTAAGCAGAGACTAAAGATTTGTTAAAACAACGGTTTATGAGAAATGATTTTTCCACGCAATCCACAGTTAACCCATGGGTTTTCTCGACGAGAAAAAAGTGATGTCCGAGACCTTGTCAACGTTTACTCAAATGCTATACTTCCGGAGTAATCGCAAATTTTCGGTGGTTGGGCCAACAGCATTGCAGGGTTGATGGTCGAACCGTGGCGAGAGCAGGACAACAAAAGGAGACAATGATGATTCAAACCGTACTTATCTTTTTTTTAATTTATCTCCTGAAGACTGCTCAACAACAACCGCAGCCGGAATATGTCGCGTGTAAAAGGAGGAGATAAGATGAAAAAGATTAACCCCATTTATTCGATGATCATTGTTTTGACAATGGTCGCAGCATTTCCCGCTAAGCCGGCCGTCGCGGCAAACGCCATGGCTGAGCTATTAGTGGACACCGGCCTTCGTGAGCTGGAAAAAGGCGACAAAGACGCCGCCATTCACGAATTCAGTAAGGCATTGATGCTTGAACCCGACAATCAGGAAGCCCGTCGCCAACTCAAACTATTGGGATTGGACGAAGGGATTTATGCCGATTCCCCAACCGCGGTCGGCCGAAAGAGTCATTCAAACTCGGCCGTCAACCGTTATCGCGCCCAGATCGCCCAATTGCAGAATGACAAGGCGCAGCTGGAACAGCAATTGCAGTACTCCCAGCGGGAGATTGAAGAGCCGTCTCCGCGCTTATTAAGGGAGGCCTACAAATTGGAGCAGGAGGTCATCCAAACCAAGAAGCCGTTTCATTTAACGGAGGTGGAAAATCCGCGGATTCAGCAGCAGCGTGAACTGGATGCGCAGATCAATATTACGGATGATACCTTCACGGAACTGGCTCGAAATATCTGGTCCAACCGTGAGCATTCAACCGAAGATTATTCTCAAAGCGATCATCAATTGATGGATGAGATCCTGTCCAGAGAACAGCCGATCGTCAAGGCCAGAAACTATGGGTCCACGGACGAGGAATTTGTTCAGAACGCGGTCGCTGTTATTCGTCAGGGAAACGCCGCCAACGCCGGCAGTGAAAACCTGGCGGAGGTGATCGAGGTGATCGCGGTCGATGAGAACAATCTCGAGACCGTCATGGAAAGCGGAATCGTCTATGAGCCTGAGATCGTGCCGCCGGCCCCTGATGCATTGGCGTATCAGCCGGATGCGGTCGATCTCGAGTTACAGATGGAGGCGGATGACTATTCTTTCATGGAAGACACCATCTCAGCCCGCGATGCCTATCATGATCTGCAGACGGCCCTGAATATTTCGGCGACGCAGGAAATGGATTTTCATCTCCTGTTAAATGATGATACCGATAGTTTGTTATTTGATCAGTTCGCGTATCAGGACCGTTTGATCCAGATGCTCGATGACTATCTTCAAGTGCGTGAGGCGGTGCTCGAGGATACCAAGGACGAGCTGTTGGCGACATCACTGGAATTGAATACAACAGAGCTGGAACTGTTGGGTCAGATCCGGGAAAATCAGGAAATGAACCGGGTGTACGGAAATCTGATCAAGTACGTCGACGATCAGCCGTTTCTGGTCAGTGAAGAAAACAGCTACACAGAATTTTTGCGGCGTAAATTGGATCTCGCTCAAGACCAGCTGATTGAGCAGAGCAGCAAAATAGCTGAGCAGGGGACATACCTTGTCAGCCTTGAAAACCAGCTGGAAGAATCGCGTTACCGTATCGATCGGTTGCTGGAAGAGCGTGAAGAACTACTCAACACGGTCGTCCGCGAAGTACAAGTCCTGCAAAGACAACCGAAGCGCGTTCATCATAAGTAGCATCTCCTTTTACAACAGCCCCCGATATTCAGTCCCATTTGGATATCGGGGGTGTCCTTTTTCGTCAATCACTCTCGCCGATGACGATTCATCCATAAAGTTAGGGTTTCACTAAAACCGCCGGATTTGTTGTGATATAATCAGGCCATGTGGACATTTTGTAAGGGAATACGGGGTCGGGAAAATCAGGACGCGTTCAGTGTCATGGAGATTTCCGTTGTGCTGTTGCTGCTGGCCACTCTGGCGGCCCTGACGTTTCCTAGTTTTTCCAACCTGATGAAACGCGGAAAGAATCAGGAGGCCACGGAGGTTCTGCTGGCCGTTTATATCGCTCAGAAGGACTATCAGATTGACAATAGCATGTTCGCGGCCAGTCTGGTCGATCTGGATGTAGAAGTGCCCACACCGCGTCATTTTACGCCGAATTACACGGCAAGTACGGCCAGTTGTGGAGGTTCTCCGGTGAATACCCTGGCCCGGATGGCCGCCACCGACGGAGGTTATACGTTGCATTTGCGGGAAAACGGTTCGATTGTGTGCACGCCGTGTCCGGGGGGAATTTGTCAAAAAATGGGATATGACCCGTTTTAATTTGCAATTGACATCTATCAGAAGGGTGCATATACTCGTATTGAGAGGTTGTGTATGACAACAAATGGACCTGATTATCAACGCGCTGAACAAATCCGGCAATTTGCTCGGCAAAGCCCCTGCATCTGTTTTAATCTGCGCAAAGCGGCGCGCAGTGTCACACAGATCTATGATCACATGTTTCGCGAGATCGGGCTGACCGCCGGACAGATTTCCATCCTTTTTTCACTGGCCACCATTGGTCAGATGACGGTGACCGAGCTCTCCCAAGCCATGGCCGCGGACCGCACCACCATCACCCGAAATCTCAAGCCGCTGGTTCGCGATGAACTGCTGGCCGTTTCGGTCGGGCAGGACAAACGGTCCCGCCGGATATCGATCACACCCAAAGGCCTCGACATGTGCCAACGATCCCGGCAGATTATTGGTGATTTTGAGCAGCGCCTTGATCACAAAATCGGTTCGGACCGTATCCAGCAGTTCTGTCAGGAACTCAATCAAACCGTTGAACTTATCCAAAATATCTAAACGACTGTATGAACGGTCTTCCTCAGACAACACAGGCGGAATGTGAAATAGGTAGAGCTGTTTGTTGTCGCATGAATTTGCGGGGATTTAGCCAATCATGTTAAAGGGGATTTATAAAGACATACTATTTACGGCGGGACTGATTGCGTTGGCTTTCGGATTGTATCTCCGTTCGATCGGTTTTGAACTAACATTTCTCGATGACAATGTATGGCTTAAAGACTACATCTGGTATCTCAAAGACCATAAAAATCTATTTAAGGTCTTTGCCAAACCCGATATTCTTTTCGGCGGATTATTCTACCGTCCGATGATCTACTTTACCTTTATTCTGGATTCGCAGATTACCCTCGACGGTTACGCGATGTATCACATCACTAATATCCTGCTGCACGGATTGTGCGGCGGATGCGTGTACGCCTTGTTGAGGTGTCTGGACTATGACAGAACCATCTCGATGTTTTTTGCCACGGTTTTCATCGTTCATCCGGTTTTGACACAAGCGGTTGTCTGGATTCCCGGGCGGACGGATTCGTTGTTGGGTTTGTTTGTGTTCTTATCGCTGATCGGTTTTGTGTGCGCGCTCAGGTATCGCAATGGAGTTTTGTTTATCCTTCATTTACTGGCCTGGATCTTGGCGTTACTGACCAAAGAAACGGCCGTGGCGGTGCCGCTGGTTTGCGCCGCGTACGTATTTCTCTATGACCGACGCAAGCTCGGCTGGAAGACGATCACCTTCGGCGCCGGGATATGGATCTTGATCGGGGCAGGATACGCGCTGCTACGCCGTGCGATCCTGCTTGAGAAATCCAACCTGGCCGATGATGTGGTTGTCTCCTCGCTGTGGAATAATTTGCCGGCGGTTGTCGGTTATGTCGGAAAAATATTCTGGCCGGTCAATTTATCGGTGTTGCCGGTGCTCGAGGACATCAACCTGAATTATGGATGGGTCTGTTTGATGGTATTGATCGGAATCACGTTCTGGCCGGGACGAAAGGACTACGGCCGGATCGCGTTTGGTTTGATCTGGTTTCTACTGTTCCTGTTACCGTCCTTTGTCGGCAGTTTTCTCAAGCATGAGTATCGACTGTACATTCCCATCGTCGGTATCATGATCCTGTTGATAGAGCTGAAGATCCTGCAGCGTCTTGAAAAAAAATTCCCATCGCTGGCTTTAATCGGGGCCGTGTTGTTGGTAGGGGTGTTCGCCGCAACCAGCTGGCGCTATTCGATGAACTACCGCGGGCATTACGCCTTCTGGACCAATGCCGTACAGACATCACCACATTCGCCCTTGGCGCGGCGAAACCTGGGAGCGATGTATTTCTTGGATCATAAATTTGAGGAAGCGGAGCAGGAGTTTTTAGCGGCGCTGCGGCTCAATCCCCGTGAATCCATGGTTTACAATAATCTTGGTCTTATTTACGAGCGTCGGGGAGAGTTGGAAAAGGCGGAGCGGGCGTATTTAAATGAGGTGATAAATAATCCCGGATATGATACGGTGTATTATAATCTGGGTCTTTTTTACGGTAAGCAGCATAAGTATGACAAGGCGGTTCAGATGTGGACCACGACGACGGAATTGAATCCGCGGCATTTAATGGCCCATAAATATCTGGCCGTGTACTTTGCCAAGACACGGCAGGAAGACAAATCCAATCATCATCTCAGAGAACTGCTCAAGCGGGGCGTGACGATTCCCGATGATGTTGAAGATCTCATTCGCTAACATGAACAAGCAACTACCTGAACGATTCGTTGAACGATTACATGAGATCATTCCCGCGGGGGACATAGCGCGGGTACTGAGTACCTTTGATGAGCATCGGTCGCCGGCGTTTCGATTGAACGCGTGTCATCCGGATTATCAATCGATCAAAGATGAATTGCGGTCTTTGGCTGATCTGGAGTGGATGGATTGGTATCCGGACGCCTTTGTTTGTCAAACGTCTGAAGGCATAGAAGGGTTACGGCACAAACAAGACCAAGGGCTGATCTATCAGCAATCGCTGTCCAGTATGCTGGCGGCGATCGTACTTGATCCCCAACCGGGACAGACGGTATTAGATTTTTGCGCGGCGCCGGGCAGTAAAACAACTTTGATGTGCGCGTTGATGCAGAATCAAGGACGGCTCATCGCTCTGGAAAGTGTCCGCAATAGATTTTATAAATTGAAATCCGTGATCCAGTTACTGCAGGCGGATATTGTCGAACCGGTCTTTATCGACGCGCGCCGCTATCGCAGCGTCGACTGCCTGTTCGACCAAATTCTCGTCGATGCGCCATGCAGCAGTGAAGGGCGTTTTCATGTTGATCGTCCCAAATCTTATGCGTATTGGAGCGTGAGAAAGATTCGGGAGATGCGTAAGAAACAAAAGGGGCTGCTCATGAACGCGGCCCGTTGTCTGGCACCGGCCGGAAGACTGCTTTATTCAACGTGTACCTTTGCGCCGGAAGAAAATGAAGCGGTGGTCGACTGGTTTTTACGTAAGCACGAGAATTTTAAAATACTTGAAATCCGGCTGCCGGCCGCGATCGAAACTTATCCATGCGTCAGCGAATGGAATAACAAACAATGGGCTGACGAAGTCAATCAGTCGGTGCGGATTTGTCCGACCACGCGGATGGATGGATTTTTTATGGCCTTATTTCAACGGACCACTTAAATATGTATATTCTCTCAGTTGTAATCCTTCTGGTATTCCTGCTCATCGATACGGTGTTCCTGAAAAAGTACAATCGGGAATTGTTTCTGGATGTCTTTCAGGTGCAGAAACGCTCGATTCTGGCCATTGTGATGGTGAGCCTGATTGCTCTCCTGTTTCCGATCACGGAGTTCGAGTGGTTTTCATATGTAACGATAATTTTTGTATGTCCGATCTTTTTTCATCGGCGGCATGAAATGCTGTCGTTGGACCCGGACCGGCCTCAGCCGTACATCAATTCGGATGAGCGTGTGGAGCGTTGGCATTTATGGTTTGAGGGCAGCCGGACATTAACATTTTGGTTTTATCTGGTCATCGTCTGGTCGATGCTGTTTCAGAAGATCAGGATGATGCTGGGTTGGGAATTAACCGAGATCGATGAACTTATGGCCGAGGCGGTGTTCTCGACGGGATTAGCGGCCTGGCTGATATATCGGTCGGCGATGCGTTTTTCACCGAAAGGATTTTGGAAGAATCTGGGATTTCAAATCCCGGCCTCACGCTGGACGGCGAGCGTGCTGCCGGTGATTATGGGGCTTGTGTGCGCGGCAAGCTCGGTGATGATTATCCTGCGTCGAAATGTGCATCCGTCGACGCCGTTAAGCGAATCATTGCAGACAGCGGACACGTCGTGGATTTTGATGATCTTTTTTGTGCTGGCACTGATCGTAGCGCCTCTGTTCGAGGAGATCGTGTTCAGGGGGTATTACTTTCATATCATTCGAAAGGTCCTGGGATTGCGGACCGCGGTTATCTCGATCGCGATGGCCTTTGCGGTTTTACATGTGCCTCAGTATTGGGGAGACTGGATGGCGATCCTGATGGTCTCGCTGGTGGGTTTCGGATTGACACTGATCCGGGTATGGAGCGGGACCACGCGTGCCAGCGTGGTGATGCACTATGTCTACAACATCGGTGTGACGATTATTCCTATTGTAGTTCTTGTCGTCGGGAATCCCGCTTATTTCGAGTATGAGGCCGGTCGCGCCACGCTCAGTGTGGAACGCAAGCAGGAATTGCTTCGGCAAAGTATCAAGGATCGTCCCGAGTTTGCCGACGCCTACAATGAACTGGCATGGCTGATGGCCGAAGAGCGGCTGCAGCTCAACGAAGCGCTGACCATCATTGATCAGGCGTTGGAACTCTCGCCTGACAATGTCATGTACCTGGACACCAAGGCGGAGGTCTATGAACAGCTGGGTCAGTACGAATCCGAATTGCAGTTACGACAGCGGATTACCGACATGACCACCGATCAGAGTATTCTTGATATTCAGCAAGAACGGATTGATGCTATCGATCATCTGAGGGACTATGAATACTAAAGGCTCGGCGAGGTTTCGAGTTCGGTCAGGCGGGTTTTGAGAATGGCGGGGTCAATAGGCTTGGAAATAAATTCATCCCATCCCATATTGTAGTGCTCCATAAGCGCGTCCTTGAATGTCGTAACCATGATGATCTTGGAGCGGTTTTGCTTTTCGGTCACATACGCGTCTTCCATTTTACGGATGCTTTTGAGGATTTCAAATCCTGTCTTGCCCGGCATCTGCACATCCAGCAAAATAAAATCCAGAAACTTACCCTGTTCAATGGATAGCCGATACTGTTCAAGGGCGTCGTTGCCATTACGGACGACCTGACACGTGGCACAGGATCCCAACCCCTGGATGAGTCGATCGGAATCTTCCTGATTGTCATCAGCAATGAGTATGTTCCACATAGATTAACCGGTTGGCCGGTGGTGTTGTGACGTAATTATGATTTGAATTGCTTGGAGCGACGGACTTTGTAGCGGGTGAGTTTGCAGCGGCAATCGCGTCCGCACAGCGATGACCCGTCCGAATAGCGGGGAAGACCTTCTTTCATCCAGTCGGCAATATCCATGGCCGGCCAGGTGGTCCGATCCAGCGATTCCTCGCACACATCATCGCGCTCATTGATGGTCCATTTATAGACGTCAATCGGGTAATTCTTCTGATCGGAAAAGCGGAATCCGCAGTCTTTCAGGGCGGACAACCAGCCGTTCTTAAAGATGTCGAAAAATCCGTCCGATTTAAGAGATTTGAGGTAGTAAAAGACAAGAAAGGCCGCTGCTACGAAAAATACGATTCTGAGGGTGATCCAAAGCGCAACAATCATGATGTTTTTCCCGGTTAGCGGTTAAGAAACGAGCTACTCTTAATTTATACCAGATTATCTGAATAGCGTCCAGAAAAATGTCCCGGCGGGGACAAAACGCTTGACAGGTATTGTGAAATATATGAGAATAGGGATCTACTACCCACATGGATAGCTCAAAACTTGTTTAAAATCAATGGGTAAAGACACTCGATGCCCAATATTTATGCATCGATTCGGCTTGATCCGCAACGACCTTGATCCTAACCCTTACTCATGCAGACAATCTATTTATTGAAAGATTTGGCCAAAGTCAGCGGGTGTTCGACGCATACCCTGAAGTATTATTTGCGAATGGGGCTGTTAAAAGAAATCGGCCGTTCCAAGGAGACCAATATCCGTTACTTCAATGATACAACATACGAGCGGATTAAGGAGATCCGTCAGCTTCAAAAAGAGAATTTAACCCTCAAGCAAATCCAGGAAAAATTAGAGTTAAAGAATGTATAGACACGCCTATATAAGAGAAGCCTGTCGCGTCGGCCTGATCGCCGTCTGGCTGATGGGATCATGGTTCGGCAGCCATGCCATGGCGCAGGAGCTTGAGTCTGATCCGGCCATCGAAGAGGCCCTGGAGTGGGTCGAGAAACGCACGGCGGAAGATCAATTGTTGAAGCCGGATGTTGTCATCGACACGCTCGAGTTTAAGAACGAGGACATCCATGCCGTGTTGGAAGTCATCGCGGAAAAAGGACGTCTCAATATCATCACCGGGCCGAATGTCTTGGGAAAGGTTTCTATATTCCTGAAGAATGTCGACGCGCGCGACGCGCTGCGCATTATCCTGGATACCAATGACCTCGCTTACAGTGAAGAGTCAGGCATTATCCGCGTACTGACAGCGACAGAATTCGAAGAACGCTACGGCTATCCATTTACCCAAAAGACGGAAAGCAAGATGGTGCCGGTACTGCATGCCGATCCGTTGGAGATTCTCGATGTTCTCAATCAAATGAAAAGTGAATCGGGTAAGATCATCTACAATGAGCAATCGCGTACGTTTGTTTTGATGGATACGCCCGATCAGATCGCGGCGATGGACAAGTACGTTAAGAAAGTGGATGTGCCGATTGACCGTCAGACCATCGAACTCAAACACATCCGGCCTATCGAGGCCGTTAATCATGTTCAGGACATGCTGAGTCCCGATAAGGGCGACATTGAAATTGATAATGAACAAAACACCATCACTATTATCGACAATCGAACGGTTATCCAAAATATTCGTGAACGCATCGCCGAGCTTGATCAGGCGGAAAAGCGTATCCTTCTCACCGCCAAAATTCTCCAAATCATTCTAAACGACGAACACACTTCGGGCGTGGATTGGGAGGCGATTGTCTCTGATTTTACAAGTCTGGAGTTTCTCGGTCTCAAAAATGCTATAGAAGGCAAAGAAGGGTTCATCAGTCTGGGTACGGTCACCGACGAGGATTATGAGGTTTTATTGGAGGCGCTAGAGACCGTCGGCGAGATCTCCGAACTTGATAATCTTGAGAGTACTCTGGTCAAAGAAGAAATCGCGGTGATCTCGGTGAATGGCCTGGATGCCGTAGACCTATCGGAGCAGAAGTCCAACATGGAGACCAAGGACAAAGAAGAGGACCTTCGTTTTTATGTCAAACCGCTCGGATATCAAAATGATCAGATTTCGATTCACATCAAACCGGAAGTGTTTTCTTTAGCTGAGAAGACAACCAATATCGACGTCGTTGATGGATCCACCATCATCATCGGCGGGCTTTTCAAGAATGTCACGGTGCGGACCGAACGCAAGATCCCGTTGATCGGAGATATTCCATTGATCCGTGACGTGCCTTTCAGCGAGATTCCATTTTTGGGATTCGCCTTTCGTAATCAGAAAAAAAGTATTCGTAAGACCGAGATCATTGTCTTTGTGACGGCAAAGACAGTATCGGGTAACGATAACTCCAATGTAAACGGGGACAATTAAATATGAAGAATCAAAAACTACGGTTCGGTTTGTTTTCATGTATCCTGGCCTTGTGGCTGAGTGGCTGCGCCACGGTTCCTTCTGATCAGGTTTTTCCGGGATCGTTGTACGGCCAGTCATTAAAAGAGCTTTGTCGGCAAAATGACATTCATATGGATTGGGACGATATCACACAGGTTATTACTTTAACCAAAGACGGACAGACAGCCACGGCCTTAATGGACAGTTCGATCGTTTTGCTGAATGATGAACAGATTCTTCTACGTGAGCCCGTGCATCTGCAGGGCGGATCGATTGTCGTATCTCCGGAGTTTCAGACCAAGGTGCTCAACCGTTTTCAAAGTTATGTTGATGTTCCCGTTTACGTGGATGTCCCGGTGCAGCCGGTGGATGCGACACCGGTGGTTACTCAGGTCAAACAAACGCCCAAGGCCGAACGAATTCGCTATCCTGAACCGCCTCGACGAGGATCTTATAAATTATCCCGGATCCGTGAGGTCATTCTGGACGCGGGCCATGGAGGCAAGGACCCGGGTGCGATCGGCCGGTCCGGGACCAATGAAAAAGAGGTCGTGATGGACATCACCCGTCGTCTCAAGGATATACTCGAACAGAACGGGATCAAAGTTCATATGACCCGCGGGCACGATGAATTTATCTCGCTGCATGAACGGACGGCGATGGCCAGCCGGACCAAGGCAGATGTCTTCTTAAGTATTCACGCAAACTCAAGCCCCAAGCGCAGCGCGATGGGTGTCGAGGTGTTTTCATTGCGACATTTGAATAGTGCTGAGTTGGAAGATGAAAAGCGGCAGAGCAATCGATCGGTGTTGATGTCCAGTTTGTCCGCCAAGAATCATCCGCATGTATCTGATATCGTGGATCAGCTAATGACGGAGAACAAGCAGAGCGAATCACTTTATTTGGCGGCGCAGTTGACACGAGATCTGTCGCGCTCACTGAGAGCCCGCAATCGGGGAACCAAGAAGGCGGGATTTTATGTACTTCGCAATACATTTATTCCCGCGGTGCTCGTCGAGGTCGGGTTTCTGTCGAATCCCAAAGAAGAGCGGTTGCTGAAGACGTCCAGCTACCGCGACAAGATTGCCCGGAGTATTGCCAAGAGTTTATTAGATTACAACAAAAAACGATAGCGGATGATATGGATGCGAATTCGGCCATTGGAGTATTCGATTCAGGTTTAGGCGGACTGACGGTCGTTAAGGAATTAATTGAACGGTTGCCCCACGAACACATCGTCTATTACGGCGATACCGCACGCGTTCCGTACGGAACAAAATCAAAAGAATCTATCGTTGAATTTTCGCATGAAAATACGGAAATTCTACTAAACCGTAAAGTCAAGATGATTGTGGTGGCCTGCAATTCGTCATCGAGTTACGCCATCAACTCGCTGAAAAAGAAGTATGAGCTTCCGATTCTCGGCGTGATTGAGCCCGGTGCGTCAGCCGCAGCCGAGCAGACCCGTAACAACCGGATCGGAGTGATTGCCACGTCAGCCACGGTAAAAAGTGGACAGTATGCGCGGCATATACAACGGCGGAACCAGCGGGCCGAGGTTATTTCCAAGGCATGTCCTTTGTTTGTACCGCTGGTCGAGGAAGGCTGGTTTGATGATCCAGCCACGCGACAAATCGCCCGTCGATATCTTGGAGAGCTGAAGCAGGCGGATGTGGATACCGTTATTCTCGGCTGCACGCATTATCCGCTGTTGCGGGACGTGATTCAGCGGACGATGGGGCGCGATGTATTGTTGGTGGATTCGGCGCGTGAAGTAGCGCAGCGGGTCCAGCGAATTCTGCATGACAAAAAGCTGACTCGCGCACGCGGGCAGGGACGGCATAAATTTTATGTCAGTGACAAACCGCAGGAATTCGGCAGGATCGCACAAAATTTTTTGGGACAGTCAATCAAGGCTGTACGTATTTAAGAGGAAACGATTATGTTTGAATTAACACTCAAGGGCGATATTGCCTCGGCACATTTTTTACGCGGATATCCCGGCAAATGCAAAGACATGCATGGACATACCTGGAAAATAGAAGTTTTTCTGCGAGGAGAGTCTCTGAATGAACTGGGCATGCTGGAGGATTTCGCGCTGTTAAAAAAACAGTTTAAGGGGTTTCTGGAAGTGATCGATCATAAATGCCTCAATGATCTGACGTATTTCAAGTCTGTAAATCCCACGGCCGAAAATATTGCCAAGTTTATTTATGATCACTATGGCCCTGAGGTCAAACCGCTGACCCTGTACAAGGTTCAAGTGTGGGAATCAGAAATGGCGAGCGCGATTTATTATGAGTAAGAAGGCGATAGTACTGTTATCCGGCGGCCTGGATTCGGCCACGATTTTGTATATGGCCAAAGACCAAGGCTTTAAACCGTATGGACTGATCTTTGATTATGGCCAGCGTCATAGTCGTGAAATTGATCACGCGCGGCGGATCGCGCGGGCGGCCAAGTGCGAGGCCAAGGTGGTTCATTTTGGGATGCCGTGGCTGGGATCTTCACTGCTGGACAAAAAACAGAAAATCCCGACGAGAAAGCGAATTAAACCGCATGAGATTCCATCGACCTATGTTCCCGCCCGCAATATCATCTTCTTGAGTTTTGCGATGTCCTATGCCGAAGCAGTGAAGGCCGAGGCGGTATTTATCGGCGCCAACGCGATCGATTATTCCGGCTATCCGGATTGCCGGCCGGATTTTATGAAGGCCTATCAGACGGCGGCCCGCAAGGGAATGAAGGCGGGGGTGGAAGGTCATTCGATCAAGATCTACGCGCCGTTGATTAAGAAAACCAAGGCGCAGATTATCCAGGCCGGGTTTAAATTGGGTGTGCCGTATGAAATGACATGGTCCTGCTATCGGGGACTTAAGAAACCATGCGGGGATTGCGACAGCTGTTTGTTACGGAGCAAAGGATTTGAGGACGCGGGATATGAAGATCCGGCGTTGAGTTGATCCATTTTCAGGGTTTGATGACGAGTTATGACGGATACGGATTCTAAATTACAGGCCAGGCTGATTGAGTTCTTTAAATCGATCCAGGGTGAAGGAAAGTACGCCGGGGTCAAACAGGTCTTTGTGCGCTTTTTTGAGTGTAATATGCATTGTGTGTGGTGTGATACCCCGCATTCAATCGGAGACACGACGCGGCGGTTTCAGACCATGGATCTCGACGAAGTTTACGGGAGGATCATCGACCTGTGGCCGGGGTGTCATTCCGTTAGTTTGACGGGTGGTGAGCCGCTGCTTCAGGCCGAGTTTTTGCGGGCATTGGCCGAGAAACTCCAGTCCCAAAAGATTCCGGTGCATCTGGAAACCAATGGGATATGTCCGGCCGAACTCCGTCAGGTCATTGATGTGGTCGATGTGATATCGATGGACATTAAATTACCGAGCTCGACTCAATGTCGGCCCTACTGGCCGGAGCACGCAGAATTTCTGGCCGTCGCCCGGGAGCATCAACGGGAAATATTTATCAAGACTGTGATCACCAAGGACACAGACATATCCGACATTCACGAAGCCGTCCGTATGGTTCAGGCCGTTGATCCCGATACGCTGTTTATCCTGCAACCCAACACATTCGATTTGGGGCAAGGTGTTATGGGCCTTTGCCAGGAGATGGAGGAAGCGGCATCTCAGCATTTGCGGAATGTCCGGATTCTGCCGCAGATGCATAAGATTATGAAGGTCCGATAAAAGATTCAGTTTGTCCTCGATGAAAACGATACAAATCCATGGAGATTGAATATGTCAGCACCAAAAAGTTCATATGAAGATTTACAGGAGAATATTAGAAATCTAAAATTACCCGATATTGAGGTCTGGGAAAACAAGTACAGTGACCGGACGTATACCGTCGATTTGGAGATCCCGGAGTTTACCTGCATCTGTCCCAAAACGGGGCTGCCTGATTTCGCGACGATTCTGATTTCGTACGGTCCGCATAAATCCTGTGTGGAGTTAAAGTCTTTTAAGCTGTATCTCGTCGAGTATCGGGATGTCGGTATCTTTCATGAACATTTGGTGAATAAATTGATGGATGATTTTGTGGCGGCCTGTCAGCCGCATTGGGTCAAGATCAAGGTGATTATGAATCCGCGCGGGGGAATCGGGACCACGGTCGAAGCGGAATATAAATCGTAAGGTAAAGGAGCTTGTATGTCGAGACATGACGGCCGGTCGAATGATCAGCTTCGGGAAGTAAAGATAACCAAAGACTATACCTGTCATGCCGAAGGATCGTGTTTGATCGAGTTCGGCGCGACCAAGGTAATTTGCACGGCAAGTGTCGAGGAATCGGTCCCGCCGTTCCTGATGAATTCAGGCAAGGGATGGGTGACTGCCGAGTACGGCATGTTGCCGCGTTCAACCAACACCCGCATCCGTCGGGACAGGGCCCTGACGGCCGGGCGTACGCTGGAGATTCAGCGGCTGATCGGAAGGAGTCTACGCGCGGTGGTGGACATGGAACAACTCGGCGAACGGACGGTCAAGATAGACTGCGATGTGATTCAGGCCGATGGCGGTACGCGGACTGCGTCAATCACCGGCGGCTATGTGGCCCTCGTATTAGCTCTGCAGAAACTTAAATCAGAAAACCTGATCGCGTCGATACCGTTGATCGATTCGGTTGCGGCTATCAGTGTCGGGATTTATGAAGGCGCGCTGATTCTTGATTTGAATTACCGCGAAGATTCGCGGGCGGAAATGGATATGAATGTGGTGATGTTGGGTTCAGGAGATTTTGTCGAAGTTCAGGGGACGGCGGAGGGCAAGGCGTTTTCCAAGGCACAGATGGACGGACTTCTTGAAATCGCAGATAAAGGAATCCGTGAATTGACTAAGATTCAACAGCAATGCCTGGAGGCCGCATGAAAGAATTAGTGGTCGCGACAACAAATCAGGGAAAACTTCGCGAAATACGCGGATTATTAGCTGATCTCAATGTCAATGTCACATCGTTGGCGGATTATCCGGACGCGCCTGAGGTAATTGAAGACGGAGATACGTTTGAGGCCAACGCCCTAAAAAAGGCCGTGACCATCGCCGCGTACACCCAGAAGCTTACGATGGGAGAGGATTCAGGCCTGGAAGTTGAGGCTCTCGACAATGCACCGGGCATTTACTCGGCCCGGTATAGCGGGGAAGGCGCCACCGACGAGCGAAATAATGAAAAATTGTTGAGCGAACTTGAAGGGGTTGAACCCGAGCGGCGCGGCGCGCGGTATCGCAGTTGTATCGCGTTGGTCAAGGACGGCCAAACCATTGCCGTTGTCGAAGGTGATTGTCGCGGGGAGATTGCGACCGAGGCCCGCGGAACCAATGGGTTTGGGTACGATCCGTATTTTATTATCCCTGAATACGGCAAGACATTTGGGGAATTGGACCCGTCGATCAAGGCCCGAATCAGCCATCGGTCCAAGGCATTGGCCCAGGTCAAACAAAAGTTGGCTGAATACTATAAGGATTAGAACAACTCACCCAGGATTCCGCCGATCCCTTCTTTGATTACACCCGTTGTACCCTTAAGAATTTTGAGGGGAGAGGCCGCATGGGCCTTATAGGTCGGCGTGTCGAGACTGCCGGTGACCCGCACCAATTTAATATTGGACGATAGAAACGCCGATGTCCATTTTTTCATGGAGTCGGACTCAATCATCGCGATCTCGCTCAGTTTGGGTGTGACATCAAAGTAGATCGTCCTGTCGAAACCTATCCAGCCCTGTCCGATCAATTTCATTGTCTGACTTTCCAGGATTAGATCGTTGCTTCGGATCTTTTGTTCACCGATGGAGAATTGTCCGCTGGCTTCGGTGTAAATGGTATTTTTGAATTCCGGAATCAGCAGAAAGCTTGATAGACCTTCAAGAATCTTCAGGCGCCAGATGTAACCGTCGCGGATTTCAAAATTTCCGGCGCCGTTCCAACTCGACTTATCTTTAAGATATCCGCCGATATCGAGATTGAAGGTCAGGGCCCCCGACAGATTTTTGGCTTTAAGATTCTGCTTGGCCACGACGTCGGCGAGATTAATGCGGAACAAGCCCAAGTCAGCTTCAAACGGCGTGTCCCGCGATTCAAGATTGGCGCTCGAGGCGAAGTTCATCTTTCCCCCATAGGTCTCAGCTGTGACATCGAATTTGCTGATGTTGCCGTCCCGCTGCAGATATTTTAATTTGATATTCGACAGATTGTGGTTATATATCGTCAAGGATTCGGATCTTCCCTCAAATGACAGGCTCCAGTTGAGCCAGTCGTCGGTTTTTCCCTTGAAGAAGACATCCCCGTTTAACTGTCCCCGTGGATTCATCGCGAACAAGCGGTCATGCCATTTGGGCAGGAGAGTTACTGCATCGGACAGGGTAACATTGGATTTACCCTTGATCTGAAAGTCCGGAGGAACACTTTCATATAAATAAATATCGGCATCTCCGCTGAAGGTGCTGTTGTTGTACTTCACATCGAGAATCGGCAGACGGATGATGTTGTGAAACAATTCAATCTCACTGACGACATCAAAGTTTTGTCCGCTGGCGGTGGTGGTGATACGTGGACGGGAAAAATCATTGAGTTCGCCATTGAGTTCAAAGGGGGTATCCCGATACCGTCCGCGCAAATGGTTCCAGATGACTTTGTTGGAGCGGTAATTGATATGTCCGTTGATCTTGGTAACGGGATGGGGAAACTTTTCAGAATTTAAATCGACTTCTTTAAGATTGGCGTTTACCGTTATCGATCCGGCGGAAAGATCGTTGAGATCTCCGGTATACAACAGACTGAGTCCAGTACGGCCGTTGAGTTGAAAGGGATATCGTTTCAGCGTCTTGGGTAGAAACTTACGGATGCGTTCTATTTCGATACTGGCAGTCTCCAGCCGAATTTCTGACGGTGCAGCGGCCCTTAGAGAAACATTTCCAGATAATCCGATGTTGGTGTTTTCCGTGTTGAATGTTAATTCGTCCGTGGAAAGCTGATCGTTAGAAACGTCGATCGTTCCTTTCAAATTGCTCGCGGTTTGGATTTGGGGAAGCCCCATGATCAAGCCGTTGCTCAACACAACTTGACCGTTCACCGTCCAGGGAGAATCAGTTTCCATTGGACGGGAAAGCCTTAGATTGATATCAGGGGATCCCTGAAATTTTCCTCCCTGTGCGCGGGTGACCACGGCCGAATTGAGCTCAAGGGGCAGGCCGATCTCGAGTTTGTCCTCGAGTGAGCGATAACTGAATCCGGTTGTGTGGGCCTTGTCCGCGGCCAGTGTGTAGTTGTCCCATTTGAGCTGATGCTTTTTAAAGTCGATCTGGCTTTTAATCTGCCAGTTTTTATTTTCATATTGGAGGGAAGTGTTCTTGGTCGCCAGGTTTCCGGAAAAGTGCCGTTTATCCGACAGCTGGATTTGGGCGTCCCGGAGATTCAAATTAGCATGACCAAAAAACTTGTCGCCGGTGGAGGTAAGTGTCATATCATGCGACGCGATATGGGCCCGGGCCAGTGACTGCCCGGAGATATCTGTCGAGGCGTTGTTGAGATTCATATTACCTTTGATGGTCCACTCACTATTCGACCAATGAGACTCGTCAATCTGGGCCTGTAGATCTCCACGAATAGTCTGGGTTGTTGAAACTTCCAGCAGCGCGTTGGGCATGCGAAGTTCACCGTTGATTTCGGTTCGGCCATCCCGGATGGTAACGGTAGAGTTGAGCATACGCATATCGCTTTGTAACGTCTGTCCGTTGGTCAGATGGAGACGTGTATTTTCAGCAAAGGCCTGTCCGGTGATTTGATACGATGCACCATTGACGGTCAGGATTACATCCGCGTTGGTCAGTTGACCCGAGGACATTGTCCATCGGGACGATGAATACAGATGCGGGAGGTATTTGAGGATATTGATCCGTGACAATTCAATCCGTGTGGTCATGTGGTCGGCGCCCGGCTGATATTTGCCCGATAGGCCTATACGCGATTGTTGTTCGGGGATTTCAGCCTCAATACGGTAGTCAATATGACGGTCCAGCGACAGGGCCAGAGATGCGTTGATGTTTCGAAAACGTTCGGAAAAGTCCTGATGTGTTTTGTGGGTCAGAAAGTCGACTGATCCGCCGTTGATCTTCACCCGTCTGACAAATATGCGTTGGTTCATTGAGGCGTCGGACGGCTTGGCACTCTTGATATCCGAGAAATTGAATGATCCATCGGTGTACTGGGTGACCCGGATTACAGGTTTCTGAAAGGTGATGGTCGGGATCACGATGGTCTGATTCTTCAGAAATGGGGCAATAAGGGGATTGAGATGGACTTGATCGATCTGACAAAAAATCTGATTGTCATTGGAATCCCGGAGCATGACGTTCTCCAGCGTGATTCCTTTGGTGAAGGTAAAGCGGATCTTCTCTATTAAGGCGGTACGATGGGTGGCCTCGGCCAGGCGTTGTTCAACGACGTGTTTGACATGCTGCGGCAGGAAGATCCGATTGATATAAAAATAGGCAATCGTACCTAACATTATGAGGCACAACAAGATAAATATTATTTTCTTGCGCATAGCGCCTCATTATAACCCAAAAATAAAGGACAGGCTCTATTTTTTGAAAATATCATAGAAACTGCCCTAAAAATGGTCGGGGAGGCGGGATTCGAACCCGCGACCCCATGCTCCCAAAGCACGTACGCTAGCCAGCTGCGCCACTCCCCGACAAAATATGATGATTTGAGGCCGATTCGCCTCAAGAATTGACGTAGTATATCACGCTCTTTTTGTTAATGCAATACGAAATTCCGGCAGATCGCAAAAAACGTCGATTTGGCCGTAAAGCCCCTGGGACTAAATACTTTTTGACAGATTCAGTGGTTTGTAATATACTTAATTATCTATTAAATATAGAGAAGTTTCATATCAAATTCCCCAATCTTCAGAGAAGTAAAATTCCAACATAACTTTAGTGTGTAAACTTTCAACATCCGCAGGCGATGAACCGCATTTGCATGTCATTTTCTCGTCGGCGATTTTGTATATACATTTTGTGGAATATAATCTGATTCGCAAATTGTCCTAATATGGAGGGGAAGAATCATGAAACGTTTTACGCGCAAAGAGCCAACAATCTGTCAAAGGATCATCTCAGGATTTATCGCATTTACATTTATATTTACATCGGTTTTGCCACCGAATGTCAGTGCCCAGGTCTTACCGAAGGTACTGAACTTACCCGCACCAGGTGTCATGGTTTCCCAGACACCTATTTTTATGCCTACGATTCTCAAGGGGATTCAGGTCAATCCCGAGAATCCACTGAATTTCACCTTCTTTGTCCACAAAGGGGACACCTCTCCGGACGAGGCACAATTGCGCGCGGAATCGGACCGGCTCATCAAGTATTTTTTGGCGACATTAACGACGCCTTCATCTGATCTTTGGGTCAACCTTTCTCCATACGAAAAAGATCAGATCATTACAGATTCATTCGGTATGACTGAAATGGGACGTGATCTACTGGCTCAAGATTACGTGCTCAAACAGCTTACCGCCTCTCTCATGTATCCCGAAGATGAACTCGGAAAGAAATTCTGGAAGCGCGTCCATGAAAAAGCATACGAGCGATTTGGGACCACAGATATTCCCGTCGATACTTTTAACAAAATTTGGATTGTCCCTGAACGGGCCGCGGTCTATGAACATGAAGGCCGAGCGTTTGTTGTGAACAGTAAATTGAAGGTCATGTTGGCCCAGGATTATCTGGCGTTGCAGGAATCGATCGGCCGGTCCGCCCATGGCGAACGTCAAGTCGGTCCCGAAGACAGGGCCAAGGGGGCGTTGGTATCAGATATCATCCGTGACGTGCTGATTCCTGAAATTGAGAAGGAAGTCAATGAAGGTGAGACCTTCGCTAATCTTCGTCAGGTCTTTCATTCGATGATTCTGGCGACATGGTTTAAGAATAATCTCAAAGAAACACTATTGGGTCAGGTGTACGTCAATCAAAACAAGATTGCCGGGGTCGATGTGGATGATCCGGCTATTAAGCAGAAAATTTACGATCAGTATCTCAAGGCCTTCAAGCTGGGAGTTTACAACTATATTAAGGAAGAGTACGATCCGGCCACTCAAAAGGTGATGCCGCGTCAATATTTTTCGGGCGGGGCCGGATTTGAGCAAATCGACCGGGCCGTGTTAGCGGAAACCTATGACGCGCGAAGTATTCGATTCGCCTCACCTGAAATTATTGAAGGCGCGAAGTCCATCGCGGAAGATACAGATTTGGCCATGCTGAATGTTGATCTGTATGAAAACAATGGGGCCAATCAGACTATTATCGAAGGTATCGTACAGCAAAGTTTGGTCAGTGACATCGAGGTGGCTCAACGAGGAAGCGCTGCCCGGCAAGTTCTCGCCGATGCCGCGCAATTATCGGCTAAGCCGGTGGATCTCTACATTGGTGCCAATCCGGCGGCCAAACAAGCCGGAAGTGTCAGTCTCAGAGATACCCATGGATATATCGTTAACGATCGATCATTACAGATTTTGCAGCGGGTCGCGGGTTTAACCGAGTCGCTCAATGAATTGATGATGGAGCGAAACCGCTCGCGGTTGGAACGGGCGCGAACGGGAGAAAAATTATCCTATCCTGATCCGGAGGATTATATTCAGGGAACGGATATTCAGTGGAAGGATGCCTGGTCGGGAAATTTCCGCACGTCTCCCGTTGAAGAAGACTACTTGGACCGCCGCAGTGAATTAACCGGACCGGCGACGATCAAACCGACACCGCAATTCGATCCAAACAAAGGCATTGAATTAGATGATTTTCTGGCCAGTAATCTCAAGAAGGATTTCGGGACAATTGCCTATCAATTGTTATCCGGTGCCAAAACGATGATGTTCGACGGTGAAGACGCGCTGGGTTCAAAATTCACGATGTCGCTGGATAACATCCAGGCCATTGCCATTGCATTTGACGCGCTGGACAATGAAGATAATCCGTATCACGATTTGTTCTGGCAAGCCGCTGAAAGTTCGTTCAAGAAGATGGTGGCCAAAGGTTACTACGATGAAAGTTTTGACTGGCGACGGGCGTTACTTGAGGTCGATACCAAACGGATGTTCCGTCACCGCGGTCCGCATTTGAAATCCCGCGAATTTAAGTTCTTGAATTCACAAGGACAGCTCGAAGGTGTGTCAGCCACGATTGCTGATATTGTTTTTTATGTGACCAATGTCTATCAGACTTTGGGTCGACAGGGATCAAGCATTAAGCTTTATTCACCTAAACTCCAGACAGCGGCCGAAGCGGCATGGCTGAAGAAGGTGATCAATGCCGTCGAAGATGAACTAGGCCTTCGACGCGGTACAGTTAAGACAACCGTGTTGATCGAACAGATCCAGGAAGTGTATGAGATCGAAGGGATTCGCGCGGCGTTGGGCGAAAACTTCGCCGGTTTCAACACCGGGCGATGGGATTACATCGCAGATGTGGTTCAGCAGATGTATGGTGTGAAGGACTGGATCGCGCCAAACTTTACCCAAATGCATATGGGCTTTCCGTTCATGGCCAACTATGAAGGGGATGTACTCAAGGCCGTAAACTTACCCGGACGAATTATCGCCCGAGACGAATTACAGGTCTTCACTAATTTATCTGACAGTCAAATCGACGAGTTGATCAAGAAAGGCTATTTCCGTAATGCTGGAACATCAGATGATGTTATACCAGTCCGATTACTGGAGGTTCAGGATCAATTATTGAAAATCAAAGATCGTCAGCGTATGCGGGTTGCCGGTTTGACACCGGAGCAGAAGGAATTATTATTTCAAGCCTTCACGGTGCACTGGATTGGCGGCATGGAAGCCAATATCCCCACGGTACGCGAGGACTTGGAATATCCCGGCTATGCAGATGGTAAGATTTCGTCTGAAGAGGCGGCCCGAATTGCGCAGGGACAAATCGCGACGGCTCAAGAAGGTAAACGAGGCGAGATGCGC
>JAUIER010000001.1 GCA_030429765.1 bacterium | reverse complement strand
CAGTACCCTGGGTCATAGCGAGTCCTCCTGTGGATGATTGCGCGGTTTGTCACACGTTGGAGCGATATCCGCTCGATCCTGGACGGGAAGGGTGATATCGCGAAATGATGACGGATACTTTCACGATACACCCTCCCCCGGTCAAAGTCAAAGACTTAATCGCCATGACCCACGCTCAATACTAGAACGCCTTCTGCCAACCTACGGTGAAATGCAGATCATTGTTTAACTGCGGGCCATCGAGATCTACATAGACCGGAAAACCGACTTCGACGGCTAATCGGTGATCATAGAGCGGTCCTGGTTTTGTTCCGATCAAATTGACCCCAAACAATAAATCCAGACGCCGCCCGCCCTGACGGGTTGGGTCCGCGGTTTGAATCAGGTTGGTGTTGAGATCAGGATCGGCCCCATCAATATCTCCCCAATGGCTTTTTTTGAGTCTCACCGAGGTGGAGATCCACTTGGCCCATTCGTAGGCCAACCAACCGGTCGCCTCATACCGATTCCCCAATCGATATTTGCGGGCATTATGTCCCCAACGAAGCACTGACGAAAACTGTAACCCCCACGACAATCGATCCGCCCGTCCAACATAAGTTAATCCCGGATGAAAGTCATGTGTTCCCGATCCCAACTGCATCGGGTACGGCAAAATTGGGTCAGGCCCGACAGGGGTGGCATCGCGCTGGTTGATTGAACCCGTCGGGAAACTGATTCCCAGATTCATGTCGACGGTGTGGGCGTTATCTTCAAATAATCCAATGATACCGGAAAACTTCACGTCTCCAATCCCATTGCTGCGGGTGGAAAATTCCCGTCCATTTCGCAAACGATGGTCCATTTCCTGCTCGATATAGGGAACCATCACCATCAAGGTCGTTCGATCCGATAAACCATACATCCCGCCGAGCATATGCATTTGCATGTCCATACTCGTCGGTGCCACCGGAAACTGGGCATGCACATCACCCGTGGCTACCTTATCGCTGCCAATGTAATTGTCATCCATGTCCATTCGCATATAACGATAGGACACCATCCATTCACCTGGCTTGTGTCGATGCTCGGCCATGACCCCGATCGGACCATGGGTGGACGCTGATGCATCAGCCAACACCTTGGAAACACCTAAAATGGATACAACCAGCACGTGGACAAGCATGAATGCCCATGTGATCTTTCTAAACATAGTACACCTCTTCTGTCGTTGTATGAATTAATAGAAAATTAACGCGAATTGAAAAGACGACTATGCGATGGGAACCGGCTCATCCGGTAAGATGGCGGGATATTGCGGTAACGGAAATGTCGCCGCGCGAAAGGTCATTTCGGGGCCAATAAAATTAAATGTGAGACTTTTGGACAGGACAAAGTTAGTACCAAACGACGGAAAACTCAAATCGCGCTCGGCGGAACGGCCTTGCCGCTTGATTTGAATCACATCTTCCTGACTGGATTTCTTTTTCAGGTAATCGGAACACAAGCACACCGCTCGACGACCATTACAGATTTGGCGCTCTTGGGCCGCTTCGATAAACGCGCCCAACGGCACGATCCAGGTAAGCAGCGCCGCGACCAAGGAGAAAACGATGAATTGTCGCATCCGTGACTACCCTTCGCCTTTAATCTGCTTTCGAAAATACTCCACACATTTCTGGCACACCCCGTCCGATTCCACCCAATCCGGATTCTTGGACTTGATGACATCGATAATATGATCCTCCGTGTGATCCTGAAATGCCACCAAATCTCCGTCGACGACTTGATTACAAACGCTGCATGTATAGGCCATTAAATATTCCCGAGATTATTGATTCATTAAGTCGATACTTCGCTGCCGCTTTTCCTTGGGGCGATACATCAGCTTCCAGGGATTCATCTTGAGATCATATGTGAACTGATCCAAATTCGTACTCGATGAATTCAGGTTCACAAATGTATCGTCAATGCGTGTCTGATTGACGCGTAAACGCTCGTCCACGTTGGCGGTGATGGATTTGAGATTGACCATACTGTCGCTCATCGTCGCCATGCTGGTATCCATATTGGTTACGATGCGGTCAATCGAGTCCTTGTTGGTGGTGAGCCGTTCATTGACATTCTCCGTAATTTCCCGAATTTGTCGAGCAATTTTTTGACCGTCCACCAAAAGAGAATCCAGGTCGGCCGGCTCCCGCCCCTGAATCACCGCGCCCGGTTCCAGATAGCCATTACTCACCGGCGCCACGGCCAGACCGACATATTTCTCACCCAGGAATCCCATGTTTTTCACATACGCATTGGTGCCCCGCGTCAATTTGGCCGACTGGTCCAGCCAGACCGTCAATTCAAGTTTGGTCTGCTGATCAACCTCAATAATATCGATTCCCTCGACTTTACCAACCTCAAGCCCATTCAGCATCACCGGCGCGTTCAGACTGACCCCGTCTATATTCGTGAAGTGAACCTTGACTGTATATCCCTCTTTCGAAAAATCGAAATCACCGGACTTAAATGTCAAATAGGCCAGCATGCCCAGGACAACCGTCACCATCAATCCGATTTTTGCTTCATTGGATAGTTTCATATTCCTCTCCTTTAAGTCACCTGAATAGGCCCTTCAATCTCTCCGTTGATGAACTGCTGAACGATTTCATTTTTGGAACGCTTAATCTGCTGCGGCGTTCCCACTTCGAGCACACGGCCTTGATAAACCATTGCCGCCCGGTCGGCAATCCGCCAGATACTTTCCATGTTGTGCGTAACCACGATTGACGTTAAATTAAGCTTCTTGGTCAAATCCAAAATCAGTTGATCAACGACGTGACAAACCACTGGGTCCAGACCGGCCGTGGGTTCGTCATAGAACACCACCTCCGGATCCATGGCGATGGCCCGGGCCAATCCCACCCGTTTTTTCATCCCCCCGGACAATTCACTGGGATACAGATCTTCAAAACCTTTGAGCCCGACGAGGTTCAGCTTCATTTTGGCAATAATACTGACAATCTTTTTATCCAGTTTCGTGTGCTCCACTAATGGCAGCGAGACATTCTCCTCGACGTTTAGAAAGTCGAGCAATGCCGAGGACTGAAAACTCATGCCGAAGCGCCGCTTGATCTTGTCCGCCTCTTCGCGGCCGACCGAGTGGATCTCTTTGTCACCGAAATAAACCTCGCCTTTATCCGGGACAATACCTCCCGTCATGATCCGTAGTAGCGTCGATTTACCGCTCCCGGATCCGCCAAGAATGACAAACGTTTCACCTTTGTAAATATCGAGATCAATATCGTGCAGCACGGTCCGACTACCGAACGTCTTTCTGATGTTACGCACCGAGATGGCCACTTTTTTATCTGACATTATAAATCCGAGAAAAAGTAAATTCCGGTCACGACAGCGTCGGCCAGAATAATTAATATAAAACTCGTAACAACACTGACCGTCGTCGCCCGTCCAACCCCCACAGCACCGCCGCGTGTGTGCAAGCCCTGATAGGCACCGACCATACTGATGATAGCGGCGAACACAAACGGTTTGCTCAGCCCCGTGTAAATATCCTTCAGGGTCAGATGCTCATAAACCGTCTGCAAATACAGGGCCGAATTGATCTTCAAACTGTAAACACCGATGACATATCCGCCGATGATCCCGGCCACATCGCCGATCACCGTCAAACACGGCAGCATAATGAGCAAGGCCAAATATTTTGGTACAACCAGAAAGCGAACCGGGCTGATCGCCATCGTCTCAATGGCTTCAATCTGCTCATTGACTTTCATCGATCCGATCTCGGCGGTAATTGCCGCCCCGATTCGGCCGGCAATCACCAGTGCCGTCAGCACCGGCCCCAATTCCCGGCAAATCGAGATACTGGTCAGGCTCGCCACGTAAATGGTCGCCCCCATCTTGGCCAACTGCTGGGCGGATTGCATGGCCAGCACCACGCCGGTGAAAAAGGTGACAAAAATCACAATCACGATGGAATTCAATCCCATGAATACCATCTGCGAAAAGACGGCCGAGGAATTGACCGGCTTGCCCCGAAACGGACCGACAAAAATCCAGTACAGCGTTTCCAGATTCAGCTTGGTAAAGCCGACAGCCACCGTAATGTAATCCAAAAACGGCCGGCCGATCGCCTCAAACATCTTAACCATAGTTTAATCTTCACCCTGAGCTGCACCCGTCAACACACAGTTGATGGTTTTAAGCAGCTCTTTGGTATTGATCGGTTTGGTCAGATACGCGTCCGCCCCCATCTGCAGGCCGATCTTGATATCTTCCAGATCATCCCGCGCGGTCACCATGATCACTTTTATCGCCCGTTGTTTTTCTTCATTCTTCAGCAGCTGACAAAAATTAAATCCGTTGATCACCGGCATCATCACGTCGAGGATTAATACATCCGGACAGTGATCCATGGCCATCTGCAGCCCCTGGTCCGCCTCATTGGATGTAAAAACCTTGAATTCATGTTCATTGAGTATGCCGTCAAGCAATTTGACCTGCGTCGGATCATCATCCACTATTAGAATCTTGATTTCGCTGTTGTTATCCCCCATGTGTGATCTCTTTCTGTCGTCCTGACATGTCTATTTCTTACTGATCCCCATCAGTAAATGTTGATGTAAATCCCTTAAAACCGTAGAGTACGCGGCAAAGAAGAATGTAACGCCGAGAATCTTAAAGGCCTCCTCAATGATACCCCACGGAAAACCTTCAGCAACAAGCTGATCAGCCAACACCATTCCCGCGAAAAACAACGTCGCCGCCACAAACAAAAATAAAAAGTCCTTATGCTGTGAAACTTCCCGTCGGAAACGATAGGCAATGTACAGTCCAACGACCCCCAATCCACCGAGCAGCCAGCCGTCAAAGTTGACAGCCCGTGGATCCTGACCAAAAGATCTCAGGATGGCCCGGTCCATTCCCTCGTGCACGGAGAAAAACTCATCGATGCACAAATAAAAAAATCCAACCGACGAGATTATCCAGAAATTAAATTTCGGATAGCCCGATTGAATCTTCCGGTATAGTCCGCTGGTCATACCGGACACCAGGGATGTGAAGGCCAGGATCAGCGCCGAGAAGAAAGTAAAATATTGACGTTCAGCAAAATAATAAAGCTGATCTTCCTTTTTAAGTCCAGCAACGGTCGCGGCAAACACCAAATAACAGCTGAATGCCAACGCGCCGATCATATACTTCCGCATTTAGGTATACTCCTCCCCCGGTTATTTAAGGCTCTTCTTATGAAATTATAACAAAGATAGGTTAAATCAGAAGGAAAATGGCGAGAAATTTCGATGTAAAATATTTAAAGCCATAAACTTAAGACTAAGACCGCAGGCCTTTGCCTTTTTTGAGAAGTGTCAGGTTCACGATGGTGAGCAACACGGCAAACAGCACAAGGATTCCAACACTCATATAAACATTCACATCAGAAAATCCATAGAATCCATAGCGGAAACCATTCACCATATACAAAATCGGATTAATCTTGGATAGATTCCGCCAGACATCCGGCAGCAACGCGATCGAATAAAACACGCCGCCCAGGTATGTCAGCGGTGTCAGTACAAAGGTAGGGACAATCGAAACATCATCAAACTTACGGGCCAGAATTCCGTTCACCAATCCGCCCAGGGCAAAAACGATGGCAGTCAGCACGATAAACATCACGATCAATCCAATATGGCTGATCGTCGGGCGCGTAAAGAACACCGAGACACCGAACACCAGAAATCCGCACAGAATCCCCCTCAGCGCCCCGCTCAACACATATCCGCCGATAATCACCCAGTTAGGGGCCGGCGATACCAGCAATTCCTCGACGCTGCGCTGAAACTTGGAACTAAAAAACGAACCGGCAACATTGACATACGAGTTGCTGATCACCGACATCATCACCAGACCCGGCACGATAAACGCCATATAGCTGACGCCATTTATATCATTGATCTGTGAACCAATGAACTTACCGAAGATCAGAAAATACAAGGACTGCGTCATGATCGGCGGAACCAGCGTTTGCGGCCAAATCCGGATAAAACGCACGACTTCCTTGCGGAATAGGGTGTATAAGGCGATTAAATTGGATTTGTGCACCGTGTCACTCTCGTGTTATTGATTAAAACTTACTTAAGCAGCTCCAAAAACAACCGCTCCATCCGATTGCCCTGCGGCCTAAAATCGTGAATCGTCATACCAAGCTTACAAATTTCCGCGACAAACTGACTGACGTTCTGATCCTTACGAAGATCCAGGGTAAAAGTCGTGCCATCCACCGCTTTGGCGTTGTATCCGTTCAAGGCCTCCATCGATTTGACCTGATCCACATTCACGACATACGTCTCGACCTCTAGAATGTTGACTAGATTCTTCACACTATCATTGGCGACGATCTTTCCGTCACGGATCATGGCCGCGTTGCGACACAACTGTTCAACTTCTTCCAGATAATGCGTGGTTAACAGAATGGTCAACCCGTTTTGATTCTGTTCACGCAGATATTCCCACATGGTGTGCCGAAGTTCAACGTCCACTCCCGCCGTGGGTTCATCCAGGATTAATAGCTTGGGATGGGTGACCAGCGCCCGGGCGATCATCAGACGCCGTTTCATCCCGCCAGATAAAGATCTCGACGGGACATTGCGTTTTTCATACAGTTCGAGCTGTTTCAGCAGCCGCTCTGAATCGGCCAAGGCCTGAGGACGGCGGATTCCAAAATAACCGGCCTGCGTAACGATGATATCCTGCACCTTCTCGAACTGGTTGAAGTTCATCTCCTGCGGTACGACACCGATCATCCGCTTGACCTCATTGAATTGCTTATCGAGATCCTTGCCGAACACCTGAACCGACCCGCCGGACTTGTTGACCAGCCCTGTCAAAATACCGATAATCGTTGTCTTACCTGCGCCATTCGCGCCCAGCAAGGCAAAAAAGTCTCCGGCCTTGACCTGAAGATCAATTCCCTTGAGGGCTTCAGTGCCGTCATCATATGTTTTTTTCAAATCCGTAATAGTGATTGCGTCCGACATAATTTTGAGATTATAGCACAATTCTGAAAAATTTTTAGCGCTAACCTAACGTCAACCGTCTGATTGAATTATTCGATCCGGATAAATTTTGGAAATTGATGCGGGGCGATCACCGCCAGGGTATCCTCCGGAAATTCTGTCCACCCGGCGGCATCTTCCTCCGGGATAGTTGACGATACGACCGTCATTTGCGACACAGGATCAAAACGATAGAACAATGTATTGCCTTTACGATACGTCCACACGGTCTGTCCATCGCTCATAAAAAAGTTTAGATAGCGGCGGGATTCATCAATCACCCCATGCAATTTACCCAATGCCGCCGCAATGCCGGCCTCCACATTATCATCCTGTTCCTTGATCGTCTTCATGATCAAAATAAAGTAAAGCTCCGAATCAATCCAGGAGGCCGGAGGATCGTATGTGCATACCGATGGCGGAAACTGCGTGAGAAAATCCGTCCCGATCAAATCGATGAGGATCTGCTTCTTCATCCCTCCGTTGTGTCCGAACAACCAGGTCTTACCGTTATACTTGATCTTAAACGGATGCGGATTCGGAACACCCTCGACGCAGCCCGATGAGGCCCTTCGCAGATGCGCCATCACAATATCCGGCTGCAGCACCGAGGCATAACGCACCGCGTCATCAAATTCAGAATTGTAGTTCACCGCCTCGTCCCCGCGGATGATGATCTCATCACCCTGATCATAAAATCCAATCGACCAGCCATCGCCGTATTCATCCCCCAATTGCTTGAGGGCATTGGGCTGGGCAATCAACTGATCCGTGATGAAGCGCTGGTCGAGATCTGATCCCACAGCCACCCAAAAACGACAGGCCTCTGCCACACCGATCTGCAGAAAAAGGAATAGCAAGGCTGCGTTCAAATAACTGCGTTTCATAAGTATGTCCTAAAAAGTTAAGAAATGATGGGCTATCGGTGTTTTGGTAGATCGATCCCGCCGCGTCCCGACGGAACCTTTTTGGTCTTGATGGTCTTCATGATATTTCGCTTCTGTTCGGCCATCCGTTTTTGCGTTTCTTTCTGCCGTCGCTGACGCTGTTTGAACTGCCGCTTCTCCCGTCTGGCCCGCTTGCGTGATTTCAGGACCTGCTGCTTGGCCGAATCCTCTTTGCCAACGGTCGCAAAAAAATCTGTGAAGCGATTCCACGCGGTTACCCGGTCGACATTTTTGGCTGCATATGACGGTGAAACCATCAGCGACATCATCAGCCCGGCGCATATCAACACTTTCGAGAACTTCATACAAACCTCCTACTCATAGACTTCCATGGCCGAATGATCATTCCGGTCGAATTTAAGCGTCTTCATCCCCCAATTGAGGATTTCGCCGCTATCTTCATCGACAACGACATGAAAGGGCGCGACCGGAAACAGCCGCATGACGGTATGACGTTTATCTTTAAATAGTAATGTCCACGTGCGGCGTACCTCGACGCCTTCAGGATTCGCCGGTGGAACACCGTAGACTCGGGCTTGCCCACCGTGGTACCAGACCGACCGCCTGGTCGTGCGGTAAGGCTCAAGACTGGCTAACCGGTCATACAGACTGCGACGAATAATAAAGTCCTGAGCGATCAATGTCGCCTCAACCCGGTCAATCCCATCGTATGGGTCAATCTCACGCGCGAGCTCTTTGATGGTGGTATGGTCCAGAACCGGAGTACAGCCCATGCAGATAATCGAAATCAAGATAAGGATGACGGCCTTCATATCCCCTATTATAAGAAGTAATGACGGAAGTTCAAACAATTACGCGGAAAAAGGCGTCTAGTGCCGGCAAAACGGCCCATGGTGATAACCAAACCCATAGCCGTACCGGGGGCAGTAATGATGATGAGAGTACCCTGAAAAGTAAGTATTCATATCCTTAACATATTCCCGTCTGATCTTGTCGGCGTCGGCCTTCATCTCCAAATACGTCTCGGTCGAAATTCGGCCGTTGAGATGGGCCTCGCGGATCTCGTCAAGGTGCTGATTATGCCAGGCCTTGGACCCGACCGTATTGACGGTCGTGCATCCGGTCAGAAACACGCACAGGGCGAATAAAATTATATTTTTCATATCCTTCTCCTCGTGATGAAGTGATCAACGTACTCTGATTATAACAGATTTCACCTGGCCATATGTTTTTTTGATGACACACCCAGACGGTGTACCTAGGATAACAGAATATGTGTCGGGATTATTCTTGGGCAGGAGTTTTAAGACGAACCTGTTGGAATGAAACCGTTTCGTCTTCGGCATTTGAATCATCGGTCCCTAACAGGAGCGGAATGTTATTGATCGGAGCGATATTGATAATAACCGGTACAAATCCATCAAGGTCCATTGTCTCGATTTGCTGAGGTGTCAGGTCAAAGGCGGGCAAATTGATCTCGCCTTGAGCTTCAATCGTAAAATTATTCGGATTCAAATCGATACCCCCGGGGGTTTCCGACTCACCCAGCATAGCCTGATCGTTGCGTTCAACCCGATCGAACTCCAACCCACCATCAACATAATTCCAATAAGTCGTGGTCAGCTGTGGAATTCCGCCGTCTTCACGATCGGTATATGCAAAAAACACCAGCTGCGAAATCTCACCGGCTGAATTATAGTCGGTTCTCATCTTAAGGCTGCTGAGATTAACGGTTCGCGAACCCAACCGCAACGTCATGACCTTACCCAAACGCTGACCGTTAGGCAGCGGAAAACTGCGCCCTAGGCGGCCGTTCTTCATCCCGGTGTCCCCAACGAATTTGCTGATATCCACAAGCCTTCCGCCGTAGCGTCTATCGCTGTATGAGCGCACAATCCGATCACGAATAACATCCATGCGATCCTCATCCTTCGACGGCTGGAAAATAAATTGTGTGCCATCCCATGACCAACTGCTGCTGCGGTGCTTGACATTTCTGTTGCCGTTGAGCTTATAACTCGTAAATGTAACGCCCTCTACCTCACCCGTATCCGAATAGTTGATCCGCATCTTGACTTGTGAAAATCCACCGTCCCCGATACGCAGGCTCTGAATATTCTTGCTGCCCCACATTTCGCCGTTTGGCAGCGGGAACGTGCTGACAACGCGACCCTTATTGAGGCCGGCCTTACCGAGGATTGAAGAAATATCGACGGAACGGAACCGTTTTCCCTGACTATCGCCGTACATATCTCGGATCGCACCGGCATCTGCGTCCAGTTTGGCCCGAAACACAAAGCGTCGACCATTCCAATCCCACTCCGATTGATTGGTCTGACGCAGCCGTCCTCTTTGATCGGCGCTATAACCGGTAAAGGTTATCGTCGAGACTTCGCCGCTGTCCGCATAACTGACCGCCATTTCAACCCGACCAAGCTCTTTACCGACACGCATGAAATCGGTAAATCCCCACGTCTGACCATTCGGTAACGGAAACGTCGTCGGGATCTGTCCGGCCTTCAACGCGGAGGCACTCAAATAGTCCGTGATATCCACGGTTGTTGATTCGGCTCCCGGCGCCTTTTCATAAGATTGCCATATGGCTTGATCATTGCGAGAAAGCACCAGCTGCCCACGGTAGGAAATCCAGTCACTGGATACTGTTTCGAGTTTTGTCTCATCGAAATAATTCCGACGAAGGGCCTGTAGTCGAATCGAAACAACTTTTCCATCCTGATAGGTAGGTGTCAGCTCGACACGCTCCAGTCTTGATCCCAATCGCATCCTGGTTTGACCCTGCACCCAATTGTCTCCATCCGGTGATGGAAAACTAACGGGAAAAAGCCCTTTGTCTAAATGCCGCTGCGTAAAAATGTTGGTGATATCTATTGTCTCACCGTCCATATCTGGATTGCTCAGATGACGTATGGTTGCCTCCCGGGTACTTCGGACCAGATCTGTACGCTGGTACTGCCCATCGTTGAGCGTCCAAATGTTACGGCCGGCTTCACGTTCCACTCCATCCGTCACTCGATAACCAACAAACTCGACCGCTGATTCACCATCGATGTTACGGACCGCCATTTCGACACGGGATAGATTTCGACCGATCCCCAGGACACTCAATTGATCGAGCGTTGATCCATCCGGAAACACAAAACCTTGATTGAGCTCTCCCCGCGCTAAATTGCGATCGCCGAGAAAATCAGAGATATCCAGCAATTTGCCTGCCGCTGTTTCCCCTGCATACATCTGTCGAATGGCCTCAAGCTTATCTTCGCGGGAATTTCGGACGAAACTCAGCTGCTGTCCATCCCACGCAAACTCACTGTAGCCAGCCTGATACTCACCGTCTTCGTTTTCACGAAAACCAATAAAGCGCAATCCCGACACATCCGATCCGTCATAGATCACGATCATTTCCGCCCGTGAAAGATTCCGAACACCCAATCTCAACGACGCGCGTTCTCCTTCCCCTATAGTATTTCCATCAGGTAGTGTGAAAAACCCCGGCAGATTGGCATCACGCAATCCGCGGTATCCGAGAACGTTGCTGATATCCGTTGCCGCCGTCGATCCGCTTTGGTATGCCTGCGATACAACGCCGACCGGATCGACAAATTCAAGCTGCTCATTGCGCCACAGCCACTGTGAACTGCGCACTCTAACCTCACGTCCATCTTCGACTCGGTATCCGGTAAACGTCAAGCGATCCACTTGCCCTTGGGCATCATGTTCGACCCGTAGTGTCAATCGGGATAGATCACGATATCCCATTCTGAGACCGATATCCTCGGTGTCGAGGATGGATCCGTTTGGTAGAGGCAGTTTTGATGGGATCTCCGCCCGACGTAAAAATCGTGGAGCGATCAATTTGGTAAGATCATATTCGATGCCCGCGGCCGCCTCAGCTGATGCATACAACCTGGACACTTCCGATTCCAATGTCGCCGGTAAAAATGTTTCACCGTTCCAGCGGAAGAACTGCGAACCAATCGACTTTAGCTGGCGGGCCTCTGCATCAACCGCATCATATCCTTCGAGCTCAATCCCGTCAATTTCACCGTTACGATTAAAGTAAGGCTTGAGGATCAAACGCTGCAACCGGTCTGTCGCGAAACTCAACGGCTCCTCCCGGTCCCAAGCCTCCCCGTTCGGCAACCGGAAGTTGGTGTTGATGGTGAAGTCCCGCATGTGGACTGTAAACAGCCGGCTGGTGATGTCAAAGGCAACACCATTGTTGGCCGGGTTCTGATAAATTGTCTCGAAATCAGACGCTGACTCAATCACCCGGCGCTCATGGCTATAGGAACGATCGACTTCGGATAAGGCCAATGTCCGACTGAATCCATCCGCTGAACGCAATGAAATGGTATCCAATACAATCCCCGATACCGTTCGTTCCGTCGACAACAATTCCACCGTCCACAAACGGTCCGATTGAATTTCGCGAATGATGTCCCCGACTTGCCAATTTTCCGAACCAAAATCAGCGTCGGTGCCCAACATGGCCTGATCGACTAAATCCGTATCCGCCGATTGTTGTGAGCGTACGACTACAATGTCCTGATGACGGATAGGCGACCCAATGCGATGCTGAAACTCGATAAAACCGTTGGTCTCTAACTGACGGTCCAAATCGATGGCTGTTTCGACGAGTTGGTCAAATTGCTCGCGCTGCCAGCCTGAAAGATTCAGGAATTGATCCAGATTGGCATACAATTTTTCCCGGGCGGCGGCCTCATCGGTATTGCGCTGGATAAAGTAATTTTCAATCTTCCGTACGGGTATTTCTTCAAGTGCCAATTCCTTTCGGAAACGCTCGGCGCTGTAACGTGGGTTCACCAGGGTTTGATAGACGATCACATCCATCACACGGCTTTGCTGCCGCTCTCCACTGGTTGGATTGCGAGTCATGCCATAGGCAATGTGACCGACGTCATGCGTCACCTGCAGATTGCCCTGACGCACGCCATTGACAAAAATTCCTTCCCGGGTAAGACGAACGGTGACTTCCTCCGGCACAACCGTGGACAGATAGAAATCAACATCTTCAGAAGTTTGTCCAATCACTAATGGTGTCTGCCCGCTCTGGAGTAGGCCATAAATTTCCAGACGTGTGATGTCCCGCTGGCCGATCTCAGCCCCTTCAAGCCGGATAATGCTCAATCGTCCGTTCTCACTGAATATCACCGGCCGATTACCGATATCCGATAATTCATCAATGATGTCCGTGGAAGGCGCGACCACAAACTGCGTCGACCCGAGCATGGCCGAGTCTGCACGTCGATCGCCTTCCGGTGCAATTTCAGTCTGCACCAGCGCAAAAGCACCGGATTCACCATCGTATTGGTTGACAATCCCCAGCACGCGGGAACGTCGTCCCAATGAACGGGCATACGCCACATCCTTATACACCGCCACGATGTACCTGGCCCCCAAGGTTTCAGCCGCTTGCCGCGCCAATTCCCGGTACAGGGCCGTACCCAATCCCTGTCCGCGCAGTTCCGGCCGGACGGCCTGATTAAACGCGAATATCGTCTCGGCCAATGGAACATCCGGAGCCGGCAGCCCCTGATCAATAAATTCGGATTGAATCACATCCGCATCCATTCTCGTCGCTGATACGATCCCCGCGACGGACCGGTCACCCTGCGACCGAAGCACAATATTGATATTGCGCGTGTCTGAAAGCAAATCCTGCACATCCTCGGCCGTCGGATTCTTGGTGGGATAACTCTCCTTAAATAGATCCAACACCTCATCAAGCGTCCGCTGATCAGTACGCGGGTTCAGCCGTTCGGATCGAAAATCCTCATCAGCGGTTCGATTCGCCTGACGGACCTCCGCCAGCATCGCGTTATCAAACGCGAACAGAAATTTTTGTTCCGCGAGAAAATCAAGATTGGGGATATTCTCGTCATTCTGAACTGAAAAACGATTACGAATGTCGGTCAGCTCCAGCGCGTTGTAGTCATAGTAGGCATCCTGGTCCAACATCCATCGGGCCATACTGGATTGCTCGCGCTGCTGCAGACGGGTTTCGCGTATTTCCCGCTGGGCTTGGACATGTATGAACAGTAAGTTTTCCCGATCATGCCACTCTTCAGGGACTTCATCCTGAACTGTTTCCACAACCACAACACCTTTGTGACCGTAAAAATCATTCCTCCATTTTTCTCCACGATCAATTCCAATCTCGGTGGATTCGTCGTAGTAGTGAATTAATTTTCGATCGGCCAGCCCGGTTCTGTCCAACACATCGCCTAAAACGTGGCCTTGCTGGACCAGACCGTTGATGACGATATCTGTTAAGGTCGACTTACCTGAACCCGGCGCTCCATGCAGCACAATCACAATCGGCTGATCCCGATCGGCCTGATTGACTTCCGCGGCTAACCACTGCGCGATGGACTGAACCCCTTCATCCAGCGACCTAAAAGAACGGCCCGCATCCGCCTCATAATTGCCATACTCACGTAAACGGTCCTGTCCCAGACGCTGCAGGGTGACTACTGCTTCCAGGTAATTGGTGATGACCGTCAACAGGCGTCCCAACCGTTGTTGTTCGCCGCCGATCACGCGACCGCTTTCCAGCACCATGTCATCAAATTCTTCTTTGACCTTGGCCACGAGGGCTTGGTAAAATTCTTCACCCGTCACTTGCTTGTAATCGCCTCGCTCGGCAAAGACAGAACCTTTGTCGATCCGCGGTTGCAACGTATTGTCTCTAAGCAGTCGGCCCGGGTTGTTCTCTTCGACGATACGGTCCGGATTTTCAGCATCGCGTTCACGAATCAACACGTACCCTTTATCATAACCGCCCGCCTTACGCTGCCGTTCCCCCTTCATTTCGGTGATATTTCCCACACCAAACATCTCGGCCATCGCGATACCGAACTGCCCCATCTCATCCAGCGTCGGCAGATCGAACGCCTGACGATCATACATTGTTGAAAACTCTTCGCCCATTTGCTGGATACCGGCGCGTAATCTAGTATTCCTATCCCGTCGATCGGACATCATCGCCGAGTCCGCAAACATTTCCTGCGACGTCACGACATTACCTGAACGGGTCAATCCGTTGAGATTAACCTGCACACGAAACGCCCCCTCAAGATCACTGGCAGATGGCCGGGATTCGTTTGCATCCATCCGTTCGGCAATCTGTGCGTAGTCCACACCGCCTGAAAAATACTTTCGCGGGATGGTTTCCTGCAATTGCGGGTCATACTCTTCTTTAATGTAGTTATAAACGCCTTCCTCGAAGGCCTTCACATATTGCTTATAAATTTTTTGATGAATCTCGCGGTCCTCGACTTCGATACCGCGGACTTTGCTCTGGTCGGAATAGACCTTGGCGAGAAAACTATTTTTGAGGTTTTGTTTGTACCAGACAGCGAGGATCAGCGAATTGTAGATCTGACGCAGATTGGCGAAAGTCCGCCCTTCATTAACCTCACGTTCAATTTCCGGGATCAAGACTTCACGTACAATTTGAGTTGAAACGCCGGTGATAATCTCATCCTCAGTCTGTGCTTTAGCGGTGTCACGGATACCGGTATGATGTTCCAGCGCGAGGTAATCTTCTTCCAGCAAAACTTTCAAATGCGTGTCGACGACGTAGACACTCAGATCATTCTGATGCACTACGGCGCGTTCCGGTACGATCCAAATCTTGTTAAACGTATTGACCGGAATATCGGTGGTGCCGAAGCGCTCCTGCGCCACGCGGTAGACCCTCGACCAGAACTCCTCGCCCAGATCTTCTTCCGGATACATCATCGATGCCGTGAGTTGTTTGAGCATGTAATCCTGGGCCAGGAGATCACGCCCCATCTCCGTGCGCGCGAATTCATCGGCAATGATGCGATTCTCTTCATACGGTGACAAGTTCACCCATAATTTATCCTCAGGAACCGTTAGGGCGGCCATGAAATACTTAATGAGCGGTTGAGATTGCTGTTCGAGCAACACAGGATCGGCCGCCTCATCGCCTGGATGGATAATGAAATCAAAGGCCAGCGGATTATCCTGATGAAGCTTGAGCCCCTTCATCATAACGGGAGTGTATTTCTCAGACACCGCAACACGGGTCCCGGGAACGGGCAGATCGAGCACCGTTTGTGTTTCCTGCGCAAATACAGGACCGGCCGTAAAAACACTCTGAAGGATCATCGCGCCCACGATACACCCCGACGTGATTTGACGAAAAAGATTTGATATGAATTTATGGGTTGATTTTGTCATGTTCGTTAGTGTTGCCATGGACTATTGCTCTGTCACCTGCCCACAGATATCCGGTGAAACTCAAATTGTGTACCATCACTAAAGCCTTGGAACGACTAACGATTTGGGGAATTGGATAAGAGTTAAATATCTTCTTACTTATATAAGTATATTACACCGCCTTTCCTGCGTCAACTTCTTGTGTAGCCGGGCATAAAAACCCCATCAAGCCAATCAATTTCGACAAAGTACCATAAATATCTAATATGTATAGACTTACGATCATGATTCCTACCCCCACACCCTTGTCACCTGCCAGAGGTATTTTATACTTTAACGAGAACGGACTTTTTGGGAGAGAGTTAACGTCTGCGCGCGGCTGAATTTATCGGCCGGTTAGCCGCAGGTTGGCAGTACATAACAGCGAGGACACTTTAGGATGCGATCAATCCGACCGGGTATGGCCCTGTTCGCGGCCATGGTCTTGGGGCTGCAAATCTGCGCCTGGGCCTATTCACCCCCATCACATCAACAAATGGAAGACACGTGGGCCAGCACCAAATCCGATGCCGAACTGGAAACGGAACTGCTGAGACACTTTCTGACCAGTCAAGGCATCTCCAATATGACTGACTACGTATCGTGGTTCAGTCGTAACATGAAGTATCTGCCGGATACAAATGGAGATGTTTGGTCGAGACCTCTTCTGACACTGATTCGGGGAGGGGGTGATTGTGAAGACCTGGCTTTTTTAAACGTCGCGGCGCTTAAACATTTTGGCATTGAAGCCCGTGTGCTGGGCACCCAAAAAGGTTCCGACCATCACGTGTTTACCGTTTTCAAACACAACAATCGAATGTTCGTCTTTGATAATACGCGGCTAATCAAGACTCGGGTCAGTACAATTCCTGAAATCGCCGCCTTCTTACATCTCAAGTATCAGGTGGATTACGTCCTGGAAGTGGAGCTCAATCCGCGCAAAATTACCGTCCTGTTTAATAAGAAATCACTTTACGCCGTAACTCAAGCGGTGCGCGCGCAATCATCCTAACCGCTGATCTACAAACTTCTCAAGACGCAATCAATACGACCGGCCGTAATCCGGATCACATCCAAACGAAAAACAGCAAGATTCACCTTCTCGATCTCCTCTGAGAAACTGCGCGTATCGACATTCAGCTCCACATAATACTGAACATTTCCGCTGGAATAATAAACTTCCTCGACGGCGTTAACTGAATTGTAACCCTGAGCCAATAACTGTCCGAGGGCCTCACGTTCGCTATCATCCACGCCGCTCACTGTCAAGACGATCTCGTCCCCCATTGCAGCGCGTCGATCCAGTTTTCGGGCATTGCGGTCCTGCTGTTTACGCTGTCGGATCAATTCCTGATTGCTCGGCCGATTTTGATTCTTGAACTTCTCGGCAATGTAACGGTTATTCGTCCATTTTCCGGTTTTGGAAATATCGATAATCTTCGGATTGAGCGGTTTGGCCGCGGCTTCCGACGCCGGTGATGATTTTGTTAGCGAAGATTTTTTTGCCGTCTTGGCCGGCGGTTTGCCTTTAAATAGTCCGCCTTTGCGCGGATTCGCAACAAAAAAATCGTTTGAGTAGGTTGATCGGGACTTTTCCAGAATCGCCGTACGGTAATCGAGTTTGTAACGCATATTTCCTGCCAGCAGTCCCAGCACCTTGATCCGATATTCCTTGGTTTGATCCGACGACAAAATCTCTTCAGGCGCGTCACACTCCAGCTGTTCGCAGCGCCATTCGCCCTGAAACTGTTCGCAATTATTGATCGAACACAAGCCTTCAAAATAAACCGGTTCATTGAGATTATTGGTGATGGACACCGTGATCGTATCGCCAAGTTTATATCGCCCCTTATCGGTTTTCACCACCACTTCGGCTCCTGCCGACGACGGAACAAGCGATACAAACAAACCTGAGATCAAAATCACGGCCACATGCCGACCTATTTTTTTCATAAGCAAGAGTTTCATTGCCGTTTCTTCTGAAGATTATAAATGATATTGCCCGCGGTTTTTCTGGGCAGCAAGCGCGTCGAAAACTGCAGCAGCTTATTGGTGGTTCCGCTGATAGCCAGCGATTTGCCGGCCATCGTCGCTTCGTAACCTGTGGCCGCCACCTGGGCGGCCGTTTCCATCGCACTCATTTTGGAGACCTTGGTTGAATCCAGTTTGGCTGTCGACTGAAAATTGGTCGCCGTCGGCCCCGGACACAAACACGTCACCGTTACGCCAGTCCCTTTCAACTCCAGCGCCAGGGCTTCTGAATAATGCAGCACATAGGCCTTGGTCGCGTAATAAACCGTCATCATCGGCCCGGCCTGAAAGGCGGCCGTTGACGCCACGTTGCAGATACGTCCGCGCTTTTTTTCCAGCATCGACGGCAACATCAGTTTCGTCAGTTGCGATAAACTCGTAATGTTGACCTGGATCATGTCGCGTTCATTGGCCCAAGGCTGTTCATGGTAATATCCGCAGAAACCGAACCCGGCATTGTTGACCAAAATCTCCACATTCAGCTGCCGATACTTGATTTCCTTGACAATATCCTCCGCGATGTTCTCGACGGCGAGATCAGCTGGAATCAAGATCACATTCACCCCGTACTTGCTTTCCAGTTCCTGCTTGATCTCATTCAGCCGGTCCAGATTACGGGCAATCAACGCCAGCTGATGACCTTTTTGCGCCAAGATTTTGGCGAACTCATAACCAATTCCGGCGGACGCGCCGGTCACGACGGCTGTACTCATTCTTGATATCCTCTAACTCGGTTTGACGCTTAGTTCATTGTCTTTACTTGAGCTTGACCATGCCGGCAATATTTTTGATATTGATATAGATCCTGGGACCGGTAAGATTTGCATTTTTGCTGTAAACGTCTCCATCCTGAATCAGCGTGGCAGCGACAATCTCAGCGCCACGTTCGGTATTGACCAGGACGGCATAATTTTCCGGCAGCTTGAGCCCTATATCTCCGTCACCGTTATCGATCCATAACACAAGGTCGTCGGTCAAATTTATCGTCGAAAGATCAATCCCCACAATGCCGGATTCATTGAGTAATTTAAAACGTTTCAGTGTCAGCCCGGCGAGATTCAAATAGGCTGAACCGCGTCCAAATTCCAGATGAAGGTTGAGCGGCGTGTCTTTCTGAAAATGGACCTCCCATTCATTCATTCCGTCGCCGCGGGCAAAAACGCCGATGCTGGGAATAATTTCCTGCGTCAGGGACAACTTTCCAACACCGTCCTCCACTTCAAAATTCTTTTTGGGAATTCGAATCGGCGTGTTGTACTTGTACTTGGCGACCATCAGGGCCAGAGACTGATTCTCAACCCTGAGCTCACCGGCGGCCATACGCATATAAACATCCGCGGATTTAACGCCGTCGATTTCGGCCACGTGACTAGGGACCTGAGCCGGATTGGGCCGCTGAGGCACATCACACCCCGCTCCGAATGCCACGATTAGAATAGTGATAAACCTAAGTATTTTAGGTATTTGTGAGGGTTTTGTCGAATATTTGGCTAACATAGTTATCTGTATTCATCATACATGAATGTCCTTGAAAGTCAAAAAAATTGGATTATTTTGCCCTCCCGTCTTGTCAGGACTTGGAAAATATTGCATACTTCATAAATATTCGCATGGAACATCATTTCGCACGATCAATGAGGCGCCTGAGCCAACCGATCCTAACAGAGTCTGCCCGGGCACCACAATTTTAAACGCTCATTTAAAATATTTGCGATAGCCCTAGTGTTAAGGCTATCAGAATGGATTTCGCGGCCGGTATCATGGCCGCGGACAACTTTCAAGGTGATGGCGGGCTGGCTGGAAGCATAGAATGACAGGTCAACCTTAGCATCGGCAACATCTTAGACGATTATTGAAATGGGCATACCCTCATTACCTTGAATTATTTAGACGTCGCATGCACAACGATATAGAAACGGACGTTAATCGTTGGGATTCACCATACCTGAGTCGGTGGGGATCTGGAGCCCCGTTCAGACAATAATTTCTGTGATCAGGATGAAGACTTCCGGTAACGACTTCCGTATCTGGCAGGTGATAATGAAAACATACAAAGAATCTTAAGGGTCCACCCTTAAGTACCCCCCTCCAATTAATACAATTGGACAAAAAGTAAGAAGCAGTCGGGAAACCTTCTCCCGGCTGCTTTCTTTTTATCTCCATCACACATTATGATCTTAGTTACCTGCGGCGGCGGGACCTTTTCAGACCCAATACACCAAGCAATCCTCGAGATACCTCACGCACAAATACCGTCAGCATACGGTTACCCACACGTTTGGCCTCTTTACCGATAACGGACTTGCGTCGACGGGACGAGGTTTTTGAGCGCGATGATTTTCCGGCAGATGCCTTTTCCTGCTCCTTGGCATACTTCTCCATCTTCTCGGTCAGGATCTCATAAGCGCTTTTTCGATCGACCACTTCATTGTATTCCTTGATAAGACGTGAATCGTCCAGGACTTTTTTCTGCTCCGCTGAGGTGATGACATCCATCCGTGAAGACGGCGCCCTGAGCAACGTACGGACAACCGGCGTGGGTATCCCTTTTTCATTCAAAACGGTGATTAATGCCTCACCGATCCCCAGCTTGGTCAACTCCTGATTAATCTTATAAAAATCGGTTACCGGATAATTCTCCGCGGCCAGCTTAATGGCTTTGCGGTCCTTGGCGGTAAATGCGCGCAGCGCGTGCTGAAATTTCATCCCTAGCTGCCCCAGGATTTCCTCCGGGACATCGGTCGGTGTCTGTGTGCAGAAAAAGATGCCGACGCCTTTAGATCGAATGAGCTTGATCATGGTTTCCAGCTGGTCCAACAGCGCCTGCGAGGCGTTCTTAAAGATCAGATGGGCCTCATCGATAAAGATGACAAGTTTGGGCTTATCCAGATCTCCCACCTCAGGAAACGTCTCATAAACTTCCGCGAGCAAACAAAGCATAAAGGTCGAAAACAGCTTGGGCTTCCCCTGAATATCGACCAGCCGCAGGATATTGATAAATCCCTGCCCCTTACGGTCTGTCCGCAACAGGTCCTCGACATCAAAAGACTTCTCACCGAAGAACAGGTCCGCCCCCTGCTCTTCCACCTCGATCAGCTTACGCATAATCGCTCCCGTCGAGGCTGTACTGATCCGACCGTATTCACTCTGTATCTCGTCCTTGCCATCCGTAGTCACGTATTGGAGAACCTTCCGGAAATCCTTGATGTCCAGCAGCAAATAACCTTTATCATCACAATATTTGAAGATCAGCGAGACCACACCGGATTGCGTGTCGTTCAGCCCGAGAATCTTGGACAATAGCACCGGTCCGAATTCCGATATCGTCGCCCGCATCCGCACACCTTTGTCTTTGGAAATGGTCATCAGCTCGCATGGATATCCGTTGGGTTTCCACGCCTCACCGATCTTATTGTGACGTTCATCAATTTTTGGATGCGGTTTTCCCGGCTGGGTCAACCCGCTCAAATCTCCTTTGATATCCATTAACAGGACACCGACACCGTTCTCCGAGAGACGCTCCGCGATGTTCTGTAATGTCTTGGTCTTTCCCGTCCCCGTGGCTCCGGCAATCAGCCCGTGACGGTTGAATGTTTTTAACGGAACCCTGACTTCATTCTTTTCCAGGGCCTCGTCATTCAACATCGACGTTCCCATCAAAATCGAATCACCCTTGAAAGTGTATCCCTTCTCAATCGTTTTTCTGAATTTGTCTTCGCTGCTCATAACATTTATCCTTTCAATCAAGAATCACTTCTTCACCTAATTCTGGAATATAGACCTTTTGATATCCCTCTGTTAACAACCCTTCCTTAAAGGCCTCCTGACATTCTTTTTCGCCATGCACCAGAAATATATTTTTCAATCGTTTTTTGTCCTGGGAGCTCAGATAATCGAGCATTTCATTCTGATCGCCATGCCCGCTGAATCCATCCAGGATCACGACTTTGGCATAAACATTTTTCTCCTGCCCGTACAGCCTGATTTTGTCAGCCCCGTTTCGCAGACGATAACCGATCGTATGCGGCGCGCAATATCCCACAATCAGCAAGGTATTACGTTCATCTTCAATATGATTGATCAAATGGTGAATAATCCGACCGCCATTCATCATCCCTGAGGCGCTGATTATTATACACGGACCGCGAAAATGATTTAGCTTCTTGGACTGATGCGTTCGACGGACATAGGTTAATTTATTAAACCCGAACGGATTAGGATCCCGGCGCATGTAATTGGAAATCTCTTCATCAAAGCACTCCGGATGGAGCTGAAAAATATCTGTCGCATTGATAGCCATCGGGCTGTCGACGAAAACCGGAATTTTCGGCAATCGTCCATCGCTTTCTAATTGGTCCAGCATGTAGACAATTTCCTGTGTACGTCCGACGCTGAAGGCAGGAATCAATAATTTTCCTTCTCGTTCGACACATGTTTCGCGCACGATTTCCAGTAATTCTGCCTTATTACGAGGCTGACTTTCATGCGTCCGTCCGCCGTAGGTTGATTCACATATCAGATAGTCCAGCGGCGGCATCGGATCAGGATCTTTCAGAATGGGTCGATGCTTTCGCCCAATATCGCCGGTGAATCCAAACATCACTGGCTCCTGACCTTCGCGTTCGATCTTTAAAGTGACACTCGCGCTGCCGAAGATGTGACCACTGTCCTTGAAGATGAATGAGACCTCATCATTGATGCGGCACCAGCGGTCATAGCTTACACCAACGAAGCTGCGCATCGCTTCAACCGCGTCCGAATAATTATAGAGCGGTTTGGCATCCTGCGGTTCACCCCGTTTTTTACGCTGTTTGTTGATAAACTTCGCATCCTTTTCCTGAATTTTCGCGCTATCGACGAGCATCACAGCCGCCAAGTCTTTGGTGGCGCTGGTCGAATAAATCTTACCGCGAAAACCATCACGGACCAGTTTGGGAATCCGTCCACTGTGATCAATATGCGCGTGAGACAGAATCATACAGTCGATTTTCTTGGGATCAAACAACCATTCCTCATTAAAACCTTCAAAGGTATCATCCCGCCCCTGATACAAACCCGTATCAAGAAGTATCGTGAAACCGCTATCAAGTGTCAACAAATGACAGCTGCCCGTCACCGTTTGGGCTGCTCCGCAAAATTTAACTTTCATAAGAATTCCTAGATTAGATTAATGAGTTTCAAAATTGAGTATCAATCAGACAATACCGAATGATAACATTGCCTCGGCCACTTTCCGGAATCCGGCGATATTGGCGCCATTGACATAATCGATCTGTCCGCTATCGTCCTTACCATATTTGACACATTGCTGATGAATGTCTTTCATGATCTCTTCGAGTTTGTAGTTGAGATCATCTCTCGTCCAGCTGAGCCGCATGGCGTTTTGCGACATCTCCAGACCCGAGACGCTGACACCACCGGCATTCGCCGCTTTTCCGGGACCATAAAGAATTTTGGCTTCACGGAAGATTTCAACGGCCTTGTTCGTCGACGGCATATTAGCGCCTTCACAAACAAGCATACATCCATTTTTGATCAGCGTGCGGGCATCCTCTTCGTCGATTTCATTCTGCGTCGCAGATGGAAACGCCAGGTCACATTCGATATCCCAAGGCTTTTGATCGTCCTTGAACTCGATCTCCTCATGCTCCTTGGCCGCCTCCCGGAGCGATTCACGGCGATTGAATTTCAAATCCTTGATAAAATCCAGCTGGTCCGAATCCAGCCCTTTCGCGCAATGAATCGTTCCGTCCCGATCGGACAAAGCAATAACCTTCCCGCCTAATTCAATCAATTTCTCCGCCGTGTATAAGGCCACGTTTCCCGACCCCGACACCACACACCTTTTGCCGTCGATGGCGTCCTTTTTTTCTTTCAGCATCTCACGCGCGAAATAGACACTTCCATACCCGGTCGCCTCGGTCCGAATCTGACTGCCGCCAAAGGACAATCCCTTACCGGTGATTGTTCCGGTGAATGTATTGGTCAGCCGCTTGTACTGACCAAATAGATAGCTAACTTCCCGGGCACCGCAACCTAGATCGCCGGCCGGAATATCGATATGATGTCCAATATGTCGATGAAGTTCCGTCATAAAAGACTGACAAAACCGCATGATCTCGTTGTTACTTTTTCCCCGCGGATTAAAATTGGATCCGCCTTTGGCCCCGCCCATCGGCAAGGTGGTCAGCGCATTTTTAAAAGTCTGCTCAAAGCCCAAAAATTTCAGGATACTCAGATTCACCGACTTGTCGAACCTCAAACCGCCTTTATACGGCCCAATTGAGTTATTAAACTGAACTCGAAAACCGCGGTTCACCCGCACATTATTTTTATCATCCTCCCAGCAAACCCTAAACACAACGATTCGATCCGGTTCGGTCATTCTCTCGAGAATACTGGCTTTTTTGTAGCGCGGGTCCTGAATCTTCTTGAGATACGGCAGCACACTTCGGGCGACCTCCTCGACGGCCTGATGAAATTCGGGCTGACCGATGTTCCGCCGTTTGACCCCATTCACAAATCTTTCTATTTCATCCATGACTTTCAGGTTCCTTTCTATTGACTGGCCAACGCGCGCTGAATGGCCTGTTGATATTGTTGTTGAAGCGCCTGCTGCATAACCGCCTGCTGTTGCTGCAGGATCACCTGTTGCGCCACATTCTGAGCCACGGCCTGCTGAATAGCCGCTTGCTGGATCGCGCGTTGCCGTTGCAAAATCACCGCCTGTTGCACCACACTGCGCTGAATCGATTGACGAACGACTTCCTGGATCGCTGTTTGAACGACCGTTCGCTGAATCGATTGACGAATGACACCTTCCACCGCGGACTGCATGGCGGCCTGAACCGCCTGACGCTGCCGTTGGCTGACCACTTGAGCCAGCCCATCCGAATACGCCTGCTGCATCGCCCTTTGGATCACCTGTTGCTGCATCCCCTGGAGCATCGCTTGCTGGATTGCGGCCTCCACCACCGCCTGAGACACATTCAGCCGTTGCTGTATCATAGCACGTTGAACGGCCTGGACAATCATCCGTTGATAGGTCTGCAAAACCGTCTGCTGAACCAGCGCCTGGGTCAGCTCATCTGTATTTTGAGCCGCTGCCGGAAATGAACCGATCAAGGTCAGGACAATCAAAACCAGCGCTAATATCATTTTTCTCATCAGACATCCTCCTTTTCAAATTTCCGGATCTAGCCCTTGGGTATTGTCTCACCCTGTAAGATGGGAGACAACGGTGCCGTGTCGATACGCAAACCGCCGTCATGCTCAATGCGAATGGTGTACAAAATCCCCGGGACAAACATGGTCCCCGGGGCTTCGATCTGCGCATTCTTGATTCCTAATTTGGGATCCCGTTTCGGATCCAACGCGTGGGTCCAAAAATCTTCCCAGATGGTCTTTTCATACTCATCTGATATCCCTTCAAGTTTGTACCCCTGGGGAATCGAATTCACCCGGGTCAATTCATACTCCTGCGTATTTTTCCCATCGAGTAGAAACACTTTTAGAAACAGATACGCGCTCTTACCTTTGAGTAGATCGGCGTTGCGGATATGAACATCATCGAAACGCATGACCAGGGCCTGAAACTGTATGATATTGCCGGCAAACTCAAAGTACCGGGGCTTTAGGGGCTTATCATCCACGCCATATTCCAGAAATTTGATCCGTGTGCGCATCTGCTGAGTGGCTTCGTCATAGTTGACCCCGGTCACCAACACCTCCGCCACCCGTGAATCAGCCTCCAGACGCTGGACAACTTTCTTTAATATTTCGACCTGGTTCAGATAGTTATTGAGATAATTGTAGCCGGTGATACTGCCCGCCGAGACAACACCGGCCAGCAGTAACGGCTTGATCAAAGACTTTTTCTTTTTCATAAATGCCTCAATGAATGGATACAGCGTCGACTGATTTTTAATCTATCGTACCGAATTCCGGCCTGGATTTGAACCGGTAATCTGATTTTTTTAGGAATTTTCGCCTAGATCACCCTAAAAACGGTCCGATTTTACCCCGAGCATCGGCTTTTCTGATATAATCCAGGGATGCGTCCTTCCACTATCTACGATTTCGGCTGCCCCTATTGCGGCAGCCCCAATTCCATCAGCATTGACGTAACCGGCCAATCCCGCCAAAGTTTCATCACTGATTGTGAAATCTGCTGCCGCCCCATCGCCGTCAATCTACTCTTGGAAGGAGATCAAATCGTCTCTTCAACCGTACAGACGGAGTAGTTATTCAGATGCCTTCACAAAATCGAGCAGCCTACGTGCGATCTCTGAGGTAAATCTATCCATACCCTCACGGTTTAAGTGATGCCAATCGCTGAAATATTCGATCTCATAGGCTTCGAGCAGCGGTTCCAGTACGATCAAATTATCATAATCCTCCAGCCAACGGCTAACTGTGTCTCGATAAATTTTATGGCTGGTATTCTCTTCCCGTTTTTGGTAAAGCGTGGACACAACAGGCACATTTAGTATAAGAACCTGTATATTGCTAGTTTTGGCCAGCTCAAAAAACTTTTGGTACCATTCTACCGATTCCGCATCGACGCTAAACTGATAGTCATAGTATTTGGTTTCACTTATGTAGTCTGATGTAATCGGAATATTGGATTCAACGAATTGCCCCCCACTGTATTCGCGTTCGGCTTTTTTAACGGCGCTCATGCGGTTATGAAAAAGTGTGGCGGGTTCTAATATTCGATCTCGCAGCCGCGCCCTATAAGATATCAGCTTACTCATCCCTTCTACTTTGATACCGATGAACTGCATCGCCATGGCTGCAGGAAATGCCTCAAGTATATCTTTTATAGAATAAAGACGTGAAAGATACGATACAGAAGCCTCGGACGTATCAATTTCCTGAATCGACCATTCACCTGTAATTCCGATGGGAGCCGAGGATAATATAATGAACCGGGGTGCCTGATGTCTCCTCAAATACTTCTTCAGGAACATGTAATAAGTTCGAATACCATGATTGGGGATCGCGTAATTGTGGATCACAAATTCGGACCCAATATTTTGCGATATAATATCGGACAAATACTTAGCATCAACTCCAAGTATCCTGCTGTCACCCATAATCACGGCTTGATGGGTATATGGACCTCCTTCTTCCACGGATTGCCTACGAAGCTGAATAATACCGTCCGACAGATGCATAATATTCTCCTCGAAACATCTAACTAGACTTTCCGTGACGAGGAGTAAACACAAACATAGGACGAATCCCTTCGGAAGATTCCAAGAATTCAAAAATGACACACAACTTGACGCGGCCGTCCTCATTTTTTAACGTGTAGCAATCACACCAACATTAGTCTTGGTATAGACATAGTTATAGGGTGTCCATAAAAGCGAAGAGTCGTTCGGCCAATTCCAGATTAAACTTTCTTAATCCCTCTGGATTCAAGTGATGCGCATCGCCAAAATACTTCATTTCGTAGGACATTATAAGCGGCGGAATAATTTTAATGTGATCAAACTGGTGAACCCATTTTTGTACCGTCTGAATATAATTACTATGCCGGTTCATTACCGCCCGATGCTTGTCAATCATATCGACAATGGGCATATTTAGCAATAGGATCTGAATGTCATGACTCTGAGCCAGCCGGAAAAATTTCTCATATGCCGATATCGCCTCTTGATCAGCTACAAGCTCGGTCGAATAAAACATCGTTTGCCGCACTTTATTCGAATGCACCACTCCACCGGCAGAAATAATAATCCCTCCATGGGCCTTCGCCAATAGTTCCGGCAATTTGGCATTACGATCCTGTAAGAATGTGCGGGGATTACGGATTCGCTGACGAATTTGTTTGCGATACAAAACAAGTTTAGAGAAGTTCTCAATCCGCGTCTCAATCATCAAATAAGCCTGCCGCATCGGTACAGCCCGGACTAATTTCCACAATGGAAAAATACGCACCAAATAGTGTCGGGACGCCTGATCTCGATCGATATTTTCAATGCTCCACTTCCCGGTAATTCCAATAGGCCCAGACGAAAAGATAATGTACCGAGGAACGACTTGCCGAGAGACCAGCTCTTCGAGTAATAAGTGGTAGGCCCTGATGCCATGATTCGGGATAGCAAAATTTTCTACACGAATCGACCGTCTATCCCGTGTGGCAAGTCTATCTTCCAGAAACTTGGCATCCAACCCCAAGGCTCGACTATCGCCCATAATCAGCATATCCACATCGGCCAGGGCTCCGGATTTTAAAGCCTTAATCCGTTCGGCAACAATACGTTCCGATACCGTCATCAGATTTGTGGTACAAGTACGGACAACGGCTTCCGTACATATCAATAGAGATAAACACAGAAAGAACGCAAAAGGAGACTGCTTAAAACTGGAAGTAGATAAAGTCCTGAGCATTCGTCTCACCATACAAAATGATTAACACGACATATACATAGTAAAATAAACCTCGTACAACCCATGGCCACCGAAATACCACCAAAGGATCATTTCGGCGATATTGAAGAAGCTGAATAAACAACAATGGAGTTATGTATAGCACCATTTTATTGATCATTCCCGCCAGTATCGCAACATATCGGGCCGCCTCAGACGCCGATCCAAAGTTTCCCGGACTGAATACGAGCCCACCGGTCATCGCAGTGATTTGCTCGAATGACTGAGCCCGGAACAATATCCACCCGTAGCAAACCAGATGATAGAAAAAGACGATCTTGCACACCGTCCAGAGCCGGGACGAAGACCAAGCGGTCCACGACCAGCGCTCTCGCAAATATTCGGCCACCCGATAAACAATCAGTAAAAGCCCGTGATATCCTCCCCACAACACAAACGTCCACGCCGCCCCGTGCCACAAGCCGCCCAAGAGCATTGTCAGCATCAAATTTCGCAACGTCTTGAGCTGTCCGCCACGGTTTCCGCCAAGCGGAATGTACAAATAGTCCCGCAGCCACGTCGACAGACTGATGTGCCAGCGCCGCCAAAAATCACTCGGATTCTGGGCAAAATACGGCAGATTAAAATTCACCATGATATCAAAACCCATCACCTTGCACAGTCCCCGGGCAATATTGGAGTATCCCGCAAAGTCACAAAATATCTGGAATGAAAACGCATATGCCCCAATCAATACTTCGACCCGATCATACGGTCCGCCGAGCGCGAAAATCGTATCTGAAATCTTCGCGAGGTTGTCCGCGACAAATACCTTTTGAAACATCCCCCAGAAAATCAGATAAGATCCCTCGTAAAACTGATCAAGCTTGATGGTACGCGGCCGATAAATCTGAGGCAACAAATGCCGGGCCCGTTCAATCGGTCCGGCCACGAGCTGAGGAAAAAAGGCCACAAACAAAGCAAAATCGGAAAACTTGTCGGAAGGCTTGAGTTTATTGTTGTAGATATCGATGGTGTAGCTCATCGACTGGAAGGTATAAAACGAGATCCCCACCGGCAGGACGATATTTAATGTGGTCCACCCCGGATTATATCCAAAGGTCCCAAGCAAATGCTGAAGACTCTCACTAAAGAATCCAAAATACTTAAAGAAACCCAGGATGGCCATATTGGCCGTGATGCTGATGATCAGATAGCGTTTACGCTGAGCCGCATCTGTCGAACCCATCTGCCGACCGCACCAATAGTCAATCGCCGTGGATATCCAGATCAAAGACAAAAATCGCCAATCCCACGCTCCATAAAATACGTAACTGGCTACCAGCAAAAGACGATTTTGCCATCGATGCGAACAAACTAAATATAAAGAGTAAATAACTACGAAGAAAAGAAAGAATTGAAGTGAATTGAATAGCATGCGCGTCGGTTTTTGGGTTTACGAATATGCCTTATAATACCAAACCGTTTCATGCGGCGCGAGAAGAAAACTAAAATTGGCCGGTTCGCAGCATAACCAGCGTGCAGCCTTCCACCGTCTCGATTCCGGCTGCATCAGCCTTGTCTTTGAGGGCCGAATTCTCCGCGCCGGGATTAAAGATAATCCGTCGCGGACTGAGGGCCAACAAGTCCTCCATCAATCGCGTTGAAATATCCGCCGACACATATAAAGTGACTGTATCTATGGGTTGGGCAATATCTTTGACGTCAGCATAAACAGACAGTCCATCGATCTCTTTTACGCGTCGATGAACCGGAAAAACCTGATGCGAATGTTCTAGAAGAAGTTTAACAGCCTGGAAAGAATAACGTTGTGGCTTGTTAGATGCTCCGATGACGGCCACATTCATCGATTAACCAGCCACATTGCTGGGTTTGGCATACAGCTCGGCCCGTCGCTGTTTAACCACCGGATCGTCGAGATATTCATCAAAGGTGATCCCTTGCTTGTCGATGTATCCATTAGGCGTGATCTCAATAATTCGGTTGGCAACGGTTTGCACCAGTTGATGGTCATGTGACGAGAAAAGAATGGTTCCGTTGAACTTGCTCATCCCCTTGTTCAAGGCGGAAATTGATTCCAGATCCAGGTGATTCGTCGGCTCATCAAATAATAAGACGTTGGCACCGACCATCATCATCCGTGAGAGCATACATCTCACCTTTTCCCCCCCGGACAAAACGGTCACGCTCTTTTTGGATTCTTCACCGGTAAACAACATACGTCCCAAAAATCCGCGGACATATTGCTCATCCTGCTCTTTCGAGTATTGGCGCAACCAGTCGATGATGTTTAAATCTCTGTCAAAATACTCATTGTTTTCCTTGGGGAAATAGGCCTGACTGGTGGATGCCCCCCATTTGAAAGATCCCGTGTCCGGTTCCATCTCTTTCATCAGAATTTGGAACAAGGTGGTTTTGGAGAGGTCATTACGCCCGATAAACGCGACCTTGTCGCCTTTTTCAACAGTGATCGTCAGATCTTTAAACATGATCTGACCGTCAATTGACTTGGACAAATGATCAACATGCAATAAATCATTTCCCGCTTCACGTTCCTGCTCAAAACCGACATAGGGATATTTTCTCGACGACGGTTTGATATCATTCAAAGTAAGATTTTCCAAGATCTTTTTACGGGATGTCGCCTGACGGGATTTTGAGGCATTGGCACTGAATCGGGCCACAAAATTCTGCAGCTCTTTACGCTTCTCTTCGATCTTCTTGTTTTCATCCTGTTTCTGACGTTGCGCCAGTTCACTGGATTCGGCCCAGAACGTGTAATTGCCCGGATACAGCTGAATCTTTCCGTAGTCAATATCACAAATGTGCGTGCAGACTTTATCAAGAAAATGCCGGTCATGGGAGACCACGATGGCGGTGTTTTGAAACTCGGCCAAAAATTCCTCCAGCCACATACAGGTCTCCACGTCCAGCTGGTTGGTAGGCTCATCCAACAAAAGAATATCCGGCGTACCAAAAAGGGCCTGGGCCAGCAATACCTTGACCTTTTGGCTACCTTCAAGCTGCTTCATCTTTAATTCATGCAGGTCTTCGGTAATACCAACATCGGATAACAATTTAGCCGCATCACTCTCCGCGTTCCAACCATCCAATTCCGCAAATTCGCCTTCCAGCTCTGAGGCCTTGATCCCGTCTTCATCTGAAAAATCCGGTTTGGCATACAACTCATCCTTGGCCGTCATGACTTCGTACAGCCGTTTGTGCCCCATAATCACGGTGGTCAGGACCTCGTGCTCGTCGTACGCGAATTGATCCTGTTTCAAGACAGACAATCGCTTGCCTTCAGCAATTGAAATCGTTCCAGAGGTGGATTCAATGTCACCTGACAGAATCTTCACAAATGTCGATTTTCCCGATCCATTCGCCCCGATCAAACCATAACAATTTCCCTGCGAAAATGTGATATTGACGCCGTCAAATAACTTTCGCGAACCGAATTGTAACCCTACATTGTTGACTGATATCATGTTTCAACCCTCTTATAAAATTCGACAAGGCCGTCATTATAGCACAAGATCCTGAAATTTTAAGGGATAATTTGGGACGGGGAAGGGCTAGATGGTCTCGCTGTACATCTCGAGATTTTCCTGCATGCGCTGCAGCAACCGGGATTTCATGGTCCGCCCATGTAGCTCGCTCTCACGGATTGGTCGCCATTTGCCCGGCACGAGCACCTGAGACTGGATAAAACGCTCGATCGCGGACTGCAGCTCGTTTACATCCATTTTCTTGGTGGCGCGGACGGCCTCATTTACGATCCAGGTCAGACCATCACCGGTTTTTCGGTATTCATAATTAATCACCCCTGAGCGTTCAGCCACCCGTTGCAGCACCTTGGCGGGATTCTTGCCGGCCGCCCGTATCAAGGCGGCATACTGGGCCTGAAACTCCAGCGCCTTGCGGCGCCGATAGTCGGTCAGCACCAGGTCATCTTCCTCCACATATGATCCGGCCATGATCTTGCAAAAATCTTCTTCATCCATTACGGGCCATTCGTCCGTCGAGAAATGATTGACCAAAAATAAAGGAAGAAATTTGAGAATATGCCGGACCAAAAACACCGGAGGATGATTGATCCCGTCCGGAACCTCCTCCAATCCGGATGATGTCTTGACGTCTTCAAAATAGTTGAGGACCTTACGGAATCCCTCCACTTTGGATGAATGATATCGCAGCAACCGTTGTGATTGTGCCGGAGTAAAACCGATCTTCCAGAGCATCCTTGAGTGACGCTCCCGTTCAAAACATTCATCGAACAGGTCCAGCATCGGATCGTCTTTGAATGTCTCCAAATTTTTCTTCTCCGCGGTGATGACAAAATCGGTCAGCTGGATAAAGGTTTGAATGATTTTGCGCGCCCATACACGCTGCTCGGTCAACGTCGTCGAATAACGGTCTACGTCTTCGTAACGATAGCGGTTGTGCTTGGCGGAAAACTGACGAATGGACCCGTAGTCCAATAGAGCCCCGCTGGCCAGCATATTGTCGCCGTCCCAGGCCAGCCAATTGAAGATATACTCTTCTTCCATGACCGCAGCCAACTTGGCATGTGTGCGCGTAATATATTCCAGCGCCTTTCGGTAGCGCGTCTTACCAGAATTGGGCACATCATACACCCGGTTTTCGACCTGACGATCGATAAAACAATCAAAGGAACCGATCAGCTCATCCAATTGCCCTGACTTCAGATACCGAAACAAATGCGCCGGGCGAATCAGATTCGGCGCGGTCCGCACCCCGATCGCCGTGCGGTCCGGATACTCAATCACTGTCAGGCACCGCTCGGTGGGATACCCTTCCCGGTAAAAAATCTCCGACATCACCGCCCCGCCCATCATTTCATCGATCTCCGCCAGCCCGGACGCATAGCCGTATTCTGTGCTTCCCGTCGGAATCGGATCCGGAGATTCCTGGGCTCCGGGGGATAAAATCGTGTTGCCTGTGCCGCAGCTAGAAATATCAAACGTCCTGGAGCGGGTTTTCAGATATCCGTTCCAGATGCTTCGACCATCTCCCGACGTCTCCCCCTGTTTGCTGGCATGCTGGGTCTGTAAATAGCGTGTGGCCATATACAGGCGGTCTTCGTAACCGTCTTTGGGAAATGACCGCCGGTTGGCCCAATCATATTCGTTGAGGATCTGCAGGGAAAATGTCTTAAGGATGACTTGTTCGAGCTTTTTGGTGATACGCTTGGGGTGATCGCGGGGGATCAATCCCATTTCGCGGGCGAGATTGAAATTAAAATAAATCACCCGGCCGCCTTTTCGGTAACAGACCGGGTAATCAATATATCCGTGCGGACTGACATCGCGCCACGGGTGTGACCCATTAATCTTGTCGAAGTTTTCATACATGATTCACCTCGAGCCGCTGCATAGACAAGATCATAAGTAATTACTGCACCTTTACATCGATAGAATCTGAAATGAAGTAACCCGCCACCTGCCACGGTCCTCCATTCATACTGACCGTGGATACGGTCTCGACGGCAAACTCCTTGTCTTCGAATGACGAATTAAATTGCAGCACCATCATCCTGAGCCCTGGATGATTGGGAATGGACTCAAACAATCCTTTGTCCAATAGTTCCCTCGATTTGACCTTGCCCAACGGTTCACGATAAAAATCGAGCTTCTCGGTCCACTCTTCCTTGCCCATCGCGGCCTTAAACTTATCAGACGTCTGATCCCAGCTTTCGTCATACCGTCCCTGATCGACTACTTCCAGCCACAATAACGCTGTCTCAACAGTAGCGGCTTGAATTTCGTCGGTTAATTCCGCGCGGACGCTCGATGGCATCGACATCACAAGACTCGCCACCATCATCATCAAGATGATAAAAAGTCGTTTCATGCTAGACGCGTCCCATGGACGGCCTCGCCGGTTGACTGGCCCGGATGGTTCGATTGCGCTGTATCAACACATTGACCCGTTTAAGTAGATCTCCGGCCAGGCGGTCATTATCACGCGCCTTGATAAAAGCGACGTCTTCGCCGTCGACCACGCGATCCAATTCACGGACAACCCGCTCGAAGGCGCCAACCATGCGTCCGGATACCACCTGCGCCCACGCGCAGACAACCGCAAAAAAAGTCCAGATCGTCACGATAATAAACCAGCCCCATCGGTTCAGAACATCTACGGTCTCAATTGTTGTATTAAATTTGACATACGCCACCAATTCATTGTGCAGGATCAAGACAAAGAAACTGGTCAGCGTACAGAAGATAAATGTCGGCAGTACGGCCAGATGTATAATCGGCTTTTGATACTGATTGGTCCTAAAGAAACTCTGACGTTTACGATCGTCGCCCATAACTCCTCCTTGGTACACAAATCATTGATAATACGATCATTCTACAGGCTAGAATTTGGGGAAACAAGGGAAATGGCAATTAATTAAGCCCCGATTATGGAAGGATCACCGCGAACCGGAAAAACAGCAGAGAGTGTTATTCAAGACCCAAGACTTGTTGTTTGACTGATTTGTCAAAGGGGCGCTCGCCCACCCAGGTGGCAAAGATTCCGCGGCCGAAGTCAGCGCCTTCCACGACACCCAGAAACGTGTTGTTGCGTTCAAATTTTGTTCCGATATCGGGAATGTAGGTCATCGAAAAGCGGTCACCGGCGTCCAGGTCCACGAAAAAATCATGCATTTTCTCGATACGCGATTCAACCTCTTCAAACTCTTCTGAGGACATGTTCTTAGACATACGTTTACGGATGTAGTCCGCGAGACGTTTCGCTCCAACATCGGTAAAATACGAAACCTCCATCCGTTTGGCCACATCGCTTAAGGCGTCATCGGGGCCGGCATCGGTGTGAAGGTAAAATCCGGCCACGAACACATCGGTGAACAGGATTTTCTTATGTCCGGTCCCCAGCAGATCCATGATGACATGCTCATCCATGTAGACGTCGCTGAATGCAACGCCATGGATAGTCTCAGCCGAAGCCACGACATTCATCGTCCACAATAACAGCGTGAATAGTATAATTAAGGGTGATGGTCGCTTCATATTTACAATAGTTCGATAAATTCCTGATCCTTCTCAGACAATTCGACCTCCAATTCATCATTAAGATGCAGATTGTTCGGTCGTGAGTACACAGCCTGTGCCACGCTGATATTACGCATTTTAAAGGCCGCCTCACAGTAGCACAAGTAGTACTTCCACTTTCGGACAAACGACTCGTTAAAGCCCAACAGCCGCACCTCATCCAACCGAGCGTTAAACATCTCATACCATAGCCTCAATGTCTTGACATATGACGGCGTGATATCTTCGTAATCATGTAGATTGAGCGTTCCGGTCTTGTTGAGCGCCCGGTTGATTTCGCCCATCGACGGCAACAAACTGCCGGGGAAGATATGCTTCTGGATCCAGTCGGTCTGCCGTCGGGCAATGTCATATCGATGGTCCGGAAACAGGATCATCTGCAGGGCCACTAGGCCGTCCTTCTTGAGGAGTTGACCAATCTTACGGAAATATTCCGGTAAAAATTCATGCCCGACCGCCTCGATCATCTCGATTGACACGATCTTATCGTATTGGCCGGTGAATAAACGATAGTCCGTCAGTTGAATGTCAACTTTATCGGCCACTCCTTCACGACGGAAACGTTCCTTGGCGTAGGCATATTGCTCTTCGGAAATCGTGATCGTCGTGACCCGGCAGTCATAATTCTTAACGGCGTGCACCGCAAATCCTCCCCATCCGGATCCGATTTCCAGCACATGATCCGTTGAACGCAGCTTAAGCTTTCGGCACAAGGCATCGTATTTCTGATATTGCCCCTCCTCCAGCGATTGTCCGGGACGATTAAATATCGCCGATGAGTACGTCATCGTCGGGTCGAGGAACAGTTTGAAAAATTCATTGTTGAGGTCGTAATGCTCGGAAATATTTTTACGGCTCCCCCTGATCGAATTGACACGGAATTTACCATATATTTTATTGATCGTATTCAGGAAGTTGACCGGCTTGAATTTTGGCTTATCCGCGGCCAACGTTGGATGATTTTCGTAATTATAGATCATCCAGCCGATCACATCGGCGATGTCCTTGGTTTCCCAATCACCGTCGACATATGACTCCCCGAATCCCACGGCTCCGTACACCACACATTTACGGAAAAAACGCATATTGAGTACATCAATCGTGGCCGTAACCGCATCGTCCTTGCCATATGTCAATTCCCTCCCATCGGGCAAGTTGATAACCAGCCGTCCCTTGTCCATCGGCCGAAATACACGGTCTATCAGTTTCAGACACATTTCATCGATCTTACTTTTCTGTCTTTTTACAGACACGGTAAACCTCCCTTTGCAAATCAGGGTTATCTTTTTTCTTATGGTAAGGAATTTTTTTCACAAAGTGCAGAACAGCCGCATGATAGTGGATCAGGAATATAACCTTCAATGTTTCAAATGGATAGCGCAGCGCATGCCAGAATAAACTGGATCCCGTCAGCTCTTGACGACGCCCCTTCATCGTGGCGTACAGCAGGCGTCCATCCTTTTTAAGGTCATCCACCCTAATGATCACACGTTCTCCGGGAATCTTCAGCTGAAAATCCATGGGCACATCCAGATCAATGAACGGTGAGATGTAGTAATACTTTTTCTGCACAGACTTAAACGTTTGCCCTTCAAATGTCTCGGACCCCAAGAAAAACGGCTTAAGTTCACCGAAGGTATTACCAACCTCGGCGACCGCGCAGACCGGCTGATCGTCGGCATCAAAACAAAAATAAAAACACACCGGATTAAAGATGTATCCGGCAATCCGTACATTCGTCAGCAACATCACGCGCTTAATCGGCGCGGTAACCCCTTGATCTTGAATGTACGCCAAAATATTATCTTTCACGGATTGCGACTTTAACTCCAAATGATCGCTGTCATTGAACCGGAACAAACTGCGCCGGTTATAACCGAAAAGGCTAAACTTTCGGTCTATCTCAGGAAGTTCGTCGAGATCCAGATAAAACATAAACGATTTATGGTTGAATCGGTATGTCTTGGGCTCCGTACGATAGTGCATGATATCAATGTCATACAGACATGAATTCATCACCAAACCTCCCGGTTTAAGATCTTTTCTGCGACGTTCAGTCCCGACGTGAATCCGTCCTCGTGAAAGCCGTATTTAAAATAAGCCCCGCAAAAATATGTGCGTCCCTGTTCATTGAGCTTGGGCAGATCATCCTGAGCGCGGATAGCCGCCACATCAAACAATGGATGCGCGTACTCTTTCTGCCAAATAATCTTATCCGGATGAACATCACCATCGTCGTTGATTGAGACAAAGTAATCGCCCTTCTGGGATACATGCTGCAATCGATTCATGTAATAGATCGTTTGGGGAATGAGTCGATTCGCTTTGGCTTTGATCCGATAATTCCAGGCGGACCAGGCCAAACGCGTCTTGGGCATCAGCGAATCATCCGTATGCAGGGTGGCCTGATTGGGTTGATACTTGAACTTAGACAATAAATTTTGTTCCTGCTCGGTTGGATCACCCAATAATCTTAGAGATTGATCGGCATGCGACGCGATAATCACCTTATCAAACATATGACGCTCACCGTCCTTGATACAAACCTCCACACCCTCGGGCTTGCGGAATACTTGTTCTACTTCGGCATTTAGGTGAACCCGGTTCGGGAACATCGCCATCACTTTATCCCGATACTGACGGCTTCCTCCGACGAGCGTCTTCCATTGATGCTGTGTGGTCATCCCGAGAAATCCGTGATTCTTGAAAAACCGCACCAACGTCAGAATCGGAAAATCCAGCATCTGTTCCGGCGGCGTGGACCATACCGCGGAGCTCATCGGGATCAGATACTTCTCCAGCATCGCCTGCCCATATCCCTTTTCTTGAAAATAATGTTTGATGCTGTATCCGGCAAATTTATGATCAGTCAGAACTTCAATGGCTTCTTTGTTGAACCGGTTAATATCCAACAGCATACTAATATGCTTCCAACGCGCCAGATTTTTCCGTTGGGCAAAGAGTCCGTTTAACCCGGTCCCGCAGTATTCCAGACCACTGGGCAGATGCTGAACACTGAAAGACATATTGGTATTTTTTTCTTCGATCTCAAGCTCACGGAAGAATTTCTGCAGATTCGGGTAGGTTACATGGTTAAACACCATGAATGCCGAATCAATATGAATCGGCGTTCCCTCCTCATCAATGGTCAATGTGTTCGTGTGCCCGCCCGCGTAATTGTCCTTTTCAAAGAACGTAATATCAAAGTCATTACGCAGAAAATACGCGGCGCTCATCGCCGAGACCCCGGTTCCAACTATGGCAATTCGTTCCATCGCTTATTTCTTTCTGAGTAAATAGTGGCTGACAATCCATTCATGACCGTTGTCGTAACCCCAGAGTTCGGCACAGGCCATGAAGAAAACCCGCCAATAGACCCACCACTTTTTGTAATCTTCGCCGTACGTCTTTTTAAGGATCGGCATCACTTTCTCGCGGTTTTTGTCCATGTTGGCCAGCCAGCCGTTGGATGTCTTCTCATAGTGCGTTCCGTTGACCTTCCAGTGATCAACAATCTCAAAGTCATCCTGAAAATTATATAGGAGATTGTCGGACGGCATAATCCCGCCGGTAAAGAAGTATCGGGCCATCCAGTCAAACCCCTGGTTGAGTTTGTAAAAGTAGGCATGTTCCACGTGCGTGAAGATATGAATAAACAGCTTCCCTCCATCCTTCATCCAACTCGCAACCCGGTTCAGCAGTTTTTGATAATTACGCATGTGCTCAAACATCTCAATGGAGACAACACGGTCAAATTTCTCGTCGATCGTAAACTCGTTCATATCGCAGGTGATAATCCGGATGTTGCTTAATCCGCGCTGCCGGGCCTGTTCATCAATGTACTCCTTTTGCGTCGCCGAATTCGATACACCGACTACGTTTGAACCGGGATAGGCCTCAGCCATATGCAGCGTCATCGATCCCCAACCGCAGCCGAGTTCCAGAATATCCTGTCCGTTGTCGAGCTGTGCACGCTCAGACGCGAGCTTCAGCATATCCAGCTCGGTCTGATCAAAATCGGTCACCCCTTCGTTCCAGTATCCGCAGCTGTACTTCATGTGCTTGCCCATCACCAGCTGAAAAAATTCAGTCGGCACCTCATAATGCTGTTCATTGGCCTCGACGGTATTCACAGCGATATCCGACGCCTTCATTTCCCGGATTATTTCGCTCATCCGTTCCTGAGCCGCCTTGATCCCGCCTTGTTTTTCCTGCTTGAGTTTTTCCTTCAGCAGCCCCCGAATGCCGTAACGGATAAGTGGATCGGGTAACAGATCACGCTCTAACAGGCCCTGACTGAGATTCGCTAATTGTTTCATATTCTATCCTTTTTTGGGTAACGGAATTAATATGCTGGTGGTTCGCTGGTAGTCCCGGTATTCGTCGCCCCGGGATCGAAGGGATTGTTCTTCAGCCAAGGGGATTCCGCTGACATTAAGAATAAGGTAGGTGATCATCAAAGGCGAAGCGATTGTCGCCCATCCCCAGGCCGTGGGCAAGGCGGCCACATAAATGGCCACCCATACCAGGATTTCAAAAAAATAATTCGGATGCCGTGAGTAGTACCAAAACCCCGTCTGGCATGTCTTCCCCTTGTTGGCCATATTGCCCTTGAAGCTGCGTAATTGTTCATCCGCCACGGCTTCGCATATGATCGAGATCAAGGCCACACTGAACCCGGTCCATTCTAACCAGTGCATATGTCCGTCGGCGTTAAAGGCCATCACCAAGATCGGCAAAACAATCACCATCTGAAGAAACGCCTGGATTTCAAAAATCCGCAGGAAGTTCCACTCAATATGATTGCCCCATTTACGCCGGAATTCAGTGTAACGCTTATCTTCCCGCTTCTCAACCAGTATGCGGAAAAACACATAGAGCATGATGCGCACGCCCCACAGCGCGACCAGAACAAAGATGATCTGATTACGCAACGTCCATCCCGCGCCATGCGAAACAAAGATCAACGTCATCAGGATGAATCCCAAACCCCATCCCATATCCACAATCGCCGCATTTTTCAAGGGTAGATGGATCAGCCAAATGATCACCATCATCAAGACGACCGTCAGACACCCCCAAAGATAAGCCGTCAGCATCTAGCGCTCCCCCGCCGCTTCCAGCTTGAGAAACCACTTGATCAGTAAATGGCTTAAATCTTCCACCTCGGTCCGATCCATGAGATACACTGATTGCTGGACGGTTTCCCCGAACCCGAAGAATACTTGTCCAATGACCCGTTCACCTTTGGGCGTGATACGGACCAGCTTGACCCGACGGTCCTTGGAGCATGCTGATCGCTCAATATACTCGTCAGCCGCCAGGCGATTCAGCAACCGGGTGATATTGGATGGCGATACTATCAGATGATGTCCGATGTCCTGCTGGCTCACGCCGTTGGTCCCGCCGAGGTGTTTAATCAGCATCAGGGCATTAAATTTGACCGGCGTCAGATCGTGCGGCTTGAAATACTCATCCAGCCGCTTCTCGAGCAGTGAATACACACAGAATATCCCGTGAAAAACCTCGGCACTGGGCCGTCCTTTGATGGCATTGAAATAAAACTCTTTTCGGGTAGGAATGGCATCGGATTTCATAATACGTATGGCATTATACATGAATTAGTTGACATGTCAACTAATTAAGGCTTAATCCGATCTTACTGGGCTGTAGGAGCTTGAGAAGGCTTACCTTTGTCACGGCGTAAAACCCGCTTCATCAGATGGAACATCTTCTTGAGAAACCACACCGAAACAACAATAAAGATCACAACCAGGATTCCGGCTAGAACCGGATGTTTGGTCACCAGATACATGATACCGATCACGGAGGCGTCCTCTGTCACGCTGGCGACGGAGTTGGATACCGGCTCGGGTGAGGTATTGATCGCCACCCGGGCGGTGGCCTTGGTCAGGTGTGAATTAAAGGCGATCGTCCCGGTCACCAGCGCTACCGCCATCTGAACGGCCGGATCGACGCCTGTGTCAGCCATGGCCATAAAGCCAAGCATCATGGCCCCCACCGGCCTGATAAAGGTATGAACCGTATCCCAGGCCGAATCCACATAGGGCACCTTGTCCGCAAAAAACTCGATGGCGTACATGACGGCCGCGACCGCGATCACCAGCGGATGACATAGAATCTCCAGGTTACCCGGTAGTTTGATCCATTCCATGCGGTGGGCGAATCCCAGACTGCCAACCGTCAAATATAGATTGACCCCGGACGCCCAGGAACTGCCCATCAAAAATCCCAGTGATTGAAGCGCGCTCATTTCGATCTCCCAACAAAAAAGGGACAGCCCTTGCGAGCTGTCCCTTCTATGATGAACAAATTATTGTCCTAAACTTCCTAACGCTGATTCGGCATCACCGATTTTGTCCGACAAACCAGTGGCGAATTCGCCGGCCTTGTCCTTGGCGGCGGCTGCGATCTTTTCCTGTGCTGTTTTCAAGATATTCTTGGCGTCGACAGAGCTGGGATCCAGTTTCAACGCTTCTTGGGCCGTCTGAGTGGCTTGTTTCAGGTCGCCCTTTTCCAACTCAGCCTTGGCCTTGTTGATCAATGACTTGATCTTCTCGGCCAGATCTTCCGCGCCTTTATCCAGCTCGGGTGTGTCGATCTTGGCTTGTTGCTGCATTGTTTCACCGGCTTTTTCGATGCTGTCACCGGCTTTGGCCAATGTCTCACCCATTTTGTCTTCGGCCTGATCTAGAGTCTTTTTGATACCGCTTGTATCGATTCCGGCTTTGGCTTTTTCAGCCATTTCACCGATGCCCGCCTTGGTATCTTCCATAACCTTTGCCGTTTTATCCGCCATTTTGCTGGCACCGGCTTTGGTGTCTTCCACAACTTTGGCTGTTTTGTCTGCGATTTTGGACGCCTGGTCCTTGGTCGCTTCCATGGCCTTGGCTGTTTTGTCCGCCATTGTGTCGGCCTTCGCCGCTACGGTTTGGCCCATGTCCTGAGTTTTTTCAGCCATGGCCTTGGCTTGTTTTTGCACGTATCCTGTCGTCTTCGCTGCTGAATCCTCAATTGATTGTCCGATGTTCGATGCCGTTTGCGGCTGCTGAATATAGTTGTATCCGAAGAATCCAACTACAGCCAGTACGATAATCACTAAAATTAGACTGCCTTTCATACTTCTCTCCTTGGGTTTTGCTATTTGATTATATGTATTGGTCTCTATATGTCATGTGCCGAGGCACGCCTCAAACGTAAGAGTCCCATATTCTACTGAATATCCGATTTTTTTGCAAGCAGTTTCCTGAATTGATTTTAGGTCAGATTTGGCCTAAAAAAAAGGCCCCTTCCTGGCCGGAAGGAGCCTTTGATGTTGCATTCTTGATCTTTGATGCCTAATTATTCAGCACTTGGATCCACCTTGGGCTTAGGTGAAGCCGATTTGGACGGCTTGGCCTGTTTCACCACCTTTTTTTCGGCAACCTCGCCGAGATATTCCGGCAGATCAACACCCGCCATGCCCGCCACATCGTGCAGGGCCGGCAGGGACTTGACCATATTGCTCATGAAATTGGCCGTCGAACTGCCTTTTTCACTGTTTCCACTATCCCAAACGGTAACCTTGTCGATCTTGATGTTGCGAATCGCCTCGGTTTGAAGCTTGACGATCTCCTCAAGCTTCTCGACGATCAGCATGGTCGCCGCATCCCGGGCATTGTCGCCACAGGAATCAACCAGTCGATTATAACCTTCAGCTTTCGCATCCAGGACCTTCTGGATCCCGGTCGCTTCGGCTGTTTTGACGGCCACGATCGCATCGGCCTCACCCTTGGCTTCACGCCGTTTGCGTTCGGCCCTCGCCTCGGCATCGATTTCAACCTTACGCTTGTCGATTTCTACAGGTACGACCTGCTCGGCCTCCAGGCGTCGGGTCTCCGCCGCCGCCTTGGCCTTCTGGATCTCAGCCTCGGCATTTTGCTCAGCGACCTGACCGCGCTGGTCCGCGACCGCTTCCTTCTCTTTAAGGGTCGCATCATAATCCGCGATATTGGCCTTGGCCACGTTTTCACCCTCAACCGCTTGGGCATTGTACTTGGCCACCTGGATTCGGCGTTCCTGCTCGGCCGCAGCCGCTCCAACATCCCCTTTTTTGTCCTGCTCGGCCACATCGATCTTGGCCTGATTGATCGCGGTGGCTGCTGCCTTCTTTCCGATACTCTCGATATAGCCCGATTCATCCGTAATATCGGTGATATTCACGTTGATCAAAGTCAACCCGATCTTCCGCAGCTCCGGCTCGATATTGTTGCGGATCGCCATTAAAAACCTCTCCCGGTCCTGATTGATCTCCTCAATCCGCAACGACGCAACGGTCAGACGTAGCTGACCAAAGATGATTTCCGTTGCCATCTTTTCGATCTCCTTGGACGTCAACTCCAGCAAACGCACCGCCGCGTTGTTCATGGCTTCCTTGGACGTATCAATCGCGATCGTAAACGTACTCGGCACATTAATGCGGATATTCTGAAATGACAGGGCCTTGGACAATGGAATATTGATCGTCATCGGCGTCAGGTCCAGAAATTTAGAGTCCTGGATCAATGGAATGACAAATGCCCCGCCCCCGTGATAACACTTAACTGACTGTCCTTCACCCACCTTTCCGTAAATGGCCAATATGGCATTCGACGGACAACGCTTGTAACACGACGCAAAGAACAAAAACATACTCACCACAAATATCGCGAAAACCGCAATACCTATAACCAGTGGATTCATCGCCTCTCCTTTCGATTATTTTTCCAGCCGCACCGCAATCGTCTTGGTATCTACGACACGCACGACTTTCACTGTTTTAAAAGATTCGATCTGGACCTTATCTTCCGAAACGGCATGCAATTCCCTTAATATGCCATTCGGCATGGACACGTTCACTTTGCCCAATCCCTCCTCGGGAATCTGCTGGTATACACTACCCGTCATGCCCAGGGTATCTGAAATCTTAAAGTCATCCCCTTTGGACGTCAGTTTCATGGCCATCTTGAATAACCAGGCCACAAACAGCATCGCTAATACCCCCACCACAAAGGCAATCACAATAGAAATAGCCGCCCCGAGTTCAAACTGAACATAACTGGTCAAACCGCTCCAGCCGAACATCATGAAAAACGCGGTGAGGGAGTTCAGCGAGAAAAACTGAAACGCGACATCACTGTCCATCCCGACATCCGCATCTCCCGCGCCATCCATATCAATATCCATCTCGCCGTCACCGCCGATAAACATCATGGCCGTACGGATCAGAAAAAATACCGTTCCGAAAATAGCAAACACGTAGAAGATTCGCCCCAATGCATCAGCGCTTTCAAAAAAATCCAGTCCCATGACTCCCTCCTTTCTCTAAACTTTTACTTTGATTTGTCGAACTTGCCGGACTCGCACTCCCGCACAAAACTCTCACCCAGTGATTTCAGATCTTCCCATTCTTTACGAATGATCATCGCTTCGTCTTTGGAAATACTCTTGTCTTCGTTGTACGATTGCGAAATCGCCTCAAGCGCCTCCGAAAACTCCTTGATCAGTCCGTGCACATTACCCAGAACCTTGGCCCCGACCGAAGATCCGCTGACCGATTCCGGATTCCGGGCGAAAAACCCGTCCGCTTGCTGACACAGCCAGCTGATAATCGCCGGATCACCGGTGATTTCATAAAGCATGCGAACCCGGTCCAGCGGGTTCATCGCGCCGCTGGGAACGATTTGATCGTCATCCGCCGGATCCTGACACCACTTGTAGACTAGAGATTGAGATAGGCCCATCTGGGAAGATACGGCCTTGGCCCCTGTTCGGTTGATCGCCTGTTTGAGCACTTTGTAGGATTTTTCCACACCTGCCTCCTTTGCCTCATTATGAGTATACTCGAACCGAAAGTGTTTGTTAATTATAAATTTACACTCATTTTGTAACCTCGGACACACCCGGACAGCCTAGAAGATCCGTGCGGGCAGACGCTTGAGAATCTCGGCCGGCACCGGCTCCTGCGGCGTCTTTTGCAGATGATCCGCCAGGGCCTTGAGCCGCTGGGCGTTCGCAAAGGCCTGTTTGATATGATCGGTCATCATCGGTCCGGGATTGGGCGTCTGCAGCATCAATTGTTGAAAGACCTTGGACGACAGGATCATCTTCAGGGAAAGCTCAGGACTACTCTGCAGAGCCGCCGATAAAGACTGCCCGGCCTGCTCATACTCCTGCTCCGCTATATAGAGAAGTCCGAGGTTGTAATGGGACCAGAAAAACTTGGAATTGCGGTCAATCGATGCGCGATAAGCCTGAATCGCCTCCGCTGTCCGGCCCATCCGCGCCAAACAATAGGCCTGCATGTAATAGCCGTTGGCATTCTGCGGCATATATTCGGTGACCTTGCGGTAATAAAATTCATACTTGGCCAGTTGTTCAGAACCCAGCGGTTCCTGTGTGAAATTCGACCGGACCAATTCCGACAAAGGCGGCATCAATCGGTTCAATGTCCGCAGCTTGGCCACCCGCATCGCCGCATCGTAGCTGACAACATGACTCAGCCCCCACACCAAAGCATAAATGAGGATCACCCGACCCACCATATCCCACGCTCTTCCAAGAATTCCGTTCTTAACTTTCATATCTTTCCTCAACATCCGCCATACCATCCAGCCGTCGACAGGCCTGCAGCAAAACATACGCGAGCAAACCATAGGCGACGAGTAAAAGCGTGTAGTTCAGCAGTCGCTTGGACCATTTTCCATATTGAAATTCAACAATCCGCTCGCCGGCCGGTACAAATACCGCCTTGAACGCATGATTGGCCCGTACCAACGGATGACGTTGTCCATCGATCCGCGCACTCCATTGTTTAGCAAAGTTATCGGTATAGACCAGCCACTTATCCGCCGAAAAATTCGTCCGCACCCGGGTCCGATTGGTTGAATAATCCAATACTTCCAATTGATAATCCTCCGCCGTGATCGGCCGCACCTGCCCCTGTATCCGTCCGGCCGTCCGTGAGACCTGATCATGATCCGCCGAATCAACAAACACAATATTGGCCCGCGTGGCCATGGCCTTTTCGATATCCGCATAATTCGGCGCACCCGGATCCATATACACGGCCTGATCATAAACCATAAAACTGTGCTGTCGATAGGCCCCCAGCACGCGAGGCTGAATATTTGAATTCAACTCATTGTAATGAGACAAGGCATAATAAATCCCGGCCCGCTCGTCGCTGATAGGCTCATCCCGGGTGAAGGCAAAATCCAGATCAACCAGATCATACCGATACGGCTTGGTATGTTTCACCGAGTTTTTTTTGAGATATGAATACACCTCGACCGATTGAATACTGACCGCCAAAAAGAGCAGCGCCATCGTCAGCTGAATCCGGCCGTCCAAATGTCCGCTGAAAAAAAGCCCGAGCCAAGCAATGCAAATCCCGAAGGCTATATAGGTGGAAATCAGGGTCTCGCCCGATTGGATCAACATCCATCCGCCCAACATCACGACAGCGGCGGCATACATCATCCAAAACCGGCGCCGCCCCCCTGAACGACACGCTTCATCCATCATCTGCTGCAACTGACCGACAATAAAGAGGACAAACAACGGAAGAATCGCCAACCAGAAAAACCAATGCAGATTTCGAAAATATTTGAAATAAAAAATATGACGATGACACCAGTCATACAAGGGCGCGAGATCAGGCATGCCGATCACGGTCAACACACCACCCCATAGAAAGAGAAAAATCAATAGCCGGTTGATGCGCGCAAATACTCCCAAACTCAAAAGAAAATACGCGATGCCCGGGATAAAGATCACCGCGAACTTAAACTGACGTAAATCACTATAGGCCATCGAATACACAATCTCCTCGAGAATCGCCCACTCCGTGATCGTCGACTTTCCGACTTGCAGCGCGTGGTCAGACTCGGCGGCCGCGCCGCGCATCGGCATCACAAACTCACCCTGCTTGGCACTTTGAAAGACCCCGATGGCCGGTAACAACGATAGCCCTACGAGGCATACCAAAAGAACGGAAAAGCCCTTGGCTTGACGGATAAACTGCCACTGACGCGTCACAATTTTTACAATCCGATCCGGAAAGACCATCAGAAATAAAACGGCCCCGACCAAAAAAATATTGAGGAAATATAGCGGGATGTACGTGGTGACCAATTGAAGTAAGCTCAGCACCAGCCCGGCGTAGAAACGGCGCCGGGGATGACGGCCGCAGGCCACCAAAAAGGCAAAAAACCAAATCAAGGGAACAAACGTAAGGACGATATAAGAGTCAAACAATCGGGTCGCCAGCGTCGAGAACGCCAACAGCAGGTAGGCCAGATACGAAACACGAATATCCCGAAACAGCTGCTGGGCCAGCCACCAGAACCCCAGCAAGCCGACAAACCAATACGTGGCCAGGAAGGTCACATACGCGTATAGATGCGGAACCCCGATCCAGCGCAACAGCACAATGATGATGAAAAACGGATTAAACGAACCGATCCGCCGCAGAAAAAACTCATTCGGAACGCCCGAGCTCTCAAACCAATCCCACATCGGATACACACCGCGGACCAGATTATCGGAAAAAAACTTAATGCTGTCGTAATAAGCGACCGCGTCGGAATCAAAAGAACGTTGGCCGGACAGAAATCCATGAAAACAGAAGATCCAGACGATTACGGATAGGACAAACCATAATCCCACGGATTTCCAGGTACCGGCCGGAGAATTCTCGGGTTTTTCTTGCATAGAGGGTTCGAAAATAGAGTGGATATTGATCTCATGTGTATTGTACTCTGTCCGATTTTGGCCGACAAGTCAAAAGGGCTGATTTTTGTACGAGCTGGCGCTAAACATGTGATCCCGGGGCTAATTTCTACAGATATTCCTGATTTCGGCCATGAAACTGGTATAATGTTGCCATATCGAATTATCAGCCTTTAGCCAAGGAGCTCTCATGCCCGCATCAAAAGCACCCAAGAAACCCAAATTCATCAAAGCATATAACAATTACGAATTTCTTAACAGTCCATCCGCCCGGACAATCCGGATTCTCACCGAAATGGTGGAACCGCGCGAGCGACTGCGCCGCCATCATATTCACAATACGGTTGTGTTCTTTGGATCAGCCCGTACCCTGCCCCGAAGTGAAGCACGGCAGAAGTTCAAGGAAGTGGAAACGCAGTTCAACAATGCCAAAAAACCTTCGGCCAGCCTCAAACGAAAACTTGTTCAGGCGGAGAACGATCTGCTCATGTCGCGTTATTATGAAGATGCCGTCGACATGGGCGCGAAGCTCACCAAGTGGTTCCGTGAACCGGTGATCAAAGATAAAAACTTTCATGTCTGTACCGGCGGAGGCCCGGGCATCATGGAGGCCGCCAACCGCGGCGCCAAGAAGGTCAAAGGCTCCTCAATCGGACTTAACATCAATCTTCCGATGGAACAGGATCCAAACCCCTATCAAACCCGAGATATCTCATTTGAATTTCACTATTTCTTTATCCGAAAATTCTGGTTCTTCTACCTGTCCAAGGCCATGATCGTCTTTCCGGGCGGGTTCGGAACCATGGACGAACTTTTCGAATTGCTGACCCTGGTACAGACCAAAAAGTCACGTAAATACATGCCGATTGTATTGTATGGAAAAGATTACTGGAATGAGGTGGTGAACTTTGACGCGTTTGTCCGTTGGGGCATGATATCGCCTTCTGATCTGAAACTGTTCAAGATCTACGACAATGTGGATGAGGCCCTGGAATATCTCAAGGCGGAAATCATTCATCACTACGCCCCGTCGAAAAAATAATTTCTCGAAATCTATTGCGGTAAGGCCGGCGCCCCGGTCGATTGCTTGACGGCCTCAAGTACATCCCGGGCCTTCGGCCGGACCTTATAGTCTTCATTAGCTTCCGCAAATGTAATCTCACCTCCCGGCCCAATCACATAGGTAGCGGGGATTGCGATCAACCCGTCCCGACGGCCGCTAGCTCCGACGAGATCAATCTTATATTTTTCCTTATACATCTTGGACATATCTTGAGGAACATATGTCACCAGATTGTAAAGTTTCAATAAATCCGCCTGAGGATTTCCGACAACTCTAAAATCCAGTTGCTGCTCACTCACGTACTCGGTGACAGTGTCTTTGGAATCAACGCTAATGGCGATAATTTTTGCGCCCGCTGCTTCAAAGTCCTCGATATTCTGCTGATATTCCTGCAGCTGCACATTGCAGTACGGACACCATCCGCCACGATAGAAGATCAATACGACCGCATGATCCTGATAAATGTCTGACAACGTGAATTCCGAACCATCCGACGTCTGTTCCGTAAAGTCCGGCGCCATGGTTCCGACCGATAATCCCGGCGCTTCGGCGAAGGCCATCCCGGCTACAAGTAAACTGCAAAAAACAGCTAGTATCCAATGTTTCATGATAGCTCCTATCGTTTTCGATTTGACCAGATGATGATTCCAAAAATAATCAAGGGAATCAGGATCATCGGAATGATTTCCCAGGCCGCCGGCTCTTCACTCATATCTTTACCCCCAACTCTTTGAGCAGATTCTCATTCTTCAATTTATTAATAAAATACGAAAAAAATATAATCGGCACCAGTGAAATCGCGCCATAGTGTAATGTTGACGTGATCGCGTACGCCGTCAACAAAATCACCAGGGCCTTGGACATCTTGTAAGCCCATATCTTTTTCTTTTGCAGATATATCCCTCCGACGACGAGCATAAAGGAAACCACCGCGATCACCAGCACCGTGGACTCTCCCGGCTCGACATCGCGGATGCTATAGCCGACATCCGGATCAGTGTACTCCAATACCGGGATCGAGAAAAAGTAGATCGACAAGATCACGAAGTATCCGAGAATGCCGATAATCTTCAGCTCTCCGGCGACGAGCATCAAATCGCTGTATGGCGCGCCGCTCAATTGCCGCCGGCGTTTCATCACCAGATGAAACACCAGAAAAAACGGAACCACATTGATCAGCACCATCCGCCCGATCAATTTCAGCATCGTCCAATCCATAAGCTGTATCCGGAAAAGTTTTAACTACGCTCCATCTGCATCTTGATCAGCATCATCACGTCGAGATTATTACGCGAGATCAGCACCATCGGACTTTGTTCGGCGTCCTTGTCTGTGCTGCCGTACATCAAGGACAGATCGATACCGGCCTCCGCAATCTTGCTGGTAACTTCCTGCAGCGCGCCGGGCTTATTGTCGAGTGTTAAGAGAATCACCTCTTCCTCCTCGACCTCAAATCCCTTTTCCTGCAGCAAAGTCTTGGCCGCGTTGTTGTCTTCGGTCACAAACATGATGGCCACCATTCCGTCGACGGCATAAGCGCAGAGTGCGATGATGTTAATGCTCGACGCCGCGACAACGCTTGTGACCTCGGCAAGGGTACCCGCTGTATCCTTGAGTTGAATCATTAATTGCCGATTGAGTTCAGCTTTTATCATTTTATCCTCACTTCACCGTACTTGGGTTTTCACCAGCCTGCCATTGTGACATCACACCGGGATACACATCAAAGCTTTCACAGCCGGTGAGCACACAACAACATAAAAATAAAAATAAGATACGCATTGTTCTAGTTCTCCTGAATGGCTCGATATCGTTTGCGCGGGGCCTGTAATGACAATCGTCGCGGAACGCACTGGTCCGCCACCGTCGAGAATTTCAGACGACCGCGATTTACATTGTACTTATAAAATCCGGGTGTCACGCAGTCCGTCCGGACCCGGGCCGACTCGTTGTCCATGCGGATCCATTGCGGCCTTAGGACGTACTGCCCCCAGATGTCCCTCTCTCCATCTCCATTGTAATCGACGACATACGTAAAGTCATCGTGGAATGTCAAAATCATGACGCCAGCCGCCGGATCTTCATAGACCCATTGTCCCAGCAATTCCGGCCCAGTGGGCCTCCCATAGGGCGGGATCAACCGGCAGCACCCGGTTCCTAATAAAATCAACACACCCATGAGCCCGAAACTACAGATCTTTATATAGCCCCCGGCGAATCGCCCCTTCCCCATATTTATCCTTGATGGCGTCAAAGGCCCGATGAAGTTTTTCATCACGTTCATCACGGGCACTCTTGAACAGGCTGTCACTGACATACTGATCCTCAAAGTTCGATACCCGGACACCTATCAACCGATAACGCATGCCGGGCCCATGAAACTCATTAAACAATTTTAGCGCGGTCTCATAGATCACATCCGAGAAATTCACCCGATCGGCGATCGTATGCGCGCGGGTATAGGTTTTAAATCCCGACAGACGCAATTTCAGTCCGATCGTTCTTCCCTTTAAATCATACCGGCGCATCCGCCGGGAAATTTTCTCGCACAACAAAAGCATCGTGTCGATAATTTCGTCCCGATCCGTGGTATCCGAATTAAAGGTGTGTTCATGACTGACCGATTTGATCTCGCCGCGGACCTGGACCGGCCGTTCGTCAATCCCGTTGGCCAGCCGATGCAGATGCGCGCCGTGCGAACCGTACCGGTCGATCAGGCGGTCGACCGGATACTGCGCGAGCTCTCCGACGGTGAATATCTTCAAGGCATGCAATGATTGCTGCATTTTCTTGCCCACGCCCCACATCTTGCTGATAGGAAGCTTCCATAAGAATGACCGGGCCTGCTGCGGAGTTATCTCAATTAATCCATCCGGCTTGCAATAATCCGACGCGATCTTGGCGATCATTTTATTCGGCGCAATGCCGATCGATGCATTCAATCCAATCTCTTGTTTGATCCGCCGGCGGATTTCCTGACATGTCTTCAGCGGCGTTCCAAAAAAATGATAGCTTCCCGTCAAGTCCATGAAGGCTTCATCAATACTGATAGGTTGGATGTCGGGTGTGAAATCTTCCAGAATCTTGAAGATGGATTTGGAGACCTGTGAATATTTGCGATGATTCCCGCGCAGGTAGATCCCCTGCGGGCATTTTTTGTAGGCGACAGAAATGGGTAGCGCGGAATGAACACCAAATTTGCGGGCCTCATATGAACAGGTCGACACCACGCCCCGGCCGCTGCCCCCTCGAGGATCAGCCCCGATGATCACAGGCTTCCCCCGCAACGACGGATTGTCTCTGACCTCAACCGCCGCGAAGAACGCGTCCATATCCATGTGAGCAATCACTCGTCGGCTCATGTTAGCTCCGCGCACTTACACGTTAAATCGGAAATAAACCACGTCACCGTCCTGCATTACATAGTCCTTGCCTTCGAGGGTGACGAGATTCTTGGCCTGAACGGCCCCATATGAACCGTGTTCTTTCAGGCTGTCATACTTGTAAATCTCCGCGCGGATAAAACCGCGCTCGATATCTGTATGGATCTTGCCGGCGGCTTTGACCGCCGTCGTTCCTTTGCGGATCAGCCACGCGCGTGATTCAGTATCACCGGCCGTGAAGAAACAAATCAATCCCAGCAGCTCCTGTCCCGCCTTGGCCAATTTGCCCAACCCAGGGGTAACGATGCCCGCTTCTTCATAATACGTCGCCCGATCCTCTTCGGGCAATTCCAGGATCTCGGCTTCCAGCTTGGTACATAATTCAATTAGACCGGCGCCGTCTTTGGCCGCGCGCTCCTTTAACGGTTCCAGCATCGACGGATCAGCCCCGCCCTCGTCGGTGTTGGCGACATAAAGTATCGGCTTACCGGTTAAAAACTGATACTCCTTGGCGATCTCTTCGGGGATTTCAAAAGTCCGGGCCGACTGCCCGTCATTTAACTTTTTGAGGATTTCCTCCATATGCGCGTAATTGTCCTTGGCCAGCTTCTCGCCCGATTTCGCCAATTTCTTCAGACGCTCCAACGCCTTTTCAGCCTGCTGAATATCGGCCAGCAGTAATTCAGTCTCAATGGTATCAGCCGCGCCCTGCGGATCCAGATCGCCCATCACATTGACCACATTGTCATCACGAAAACAGCGCACCACATGGACGATGGCATCAACCGCGCGGATGTTCGACAAAAATTTATTCCCCAATCCCTCGCCCTGACTGGCGCCCTTCACCAAACCGGCAATATCCACAAATCGGATGCCGGCCGGCGTTGTTTTGGCACTGTTAAACTCTTTGGTTAAATGTTCGAGCCGTGGATCCGGCAGCGGGACAATCCCCACATTCGGCTCAATGGTCGTAAAAGGAAAGTTTGAGGCAGCAATCCCGGCCCCGGTTAACGCGTTAAACAAGGAGGATTTGCCCACATTCGGCAATCCCACAATTCCGATTTCCATGTATATCTCCTTACATATCCGGCGGATAACGTCTTATTGAAGCTGTATCACACCCGGGATTATCTGAAAATAAAGGTTTATCATACACCAAAATCCGTCCCGTGTCCTTTAATTTTACCGGGCACAAAAAAAGAGCAGCCCGCGTTGGCAGGCTGCTCTGAATTCCGTTTTTTGGTGGTTACAGCTGGGTATTTTTGATTGTTTCTTCCTTCACCATGTTTTCACCGACATATGTCTGGATCAACGTCTCATTATTATCCTGACGATACAACATCTGATGATAATTGGCCAATAATTCGCCAGTCTGGTCCATAAATTGTTCACAATCCCGACGGGCTTCCTTGTTATCTATAACAGTCAGCTGACAAGTTTCCTGCAAGGAACCACTTGGGTAATAGCGCTGAAACGGCCCTGAATTACGTCCTTCGCTGAATTCGCCTTGGTACACCAGCCGGCCCTGATCATCATATCGTTTGATCAATCCGTCGAGCGCGCCGTCTGTGGCGCTTCCTTCCATTTTGACCTGACCATTGCGGTAATATTCGGTAAACTGTCCGTTGAGTTCGCCGTCCTGGTAGTTACGCTCCGCCTTAAGTGTTCCATTGCTGTAATAGCGCCGGCTGATGCCATGGTATTTACCATTCACAAACTCGCTTTCTTCCATCACCTGACCGTTCTTGAAGAAAATTTCCTGCATACCTTCGCGTTTACCGTTCACAAAATTTCCTTTGAGAAACAAATTACCGTTAGGGTGATACCCCGTGGTCTGCCCTTCCAGCTTGCCGTTCTGATAGAAGCCGACACTTTCCAGGACTCCGTTTGAGTAATACGTCTTGTTCTCACCATCCGGAATCGCCTCCTGTGATTGGGCGACAGCCGGGGCCATCAACAGACTAAGTATCATAAATGAGACAGGAATTCGCATAAGTTTATCTCCTCTTGCTGGAAAACCAGATAAATAACTCAATTTTCCGCTATTTTAACCTGCTCTCTCAAGAATTACAAGTTAGAATTGACCATTTCTCTAGCCACGGATAGAATAAAACCAAAATCCCATACTTATTATGCGTTTATTTTTCATTTTCTCTATATTACTCTTCGCGTTGATCGGTCCGCCGGCCCACGCACAGTACACACCGAATAGCCTGTTTGTTGCGGCACGTTCCGGCGACATGGCCCGCGTGCAGGCATTCCTCGACGAAGGGCTCAATCAGGAAAGTATCAACAATGCCCTGGGCGCCGCCACGGTCGGTCAGCAGCTGGAGATTATGGATCTTCTGCTCGAACACGGTGCCAATCCCAATCATATGAGTTCCTGGAATACCAGTCTGCTTAATAGCGCGATCATGCTTGAATTTTATGATGCCGCCCGTAAACTTATCGATGCCGGCGCCAATCCCAATGTATACGGATACAAACGGCGTGAGCGCACCTTCACCATCGACTGGCAATGGACTCCGCTGATGTGCGCGGCCTTTCGCGGTAATATCGATCTGGTGCGTCAGCTGCTCAAGAACGGTGCCGACCCCGCCCTCAAGGGCTGGTCGACCTCTTCGAATGACATCGAAACCGCCGCCGACATCGCCGCTTACAGCGGTCACACCGATATTCTCAAACTACTCATCAAAAAAGATGCGGCGCTGCATCCGCACACCATCTACAAAGTGGTACGTGGTGGTCATCTGGATACACTCAAATATTTGCTGAAGAAAAGGCCCGGCCTCAATCAGGTCGGTCCCCTGGACAAAACACTGTTGATGGAGGCCAGCTGGTGGGGGCACATCGATCTTATTGATGAACTCGTGCGCCGCGGCGCCGATGTCAACTTTCAAACGGCCCGGGGATCCACGGCGCTGATCGAGGCAGTCAGTAATCCCGACCGCAATCTCAAACATCAGCTCGATGTTGTAAAGACGCTGATACAGCATGGCGCCGACACGCGATTAACGCGTGACAACTTAAAGGCCATCGATATCGCCCGTCAGAACAATAAAAAGAATATCGTCGAATATCTACACAATCTGAATGACTTGTAGGGATTAGTTGGCAACCGGCGGGAATACATCGGCCACGGTACTTTCCTGCCATGAAATAATGTTGGCAATGTAGGGTGAGAACGGAACGCTCAGATTAGGATTGTGTGTATAGCTGCGCGTCGCAAAGATGCTCAAATCGATACCGGTAGTACCGCCTCCCTCGCCGCGCACCGAGATGCTGCCGGTGAAATTAAAATTCCCCAACCCAACCGTGCTTTCGGCATTAAACTCACCGTTGGATGATCCCCCCCCGTCGGCAATCACAAAGGCTTCCAGATTTAGATCACCGCCCGCCGGAACCACGCCGTCCTCGATAATCACATCCTGTTTAGCGAACAAGCCAATCTGCGGCGGCTGGGCCAATCCATGGGCCGGATCAGGTTCTATATCACCTTCGATGTAAATGTTTCCGGACGCGACAACCACCACCGAATCGCTGAACTCGCCGGTGATCCGAATATCCCCGTCGGCATAAATGATCAGCGGATCGAACAGCGGATCGTTGTTTAATGTGCTGAGGTTTTCCAGATCAACGGTTAAGTCCGACGCGGAATAATAGCCATTGAGTGGTGAATTGCTCGTGGCCAACGAACTGTAGCGTGATAGATCGACCCCCGGAAAAGTGATCGATGGATACTGGGTGACGTTACCCGATATGTTGATATCCGGATCCGCCATCGGGTCACTCGGATTCACGTTGTTAATATAGAGTACGTCACCGTTGACATCGATCGCCCGTTGCGCCGCCGGCAAGGTGGTATTTACATCAAAAAACAATTCATTCCCCAGCACGTCGGCATCTAATTGAGAGCCGCTTTTGAATCGCAAAACGCCCGGTGTCGACATAATAAACCGGCTGGGATCATCAATGAGCACCCGGGCCAAAATTACCCGGGTTAAGTTATTATCAATATCACGTCCGATTGACCGGACCCAGCGTGTGTCCCCTAGCGGAGCCAGAAAGCCACCGTTTCCCACATTGATCGAGTAAAACCCGATCGTTGTTGTCGCGTCTCCCGGAATAGTCTCCAGTGGCTCGTCGACAACCGCGGCAAATCCGCCGGCACCCGGTGTCCAGTTGGGATTTTGACGCAATTCAAACAATGCCCGGTCCACGCCGGATTCCGCCGCATAAAACGCCTCTTGAGCATACCGGCGCATCGCGGCCTCCCGGATCTGCATTTGTGAACGCATAAACGCGGCCCCTAAAAGCAGCGTCAGAAACAACGCCACAAATACGGCGGATATCAGAATAAAACCGCTCTCAGATTGTCGTCGTGTCGTCAATTTCATCCTTATTCCTAATTTCGCGGAAAGACCTCGGTTGATGTTTGAAAACCGATATTACGATTAAACAATTCTTCCTGCATGACCAATTGAAACCGCAAGCTCTCACCCTGCAGCGCAAAATCGGATTGTATCGGATCCAGCTGGTCCGACAAAACCTTCATCGCTAAACCATTTCGGACCATTTGAAATTCGCCGTTCAAGCCAATCGTATACGTCACGATGGGTTGGTTCAACGCATCAAGAAAAATAGCCGACTCAGATCCGTCCGGGTTATTGACCACATTGATGACATGCGCGAAGCGCCCATCATCGGTGACTGTTTCCATAATTTCGTTGGCTTGATGCCACATATGTGTCCGGGCGATGCGATCTTCAAAGGCCGCCCAATTGGTGATAAAAACGGCATAGAAAGTTCCGATAAGTACACCGACGATCACCAGCATTGTCAGCAACTCCACCAGTGTTACTCCCTTCCTGCTTTTTAGAGATCTTCGGTTCATCCTATACCCCGCCTATTCTTTCCAGCATGATCGTGATCGTCACCACTGTACCGTCGTCGAGGTTTGGTATAATTTCTGTGTGCGGCAGGTAATTGGCCGGATCATGATTGATATCAATCCGATGGCTTTGCGAATTCATATTGTAGTAACCGTTGTTTGGCACAGCCGGCGTCGGCCATGTTTCGGCCACGTTCACGAATGTAACGGTTCCACCTGCCGTGGTTAATGTACTAGACGAACCTGTGTATGGAGATAATCGTACATCGACGCCGTCCATCGGGACACCGGTTGTTTTATCCACAACATTGACCTGAATATCTCCAAATCCCCGCGGCCACAACTCCGCGTCATAATTGATCGTGGTATCGGTTTGGATCTGCACATCACGGCCGCCGGATCCCCGACGTCGATATTGCGCGTTTCCGTTGGAATCATTGGTGTAGTACCCTGCCTTGGACGCGATAAAGCGATAGCGATTTGTACGTAAACGGAATCCGGTCTGTGCCGGGGCGCATTCAATATCATAATGGCCGGTGCCGTCCGTCAGCTCAGTCACCGATATCTGCACATTCGCCGTATCGATCGCGTTCGAGGTAAGACCATCCGTGATATCGCCGCCCACATTTCCGCAGTTTTCATCGGTCGATGAAATCCGCAGCACACCGATGTCCCGCGGTGGATCCAATGGATTCAGGATTCCCACATAAGCCGTTGGACTATTTCGCCATACGTTCTGCTGAACATCGCAACATCGAATGACATTCACCTGACCGCGCGCCCAAACCTGCAGATAGTTCTGACTCGGGTTGGAACCCGGAAACATCCCCTGCACCGCCGGGACATTAAAGGTGAAATTTCCATTGATATCGCTCGTCGCCGTTTGAAGGACGCCCTGCTTACGCCAGTCATAACTCCCGTCGCTGCGCGGCCAGCGCGCTCGAATGGTCGCCCCGCTCACCGGATTGTTATCACTGTCCAGGACGCGTCCGAAAATCTGAACTTCAGGGACGGGTAAAACCGGCAGGTCCAGCGTGATATTGTCGCCCGGAAATACCGTCACCCGATCTGACGCTGAACTTCCATTGTGAGGGTTCGAACACACTAAACTACTGTCGGCCTGGACAACGGCCGACGAAAAACCTTCTCTGGTATAGTCAAAGTTACAGGACGGTGATCCGCCCGAGTTGGTCTGATAGACAAATCCCGCGCGAAACGCGTCAAGCGTGTTGATCGTGAATGACTGCGGATTGGAATCTGAAAAAGGAATGGTAAATGAATAACTGCGCTGATTCACCGTTTGCTGACGGTAACTTCCGCCTTCGTAGCGACGAATACGCGCCCCGCTAAAAGATGAAATCGGTGATCCGGTGCTAAGGTCAATCACATTACCGGAGATGACAGCATCTGTCGGTAAAGGTCTTAGCTGAACCGCCACAAAGACCTCTCCATTTGAAGGCACCGTGATCTCAACAGGATGTGTGTATGGAAAGTATCCCGACGCGTTGACCGTCAGATTGTAGTTGCCTGTGGGCAAAACAAACCGGCCGGTGCCGACTTCAGCAAAATCAAAATTGGCGCCGCGTCCATCCGCGACGGCCGCCGACGTCGTGGAATACGATGCCGTTGAAGATACAAAATCAATGCTGATCGGAATGCTGCCGAGCGGCGTTGCCGCCTGTGTCTCCGAGCTGACAAAACCGATGATGTTACCGGGAAGTGGATCCGGCGGACGCGATAAAAGGACAATGGACTGGATCTGCTTGGGAATTCCATCTTCCTGCCATTGAACGGTGGTCAACACACGCTTGAGTTCGGTGCTGCCGTTTTCAAATGTCACCGCCATGGTGCGCACAAAACCGGGAAAGGTGGTCGTTGTGTCGGCGAGTCCACAGGTGTTGGTCGGCGGCGCCACCGGATTGGGAAACTGACACGTGTTGAGCGTATCGTAGGTGGTGTCGACCTGGGCAATGCGGCGCAGCTCCTCCTGACTTTGCTGCAGCAGGTTGACCGCCATGGAGCGATTCCGCGAAATCTCCCCCGACTTGGTCAAGACCGTCACCGACACCCATCCGGCCAGGCTGACGCCCGCGATGATAATCGCGCCGACCAGGACCTCGATCAATGTAAATCCGCGTTTTGATAGCTTTCTCATAATTTCCCGACGTGATTACGTACTGCTTAATATACCTATTATATAAGAAAACCCCACTTGATAAAAGCAGGGCTTTCTTAAACCATCTGATCCTATTTTAATTCGTGCAGCTATTCAATTAATCTTTGCCATGCACAATCGTAGGGATAACGGTGATGATCAGCTCCGTATCCACGGCGGTGTTTTTCTCATAACTGAATAGGTTACCGAATAAAGGCAGCTTTCCAAGGAATGGCACCTTGAAGAGATTCTGCTTGTCTTCCTGATTAAGAATTCCCCCGAGCACAAACGGCTGTTTATTCTCAACACGCACGTGCGCTGTGGCTTCCCTGGTTCGAACTTGAGGAAACTCGTCGTTCGGACCGCGGAATGATACAATAAAACTCACTTCCGGTTCGATCTTCATGACAACAAAGTTGTCTTCGATGATCGACGGTGTGATTCTCAGACGGATACCCGGCTCCACGAAGCGAACATCGTTGGTAACCACCCCACCGGTGATATTGGTAATCGTATACGGAACTTCGTCCCCGACAAAAATTTCGGCCTCTTTACCATTAAGCGTCGTAACACGTGGTTCAGATAAAACCTTCGCCTTGTTCTGCTGTTCCAGCATACGGATCGTTGTTTCAAATTGCAACGGATTACGCTGAATCTGCGCCACCCGGTACCATGATCCTGTCGAATCTTCGGAATCGTTAAAGTCAGACGGGCGTCCGCTTTCCTGATATCCGATATTGATTTGATCGGACCAATCAACCCCTAAGTCCTTAAGGGCATCTTTGTTAACCTCAATAATCTTCGCCACAAGGATAACCTGCGGCTGCGGCGTGTCGATACTCTGAATGATCTGCTCGACCTTGGCGACATCTTTCGGGTCACCGACGACGATCAGACTGTTTAGCTCTTCACTGGCGTTGACTTTGTCTACCAGATCGTCCACCAACACCTTGGCTTCCTGCACGGCCACGTTACGGACCTTGATAATCCGTGATACTTTGTTTTCGTAGCGAAGCTTGGCGTTTTCGGTCACGAAGATCGCGTCACCCACCAATTTGAATCCTAAGTCATAAGAGTTGGCGATCAGCAATAGGGCTTCTTCCAGACTGATTTGCTTAAGATGAAGATCCAGTGTATTGCTCTTGAGAGCCGGATCTAGAACGATATTCATCCCGCCCGTATCGCCGATGATCAGCAGAATATCGGAAAGGTTGGTGTTATCAAAATCCAGATCGATCTTCCGGTCACGATTGGCCTCCGGAATGGCCGCCCGGATGATCTCACGCGGTGATGAAATCTTGGTTTCCGGCTGAACAAAAGTGTGCTTTTTTGACGGAATGTCATCGATCTGAACGCTGGCCGCTTCTTCAAAGGCCGCGTCAATCTTGAGGTTTCGGCTGATATCCTCGACAGTCTGCTCCTGGACAGGAACTTCCCAGTAGTCGAGTTCCGCGACCTCTTCCTTGGTCATGCCGCTCATGCTCAATTTTCGTTCGACCTTCTTCCAAAAGCCTTCTTTTTCACCTTCTTCTTCGTAGATATCTGTCGTCATGTCCATATCGTCATGGACACCTTCATGAACAACGGCGGATTCATCAACCCACTCACCGTCATGATAGACTTCGATACCCGAATCGACATACTCGGCATTGTAGGTATGCTGATGATTATGCGTTTCATGTACCGGCACATCCTCAATATATCGTTCATCCACCTCAACATCAGCGGTGTAAGTGTCGGGCTCCCGGACAACGTTCACGGCGGCAGCCATTTCCACCCAATCTTCCTGCGGCTGCATACTTGTCATATGAACATCATCATGAATCGCTTCCATAGCTGCTCCGTCAGAATTTGGATCCAGAATGCGTCGCATGCGTTCGTAATCCGATACGGCATCATCAGCTGGTTCGGCCGTAATACCGCCTTCTTCCATCACCACACCGTAATTATTGGACGTACTGTCGATATCGACAGCCTGGATATCCTCGGCCATAAAGGCTTCGTTTAATTCATCACGCGATGGCTCGTCATCGCCTTGAAGGGTCGACTTTAGACGTCCCCAGAAACCTTTTTTCTCTGTGGTGTCGGAAACTTCGTAAAAATCTTCATGAACCTCCATGTCCGCATCAGAAACAGTTGCTTCAAGAAATTCCTCCTCCGCGGCCACATCGTCGACTTCAGAATCCACCAACGCTGTTTCTTCATAGGCTGTCATATCAATCTCGCCTTGGGCATCTTCGACGATTTGATCGACAACTTCCTGAACATCATCATCAATCACAGCATTCTCAACCTGTTCGATGACTTCCTCTTGAGCGATTATCGGTGTATCCTCGACCATGTCATATACAACGTTTTCTGCCACATCGGCCACCACGTCGTCATAGACTTCAACCGTGTTTTCAGTGACGGTTTCTTCCAGTAACGCCATTTCTTCGGGCTCCGGCATCTGCTCCAATGTTTCTTCCATCGCCGCGATGGCGTTGTCCAAAATCGTTTGCCGGTTTAAGTTATCCGCCCACGCCGTCCGGACTTGAACATCCTCGGCCTGCATCGAACGGGTGATAAAATCGTTTTGCAGATCAACCAGCTTTCCATCCGAAAACTCGACTTCGGTGTATTCAACAGATTGATCGACGACCACCGGCTCTACGTCCGGTACGATTTCTTCCACCGTGTCCATGACATCTTCAACGGCTTCGTCGATGACATCCACAGCCTCGGCTTCGTCCGGCATCATGATCGCTTCATGAACTTCGGATGATGATTCCGCGTCGTCATAGTAATTAGGCTTCTGCTCCTGAAGCAGATTCCACAAGCGTTCCCGCTTTTGTGCCAATTGGTCGTTATCAGCCACAACGTTCGGTGTGTTGACACACATGCCGAAACTCATGGCGAATATAATGAGAATGATTAATTTTGTTTTCACTTTGATGCCCCTCTTTTTAGCGTAACAGTTTGGTCGCCATTCGACAGTGTGACTTGATTGGGACCAATTTCGGTTATTGTGTAATCTTTGACCTTGTCATCCTTGCGGAACGTCCCCTTGACCGCTCCGTTCTTTAAATACGCAACATATTCATTGTTTACCTTCGCAACACCGAGAAATTTATACTGACGCATCTCATTTGTTCTGGGCTTTTTGCGCACCATCACCTTGGTGTTTTTGGGTTCTTCCTTAATAAGCGGTTCAAATGGATCCCGTGACACCTGAATGTCGGCCTTATTCGGCTTCAATAGAAGCTTGGCCAGGTTCAGATCGTCAACCTTTTTGAGCTTGGGTTTGACCACTTCCGGCTGTTTCTTGGACTTGGCCTGGAACATATCACATCCGCTAACGGATACGACCAGGATCATTGTTGTGTATAATATCTTTCTCATCGCGTTTCAATTTCCGATAGTGTTTTCAAACTGTAAATTTTCAGAGTGTACTTGCAGCTCAGCTGAGGATACTTGTTAAATGTGTTGATCTCGACATTACTGATCGTGATCAGCTGTTCGATATCCTCCAGCGAATTAAAGAACTGCAACAGCGATTCAAACTCGCCTTCAATCTTCATGTTGATCGGCATCGCTGCCAGCGTCAGCATATTCTGCAACTCTTGCTCTTCCAGCATTTGCTGCTGCTGGGCCGACCGCCGGTTGTTTCGAATACGCTGCTGGGCCACATTGCCGCCCATCACCTGCTGCTGGACCGCCCGGAACGACTTGGTCTTCATGTCCGTGACATTGACCGCCGTGTCCTTGGCTTTTTTGGAAATACTGTCCAGAAAGGCCGGGATATCCTGTTCTTTGAAAAGAAACTCCTCAAACTCTTTCTTTTCATCTTCGTATTTGGCGATAGCCTGTTTGATCTCAGCAATCTCGCTTTTCACCTCATTCAACTCTGTCTGTTTCTGAGCTAATGCGTCTTTGGCCTCCAGGTAATGCTTGCCGTTATAGATGAAAAAGCCGATTAAGCCCAGGATCACCAAAACGGTAAATATCGTAAAGATTAATTTGATCTTATTCTTGTTCATCAGATTCCAACTTTTTCTCCGGCGTCTTTAATCGGGCCAGGATACCGAAATTAAACAATTTTTCTTCTTTGACTTTTTTCTCTTTGAGAAAATCAAATGTCCCTTTGTTCAGAATAGCCGACTCGTCAATCCGGCGGATCAATTCGGCGATTGATTCCATATTGAACGCTTCACCTTTAATATCCGCACTCCCTTGTTCGCTGAACTTAAACGATGTTAAAGCTAAATCTTCAGGTAATTCATTGGCGACAATCGCAAAAACCTCCGCCCATGAGACTCGGTTTAACTCCTGCACATAAGTGGCCTGGGCCAGAAATCGTTGCCGGATTTGATCGTATTCTTCATGCTGACGGAACAAATCCTGTGCTTCTTTCCTTAATTCGACGGTTTGATATTCAATCGTCCGGGCCTGTGATTCAAAACCGCGAGTCTTGTCATTGATCCACATATTGGCCATTCCCAAGGAAGCGGCAAACACTGAAATGACCGCCGCGGCCATGATACCGGTTTTCAGTACATATCGATTGAGATGAAACCGTCCAAAGAAATGTCGAAGTGAAAATTGTGAATTGATTTGATGAATATGACTCAGCACCGGCGCCATCGCCATGGCGTATACCGGATTTAACGGATAATTCTCGATCGTCGAGATCTTACTGACCTTACGAATATCCAGGATCTCGACGGGAATGTTAAATTCATTGGCAACATACTGATCCAGGTTTGGAGCCACTTCTTTGTCCCAGACCAGCCAAATCTTTTTGACCTTGAGGCTGCGGTTTTCCATCATAAACGACTTGAACACCCGCTTGAGCTGGGCCGTCCAGTCGGTGACGATCAATTTGATCTGTTCCTGGGAAACCGTATGTTTAAACTGATTGACCCCTGAGGCCAATTTGTAAATCAATCGATACTGATCTTTATCGTAAATGCTCAGGTAGGTCTGCCGGTCCGAGATCATCACAAACGCGTGACAATCTTCCACCGGATCGATCAATGAAGGAATATCTTTGAAGTTCAAAGGCGATATTTCGACATCCTTGAACATAATCCCGGTCTTGTGAACTTCCTGCAAGACGCTGTCCAGAATATCACGCCGGATGGCCGACAGGATCACCTTGAACTTATCGCGTCCCATCGGATATTTGCGGTAGATATAGTCGTACGGTTGCTTATGGAACGTCGGGATTTTTTCGATTTCCGAGGTAATGACCTCGTCAAACTCCCGCGCCGAAAGCTTCGGCAGGACCAATTGATGCACAACAGTGTCTTTGCGTGATATGGACACAAAAACACGCGAAGGCTTGAGTTTTTCCTGCTTAACCAAGCCTTTGATCGCATCGCGTAGCGCCCCTTGGGCGGTCAATTCAAAATCGATATTTGACTTGCCCGCCTTAAGGACGACGTACTTAAAACCTTGTGATTTAAGGTAGACATACCGTAACGAATCGTCCGATATGTCTACCCCTAGGTATTTAGCCATGATAATTGTGTTTCACAGTTCTCAAATTAACTGACATACCCAACATTACGGACAGTCAGGACTATCAGGTTGTTCCCCGGCTGGAAATCCAACTTCACCGGCACTACAGGCCAAGAATCCGTTTGAGTTCGGATCGGCTTGCAATGAATAGTTTCCACCAAATGGGTGAGCTGGAATGGCATCAATAAAGTTTCCAGCCACAAGTTCGGCCAATGTGTCACATGGTGCCCATACTCGGTTTTCCGTAAAGCACATAAATGCGCCCACCTGGATGGTGTTGATGTTGCTTTCGTGAGCCGTCACGTTTCCTCGCTCAATCGCCCGAAGGACATTCGGCAAAATCAGTGCCAGCAGGATACCGGCCACAACCAATACGATCAAGATTTCTGTCAGTGTAAAACCTTTTTTATTCATTTTTTTCATCGTCATCTACCCCTTTTTCCTTATTTTTCAAAAATTTTGTACTGCAAAGAATGCTAAAGTATAACCTATTATTCGTAAAAATGCTCATTCCCGGCCGCATTTTTTCCAAATTTTTCCTGTTATTTTTGATGTTTTTTGGGTGTAACCACACGTACTTCTGAAATTTGGAATTTTTTGCGGATCTCACGGCTGGAAAAGAACAATGTAAAGCGGTTTCGGGATCATTTATCGAGCAATCCGCTCCAAAGTGAGAAAATCGGCATATAAATAGCTAATAATGTCACAATAACGATAACTCCGACAAATAATATCAAAAATGGTTCAAGAAGTGTAAATAGTTTGTTTTGCTTGTATTCCACCTCTTCGTCAAAATGGTCCGCCAACGTATCGAGCGACTGGGCAATGGTCCCGCTGGACTCACCGACCCCCACCATCTCCACGAGCATGACCGGGAACATCCGGCTTTCGTTGAAGGCGTCATATAACGAAACCCCCCGCTGGATCTTTTGCTGGGCCTCGTTGATCCCTTCAGCCACATATTGATTGGTGGCCGTGGTCTTGGCGACATCAAAGCTGTCAACGATCGGCAGACCGGATTTGACCAGAATACTCAAGGACCGCACAAAACGCCCCAGGGCCATTGAGTACAGCATATTGCCGATATAGGGAATCTTGAGTTTGTAGTAGTCCACATTGTAGGCGAATTTGGGATTCTTCTTGAGCGCCTTGTAGATATAGGTACCGACCACACCCAACACGATCACCAGGCCGATAAATATCGGCGAGCGGATCAAGGCGGACATCGAGATCACCAACTGTGTCAGCCATGGCAGTTCAATATTCAACTGATCCAACACTTTGGAAAACGTCGGAACTACGAACGCGAACATGCAGATAACCACCAGGAACGCGAATATCGTCACGATCATCGGATACAGCGTGGCTTTTTTGGTCCGGGTGATAAAAAGCTTCTGGTATTCCAAATAGGTCGTCAACCGTTGCAGGATCATGACCAGTCCGCCGGCCTTTTCCGCGACGGCAATCATCGCCCGGTACATGACGGGGAAGATCAACGGAAAGTCGTCCAAAGCGATCGAAATATTCTTTCCCTCTTCCAGACGGTTACGGATATGACTGATCACCAGCTGCATATTCTTCTCTTCAGTCTGGCGCCACAAGATATGCATCGCCGACAGGATCGGAATCCCGGAATCGATTAATGAAGACAAGCGCCGGGTAAAAATCAGCAATGTTTCCAGATCGGCTTTTTGATTGAAAATCCGCTCTTTGTTAAACGGCTCGGCCGAAACAAAATAGTAGTTGGACTGACGCAGTTTCTGCTTTAAGTCCTTCTTGTCGTGCGCGTCACAAAAACCGTGAAGTGTTTTTCCGGTTTGATCTTTGAGTTTATAAACAAAATTCTGCATGGCCTGTTCTCTAAATTTATTTTCTAATCAATGAACACACTGTGAATGGTTTCATTGAACTCGGTTTCCTTGTTAACCACTTTCTGAATACCGGACATCTGCAGCTGTTTCATCCCTTGGCTGACGCAATACTTAACAATGTCACGCTCATCGGCTCCTTTGACGATCATCCGCCGGACTTCCTCGTCGACCTTGAGGACCTCATACAGCCCGACCCGGCCTTCATAACCGGTATTCGCGCAGGCCGGACATCCCACGGGATGGGCCAGCATCGAACTCTCGTCAAATGGAATGTACTGATTAATCTTCTTTTCTGTCTCGATATCCGCGGTATGTTCCTTTTTACACTTATCACACAGGCGACGGACCAATCGTTGAGCGATGATGCCGTTCAACGCGCTGCTGATCAAGAACGGCTCGATGTCCATCTCCATCATCCGGGTGATCGCGCCGGCCGCCGTGTTGGTGTGCATTGTCGATAAAACCAAATGGCCAGTTAATGCCGCGCGAATCGCGATTTCAGCGGTTTCCTGATCCCGGATCTCACCGATCATAATGATGTCGGGGTCGTGCCGGAGGATGTGCCGGATCGCGTTGGCAAATGTGTATCCAATATGTTTATTCGTTGAGGTTTGATTGATCCCGGCCAATTCATATTCAACCGGATCCTCAACCGTTACTATGCTCTTTTCTGAATTATTGAGCTGATTCATCATGCTGTAGAGCGTCGTCGTCTTACCGGCCCCGGTCGGACCGGTAACGAGCATCAGCCCGTACGGCTTGCTGACAAATCCATTGATCAATTCGGTTTGCTGCGCATCCATGCCCAGTTTGTCAAATGACTGCCCCATGAATGACTTATTAAGCAGTCGCATAACCAGGTTTTCGCCGTTTAAGTTCGGCAGGGTCGAAATCCGCAAATCAAATTGCTGACCGCTGACGCTAAAATTTGCCCGACCATCCTGAGGGCGCCGGCTTTCCGCCACATCCAGCCCGGATATAATCTTGATCCGCGAAATACAGTTTCGCTGTAAATCCTGATTGATCGAATCCCGTTCGTACAAGACGCCGTTAATACGGAAACGCACACGCATCTTGGATTTCAGCGGCTCAAAATGGATATCTGAGGCTTTTTCCTTGATGGCCCGGCGGATAATCGCGTCAACCATCTCGATGACGGTCTGATCACTTAAATTCTTTTTCTGCGCCGGTCCCGATCCGGATGACCGGGCCTGCCCGCCATGGACGCCATCGACATATTCCTGAATCGCCTGTTCAATATCCCGCCGACTGGCCATAACCGGCGTCACCATCAAACCGCTCTTGACCTGGATATCCTGCAAAGCGTTCACATCCAGCGGATTGTTTGTGGCCACCGTGATACGCAGTTCCGTGGCTGAAATCGGGATCACATTATATTCTTGAAGTAAATCGTGTGGGATCTTGGCAACAACCTCGGGATCAAGCACCGTCGCCGACAGGTCGACATACGGAATCTGAAAGACCTGGGCCAGCGTTTCCGCCAGCACATTCTCATCTATCAGCCCTCTATCGAGTAAAATCTCGCCTAATCGTCGGTTGTCGGTCTTCTGGGATTCCAGAATTTCTTGAAGCTGCTCATCGGCGATCAATCCCTTCTCGCACAGGATTTGACCAAGTTTTGCTGCATTGTATTCCATGATTTACCAACTATATATCAATAAGTCTTTCCTTATTAATATTCAATAATGTAGAAAGAGTATGCATGATTAATTTGTCCTTGTCAAAAATTTGTTATTACATACTCTTACAAACGCCTTCCCGCCAACAATTTACACCAGACACCCCAAAAAAGAAGGCAACCCCCTTTCGAGGGTTGCCGTCTTTTCCTGGAGGAAAAACTGGTTCGCTGGTAAGCAAACCGGGGGGAATTTGTCGCTGGAGCCGACGCATTCTCAACTCAGGTGTTGAGAGACGGTCGTCAGCTCTTAAATATTCATCTCCTTCGGAACACTGACTGTAATCTTCATCCGCCCGTCTTCCAGAAGGTCTTCTTTTTCAATTTGAATGAGCTTTTCGACGTCTTTCATTGACATGCCGTATTTCTCGGCGACGTTCGAAATCACTAACTGCAATGTCATCTTACGTGTCATTTCCTTTTTGACTTCAATATCCATATTGTCTGTCTTGATGGGATATGACACTTGCGTAAAGTAAAGTCGCTGCGGATCCTGAACCGGTTCCTGAGCGGCCATGTCGGCTGGCGCTTCTTCCGGTATTGGCTGCTCCGGCGTCGAAGCCATCTGTTCCGACTCTACCGGTTGGACCGGAAGCTCCGGCATGGCCTCAGCACTATTGGCCCCGATTGAGATCCAAGACTTCTTGGCCGTTGCCTCTTCAGTCATGGGTTCTTCAGCCATCGCCATTTCGACAGCCGGTGTTTCAACCGGTAACGACGGGACATTTCCGGCATAATTTGACGCGTCCGGATAAATGTCGAACACCTTGATCTCATCGAGATTGTAGTCCGCTACATAAATCTTGCCTTCAGCGGCGCTGACCGATGACAGCTTTGGAAAATAGCTCCGTCCTTTTCCTGCAGATCCGAATTCCGTAACAAAATCACCAAATGGATTCAATACCTTGATGGTATGCGTCCCACGGTCCGCGATGTACAAGTAGTCCTTCTCGTCGATCGCGATATCAACCGGATTTTCCATCTCGATACCCGATGCAATTTCACTGATCTCCTTCACCGGCTGACCGTCACGGTCAAACACCTGAATCCGTTTGTTCCGAGAATCCAGCACGTACAGCATCCCGGTGGAATCAAACTCCAATGATTTGGGATGATGGAACCAGCCTAGCTCAGCGATACCTTCTTTATCGGCTTCGCCTTTGACCCCGAATGATTCCATATAGATCCCGTCGCTGTTGAACACTTGAATCCGGTTGTTCTTGGTATCGGCGATGAAGATAAAACCGTCATCACGGACAGCGACACCCTGAAGTGAATCAAACTGTCCGTCGTCTGAACCGCGGGTACCAAACAAGTAGTTATGACTTCCGTCGGGATTGATGAATTGCAACCGGTGATTGCCGGTGTCGGCCACAAGCATACGTCCATCCATCAGGATGTCCATGGCCTGAGGACGGGCAAATGACAAGGCTCGATCCTCAAATTCACCGTACTGATATTTTTCATCCATTCGTTTATGAGTAATGTGACCAGACTCCTCTGACAAGGCGAACAGTCCGTAGTTGGGTTTATACTTGAGATCGACAATCGATTCCTCGACGGGAATGGACTCTAAATAATCAACAACCGGCGGCTGTCCGGCCCATGAGGCCAGTGTGGGTTTGTAGCTGCCCTTCACGTCGATCACCTGAACCCGTTTGTTGCGTGAGTCGGCAATGTAAACCTTGCCATGCTGATCCGCCGTGATCCCGGCCGGTTTCAAAAACTGACCTTTACCGTCCCCTTTGGAACCGAATGACAACAGCAGGTTCTGCTCCTGATCGATTTTGACCACCCGGCTGGTTTCATGATCAACCAGGTAGATATCACCGCGCATATCCACGGTCATACCGGCGGCCTCGCTCATAAATTCTCGACCTTCCCAATTGTACTCAATGATTTCACTGCTGCCGGTGTCCAGCATCCACTTGACGATATGTCCATCCGTCGCATGCAGAATATAGAGGTTCTGCTGCACGTCAAACACCATGTCTTGCGGCTCACCGTTGAGCGGCAGGCTTTGATAGTAGACACCTTTGGGAGAAAATTTCGAAATGTTTTGATTACCCACGTCCATCACAAAAATGTAGCCATATTGATCGACAGCCACATTCGTGGGTTTGTTGAATTGACCGGGTTTTTCACCTGAACTTCCCAGTTCATAAATGAATCGCCCCTCTTTGCTGAATACCTGAACCCGCTTGTTGCCTGTGTCGGCAATGATAACCTCATCATTCAGGTTCAACGCTATCGATTCCGGATTCATCAACTTACCCGGCCCTGAGCCGTAGTCGGCAAAGCTGTACATCCACTCGCCTCCCTCAGAAAAGACATGCACCTGGCTTTGCTTCTGATCCAGGACAAATACCTCGCCTAGCTGCGAGACCGCCACATCAATCGGCATTTTCATCTCACCATAAAGCTCATGCTGAAAGCTGATGCTCTCCTTAGATTCGACAGCGGTTGTTCCGCACAAAATCAGTGTCAGTACCAGCAGGGCTGGAAAAATGACATTCCGGAACAAATCTTGTTTTATCGCCAATGTTTTCGCTTTCATTGTTTACTCCTTCGTTTGCACTGAAACGTTTCGTTCATAAAAAAAGCCTATTCCGTAGATAGGAATAGGCCATGCCGTTTTCGAGTAATGAAAACTGATCATTCTGTTTCGGCACCTGGCTATCCTAGTTTTAGGACCCTGTAGTTTTGCGTCGCCGGGTTACCCCGGGTTTGCCTTTATCGGTCAAACGATAAAATCCAAATTGTCTAGTTGAAGTATAGACTATTTTTTTGAGCAATGCAAAATTTTAGACAAAAAATCGGAGATTTTCTTAGCGGATATAGACATCCGGACGTCGCTTGAGGAGCGACACCGTCGGGGATAGGGCCATCTTTATAAATTGTATTAATATTCCTATAAAGAGGGGAAAGAAAATGATGGATAGCCATAGACTGCCGATACGATCACTGGACTTGTTATAGTCGTCCAAAAGTGCCGATGTCTCAACGGTTTTCGTCTTGACAACTGGTTCGGGCTTAGCTGGCTGCTCGGCCTTGTGTTTGAGCGACTCCACCGGGACCACCTGGACGGTTTCCCTATATGCCCGCTTGGCCTGCGCCTCGGTAGGAACTCCATGCGTCTCGGCCGGAACCGATTCGATGAACGGATGCATCAATTCAGATAAGTGTGCAAAATGCGCGGATGAAAATAAATCCTCTAAAAATTGAGTGACTGCGGGCTGCGGAACATTGACCGCCGCATTAGCCGGCGCGGGAGCTGGCACGGCCGCGCTGGCGATGACCAGGCCATTGTTCTGGGCCTCCATCAAGTGAAAATCGATCAGATCGACCAATGACTGGATCGCCGCCACTAACGACGGATCCAGACCATCCTGCTGGATTTGACGCAGGATTTCATGCACCAATGTGACATCGACCGTTTTCTGAAATAATTTCACCACCTCGTTGTCAATAATCAGCTGATGAAATACAACTTCATTGTTGACGGTAACCGTGGTTTCGCTGCTATAGACAAAGGTCTCCTCCACGCCTTTAAAGGTTTGCGTGCGGGCACTTTCAACCAGGGTCAACAAACGGGTGATATTGGGAAGCGGCTCCAACTGAAAAAACGCGCTGACGCCCCAGGGATTACGGATCTCCATCGCCCGATAAAACTCAAAGAAACTCTGAAACGGCGTATCCCCTGCTCGGTGTCCGCGTACGGCCGGCAGCCCGGCCAGTGCCTGATCCAAAATCGGCTCAACCAGGACAGCCACTCCCGCCAGATCCGGATACTCCGCGACAACGGTGTTCCACTTTTCGGAAAGTATCGTTAATTGTGTCAGTGAGTTATCATCCAGCGGTTGATTCGAATACTGCGTGATGGCCGCGATGAGTTCATCCAGCAACTCCGGCAAACGCGTCTGGGTTTGTTCTGCCCAGGCCCCGATATCATTCAAATTACTGACATTCTCAACAGATGTGGTCAGCTCATCCAGAATGGCCGGCACGGCATCCTCGTAGTGTGTTGAGGAATCAAACTGCGCGTGTGCCAAGGGGATGGACATCACACAGCATATGATTGTCAGACTGAAGGCTGATTTTAAAAAATTTTTCATGGATAGGTCCTGATTAACGCCTTCCATTATACACTAAAGGGGGGCTGAATGCCCCCCTTTATTTTCGACACCTTAACGGCATCTATTTTTCCTGCTTATCTTCGTTTTCGCTCTCGTCCTCGAGAAAATCACTGCTGGGGATATATCCCCGCGCCTGGGCTTCCTCGATGGTCAGCTTCTCAACTTCCCGGCCCTTGATAAAGCGTGAGTCTTTTTTGTGATACTTCTTGCCGTATTTGGTCACATACACGTCCTCCGCGCAAACGACTTGAGCCATCATCATACATGTCACAATCACACTCAATAGGCTGCAGAAAAATCTCTTTTGCATGCTATTCACCTCCTTATTTGATTATTGAAGGTAAACGGGAAAGAATGGCTGGAAGCTTTCGGGGGGATTGATTAAGCCAAGACTATCATCAATTTGATGATTTGTCAAATTTTGTATGAGGCATAGTCACGGGCGAAATAGGTGAAGATCACATCCGCTCCCGCCCGTTTGATAGAGGTAAGAATTTCAATCACGGCCTGCTGTTCGTCAATCCAGCCTCGTTCCGCCGCGGCCTTAACCATCGCGTATTCGCCACTGACGTGATAGGCGGCCACCGGAATGCTGACAGCCTCTTTGACCGACCGAATGACATCCAGATAGCTTAAGGCCGGCTTGATCATGACCATATCGGCGCCTTCCGCAACGTCCAGCTGAACCTCCCGTAAAGCCTCCTGCTGATTGGCATAATCCATTTGATAGGTCTTTTTATCACCGGCCTTGGGGGAAGAATCCAGCGCGTCTCGAAAGGGACCATAAAACGATGAGCAATATTTCGCGGCATATGAAAGGATACCAACGTCGGTAAATCCGGCCTGGTCCAGCGCCTGTCGAATGTACCCCACCCGTCCATCCATCATATCCGACGGGGCCACCATATCGGATCCGGCCCGGGCCTGATTGAGCGCCATGTCGGCCAGAATCGGCAAGGTCTCATCGTTAATGATCTGCCCGTCGCGCACCAGCCCGTCATGTCCATCACTGGAGTACGGATCCATCGCGACGTCCGTGATGACAACAGTCTGCGGAACGGCTTTTTTAATGGCCTGAACACATCGCGGCACAATATCGTCCGGATCTCGACTGAGCGATGCGGTCGAATCTTTTTTGCCATCATCTATCTTGGGGAACAAGGCCACCGCGCCAATTCCCAGATCGGCTAATTCCTGAACCTCGCGAACCGTCAGATCAATCGTCCGTCGGGAAATGCCCGGCATGGACGCAATGGATTCCTGCCGATTATCTCCGTCCATAATAAACAAGGGCGCGACCAGCGACTGCGGCGACAGCCACGTCTCGCGAACCAAGGCGCGGACTCCCGCGGATTTACGATTGCGGCGCGGCCGTTGATTGAGTGAAAATTTATCTGCATCTTTCATGAAGCTTCATCCCGCATACGCGCGTTAAACTCAGGGTTTAGCGCAACACATTCCTGTTCGAGAATTCCGGTTTCAACCTTGATACCGGCCTCAGTCAACACCTTGATCCCGCGGCCGTTGTGATCCGGATTGGGATCGATCGCCCCGACACAAACGTGACGGATCCCCGCCTTAATGATCGCGGCTGTGCATTTGCCCGTGCGGCCTAAGGTGCTGCATGGCTCAAGTGTAACATATAAAACCGCATCCGCCTTGGGCTCCCGATCCAGTTCTTTGAGCGCATTGACCTCGGCATGGGCCTCACCCGGGCGGACATGATAGCCCCTCGCGACGATCTGTCCGTCTTCCACGATCACGGCACCGACAATGGGATTGGGCGCCGCAGTGTCGCGACCCTTGAGGGCCTCCTCAATCGCGGCTTGCATGAATTGGTCATGTGGGGATTGATTCACTAGAAAAGCGATCCTTGACTGACGTCTTGAATCTTGTAATTCGGCTTCTCAACGCCAAAATGCTTGAAGATTTTGTCGGCCGTTTGAAATCCCTGCTGATCGGCGAGATCAAAAAGGCGATTTAGGACAGCCACTGTGAGCTTAACGTCAGCTAACGCGCGGTGTGTATCTCCGATCTGTACGCCGAAATACTGCGCGACATTCTCTAGACGATGACGGTTCAGCTGCGGGATCAATCCGCGTGAAAGCTTCAGAGTGTCGATGGCCGGCGTCACACTGCGTAATTTTCGCCCGCATTGGGATAATTGAAAACACAGAAATTCCAGGTCAAATTTTACGTTATGCCCGACGAGACTTGCCCCCCCGACAAAATCGATCATCTTCGGCAACACATCCTCTGCCGTCGGCGCGTCGGCCACCATATCATCGGTGATATTATTGACACGCGAGGCTTCAATAGGAATTTCCCGTTCCGGATTGATAAATGATTCAAATTCATCGACAATCTCACCGCGTTTCACCTTAACCGCGGCAATTTCAATAATCCGATCTCCATCTTTGGGAAACAGTCCTGTTGTCTCCACATCAAATACGACACATTCGATGTCACTGGGTTTCATACTGGCCTTTCGTTTGTATAAAGTAAAGGGGGTTTGGGAGCAGTGTAAGTACCTCTTTGCAGTTTAATATTGATTCCCGGGTTTGTCAAAACAGAACTCGGCGATTTTGGGGAAATTTTGAGAATGTCGGAGGAAATTCACTGCTTCGGAGGATTTTGATCGAGATCAGCCACACATCGGCGTAACCCCCAGATGATCTCGCCGCAGTCACCGGTTTTGACCTTGTATTCATCGGCCCCCACGCGCTGGGCGGCCGGAAAATTCACATGGCCGGCATGCCCGGTCATCACCACGACTTTGATATGCGGAAACTCTTTTTTGACCGTTTCACAGACAGCAAAACCGTCCATACGGCCCAAATCGGTATCTGTCAGCACAATGTCGGGCGGATTGGCCCGAACCTTCTCCACACCATCTTCGCCGCTAATCGCGAAGGATAGATTGGTAAAACCCTTGGCCTTCAGACACTCACCGATGATAAAGCGATGATCTTCGTCATCGTCAACCACTAGAATTCGATAGTCAGACATATACTTTTTCCATATGACATTGCTAATGAAAATAGTCTATCTCCGATCACGGAATTTGTCAAAAAGGGAAATAACTAATACTGGGTCAGTCTAGTTGAGATTGCACAGCACATCGTGTTCATGCGGGGAATCGGAACTGGCCAATGCGTATGTCAGGTCTTCAGGGATAATCAATTTGACAGCGTCCAACCTCTGGGCCAATCGGTGCATACAAAAGTTTTGACCAATTATTTGTTCGCGAAGACTCATTAGTGAGTCCGTTGAATACCTCCCGATTTGCGGATAGTCGATTATCTCGATAGACTGCGGAAATGGCTTGTTTTCGCCGGGGGATACTTGAGGGCTGGCTAAAATAGCCGGCGATTGGATATGCGGTTGAGTCAGCAGTTGATACAGTTTGGAATCAACGAGACCCACCTCACTTGGCGTGATGAGGTATTCAGAATCCAGACCGGAACTTAATAAGGCTTCTAGTCCACCAATCGGCCCGACCCTGTCAAAATTAATCGAAATCTGTTTAAGATGGGATAGCTCATCTGGAATACTGGCTGCGTTTCCGACCACTACGACGTCCTTGCAGACATATTTGAGTGTTCTGTACAAGTACTCGACAACCGACATACCGTTGGGCAGATACTTAGCCGTTCGGTCTTTCGCGTCACCGCAACCGCAATCATCAAAAAATATCGCGCCGGTGTGTGGCCATTTTGAGTCCAGATGCTTGATTGTGTTATTAAAATCAGTTCGTTCCATTAATTTAGTACCATATAAAAGTTGCATTCGTAATAGTGAAACAGCATATAGTCGAATCGCGGATCGTGAATGATCTGACGAACGCCTATGTCTTCGGGAAATCTCATTTCTGTCTTTCGGATCGATTCGTTCATATGGACTCCTGGTCGTTGGTTGTTAATAAAAAAGCCCCAGCTCTGCCGTTGGGCAGGACTGGAGCATCGTTGCTCACTTGTCGCATGTCTCATAATTTCAGGAACTTATGATTTTTTGGATACATCCTAATAAAAAAACCCGACATTTCAATCTGAAATGTTCGGGCATCAATGTCCTGAAAACTTCGTTGGAGTTGACAACCTTGCCAACCAACTATACTCAAATTATACACACAAAAATCGTTTTGTCAAGCCGAAATGTTTTATCAAAGAAAAATATTTTAAAGTGTCCCCTCGATTTGCCGGGCCTTTACCAGGAATGCCCCCTGCAAACGTTCAGGATCGTATCCAACTCCGATCAATGCCTGTTCCGCTAAATCAATGGCATCGCATATATCCACGATTGTTTCATCCTGTAATGTCACTTTGTGACCTTCATGTTCAATGACAATCTTCATACTATCCTCGCTCACCTTTTGCGGTTTTTGATTTCACCAGAAGCACCACGGCCGGTATGATAATCATGACCAGGCACAAAATCTGTCCCATCGAGAGATTGAACGCGATCAAGCCCAGATGCCGGTCCGGTTCTCGCACGTACTCGATCAAGAACCGCACCACACCATATCCCATCACGTAAACCCAGAATAACCAGCCATCAAATAACTCGCGATGCCGCAAACTCCACAGCACGGTAAACAACACAATGCCCTCTAGCAACGCCTCATACAGCTGGGACGGATGCCGCAATTCATAACTGCCCGCCCCGGGAAAATACATCCCCCACGGAACTTGTGTGACACGGCCGTACAACTCTCCGTTTAAAAAATTCCCGATGCGCCCGAACGTATAACCTAACGGAACCACCGGAATAAAGAAATCGACAAACTTCCAGAACTGTATTTTTTCCTTAAAACAAAACCACTGTGTGGCAACAAAGACGCCAATCAGCCCGCCGTGATACGACAAACCGCTGATACCGACGATTTGTTCGCCGTCGACCTTCCGGAAAGGCCAAAATACCTGAATCGGATGTTCAATAAAGTACGCGAAATCATAGAACAGGACATATCCGATCCTCCCGCCGACCAAAGCCCCGATGATCGCCCACACGATATAATCTTCACACTGGTCCGACGTGTAGGAAAACTTTTCACGCTTGATACGATAGCCCAGCATTAAGTACACCACGAGAAACGATGTTAAATACATCAATCCGTAGTAGCGGATCTGGATCGAACCAATCTCAAATAAGACAGGATTAATTGTTTCGGGAAGGTGTTGCCACCATGAAAGGAAAGCGTCCATACATTTATTCAAATTCGGCGCGTCGCCAACAAACCGGAACCAACCTAGTCGCCGATCTTCTTTTTAAAATCCGGCATACTGGTCGGATCGTCCGCCCGTACATATTTTTTTTCGTGACCGGTGGCCGTGACATTCTCATACACGCCCTGGTCCCGCTTGACCAATTTGGTAAAACCCAATTCCTTGAGCCGCGAGTCGCCCATAGTCGTCTTGACCTGCGGGGCCGAAATCAGCCGTTCCACGGGACTGTCCGGCGACGTATCGCCTAAAGGAAGATCCGCGTTTTCACAGACGTCTTTCCACGTTTTAAGCGTCACTGTCGTTGAGTGCTGCACCTCAACCGTCTGTTGATTGGCCGCACAATAATAATCGTAAAAAGGCATAACCGCCTCCGGCTATTGAGTGAGCAATTGATCAAGTACGATCAGTTCATCGACCAGCAGAATCGGAATATTCTCACGAACCGGATATACGGCCGTTAAATCTCCCGCCCGAAACAAAGCCGACTGTAGCGGCTCTGAAACTTTCTGACCCGACTTGTTGATCAGTTGTCCGGCACTGATGGCCGCATTGATCTTAGCCAATTGGGCGTCGTCGGCCGGTTCCAGATTTTTTTTGGTTTCCGGACAGGCCAGGATATCCAAGAGATCTTTATCAATACCCATTACATGGTCTCCAGCATATAGTCGATGACAAATCCGTCCACCCCTCGGGATTTGAGGAAATCGATTTGTTCAAGATTCAGATCATACGTCGACTTTGTCCGGCGAATCTCGTCGACGATAATATTCCCCGGCACGCCCTTTTGGGCCATGTCGGCAATGTCAACAATCGAGAGATACCCGGCCGCCGACGCGCCCTTTTTGTCGAGCGCATTTCCCATCAACCCACCGGCTAATGCTCCAGCCGCTGCTCCGATCGCCGCGCCTTCGCCGCCATGACGATCCTGATGTCCGACGATCCCGCCAATGGTAGCCCCTGCTAATGCCCCTCCGGCCGCGCCGCGTTTGGTATCCGTATCCAGCGTTTCACATCCGTACGTCATCAGCCCAACAACAAGTGTGGTTAAAATGATTTTATTCATGGCGTCCTCCTGATTCAGACGTATTGTTAATGATTACTCTATAATTTTATCAAACTAACACCGTGATACAAGCGCGTTATAATTTCAATGTCCGCAGCTTCTCGGCCATCGAGAAGAATCCGTTGCGACGGTTGGGACTCAGATGCCCCTCCAGGCCCAACTTCTTGAATATAGCTTCAATATCCACCGCCTTGATCTCGTCGATTGTCTTTCCGTCGTAAATGATACGCATGATCGCGATCAGGCCATTGACAATCATCGCATCGCTGTTGGCGATAAAGTGAATCTTCACAGGATCATCTTGGCTGGGATTGATCTTCAGATGCACGGTACTGACACAGCCGTACACTCGATTTTCTTCGGTCTTATCCGCTTCGTCCAGTTGCGGAATTTTCTTACCGAGCTCAATAATGTAGCGATAACGATCCTGCCAATTGTCGAGGACCTCAAAATTTTTGTATAAACGATCTAGATCCATTTATTTAGGTGGTGATGCCGTCTCTGAAACTTTCTGGAAATCTTTGTACAGCAGGCTGGGCTGCACACCGGTATTGTTTTGATATTTGTTACTGACGTAGCGTTCGAAATCACCCTCGATACTGTGGAAGAATATTTGGCAGATCTCGATACCTGGATAAATCCGGATCGGTTTGACGCAGAACATTTCCAGTGTCCAGTAACCGGAAAAACCAACGTCGCCGAAACCGGCCGTTACGTGCACAAACAATCCCAGTCGGCCGATGGATGATCGCCCTTCCAGCATCGGTACAAAATTCTCGGTGCGTGTGTGCTCAACCGTACGGCCTAAATACAGCTGGCCGGTTTGAAGCAGTAATCCATCTTCAGGAACCGTATGCTCCACTGCGCGGTTCTCTTTTTTCATATCGAGCACATCATCTTCGTAAATCAGAACCTTGTTGTGAAGTTTAAGATTGTAGCTGTTGGTGTTGAGCTGAGCGTCGTCAAAAGGATCGATGAAAATATCTTTACCCAAACGTTTTTTGATTTCCAAACCGGATAATATCATGACCGTTGATCCTTTCTAACGTAAAATTTCCCAAACCATATGTTTAAGTTCCGGAGCGATAAGCTTTGTCCAGGCCAGCTTTACAGCATTGGGTGATCCGGGAATCGAGATGATAACCGTGTTTTGATAAACGCCGGCGCACGCCCGTGACAGCATCGCGGCCGTGCCGATATCCTGGTAACTAAGCATACGGAAAAGCTCGCCGAATCCCGGCAATCGCTTGTCCAGCCGGGATTCAATCACATCATAAGTCCGGTCACGCCCCGAAATACCGGTGCCGCCGTTAAAGATCACTGCATCCATCACCGATTCCGTCAAGCGGGCCAAAATTTCACTGATATCCTTGGGCTCGTCCTTGACAATATGATACCCGATCACCTGATGACTTTCTGCCGTAATCTTCTCACATAGGTACTGACCGCTGATGTCGGTTTCCGGCGTCCGCGAATCGCTAACCGTGACGACAGCGCAACGGATCACGCCTCGCTTATCTGCTTGCGATTTGTGCTGATGAACCGATGGAGAAGATTTCGCGGGATCCGACATTCTTACTTGAGACCACCGGTGTGATTTTTTCGGATAACGGCGACCGCGTTATGGCTGTGCAGTGATTCCCAGTGCTCCACGCTGGCGACCCAGTCGATAATCTTGTCTTCCGAATTAAGCGCTTCGCTCAAACGACGCGTCGCGTGCTCGACAAACATCGGATTTTGCGCATTGAGCAACGCAAACGCCTGTTCATCAACTCGCTTCACAAAGCTTTGCGTCTCGGTTGGAATGGCCTTGCGAAGCAATTGGACGAGGTCAGCGATAAAGAATTGTTCAATATCCTTGAGCTGAACGGTCACCCGGGCTTCCGAGCGCTGGCTATGCGGAACGGCCATACCGTTACCCTCTTCAGTTTTATTCGATGAATGCTCATATTCATATTGCTTGGACATCGACAAACTGCATGGACAAGTTGACGAATATTCATAACAAACCGTTAAAAACAGCTTTAATTCACCTTCGTCATTCTGACCTTCCAGAATACAGTTGTAGTACTGCCAGCCCCATCGATCGCTCTTCAGTGATTTTTGCTTGAGCGCGTATTTAAAACGCAATTTTAGGTAGGATTTCTTGAATAGCGGGTCCGTATCTTCGTCGCGCATGTCCGATCGGTAACGGTTCAGGATACTTTCAAAAAATTTGGTACTCACATGCATTTTGGCCGCTTCTTCCTGCAGAAACTGATACAGCCGGCTCATATTGATTCCGGCCTTACCCTTGGGAAAGTGAATGTACATGCTCGCTTCCGTGTCGTGATTGATCAAACTGCCGTCTTCACTTTTATAGTTCATCGGAATACGGAAACGGTTGATCCCGACTTTATCGATATCGATTCCGAACAAATCCGGTAGTTGGTGAAAATCATTTAATCCGGTTTCATCCTTGATGTCACATGCCAAGATGCGGTCTTCTGATGGCGTAATTGAACTCATCGTGTTCTCCTTTATGAAAAAAGCGCGAAGCTTTTTGAAAATTTTCTTCAATGGTAAAAAGTAACCTCGTGATCGATTAATTGACCATCTCTATAACAAAACTTGGCGGAGAAAAATTTTTCCTGCTCCAACCAAGACAAAAAATACTTATCGCCCTCCCAAAGACGCAGCTCAGAAAGTTTCTGGTCGTCGATCCACTCCAGCTCCCCTTCATCGCATTCCTCAAGATTTCCTTCGAACTCCGTGGCCGTGAATAGGAAGACGATCCAATCCTCCTGATCCTTGAATTCAGGAAATGTCATCACGCCGCGTAGCCTGGGATTCTTCATCGTGAGTCCGGATTCTTCCCGGACTTCTCGGATCACACAATCCTCCGGGGACTCTCCCGGGTGAAATTTGCCGCCCAAGCCGTTGTACTTGCCCTTGTGTACATCCGCGTCGCGCTTGTTGCGATGCAACATCAAGGTCTTTCCGTCACGCTTCAAATAGCACAGTGTTGAGGCTAACATATCTAACCGGATTGGACTCCCTGGATCAAATCGCGATAATTCTCATCGGTAAAAACGCGTTGCCGCGGATTTTGGTCGATTCGCTGATTTACGGCCTCGAGCACTTTTCGTGTACCTCCCTCCAGTCCGCCTACGTAGCGTTCCTTAAGGTCAGGTATTATATCATCGGTTACTGTCTTCGCTACCAAAATCGAACGTCCATACCCGACGGCCTCAAAGGCCTCCCGGTCATTGCCGCTCTGTCGACCGTCATCTCCGATGTAGATCATATCCAGATCATGCCCGCTATCGGCCGCCTGAACTGTCTTGAGCGCGTTCTCACGATAGTCCTTCAGTTCCCAGACATCGCCTTTTTGGTCGAAATAAACCATATTGGCCCCGCCGTTAGCGGCAATCATAATCCGGCCAATCAGTTCATCCGGCACCATTCCTTTGACCCGGGACACCGTCCGCTGCAGATGATTGCCCGAGATAATCACATAGATCCCTCCGCGTTTCAGATACTCCAATATGGCTGGATACGCCTGACTGGTCCTGATCGTCGGGGCCTGCGATAGGCTCGGCCCGGAAAATGTGGTTCCATCCCCGTCCGCCGTGATAACAGTGAGACTTTGACTGCAATCGAGCTGTTCGCCGGGCTTATACTTGATCGTTCTGAGGATCTGCGGCCATTTGTGCCGCAGGTATCGAATCGGCAGGGATTTGTCCACCCCAGCCTGATTGATCTCAAATGACGCGCTGCCGGATACTCGCAAATAAAACGATCCCGACTTCAAAAGATCAGTTTGCGCAATGCGGTCCAGCGCCTCGCGCCGGAAATCGCCGCAAATACCGCGCACCGCGATTTGGGCGCATCCGGAAACCTCCGGAAGCGTTCTCACCTCAATTCGGATCGGATGCTCCAACGCTTTGTTAAAGTCCATCCCGTGTTCTACCAGCTGACGATCCGAAAACCGCTCAGGATGGGCCAAGAATGTCTTCACATTGCCGACAATGGCTGATTCAACTTGTGACAAAATTGTCTGGTTATTGTCAACTCTGGATAAGGTCGAATACTTGATGGAACTGGCCAGATACTGCAGGAAGGCACGGATTTCATTCGCAAAAATCGCGACTAACTGCGCCGCATGCGTATCGGAGATGAAAGTTGACTGCTTTGACAATTTGATTTTCTCTGTAAGTACTCTTATTCGAACAGCTTAGAAGGAAATGATATCAGGTCGATTATCTTATGTCAACCTTTAAAATACACCTATAACCTACTGGAATATCAAGACTTATGGGGTATTTGATTTGGAATTTATTCGTGGACATTGCCCGCAAACACACTATAATAAAACCGTGATGGAAATTCCCAACAAAGAATTCCGGTTTCAGACCATTTGCCTGTGCATTATCAGTGCGTTTGTGATCTGCTTTGCCTTGTACTTTTTGAAACCGGTGCTGATCCCCTTTGTCCTGGCCCTCTTCTTCACCTATTCCCTGACACCGATCATCGATTTTCTCATGCGGGTTCTCAAATGTCCGCGCGGCCTGGCCATTTTCCTCACCATTGTCCTGGGACTGGTATTGCTGACCTTGTTCAGCATTTTGATTTCCGCCTCGGTTACTCAGATCTCAAGCTCAGCCACTGACTACCAATCCAACATCCGGCTTCTGATCCGTGACTCGTTCAACAAGCTTCCGCTGGAACGTTTCGGGATCGAAAAAGAAGAAGCCACCCGAAAAATCCTGGAGACCTCGGCCGTAACGGTCGGAAATGTGGTCAAGGGAACGGTCAGCGGATTTCTAAGTGTGCTGTCCAGCAGTCTACTGGTGATTATCTTCATGATCTTTCTGCTCATCGGTAAACAACCGCCCAAACAACGCGAGGGTAGTCTACTCTTTAATATTGAATCACGTATCAAGCGCTATGTGGTCGCGATGTTTTTCATCTCAACCCTGACCGGCGCGCTCGTCGGTATAACCCTGTTTTTTCTGAAGGTGAAGTTTGCCCTGGTCTTCGGCGTATTAGCCATGCTCTTGAATTTTATTCCCAATATCGGCTCAATCGTGGCCACTCTTCTCCCCCTGCCTGTGGTCCTGCTCAATCCGGAGATGTCAACCGTGGCCAAGGTGATGGCCTTCGCGATACCGGGCGTGATTCAATTCGGTATCGGCAATATTCTCGCGCCGAAAATCATGGGTGAGTCCCTGGAACTGCATCCAATCACGGTGCTGATGGCCTTGATTTTCTTTGGGATGATCTGGGGCATCGTGGGAATGTTTTTGGCAGTCCCTATTACCGCCGTGATTAAAATCGTGCTGGCGCGCATTGAATACACACAGGTCGTGGCTCAGCTGATGTCGGGCAAGCTCGACGCGTTCTCGTCCAGTGAAGAATTTTCGCGCTAATCGGACATATGACAATTTCCAAACAATCGACCTCACATTTTTTCAATGACTCCCGTCTGCGATGGATAGCTCCATTGCTTATTGTCCTGACCTGTCTACTGACATTCAGCAACGCGTTGAATAGCGGGTTCTTGATGGACGATTATCCGCGCCTGCTCAACAACACCGATTTTCTGCACAAAAATTTTCTGGACTTTGACCTCAAGTCCCTTAAATCCCAGGTATACCTTCGACCGGTTACAGAGTTTTTTAATTTTGTCACCTTTGTGATGTTTGACAAAAAGGCCGTTGCCTATCACCTGCTCAACCTGCTAATCTTCACGTGCGCGGGATTGGCGTTGTATCGACTGATGCAGGTGTTGTTCGAACGGCGTTTGCTGTCACTTTTTACCGCGATGCTGTTTTGCACACATCCGATTAATAGTGTGGCCGTAAATTACAAGAACGCGACCTCCTTTTCATTTATGATTCTGGCGCTTTGTTTGAGCGTCCTACACTACGTGATTTTTCTCAAAGAGAACAAATCGGTCATGCGTTTTTTGCTCAGCCTGATATGGTTCACGCTGGCCATCTTCTGTCACGAAGTCGTGGTGGCATTCCCCCTGTACGTATTTGCCGCCTTGTATTGCTCCAAACAATTTTCATTTAAGCAATCCTTCGCCGCCGCCGTCCCTTTTGGTTTACTCGTCGTGGGATTTGTGGTGTTACGCTCTCACTTGCTTCATAGTGAAGCCAATGTCCTCAGCTACATAAAGCTATACGCCGTCACATTTCCGGAATATATCGCCAGCTATGCCCGGCTGATCGTCTGGTATATCACGAAACTGATCACACTCGATGGGATCGTCCTGGCCTGGGACACCCCCATCATCCGTCAGGGACTTGTGACCTGGATCATCGGGACCATTCTGGCGGCCTTGGCAGCCCTCGTGATTGTCTTTTCCAAACGCTGCACAAGCCCTTACCGCTTTGGTGTCGCGTGGCTGGCCATTGGATGTATCCCAATCGCCCTGGCCTGTTTTTCCCGGCCGTTCCTGGGTTTTGTGATTCAATCGCACTGGCTGTTTTACAGCTCGATCGGATTCTGCGTCATTCTTGCAGAGACCTTCTTAAAGGTCCGCCAACCTTTTAGTGTGATTTTTTTCAGTCTGTTCATTCTGCTTTTTGCCACGTCTACCCATACATACAATAAACATTGGCATTCAGAAGAATCATACGGACAGTACTGGCTTTCGGTTTCACCCGCAAATTTCTGGCCCAATTTCTGGCTAGGCCATTACTACCTGAATCATGGTCAATATGAACGGGCACGTAAACATTTTCAAACAATTGAAGGAACACCGTTCCGGCAATCGCAAATCCGGGGCAACCTTGGAATCATCGCGCTGAAACTAAATAATCTCAAAGAGGCTCAGCAATATTTCAGCGGGATGTTAAAATCTAATTATGCCGATGCCCAGACGCATTTTTACCTGGGCGCCACGTATTTTAAAATGGAAGACTATAAAAACGCGGAACATCATCTCAAGGGAGCCATTCACTTTGATCGACTGCTCCGGAATCCGCGTGAGCTGCTCGTTGAGCTTTACGTGATAACGGGGCGTGCCGCTGAGGCAGACCTAATGCGTAAAGACCTCGACAATTTGCAATAATCCGATTTAATCACCACCGAACAGGAAACAGGACCTTATGACAATACCTATTTCTGACGCCAGTCAAATCATGAAATCAGCCCGGACCAATTTAGCGCTGGTGGTCCAGGGTAAGGAAGATAAAATCGAGCTGGTGATCCTGGCCCTTGTGGCCTCTGGACACATCCTGATTGAAGACATCCCGGGCATTGGCAAAACCACCCTGGCCCGATCGCTCGCCCGTACGGTCGACGGATCGTTCAATCGGGTTCAATTCACTCCTGATCTATTACCGACGGATATCACCGGCATTAACATTTTTAATCAGAAGGAATCAACCTTTACCTTTAAACCCGGCCCGCTATTTGCCAACATTGTCCTGGCCGATGAGATCAACCGCGCGTCGCCGCGCACTCAATCAGCTCTACTCGAAGCGATGAGCGAACAACAGGTCACGATCGATGGAAAAAGTCACCCGCTGCCCGGACCGTTCATTGTCCTGGCCACGCAGAATCCGGTCGAATATCACGGAACGTATCCCTTACCTGAAGCTCAACTGGACCGGTTTATGCTGCAGATCGATCTGGGTTATCCGCCCAAGGCCAAGGAACAAAGTCTTTTGATCAACCGGACGACGTCCGATCCGGTCGACGGAATTTCCGCCGTGCTCAGTCTGGAAGATCTCAGACGGTTGCAGCAACTGATCGATGATATCAAGATCGAAGAAACAGTGGCCGAGTATATCCTCAGCATCGTCGAAGCTACCCGGAATCATGCCAATTTACGGCTAGGCGTTTCCACCCGGGGAGCTTTACTTTACGCCCGGATAGTCCGCGCGCGCGCGATTCTGCACGAACGCGATTATGTGATCCCCGAGGATATCAAAGTCCTGGCCGAACCGGTCCTGGCCCACCGCATTTTACTGGAGACCAAGGCCCAGTACGGAGGCGTTACCCAGAGTAAAATCATTCAGGATATTGTTTCATCCATTAAAGTACCCCGCTGATGCCCAAGCCACGATGGTCATTTTTTATGCCGGCCCGCGACCATTCGTTTATCAAATGGTTCTCGGCCAACAGTTATGCCTGGCTCACGCCGCACGGCATGACGCTCGTCACCGCACTGTTCGTCTCGACGGGAATCGCCTCTCCCGGCCTGCATGTATCAGCCTATGTGATGACCAGCATCATCCTTTCGATTCTGTTGACGGCCTTCATCGCCAGTTTTTTCTTTGTTCCGAAAGTCGAAGTCTATCGGCGGTTTCCCAATAACGTTCACGCGGGTGACCATTGCATCTATCAAGTCGCTGTGACAAACATCGGACGGCGACCGGCGTATGATGTGTACGTCACCGAGGGTATTCTACCGTTTGGTTTATACTATGCCTTTGATCACGCGGACTATGAAAACTCGATTGCCGTCTTGCGTCCGGGCGAAACGCAGATCGTTACGCTGGTGATCCGGTGCCGTTATCGCGGCGTTTACAATCTCCCCCGTATCCTGATCGGAAGTTCATATCCGCTGAATCTGGTCCGACGCCCCATCCTACGCGGTCAAAAAGAAAAGCTGACGGTGTACCCCAAGTATGAACCTCAATATCAATTTGAATTACCACTGCAGTCGGTTTTTCAGCCCGGCGGCATTGCGATCTCCACCACCAAAGGTGAATCTAATGAATTTTTCGGAACACGTGAATATCGGTACGGGGATCGTCTCAAGGATATTCACTGGGCAGGCTTCGCCCACACCGGCAAGTTAATAGTTAAAGAGTATATCGACGAATACTTTGTCCGTACGGCCATTTTTGTTGACACTCAATTCTTCCGGCGCCGCAAGAACCGTCATCTTGAGCGCCGCATCGCACTGGCCGCGGGGATTGCCGATGGTTTGTCCAACCGCGGTTATCTCGTCGATGTTTTGGCCGTGGGAGAATCGATCTATGAATTTGAGAAAGGCAATCCGGTGACTTATCTTGATGATATCCTCAAGATACTGGCTGGCACTGACGGCCGTAAGTCGCTTAGTTTCGACCATATTCAAATGGGATTAAAACGAACGCTGGCGCCGCAATCGTCCGCCGTGGTCATTCTCGGCGATTGGGATGAACCGCGCTCACAACTGTGTCAGTACCTTAAAAACCTCGGTATCAATGTACGGATTGTCATCGTTCAAAATGGAGATCTATCCTCCATACCGGACCAGGACGTCACTGTCTCAGCACTCAAGGATAAATCGGAACTTGTGCAATGAAAAAGACAACCATCCCGCGTTACGATATGATCGAGATCCTGCTGGTCCTCCTGTCCAGTTGGGTGGTTTACGGGACTTGTCAGGAAGATTTCATCCTGCCGGCAATGGCCTCCCTGCTCATTGTGTTATCCACCATTCAAATCCTGGCCAAGCCCGAGCGGCGAACATTCGTTCCCACCAAATCATTTTCATGGGCGACCGTCCTGAGTGTGTCTTTACTACTTGGCTGGGTTTGGATTACGCTGCTTCCCCGTAATTATCCGTCGGATTTCTTTCAATCATATGCGATATTCATCCTGCAATCCGGTTCGATTTTCATCGCCCTGTTTCTGTGGTTCAATACCAAATATGTATACCGGTTTTTCTTCCTGCGGCTGATGGCCTGGTTAACGGCGTCCCTGTCGGTCAATGTCAACTTTACCTATCCGTCGCTCATCGCGTTTCTGGTCTTTATTGTGATTAACATCGGGGTGATTATTTTCAAACCGGTGATCAATTTCAGAGGACGGTCACCTAAATCCGCATCACTCATCAAACGCCTGCCTTATATCATCGTCTTTTTTATGATTGTCGCTGCCTTGTCAACCACACTGGTCTTTGCCTTCAAGATCGGCGACATGTTGTACATGAAGTTTATGCGTGACTATGCCTTCGGCTACAAGAACCATCATTTCTTTAAATTTGATCCGGTGTTGCAAATCCAGGGACCGGGTTACAGCGGACGTGATATTCATCCCGTACTGGAAATTGACCGGATCTCGGACCGGCCGATCTATCTGAACGCCCAAATCTTTGAAAAATATGAGAACGGTTTGTGGTTTTCGGATCAGGAACTTGAACGGACGCCGTTTGACGAAGATCCCGCGTCCGGTGAAAATCCGATTACGATCACCATGTTTGAGAATCTCAAGACGGTGATCCCCACCCCGCGTGGGATTATCAGCGTGCAAGGCAACAACGGCCCCTACGAATATGACCCCAATGGTCTGGTATACAGTGAGAATCCTAATATCCACAAAGTCGTTGTCACCGGATCGGAAGAACGGGCATCACAGTTCAACGCCATGCCGATTGACCGGGCCAAGTACACGCAAATCGAACCGCGATTTGCTGATTTGCTGCGGCACTATCTCCACCCGATTATCGGTGACAAGCGCAACGCGGCCGAGATTGCCGTCACCGTGGAACAGCATTTCAGAAATAACTATGGATACTCCCTGGATGTAAACTTCAAGGCGGACGACAATGGTCTGTTGTACCTCATCGACCAACGGCCCGACGCGTATTGCTCGTTTTTCTCGTCAGCGATGGCCGTGATGCTGCGCAGTGTCGGAATCCCTTCCCGGATGGTGGTCGGATTTCTGGGAACCGAACTCACCGGCCGCCGCGATCAAAAAGTCCGGGTCCGGGTGCGCGACGCTCATGCCTGGGTGGAGGCCTATCTTCCCGTCGCCAGCGGCCGCTCGGAGTGGGTCCGGTTTGATCCCACTCCGCCTGATGCCCGCAATAACGCGATCAACACCGGACGCAGGATCAACCAGATCGCCGATGCCATCTGGCTGGCGATGGTCCGCTTCCGCTCCGAATTCAAAAACCTGGAAACTGAAAAACTGCTAACCCGATTGATCGCCGTGTTGTTTATCCTGGTGTTTATCCGCAATTATCCGACGATTACACGATTCATCCGCTACCTGCGCGCGCCGGGATCTGAACGGGCCCTTGCCTCACGCTTGAAATCCATCAAACAATTTCATCGTATTTATCAAGAGTTTGAAAAACTGCTTCAACAGCAATACGGCATTCGTCCGGGTGAGAGTGAAACCAATACCGAACTCCTTGATCGGCTCAAACAAAAACTGTCGGATGAGTCAGTGGCATACCAGGCCTGCGCGGAGTTTGTGACGACTTACGAGCGCTATCGATTTGGAAATTTACAAACGGATGGATTGGATGATGATTTAAATCGTTTGCGGGAGAAAATAACGGCTTGAATTAAACAGCCAGGCGGGCCATAAATTTTTCGGCGATTTCGGCCGAAATGATATCTTCCTTATAGAGCCGCTGAATCTCGGAATCGAGCGTCTGCATCCCCTGCTCTCCACCGGTCTGGATCCGCGAGTAAATTTGCGGGGTCTGTCCTTCACGGATCATATTAGCAATGGCGGAATCCGCAAAGAGGATTTCCCTGGCGGCGACCCGTCCGTTGCCGTCTTTGCGCGGCAGCAATTGCTGACAAATAATTCCTCTGAGAACCACGGACAACATCATCCGGATCTGCTGCTGATGATGCGGCGGAAAGACGTCGATCACACGATCAATGGTTTGCGCGGCGTCATTGGTGTGCAAAGTCGCGAAGGCCAAATGACCGGTCTCGGCAATGGTCAACGTCGCGGAAATCGTGTCCAGATCCCGCATCTCCCCGACGAGAATCACATCCGGATCTTCACGTAAGGCCGATTTTAACGCGCTGGAAAAAGATTTGGTATCCGCGCCGACCTCACGCTGATTAATCATCGACTTGTCATTTTGATACACAAACTCAATCGGATCCTCAATGGTCAGGATATGTTTGCTTGAGGTCGAGTTAATATGATTGATTAACGACGCAAGGGTGGTGGATTTACCGCTTCCCGTCGGACCGGTGACGAGCACCAATCCATTTTTCAGACCCGTGAGATTGACGACCTCCTGGGACAATCCGATATCCGCCGGGGCGGGTATCAATGATGGAATGGCCCGCACGGCCATGCCGATCTTGTCCTGCTGCCAATACAGATTGACACGAAAACGACCGAGCCCTTCGACATAATGTGAAAAATCCAGCTCACGCTCGTTCTCGAACTCACTTTTTTGATCTTCATTGATAATGGAATAAGCCAGATTACGCGTATCAGAATCCGTCAGCGCAGTGGCGCCGTTGATCGGCATCAGTTCCCCATGCTGACGCATGGTGGGAGGTAAGCCAACCGTCAGGTGAATATCAGAGCCCTCCTTCTCGATGGCCTGCTTAAAAAGACTGGTAATGTCCATGAACTAAAATTAGCAAAGGGCTAACATCGGGTCAATGGAATATCCGTAAAATTACGGACTTCGGACAAATCGGTATCCCACTCGATGGACGGTAATAATGTGCTGCGGATCCTGGGGTGATCGCTCGATCTTCTGCCGCAATTTGGCGATGTGCTGATCCAGCGTCCGCGTGGTCCCTCCATAATGAATGCCCCAGATATCCTCCAGGATTTGATTCCGGTCCAGGGCCCGGCCTTCATTATTAAGGAAATATTGCAATAACTCGATCTCACGAATGGATACGGGAAAGGAATTATCTCCGCGATAGCCGACGAGTGTCTGAGTATCAATACGCACGTCTCCAAATTCAAGCGAACTGGGCCTGTCCGGCTTGGTCTCAGTACCATTTCTTCGCAGCACAGCTCGAATCCGCGCGGACAATTCCTTAAGACTGAACGGTTTGACAATATAATCATCGGCGCCCATTTCCAGACCCACCACCTTATCGGTCTCATCACCTTTGGCCGTCAACATAATGATCTTGGTCAACTGATCGCTCCGGCGGATCTCTTGACACACATCATAACCGCTTAACTCCGGCATCATAATATCCAGAATGATCAAGTCCGGCGATTCCTGATGATATTTCTCCAGGGCCTGCCGTCCATTCGTTGCCGTGGTGGTACCAAATCCCTCGGCGTTCAGATAGTCGACGATTCCCGTCAGGATCGAAACATTGTCTTCGGCAATAAGTATCTGTGATTTCATACGGTTTCCTTATAAATAGGCAGCTCGACAATAAAAATTGATCCACGCTCCTTATGTCGAAACGTGATGCGCCCCTGATGATCCTTGATGATTTTGTCGGCTATGGTTAACCCTAATCCGGTCCCCTGGGTTCGACTTGTAAGGTTATCATCCACCCGATAGTACGGTTCAAATATCTCCCGGGAAAGTTTGGGACTGATTCCAATGCCTTCATCTTCAACCAACACTCTGACTATGTCTTTGTCTTCGGAAACTTCAATCCCAATCGTTTTGTGTTCGCTGGAATACTTGACGGCATTATCAATCAGATTCAGGATCACCTGCTGCACCGCATATGCATCGCATTCAACCATTATTTTCTTGGCGGAGGGCCGATAGTCTAAATTAAACCCGCGGGTCTGCAATGGGAAACGGTGTTTCTCGACGATATCATCGACGATCTTCATAAGATCACAAACTTTTTTATTATAGACCCGCCCGCGCTCCCGCGCCCGGCTGAAATCCAAGACATTATTGACCAGGTGATTCAACCGATCCGTCTCATCCTGAATAATATTGAGATACTCCGTCCGTTTGACCTCAGTGATATCATCACGTCCAAGCATTTCGACAAACAACTTAAGCGACGTCAAGGGTGTCCTGAGTTCATGCGACACGTTCGCCGCGAATGTCGCCCTTTGCTGCGCCGATTCAATCTGATTACGCAGCGTCTTAATGATAACATATCCGCCGGTGAGAATTGTCAGAATCAGGACCGAAATCATCAGCCAAATCAGTAAAGCCGACGACTTGGCATTCTGCCGAATCGACATCGGATCGGTTAAATAGGCGGCCACTTCCCAGAACGGCAACAGATCACTGATACGCGCCGACAAGAACGGCTTGGTCCAATCAATCGGATCTGAATCCTTAAAACCATAAATCGGCCGACTGTGTTCATTCAGGATATTCAACGCCCGGCTATCAGAATACAGCTGAGGCAGGATCCCGAGGATCGTCGTCATCAGATAATCCTGATTGATCAGACAGCCGACAATCTCGTTCTGGGCCCGTCGTTGCCAATAGATCAGATATAATTTGTTGTCTATGATCTGCGGGATCAATCCGCTACTCTTGCCTTGAATCAGCTGACTAAAGGTCAGCGACTTTTGGTCTGGCCGGACATCGCCCTTGATCGCCAGCGATAGATCCTCCGGCTGATCATAGCTTTTTTTCCAAATTGAGGCGCCGTCAAAAACCGGCGTGGTCTGCCTATCCTTGAAGAAATCAAAATGTGTTTTGATGAACAGCCACTCGGTCAACGACAGTCCGTTGGAATAATGCGGCCAAAGAAAATATCGTTCGGCAGAAAGCACAAAGGGCACACCAATAAAATCGGATTGATCCATCCACAACTGGACCTGCGCCGCTAGGTCTGTCTCAGCGCTGCCGGCGAATACCAGATCCAGCTCCCGCTCCATCTGGGTGAGCTGTTGACGAATCAGTGAACTGATATGAAAAACCTCAATCGTCAGCGACTCTTTCCATTGCCGTTCCAGGACCGCCTCTTCCTGCTCAACAGTTCTGACGGCAAAGTATCCCAGCAACAGCGACGGCACGAGAATGACAATCACGAAAAATATCCAGAGTTTAGAGGATGTCTGTATCTTTTTCATGCCGTCCTTAGGTGGTGCTAATTCCCCCAGAATTCCATATTGCTATTGAGAACCTCGGACTTCATCATTCGCTTGGAGAATCCGCGTCGACGTATCACATCGTCGGATAGTACACGAGTTTTCTCAGACACCCGATAAAGGTCTTTGTCATTATCACATAGCACGGCCGCGTTTTCCAGCTCATTACTGGAATCAATGAGTATGCGTGATGCCGCCTGATAGTTTCCTTGCCGTGCCAGCCGCATGGCCTTTTCCTTGTATTCCGCGGAGCGTCGAATATAGGCATCCTTAATCACATCTTTATTCATCCGCTGCCGGACCAACCGCGGATTATCGCTCACATCCACACGAAGCGAATACTGACGGACCTTGTCTTCTTGATCCACCGGATCAAAGTATTCAATAACGATATGACCAAAATAAAATGAATCTCCCTCATAAACCCGCGGGACAGCAAGTTCCACCAACCGGTACTGATCATCGCCTCCATAGAGAAACGGGATCCAGGTCTCGACCATAAGTTCTTCCTCCCGATTGGCCGGTCCGATCGCTCCAAGCATTCGGGCACCATTGTCTGCATAGACTCGAATTCGAATGTCACGGGCGACAATGGTGACACTCCGGTCGATTTCCCGTCGGAAAATATCCGGTAAATCGTCACTGCTGTTCGTGTAGTAATAATTTCCGCCGCTGTTCACCGTCAATCCCGTTAACAACTGCTCATTAAAATCCAGGCCTAAACCAATAGCGGATACATGCATACCCCGCCCGATGAGCCGTTCACCTAACTGAAAGATTTCAGCGTTTGTCTGCGGCCCCACATTGGCCAGCCCGTCGGACAAGAGCACAATACGGCTGATATTATCAGAGGAGGCGTATCGGCTTAACTGCCGCGAACCCAATTCAATCCCACTATACAGGGCCGTGGATCCATACGCCCGCACTGAGTGTATTTTTCGGATGATATGCTCCTTATGCCGGGCTTTCTGCGCGTGCACCAGAACGCGGGCCCGGGAATCAAATACCACCAATGACACCACATCGTTTTCATTGAGACGGCTCACCATTTCAATGGCCCCTAACTTGGCATTCTCCAATTTAGCCTGTCCGCCCATCGATCCCGATTTATCCAGAACAATGGCAAGGTTCAACGGCATTCGGTCCGATCGTTCCAGGGAATTCGCCGATCGTGCTCCTACCCTCAGAATCAGTTGATTTTCCGTGTTGGCCTGAATGACCGGTTTGTCAAAATCATGATAAAAAAGAAAATCGTCCGTGGCCCGAAGTTCGGGCCCAACATAACTCCCGTGCGTTTGGGGGACAAAAAAAATGCCGATCAAACCGATCAGCATGCTGAAACTCGCGATAGACAAAAATAAGGCTATTTTCCGACCCATAGAATCCTCCCGTTGGAGGCTAAGTTGAGAGCTGCGCGGAGGACAATTCCAGCAGCTCTCCCTCTAGCCTTGGTCTTATTCATTTATAGTGATCGTCCCGCAAAGGAGGGTGCAGTCCGTTGTTGTCTTATGGACTAAGTATGACAGGTTCAGCGCGGGAAGTTGTCATGGGCATGTAAAAAGTTGTAAAAAAGATGTCAAACGGCAATAAATATGCTTATTTGCCGTAGGACTCGACCCTATAGATTTCGGTAGGCGGGCGGAACTATAGAAACTCGAGCTGAATCTCAATCAGCCCTCGCTTGGGATGGGCGATTTTGGCAAAGGCGGCCTTGGTTAGATCGATAATCCGTCCTTCGCGGACAAAGCGAGCATGCGGTCCGCGGTCATTGACCCGCACCACCACAGATTTACCGTTGGCCTTATTGGTCACACGGACCAATTGATTAAAACCCGCCCCCCACATGGCGCAGGTCATCGCGGTGTCGTCAAAGATTTCGTTATTAGCGGTGTGCTTTCGGATACCGGGAGATTGCTTGGAATACCAGGAGGCTACGCCGTCCAGCTTGAAGCGGCTTTTATCGACCTTTTGAACTGCGGCCGATGGCAGACTGGCATCTGACTTTGGTAGAAATACCGCCGCCAGAATTACCGGCAAACCGATGATAAGACATGATCTTGTTAAAAGCTTCATACGTCCCCCTGTTCAGTTCTAAATATACCATGACTGTCACAGGAAGAACAACTGCGAATCTTATCCGGCTAGGCGTTTAACATCATGAAAAACAATCGTTTAAGAATGTACCTAAATATTTTTAAAAATATTTTAAAATTCCTGCAAATTGACGATGCGGAAACTATTCATTCGCCTCTTCAACTTGTTTGGCCAACACCTTGGTCCATGCCTTAATTACAGATTTAGTGTGTCCCCACTTCGAGAGACCTTTGTGATATTTGGCCGAACTTCCTTTTTTGGAATCTAACACGGACAAAATATTTTCTCCGGATTGCGAATCCACAAACTCCCCTTCAAAATCCGCACCGCCGATACCGGACCCCAAAAGCGTGGTCGACCAGTGCAGGTTCAAATAGACCTTGTTGGGTTTGATATCGGTAATGGCCGTGCGCAGAATCGCAGTATTTGGCCCGGGACTCTCAACAACTTGATATCGGTCATTAAAACGCTCGCGAATGGCCTCTTCATAATAAGTGACCAGTTTTTGCAATTCTTCCTCTGGAAGATCTTCACCTTTGGCGTCGGCATGAAAAACAATCTCAACCGGTTCTATCATAAACTTGGTATAGCCTTTGAGTGAACGGTTTTCGCTTTGATGCACATAGATTCCCTTGAGCGAGTTGACTTCCTGGAGGTTCGAATAGTCGTCGATAAATCCTGACGGTGTCGGCTGTTTGCCGGCACAACCTACCAACATGAGCAAAACACATCCCAAAACCAGATTGACATGCCTGAATGATTTGCTATTTTGCATATACTCCCCTTTGTTTGATAAAATATCTATTGTCGGATAGCCCGAATAATCTCCCGTTTGCCTTGTGGCCCCGGAATCTTCTGGACGGAAAAGCCGGCCTGCGTCAGTCCGCGACGCACCGCACCCTTACTACTATAGGTGATAAATACAGCTTTTGAACGGCAAAGTTGAAAAATTTTATTAAAGACATCCTGCGTCCACATGTCCGGCTGAGCGGATGGCGCAAAGGCATCAAAGTAAATCACGTCAAATAATTCGCTGGTCTGAAAATTCATAATTTCGCATTGCTCTTTCCGAAGGCTTAACCGCGGTGTCAGTGAGTAATACTCGCTCCATGGCCCGGAATGAATCTGGGTGAAAATTGCTTCCGCCGACAATTGGCCCAGTTGCTGAGGATAGTTCAGAGTACGCCAAGTTGTTGCATCCAAAGGAAAGGGTTCAAGCCCTGTGTATCGAACCGGCAAGGTATCCATCTCGAGCGCCGTAAGCAGAGCGTTTAAACCCGTACCCAATCCCACTTCGAGAATATCAATCGATGCCGGTGAATAACTCTCGACGTAATACATTAAGCCGCTTTGTATGAAAATATGTTGAGACTCCTGCAGCGCGCCGTGCAGAGAATGGTAGTGATCGCCAACGTGAGCGTTGTAAAGTGTGGATGACCCGTCGCGGGTCTGAACGTGGGGATATTGAGCGGCCAAATCGATTTCCGTTTATGCAAGGCCGGCTTCCAACGCCGCCTTTTCTTTGACTTCCAGAACACGTTTGATATCCTCGAGCGCAAAACGCGCGCCTGACTCAGCGGCCTTGGTCTGCACGTATCCGGCTAACTGATCATGCTCTATAATAACTTCACCTGATCCGGACTTCTCCATATCGGCATGATATTGCTCGTCCAGTTCCAAGATTAATGAAATATCACTGCTCGTAAATTTTGACTTGATATCATCCGGAAGGTTCTGGAAGGTGATCGTCGATAACACTTGTAAATCATGATCATGGGCGTCGCCATGTTTTTCGGGTTTGGACTTACCCCGATAGTTCAAGAGTACCAATAGCAGCAAAACACACAATCCCATAATCACATAGTCTTTGTAACCCAGATCCATCATAATCGAAATAAATTTCTGTACGCTGATGTCGGAAAAATTGTCCGGAGATTCTTGGACTTTTACTGGTATTTCCGCTGCCGCAGGCGTCTCGACATTTTCCGCTTTATCTGGAACCTTCTGTTCCTCAACAGGATCAGGCTTGACCGACGTCTTCGCCACCTGCTTTTTGATTCGCTCCTGTTCGATCACCCGCTCCTCAAACAGTGAAATGTCATCTTTTTGGGAACTTCTCTGAACGGTGTTCTTGGCTTGCCGCACCGGTTTCGTGACCCGGGTGGCCGACTCATTAATACGTCGATTAACGGCCTCCTGCATCACAGCCCGAACCTTTTCCGACGAAAACTCACGCTCAACATTTATAATCGGGGGTCCGGGAACTTCTATTCCCTGATCTTTGACCTGATCCAGCTGTTGTTTGATCTGACCGGTCGGCTGAGCATCTTGACTGGCCACCTCGGTGACATCTTGGTTGACGGTATCTTCCATGACAGCTTGAACCTTGTCCACCGGCATTTCCCGCACGACATTCATGAATCCAGGCCCCTGATCTTGTGTTTCCGACTGGGATTGCTGTTTGGCCTGTTCTAAAAGTGCGTCTGTCATCTTGACCTCGCGCACGGCATCCTCGATCAATGTCCGCGCCTTTTGCTCAGCGGCCACCTTGACCTGATCCGGCGCGTTCTGAACCGAATCAATCATCGCCTGCTCGATCAGCGCGGAGGCCTTTTGATTCGCGGCCGCCTTTACATCCTGCGGAACTTGATCAATACTGCTGATCGCGGCCTCTCTGACACTCTCCTCCAATAGGGACGTCGCAATCTCACGAGCCTTGCCCTTGACCGACTCCGGAGTTTCATTAAGCGTCGACATCGCCTGCTCAAGAATATCCGTGGCCCGCTGTTCCGCCGCGCGCTTGACATTTTCCGGTGCATTATCAATGGTCGGGATTTCTACCTCCCGCATCGCCTGCTCCAACAACGCTGCCGCCATTTCGCGTGCGGCCTGCTGGACATTGTCCGGGACCTGGGCCAAACTAGGGTCAGAGACATACGTAATCACGTCCTCGGCCGCGATAAACTCAGTCTCCGGATACTCATATCGATCATAGACATTGTTAAATTCAATACGGTCAATGTTCTCAACAAGAAACTCACGCTCCGGATCGCCCAGGAACCGGGCCTCCAGCCGTACATAGACCGGGGTCTGATGAATGATCCGTCCGTTGACCTGACGACCATTCTTCAAATAGATGGTATCAGCCGAGACCACGTGAGTGGATAGCAGTAAAAAAATTGTCAGCCAGATTCGTTTCACTTGTTCCCGCTTCCCTTTTTCATTGTTGAGGCATGCCGTAATTTCGCGCGATCTTGTTTGGTGACGCCTTTCGCATCTTGGTCTTTGTCGGCTTCAACCACTATAGAATCCGTGGCCGTGCCGCCCTCTCGGCTGTAGGCCTTGACCGTGATCAAATCGCCCGCTTCCGCTGGAATATGAATAGTCTCGTCAAACCTCAAGACATTCGCCTGAATATTATATCGTTTGGTGATTGGCTCACCGTCACCCGCATGGATCACCAATTTCCGGATAAAATCCTCCCGGGCATCATGCGTGGTATGCCGCATGGACACGTGCAATGTTTGTTCGCCCAGATGGTATTCCAACTCAAGTTCATCCGGCGGATGCGCACATGTCACTGACGCGCTTAACAGCAGGACTGTCCCCACCAACACCAGTTGATATATTTTATACTTTGTTTTCATGTCTAAACGCCTTGGTATTGACCTAACCAAAATTGAATGTCAATTCTGTAACCGGACTAAGTCTGGTTTCCCGATGAAAAAGTATAGGCGATGCGATCGTTGCAGAAACGATATGGAAGAATGCCAGCTATTCGGCGAAGAAAAATTGAATCCACCGGGATTTATATAACCACTTGTGTCACAACCATCTAAATCAGTGCCACCTGATAAGTATAGCATTATATAGGGATAAAATGCCAAACGCAGGGACAAATTTTTGCAATATTTTCTAAAATAGTCAAATTCGCTAAACGACTGAATCACAACAAAAAAGGGCATATCCGCTTGGATATGCCCTGTCATTTTTTGTGCCAGGAACGTAACTACTCTGCTTTCTGCGATTTAGGTTTTTTAAGGTCAGCCCGATGATGCTTGACCATCTTGGCCTGGACCATATAGATCACATCTTCAGCGATGGCCGTGGCGTGATCACAAATCCGCTCCAGGTCCCGCGTCAATAAGAGCAACGGCACAGCCCGTGTCACGGTCGAGGCATCCTTGACCATGTAGTCATAGATCAATTCCTGGATCACCATCGTACGCAGCTGATTGGATTCCTTGTCAGACAGGATCACATCAAGCGCCTGCTTCTCATCATGCTTGATAAATGAATCGATGGACTCGCGCACCATATGCTTGGCGCGCGCGGCCAACTTGGGAATATCAATCAATGGCTTAAGCATCGGCTGCTCAGAAAGTTCCAGTACGCGCTGTGAAATGTTGACGGTCAAATCCGCAATCCGCTCTAACTCAGAGTTGATATGCATCGCGGTTGTCAAAAAACGCAGATCTCCGGCGAACGGCTGGAACAATGCCAGCAGATCGATGATCTTCTCTTCGATCTGATTGTCCATCTCGTCGATCCGCTCGTCGTCCGAAATCACTTTGGATGCCAGCCGTGCATCCTGCTTTTTCAACGCCTCGATCGAGTTCTGAATCGCTTCCTCGACCATAATACCCATCTTCAGCAAATCGTTCTTGACGATTTCCATTTCTTCATCAAGATGTCGTTCCATATTTTTCTCCCGCTTAGCTAGACGATTCCATTAACCGAACCGGCCTGTCACATAGTCCTCGGTGATCTTACGCGATGGATTCGTAAAGATCTTGTTTGTCTGATCATACTCGTACAACTCACCCAGCATAAAGAACGCTGTGTAATCTGACACCCGCGCCGCCTGCTGCATATTGTGCGTGACAATGAGAATCGTGTAATCTTTTTTTAATTCGTGGATCAGCTCCTCGATCTTCGACGTCGCGATCGGATCCAGGGCTGATGCCGGCTCGTCGAGAAGCAGCACCTGCGGCTCCACCGCCAACGCCCGGGCGATACACAAACGCTGCTGCTGACCGCCGGACAACGCGAAAGCGCTCTTGTTTAATCGGTCCTTGACTTCGTCCCATATCGCCGCGTGCTTCAGGCTTCTCTCAACCGTCGCCGCGATCTTGTTCTTATCTTTCACGCCGTTGATCTTCATCCCGTAGGCCACATTCTCAAAGATTGACTTTGGGAACGGATTTGATTTCTGGAAAACCATTCCGACCTTACGCCGCAGATCCACCACGTCGAGATTCTTGTCGAAGATATGCTGACCATCAATGTGGATATCGCCTTCGTAACGGATATCGGCGATGGTGTCGTTCATGCGGTTGAAACAGCGCAAAAATGTCGACTTACCGCAACCGGATGGTCCGATAATCCCGACGACCGTATTGGTCACGACTTCCATATTGATGTTCTTTAAAGCCTGCATCGGCCCGTAATAGAAGTTGAAATTCCGAACGGTGATCTTCAGATTCTCCGTCAGCTCCTTACGCTTGGTATTCTCCGCGGACGAGTCCTTTTTTTGTTTGTCTTTATCGCTCATTGATTTTCCTCGGTCCTGAATTGCATCCGGGATCGTTGATTGATCTATTGTGCTTTTCGGAGACTTCTCTTTCAGGCTTTCCATGTATAACTTCGTCATAGTATTATTTACTCCAATTTGATTTTACGCAATTTATATCTTGCAAAAATAGCGAACGAATTCATTAAGAAGATCAGCATAATCAATACCAGCGCTGTTCCATAGGCCAACGGCCGTACCTGTTCGATCGCGTGATGCTGCGTCGACATGATGTACAAGTGATATGGTAACGCCATGAATTGATCAGATAATGATTTAGGTAAGAACGGCAAGAAAAAGGCCGCCCCGGTAAATAGAATCGGAGCCGTCTCGCCGGCCGCCCGGGCCAATCCGAGAATCGTTCCGGTCAGCATACCCGGAATCGAATACGGCAGCACATTGGTGCGAATCGATTGCCACTTGGTCGCGCCAACGGCTAATGCTCCATCACGATAGGATTGCGGTACACTTTTGAGCGCCTCCTCCGATGCAGTTATCGTCCAAGGCAAGGTCATCAATCCAAGTGTCAGTCCCGCGGATAAAATGGACGTGTCGAGGGCCAGCATCTGAACAAAGAGAACCACTCCAAACAGTCCGTATACGATCGACGGTACTCCCGACAAATTCCGGATCGACATCCGGATCAATCGGGTGATTTTTCCGCCCTTGGCATATTCATTTAGGTAAATCGCGCAGCCCATACCCAGCGGAATCGAAAATATCGCAGTGATGATCGTCACAAAAAACGTCCCGACAATGGCCGGCCAGATCCCACCTTCGGTCATCCCTTTACGGGGCATCGACGTCAAAAACTCCCAGCTGATCACTGAATGACCTTTGGAAATGATGTCCCACAGGATCACCGATAAGGCCAGCAGCACAAAAAACAGACACATCCGAAGGATTCCAAAACCGATAAACTCGTGAACTTTTTTGATGTTCATATCAGCGATTCACCTTTTCATACTTATGGAGCACTAAATCAGAAATCAGATTGATAACAAACGTCAAAATAAACAACACCAGACCCAGCGCGAACAACGCGTAGTAATGCGTCGTATTGTAAGCGACCTCTCCCAGCTCAATCGCGATCGAGGAGGTCAACGTGCGGACCGACCCCATAATGCTGTCCGGCATGGCCGGCGCGCAACCTGTGGCCATCAAAACCGTCATGGTTTCACCAATCGCCCGTCCCATTCCCAACATACAGGCCGCGATAATCCCCGACATCGCCGCCGGCAGTTTGACCTTGACCACCGTCTGCCATTTGGATGCACCCAATGCTAGTGACGCGTGATCATAAGATTTCGGGACATTGTTTAAGGCATCTTCAGAAATGCTGATAATCGTCGGCAGGGCCATCACCGCTAAAAGCACCGAACCATTTAAGGCATTCAGTCCATTGGGCAATCCGAACACCTTGGCAATGACCGGCCCCACGACCACAATACCCAAAAATCCAACAACAACCGATGGAATCCCGGCGAGAATCTCGACGATGGGCTTGATGATCTCACGTTTACGCGGTGACGCGACATCTGATAAGTAGGCCGCCGTGCCTATCCCCAAGGGAATGGCAATCACCAAGGCCCCGATGGTCACCATAAATGTACTGACCAACATCGGAACAATCCCGTAGACCGCCTTGTAATATGACGTCGGGTTCCAGGTCTTGCCGGTCAAGAATTCCCAAATGTTCACTTCCTGAAAGGCGGGAAATGACGTGTAGACCAACAGCGCGAAAATTCCAAGGAGCACCACCACGGAAATCATGCCGTTGACAAAGAAAAAGCCATGCACCAACTTATCGGTCATGGCTGTGGATAAAATCTTTTTGGGTCGAGTAAATTCTCTGTTTATTGTTGCCGTTTGGCTCATATCTTCCCCGAAAGTAGGCTAAGGACGACAGCTCGTGACTGCCGCCCTTAGCGTCATGCCTGGATTAAAGTCCAGCCTTCTTATTGTACTCTTTATATTCCTGAGGGATTGGAAAAAATCCTTCTTCCTCAACAACCCGCTGTCCGGCCGGGCTCAATTCGTATTCCAGAAATTCTCGAACGGCACCCGTCGGATTTCCGTTGATGTATTGATTTAACGGTCGCGCGATGGGATATTTTCCGCTCTTTACGTCCGCTGAGTTTAATGGACTGGCATATTCCGCCCCGGCCTTGGCCGCGACAGAAACAACGGTCAAACCGTTGGCCTCTTTCACATAACCCACACCGACATATCCGATACCGCCTGGATCCGCCTTCACCCCTTCAACAATCTGGGCGTTTCCATTCATCCGGTTCATTTTCTGAGAATAATCTCCCTTCAGGATGTAATCCTGAAAGTATACGTATGTTCCGGAATTGGATTGACGCCCGTAAAGTGTCACTTTACGATCCGGTCCGCCGATGTCTTTCCAATTAGTGATCTCGCCACGGAACAAAGCGCCGATTTGATCAACGGTCAACTTATCAACTCCCAGAGAAGGATTGGTGATCACACTTAATCCGTCCATGGCAATAACCACGCGGTGGGCGGTGACTCCGTTGTCAGCGGCCAATTTCAGCTCTTTGGGTTTCATTAATCGTGATGAGTTGGCGATGTCGCATTTGTTGTTGATCATGGCTGCGACACCGGTACCGGATCCACCACCGGTGACGGCGATGTATTTGCCCGGATTTTCTTCCATGTATACTTCGGCCAGCCGCTGGACGAGATTGATCAGCGTATCTGAACCTTTGATCTGCAGCATCTTAGCCGCATCCGCCGTGGCGGTCTGCAGCGCGAAACAGATTCCGATGGCTGCGAAGGCTAGAATTTTTTTCATGTGTTCCTCCATTTTTGCTTGTATGGATGTCCTAATTATAATGCTAATTTATGTAGTGTCAACGAATTGTGTCGTTCAACCTAGAACTTGAAAACCAGGTCAAATTGGCCCAGAATTTCCTTGTTCTTTCCCTGGTCCAACCGCTGGGCCTTGTACAGATCGATGCCCAAAACGAGGTCCTTTCGAAGCGCGTATTGGAACACAAGCTCGTGAGCCTTGATATCGGTCTTACCGCCATAACGGTCTGAATCCGGGAATATATCCAGCCACGCGTCACGTTGAAGTTCGGCATAGATGTATTTAAACTGCCAGTTTCCCGGCTTGGCGACTTTCTTGTGCCCGAATTTAAACCCGCTTGACCAGCCTTGATTGTCCTTGCTGATGGTGAAGTTGCGGACATACTGACCAAAAACCGCAAATCGTTCGATACTTTCAAATCCGAACGGATTCTTGATCCCGATCTCCCCGGCCAATCCCTTTGAGTCATAGTCGAAGGCCAACAGGTTTCCGATTTCCGTATTTGTATCGGACCCGCCGTCATCTCCAACCACTTTATTGTCCCCCAGCTCGTTGCCTTTTACGCCGGAAAACTTGTAGACCATGGCGGCCACCTGGGCGTCAACATCACCCTTCTTCCATTTATTTCCGACCTGACCATAGTACATAAACGCGTTACCCAGATCCCCTTGCCGCTGGTCACGTTCGTCAATGTTCCACCAACCGGTGTTGACATACACCTTTGAGTTCTTGGTCAGACTTTTTTCGTAATTAACCGAGACCCCTTCCGGGTTGATATCTCCGTCCCACAAAAGGTCCGTGGGTTGCCAAAGATACGCCTTACGCTTAAACTTACCGGCGATCACTTTAAGGTTTTTTGTCGCCTTCCATTGGGCGTAGGCATAGTCGAGATTTATTCCCTTGGAAGAGAAATTGTCGCCGAGGGTCTGATTGGTTGACCGTGGATCACTGGATCCCGTCGCTAACCCCGCTCCGATCTCAATATCCTTGAATGGGTTTGATATGACACCTAAACGGTAGCGCACGCGCATCCGGTTGCGGTGTTTGACATCGCTGTCCCTGACTTCATTCTGGTATCTCAGACGCAGGTCTTGTTTGATTTTCAGTTTCTGCGCCCAGCTGGGGACGGCGTAAGATTTTCCCTGTGAAACTTCTCCGGCCACGGCTTGCTTGGTTTCATCCTTGATGATGGTGGCTTCGATCGGAGTCAGCACTCCCTTGTCGACCAACTTCTCTAATAAGATGTCCAATTCGCCGGCGTGAACGGCTGGTACTTTTGCAACCAATACCGAGCAGAGTAAGATGCCGAAGACTAGTAAAGCTCGCTTCATTGATGATTCCTCCTGATTAACTTGCTGATTAAATGACGCCAAACCCGGTTGCGGCCTAGCTGTTTATAAATTTTCTTAAACGTCGCAGCTCAAGCTCCGAATCCCTGAGAGATTCCGTGATAAAACTATCCTCGTATCGGTGAGTGCGTTCGATGGTTTCCAGCACATTGTGCAGACTGATGATCTGTGTTCTAAGGTTACTCGCGACCTGGTCGATATGTGGACTGTTCGCCTGTTCAAATCGGTTCACTTGTTCATCTCCTCATTAACAATATTTATCGCATTTTTTTCTTTATTGTATAAATCGCGGGTGAACTCTATTTGGCATGAATGTGAACTTTATGTGACATTTTTGGAGGCAATCGGCAGGCTGAAACTGAAGGTAGAGCCCAACCCTAGCTGGCTCGTCACCTGAACTTCACCCTGATGGGACTGGATCAGGTGTTTGACGATGGACAGCCCCAGACCGGTTCCCCCGATCTCGCGGGAATGGGCCTTATCCACCCGGAAAAACCGCTCAAAAATCCGGGGGATATCTTCCTCGGGAATACCGAGGCCGTTATCGGACACGGCGATCACGGCCTTGTCGGCGTCCACCCGGGCGGACACGGCAATGTATCCGCCTTCGTTATTGTATTTGAGGGCATTCTCCATCAGGTTCAGGAGCACCTGGGCGATGCTTGGCCCGTCACATTGGACAGGCGGAAAATCAGCGGGAATGTCCCGGCGGAAGGTGATGCGTTTTTTTTGCATCTGCTTACGTAGACCTTTTTCCACGCGGTCAACCAGCAAGCCGATGTCCTGCGGTTGAAAATCATATTTGATCTTCCCGGATTCAATCTTGGACAGATCCAGGACGTCCTCCACCAATTTGGCCAGGCGTTCGGACTCGTTATAAATAATCCGCGTGAAGTCTTCCGCGTTGGCCTTGTCGGTCAAAGCGCCCTCAAGCAGGGTCTCGGCATAACCTTTGATATTGGTAATCGGCGTGCGCAATTCGTGTGAGACATTGGCGACAAAGTCCTTACGGACGGCCTCCAGGCGTTTGAGATCGGAGATATCGTGAAACACCATCACTACCCCGTCGATCGTGTCCTTCATGACCACCGGCGCGGCGTGAATGATCAGCTCACGTTTCTTGGGAAACAGCACCGAGATTTCCCGCGAGGACACCGACTTTTGTTTTTTCATCACCTGACTGATGATCTCCTGCACCTCAACATTCCGGATCACCTCGATCGGCTTTTTCCCGACCACCTCCTCGGTCACCTGAAGCAATTCCCGCAGGGTTTGGTTCATCAATACAATCTTCCCGTCCGCGCCCACAACGATCACCCCGTCAAACATACTCAGCAGCACCGCCTCAAGCCGAAGCCGGCTGGTGGTCACCTCATCAATACGCTCCTTGATCTGCTTGGACATGTGATTGATCGACGTGGACAGGTCACCCAGCTCATCATTGGAATAAACACCCGCGCGTTCCGAAAAATCGCCTCTGGAAATCCCCTTGGCCACCGACGACACCGATTTAATCGGCCGCGAAATCAGATTGGTCGCCAGCCATCCGAACACCAGCGCCAACACAAACGCGAATCCCAATGAAAACAGGATCAGCCGCTTGAGACCGTCGGTAAAGCTCCGAATATCGGACAGCGGAACCGCCAGACGGATAAATCCCTGGGGCTGATTGTCCGACCCGGTAAATATCCGGGCGTGATAGAGCAGTTCCTGATTAACGGTCCGGCTAAAACGCCGGACCTCACCCATTCCGGACTGCAGCGCGCGCTGAATCTCCGGACGGTAGAGATGATTGTCGATGGTGCGGACCTGTTGGACCGACAACTCTGAATCGCCCAACACCTTGCCGTCCAGGGCGATGACCGTCACCCGCACCCCCAACGACTCGCCGATTGTATCGGCAATCGCGTCAATCGAACGGATGTCCGAACGTGCCGGCATGTTCGTCTGAAGATAACGCATCGACAGCCGCGTCTCTTTGTTGAGCTCACGCTTGATGCTCTGAAAGGCCTGATCCTTTATATTGTTATGCAGATAAATAAAAACGCTGGCGAGAATGGCGGCGACGACGACAGCGAAGATGAAGGTGATTTTGTATTGAATGCTGATACGCAAACGTATTACTCCTGTTCAAAAAACCGGTAGCCGTACCCGCGGACGGTCTCGATATACTTGCCGTAAGGCCCGAGCTTCTGCCGCAGACGTTTGACATGGGTGTCCACGGTGCGGGTGGTGACATCCGCTTCGATGCTCCACACGTCGGTCAGCAATCGGTCGCGGCTCTGGACGCGACCTTTGCGTTTAAGCAATGTGGCTAGTAGATCAAATTCCATCGCCGTCAGCTTGACCTCCTTGCCGCTGACCGTGACCCGATGACGCGGCATGTCGACCTTGAGCTTGTCAAAGCTCAGGATCTCCTCGACCTTTTTCTCGGCTTGGGGAGCGCTTCGTTTGAGGATGGCCTTGACGCGAAGGATCAATTCCCGGGGACTGAATGGTTTGGCCATATAATCGTCTGCCCCAAGTTCCAGCCCGACAATACGATCCACCTCCTCGGCCCTTGCCGTCAGCATAATGATCGGAATCGACGCAAACCGGCCGTCCTGCTTGATCGCCCGGCAGACCTCAAACCCGTCCATCTTGGGCAGCATCACATCCAGGATGATCAGATCCACCCGTTCGCGGCCCAAATACTCAAATCCATCCTCCCCGGTTACCACGGCCAAACAACGGTAACCCGCCTTCTCGAGATTGTATTTGACGAGTTTGGAGATATGCTTGTCGTCTTCAACTAATAGTATACTTTCGCCTGACATAATGATCTCAACTATTCTATTACTGGAATCCCGGGGTGTAAAGGCATGCCGATTGTAATAAATGGGGGGCCATTTTTCATTGGAGGAGAAAAATGAATGGACCGTGCCCCCCATCTGACCTGACTGTCTGTGAGTAGACTATCCATTCCATGTCGCTTTTAAGTGAAGATTATGTGACGATTGTGTAAAATAAACGGAGTGATACTTCATTACTGAGGACATCTGTCTTTGGCGATCTGTTGGATTTTATAGTGAATTATTCCTTTGATTCAAGTAACTCCAATAATTTACTGTTATTCTTTCGCAGCAGATATAACATCAATGCGCTGTGCATTCCCACAAAAACAACCAATCCAGACAAAATTATCCCAAGAGATTTCGATGTTTGGACGATATGGTTGGCCATTATTAAACCTCGATTTTTTAACAAAATCTCAGTGTCTGTCTTTGCCTCTATATTCTGAATAAAACTCACCTGACTCGTTTCAAAATATCTCTGCACCTCGTTGAGACTATTGTAAATAAATACTCCCGCCAAAAAAGTTATCATGATGAAAACCAAAATAACGACTTTTAAAATTTTTTGTTGTCTGTTTATTTTGTTTTTTAATTCAGACCTGCTCATGTTCGACATACGGGTTATACCCTCTTAAAATCTATCAAAAAGTAATCTCCTCTGCACTACACATCGTAAAGATTAAACTCCTTGAGTCGACAATTTTTCGTACTTGAATAGTAAACGAATAATTACGATTAAGGCTATTAGTCCGAACATTGCAAATATAACCATCATATATGCACTAAAATAGATTCCAAGAATGCAATCCAACCCTGCCATCAAAAAACTTAACCGTACCCAGAAATCTCTAATAAGTGATTTTTTCAATGGTTTGTCCGTATCGAGCAATAGAACGTATAGGTATGCCGGATAGCTAAATACACCCGAATAAAATATCAAATTTATAGCGCTCAAGAAATAATTGTGATTATGAATAACCGTATCGTCGCCAGGGATATTTGTTACCATGGGCAACATAAATGAAAGAATAATAAGTGGAATAAGTGCTAATATACACTTCAGCGCCTGATTCACGTGATTACAACTCCTATTGACTGTAACTAATCCACTGTATCTTAATCTTTAATATACGAATCCCCCGACCGTTTCTTTTGGTGATAGCCGCTCATGTTGTAGCGCTTGCGGTTTTGGGATATTGATGAGAGCAGAAAAAAGCCTTGGCGTCTTGTTGCCAACTCGTGAAATTGTCAGATACGTAGCAACATCGGCCTATCGAAGCCGATCCCTCTCCTTAAGCCGTTTCTGCAGCTGCTTGGAGATAGGTGAGTTTTGATTCCTTGAATTTCTTAGACCGACACCAGATCTTCGTTGGGACTCTCGAATTGCATTATCGATCTTCCGGGCCCGGCGTCGGGACTCCTTCCGCGGATTCCGTCTGAAGTTCTTTATGGACCTCTGCCGTTCTTCAACGCTTTTGATAAGTCTGTTGGTGATCTTATCATTTTCGCCAAGGCCTTTGCTAATCGAACCGACATGTTCATACTTAATGTGGAAAAGTCCTTGATCGGTCCGAAGTGTGAAATTTCCCAAACCGGTGTCGATACCCACAACCGGTCCTCGAACGACCTTGCCGGACGTTAATCTTACCGTTACGGCTTCGGCTCTCGATACAACCATACACACGACAACCATAAAAGCAACCGTCAACTTGAGCACCGAAATTGCAGACACCTGTTTACTAGTACAACTTTCCATTCTTCTTGGCATCCTCATATTTTCGATTCTGTCTTTGATACCTCATATGTTTTCTGGCATCCTCTCCGTATCTTCCGGTAAACCGACCTCGTCGCCGTCGCTTGTTTTCGGCCAATTGTTTTTTCTTTTGTCGACGTATGGCTTCGGGCGATGTACCTGCCTTTCTTTGCGCCCGCTTGTATCTTTTGAAATCGGCTATTATCGGACCAATGACGCTACTTTGCTCGTCCAAGCCTTTTTGAATACTGCGTATATCATCATAAGGTATGATTTTATGTCCCTGCGGTGTGAGCAGTAACAAGCGGTCTTGACCCCGTTTGACTATCTTACAATTCTCTGTCTTTCCAGAGGTAAACTTAATCATCGCCGCACCGACAGTGTCAGCCAGCAGCGTTAGTAATAGACATACCCCGATTGTTATCGGAATATGCCCGATCCGATTCATGGACATTCGTATTCCCTCCCTACACTGGTTCTTCATGGCAGCTAAACATCTCTCGGGAAAATAGCCCCGAATTAGTTCTTTTTAAAAGATTCTTGGGACCTTTTCTTTCGATGATAACCGTCCAACTGGTAATATCGGCGTCCGTCAATCAAATCAAGCTTGTCCTTTCGGCTGAACGATCTGGGCTTCCGCTTTAATCTTCGATCGCGATGGGACGAATCGTCAAGCAGACCTGTGGCTGTATTTCTCTTGTCCCTCGCCCGGGTCTTGGCTTTTTTCTTGTGGCTTGCTTGATTTCGTTTCTTGAGTTTTTTGCGGTTTTTGGATTTGGAAAACGATGATGTCCGTTTCTTGTCTTTCTTGAATTTGGCGATCCGGATAATATCACGGGCCTCCGGTGCGGATGCTTCGAGTTCGGTAGTCCGTATGAGCGCGGCATTGGCGGGTCCGGCGCTCAGGCACAACCCGGACATCAAACACAACATAATAAAGTTTCGCATGCTCCCCCCTTTTCTACCTATTATAGTGCAAGTGGCGCCAGACTTCAACATGAGGATAGCAGACACAAAAAAGGCCCGGCTTACATATGTAAACCGGGCCGATTTTGATTCAAATTACGTTATGATTTCACAACGTTCTTGGCTTGGTCCCCTTTAGGTCCGTCAACGATATCAAATTCAACCGCTTGACCTTCCTTCAGAGTTTTGTAACCTTCACCTTGGATTTCTGAATGATGAACGAAAACGTCACCACCTGATTCCGATGTGATAAAACCAAAACCTTTTTGGTCGTTAAACCATTTTACTGTTCCTGTTGCCATAATTTACTACCTCCTTTCAACAAAAACTTCGAGTAAACAATGACAGATGGAACTACAAAAAAATCCGCGAGATCAGGAACTTCGAACTCACGGATAACGGTGTTCTTCTCTACTGATTTACTCATGCACAAGTATGCCCGAACTCCTCCGCTTTGTCAACAGAAATATTTATCCCGTGCTGCAGGCCCGCCTCACCGTCGAGATCCCCCTTCAAATCTAGCGCCCGGTCCTCCATTTATGATAATAGACGATCGCAAACGAATACAGGACCCCGGTCAGATACAGCCAAAAATAGTCGATATATCCTTCCGAGGGCAACGTCAACCCCATCCATTTGAGCAGCAAAATCGGCGCGATCAGGATATGAAATAATCCCGTCCCAAACGCCGCGATCAATGTCTCCCATTGCGTCGCCGGCTGTTCGATCTGATCAAATCCGGCCTGCAGCGCCATCAGCACGGCCACCACCCCCAGCACGCAATGCACAAACGGATACCCTAGTAAAAATACAATTTGTTTTTTTGTCAGGGCCTTCATATTTATTCTTCATCCCGATGGACGGTATCCATCGAAAACGCCGGCACACACACCGCGATATATTCCGCCCCCTCGGTGGGTGTGCTGTATTGAATCCATTCACCTTTATGCGCGATAACGGCTTCGCCTGCCGCGACATCAAATTCTTCTTTGGCCGTTTTGACATGCAGTCGACCATTGAGAACCACCGTGTATTCATCAAAATCCGGCGTCTGTCCCGGTTCCACCCACCCGGCTGGACTATTCATATGCGCCACACTGGCCCGCTCGGTGTCTGAATTGACCCGTCCTATAAATTCCTTAATGATTTTAGGCTTATTGCCGGCTGCTTCAACCTGTGTCGGTTGTTTAATGTGTGTCGCCATATATCCTCCGTTTTAGCTTTATAACACTCAGGCCGATTTTTGCCGAACCATCTGCCACAACACCCATCCGCCGGACCATAAACCGATGATCATCGACACAACGGCCAGCCCCCGCAACATCATCGCCAACGTCTGATCGTATTCGAGCCAGTTCAACCGGCCGAGAATATAATGCCAATCGTGAATAGGATGACCGCCAAACGGCGTGACCAACTGCAGGGCCTGCGCGCGGGCGTCCGCGACATAAACCGCGATGTCAAACAGGTTGGTGGACAGCCACCCGAAGCACAGCGTGATCGAGAAATAATCTTCCTGACGGAAAAAGTTGTAGATCCCGTACGCCGGCGCGATCAACTGCATCAGCGTCCCGCCGAGAAACCCCAAAAATTCGCCGCCGATGGAAAACACCAGATGACCGAATTCATGTATCCCCAGATTCAATGGGTCCAGAATACTCTGGTAGTCAGGATTGATCAAATGCTGAAACAACACCCACGCGAACCACAGCAATAATGGTAACCGAATCCAGGGGATCCGTCCCCGCGCCCAGCGGCGCGCGGGTTCCATAAATACCTGCCGGACGATCCGCATTTAGCCGGCCCTACTCGTCGTCCTCAGCACCGCGATTGTACGGCCCGCGGTAGATCTCGCGATGATTCTTCATTGCCCGACGCTGCTGCGGGTCCAGAATAGACTTGAGTTCGGCATAGGCCTGAGCCTCTTCCTTGACACGCGCTTTTTCAAATTCAAACTTGGCGTCGATCAGTTGATTGACCTTGTTCAGATCCACGACGTCCGCTGCCAGCATCGACCGCAGATCAATATCGATCACCTGAATCTGGGCCTCTTTCATGACATTACCCTTTTCCAGGTTGGCCTTGAGCTGCTCCAGTCGCGCCACTTGATCATCCGACAGTCCCAACTTCTCCTTGTTCTTGATCAGCATCCGCTGCTTGCTGGAAAACTTTTCTTTGAGCAGGCTTGATGAACTTCGTGAAGCCCGGCCCCGGTAATTACTCTGTGCATACGCCTGGTCCAAACTCACGCCACATAAAACGACAGCGGTGATGATAACCGTGGTGAATGAAAATGTCCGCATAATAAACTCCTTATTTAAAACAGTTCGATTTGTTTTTCGTTCTTCTTTCGCCGGCTGTGAGCCTGCCGACGTTCGTGATACTCCTTAAGCCGGTCCTCGATATCGGATAAATACGGTGACGGCAGAGGATCATACGAACGGCCGAACAAACTGCGCCGCGCGCAGTGTGACAAGTACAGCCATTGCTTGGCCCGCGTCATCCCGACATAAAACAACCGCCGTTCATCGTCCGGATCACTCGACAAGCCCTCGATATCCAGCGGGATCAACCTCTGCTCGCATCCCACGATGAATACCGCCGGGAATTCCAACCCCTTGGACGCGTGCAGCGACATCAAGGTCACCCGTTCGTGTTGATACTCTTTTTCAACATCGCCCAGCGGCCCCGGGAGATCGTCGTCCGCTGCGCCGATCTTCATCGGAACATGGTACGGAATCCCCATTCGATCAAAAGCCTGGATCAGCGCGTGACGCTGATAGTTCAGCCGGAACAAAACGGCAATATCTCCAAAACTGATCAGGGCGTCGTCGTCATATCCGACGCGTCCGGTGTCGGATGAATACATCGACGTCCCGCCGATGAGTTTTTCAATCTGATGGACCACATATTCAGCCTCAGCCTTCGGCGTGGCCGATTGTTCGATAAAAAGCCGGCCGTGCTTGAGGATGTGGGCCGTTAATCCCTGAATAGCCGGATCCGAGCGCGACGCGATGACCTGCGTCGACGCTGAAAGGATATTGGCGGCGCTGCGGTAGTTCTCCGATAAGTTCATCGTCACCGCACCGGGAAAATCTTTGCTGAACGCATAGAAATATGTCACACTCGATCCACGAAATCCATAAATGGCCTGATTGGGATCGCCGATCGCGGTCAAACGGTTATCAGGCCCGATCAATAACCGCAGCAATTCCCGCTGAACGGCATTGACATCCTGATATTCATCGACAAAAACCGCCCGGTAGCGAGCCTGTAGGGCCTGCCGTACGGATTGATCTTCCCGCAGAAGCCTGACCGTTTCGATCAGGACATCGTCAAAGTCCATCCATCCCGCTTCCCGCAGGATCTTATTATACTGCAAAATTTCCGTCGGGATGTCTGAAATTTCAAAATCCGACTTAAACCGAGTGACGCGCTGGATCCAATGTTTACGATCACGCGCCGATAGGTCCGGACATTCTTGAGCGAGCCGCAGATCAATCTGTTCAGGATCCGCCACGTCGATATCCGCCAGTTCAACAGAATACTGTTTGAGCACCTCCAAGCCAAACTGATGGAATGTCCCGACGTTCAATCGTTCTCCGGCATCGGCCTCCTGCAGGCGGTCGCGCATTTCCTGCGCCGCTTTTTTGGTAAAGGTAATGGCAAGGATATGCTGCCCCGGATCCATATCATCGAGACAGCGACGGATGCGGTGTGTCAGCGTATGCGTTTTCCCCGTGCCGGGCCCCGCGACGATCAGCAAATGACCACCGTCATAATCAACGGCAGTCCGCTGTGCCTCATTGAGCTGCGGCGTTACGGAATTGTTGATAGGCAATGTGTCCGTCATGCATCATTTCCTTGAATATGATCTTTTCACGTTCAACATCGACGATAAAATAACTGCCGACAATCCTTCCCCACCAGACCGACACATACAATAATTTTTCATTGATCCATGCGGCCTGAACATTCCATTGATTGTGGTCGATGATTTGTATTGTCAATGCGTGATCGCGCTCATGATCAACATAGATCGTCGTCGACCACCATCCATTCACTGATTGATGGACCGGCCCTGTCCAAAACCGGTAGGCCTGATTAGGCGAACGAATGCCGGCCTGATTACCGGGCCACGGAGCCTGATCCAATTTAATGCGTGATGCAAATTCCGATTGAAAAGGTGTGTGATAAATCCTGGATTGAGGCCAGTGCTCCGGCGACGTGTGCCATTCATGTGACTTCAAGACCGTCCGCCCACATCCCGTCAAACTTATCAGCATCAAAACAAGTCCGCATCCGAAAAGTTTATTAAAACAAGGTAAGCTGTTCGGCCGCGGCATGCGCCTCCCGATCTTGGTCTGAAAATATATGAATCGTTCCAAACTCTCCATCGTATCCTGAGGCGATATTAACATCACCGGTTCGCATGCGCTGAATCGCCTCCGCAATCAGCCCTTCGGAATGACGCCGAATCTGATCAATCGGACAGTCCATCAGGATAAACATCTCACTGCCCAAGGCGTTGAGCATTTCAAAATAGATCTTTTGAACACGCTTGCTGTTCGGACCGACCCCGACGACCTCGGAGATGATCTCCGGTAAAGGGATCAAACTGAAAAACGGCCGCCAGTTCGGCGACTTACGTCCCTCCGGCTGATCCGCCAACTCTTCGACCCGCGCCATCACACCGACGGTGACCGGCTTCTGACAGACCGGACACTTGCCGTCGTGCTTGTTTGTATCGCGCGGATGCATGCGCGTTTGGCACGCCCGATGTCCGTCATAATGATATTTGCCTTCCTCGGGGAAAAACTCGATCGTGCCGATCAGACCGGGATTGGTGTTATGATTTTTCAGAGCGTCATAGATTGCCGGGTAAGACAGTTCGGTATCATACAGCGTCGCTTCACGTCCCAGTTTACCGGGAGAATGCGCGTCGCCATTCGAGACAAGCACATATGGATCGAGTTGCGAGAGCCGCCAATTCATCGGCGGGTCCGAAGACAGACCAGTTTCCACCGCAAAAATATGATCGGATAGATCGCCAAAACAGTCCGTCATCCGATCAAAACCACTCTTGGATCCCATCGCAGAAAACCATGGCGTCCAGATATGCGCCGGGATCAAATAGCTCAATGGATCAGATTCCAAAACAATCTCCAATAGATCTCTCGAATCCAATCCCAAAATCGGACGACCATCGGATTTAAGATTACCGATCTTATCCAGGGACTGACGAATACGACCGGCGGCGTCAAAACTTGGGGCGAATACACAGTTGTGAACTTTTCGAACACGATCCAGACGTTTGTAAATGTTGGAAATCTCAACGGTGAGCATAAACCGTATATCACGCTGGCAGGCACGGGGAACTTGATCACGGGTCACCGCGGCAAATTCCGGCTTCAGACGGAACAGCCCTTCCTCGGCGGGTTCGAGTTTGTCCCGGATCTCGGCAAACCATGCCGGATGGGTAAAATCTCCGGTTCCGATGACATCGACCCCTTTGATCTGTCCCCATAAATTCAGATATTCAAGATTGAGATTTTTGCTGGTCGCGCGGGAATAATAGGAATGGACATGAACATCTGCGCAGAATTTCATACCTCAATATTATCAAAAGTGATGAGTGATTTCAACGGCAATCAGGCGTGGATTGGCGGATTTCGGGCTAGAGCTGACCGGCCAGCACCGTGGCCAGCAGATTTCGGATATTGCTCTTTAAAGGCGCCGTCATCAACGCGGATTTTTTAAAGTCGGCTTCGAATAAATCCTCGACGATTTGATCAACAGTGGCGGGATCGGATATGGCGAGATTGAATTCCAGATTGTCAATAAAACTGAGCTTGTCAAAATTGGCTGAACCGGTGCATAACCATCCGTCGTAAACCGCCGCCTTAACATGGCTCATGCCGGGATAAAAATAAACCTTCACGCCGTTCGCAAAAAGCCGGTTCGCAATCACGATATTATTCTTGTTCATGATCTCATGATTCCCGTTGACCGGCAGGATAACCCTGACATCGACACCGCGCCGGCGCGCCTTGATGAGCTCGCTGATGATATTCGGATCGGAGAAATAGGCATTGGCCGCGTAGATATAGTTCCTGGCCTTGCGAATCGCGGCCATTTGCGCGTTAAAGATTTGCGGATTATCCGCCCGCGTGTACAACGGACGGATCCTGATCCCTTCATTCACGCTGTCATGCCGCTTGACGCCGTTAACTTTCTGTGCCAGATACGCGATATCCCCTAGATGCCCGGCATGTGCCCAGGCGATATTAAATTCATGCTGAATCTCGTCGACAATCGAGCCCTCCACCCGCATCATCAGATCATGCCAGTCATAACGGTATTCCCGGCCGATATTCATCCCGCCGGTATAAGCGAGCTTGCCGTCAATCGTAATGGCCTTGGTATGATCGGCCTTGAACCACGCGTTGGGACGGACACGGACCTCGATATTGGATCCTTTCTTCAGGTATTTGACCATCGACGCCGGCGGTTTAAATCCGGCCGGCATTCCCTCGGGAACTGAACCCTCGCCCATAATCCGCCCGATGCCGTCGATCAACACCCGGACCCGAACGCCATCGCGCGAGCGTTGTTTGAGGACGTCCGCGATCTTCACCGCGTAATCATCATTGTCGAAAATAAAGATCCGTACATCGATGGATTCGCGGGCATTTTGAAATGCCTCGATCTGGCGGGGAAAATACTGATCGCCACCGATATAAAATTTCACCGTTCCCTTCGTTGCCGGACGCCCGATCAGACGATCCAGTTCGCGGTCAAATTCATCGAGATCCATTCCCTCACGCTGAGCGATCGGCGGCGGGGGTCCGCTCGGCACGATTTGCTGGACCATCCGACGCGGTTTAATGGTATGCAGCGTGGTGTCCTTCGCCCACGAATACAGACGGAACATTGATGAGACCGGCCGGGTCGCAATTCCAACCATCTGTCCGTCGAGAATCAGCTGATCCGCGGTCTTGACCCCTCCGGCGACCGAGCCGCCGATACCCTTGGATTGTTTGGCTGCCGGGACGGTCAACCCCAGTCCCGCACCGCGATCCATATCAATATAGGTAAACATCCGGCCGTCCGAACGCCGGTCATCGGCCACGACGATAAATCGACGATCGGCAATGGATCTGGCACTCACAAACTGCTGTAGGGAAGCCGATATCTTTTCAGCATACTGCGACTGACTGAGCACCTGATCAATTGCGACATGGCCAGGCTTGTTTTTGATATCCGTAATTGAAGTCTGTCCGTCCACATCGCGAAAGAAAATCAGTTCATGTAACCCGTCACGGACGACGACGCCATGATTGATATCGCTTGGAGCCATCGCATCGGCAAATTCACCGATAAATTCAGCCCAGCGCGACGACGACCATATCGCCACCGGCACGCCGTCTTCGCTACCCGCAGTCCAATCCTGCGGTGAGAGAAACTTCATAGGACGATCCCTAATGACAAGCCCGTGATTGGGATCATCATTCGCCTGAATCCGATCACTGCGTGCATAAAACAACTGTGCCGTATCACTATCAGCCGTAAAAACGTGATAAGTCAACCAGACTTTCTCGTCTGCCACGCGGGCGTCGACAATTTCAGTGTTCACGGATTGCTGCAGCCAAAAAGCGGCTGTTCGCTTTTGAACTCGGGGAGAGAATGTCGGTAAGGTTGAACAGCCGCTCAGCAACAGAACGGCTATCAAGCTTGGAATGAGAAATTTTTGCGGCATAAAATTTAAAACTAATGGGAGCTCAACGAATCCTGATAACGCTCAAGCGCCTCATCTATAATGGTGTACGCGGCACTTCGGTCAGCCCAACCTTCGACGCTGACTTTCTTGTCTTCCAGATCCTTATAAACATTGAAGAAATGTTCAATCTCGCGTAGTAAATGCGGCGGAACTTTGTCCAGCTCGCGAATGTGATTCCAGAGCGGATCGCTCACGGGGACACACAATATTTTTTCATCTGGCCCTTTTTCATCCGTCATTTTAAATAACCCGATCGGCCGGGCTTCGATAATACACCCGGGAAACGTGGGTTCCGTGACCAAAACGAGAACGTCCAGCGGATCTCCGTCCAACGCGAGCGTGTCGGGGATAAATCCGTAATCACTCGGGTAATGAACCGCTGAAAACAACATGCGGTCAAACTTAATGACCTTGCGGAGCTTATCAAATTCATACTTGTTACGGCTTCCTTTAGGAATTTCAACCGTAACCCAAATAGTCTTATCTTTCTTTGGCATATTACATCTTTCTGACTAGTCGATTAAATATAGCGGATACTATCCTGTATCCCTTCTCTCAAATAAAACGCTTCCTGACGGGGTATAGTATAGCAAATAAAAAAAGGGACCGTTCCTTTTTTTGTGCAAAATCAGGAACGATCCCTCAAATATTCAGGCAAGCTGAGTCGACATAAGCTGAGAATACGGTATGCCTGAATAAGTCTATATTCGTTGTGCGGTTCTCGCTGCTGCCTTGCACCGCATCGTTAGATAAAGTATGCAATATATTTCGCGATCGTCAAGACGACACAGGTGAGTTGTCCGGGACACAGAGGGACCAATACGGTCATTCCGGCTGCCAACAGCCCATGCAGCCAGTTTTTGGCAAGTGTTTCGGATATCGTTATTTAGGAGAATTCTGCAGGCGGGCCTGCTCCAGGGCATCCTGGAGAGGTGCTAGATTTTTTTCCAGGCGGATTAAGACGGCCATGGCGCCTGCGTCTTTGAACGCTTCGATGGCGTCGTGCTCGGTGAGCAACCCTACCTGCACGATGACCCGCGCCTGCGGACAGATCCGCTTGAGTTCACGCAGCGTCTCGCGGCTGTCCCGGTCCGGATAAATCCCGCTCATCAGGACAATATCGGGCTGAAAGGATTCGGCCAGGCTCAACCCTTCATGGGCCGAAGCCGCCAAACGGATATGTTGAAATGTCAAACCGCGCACGAAGGCGTCCAACTTTTGGATGTATACCGGATGAGCGTCGATCACCAAAATCTTGTCTTCCATATCAGGACCCCGCCTTTTGATTCTTGACGGACTTACGGTACTGCGTCGGTGTCATCCCTGCTAGTTTGCGGAAGATGCGCATAAATGATTCCGGATTCTGATATCCCAATTGTTCGGATATTTGGGTCACGTTATAGGATGTCTCTTCCAGCAACTTTTTGGCCCGTTCAATCTTCAAGTCCAGTTTGTATGTACGGAAACTGGTCTTATTTTTCTTTTTGAACATCCGGCTGACATATTTTTCACTCAAACACATTTCGTTGGCAATTGTTTCTAACGACACATTCGTGTAGTTTCGTTCCACAAACGTCCGGATCCGCTCAATACGATGATCCTGGTCATTGGCCATGGTGTCCAGAAACGATGTGTTCTTGATGTGATTTTTAACTTTCTGTCTGAGATCCTCGACATCGAACGGTTTTTCTATAAAGTCATCGGCGTGATACCGCAAGGCCTGAACCGCCACATCCATCGATCCGAAGGCCGTCATCACCAGGACAATCAGATTCGGATTGATGCGCTTCATCTCTTTGAGGATGTCCAAACCATTTTCATTGTTGAGATACACGTCCAGGCATACAAAGCGGATTTCGTTGGGCTTGGATAAATATTCAAGCGCGCTTCGGCCATCCCGAAACCCGACAATCTCGTACTCGTTAAGGACCAGTTTGATACCGGCGATAATTCGCGGGTCGTCGTCGACCACCATGATCTTGTCACATAACATATTATTTCCCCGTCTGGATTAAACTGCTGTTGGTATTTGTACGGTAAATGCCGCCCCTTTTTGTTTTTGGCTCTCCACATCCATGCGGCCTCCATGGGCCATCACGATCTCATTGCTAATGGAGAGTCCTAATCCTAATCCATCATGTTTAGTGGTATAAAATGGTTCAAAAACTTTCTTTAACTCATCCGATGACAGCCCCTCACCCGTATCCTTAACCGTCACGCGGACGTGCGAACAATTGGGATCATCCGACGCTCCCACCAGGTCTGTGGAAAAGCAAATTTTGCCTCCCTCCGGCGTGGCGGCCAAGGCGTTATTGATCAGGTTCAAAAACACCTGCTTAAGCTTGGCCTCATTTCCGTTGATGCACGGCAATGACTGATCCATATGCATCTCAAAATCAACCCCTTTTTGTTTGGCCCGCTGTTTCGCCAAAGTGGCCACATCCCGGACCAACGCATTGATATCCACATCGTGTTTGCTAAACTGCAAAAACTTCGCGTAGTCGGTAATATTCACAAGCATATTCTTCCAGGAATTTAATTCCTGCGGGACTGTCCGCGAAAAATCTTCGATAAACTGTCTATCTTTATGCCTTTCGGGCAGTAACTGGATGTACGTATCCACGGCGACTAATGAATTTTTCAGCTCATAGGCAATGGCGGTCGCGGCACTACCGATGGTAGACAGCTTTTGCATCCGCCGCCCTTCATCAATACGAGCGATCATCTTGTTAAAGGCGTAAAATAATTTACCAAACTCATCCCGACGGGGAATTCGCAATCGATAATCAAAATCTTCGTTAGCAACATGTTCGGTCGCTTCGATTAATGTCCGAAGTGGACGGCTCATGAATTTGGAGAGTAACCGGCTGATAACAATCGTCGCGACAATCGCCAATAAGATCAGAATCAATGATTGATCGCGCATCGTTGATATAAATGTGTATGCTTCCCGTTTAGGCTGAAGGATCACCAGGGTCCAGTTTAGTTCGGGAATCGATGCCCGGGACAACAGCCAGTCATTGGGATTAAACAGGTTTTCATGCTGCGACTCTCCCCTGGTGGGCTCCGAAAAGTCCATTCCGACGGTTTGAAGTACCCGCTTCTTGTCCGGATGGGCGATAATCCGGCGTTCCCCGTCGATCAAGTAGGCATGTCCGGTTTCACCAAAATGTATCCCGTCGACAATATTCCAGACACTTCGCAGATTAAACCTTGCTGAGAGAACCCCTGAAACGCGTCCAAACTGAAGAATGGGTTCGTAAAGTTCGACGAACGGCTCATGTTCAGGCGAAATACGCACCTTAGCGATATACGCTTCACCCCGTGCCGCCGCTTTGAATCCCTCTCTGTCCGAGATATCCCTTAATGGCGAGCCCAGGAAAGACGTCGCCAGCTCTCTCCCGTTTAAATCGATGGTGGACACCCGCTCAAATGACGAATTTCGCATGGCGAGTTCGACGAGGACGGTCTCCTGCCGCCAAGGATCCGCATGCAATGCACCAAGTATGGAGGCCGTCAATTTCATCGTGCCCTGGGCGGCACGCACATGCTCCTTGACCGCGCCTGTCGCGTGCGTGGCCACTTCCTGGTGATCCCGCAACACGGTTGTCTGAATTGCGTTCTGACTCGTGTTAATCAACAGTAAACCCAGGAGCACCAATGGAACAACAACCAGTAGGGCCAGCACCACGAAAATCTGCAGTGAAATTTCACGTGGAAATAATTTATTGATTACGTTCTGTATCTTTTTCATTTTTATGAAGGTACTGGTATATCGTTATCCTTAAACTGTTCCGAGTATATCTTGTAATATATTCCCTTGAGACCGAACAACTGATCGTGTGTACCATTCTCTACGATTTGTCCCCGATCAATCACCATAATCCGATCCGTCTCTATGATCGTCGAATAACGGTGCGCCACCGTGATCATGGTCTTGCCGCGCATATAGCGGCTGAGAGCCTGCTGCACCCGATTTTCGGTCATGGCATCCAACGCGGACGTGGCCTCATCGAGAATCAACACCGTTGGGTTACGCAGCAATGCCCGCGCGATAGCCATCCGCTGCCGCTGTCCTCCTGACAGATTCAGGCCGCGTTCACCGACTTTCGTTTCGTACCCCTGAGGTAACGACCGAATGTAGTCATCGATTTGCGCGATCTCGGCCACCATCTGGATTTCCAAAAAATCAGCCTCAGGACGTCCGTACGCGATATTCTCACGGATGGTTCCGCTGAACATATACGAGTCCTGCAAAACCACAGCCATTTGCTGACGATACGTCGCCGCTCCCATGTCTTCGATGGTACGACCATCCAGCAGGATTTTTCCTGATTGCGGCCGGTAAAACCCGAGCAGCAAATTGATCAGCGTACTCTTTCCCGCACCGCTGACGCCGACGATACCCACATTTTCCCCCGGCTGAATACAAAAATTCAGATTCTCAACCACATTCACCGGCGGATCATACCCGAATGAGACACTGTCAAAGACAACACGTCCCCCCGACCGGTAATCATCTTCCAGAGGCTTGGCCGCGTCAGCCAGTCGATCACATTCCAAAATGTGATTGATTCGATCCAACGCCGCCGATGCTTCCTGATATGACGTGTTAATCATCACCATGCGAATCAACGGCGCGAACAGCATCCCGATATACGAATAGAACGCAATCAATTCTCCCACCGTCATCCGTTGGGCCAGTACATCCCGTGAGCCTAGCCAAAGCACCGTCAGAATTCCCAAGGTGGACGCAAATTCGGCCAGTCCGCCCAGCCGAATGTTCAGACGATGCGCCTGCATCGAATCTTCGATGAGATTACCGTGCCGTTCCGATAAGCGTGCCATTTCGTGCCGATAGGCCCCGCAACTTCTGACGGTCGGCATCCCCTGAATGACTTCGTTAATCCGGGACGAAATTTCTCCCCAATGCTCTCTGATTCCACGATAATGCTGTTTTAATAGCGGCATCCTTCGGAAATACATGACCAGAAAAACCGGATAGAACAGCAAGGCCGCCAACGTCAGACGTGCGTTGATAATCATCAGGATTGAAAATATCAAGAGGATACTCAACGCCCCGTAAATAAACTCGACAATATCACAGAACAAAAATCGTCGCAGATTGTCCAGGTCCCCCGTCAGACGGGTCAGGATCCTCGACGGTGTGATCCGTTGCAGCTCCGCCAGCGGCAATTGATGGACGTGATCATAAATCTCTTCACGCATACGACATATCAATTGCTCCCCTACGCTATGGCTGAAAACATTTTTCAGATAGTTCAGAATACCCCTGATAATAGTAGCCGCGAGTATGACCCCAACGACCCAATTGATAACCTCAATCCCTCCGCGCGCCTGCAGACCGTCGACGATCATTTTGATACCCCAGGGCATCACCATGACCATCGCGTTTGAGAAAAAAATGCACAATATAATGCATTGTATCCGGGCGCTAAAGGGCCTCAGGATCCGGGTAAAGGACATACGTCAACCTGACGATTATCTGACTATCTGCTCCTGCTGAATCTCCTTTTGTTGAGTCATAATCCTTTCATAGTCTTTAATGATAAATTCCCTCGCCATACGATTTAAATAAGGCTTATGGCATGTGGGCCGATTAAAATGCTGATTATTCAAAAATGAAGACAGCCGGCAGCCGCCGCTGCACATCGGCATGTACGTGCAATCGACCGGACACTGCTTCCAGACATCCAGCCCCAAGAATTCCTGATGACGCTCGTTGTACTCGGCTTCCGATACGTGTCCTGTCGAAAATTCTTTGTGACCAAGCATGGAATTACACTTATAAAGATATCCCTTCTGGTCGATGGTTATTCCTGCTTCATCACGCGTTACCGGGCAAACAGATGTGGACATACCGCTTCGCATCGGCAAACCGCGTTGCTGCATATAACGATTTATTTTCCGCTGCGATTCGACCAGCATCTGATCGTCATAATTGCACATACAGCTGGAATTCTGAATGTACTCCGGATGGCCTTCCGGACCAAGTGTCGCGTGGATCGGCGAAAATAAAAACCGCCCGAGCTTGTGTAATATACCTAGATCATCAAGATAATCGAACAGGCGATCTATCTTTTCAACCTGGCCTTTTTCATAGCTGACGGAAATCCCAATGAGGACCAGGTCGCAGCAATCAAGGATATTCTTCATGATGACATCAAATGATCCACCACCTTTTCGAAGCGGTCGGTACTTATCATGCTCCTGCCCCACTCCATCAACGGAAATTCGGACTTGATTAAGTCCCAGCTTGAGATATTGACGGATCAAATCAGGCGTCATCAGATATCCGTTGGTCTGCAGCATGAAATTAAACTCGATTCCCCTGTCGCGGCACCATTGCTGCATATGAGTGGCTATTGTTTTAATCGCCGGCTTGTTAGCCAATGGTTCACCACCATAAAACGTCAAATATAGTTTCTGATAACGCTGTTCGATGAGCTTGCTCTTGAGCCATGTCATGGCCTGCTGCTGAGTATCCGGCGGCATTTTTTCGTTGGTCCTCGATGACTCTTCAAAGCAATAACTGCACTTTAAGTTGCAGGCGTATGTTGTCAGCAGTGTCACCGGAAATGATTTGCGATCCACGGAAGATTTCAGTTGCCGCATGTGATCTTTGATTCTCTGTAGATCTTCCTCCAAGTTGTTTACGATCAGACCCATCCGGTAAAGAACATCCAGATCTTCTTGATAGCGCGATACCGCGCTGACTTCCGACGAGTCATATGTCTCAATCGCCGTCTTAACAGCGGCCGGTATCTTGACCAGGGCCTGGGTCCGTGTGTTGTACAGCAGGTGCTCGTCGGGCTGAGGATACTGTTCAACAATAATAGTATGACTGGAAAATTGCATATCTTTCCTTGATAAAGAATTTGTAAACATGCTGGAGCAAAATTCTTTTGAGGTCGGCCTATGCGGGATCACTAAAAGAATCGTGCCCCAGCATATCTATGGAATACTACTTGGCTTCCTCTTCGTTCGGTCGCACCATCGTTTCGGTGCCCGGCGGCCAACAGCAGCCTAAGGCGGCCATTTGATTAACATCATCGGTGCCTTTATTGATAATTTTGATTTCTCCCATTGATTTATTCACCCCCTTCGCCAATTAATTTGAATTTACCGGAATATGCCAATCTTTTATAACATTTACAGGCATATTTATATTGAATAAATAGTCCGTATTGTGGATGCGGCTCGACACCGCGTGATAACTCGTCGGGAAATACATAAAGAGCACCGGCTGACCGTCATAGATAATCTGATGTACTTGCTTGTATAATCTGTCACGGACGATCATGTCCGTCGTGTTCCGTCCCTGGTCATAAATTTCCTGCACTCGGTCATCTGAATAGGCCCACAAACGATTCAGGGACCCCTCATCGACGAACCAGTTCATCAATGGACCATTACCGCTGTAGTCGTGGCCCGTTCCGTCAAAGAATCGCAGCCAGGCCTGCGGTCGATGCATCGAGAGAAAATCTTCCGTCAGCTCAGACTCATCTTCATAGAGGACAACCTCCAGACGAATGCCCACCGCTGACAACTGTTGACGAAGGACTTGAGCTACCCGCATATAATTTCGATCACTGGCGTCAACAAGCAAACGTAAGACAAACTTTTCATCGCCCCGCATTCTGATCCCGTCATAATCCATGGACGACCAGCCCAATTCTTCCAGACTTCTTATCGCCTCAACTGGATCATATTCTATCGGCTTGACATCCCGATTAAAACCAATGGACAACGGATGGAACGGACCATTGGCAATTCGTCCCGGCATCCCCACCTGGTCTAAAATCGCACGCCGATCCACACTCTTGGCAATAGCCCGGCGGATCCTTTGATCACTTAAGATGGGATCATTCAGGTTATAAGCAATTCCGAGATACATTTCCCACGCAATTTCATAGGTTTTAAAGGCCCCATCCTTACGCAGAATTTCAAAATCATTCGGATTAAGATATAGCACCAAATCGACATCATTTCGCATCAAGGCCGTCCATAGCTGAGTGTTGTCCTGATAGGTTTTGACAATGATTTTGTCGATATTAGGCCGTCCTTCAAAATATTGTTCATTTGCATCCAGTTCGATCTGATTGGTGTCGTGATCCCAGGAGTTAAACTTGTAAGGCCCCGAACCTATTGGCGCGTAGTTGTAGCGAGACAGCCGAATATCCTCCGTTTCAAAAATATGTTTCGGCAAAATTTCGATGGTAAATTTATAGAGAACTGTTTCCGCCGGCTTACTCAGCCGGATTTTGAATGTGTAGGGATCTATAATCGTCCAGGAAACGATATCATCCTGCTTGGACTTCTTCGGAGATCTCACCGCCGGATCTTCCACTAACTCAAAGGTGAATTTGACATCCTCCGCGGTCAGAGGATGTCCGTCATGAAAAAAGATATTTTCGTGCAAATAAAAGGTATACTCCAACTTGTCCGGTGAGACCGTCCACGACTTGGCCAAGCCCGGAACCAACTTTCCCTGATAATCCAGTCTTATCAGTGAATCAAAAAGCAACTCCAGCAAGGAGGAAGACACGCTGGTGACAGTCAATACAGGATTGATAATCGATGGGGCATTCACCGTCCCCCATGCTAAAGTCCCACCGGGCACAGGCTGGCCCATCCCTGACTTATGGTAGGATTCTGCCGTCGCCAAGTGTCTTCGATCCGTGGCCTCGACGTGTTCCGGATCCAAACCTGTCATGACTAGGAGGCTGCAAATAATCATTACTCTGATTCCTGCTTTTGACATCGATTTATATTTTCGGTGTGTTAACCGGCTGATCTGACTAGCTTAATCATACTCTAGCCTTGTTTGTTTCTTTTTGTAATGGTTTCAATGGGTCAATAACTGACTTTTTTCTACCTACTAATGTAAAAGCGTTCAAAGTCATTCAAAATACTCAAATTAAAAATCTGAGTATCTAGAAACTAAGAGAGATTCCCCCCTCAAAATAGCGTCTGGGCAATGGAAAATCCACGACAGACCAATACTTGCTGTTGGTGAGATTGTGAATGATGAGAAACGCTTCTAGATCGACTTTATCCTTGATCTCTTTGAATTCCTTGGTGAGCTTTAGATCAAATATTGGTTTACGATCATTCGGCTGTGAACTTGCTGAGGAGCTCCATCGTTTGTAGTAACCGGACAAATAGACTCCCAGATGACGTCGGTTCAGGTAGCGGATACCGAACGTGTACCGCTGACGGGCCGCGGATGAACTGCGAACCGTCTTGCCTGTCACGCGGTTTTCCACGTCTGTAAATGCCCCGCTGGCATATACGGATAGTTCAGGACTGATAGAATAATCCACCAGCAGTTCCGCGCCTTGACGACGAAATTTTTCAAAATTTTGCTGAACAAATACAAAATTAGTTGAATCAAATATCAGATCAATCGCGTCCCGGATATCGGCACGAAAGACATTAAATTCCAAATCCAAATTTTCGGTCAGCTCGGATGTCACGCCGATCTGATAAGAGTCGGAACGCTCAGGCTTCAAATCCGGATTGGGACCGACAAATAATCCCGGATCATTATTGTAGATCCATAAAAGCGGCGGCGCGTTAAACCCGCGCGACGCCTTCAGCCGGATCCGGGTATTCCGACGGTCATTAAACCGGTGAACAATCCCGATACTCGGACTTGTCTGCTCGCCGAACTGCTGATTGTGATCATACCGTACGCCCGGAATAAAATCCCAGCGCCCCCAACGCAACCGGTAATTGATATACGGCGCCTGAGCATGAACACTCTTGGACTCAGATAGAAAATTATTGGACTTGAGTCGCTGCCATTCAAAATCCGCGCCGACGACAAGTAAGTCGTCATCGAACAGATCAAACTCAGAACTCAAACTCAACCCCTTATACAGATTTCGGCTAACGGTTGAAGATACATTCGCGCCGGTCGACGCGTTGTAAATGTCTGTAATGACGTCCTGATCGTTGTATTTAAACGACATCCTAAAACGCACATACTCATCTTCACTTTGAAATGTCATCTGTCCGTAACGCGAAATGTATGGCTGTCCGATGATCCGGTTGTTGGGATTGACACCGAAACGGACATCCGCCCCGCTGTACCCAAAAGACGCAATCACCTCCGCTAAATCCCCCAGCGGATAGGAAACCTTGGCGTATGTCTTGAGCTCTTCGACATCTGTATGAGACATCGGCCCGTCGGTATCCAGATAGCTGCCGGATACAAAATATCCGAGCTGACCGATCTTTCCGCTCAGACTTAAACTGTTCTTGAACGTTCGATACTCGGCAAAACTTGTAGTGAATGTCCCCTGAGGAATTTCCGTCTCACCGGTATTTTTGGTGATGACATTAATCACTCCGCCGAGGCTGGATCCCCAGACACTGGAGGACGCGCCTTTGATTACCTCGATTTGTTTGATGTGCTCGACGGGAATGCGAGTCGGATTGGCCTGACCGGATAGCTGCGTATTGAAAGGAACTCCGTCGACCATGACCAACACCTGACGCGAGGCGGAACCCTGGATCGATACGGAGGTGGCCTGACCGAATTGTGTTCGCACGCTGACATCCACGCCGGGAATATGCTGCAGCGCCTGGCCGAGATCGCGGGCCCCGATCTTGTGAAGATCGTCCGCTGTATAGATCACCACATCTTCGGCAATGCTGTCGCTTTCCGAGAAAACACGTCGGGCTGTGACGATGATTGGATCCAGTTGTATTTTTTTTATTGAATTGGCCGAGGCGGGATTACTTTCGGCGAGAACATCTGCGGGACGGCTGACAAAAAACAGCGAAAGGCATAGACAAACTATAAACTGATTTTGCACTCTGACAATGAATTTTTTCCCCATTACACCCTATCTATCGCAAATTAGTCTTTGACTGATCAGACCGATACTTATGAATGCAAAAACTATTACCGAGCTTCATACGGATTCACTTCTTACAACCGTATGGCAAGACTGTAAGCCTCGCGAGTTCGACGTGCTACTCTAGAACAATATCACCGATGCATGAACATTGCGGCCCTGTGAAAATGGCCCACTGAAATTCATGCCCCTGATATCCCTGAGCGGTACATTCGGCCGCACATTGATTGGCACGATCTTCGGACTCTGTTTTCTTCTTGTAGGCAAAATACAACAGGTACACAATTACCGGCACAAAGACCACAAAGAGGACGATCGTACGTATAGAAGAATTTGATGAATTTTCTGACATTTTTCTCCTTTATTTATTGATCACTATAACAAGGTTTCGCCCAAAACCCAACCGATTTCTTCTGAATCTCCTCAAACCTGGCCGCCTAAATCCCCCCGAGATTCTTGGACCAGTCAAACACCTCTTCTTCCGTCCGCGGTATGACCGTGATGACCTTGGGCCGGGATTTCCGATCGATCAACAGCTGATACTCTTCACCGGGCCGCAATTTGTATTGAACCCGGCGGTAATCCAGTTTTTCCTCAATATTAACCCGCCCGATATTCTCCCCGGCCATACCCATCAGGATATCCCCTTGCTGAATACCGGCCTTATGAGCCGGAGATCCACGGATAATCTGCTCAATACGGATCCCGCCTATCCCCTGCAGCCGGTTGTTGTACCAAAAACCCATATGACCGTATGTATCCTTGTCCTGATAGACAATAAGATCGCATTCCAGACGCAAAAGGGTGTCCGCCTCGGCGTCCGGCTCCTCAGCCCAGGGCTCCCCGGTCTCAGGATTTATCTGGGTCATCTTGAGGTTGATCACCGCATCAGCCCCCCACGACTTGATTTCCGCCCCAGCCACATCCTCGAGCTTCCGCCAATCCAGCTCCGCGCTCTGGGTCCCTTCCGCCTTGATGCGACCGATTATCTCGTAAGGCCGCTGATGCTCCTGAAGATCATGATCTTCCAGCAGCCGAAAGAATTTTTTCTTCGCTGGGTAGCGTTTTTCCGTGCTTGGAAGATATTCCACGGATACCGTCTGCTCTGCTTGAGCTGCCGCGATCATGAAACCGCTCAGACACAGGGTCCCTATTAATGCTTTCATTCGCATTTCCTGTCACTCCCGTTCATAGACTCAAAATAATCGTTGGCGAACCTGTGTTTCATTCGTAGAATATCTCTATGGGACAATACAAAAACATCACGGATGAACAACTCAGGCAATTTTCGGGCGAACATCTGTACTACGAAATCTACATGCTCTACGGCGTGGTTGATTTGCTAAAAACCAAACCCAAGTTCGAAACCGATATCATCATCGACGCCCTTATCGAATCATTTGTGATCCACACTCAAATTATTTTGGACTTTTTTTACATCCCTCAGATGAAAGCCGATGACGCCAAGGCCATTCACTTCGTGAAAGACATCGGCCTATGGAAAAAGAACATCCCCTCCTACGACCGCTATTTTCGAAAATTCAACCGCCGCCGCTCCAGGGAAGTTGTGCATTTAACCTACAGCCGGCTCGACGTGGCCGCTGAAAACAAACCCTGGAATATTCAGAAAACCACCGGTCACATTAAACGGGTGGTCAATGCGTTTCTCGACCACGCCCATCCCGACCGATTACATCCGCGCATGTTTGAATTACGACGCGATCTGGACCCTTCCGCTTCCGACTAGTTGAGTTGACCGTCAAACTTTTCATTATTGACCTCATCCAAGAAAAACGCCGCCTTCCCAAATATCGGCGTCTTCACTAAACCTTGAAGCGGAATCCTTGTCATACCGGAGTCAAAATAGGCCGTGATCTTGCCTTTCTTGACCTTTTCTCCGTCGACAAATGCATACGGCTGCAGTACAAAACTCGATCTTTGTCCATATTTTCGGGCATTGATCGTCTTTTGCTTTTCAATGAGTCCGATATAATCATAGATCTTTTCTGAATTGTAGATCTTAAACTCGTGCGTATCCCCCACACGCCAGGGTATCATCCGCGCATAATAATTGGCTGTCAGAATATCATGAACTTGGTGCGGAATCACAATGGTCTTTCGGCTTTTATCCACGTCATTATAAAAATAGGCCTCGCCCTTATCGTAATCAAATTCGACCACCGCTTCTTTGCGATATTTTCCTTCTTTGCGGGACTCTTCAAAATACACCACCCGCGGCGGATCTAATTCCATGTAGGAAACCAGCCGATTCTCAATCGGAAACACCTTGGCAAAAAAAGAGGCCGTTCGCGCGGTGGACTCAAAGACCAACACATCCTTTCCGCGATACCGTTGATGCCCGATGAATGAATTTTCCATTTGACCGATCATCATCCCCAGAAACTTGACTTGATAGACCAGCCTTTCACCGGCGAACGGCAGATTTAGTACGGGTTTTGGTGAACCCTGAACTTCAACAGATGTCGTGATAATTGTTTCGGAGGACAACGGAGTTTTGATGGGGGTAGATGAATCGATGAGCACCGGCGCTTCGGCCGGCATTCTGGATTGTCGAATGGCCTGAGCCTGTTGCAGAAGGTCCTCTCGACTTTGGACCGTGCTGCAGCCCAGGCTCAGGGTCAACATGAAACAAATAAAATATATCGAACGGCGGGGCCGTTTGTGCGCAGTCAACATTAGGGCTTCCGTGGGTCATAAAATCAATATGATCCAATATTTTAACATAGCCGCCGTTGACTGTCCGGCTTATTTTACCGGGATATAATCAGGCACCGGAATCTTCTGCCCGTTGATCTCCCACGGAGTTTCCGCCGGAATGGTTCCGTGAGAACTTCCCGCTCCGTATGGCGTAACGGATAACCATTGCTGATAATCATACAGGGTTTGACGGTATTCGAACTGCCGCGTCCCGGCCGACGTGTACCACATATTGCCCGAGATCGTGAAGGCTTCATTAGTGATGACCGAATCCCAAATTCGACCGATAATCCGTCCGGTCTCCGCAGGATTGATCACAATATTGTCAGTAAAGTAATTTTCGAAGTCGTAGACCGTGCCATGCGCGTGCAGGCCATAGAACGTGTCGAATATTTCAGCCGGATCATACGCCGGCAGGATGATCACATTGTTCTCCATCGTAATCTGCTTCCAGCCGCTGCCTTGGGCCAGGGCGTATAAACTTATGGCGTACCTGTTATTGACTAACACGTTTTTTCGCAGGACGTAGTTAATGGAGAGTGGATCGGTATCTTCCTCTGATCCCATAAGAATACCAATAGGACGCATCCGTCGACGCATGTAAGGCTCATCAGCCCCCTCCGGCACACGATCAGCATCCGTCCCATCGGCATAGTCAACTTTGGTGTTGTAGATTAGATTCTCTTCGATTGTAACATTTCGACTACCTGACGGATACAGGTTTACCGACCAAGAATCACGAATGACGTTCTGGAATACCAAAATATCATGCCCATTCGTTCCAACACCCTCACCTCCACTATTGGAAACGAGATTATATCGGAACGTGCTGCCATTACCAACCTGTGTTCCCGATGGCCATAATCCGCGCACACTGGTTCGACCGCGCGGCCACCACTGCATTACTGGCGCGGTAATGATGTTTTTTTCAATCAAGGAATTTTGGGCATCCGTCAAATTGGCGCATGATCGTCCACAGAATTCAAACTTGACATGATGCACATGCGCTCCATCTCCGGTTTGCCACAACCCGGTACTTGGAGCCCCCCGCAGGATAAATCCCGTCAACTCGATATTTTCGACCGGACTAATGATCGCCATTAATCCATTGGAGTCATCATGACGGGATACGATTAGACTCCTGTCATCCGGATGCACACCGCTGGTATTCACGTACAGATAGTCCGTCGATGTATCATAAAAGAACCTACCGTCTTTACCAACAATGGCATTGAGCGTATACTCCGGACGCGATGATCGGAAATTGCCATCCATTACGACCCAACTAGGAAAGACATTCAGCCCCCATTTGGCACGATATATCTCCTGATCATACGCCTCCCATGGACCTTCCATCTTAGTGGTATCACTGGCGTCAATCACAAACGGTTCATCCATAGGACCGATGCCGTATCCATCCGCCACATCACCCCCGCCGTAGTTTTGAAACTCAACGAGAAACAAATGCTCATGATAAACACCCTTGCGGACCAGCACGCGGTCCCCCATCGCGTTACAACCGCTGTAGCGGTTTGTAGCCGCTTTTAAGGTCTTGTAGAACTTAATCTGCGCAATATCATATTCGCCATTGGCCAGACGCGGCACTTCATTGAGTGTGTACTTCATCTCCTCGATTTGCCGAATATTTCCACTGGCCAGACGGTCGTCGGGATTAATACCCAACGTCCCGTCGACAAAACAGGTGTTGCCGACCTGCGATGGTTCCATCCGCACCGCCGCGAACGCATCATCATGCAAGAGATTCTGATCCCATATGTTGGGGATACCGTTGAGATCAAACGTCACTTCCTGATCGCTGCCATCATCGACGACGGGACGAACACTATTATAGAGATTCTGCGCTTCCGTTGCCGACAAGGCGATATCGTACATCCGAATATCATCCAGCATCCCGTGGAAGCTGAAGTTATCTCCATTGAATTCATCACGCGCAATCTGCAGGGGCGCGTCTGATTTGTGCATCACACCGGAAACATTGAATGGAAACATCCCACCGGTGTCTTCAACACCGTCGATAAAAACCCGCATCACATCGCCATCGTAAGAGGCTGACACGTGATACCATTGATTGGTTTCGAAACTATTGTCTGAAGTGGTTCCGCCGAACCAATTATTACCATCCGTTGATATTCTCCACTCAAAGCTGTCATTGTTCGGTGTTCGCGACAGCATCCATCCGTGATCACCCGACATGTGACGACTGATAATCACGCCATAGCCATCCGAGTAACTTCGAACCCAGGCCGATACTGTGATTTCATTGCTGATGACAATCCCGGGCGTGGCACCGATATTGGCATATTCATCGACGCCGTCAAACTCAAGACCATTACGTAATTGTCCGGGCATGAAATCACCGTCTTCCATATTGATCAACATCCCGTCGGATCCGCTTCCCATTCGGTCAACGATTATATTCCCGCCGGATTCATCCATCGGCCAATGTGCAACTAATCCCACTGAATTGTTCACCGGATCATCACCAACCATCACGGTGACATCGTCGGTCATCGACAAGACGCCGTCGCTAGCCGTCATCCTGAATATGTATGTCCCGCCTGCTGTGAAATTCACCTGCGTTTGAAGACTTTGCTCGCTTTCAATGGTCACCGGGGCAGGTCCACTTTGGAATGACCACATCGTACTCAATTGACTCGGGGACGGCAATCCATCATCCGACACCTGCGCTGTTAATGTCGCCGAATCGGGCAACACAATATTCTGATCTGTACCGGCCGATACGACTGGCGGCTCATTTGTCGGCGTGATACCTGATTGGCTGATGATAATGTAGTTGATCGTACTATTTCCACCGGACGGCCCCAACTTGACATGCAACTTTCCATCGGTGACCGTTACCGGATGATTAACCACCTTTGCAAAATTGTTGGCCGATGAGGCAAATCCGTCCACCACCTTCTGACCTTCAACTTCGATCACGTGCGGACCGTGTGAAAAGTTCGTATTACCCGCCTCGAGACTAATCATGTACTCCCCGTTGGGCAGATCCATGACCCACGTTGACGTTTCCCATGACCACTCCCACACCATGGTATTCAGACGCTGATCTGTGTTATTGGGCCACTCTTCGGCCCGGACATCTCCCAGCCAGCCATAACCACGGGCGTTATCATATGCACTTCCATCATCGACCAGATAACCCACGGGAACGTGACTTGTAGCCGGTTGAAAATTGACACGTATATCATCGACAGGATCCGGCACACCATCTGTCACCTTCACCATAACCTCATCGCTGGCCGATAGTTCACCATCACTGGCCACCAGCTGTAAATGATATTCACCGGCCTTGGTAAAAGTCACACGGGGATCTTCCACGCGCACGTCCTCGAACATGGCCGTTCCCGGACCGCTCATTTGATTCCATGAAATTTCGACATTACCCGGAACCAACGGTAATCCGTCATCACTCACCGCCCCATCCAGCTGTGCAGCGGTATCCATCATGATCTGCTGATCCGCCCCGGCGTCAACAACCGGCATTTGATTCACCTGTCCGGAACCATTAGCCGCTTTGATAATGACGTAGTTAATCGTGCTGTTACCGCCCGAAGGACCTAGCTTGATATTCAATTGTCCATCGGCGACGGTGACGGGATGATTTTCAACCAGAACGAACGTATTCGGCGCGCCACCTTGCCCATTAATCACCAGCTCACCCTCCACAGCAATTTTGTGTGGACCATGGGTAAAGTTTGAATTTCCCGACTGTAAGGCGATTAAATAATTACCATTGGGAAGATCATAATTCCAGGTAGACGACTCCCAGGACCATTCCCATGCCATAGAATTCAAACGCGAATCAGCATTGTTCGGCCAGGTTTCCACATGCACCTCTCCCATCCATCCATATCCTCTCGATACTGAATAGGCGGAACCATCATCTTTGACATAGCCGGATGGAACGTCATCATTGGCCGGTTGAAAATTTATGTATACATCCGAAAACGACCCCAGCTCATTCACCACAACCGATACTCTGTCCGCTGCGCTCAATTCACCATCACTGACCACAATCTCAAAAACATATGTTCCCGCCTGGACAAAATCGACGCTGGTCCGAGTTTGCTGGGCGTTATTGATGGTAGCTCCCGCCGGACCGCTGATCTGCTTCCATTCAGATATCAGTTGATTCGAAGGCAATCCATCATCACTAACCTCTGCCGTCAAGACGACCATCCCCGGTAAGGTGATAGTTTGATCCGCGCCCGCTTCAACCGAAGGCGCCTGATTTACCGGATCTCCACCCACCGCATCTTCGATGATCACGTAGTTGATCGCCGAGTGCCCTCCTGACGGTCCAATCTTTATGTTGAGCTGTCCGTCGGTAATTGTGACCGGATGTTCCGTCACTTTGAAAAACTGATTCGGCGGACCGCCCTGCCCATCGATGACTTTTACCCCCTCGACTTCGATGGTGTGGGGACCGTGTGTAAAATTTGAATTACCCGCTTCAAGCGAAACCTTGTAGTTTCCATTGGGAAGATCATACATCCACGTCGAACTTTCCCATGACCATTCCCACGCCATCGTGTTGAGACGGGGATCCGCATTGACGACCCATTCTTCGACAAACACCTCTCCATCCCATCCATATCCGCGTTCGACCGTGTAGGCGGTTCCGTCATCGAGGATATAATCCTGGGGACTTGTTGAATTGGCCGGACCAAAGTTCACCCGAACTTCAGCGGCGCTGACATTGATAGGGATTGCACAGAACATGAGGCATAATCCAAGAATAAGCTTTTTCATCTGACTCTCCTATTTGGTCGTAGTACGCTAAATTTTCACTCCCCGACAGTCCTGCACAACGACGGGTTCCCCTTGATCGCAAAATTGAAAAAACTCCCTGAACACCCTGCAACAACACGTCACGTGCTGTTTTCCCCTTGAATTTTGAGTTGAATCACTCCAGAAAAGATATTGAATTGAATCGGCAGGCACAAAAAAACCTGCCCCATCAATAAGTGGAACAGGCATCTGCTGATGCTGCTCAAGAGGCAACTGGCTATCCAGCTCGCTGCTGGACCCTTTAGTTTTGTATCTACGGTTCAGCGTTCACATGGATGTGAACTGTGTGAGAAAACCGCAAATCCCTGAATATCAGGGGCCCCACCCTTACGAATGGTTTACCTTTACTCCCGAAACATCTAGGTAAAGTGTACAACATTGCCGGCGAAAAACAAGAAATATTTTGAACCGTTCGCCGAACAAATTGTCATTTACACGTAAGCCTACTTCTATATGCACCGGTCAATTTTTTAGCGTGAGCGACGCCCAATAGCTAATCCAATCGCTGATTTGATAATCGCTCGACGGTGTGATGTACACCGCTGTAAAAATCCATTCATCCGAAGAGCCCAATTCAAACACAGCCAAACCATCCTTGTCCGTTTGACTCTGCAAGACTTCCTCAGGGTTCGACCGCCCCCTCGCTTTGACCATTATCCCCGCCAGGGGCGTGTTTTGATACTTTAATTGAACCCGATAACCGGACATGGATTGCGTCGTTTCCGGCGGAGCCACCCACGTCAATTCCAGAGGCATCCCGACCTCAACAGGCCGGTCCTGTGGGCCGCTTACCTCACCCACATGGATGATAGACTTGGCGCAACGAATAAAAATTTCACTGACGGTTTGATCCTCGACGACAAAACTGTCTGTATCGAGCAGATCCAATTGATTAACTTCGTCGAGATAGCGCACGAACTGTGAGTAGGACATCTCATGATAGACCGGACGGCTTACATATTGAAGAGCGCACAGCCCTGGCTGCGATAATGCGACGTATCCGGTGGGAACCTGTCCGTCCAAGCCGACGATATCGGACGTATGATCAGCACAATGCAGACGGAATGCATCAATATGGGATGGATCCCGGGCCAGGGCTTCTCCCCGAAAAGATTCTCCCACATACGCTGTAACCTTGAGACGTGACGTCTGGGCCGGATGATAAGACTCGGGTTGAACCCAAAAATCATGTGCCTGCGCCGCGGTCGTCCAGGTCAAGACCAGACATAAAATCGGAAATTGAGATAAAAACTTATACATGGCCATCAACGAAAAAACGGCAGACAGATACGCGTATCCGTCTGCCGTTCAAATTGTACAGCTTAAGACTGATTATTCATCGAATGGAGCATCTGGAACAAGAATCGATCCAGGCACCGAGACATCGTCCTCGCCTTCAGGAGAACCCGTATCCAGCGGCTCATCTGATTCCATTTGCTCTTCCTCAGATTCACTGTTATCGTCGGAGACCAATACGGAACCCGACGATGGCTGCACCGGCTCGGTGTTTCCGCTATCCAGGACTTCATCTGTCGGCTCGAGTTCCTCGCCTTCAGACAGATCTTCTTCGCTTTCCGACTCTAACTCGATGGATTCATCATCCGATCCTGCTTGATTTTCGTCATCTGAGGATTCTTCACCGGATTCGGCCTGCTCTTCATCGGACTGTTCATCGATTAGACCTTCTTCATTTGATTCTTCGGTGACTTCTTCGTCATCCAACTCCAAATCAGGCTGATCCGCCGCTCCAGAATCGAATGAACCGTCATCATCATTTGAAGCATCTTCCTCTCCTTGAACCGGGTTAATTTCCTCTTCAGATTCCTCTAATTCTTCCGAATCATCTGAAACCAGGATAGAATCGGGTTGATCGTCGCCACCCTCAACAGGCTCATCCTCTTGCGTCGGGGCAGTCATCCCATCCGATTCGTCCGTGACGTCTTCAGAATCCGTTTCCTCCGCTTGATCTTCCGATGACTCCTCCGTCACGTCTTCCTCGTCCACCGATTCCTCTGCATCATCGCTCAGCAGGACATCTTCATCGGATGTACCCTCTGATTCCTCGTCTTCCTCTGAATTTTGCTCAGAACCTTCAGACTCTTCCTCGGTGGCTTCCGATGTATCGTCAGCCGAATTGTCTTCCGCATCTTCTTCCTCGATCGCGGAATCTTCTTCGACTAATTCATCGTCGGATTGTTCATCCTCAATCAGATCGTCCTCGACGTCATCAACGATTGGAGCCGACGGGGCGTCGGATTGATTGCCCTCCTCTTGAACCGGACTTTGCGCCTGCTGCCCTCCAGCCTGCGGCGTGTCATTGGGCGATCCCGGTATCGGTGCCAGCAGGTACGGAAATGTATCGTCAAACATCTCCGCCGACTGAGCCGTCCCGTCCGTAAACGGTAATTGGCTTGACGGGGCCACCATCGGATCCAACAGCACCCCCATCACAGCCCGGAGCGAAATATCTACAACATCATCTCCAGGTCGTCGACCATTGGGATATCCCGCATTATCACCGCCAAGCACGCCCAGGCTATTCTGCTGTGATTTCGCTACCGGCGGAATGGTTGTATTCAATCGCATAATCTCGGCGTAAGAGCCGTCCTGATTTAATCCGGAGACTCCGGTTAGAAAGATCTGAACCAAATCAGCCCGTGGGAAAAAATTAGGCGCCTGCACACCGGCATCCCCGAATAAAATTTCCAGCAGTTCCGGCAACGTCGGGTGCGTGACATAGTAGGCAAACTGATCATCCTCCGTCGGATGACTGGCGTTAAACTTGTCTTTATCCGGCAACCCGATCACGACTTCATTGACCAGCGGATTTCCCAAACGGGACACCTGAACCAACGGTCCCAATTCATGGTCTAGCCCGAGATCGCGGGGCAATGTCCGGAACGTCCGGATCTTCTGCTTGCTCGCCGTGGTCCATCCCGCGATGACTTCACCGCTGTCCTGCGTTAAACAGGCGATGGGAACTTCCAGCGCGATGGTTGTAATGTTCTTGTCCGCCGTATCTGATTCTTCAGCATCCGTTGCGCCTAACGGATTGGACACATTAACCAAATCAAAGATTTCGCCTAGATTGACAGCGAAGGATTCCTTGCGTTGCCCAACAAATACGCGCCCGGGCATACCGCACTCCGGAATCTCCACGTCATGAATGAAAGAATTGGCGTAAGTTTCATAATCTGGAATTGATTTATTCCCGATATTATCGAACGGCATCTTGAACACGGTATCGTGATCAAACGCGTTCTTCAGCAATTGACTGCTTCGGCGGACTTCGTAGTGAATGCCGCGCGTCGAATCGCCTTCGATATATTGGACTTGGTATTGTCGAACCACATTCAGCGCGCTTTCATTATCCGGACCGATGATTCCCGCGTTCATCAGCGGAATTGGAACGTTGATTGCGCCGGATCCGTCACCGACATCCAATCCGATGTTCTTGAATTCCTGATCAAAGCGAAACCTGAAGGTGATGTCCTCCTTGGCATCGCCATCATTGCTGATGTGAATGTCATATACGGCCTCTTCATCCAGCGGAAAATAGTTTGGACCGCCGTAGGGATCCTGCAGCGGATTATAGTTCGCGATTAATGTGATGTAGTTGTCGCGACCGGGCTCATAGCTGCGAAACATATAAAAATCTGTTCCGTCAATCTGAGGTCTCTTGGTTATTTCCGGAGCCTCCCGGTGACTGGAAGCCAGGACAGTCGTCGAACTCACGGCGACAATCAACATGGCCATCAATAATTTCTTCATAACTTCCTCCCATTTCGGTAGAGAATTCGATTGGATCTAGGACTTATCGCAAGTCAGTCGGAACACGGATGTGCACAAGTATTGATAAACGCGCCTGAAATTTAATGCAGTTGATGACAGCTTAGCATTGATTACAGGGCAATACAATAAAGACTCAAGATTTTTGAATGGACTCTTATCGGGAAGCTTGGGCGGGATCTGCCTGGCGGGTCTGCCAGCGTTTGTTGAACCATCCGCCCCATTGTTCGGGATGACGGCGGATCTGATCTTCAATCGATCGGGTCAATTGACGAATAATGTCAGATTCAAATTCAGCTGTGCCGGGAGCCAGAGCGGATTTGATGGCCGGCTCGATATTGATGTGAAACATACCCTGGGTATCTTTGTGCGTAAAGACATTCACCATAGCCGCTCCGGTCCTTTCGTGAAACATCACCGGTCCCCGCGCCCGTTGAACAGTCTGGCCGAAAAACTCGACATCAACACCCTCATCATTTGGAATCTCGTCAAAGAGAATGAACAGCAACTCATTGCGCTTAAGACTGCGAAGGGTTTCACGCAGAAAATTTTTACGTGGTTGTGTCTGAATCATATTGATCCCCCACACGTCGCAAAGCGAGAACATAAAGCGGCTGAACCCTCGATTACGCATCGGCCGGATAATCACATTAACCTTGTACCCCCGTAAGATCAGCGCCACGAATAAAAGTGGAAAATTACCGAGATGTCCGGATATACAGAGCGCCCCGCGTCCGTTCTCCAGTACATCCTGCAGATGAGTTTCTCCATGCATCACCACTTTTTTTTCCAGTTTCCGGGGACGCTCAACGTAATACAGCAGGTCGAGCATACTGTAGCCGATATTCTTCAGACAGGTCCTCCCCATCTGTTTGTACTCCCCGTCAGACTTGGCCGAACCATACACAAATCGCAGATTATTGCGGCAAATTCTCTGCAACTTCTCAGTGGTGTGTGAGGCAATAAAAAATAGGACATGCATGATCGGGTAGATTATCCAGCGGGGAATCACCCGAAAGGCCAGCCGCAGGATTCTGAGCGTCTGGTTCGACGACTCACGCTGTATTTGTTTTTTGACCTGAATAACCCGTTTTGCCATAAATCAATTTTAATTCCAAGTAATACGTGTTTTATTTTGGGAGTCTGTTCTCAATACTCCAGGTATTGGCTATCGGCATTAAATTGGGATTGCTCGACAGCAGGATCTGTGACCTTGATCCAGGTCGGATCGATAAATTCCTGATCGGCGGTCATACCCAAAACAGCGGCGTACTTGTTATTCACTTGATTCAGAATCGTCTGACCTTCCCCTTGATCAAATCGCCAATAGGCCACCAGCCCATCACTTTTCGGATCGGGTCGTTTGTACATATCTTTTTTCAGACGTTCCGCCGGTAATGCGAAATCCCATACACGAATTTCCAGTATTTGACCGCCAAAGGGATGATTGTGTCCGTTGTAGAAGCGCAAATTTCCTATCGTTAACCAATCGCGGGTGTCAAACTTAACTCCCTCGACAGCATTTACGAATTCGCCGTTCACATAAATACTGGACGTGTACCCGTTGTAGGTTCCCGCAATATGCACCCATTCGCCCGCTAAATTACCAAAATAGCAGACCTTGTTATCCGTACCGCACTTATCCGGATTTACATCATAACAACTTTTTTTCCCTCCGACGGCAAAATGAACCCCGGACCCACAAACCGCTCTTGGCCCCCCGCCATTTGCAAATAAAGATCCGGATTTTTCGATCTCCGGCCGGACCCATAACTCAACCGAGTTCTCATAAATAGGTTTAAATTTACCAACGGTGACGACGTCGTCCAACCCATCAAACCATAGCACGTGATCATGCTTGAGAAATGCTTCGCGCTCGGTGGTAGTCTCGGCCGTGACCGGCATCGCGACACACAAACAAAATAAAAAAAATCCTAATCTTCTCATGATCCCTATTATATCCCCATCGGTCCGCATTGGACAATTAAATCAAAAAAAGGCGCTTCACCAAAGTGAAACGCCTTTTGAATTTTGTGTATGATCTAATCCCGTGATTATTCTTCTTCAACGAAGGTAATCGTGACAACCTCTTCAAGTTTTTTGGACAACTCAAAGGCCTCCGACTTGGCCCGTTCAATACATTCAGAACGGGAATAGCCCTCGTCCATACACTTGAGCATTTTAAACTTCAATGTTCGGTTGTCCTGTGATTCGCATGTTCGGGTGCCGTTGTATGTCGTGCACACCATACGCGCGTAGGTCATATACACGGGAAATAAAAAAATACTGCTGAACAAAATCATCGTAAATACAAAGTTTCTGAGCCTTATCCGGAATAGTTTGTCTTGTGTACGCAATGTTCTTCTCCTGTAGATGTATTATGCATTGATGTCAGTACATCCATTATGGATCAGATACATTTTTCGTCAACATGACACAATTGGACTGTCCAGGACTGGGATAGAATAGGGAGATCGTCGCTGTTGAGAGATAATTTTGGACCTTAAATACGGAATTTGGAGGGCAATCTACTCAAAAATCATGGCTGTTTCAACAATACGACTTTCAGCCCAGGAGCGTAATGTCCGAACGATTTGCGGATACCGCTTTTCATTGTAGCCGTACATCAGCATTTCCTGATAAGCGGCCTCAAATGCCACATCGGTATATTTGAGTTTGTACAGCGCCGCGATCAATCCTGTCCGGTCTTTCCCGGATTGACAGTGGATGAGCACCGGTTGGTTGGCGGGATTGCTGATCACATCTAGGATTTCGTTAAGCACTTGTTCATTCGGCTCAGCTTTGGGATCCATCGGATAATGGTAGTACTGAATCCCCAATTTCTGCGCCGTGCGGCGCTCTTTGCGGTGATAAAACTCATTGCGCTTAAAATTGACAATCGTCTTCAGACCATGCTGCTGCATGCGTTTGATGGTCCGTTTGTTCGTGGCCCCCGAACGCCACACGCCCGGCGCAACGACATGAAAATTGAATTGTTTGTGAACTACCGCGGTGGAGGGAAATTTAAAATGTCTGGAAATCGGGTTGGCTTCGGCCGGAGATAAAGAGCTACCACAAACGATCATGACGACAAACGCTATTTGTGATCTCAGCTCCATACGCAACCTCATTTTAGAATTTTTAAACGTACTTCTAGTATAAACTATAAAATGAGGATTGTCGAATTGAGCCCGACGCTATGGACGATTTGTCGGATTTGAGAGCGGCATTTCGGCAGCGGTCAAATTGAGGATGACAGGTGACAAATGATCGAAGTCGATGGCCGGTGTGGGACCGTTGAAGCGCGGGATGATGACACCGGAGTCTTCGCGACTGATATTCATCTGCATAAAATCTGAATTGAAGTCGATCCCCCCTACCTTTTCCGAGGAAACCTCCGCCGGCCTATCCCGCTCTGTTAGCATGGCCTCGTCAAAATAGACCACCTTGTCCTCGACGGCCAAAATCAGATCGTCGTCTTCCGGCAGCTTAAATCCGCTGCGCCCCTGATCCTTCCATTGCCGCTCAAAGATCGCGAGGATATCCCGCCAGGCCCGCTGGGAACGGCTTCCGTTGTAGATCCCGATGTGGCCGCCATGAACCAATTTCAATTGCTGCAGATCCTTATCCGTGGGAACAATCGAAAACACATCCGAGCTCTGTCCGCGCAACGCCGATAATTTTTCAAACGAGTCACGCAATTTGTCCGGATCTGCATAACGAATAAACGGAGCGTCGATCGACCGGAAACGCTCAAAATCACGCTCAAAGGCCATGTCGGCAAACGGTTGCCGCATCACCGCCAGCTGTCCCGGTGTGCTGTTGACGCTCTTTTCATCCGAATCCGAGAACAGGCGATGATGCCAGGCCCGCTCTAACATTTTCAAATTCTTGTAGCCAATATCCAGGACATACTCCGCATCCGCGCGGCGAACGGTATCCGGAGCCGCCTCGGGAAACACCTGCATCGCGATCAGCCGTTTGAGTTTGATACCCTCGAAAGTCTGATTCAACGCCGTCAACTGCTCGTTATCCAATTGGTCCAACGGCGCGGATAATTCAGACTCGATAGCCTCAACCAGTTGCCCGTCCAAATTCCGCAGCTCATCTCGATCCAGCACTCCATACAAGGAAATATCCGCGTTGAGCCAACGCAGTGCCTCGGCATAGTGTGTGGCGCTGAATTCCGGAAGGCCGGATTGTGCCGCGACCGCGTCAATTAAAAGCTGAATCTTCGGCAGAACTGACTCGGCCGTATCATCCCGGTCTTGAAAATCACCGACGGCAAACCGAAAGGCATTGAGCTTTTTCGCGTACTCATTGAGCGCCGGCACCAGCCGGGACTGGTTCACATAGCCGTAATTAACATCACCGGTCTGGCGGATATCGATATATCCATTGTCGGACAGATAATCAAATAGCGGTTGTCCATCGAGTTCCTGATCCCCCAGACGTTCGCGGCTGACAATACCATGCGTCAGAAACGCCCAAAGACCTTGCGGATCATCGGACACTTCAGCCATTTCGTCAATGGTGATCGTCGGCGGCGGCGTGATATCATCCGCGGCCCCTTCGATCGTGGCGATCGGGACATCCGGCCGGAAATTAGCCGGACTCGAACGAAACTTTTTCTGCCCCAAACGGAATGTTAAATCTCCAAAGACAAATCGATTGCGTTTAAAGACCTGGTCAATCCAGTCAACGAAATAACCGATATTGTTGACATTTTCAAACCAGATGCGGAAAATCCGGTCACGCTCCACATAATCAATGTCATCGATATTTTCCACCAAGCGCTTCCACGCCGTCACGCGTTTATCATATCCGCCGTTGAAGCCCAGATGCTTAAAGGCATGCAATTGCGCCAGGCCGGGATACACATCCGGCACGCCATGACCAAACTGCAACCAGTTGTATATCGACATATCCATCTGCGCGGCCTGTGTGACATCGTTGTCCCCGACATGCGTATTGACCGGCGCCCCGGCGAGGATCAATCCCGCCACATTGTCCGGCATCACACCCATATAATGGGCGCCGACGGCCCCTCCGTGGCATAATCCGCCAATCACAACCTTCTGACCGATCGTCCGGACGCTCAGATGCACAGCTTCCTGTAAGTCTCCAATGTCGAGCAGCTCACGTGAACTTTCCCACACCAGAATATACGTTTCATACCCTCTATTTTTGAATGTCTGGGCCAGACTGTTGGAACCGGTCCGGTCCTTATTGGTGTAATCGGCCAATGACCGACCGTCATGACCGGAATGCGGTGTGATGATCAGCGCGGGCGGTAAATCGGGATTAACCGTCTGCCCTTCCAGGGATTCGATCTTTGTTAGATAGAAAAGTCCCGGCACCCTCAAGATCGTTGTCCCCGGCGAGAATGACTCCGGCGTCTCGTTTTCGATGGACTTGACGTAGTCAATCGTCTTACGCATCTTGCGGGCCTGCTCGGTGATCGGCCGCCAGATCTGTTGCTGCATCCCCCACATCGGGTTCATAAAGGCCATGGCCGAACTGACCTCTCCCATTGCCTCGATCTGGGAGAGATAGGGCGCGACCAGGCTGTCCCGAATCTGACGTTCAGCCTGACGATATCCTTCCGACCAAGGGATAAAAAATGATTCCACAAATCCCTGAAAAATTCCCATTGAACCAAAGTCAATATGCGGGAAAAAACGACCAAAGGCCTCTTTGAGCTCACCCATCGATTCGTGCCGGAGCCGTAATGACTCAGCCAGTCGATCTTCACGGGACAGCATGGCCTGACTGAACGGTGATCCATCGTTCAGATATACACTCACCATCGCCAGATCGGTCTCGACATAACGCTGCCGATCCGCGGCGACCTTTAGCTCAAGTTTATCCGTGGAAATGCCGCCGGAAAAGTACTGACGTGTGACGGTCGAATCGGTTGACGTGTGATAGTCCTCACGCACAAAGTTGTACACCCCGCGACGGTAGGACGCGACATATTGCTCGTAGATCTGCCGGGTTTGATTGGACGTACCGCTGGACAAATCAGCCACTCTGTTTTGGTCCGCGTATTGCTGTCCCAACAAACTCCGGGACAATGATCGTTTGTACCACGTCGCCAGGATCATCGCATGAAACATTTGCCGCAGCGGCGCGAAGGTCTGCCCTTCATTGACCTCGCGTTTAATAGCCGGAATGATGATCTCACGCAGGGCTTCCTGCTGAATGTTATGTCCCGACTCCAGCTGCTCCTCGGTCACATTTGAAACAGTCGTTTGTCCGCGTGTCATCGCAATGTAATCCCGCTCCAACATCACGTTCAGTTGTCCGTCGCGGATACGGGCCCCGGTCTCGTGTTCGACCACGTCGGCCGATTCCGGGACAATCCATACCTTGTTGTAGGTGTCGACGGGCATGTCCACGGATCCATATTTTTCATAGACCAATGCGTGAACTTTGGACCAAAACTTACGTCCATATTCAGAATCCGGATGGAGTAATGATGACGTGAGTTGTTTGAGCAGGTAATCCTGCGCCAGCAGGTCCTGTCCCATGGCCGTGGCACCGAGATTCTCGCTCATGATCCGGTTCTGTTCAAATGGCGAAAGATTGACCCACATTTCAGACTTGGGAACGGTCAACGCCGCAAGGAAGTACCGGATCAACCGGTCAGCCTGATCTTTAAAATTAGATGAATCCCGTTCTTCACCGGGATCGAATAGAAAACTTATTTTGAGTGGATTGTTGGGATGGATCTCAATTCCCTGAAACAGCATCGGACGATGCGCGGGCGTTGGATTGACAAGTGTTCCCAGTTTGGGAAGTTCATGATCATGACCAGACGTTACCGGAACAGCGACAGATGTCATCAAAAATATCACCGACAATGTGATGCCGATCAGCCGTTCCAGCCCCGAAATAAATCCTTGTTTCCTGTCCATAGATAATCCCTCACCTGTAAGCTTTATACTTAAGATACAATTCTATGTTTGAGAAACTAAAGACAGACGTTTCACTGCGGGATTGGGGAATATGGTGTGAAAAACACGTTTTTAACGTATATATAAGGATACCATACAGATTCGCACCCGCCAAGCACAAATTCTTTCACCCCCGGAATCCGCGTTTTTAGGCATTTGATTCCGCTGGAATCATATGGATATCCCGTTGCGGATATGGAATCGATAATCCGGCCGCCTCGAGCTCAAATTTGGACTTCTCCAAGGTATCCCAGTAGACCGCCCAGTAATCCGAAGGCTTCACCCAAGGACGGACGATGATGTTGACACTGCTGTCACCCAGCTCAGAGATGGCCACCACCGGGGCCGGATCTTTGAGAACACGTTCATCCGAGGTCAGGATATTCATCAGGATGGATTTGGCCTGCTTGAGATCGTCATCGTAGCTGACCCCGATAACCAGATCCACTCGGCGTCGGCTGATCGCCGAATAATTGGTAATGGTATCACCTCCAATTTTTGAATTGGGAACGATGATCTTGCGGTTATCTCCCGTGTTCAACACGGTATTGAAGATCTGGATCTCCTTGACAGTCCCGGTTACGCCGCCACCTTCAATAAAATCACCGACACTAAACGGTTTAAAGAGAATCAACATCACACCGGCCGCAAAATTAGAGAGGGTTCCCTGTAACGCCATTCCGATCGCCAAACCGGCCGCCCCCAGGATCGCCAAAAATCCCGTTGTTTTAATTCCCAATTTTTCAATCGCCGCGACAATCGCGAAAACCGTAATCCCCGTGCGGACAATCGCCGTCACAAAACCAATCAACGCCACATCCACCTTGGCGCGGTTCATCAATTTATGCGTGACATTAGCCAGACTCTTGGCCAACCATTTTCCGACGACGAATATAACGATCGCATAAACCAGATTGAACAAGATCGGTCCGCCCACGGCGATAATCGTGTTAATATCCAATGACTTAAGGGTTGCTTCTAAATCCATAATCCTGACTCCTTTGTAGTTCTTTAAAATCGATCACGATGTTTTATTCATTTGATCGAGCATTTTTCGGGCGGCATCGATCCAGGCCTTCTGTTCCCGTCGGTATTTAGCGTCCGAGTGTTTGGCATTGACCTGAATTTCCTTAAACAGTTTGGCCGCCTCTTCTTTGCGCTCCATTTTCCATAGCAGCAACGCGCAGCGACAGCGCGCTTCCTCACCAATAGAATTGATAATGCTCTGATACAGGCTCAAGGCCTGATCATACTTCTGCAATTGTTCATAGCTCTGCGCTTCGAGGAGCTTTCGTTCCCTGAGCTTCTCGGACGTATCCTGCGCCTCAATGGTTTCCAGCGTCATAATCGTCTGTTCATAGTCCTTGTTTTTAAAATAGGCGTAGGCCAATCCCAACAGCAGATAGAAATCATCGCTGTACATACCTTTTAGACATTCCTGATACACACCGATCGCTTCGGGATAGCGTTTGAGCGACATGTACGCCTCGGCCAGATTAACTCGGTTCTCGATACTATCACTGAACTCAATCTGATCCTTGAGCATTTGAATGTGCTTCTCGGGATTTCGCGGGATTTTTTTCTTGGGAATACGGGCCGCCTCTCCCTGCACCTCGGGGACAACCTCGACAATCAAATACACCAGCACGCCGACGATGGGAAACAGCAGGATCAGCCACAACCACATGAAATTCCGCTGTGTCTTGATACAGTGCACGGCGCAGGCCACTTGAAGGCAAATTGTAATGATATAAATCGGCATAAACAATCAGGAATCGGATGGAGAATCAGATTTGTCTCCGGAAAAGCTTTTATTATACATGAAAGACAAGCCCAGCAAAAGACCTCCGATGATAATAAAACTGATGATCTTAAAAATCGTCGGCAGGCGGGCCAGATCGACGAGAATGATCCTGACTAATGACAACGCCAACAGTCCAAAACCGCCGATTCGCGACACCTTGTCCTGCCGGACCAGTCCAAAGAGGATCAGCAATACCCCTCCCACCCCGAGACACAGCGACCGCCACCCCCATGCGGCATATTTGAAAATACTCCACAGCGTCATGAGGATAAACCCGAAAAATATTCCGCCGGATTCAACTTCAATGGTCTCATCATTCGCGCTGTCTTCCCGTTCGAGAGTGGAGACAACGTACAGCCCAAAAACACTCACTAATTCGAAAGCGATCATCAGCCATTGTCCGCCGCCCAGCGATGCGTACCGATCCACACCAATAAACCGAGCAAGCACAATTCCCAAAACAATATACGCGTAAATCCGTAACCGTTTGAGATTGAACCCGCGGGATAATCCAAACAGGGCCAGGGCTTCCACCGTCAAAGCAACGGTCATCCAGTGTCGCTCGAATACTGACAAAACCCAACACGTCATTAAAAAGGCGGCCAACGCGGAGTACGCCTGCTCCGTCAATCCGCCGATCACGTCCTCTTGATCCGACACACGCGTATACCGACTCAACGCCCAACTGATCCACAAACAAACGCTCCCTAAAAGGAATGTCCACTCCACGTTCGTCCAGGATAGCCCCAAAAATCCAACTCCAACCGTCTTGTTACTCGTCGGAAAATCAATGAACAGCAAACACACGGCCAACCAGGTCAAGACCTGCGCGACGATGTGTAACATATCCTCACGGATTCGGCGGGCCGCCCATATCATCAACGGGACCTCTAGGAAAACAACCAAAGGCAGCCATGGTCCGTCAAATTTCAGCCAAAGAAACGCGTTGAGATAAAATGATGTCAGGACAACAAAGGCATCTTTGATGTCCAGGAGTGTGTCGGTCCGCTCGGTCGATGCGGGTCGAGCCAACCAAAAACAGGCCCCCATCGCCAGTGTGCCCACCAACGCCGTCCACTCATAAACTGGCTCCGCTCCATAGGCATGGTACGGCCGCAGGACATCCGTGAGCGCGATCACAAATCGGATCAACGCGTATCCGCTCAATCCGAAACTGAGATATTTGAGGACACGGTCCTTAAACCGCGTTCCCATAAAATACAGGAACGGCGTTTGAATCAAAGCGATCATCAGACTGGTCTGCGGCAAGTATTGAATGGACGTCGCCAGGGTCAACGCGAACACGGCCACGACGCAGTCACCGGCGTACAAAATCCGCTGCCCGCGAACCCGTCCGTATACTCCGGCCGCGGCATAGACGACGGCCATCAGGACCAACGTGATCACACGATAGTCCGGATAATACGTCTGAAACAGCCCACCGCTCATCACAAAGAATAATGTGAAGTTCATAAAGTTTGCGGCCGATACACAATTTTTTTGCCAATCATCCGTCCCGCGCACCACATGCGTTCCTATAAAAAACAGCGCCCAATAGGCCGACAGAAACATCAGGTTTAATCGGGGTTCCGGCCGTGAACCGTGATCTATCAAAGCATCAAAAATCCCCCACGACGGCGCAATAAAAAACTGATGGATCCCGTATGTCATACCGATGCCCAGGAACAACGTCTTGACCCACTGAAACCGATAGAGTAAAAACACCGCGACACATCCCAAAATCATCGAGCTGACAAAGGTAAAAGCCGTCACCGTCCCGACCAGCGATGTGACATAGGCCGTACCCAGACTGACCATCATCATCGTCTCGGACTTGACCTTCATCGAATGCCACATCATCCCCGCCGCCACCACGAACAGCAGACACATGTCGACGATTTGATTGTCAATCACACGCGACGCGTCAAAGTGATGCAGGGCGTACGTGACAAAATAGGTCAGCGCCCAGCCGGCGCCCATCAAGGCCAACCCGTAATGGCGCATCTGCCGGTCTTTTTCAAAACGACGACCGAGATAAAACAAGCCGCCGGCAATCGCGTAACCAAACGCGTTTTTAACGATCGGCGGAAAATATTTAAATGAATAGCTGATAAAAAATCCGATCCCCAGCGTGAAGATGACAATCCCGATCTTGTTCAGCCAAAACTGACCGAAATTGATTTCCGCCTTGGACGGCTCGCGTGATTGCGTAACCTTTTGAGTAGCGGCCTGCATGGCGCTTGGCGAACATTGAGGTTTGGAACGCAGTGGTGAGGATTCAACTAGACTGTCAAAATCTGATGGCGGAAGAACCACTTCAGGTTCCGAGGGAGTTTCATCAATCTCAACCGGCCGCGCCTCGGGTTCTGATCCCTTCGCTTCGGTGACCGGTTCGGAGGGGACATCCGCCTCTATTGGTGGGGCCGGCTGCACCGGAGCTTTAGAGGACTCCACCTCACGCATCCGACGTTGTAGATCGGCCACATTCAGCTTGAGATGTGTAATCTCTTCCTTGAGATCAATGATCTGCTGCGACTCCCGGGGCCCGGTACTTGGCGTGGCCAGCCAGGTGATCAACAATCCCAGTGGCCCCAAAAACAGCGTCCAGAAGATATACCATCGACTGACACCCTTTTGACTGCAGATCACGGCTGACCCGATCAAACTGGCCATCCAAATTAACGGATAAAATTCCATCCCCACCTTTCGTTTATTTACGGATCAATCTCAACTATTGGCTTCATTTTACCCCTTGAGCCGACAGACCTCAAGATGGAAACCGACAACCTGAGCCGTGACTATTTTGGCTGATATCCATCGAAATTTGGAATCCAGCATCGGACCTGTCCGCAATATTCGGTGTAAGCCTGCTGAAACCTGTTTAACAGGTCCAATTCCTCAATCGGTCGGACCCACTGATTCCAAACAAACATGCCAATCACGACATAAAGGATCACACCTATTGATCCCAAGCCCAGACCAACAGCAAATCCCTGAGACAGGCCGGCAATGGCCATTGGATTGCGTACATATCGGTAGGGTCCAGTCACGACTAATTTTTGAGGACAATCTAACGGCAAAGGTGTCCCGACGCCTCTGGCCGACATGGTCAGCCCACTCGCGAGACCTAAAACGCTGGCGCAAACAAAAATCACAACAGCCACGTGCTTCTGCCCTGCAAACTCAAACGGATTAAGCCCCATCCCAGATTCTATATGTTGAATCCCGACGGGTAGAATCCACAAAAAAATGCTCCAAAACACTGAAGTTTGCAGCATGGTCTTCATGACATTCCAACTGGTGCGATCAGAGCGTGAAACTTTGAATTGATTCAAAAATCTATTCATTTACGCACACCCAAACCAAATAAATCGTTATAGCAGATGCACCGATCATTAGTATAGTCCACATCCACCCGGACATTGACAGAATACTCAACCCCAAACAATAAAGTCCGGCATAAACAATCCCGCCTGCGACAGCACCAAACAAAAGCCGATTCATCGAAAATCCTGCTATCAGAGTAAAACCCAACAACAATGATCCCAAAATAAAAAACACAAAGTCGGCCAGCCAAAACCCCAATAATGCAATCTCGGGGATAACCGGAAAAAATACAGACCGACTTTCCGGCACGATCAACAGTACACTCCACCAAACTAGACCGGATATCCCCTGAAACAGAAAATAAATTCCGGCCCATCTTTTAACGATTCGATTCATATTCTCTGTGTGCTAGAATGTTTATGTATGAAACTCAAATTCAACAAAATCCTTCAGCGTGAACGCAATGTGCTTATTGGATTTATTTGTGTGGCCATTCTCGTGGCCCTGATCTCCAGAGGACGCCATTGGAAGATCATGCTCTACCTATATGCCGCCCACTGCCTCGTGATGTCGGGGTATTATTATTATAAGAGTAAGTATCGATAGTCCGTCTTACTCTCTAACGTATCCATCACATATAATCCTTTCCTCGAATAAGGATTCTACGAATCTTCCCCCTACGCTCTATCAAATACGCATAAACTAGTCGAACTATAATTAATGTAACAAGTAGAATCCCGAATATAGGATATACAAAAGCCAAAATCAAGGTAATGAGCCCGCCGCCTATGAATATGAAATCAAAAATCAGAAAAGTGCCTTCGGCCCAAGTCACTTGAACTTCTGAGAAGTAATAAATTCCGCAGCTAGTACACTGGGCTTCATGTTCTCGAGAAGAATTCAGAAATCCATCCGCTGTAATTCCATCCTCTCCACAACTGGGACATTTATGCATCTTCATTTTTGACTAAAACGGCTCTTTTAGAGATTTCAATAATAACAATAACTCCAGCGCCGCGAAGGCCGCAAACATGGTCATCGATACGATAAAATACCATTGCATAATCCCGGTCCGTATCTGCTTGTATTCGCTGTCCATCACATCTTCACATTTTTGATAGGCCGCCATACATGTCACAAATCCCAGACAGAAAAAAATAAATTCAAAGGCCTCCCCGAATACCGACCATCCCAGCAGCTTTCGGGTACAAATGGAGATCGAAATAAACAAAAACAGCGCGCTGCACAGCGCGATCTTCATCCGCACCTGAGACAATAGTTTCAGTCGTTTGTCGTCCATATGTTCAATTCTCCGTAGATTAAATATAAAGTATTATATCATCCCGGTCGATAAAGATAAATGCGAGGACGGCTGGGTAGGTTCGTGAGGGAATTTTACTTGATTCCGGCAAAGGCGGAAGTGCCCGAGCGGCTGATGCCGGCCGGGGCGACAGACACGACAACGGTGTCTCCCGCGGAGCCGCCGTTGATGGTATTACGAGTAGCGGTTACGGTGAAGGCGTCGGCGCTGGTAACCGTCCAGGCATAGGAAAAATGCGCGCCCGGCTCAGAGCCCGGATCATCAATATCGATATCGGCGAAGGTATCGCAGCCCATATAGTTATTGTTATATTGACCGCAGCGAAGTATCGACTGCCGTACGGTCATCAATGATGACATGGCCTCGGCTGATCGGGCGAATTCCACCATACTGAAGAACCGTGGCAAGGCCAGCGACGCCAACACACCGACGATGATGATCACAATGATCAGTTCAAGAAGCGTGAAACCTTTTTGCATAATTAATTGTACCGTTAATCCAAGGCCCTGACAAAGCAAATATCGACTGTCTTTGCTACTCCTGCGATTGACCGAATACCTCAAATTCCCAGAGTGAATAGCCCCATTGAGTGCCCCGCTCCGTTCCCGTAAGCCGGATGTAGCGGGCCGAGACGGATTGGACCAGCCGTATGTTATGAACCCCTCCGTTAGAATCGGCCTTGGCATAGACCGTACTCCATGTGAGGGCATCATCGGATACCGCGATCGCATAACTCCGGGCAAACGCATTCTCCCAATTCAGCCGCATCGCCTCAATCAAACGAGCTTCCCCCAAATCAATCTGGATCCATTGCGGATCTGAAAACTCTGAGGACCAACGCGTTCCCAGATTTCCATCCACCACGTTGGCCGGCCCCAATTGATCGCTTTCCTGCGAGGATGACAGCACCGCCGCCCGGGACGAAATTAATCCGGGGGCGTCCGGATCTTCAGCAAAAACTGCTGCCGCCCGAACATTGCCGGCGATGGTCAGATCCAACGGATTCTGGGTCCCTTCCAAATCACCTGTCCAATGCGAAAATTTATATCCGATATCGGGCTTGGCCGCCAACTGAATCGTCGTACCCAAGGCATAACGGTGTTCGTTCGGCTGCTGGCTCACCTGTCCATGTTCAGCTGTCAGATACACAAATCCCGTCCCCGGCACATTCTTTTTGTAAACGCGAACGTAGTCAATGTGGTGATACTGCGGAAACTCCGTAGTCTCATCCGGGTAGCCCGGCCAATTGCCGCCGACCGCCGTGTTGAGAATAATGTAAAACGGGACATCATGAACATACTTTCGCGTGCTAAACCGTTCAACACCGTCGATAAACCATTTTATTTCGTCCGGTGTCCACTCAATCGCATAGGTGTGAAAGTCTGCTGAATAGTCCGGCCCTTCATAATACCCGCCGTGCCGGGAGTTGCGTGGATGAACACCAAAGTGATTGGTCATATGAATCTTGGTTGGCCGATGCCCCAACATCTCCATGATGTCGATCTCGGGCGGCCAGGTTCCGACGGCGTTCATCATCCAGTGCGCCGGCCAAATGCCTTTACCCTTGGGTAATCGCGCGCGCACCTCCACCCGCCCGTAGGTGAATGTAAACAACCCCTTGGTCTCGACCAATCCGGATGTGTAATCACGTCCGCCCATCGGACGCTGCTGACTGCGGAGTACCAGATGTCCGTCTTCCAGATACACATCTTCCGGCGTGTAGTATTGCTGTTCGTTGTTTTTGATCAGCGCGGCGTCTTCAATGCGCCATTTGGCAGGATTGACACGATCACCGTCAAATTCGTCATGCCAAATCACGACCCACTCACGGTCATGTGACTCGGACTGGGGTGACCGATCCATCGCCGGCGCATAGATCACATTTGAAAATAGGGATAGAAACACGATGGCGCATGAATAAATCAGACGCCGGATGGTATATTGATACCGGTTGGATAACATTCTTCTATTATAGGGAGAACTCCCGCGGGGTCAATCTTACACCGCAGCACGATCGCTGTCACGACGTCGACGTATAATCATTCCAGTCATCCCCATGCCCAGGAGCAGGAGTGTTGACGGTTCAGGAATGGCATTGGGCGTTGAATCCAAATCGCCGAAGACCGAGATACTGGTTGTCCATCTAAAGCCGGAAGCCGCAGCCAGGGCCTCCACCGAATCGACCGAAAATTGTAGTTGATCTATACGGTAGCCGGCCAGATCGATATTGTTGGCACTAAAGAGACTCGTTCCGAAACTCAACGGCTCGGACCGCTGCAACGCCTGAATGCCGTTGCTCAATACAAACCGCGCCTGCCAGCTTTGCTCGATACCATCAGTCAGATAAGCGGCAAATGTCCCGAAGCCCACATCACCGGCGGAAGACGTGAAGATCGATCCCACAGTTAGCGGATCAGATAAATCAATCGTATAGCCGTTAAAGAATTCCGTCGCAAAATCATTCACATAAAATCCCTGCACCCCGACGACCGGATCGATTTGCTCGCGTGTCGCGTTGAGGAATGTATCCTTGTACAGCAATAGCGCCTGGGCGTTCGCCGGTATACCGGCAATCCAAACGGCAAACAACAGTGTCAGCATCAATTTTTTCATTCCGACCTCCGGTTAGACGAGTTAAACACTAGTGTAGTCTAACAACATCGTGAACCCGGATAAAGGAATACATGATAAATATTCGGACCTAAAATGTCTCAAATCAAGACATCTTACCCTTTGTTGGGATCAATTTGAAGAGAACCGATGACAGGTTGCTCGGTATCGTCGAGCAAATCAGATAACAGCGGCAATTGATGAATGGGAAGGATTTGAATGATCACGGGACTAAAGCCATCAATCTGCATGGAATCAATCGGCTGAACATTTAGTGGCAGCGGAACCCCTTGGGAATCGCGCTTGATTTGAAGGTTCATGTTAACGGGGTTCAAATCGATCCCCCCGACGGCATCGGTTTTTTCCATTGATGACATAGCTTGATCATCCGTCGACACTGACGCTACGCCATCCATAATTGTGCTGACATCCGTGCCGATGACATCCGCCACGACATCAAGATCAGTATCGTCCTCAATCGTCTCGGAGGTCTCCCACTTGGTCAGTTGATTGGCGTTAAATTTGCGGGCCGTGCGGGCCTCGACTTTATTTTTAACATCGACTCGCGTCAATCCTCGCGTCATACGAAGCAGCATCAATCGACCGCCGGGCGTATCAATCTGCTGAAGCGCAGATTCCAACGGCAGACCGGTATACAATTCAACGACATTCACGTCGAGAATCTGGGCGCTCCTGACTAGAACTTCCGGTGTAATGCGGAATCCGCCGCCGGCCATCATCTGTTTAAAGTTTGATTCGGTCTTGCCGATCTGCGGTGGGAACTCTTCAAGATCAATCGCCCGCTCTTCCAATAAAGCATACAGACGCTCTCGTAGAGTTGTTCCATCCAGACGGGTAATCGCATCCTGAATAATCGTAATCCCGCCGGGCGACGACAAAACGGCGGCATCGGTTTGGATGGATCCATCTTCCAGGACCGTTAAACCGTCTGAACTGAAATTCATTGGGGCAAATTTAAATCCATAGGCCTGCTGCGCCTCGCTGCGAATCGCACGGCCGAATTCAACATAGGCCAGCATATCCCGCACACCTACGGCCTGGTCCGGCTCAACCGCATCCGCGATCAGCATCTGGATTTTCTTTCCTCGACGAATTCCCGCCAGGATATCATCTCTTTCCCGGTTTGCCGATTCTTCGGCCAATGTGATCATTCGCTCAATCACATCCTGACCCAAACTTGACTCACGATCGACGATACTTTGCAATGAGACAAAGCCATGCTGAAAGGCCTGAACTCCGTCGGGATTTGCTTCAATCCATGGATCCGTCAATTTGATACGGTCATCGTTGTAGCTCTCTATCCGGAACATCAAACCGTTATTCAAAAATGGCTGATTGGCACGTAGTTTATCCGGATGATGTAAATGCACATGGATCCACAATCCTTCTTTCCCCCATGATACCGACGACCAAACCGATGCGCCTTCGTTGTATGCCGTTTCAAAATCAATCCCGTAACCGTCCCATCCGTTTGCCTCTAACAAGATTAACAAATCCTCTGCGATCCGGCCATAGCGCCATTCGGCCGATAGTAAATCCGGTTGTTCAGACAGAACAGCTGAATCCGCCTCTTTTGAGACGACGGTCTGAAGTGACGCTTCCGAAATGTTACGACGGCGTAATTCGCGTTTGGCCTGTCGACGAATGTTGCGGTCCGGATCGTAATGACTGACGGCCAACATCCTGAGCAAAATCGACTGCCGAATTTCATCATCGAGATTCGGTGCGTCGATCATCTCGAACAATGTGTCGACAATCCGCGCGCGGATTGTGGAATTTTTCTCGAAATTGGACGTATCGGTCGTGGATGTCCGCGAAAACGGATCCAAACGAGGCAATAGAAATCGGCTGATTTGAACAATCCCAGTTTGCCGCAAAATTTGAACGGCTTGTGTTCGAATCGGCGCCGCAAAACCTATCCGGTTAAATGTCAGATAAAAACCGATGATCTGTCCGAGCACGTACCGTCGCAGTTCCGGTCGAGCTGCAGGATTGTTCGCGATCTCTCCCATCGCCCGCACGGTATGCCATAGCACCAGCGGACTGGTTTCATTTATGGTAATTGATTGAACGGAAGCGGCTAATTGTTGGGCTGATTCGATCTCCGTTGCCAAAATGGTCCGCCGAGCTGCCAGCGACCGCTGAACATCATCAACCATGGTCTCGAGATCTCCCTTAAGAAAATATTTCACCATGTCGATCCCATCCAGCTGAACTCGACCTTTCAGGATCCGATCAAACACCCGGGCCTTGGATACACGTAATGAGCGAATGCTTTCGGCCAGATCGGCCATGAGCGGACGGTCAAATGCGCCCAGCATAAACTGATGGACCAGCCATGCAATGGTCTGTTCGTAATATTTCTGATTGGTCTCAACGATGCCGGCCAAATCATTCAGCGATGGCAGATGACGCAACTGACGCGTCAAATCCAGGATCTGTTCCGACTCATCCGCAAAAACAAACGCCGCAGGGTCAGTCAACATGGCCGCGTCAACGATCAATTGTTCCGACGCGGGAACCTCCCTCAAATCCACCACGATCCGGTCCAGCCCAGTCGAACCTAATGCTTTTCGCGCTAACGCGCGCATATTGCTGTAAGCCCGCCGTGGTAAACTTGTCAGTCGCTGATACCGACTCAGCACTCCGGACAACTGCAAACCCGCTCCGCCCGAAACATACTGACGTGGAATCACGGATTGAGACTCCGGATCGTACTCTTCCTTGATGTAGTTATAAACACCGATCTCAAACGCCTTGAGATACTGCGCGTAAATCTTTTCCTTCGCTGAACTGTCCTGAACATCTACCCCTCGTACTCTATTCTTGTTCACATAAACCTGTCCCAACAAACTCTCACGAAGTGTTTGTTTGTACCAGGTCGCCAGGATCAAAGCGCTGTAAATTTGCCTCAATTGAGCGAAATGTTCTCCAAAATTCACCTCATGTTCCAACTCAGGAACAATAATCTCACGGACAACATCTGACATTGAAAATTGTTCATCTGAATCGTCGGTGATTGATGAATGAGGCAGTTCAGCATAATCTTCCTCGAGCATCACCTTTAAAAACGAATCCGCCACGTAGGCTGTGTTGTTGTCCTCAAACACCACCGCGCGTTCCGGAACAATCCAAACCTTGCGAAACGCGTTTAACGGAATATCCGTATGACCATACCTCTCAAACGTTTGCTGACGGACACGCTGCCAGAATTGTTCACCCAATTCTTCTTCGGGATACATGAGTGACGCCGTGAGTTGTTTAAGCAGATAGTCCTGGCCCAGAAGATCGCGTCCCATTTCGGTTAAACCAAATTTCTCCGGAATGATTCGGTCTTTTTCATTCGGGGAAAGATTGACCCACAGGTCTTTTTCCGGAACTGTCAGCGATGTCAGGAAATATTTTACAAGTTTTTGATATTCAGATTGTTGAAGCTGACCCGATAGAGGTTTGTCACCGCGGTCGATAATAAAATCAAATCTTAACGGATTATCGGCATGAATACTCACCCCGCGGATCATCGCCGGCGCGAACGCAGATGTTGTGCGGACCATTTGACCGGGACCGGGTAATGTGAAACGGTCAGGATCCCCGGCATACGCCACGCCCGGATACAATGATACACTGATCAAACACAACGCCGTTAATCCCGCGATTGTTTGGCGAATCAATTGAATAGTTTTGTTATAAGGAGTTATTGTCATAACTTCAGCCAAATTAAAACAGACTACTTTACAGCCTGTTGAGATAGATTTCAACTGAACTAAAGTTATGAATTGAAATGATGTGATTGGGGAATGTGATTTATAAATCGTAAGATTTATAATAGTAAGTATAAGGGCTGCCCCGAAATCCGTCAATAGCTTCTCGGGAACATCCGTAATAATTCTATGTCCGGGCCTGTCCCAGTAAGTCCCTCACTGTCTGACTATTCTGAACTCCTAATTCACGCTTGGACATTGACAGTCAACCGCGCATCTGACATGATACGAACAATATCTGGAATTAGCACATGAAACCCGTGATCAATACACTCAAACGCGTTTACCGTCCCCTTCGTCGGGCCTATCAGGATATCGAGGATCGCAAGGTTGCCCGGATCAAGACCGAGTCGCATCAGGCGATCCTGCAATCCGCTCCGGTCCAGGCCGGCGGTCCCGGCCTCTTCGGCCTGCATATCATCTCGTGTGAAGAAGATTTCGATATGTCGCTGTGGGCCCTAAAGACGTTCTATCATTACAGCCGGACAACTCCGAAACTGGTCGTTCATGATGACGGCAGCCTGAGCGCGGAGAGTAAGGATATCTATCGGCGTCATTTTACTGGATGTGAAATCGTTGAACGCGCCCAGGCCGATCCCGACATCATCGGGCAGCTCAAACATTTTCCGGAATGCCAATTGATGCGCCGCAATCCACGGTTTTACTGCAGCCTCAAATTGTTCGACAGTTTTCATTTTTGTGAAAGTGAATATATCCTTCACCTGGATACCGACATGCTGTTTTTTCAGCATCCGGAAGAAATGATACGATACATGGAATCCGGCAAGCCTTTTTTTATGTCTGACTATCAAAACGCCTACAGCTACGACCTGAAATTTCTGCGTGATAAATTTTGTCCGACGATGAACGAGCATGCCAACGCTGGTTTATTTTACATGAGGGTGAAAGACCACTTCGAACATATGCGGTTTATCGAGGAATATTTTCGGGAGTGTCAGCGGCTTAATCACAATGGCGATCCCAATCGCCATGAGCAGACATTAAATATGATGATCGTGTCCCGGCTTCACGGCGCGCGCTTAAGCCCCGACTATCAGATCTCCAACCGCAAAGTCCGTCCCCAAACCGCCATGCATCACTATGTGAATGACGGATCAAGAAAGTTGATGTTTCTTGATGGTATGAAACTACTACACAGACAGAAATTTCTTGAAATTCTATCCGAATTCTAAGTCACTATTTGACAGATCATATCCTTTTTTGAAGTCCTCACATCATGTGTGGTATGATAAAGGTGCAGAACCATTAATAGGAAGAAGAAATGACATTCGCTACTATCAAAAAAGTCGTATCCACAACGCTAATCTTTGGATGGCTATTCACAACTACGGGACTGGCCACAGAAATCCGATCGGACGTCGCATGTATTGAAGTCCACCTGAATGAACCCGTCTCTTTGGGGAAAGAAGAATGCGTGAAGCTTGAAAACACCCGCTATTCCATACGCATCCTGGATTTTTTCAATGAACCCTGCCCAGAGGGAGTTATGTGTGTTTGGTCGGGGGTAGGTATTTTACTCGAACATCGGCTGGGGGATAAAACGCAGAAAGGAATGGGATTGGTTCAGGTGTTCGGCTACCAAACCACGATCAGTGAAACAGATTACGAAACCTTTGCTGTCCTCTCAATTAATCACCTCCCAAAATAGATCGGCCACTAAATTTCCAGATATGTTGGCTAAAGCATTAGAATTATTTATGGCTTGTGTTTTTGCCTTGAACTTTTACCTTCCTGTTCTGGGGTGAACATCAAATTAAGACAAACTGGTATCATCCACAGTACCACGACTTTGATCAAAACATCCCATCGAAATACCGGGTATTTCCGAGTAACGATATCCGGCAACAGCTGCTGCAACTGGGTTAGATGCGCCGTCAAATACACCAGATATAAAAGCCCGCCTTTCAACACGGCAACCAACCAATCTACCGGTTTAGTTAACAGGAGTTTCCAGATCTCCCACTGATACGTCGGATTGGAAAATCCCCATCCTTTATGCAGCTGAACGACATCCAGCGTCAGCGACGAATTATTCCCCTGAAAACTGATCATGCTCAACAGCGGCCATATCGCGAGCGTGATAATACCGGCATAGAATTTTCGTCCGAAGCGTTGTTCCATGTCCCGCAGCCATCCGGCCAGCGGCAGCACCAGCAACGGAATCATCGAACAAATAAAATAACGATAACCATAATAACCTCCCTGCCCGTCCGACGTCACGATCAGATGAAAATTAACCGCCATCGGGATCATCGCCCACCATAATGTCGACTTTTCCAACTGCGGACTAAAACACCAGCGCCACAGTCCTACCAAAATAAATGGCGCGGTGAAAATCAATCCCCAGCCTTGATTGACCAAAACATACACAAATCGATACGGGTACTCCAGCAACCACCACGGTTTAAAAAAATAGGCAAGCTTTCCCTGATAGCCCCCCGACAATTGATGCAGATGCGGCCAGACATAAAAACCGCCGATCAGCGTCAGGCAAACGGCCAACGCGCCCCATACATTCCGTCGAGAGACCGGCCGTAGCCCCCGGCAATGCCGCATGTACATGATCATCCACCAGAATACGGCGGCCACCAGATTATTGTAGCGAACCAACGGCATCAGTCCCAGAACCGTTCCGACCCGGATCCAATAACCAAGACCAAATTTTTGATCGACGATGGGTTTGAAATAAAGATAAATCATGGCCGCCTGCAGAAAAAACTCGTAGGCGTGAGAAAAGATCGGGCGTCGAAATACATAGATCGGGATCCCCTGGACCAGGACCATCAGCAGTATCGCCCAGACGGTATGACGTTCACTAAAATAGCGACGGGTCACCACATAGAGCATCCAACAGCCTGCCCAAAAGTAGACACTGCTGGCGACGACAAATCCGAACATCGACCAGCTATGAACAATATTGGACTCCGTCCGTCGCTCCACGATATCGGCGTCTGTCAGGCGGTCAATAAAAGAAAAAACTAAGACAAACGGCGCCGCCATCAGTCCCGGCCCGATACTGTGCATCGGTTGATCGGTGCCATGTTCGAAATACTCCTTATCGTACGCGGGAAATTCGCCATAGGCGATCGCGGTGGCATGGGCGAAATACGACAAATCATCGCCGCGGTAACTCAATCCGGTATTCTGTAACTGGTAGGGCCGAAGCAGAAGGAAAATGCAAATGACGATGGCGATGTTGATGAACCTCATTCATCGATTATACATGCTGAGATCGAAATGGTCATAAAAAAAGGCGCCTCACCATCGTGAAGCGCCTTTTTAAGATTTTGACTCACGCTACGACTTTTTCCGTCGTCGAAGCATCATCCCGGCCAGACCTGAGCCGAGTAAGAGCACCGATACCGGCTCCGGCACCGTTGAATTGGTCATCTCCGGGGTCAACAGAAATACCCGGCGAGCACCGGTTCGGTTACCGTTTTCCAGCAGGTATCCGTTGGCCACGATTTGATTCTGACTATTGATGGCGACGGCCAAATCAAGCTCATACAGAGATTGCTGATCCATGCTAAAGAGTGAGTTCAGATTCTTGAATTCATACACGCCGCCTTCTTCCACCCACAAGGCCGCGAATGATTCATCGTTACCATCAACTGCGTTACCGACGATCCAATTATTGTTATTGATGTCCAATGCGTCAGTTAAGCCTCCGGCAATACCGGCTAACGGGTTCATCATTCCTCCGGCATAAACAAAAGCTGTTTGGGTGAATCCAAAATCAGAAAGGCCGACAATCCGATTTGAATCATTAATCGCGCGGGCGAGGCTAAATCCCGAGTTGTCAGCGTTAAGCGTTCCCAAATCCGTAAATGGATCGGCTGCGGCACGATCATGAATGATCGCATGCGGTGCGGTTCCGCCGTTGACGGACACCGTCGACTGCCCCACCGCTAAGCCGCTTTCATTAATATCCTCCAGACTGCTAAAGCCGGAACCAGCCTGGGTGCCAATCCTCACGATACCTTCGGTGGGATTTTGCCAATAGAATCCCTGATTACTGGATCCCCCCAGACCAACATTCCGCGCAAACCCGACGATCGTGCCGCTTTCATTGATCCCGAGTGCTCCGCCTTCCTGAGCGGTACCATCTCCCAATCGCAAAATAGTCTGTGTATCGGTGTTGATATCATAACGAAACGGTGCGCCATACGTACTGCTGCCATCCTGTACGGTCCGATCTCCCACGGTGATCCTGCTATTATTAATATCTTTCGGATCTCCGGGTGTGCTACCTATCGCTTGAAATCCATCCGTCGAATTCTCCCAATAGACAGGAAAAAGTAAATTACCTTGTCCGTCCATCTCCGAAATAGCTACCACGAACCCGTCGTCATTGATTCCTTTACTCAAACTTTTATCACCTCCCAATATACCCAAATCCTGAATGGTGAATGAAATTTGTGCCGCGGCATTCGCCACCGGTAGAACTGCTAAAGCGAACCACAGAGCGAATTGAAATTTCATGATCTTGTGCATAAAAGTCTCCTAGAATGATCCGTTTTGAAAAAAGTGCGGATTACCATCAAATTGACGAATGTCCCACAACACCATTCTATCCAGTAAAGTCCTACTTTCACAACATAAATATGAATATTCTTGGTACTCAAGAACAAGATTTGGACCAACCACTAGGCTAAATCTTACCGGAGGGCTCTTCCAACACACTTCCGTTTGATAATTTTACTCACACTGCCCTTCTCTGAGGCACTGCTCGACACTTTTATAGTCATCCTCGTAGTAAGATCCAAAAATGCGGCCACCGCAGGGATTCAAAGACAGAACTAGTTCGCCTTCCGATTTCGTCAGAATAATCATAACATCACTCAAATTGTCCAGGGTGCCACACCAAACTGAATAACAAGTTCGCACTACCTTAACCGTCTCGTTGAATCGCCGACCGGTTCTCACATCTACCCCTTCAACCCGGGCCCGCGTGATCCATTGCCGATCAGGTTCTCGCTCAGCATCCTCCGATTCCCGTATCGATTTAAATTTCTCATCTACTTGAACTGATCCCTTAATAACCGTATATTCCTGGTTAGATAGTTGAAGTCCTTCAATCGCCATTTGAGGAGTCGTACCTACGCAATTCAATGCCCAGCTCTGATCTGCTCGGCCAATAAAAATTCCAATTAATACGAACAGTGATATGCCTAATAGTTTTTCTGTTGATCTATTCCGTATAAATGTCCAAATCATAACTCCTCCTCACTTAGTAATGTAAACTCCATTTACCTCTAAGGTTTAAACGATATAACCGGCTAAAAGTTACAAAGTTTTGTCTATTTATGGTACTCGCCTATGGTTCGATTTTTCTTAGTTGAATAAGCTCGGGTGTGAAGTGAGTGATCTCTTGCAGCAGATAAGGTGAGATCTCTGGATGGGATAATTGGATTTTCGCATCCGTATTTTGACGCTGCAGGCTGATATCCTGCATATCAATCCCCCCGACGGTGTCGTCGGTATCTGAGGTCATGGCCTGATCGTATGTTGACCAAAAGGTCTCCCCCAAATCAATACCGACGGATTGCAATCCGTCCAATACCTCGCGGCCGATGCGAACGCTCAATCCCTGTTCTGCCCGATCCGCCCGCAATTCCAGGTCCGAACGCAAGGCAAAATGATCCGAGGCGAATGGCGCTTGATCCAGCAGAATATTCGACTCGACCGGATTAAATCCCCGGGCATAAATCACGTCCAGCCGCTTGGCCGCGTACTCAACCAGCGGATTCCGGCGTGAAAAGGTGTGCCCTTTGACGCCGGGATTAACCGCGTTAAACGAATCCACAAATCCGTTTAAGATCGCTCCGGCCTGATCAAACTCATGCGGATGAAAGAAGTTCAGATCCCCCGACAGGATCACCGGCGTTCCCTCAGGCACGACCTCTTCGATGATCTTATGAATATTCCGGATCTGATTGATACGAATATCATCTTCATTCGGCATAAAAGATAAATGTGTCGTGAAGACATAATACTCGCGCTGCGTCAACGTCGAGCGAAACTTGATTCCCAACAGTACCTTGCCGTCAATAATATTCCGTTCCACCGTCTCAACAACTTCCAGCGACGAATGGTACGCGATCGCCAACCCTTCCCGGTTCAGCGGTTCGCCTTTGTAGAGAAATTCATGCCATTGATATCCGATACTGCGGGCCATCTCCCGGACGAGATTGTAGGAATCCATCAAGTCCGTGGTCTCCTGCATGGTGATGACCTGCGGCCGGTTCGGACCCAATGTCGATACAAACTGCTCCCGCATGACTTCCATCCGTTCAGCCGTGGGATTCTTCAGGAGATTCCACTGCACCACCCGGAACACCTCCTCGGCCTTGACCCGTTCAATCACGCCTTGCTCATAGGCATCCAGCAATCGTTGCCGTTGGTCAAACAGACCTTCCAGTCGCTTCCAGTTGTCCCGGTTTTTGTCATCAAAATAAATATCCTCAGCGTCTTCAATGGCCCGCTCGAGCTTGAGCCGCGCGAAATAATAAAACCGGTCATCCCCCAGAGATGAATCCTCGAGTATCGCGTTCAGATCTTCAGACAACATGGTAAAATCGTTCATAACATCTCCCAATAAGGCGTTGACGGATATCGCCCGACCCTCGGCATCACGCGGCACCACCTCGATGTCGAGCTCAAATGTGTCTCCGGTGATGGCATCGGAAATCATCGCCCGGTCACGACGCTCCAGATTCAAGTCCACGTCGGTGAACCCGCCGGAAAAATAGCGTCGCGGTATCGTTGACCCGCTCAGCCGGTCATAGTCTTCCCGAATATAATCAAACGCGCCCCGACGGTACGCGGTCAAATATCGTTCGTAGATATCCGTCTTGATCTCGCCGCTGACCGTATCGATTCCCCGGACATCCTGCTGATCGGCGTACAACTGTCCGAGGACACTCACGGCCAGGGTTTCTTTATACCACTTGGCCAGGATCAGCGAATGATAAATCTGGCGGAGTGGCGCAAAATTTTTACCGTGATTCACCTCATGCTCAATCGCCGGTACGATTAGTTCCCGATAGATATCAAGCCGGGTTTGATCTGCCGTGACGGCCTGACCCTGATGGCCTGGCCCATTCATCGATTGATAGTCAGCGTCGAGCATCACCTTGAGCCTTGCTTCCAAAATAACCACACCATCAGATTGTTCAAGCACGGCCGCACTCGCCGGCAGGATCCATACCTTGTTGAATGTATCAACGGGAATGTCCACACCGCCATGACGCTCGACGATTGTCTGATGCAATTCATCCCAGAACGCCGCGCCCAACGGATTTTCGGGATACAATAAGGCCGACGACAATTGCTTGAGGATATAATCCTGTTCGAGTAGATCCCGACCCAATTCGGTCTGACCCAACGCCGTCGGAATAATGCGGTCGGGTTCATTGGGTGAAAGATTAACCCACAAATCTTGCGTGGGAATGGCCAGCGACGCCATAAAATAATGGATCAATCGCCGGGCCTCCGCGTGAACCTGCGGCGTATCCATGGCCCGATCGCCGGTATCGATCACAAATCGCAGTCCAAGCGGCTGGGCCGGATCGATCGTCAGGCCTTTCAAGACCATCGGAACATGCGGATCGCTGGGCCGGATCATGACATCAGGATCGGTTTGAGCTTGAGCGAACACACACGTACCCTGCCCGAGCAGCAGACACAGGACTACTGCCAAAATTCTGAATATTTGATTAAGTTGAATGGTAATTTTCATGCCTAAAGCTTTCGGGTGCCATCGACACCTAAACGAAAACCAAAGCCACAGCCCGGAACGGACTGAAATCAGATTGGGGAATTGACCGGACCACGCCCGATCAGTAAAAGCAGTATATCATAATAATAGTACTATGGCCAAATCTAACCGCGGTGGCCGGATTAGTCGGATCGGAGCGTGGCCAGAAATTCTCTGGCTTGGGCCGGGGCTAGTTGGTGCCGTCGCGAAAAGTGCTGATCCCATTCTTTGTATTCCGACAATGTCAAATCTCCGTCATCGATCAGGATGGACAGGGATTCCAGCAAGTGGTTGGCGATCACGGCCTTGCCGGTCTGTTGGGTTTCAGTCTCGAGGACAGCAATCGCTCCGAAAACCCGGTTATGCTGCTCCACGCTGATATCCGGCATGTACGTATTCCCCCATCGCGTATAAATATCATCAACATGACTGGCCGCCGTGTTTTCAACAAATGCGAACCCTTGGCGCATCACCGCCGGAATGGCAATCATCAATCCGACAATTCCGCTGAAGGCAAAGGTACGGAATGACGCGCTTCGGGTTCCCATAATCGCGAATAACAGCGCGCCCAGCGCGCCGGTAAACATCATCAACACAATCCAAATCACTTTTGAACTCCCCGGCATATCATAGTCCAGGGCGCATTGCAGGATTCCAAACAACGGCAACCCGACAAACAGCACAATCAACACACCTTTCAGCAAAGCAACTGATCCCATTCAAACCCTCCCATAATTGATTAGACGACGTGGCAAGAAATCCGCGGTCATTCTTAGAATAGCATCCGCCATCCCCGTCGACAATTATAAGAATCAACTGATTTTGTAATGGGATAATAATGTCCGGTAGGGGCACAAAAAAAGGCACCTCGCCTGAGCGAAGTGCCTTTTAAATTGTTATAAATGGGGCTTACGTTTTTCTTCGTCTCCTTAACGCCGCGCCAGCCATTCCCGTACCGAACAGCAGCATAGTCGTTGGTTCGGGAACAACACTTACACTTCTATCACCCACAACTATGAATCTCGAAGCAACTTCAATTGATTCGGTTCCAATCATGATATTGTCAATTGTCCATTTTAACTGATTTATATCATATCCCTCGAAATCAATACTGTTTAAACTAAACGGACTATTTGCAAACGTTCCGCTCTCGCCTGCTATATATGAAGTACTACCACCTTCATAAAACATATCCATTCGCCACACATCGTCTATTCCATTTGTTAACCTGTCAGTAAACTCAGTAAATCCTTGATTTCCATTTTGAGAAACGAAAGTTCGACCTATATTACTTAAATCGCTAGCATCAAGCGTTGCATTGTCAAAAACAACGGATGAAGAAATTCCTTGATAATTCGCACTGATCCTAGCTTCTGGATCAAAGGAATTTCGTCCTATTCCCGAACTGATAAAAATGTTTTCATACAAAACCAAAGCTTCCACGTTTACAGCTACGCCTGTCAGAAATATGCTTACAAAAATTGATATTATTAATTTTTTCATTAATCCCCCTAAATAGTTCAAAAGTAAGTACCTAGTTTTTCAATATCGTTACCCAATGTTTAAGTAAATTATTCCAATGGACATCTATATTAAGTATCTGTTTGTTACTATATTATGAACACATACATACTTTAGTGGCGATTCATTCTTCGCCATGATACCCCAAGCATACCCACACCGAACAACAGCATGGTGGAGGGTTCGGGGACAACATTTGTTATTCGCTCACCATTGACAATGAGTGAACTTGAAAATTCATAAAAATCAGCATTGGTTGGCGACTGGGTAATAGAATCAATCGTGACTTTATAAGAGTCTATTGCGTAACCTGCATAGTCATAGCTGTTCAAACTAAACGAGCTACTTCCAAAGTAACTTGACTCCAAAAAAACTGATTGTGCTGATCCACCACCAAAGGCGAAATCAACCAATACTCCCTGAATTACTCCATTTGTGATATTTGAACTGAATTCAGTAAACCCTGCATCTCCTGCTGATACTGTGAACATTCGCCCCACATTGGTAGGGTCCGTGATATCGAAAGTTTCACCGCCAAAAATCGTCGTATCCGCAATTCCCAGGTAAGATGCCGTAAAAATTACGTTCGGATTTGTACCCACACCGCCGATAACTCCTTCAGCAAATAATCCGTCAAAAAGCACTAAAGCATCGGCCCGGCTCGCACCCAGCATAGTGACCATGAAGCACACTAAAATTGTTGTCATTTTTTGCATAACACGTCGCCCCATTGGTTGCCAATTAATGGTTACACTATAGCATGGCCTGTTTCACGGGACAACGGGACAGTATTGGACACACTAGGACAGCTCATTTACAGCCGTTCATTAACAAAAAAAAGGCACCTCGCCTCAGCGAAGTGCCTTGCATATTTTTTACAACATTCCAATTTATTAAAGAGTCTAAGATTTTTGAAACACGGTCATGATCTCTCCGCCTCGAGAATATTCTTCAACTTGGCCAGATCGGCCTCGACCATTTTTCCGTCTTCCTCAAATTCAGATTTGCTCTTATCCGACTGGCGAAACAACGTGAAAATAATTTCACAGCCTTGCTCATTCGGAACGACACGCAGGACATTTGTAAAGTTGTAGCCATTCTCCAATTCCATCTCATGATCGAGCACGCCGTATGGATTAGGATCGGTGAAACGAACTTTGATCTTTCCGTTGGTTGATTCGGCCACCCATTCACCATCGACCTGACTGATATTACCCGTCAATCCTTCGACCCAGCGGGGCAGATTAGCCGGATTGGACGTAAATTTGTAAACCTCATTGTAGCTGCGTTTAATTGAAAGACTGATGTGTTGCACATCGGATGAAGGTTTGGATTTTCTTGAAAGCATGATAATACCTTCCTCATATACGGTTATTATTAGACATCACGGTACTTTTCTTGATCGGACGCCTATTTTATCAGGAAAGAAAATTTCGTGGAATCACTTTATTTGAAGACCTGAAGCGCTCTACGCTTTCATCTATAGTTTCAGCTCAGCCCAAATCGGCAGATGATCGCTGGCCGACCGGTCTTCCACGGCTCCCGCCTCCAACACCTCAAAACCTCGGGCAAAAATATAGTCCAGAACATACGCCTTGTTCAGGAATATCCAGTGCCGAAACGTCCAGTCCACTTCGCTGGTTGCGAAATCAAAACGATGATTGATGAGCGCTTCCCGTACATATCGACTTTCCCGCGGCCAATAGGTATTAAAATCACCCGCGATGATCACGTAATCGCTTCTCTCGTCAGATTTCTCGATCAATGTTTGAAGACGCCTGGCCCGTTCATGCGGCTTGATCTTCACATGCATATGGACATTAAAGAGGTCAACGGTTTGATTATGGAGCTGAGCGCGCGCCCTCACCGTGACCCGTTGCCGACTCACATAACGTGAAGGCCCAAAGATAATCTTTTCATCTTCAATGAGCGGCCATTTGGACAGAATCGCGTTGCCGAAATTTTTTTGATGGTAAGGGTGCTTGGAGGTCGGATAGTAGACGTAATTATAATTCAGCGTCGCAGCAATCCGTTCGACACCAGTCATGTCCATCTCCTGAAGAAAGATAAAATCGGCATCTCGAAGCTCCGCGTGCGACTGCAAGAGTTGGATGGCCTCGTCGACGCGTTCGGCAAATTTGATATTGTAGGAGACTATCTTTATTGACTCCGGGTCGGTGTGCCTGGTCGCAACCGCATCCGCAGAGACAAACCGCGGCCGGTCTGGCTGAGTGTAATCATAGCCCTTCCCCGAAGCCGCGCAACCGCCCAGGAGAATTGATAGAGCGATGGTTAGGGTGAGAGGAAGCAGCAGATTTGGTATTCTTACGGCGAGCATAGATTATGAGTTTCCGGGCTTGTTAGATTTCGTTTTTTGTTGATCATGGATGTTAACGCTCCTACCGAGACTTTGCATCCATCGTAAAGTCAATATATTAACTGCTCCATTTAATTCTTAGGATTGCCATATACTACCTATTCTTCCGTATCCGTTTTAAATTTGAATTCAACATATACCCAAAAATAATGCCACCAAATCCAAAGAATACTATTCCGCCTAAAGCCCCCATGGACATCCCCTCGGAAGCAATTAGGTATAATCCAGCCCCTACAAAAGCAACTGATGCAAGCATATATAAAAAATAGTTCAAATTCTCTATTGTGTCATAATCCTTCCAATTTGCTATCTCGCTAAAACTCAATATACACTTACCGAATGACACCGTACCCATAATCAGGAAAAACAAGGTCGCAACCAGAACCCCAACCCAATTATTGGGTGAATCCAATAAGCGACTGAAACCTATCCAAATCAATATCAGTGTTAATAAAGTCAACCCTACCCAAAATATCCTTTCCAAAATCTTCATCTCTCTACCCGCACTCTTAAATTCCCTCTACTACAAACCCCAATAAAATCAATATCGCTGTAACTATCAAAAATCCATACATGAAAACTAGGAACTTCCTCTGCCGACGAGTAATAATATCAACAGTATATGAGATTTGTCGCTCATCCAGTTCGACTCGTTTCAAAATTGCGATCATACCTTCCCTGTCCCCTTTTCGAGACACTCTGTTGAACCCATCTAACAAACCCGCTTTCAAAAGACGTTCGTTTAAGGTCGTACCTTCATATTTCATAATTTCACAACTTCTTTTTGCCGACTAATAGTTATAGCACTATTGTGTAAAACTGCCTTGTCTCCAAGTAGCTAAATTGAATTCTCTTTCAAATTTCTCTATCCACTTTGAATAGTTAGGAAGATTTAAAAATAGAATAACAAGACCAAATCCTCCTAAAATGTAATAGTCAGTTATGTTATTGGAAATACAAGTCGTTGCTAAACCTCCAATGGCAGGACATTGCGAAACGGACACTCCTACAGCATCGGAAACCATAAGTTTATTAATATAGATTTCTTCGTCAGACAGATTTCTAGACTTTGCTGACACGGATCTTCTCATCTTAGGTATTACCTTTCTTGCAATTGGTAGCAATAAAACCATAGTTACTGAAACGCTAATCATAATTAACCTAAAAACAGCGACATCCTCATTAACGATTTGTTGATCTTTCGACACAAAATATGCCGCACATCCACAAATTAGGATCGTTATCAGTATTTGCAATGTGAGAAACTGAACACTTCTAAATCGTTTCTTTAAAATTGGTTCATAGTCCAAATTCATCTCCCCAATTAGGCTTTATAATTAAGATGCGCTATATAGTTTTTGACTAGGAATGCATCGTAGATCATCCTACTCTGCTTATTTGGTTATCCGTCTAATTTTTCCGAGTTTCACTGTATTCTATTCATTGAAACTCAATACCTTAATATCACTTTTCGTGCATAAAACGATTAGGTCATTAATTCTAGATATACCCGTAGTGATTCGTCTTTCAGATTTTATATCTCTCCGTCTGATTCCCTCCTCATCCACAATACTTAGTTGCCCCGTCGATCCTCCTACTAGATAGCATTCATTCATTAGTTTGCATGCAAAAATATTGGTCTTGAAATTGTTTTCAATCTTAATTTGCCACAATATTTTGCTGTCACTACGTCGGTATAAAATACAGTTACTATTTCCGTCTTCAAATAAAATATTTTCCCCATCAAAGAGTGGTAGATTCGTGGATACGCAATCCACGTTTAAATCCTCACAATGCAAACTCCTGAAATCGTCAGCAAGTGTATATATTTTGCCGTCCCACGACACAAACGTGATCCTACCGTCTATAATCTGATATGACCTCCCCAAGTCTGGACATCCTATATTTTTTGGAAGTTCCATCTCAGCCTTAAGCTCACCAGAAATGAGTTCATATATTATTATTCTTTTTGAGCTATGATTAACAGTGAACAAAAGTTTGTTTCGGATAATATATGGAATTGAAAAATCTATTAATGATTGGCTGCTGGTATCTTTAGTCCATAACTTCCTAGATAACGCTGAATTATAACAAACTAGATCCGAATACCCTCTCCACCCTCCTGTTATAAAAAAATCTTTGGATCGAATTATATATCCTGGATAGTAAAACTCCTCCTCACTAATCTTACTAATTTCTGCTGTTTCAATATTTACTTCCAATAAAGTCCCAGATTGTGTTAAATAATATAACTTCGATTCAGATCGAAGCAGCCACCCCCAAGCATCACCTGTTTTAACCGTCCATAGTTCTTTTCCCGTTAGAACTTCTAATTTAGTAAGAAATTGGCCTCTTTCAGTAACGTATATAAATCTTTCTTCGACTATTAAACCATTACGATTTATTGCTTGATGTAGATGTCTATTCCAAACAGGTGTAAATTTCATATTCTGTATCTCACTTTAATTAGAGGCATATACTCAGCTATAAAGATAAAATTTCGCAAAAACTAGCCATTGCGTAGACCAAAGATTTTAATTTCTATGTACGTTCATGACTATGTTTCACTAAAATATATTAGGCAAAATCAAGGACATTAAAGCAGCAATCACAATAAATCCCAAATTCGTAATCAGCATCAATACTACGTCTTTTCTAAACAATAGAGTTACTCCTTTGCACATTAAATATCGAAGCCAATAAATAAACAACTCTGCAAAAAGCAAAATTGCTCTACTTGAAAATCTTCTTATAAATATTGAATAAGGCTATCCCAATTATGGCATAGATGATGCCGCACGCATAAAATGCAACATAATCACCAATATTTCTTCCACCTAAAACCAAGCTGTCATGTTGAAATCCAAAACCTTCTAGAATGAAGCACGGCCAAATTAAGATTGGCGATAAATAATACCCTACTTCCGTAAGTAGCATTTGTGTTCTAGTAGCATGAACAAGGCTTGAGGGATTAAATCCTGTACTAAGCAACATTCGAATGGAAATAAAGATTAGTGCTATATGAAATATTGGATAGACCAAAATGAATAATAATTGGCGGGATGTTGCACGAAGCATCAGTATTTCCTCATGTTTTCCAACTTGCTAAATAATAAGCTAAAACTTTCTGTTTTTAGGTTATTCTACTCCCGTTTCTTCATTGACTCAAGATCAGAACATTTCTACCACTTGAGTACAAAAACGACACCTCACATAGAGATGCAGCTGATCTATACGACATCAATCTTTTAAAATAATTCACGATACCTACTTGCCATTACATCATGGTGGGATTTTGGCATGATTCGATTGCGTGGAGTCTGGCACGGGTGTTTAGTCACCAGATTCATTCGAAACGTATGTCATCGATGTAAAATGTTAAGCCATCCGGGTTGTCTTTTTTGATAGCAATCCAGCAGAAGCCCCCGACGATATTAGAAAGATTATAACCTTCTAAATTAATCGTATATTGCTTCCAGTCCTTAGTTAAACGAATATTCTGTATAAAAGCCACCGCGGTATCCGCCTGGAGGTCTCCTTTGATACCACCGACTTTAAACTGGTAAATCAACTCTTTACCGGTTTTACCCCTGGCAAAAAACGTAAGTTTCTTGGCATTTTGTAAATTATACCCGCCATGCATGGTCCCCCAATTATTCGGCGGATCCTGAAAATATAGACCGGCCCATCCCTCTCCAGTCGCATCACTCGCGACCATACTAAATTTCAGAGCACTATTTCCCCGATACGGGAAATTGATACTGTTGAGATCCACACTTATATCTCTGTGATCGCCCATATATCCGGAGGCATCGTAATGATTATCAGGTGAAGCATAATCAACATATACCCAGAACGGCATAGAGACCGGACCGGACCTATTGGACAAAGATTCTAAATGTGTGCATGAAATCGCTGAAAAAAGAGAAATACAGAACCAGCTAATTTTGTAAGCGCCTTGTAATATCTTTTTCATTTGAATATTTTACTACCTGCTAAACATTGACTCAAGGCAATAAAAAAGGCACCTCACGGGTGTGAAGTGCCTTCTTTGAAATTTTATATATATTGGCTACGCTTGTTTTCTACGTCGTAAAGCGGCGCCGATCATTCCTGTGCCAAATAAGAGTACGGTGGTTGGTTCGGGAACGGCACTCGCATTTACTGCATCTCCTGTGATTCTAAAAACACCCTGAATTTCTCTACTTACCTCCCAAGGCCCCCCGTTTTGACGCACGGCATGCTGCCCGAATATATCCTGATCGTTCATAAAATACGCTATTTGAACTAAGTTCTCGGGAGCGGCCACTACCAACCAATATGGAACACCTGCCTGCAGTACCGGCCTGACAATGGATGTGGCCGTAACAAATGCATTAGGCGTATTTGAGCGGGCCATCGCATCCTGTAGGCTGAACGACTCTACAATTGATCCGGGCACCCCCAAACTGTCAGTCATAATAGTTAGATCGACTTTATTAACTTGAAAAGCATCCTGAACTGCTACATCTATCTGACCAAGATTAACATCCACAGCTGGTATAAACTGATCTGCATGTTGTTTATTTGATCCAACACTAGAAGTGAAATAATTTTCGACCGGATATATAGGCCCAAAACTGTAAGTTTGACCCGGACCAAAAGAGTCATACACGATAACTGCAAAAGCCGAGGAGTGCATACAGAAGACTAGTATCGTCGTGAAACATAATCCAAATAATTTTTTCATCGCCTCTCTCAATTTAAAGGTACTGCTTTACCAAATGTACAACTGAAAACAATCACAGTGGCTATCAGATACTTCATAGGTATTTCTCATCTCTAACAGTTTTCGATTAATGTTATCAATCGATAATATCTTGGTCAACAGGACACCCGACGACAAACCAGGACCAACTGTGACAGCCTAGGGATTCACTTAAGGCACCATTTCGGCACCTCGGCATCCCAAAATAAAAAAGGGTTTGCAAATAGCTGTGTGACAGTTACTTACAAACCCTTATTTAAATTATGGAGGTGCGGGGATACGTTTAGTCGATTTTACATAAACCCTTTATTTTCAATATATTGCTTCAAGTCTCATCGGAAAACACCTTTTTAAAACTGTCCGGTTGTTTAGGTTTTGTTAGGTTTGTTTACCGTTGTTTTGGTTTTCGTTAGGCACCGTTTGGGCACCAAAAAAGGCACCTCACATGTGTGAAGTGCCTTTTTTAAATTTATTTATCTTACGTAGTAAGCACACACTAAATATCTTCTAATTTTCTCACCGCACCACCAGACCCAGCGCCAATTCCGCCCATCATATCGTGGCGCTTAACATCCAATATGTTACCTACTTCGTCCGTAATTATTTCATAATCCCCATGCAGATAAGCAGACGTGCCTCTACTAAAATCGGGGGTATTTACATACCACCCATAATCTTTTCGAGTTACCCTATAATCATCCGGACTACCTGTTTTATAATTCGATCTACCTGAACTCTGAATCCAGTCAATCATTCGCCCCACATCGGCAGCGGTTTCAGAATCAGTCACTTTCAAATCTGACTCTTCAAGAAACGAAAAAAAATATTTAATTTGTAGATCTGGAGATGCTATGTTTTTCCTTCCTAGTAGCATTATATTTTTAAATCGAATTATTGATCCCGCCTTATCGATGGCAAATGAAGAACCCATTTCTCCGAAAAACTTATAGTCTGGAAAATATTTCTTAAATAGAGTTGGATTTAATTCAGTCCATTTCATCTCAAATTTTTTTCCCCGCTTGGCCCAAGAGCTTTGTTCAAACTCCTCTCGCATTAGACTCATATGCTCTTCTGAAAACGCCTTCCACTTATCTTGAACACCTTCAAATCCTGCCCAACTATCAGCAAAACTTAACGACGGACTCAACAACATTACCATCATCATAAATAGAATTTTAAATTGAATTATTTTCATAACTGATAATATACCATACCAATTGTCTCTTTGGATAAACTTACGGGACTTCATTTGGGCTTCAAAAAATGTAAAAGATTCTAAAAAGCAATCTTCTTACATAGTTGGACATTCAGAAGATACAAAACTTCCACTTTCATCATAATTCTTACAGTAAAATTCACCATTATCAATTTGCATCTCTAATGATACCTGACCATTTTCATAATAATCCTTACGATGGCCCTTACGATGAGCAAAAAAATATTCGCCTTTTAGATTTCCATTTTCATAATAATCCCAAGTTTTTATACCTTCATTGCCGTCAGGCATATTGTTAACCCACATTGTTTCTCTTTCACGCTTCCCATCCTCAAAATATCTAACGGCAATTCCATTAACACTATCGTTCTTATAAATACGAGTTTCTTTTAACTCACCACTCGGGTAATATTCCCTCCAAAGACCCTCTTTTTTTCCATTAACATACATAACATCTTGCCACAAATTACCATCTTCTGAATACATCTTTGAAACACCATGTCGTATACCATTCACATAACTTCTTTCATATTGAACTTGACCATTCGGATAATATTCTTTGCGGACATCAGCCTCTTGAGCTTGCGAAAATATCGATATACTCATCAATACTGTTACTATCAAAAATACTTTCTTCATTTTAATCTCCTAACTTTCCGGATGGTCTGAAATAAATTACAATAATAATCGAGAACATCAATAGCAACGAGCCGCTAAAAAATCACTGCCTTTCATTACAAGATGTGACACAAATGTATTCCGCAATGAATGAATCCTTGTGATCGGTTATTTAGCTCTTGTTCGGTTTGTTTACCGGTGTTTTGGTTTTCGTTAGGCACCGTTTGGGCACTCACTTTTCTTCCGAATCCGGCTGACTATACCTTCGGTTTAAGAATTTGTCCCTGAGCAATCTCAGCCAATCAAGTGCATTCAGAGGGTAAATTCTACTATAGGGATGAATCAATTTGTGTCCGTTCTCACCGGCGGACAATTCCATAATTCGTTTTAGGGGAAGTGGACCCTGCCATGCTGTTAGTACCCTCTCTTCATCCGATGGATTCCTTTGCTCGGGATCATCGGGCCACCATACTTCATAATGATGAGACCGGTAAAACGGCACCCCAAAAACTTGTGCATACATGGGCATACGATATTCACCGTATCCACCGATAGGCCACTCTAGTTTGCTGTAAGGATCTAAAAATTCGCGTGGGAAAATACTTATAAAAGGCTGAGAAAATACCGGCTCTTCACTGTAATTATATTCTTCCTTAAGATGCTTTAGAAAGTCCATATAGGTTTCATATCCATGCCCAGGTGGCGCCTGCTCTGCGTCCTTCGACACCCAACACCACCAATCCATAACTTCCTGAGCTGGCCGCAAACCAGTGATGAACATTTCACCTTTTTTTATGTTCTTAAACAGTTCTTTTACAGGCGCTAATACGAGCTGATCCCATTGCACCCAAATTACCGAATCAAAGTCCATATCTTTCCCTATGTCTGTGTACCATTTCGTCACCAGAAGATCAAAATTAAACCATTTCCACATGCCATCCTTAGGTTCATCAAAATAATAATAGCCGTCTAATCTCCCTTCTAAGGCCTTGCGAAAAGCCGCTTCTTCATCCGGCTCACCTCCATAAACCCCGTAAATCGGTATGTCAGGATTGTGCCTACGCAGCATTCTGATACGGTTTTGGCAGATTTCAATATCTTTATGAAACGTCAATACAAAAACGAATTTCAAGTTAATTTCCCCTATAGTTAAGCGTCCCCCGAAAATTGAGCCACTTTTTATGATTGAAATATGTTAACAAAAAGGAGATCGGAAAGGTAGGGTAAATGTTCGTAGTAATATAGTGTTAGATTTGTTTACCGATGTTTTGGATTGATTTGGGCACTGTTTGGGCACTAAAACATTTTAAAAAACAAAAGGCCTTGTAAATTATTATAAAACAACAATTTACAAGGCCTTTAATTTAAAGTGGAGGTGCGGGGACACTAATCTGATCGTTACCCGATCAGCATGGACTATCTCTTCATCCTCAACATTCGTCGAGGAGCTTGGCGTATTATGAAAGGCATAGATTTACCAATATTGGTAGAGCCTTTCATCTCTCCTTCCGGAGAAGTCTCTGCAGGGCTTTCACCCCTCAAGATTACCCTTCGCAAGATAAGGTTTGAGAATTGGGCTTCCTTGATGTAAGCCAAGTTTAGCATTCTGGATTACTCCAAAAGTCGACTCCTTTGAATCGAACCCCGGTCCTTAACGAGCCGGCCTTAAGCCTCTACATGCTTAGTACATTTATTAATCTTACCGCCTGCACTCCAATGCACAGGATTACCGACGGCCAGTCTAAAAATTTCGCAACAGTCGCCTAGACCTCAACTGCGCTAGTCTGTAAAGGTCCTTATACAAATCCACAGACATGATTTGTATAAGGGATTAGCTTATTCTTAAGCTAATACAGGTGCGAAACCTTGAGGAGCCACTGAATTCTCAGTTTCTCTTTCAAAGTCTGCGAATGTTAACGTTGAATCGTTACCATTTATTGTTTGTCCGGATGATTAACGAGGCCAACCAGACTTCCTCGGCATGCCACCTAAGACTCAAACATCTCAAGTCGAAACCACATCACCCCCAAATTTTAAAAGAACGGATGATCAAGCTTAAAATCTTCTACGCTTGATCAGAAAATACTCTAGGAGCTTCGAAGAATTTCTGCTTCGAACTAGTTCCTGCGAAGTTGTCGACATTTCAAAACTCCAATTCAAAATGTCGGAAACGAAGCAGAACCAGATCACCCCCAAATTTTTAAAGAACAAATAATCTTCTTCGCTACACAATAATACAACCCGGGAGCTTCGAAGGATTGAATCTTCGAGCACAAGGATTGCAAACTTCAATATATTTAAGAATCAATCTCAGGTAAAAATCTTTTCTTTAGAAAAGCAAAGCCCGATCCACCCTTGAGATACTTTTCAAATTTGACTGCCAATGATTCTGATGAAAAGGCAATATAGGTCTCAATTTGCCAAGGTTTCCAGCGCCTTGAATAATCGCCTTGACCAGAATTGTGCTGTCTAAAGCGAGAATCTAGATCTTCAGTTCTGCCAATATAGATTTTTGATTTATTTACTTGGCTAACCAACACGTATACATACTGCATGGCACATTCTCCTCTCTACCTTTTGGAGCTATGCGCATATGCATAGATTAAGGATAGCTCTATAATCTTCTTCGCTACACAATATAAAAAACCGGGAGCTTCGAAGAATTTCTGCTTCGAACTAGTTCCTGCGAAGTTGTCGACATTTCAAAACTCCAATTCAAAATGTCGGAAACGAAGCAGAACCACATCACCCCCAAATTTTTAAAGAACGGATGATCAAGCTTAGAATCTTCTATGCTTGATCAGAAAATACTCTAGGAGCTTCGAAGAATTTCTGCTTCGAACTAGTTCCTGCGAAGTTAACGACATTTCAAAACTCCAATTCAAAATGTCGGAAACGAAGCAGAACCAGATCACCCCCAAATTTTTAAAGAACAGTCTATAAGTATAGTCGATGCTCTGGAACTTGGCAAATGCTAAATATCCGGCCTCCAGACGGATAGGTAAAACTACCCACCCGGATGCGTATGTCTACTCATGGCAAATACTTGCAGGAGGTTTATAATTTAGGTATGACCACAAATCCCATTACTATCGACGGGCATCTGCAAATCCACATCAAACGTCTGCCATATGATCAACCGGACCAAGATGAAGGTCATTTCTTGGTGTGTTCGCTGCGGATTGTCCGTCGAATGGGATTCACCGAGTACCGCTACACGCTGATGGGAGATATGTCCGAGCGGATCGGCCAGGCCGAGCTGATCACCGTCACGCGGCGGATCCACGAACAGGAGCTCTACCGGGATACGGGACGCATCGTCACGTTTCTGGAGTATTCGGACGAACCGGTGACCGGCGGGCATCAGCTGCTCGAAAATATCTTTATCCGAAAAACTTCACCTCATCAGCCCACCAACTTCAATTATCTGATATAATGGGGGCATCATGAGCAAATCCATCCCTCCTATTCAGAAGTACATGACCTATGATCCGCTGGTCGTCAAAGCGGAACAGCCTATCAAAGAAGCCCTCGAACTAATGAATGAGCAAAATATCCGTCATCTGCCCGTCACGCGCGACGATCAATTGTACGGCATCATCTCCGACCGGGACATTCGCCTGGCGTTGTGCCTGGTCCAGGCCGACAAACATCTTTTATGCGAGGCGATCTGTCATACCGACGTCTATTCGGTCGATCCGGACACCCCCGTCGATGTGGTCTGTGAGGAAATGGCCGAGCATCACTACGGATGCGTGATCATCAAACAGAATTCGCACATCGTCGGTATCTTCACCACCGTCGACGCCTGCCGCGCCGTCGCTGAAATCGCCCGTCAAAAATTTCACCTATAAAAAAAGGGCCAGACAGGCATGACCACCCGTCTGACCCGTTAACACCAATAAATCTATCCCTTCGCCATCAAGGCCTCACCGTAAAACTTGTGCACCCGTTGATAGAAGTCCTGTGTTCGAAGCGCTTCGCGCCAGCGAGCCAGATTCGGATACTTGTTGACGTCAATTTCAATCGCCTCCAGAGGATCCACATGGGCCAACAGAATATAATCGGCAATTGAGATCTCATCTCCCGCCAGATATTTGGTCTTGCCGAGCTGAGCGTCGACAATCGGCAGATATTTTTCCAGAAACTCGTAACCGCATTTCATCGAATTCTCATCTACATCAAATCCGAACTTCGGCGCCATCATCTTGTTCCATAAAACGCGGCTGATGCCGTTATGAATATGCTGACTGACAAAGTCCACCCATTGGTCAATGATCGCTTGTTTCTTGAGATCATCTGGATACAGCGCTGAATCGGCCTTTCGCGCCAGATATTTGATAATCGCGTTGCTCTCAAACAGGGTAAAATCGCCGTCAACCAGCGCCGGGACCTTACCGGCCGGGTGGATGCGCTTGTATTGTTCAGACTGACCCTCTCCTTCGGCCAATTTGACCCCTTTTTGCTCGTATTCCAACCCCAGGGCATTGGCCACATACAAAACCTTGAGTGCCGGGGGTGACATCGTCAGTGCATAAATCGTAAGCATTCTGTTCTCCTTGTGTTATGAGATTAATCTTACTCATATTGTACTATTTAGTACATTTTTGTCAACGATCAATTTCCGATACCTTCCGTAATGTCTTCAGATAAGTGATGGCATGCTCCACCGAACGTTCGAATCCGGCCGCGTCTTTTTGAATCTTGGAAAGGATCAGCCCGCCCTGCATAATCGTGTAGCAAAAGTCTGTTAACGCTTCAGGATCAGCCCCGTCTACCAGATGTCCGCGGGCCTGTTCGGTCACAAAGAATTTGAGCAATGGTTTGCGGGACAATTCACAGATCATGTTGATATCCTGACGGATCAATTCGTCATCCCCCGTCAGTTCATAGGCAATCGTGGCCATCGGACAGCCTCGGGAACAGCCTGAGCGGCGCTGATGATTTACAAATACGCCAAACCATTCTTCCAGGTCGGCCCACGAATCGATCTCATATTTCAACGGCAGCTTTTGGGCCTTAAGCATCTCGCCGAACGACTCCACCACGGCATGAACAAGATCCTCTTTACTCTTAAAATAGTGATAGAACTGGCTTTTGCCGGTGCCGGATTTGGCCAGGATTTCATCGACACTCGTCGCGTTCACTCCCTGTTGATGGAACAGATCAAACGCGGCCTGAATCATCCGTGTGCGGGTATCAATTTTAGGTGTGGCGGATTTGGTCATACTTTTATTGTACCATATAGTACATTATTTACAAGCCGTCCCCCGGCTCTCCCCTAGCGGCGGCGGGAACCGGTCCGGATGGCCCGGTTGAGATCGCGGGCGATCTGACGCTTCTTGATCACCTCACGCTTATCGTAGAATTTTCGGCCCTTGCCCATGGCCAGTTCGACCTTGACGAATCCGCGTTTGTTGTAGTAGAGCTTGGTTGGAATCAGGGCGTAATTTTTGAGGGTGACCTCGTTATCGATCTTTCGGACCTCACGCTTGTGCAGCAGGAGCCGGCGGACACGGTCCGGATCCACATTTTCGTAACTGGCCTGTTTGTAGGGATCTATGTGCAGGCTGTAAAGCAGGATCTCCCCTTTTTCGACCCGGGCAAAGGTATCTTTGAAGTTCACATGGCCCGCACGAATGGATTTGACCTCCGAGCCCTTGAGCTCGATGCCGCATTCCCACTTGTCCAGGATCTCAAAATCCCGAAACGCCTTCTTGTTGGAGATAATTGCCTGTCCCATAGCCGCCCATTATAGCACAATTGTCTATCAGGCCAAATTGAAAGATTCCGGGCGCTCCTGCCGATTATTTGCTTGCACATTCCGACAAACCATAATACAATACCCAGATTATTGAGCCTAAAATAAACTTATTTCTATATAAAGTCTTATATTTAATCAACAAAGGGTGATTTATGAATCCAGATGGCGTAAACCAAAACACGACTGAAGTAGACGATATTGAAGTGCGCGAGTGGCTGTCTTCTCTAGACTATGTCCTCAAACACGGATCCGTAGAACAAGCGGAGAAAATCCTCCACCAACTCCAACTTCGTGCCCAGGCGGCCGGAGTCACCTTACCTTTCACGGTGAACACACCGTATGTCAACACCATCCATCACACAGAAGAACCATCCATGCCCGGCAGCCGGGAGATCGAACGGCGCATCAAAAGTCTGGTACGCTGGAACGCGATGGCGATGGTTGTCAAAGGTAATCATGCCGAAGCCGGCATCGGAGGACACATTTCTACGTACGCATCTTCAGCCACGCTTTTGGAGGTTGGATTCAATCACTTTTTCCGCGCGCGAACCGAAGAATTCTGCGGCGACTTTGTCTATTTTCAGGGACATGGTTCGCCGGGTGTATACGCCCGCGCGTTTCTCGAAGGACGATTAAGCGAACAGAACTTGCTGAATTTCCGACGGGAACTTCAGGACGAACAAGGGTTATCGTCCTACCCTCACCCATGGTTGATGCCGAACTTCTGGCAATTCCCGACGGTATCGATGGGACTCGGTCCGATCTGCGGGATCTACCAGGCACGATTTATGCGCTACCTCGAAGACCGCGGGCTCAAGCCCAAAGACGACGCGAAGGTATGGGTATTCATGGGTGACGGTGAGTGTGACGAGCCGGAATCGTTAGGCGCGATCACGGTCGCTTCGCGTGAGAAACTTGATAACCTGATTTTTGTCATCAACTGCAACCTTCAGCGTCTGGACGGTCCGGTGCGCGGTAACGCCAAGATCATTCAGGAACTCGAGGCCCTGTTCCGCGGCGCGCAATGGAATGTCCTCAAGGTCATTTGGGGAAGCGATTGGGATCCCCTCTTGGATGACGACACTCAAGGTTTGCTGCCTAAACGTATGGGCGAATGTGTCGACGGGCAGTTCCAGAAATATTCGGTCGAGTCCGGTGACTTTGTCCGAAAAGATTTCTTCGGCAAGTATCCGGAACTGGAAAAACTCGTTTCGCATCTTTCCGATGAAGACATCGAAGGCCTTAAACGTGGCGGTCATGATCCCCGCAAGGTTTACGCGGCCTACAAGAACGCGACTGAGTTCAAAGGCGCGCCAACCGTCATCCTCGCCAAGACCATCAAAGGCTACGGACTGGGCGAAAGTGGTGAAGGAAAAAATATCACCCATCAGCAGAAGAAGCTCAACGAAGACGAGCTTCGTCAATTCCGCACACGATTTAACATTCCAATCTCCGACGATGAAGTCGCCGATGCGCCATTCTACAAACCGGCCGACGACTCGGAAGAAATGAAATACATGCATGAACGGCGTAAGGCCCTGGGCGGATATGTTCCGTCCCGTCATGAAACCAGCAAACCGCTGACGCCTCCTTCCGAAGAGCTCTTCCAGGAATTCTATGAAGGAACCAGCGGCCGCGAAGTTTCGACAACAATGGCTTACGTCCGGATTCTCACCAAGCTTTTGAAAGACAAAGAAGTCGGAAAACTGATCGTTCCGATCATTCCCGACGAAGCGCGTACGTTCGGTATGGAAGCCTTATTCCGTCAATGCGGTATCTATTCTCACGTCGGACAGCTTTATGAGCCGGTAGACGCCGATAGCCTGCTGTACTACAAAGAAGCGGTGGATGGACAAATCCTGGAGGAAGGTATTAACGAAGCCGGCGCGATGTCATCCTTTATCGCCGCGGGTACGGCCTACTCAACACAGGGCATCAACACCATTCCATTCTACATCTACTATTCTATGTTCGGACCGCAACGTGTCGGAGACCTGATTTGGTGTGCCGCCGACTCTCGATGCCGTGGATTCCTGATTGGAGCGACATCCGGCCGGACAACGTTGAACGGTGAAGGGCTTCAGCACCAGGACGGCCACAGCCATGTACTGCTCTCTTCGGTTCCGAACTGTGTCACCTACGATCCGTCATTCGCCTACGAAATCGCGGTGATTATCCGTGAAGGCATGCATCGCATGTACGAAAAACAGGAAAATATCTTCTACTATCTCAGTGTCGGTAACGAAAACTACGCAATGCCGAAAATGCCTGAAGGCTGCCGGGATGGAATTCTCAAGGGAATGTACAAGTTCAAGACATCTGAGAAAAAGGATGCCAAGACAAAAGTACAGCTATTCGGAAGCGGTTCGATCACCAATCAAGTGCTTTCGGCGCAGCAGATCCTTGAAGATAAATACGGGATCGCCGCGGATGTCTGGTCGGTAACCAGCTATAACGAGCTTCGCCGGGACGGTCTTGATGCCGAACGGTTTAATGTGCTTAACCCGAATGAAGCACCGAAGATCCCTTATGTCACCAAATGCCTCAAAGACGAAGGCGATATCTTTGTCTTCGCGTCGGATAACATGAAGATCTTGTCAGATGGTATCCACCGATGGGTTCCCGGACCGTCACTGAGTTTGGGAACGGATGGGTTTGGTCGAAGCGAGTCACGTAAAGCGCTCAGAGACTTCTTTGAAGTCGATGATCGTCACATCGTTTACGGTGCGCTTGGTTTGCTGTACAAACAAGGCAAGGTGTCAGAGGACGTCCTCAGTCAGGCCGCCAAGGATCTTCAGATTAATCCTGAAAAATTGAACCCAATGATTTCGTAACGGACCCTACCTCTATGGGTTCACTTAAATATCGAAGGAACAGACTATGCTAGAATTTAAACTCCCTGAAGTCGGTGAAAATATCGAATCCGGAAATGTTGTGTCGATCGCGGTTGCCGTCGGTGACACGGTCACGAAAGATCAGGACCTGCTGGAGCTGGAAACAGATAAGGCCTCCCTTCCGGTCCCGTCGCCTGTGGATGGAACGATCAAGGAAATCCTCATCCAGGAAGGCGAAGATGTGGCCATCGGACAAGTGGTCATGAAGATCGAAGAAGGCGGTGGCGGTAAAGCCGCGCCGAAGAAGGCTTCAGCATCGAAGTCAACCAAGGCCAAGGAAACCAAAAAGGCGAAACCAGCGCCGGCAGCCAAGAAAGCCGCGCCCAAGGCCGCTTCTAAACCGGCTCAGTCTGCGGCTTCAGCATCTATTCCGGCACAGAAAGACGTACCGGCCGCTCCTTCCGTTCGACGATTCGCCCGGGAGATTGGCATCGATATTTCACAAGTGCCCGGCAGCGGACCTGGCGGTCGCATCTTTGAAGCCGACGTCAAGGCCTACGCCAAGCAGCTCAATCAAGGCCAAGTCGCCGGTCAAGGCGGCGGTGGAGTTGCCAATAAACCGATCCCTGACTTCTCCAAATGGGGAGATGTTGAACGCGTCAAGATGTCGAAGATCCGACAAGTCACGGCTGATCATCTCTCCTTCTGCTGGCAGACTATTCCGCATGTCACGCAATTCGGAAAGGCAGACATCACGGAACTTGAAAAACTTCGCAAACGCGTCTCAACGCCGGACCGTAAACTGACCATTACGCCGTTCCTGTTAAAGGTCATGGCCTCGGCGATGAAGAACTTCCCTCAATTTAATGCCTCGGTCGATATGACCACGCATGAAATCATCTACAAAAAATTTATCAACCTGGGTGTGGCCGTGGATACAGAGAACGGATTACTGGTTCCGGTCATTCGGGATGTCGATAAAAAAGGCATCTTTGAGATCAACGACGAAGTTGTCGCGGTCGCCAAAAAAGCACGCGATCGTAAAGTCTTGCCGGACGATCTTAAAGGCGGCTCGATGACATTGACCAACCTGGGCGGAATCGGCGGGACAAGCTTTACACCGATCGTCAACTGGCCTGAGGTCGCTATTCTGGGTGTCTCCCGCGGCGGCTGGGAACCTGTTTTTGAGAACGGTCAGTTCATCCCGCGGTTCAAATTACCACTTTCATTATCCTATGATCACCGTCTGATCGACGGGGCTGATGGAGCGCGATTCCTTAAATGGATTTGCGACGCCATCGAACAGCCATTCCTGATGGATCTTCAAGGATAAATTTTTAACCACTATTCATGATCGGTGAATCACTAGACTTCACTTATCACAAAGCAGGATACGACTATGACTGATATCAAACTACCTGAAGTTGGAGAAAATATCGAAGCGGGCACGATCGTCAATGTTTATGTCAACGTCGGCGACTCAATCACCAAAGGCATGGATTTGCTGGAACTGGAAACCGACAAGGCATCATTGCCGGTCCCTTCCCCTACCGATGGTGTCATCAAGGAAATTTTGGTGAATACCGGTGATGAAGTCAAGATCGGAGCTGTGATTATGCGCGTTGAGGCCGGGGCATCGGCTGAGACTTCCGAAGCGCCGAAACCGGCCCCTAAAAAAGCTGAAGCCAAAGCGGCCGAAGCCAAACCCGCAGCGAAGACCGAAACGAAATCTGCTCCATCTTCTGCCATTGAGCATGCCCCAGCGGCCGCGATTCCAACCAAGGAAGAAGCCGGTAAGGACACGCAACTGGTCGTCATCGGCGGAGGACCGGGCGGATACGCTGCGGCCTTTCTGGCGGCTGACCTGGGAATGGATGTGACTATCGTTGACCTGGAAAAGAATCCGGGCGGAGTATGTTTATATCGGGGATGCATCCCATCGAAGGCCTTGCTTCATGCCGCTAAAGTCATTTCTGAAGCGCGTGAGGCCGAAGAATTCGGTGTTACGTTCGGACAACCCAAAATTGATCTGGACAAACTACGCGGATGGAAAAACGACGTGGTGACACGTCTAACCGGCGGGACAGGTCAATTGGCCAAACAACGTAAGATCACGATGATCCAGGGCCGGGCCAAGTTTGTCGATTCCAACACACTCGAAATCGAGAAGGTCGGCGGTGGCAAACAGACGCTGACCTATGTGAAAGCGATTCTGGCCACAGGTTCTCGCCCCATCGAATTACCATTCGCCCCTAAGTCTGATCGCGTCATGGATTCAACCAGCGCGCTGGATATCGCGACAATCCCTAAAAATCTCTTACTCATCGGCGGGGGTTACATCGGACTGGAATTGGGACAGGTTTACGCGGAGCTTGGGACCAAGGTCTCTGTGGTAGAACTGCTCCCTCAGATTATGACCGGTTCAGACAAAGATCTTTCGAACATCCTGATCAAGCGCTTGAAGACGATTATGGACAAGATCATGGTGTCGACCAAAGTGGTCAAGATGGATGAAACCAAGGACGGCATCAAAATCACGTTTGAAGACAAAGACGGCAAGCAATTCAGCGAAACCTATGACAAGGTATTGGTAGCCATCGGACGACGTCCAAACTCAGACAACATCGGATTGGAAAACACCAAGATCTCGGTAAACGACCGCGGATTTGTCGACGTCAACGCGCAACTTCAAACGCACGATCCGTCGATCTACGCGATCGGTGATATCGTCGGCAATCCGATGCTGGCGCACAAGGCCTCACATGAAGGCCGTGTGGCCGTCGAACATATGGCCGGCCATAAAGTCGCCTTCGAGCCTAACGCGATTCCGGCTGTAGTCTTTACGGATCCGGAGATGGCCTGGGCAGGTTTGACTGAGACCGAAGCCAAAGCGCAGGGTCGCAAACACGTGGTGGCCAAATTCCCATGGGGCGCCTCCGGCCGGGCGATTACACTGGACCGTGTCGATGGGATGACCAAGTTGATCGTCGATCCGGACACGGAACGTATTCTGGGCGTCTCCATTGTCGGCCCCAATGCCGGTGAAATGATCGCGGAGGGTGTCTTGGCGATTGAAATGGGCGCGAATGTTACTGATCTAAAGATGAGTATTCATGCGCATCCAACATTGACTGAGACCATGATGGAAGCCGCTGAAAGCTTCTTCGGACAGGCCACTCATATCTACCGTCCCAAGAAATAACGCTGTCATATATATATAATAAAAGAGGCAATCCGCATGGATTGCCTTTTTTTATGGATGATATTATTTTCGGGCGAACCTATATTTCCAGAATATACTTCACCAGCTCCCGATCTTCGTCGATGATTTCATAATCGGATAATTCTTCCGGATCAATCCATTTCACATCATGATGTACCAGCGGATCCCGCGTGATCGTCCCTTCGGTCCATTCAGCCTTGAAACAATAAAGCGTCATATCCTGTCCGCGAAATTGACCGACCACGGTGGGCCATTGCTCCGTGATCCGAATCCCGATGTCGAGCTCCTCCCAGTATTCACGTATCAGACATTCCTCAGGTGTTTCACCTTCATCGATCCGGCCGCCGGGAAACTCCCAGTAATCATCCTTGGCCCGTTGGGCGATTAATATTTTATTCTCGTGGTATACGACCGCAGCCGTGGCAATTTTTTTCATCATGTCTAAGTGTATCGAAAGCAACTTAAATTGTACATGGTTTTCTGATCCAACAAAAAAGGGGGAGCCGAACGACTCACCCTTTCATAAAATTCTCAGACTACGTCTCTCCACTTCTATGGAGCCGAACAATCCCCTTTTTGCTGTGTGGCCACACCATCCTCAACCAGATGATAACAGCCATTGATCGTCAGTGACCGGGCGGAACATTCACCTTTGACCTTGTCATCCCGCTTGGCATTGTAGGCAACACAAAAGGCCTGACATTCATCCGAGTCTTCACACGGCGTCCCGCTGTCTTTAGCCGGTATATCACATCCGTTTTCCAACATTTCTCCGTCCATAAGGTCACAAAACTCTTGATGCGCCACCAGGTCCGATCGCTTATGGATATCAGCATACTCGCTTTTCTCCATGACACCGGCTATACCATACGATTCATAATACAATTGCTCACCGCCATCCCACTTGATCTCATAGTGAAGCCCGCCTTCTTCATAGTAAATTCGTTGCAACACCCTCTTGGCATTCTTGATCTCCAGCTCCAGCTTCAAATTTCCATTTTCGTAAAACTCCTGGATGTCCGCCTGAATAAAAACATCGGTCAGAATAGATTCCTCAACATCGTCCTTCGACTCCTCTTTATCGACTATTTCCCGCACAATCAACTGATTCTCAATGAGCTCCTCAATTGTTTTTAAAACCCCGTCTTCATAGATAAATTTCTGCAATCTCAACAAATTTCCCATTGTATATACTTTGCGTGCCAGTAACACTCCATTTTCATAATAATACTCCTGAAGTCCATCCATTTTTCCCATCACATAATTCTCTCTGGCCCTTAACACACCATTACGATAGAAAAATTCCTGAATTCCATTATACTTTCCTTCGCTATAAATATTTTTACTGGCAATCTGACCATTATCAAAGTAGATAATCTGTATACCATCCAACAATCCCTCAACATAATGCTGTACGCTCCTGGCTCCGCCATTCTCAAAATACTCTTTCACCAATCCATGCAGCACACCATTCTCAAACTGAGAGACGGACTGAAGCTCTCCTGTATCGTAAAAACTTTTCTTGACCACCTTGGTTGCATCCAATATTTTCTTAACCTCATTAGATCGTTCAAACCGCTCATTCTCTTTCTCGGTCCTCACGGGCTGACCATCCTCGTACAAACTGATCTTGAGCAATTCCCCGGATGGTGAATAGGTCTTGAACTCCCCGTGTAACCGGCCGTTCTGATACTTGGATACCACCGAAATCTGACCATTTAACCAATAGTCCTTCTGCGTTCCGCTGAGCTTTCCGTTCTTATATGTTCTCTCTTTGTGGACCAATCCGGTTTTACGATATTTAATTTGCTTGCCGTCAAATCTATTATTTTTGTAGTTATTCACTTCCTTGACCTGACCGTTCGGATAATATAACTGCTCGGCTCCCTGCTTCTTGCCCTTGAGCATATTCCACTGACCGCTAACGACCCCCGTTTCAAAATATTTCTTTTGCAGGCCGTGCAGCTCGCCCTGCTCATACTGCAATTCTTCCTTCAACTTACCGCTTTTATAATATGTCTTATACGAACCGTGAATCTGTCCGTCTTTCACATTCCAGAATTTCTTGACCCTGGCGGCATTATAGAACTCCCGATGCTCGCCGTCGGGGAGGCCCTCCTCAGCCGCGTGGGAAACGCTCAAAAAGTTTAACGACAGCAGCCCCATCACCAGAACGAGCAGCATCCTTATATCCAAACTTCTCTTCATACTGACTTTTTTCATCCTAACTGACTTATTTCTATCTATATGTTATTAATAGACTTAGGTACATTATGCCACAGCATTTCAAATTTTAAAGTGATAATCACAAAAAGAGGGCCGATCATTTTTCAGATCCGCCCTCTTTAATCACAAGAGTAATACACGATAGCACCCTCCTTCCTAGAATCGCTTGTTTCTCTTACTCTTGCTGAAACCATTTCTATTCGTTTTTTTCATTCGACGGATATGACGCGCGATGACCCGATTGATCTGACTTTGTTTCGCGCCATATCGTCGGGCCAACTGTGATAACTCACGGCATTCTTCAAAGCGCTCCTTTATCAGGGCGTCTTCGAAATAAAGCAATGATGTGACCATCAGCGTTTTATCCGGCCGGTTTTCATACTCCGGAAATAAATTGATTTCCATATCTATCACCTCCTTTCCATTGGATTTTTATTCATGTTGGTCAGGTACAACCCCGCGACAACTAAACTGCCTCCCAGCATTAATGTCCGGTTTATTTGTTCGTCCAGAAATATCACTCCCAGGCACACCGCAAACACAGGCATCAAGTTCATGTATTGCGTCGCCCGAGAGGGTCCAATCAACCGCAACGCCTGATAATAAAAAGTTACACCGATAACCGACGGTCCGATTCCTAGATAAAAAATACTCCATAGAAAGTGCACCGAGACCGAATCCATCATACCGCTGCGGATTTCACTCAACGCCGGACCAGCCAAGGACAAGGCGCCCAATGTCGAGATAATCGTAATCGTCCTTAATGGAGTTAACGTCCTCAGCAAGTGCCGCGATAAAAATGTAAAACATGCGGCGCAAAGCACGCATCCCAACAGGAGCATCTCTCCTTTGCCCAGCGGTTGTACGAGAATCTGGGAAAGCTTTCCCCCGGAGAGGACGATCCATGCTCCCGACATGGACACGATGATGCCCGTGATCTTGGCGCGCCCTCCGGGCTCGTCAAACATCCACATCGACAGCACAGCGACGACAATCGGGATCATACTGACTATAATCGCGGCCCGCGACGTATCGACATACTGAATCCCGCTTAGAAAGAGATAGTTGTAGCAAAAAACTCCAAAGAACGCACCAATCGCCCCGATCACATAATCCCGCGGATTCAATTGGGTCGTTTCCTCCTGCCGATTAACGACGACAGTCAGGATGATCGACGCGATAAAAAACCGGATAAATGCGATCGTAAACGGACCTGCCTCGGCCATGGCGACCTTCCCGGCGACGAACCCGCCCGCGTACAAAAATGACATAATGACTAGTTTGATATGTATTCCCATCTTTAAATCTTTCTTTACTTGTTTCATAAAATTACAGGTGAGGACCAATAAAAAAACCACCGAGCCTCAATGAGATTCGGTGGTTCAAAAACGGTCGAAATTTCGATTCTACCTAACGGATCAGAACGCACCTCCTCGCATCAACTTTCTCCACACAGGAAAAAGCGCGACACAAATGATATGCAGTTTTTTCATCGTTAGGTTTTTCATGATTCGCAAACTATAGCACAGGTTATATCCGCTGTCAAATCAGAGGAAGCGCCATGCCATTATTAATCTCGCATTTAATTGCTGTGACTGCCTTTGTAATTTCTCGGACTTGAAGGAATCCTGGCCGGTCTTAATTTCTTGGGGGTGTATCCGCTTTTTTTAATATAGCTTTTTCCTCCGCGCTTGGACGGAGACCTCTGAACCCGTGTGGAGTAAGTGTCGTCTTTTTTCAACCGGTATTGGGCGTTTGACCGAATGTCAATTTTGGCCGGCCGGCCCTTCAACCTACGCTCTTCTTTTTCCAGCTTCCGCTGTTTCGATCGATAGGTTTGAAGCAATTTCTCTTTTTGCTGCTTGTAAACCCGGTTCAGTTTCTTTCGGAACTTGGCCCCATCCTCGAGTGTCTTAGAATGATTAAAATCATATTGATATCGGGCATCAAGATCAGACTTTTGTTCCTGATACTTGTCAAAAAGGGCCGTCTTCTCTTCTTCAATTTCGGCCAGTCTCAGCCATACATCCGTCGTGCTCGATAGTTTTGTCTTTTCAGCCGACGCCATAGAACACCATGATACGCTTAATACACATACAATAATAAGTTTTAAGGCTAATCTTCGAAGTGTTTGCATTATTCTTCCCGTATACCTGTTGTCATTTCCTCTTGCTTGGTCTGATCCAAATATTTTTTCAGTAGCTTGATCATAAAGTCATCGTTATTTTCTTCGGCAATTTGCAAGGGTGTATACCCCGGACGTACATACAAGGATTCGTTCATTTGAGCCGTGATATCGGCCCCCGAATCGAGCAACAAACGGACAATTTCACGATGGCCTAGATCAACCGCCATATGTAACGCCGACATTTGGTCCGTTGAAGTTCGCGCATTGACATCCGCCCCTTTACTTAGCAAAAATTCCACCGCCTTTTTCTGCCGCCCCACAATCGCGGCCATCAGCGGGATTCGTCCTAACGCATCCTGCGAAGCCAGCAATTCTTCAAGCCCATATTTTTCCAACCGATCGATCTCGCCCAGCATGGCGTCCGAAAAAACCGTCTTTGCCGCCCCGTTCTTGATCAGCACATCCGTGACAATCTTGTGTCCATTCCAAATAGCCAGCGACAGGGCCGTTTGTTCACCCGGCACCGATAACATATTGATATCGGCCTCTTTTTCCAGCAAATATTTGACAATCGACAGATGCCCCGCCTGCGCGGCCTGCATCAATGGTGTCCGGTTACCCGCATTAATATCGGCCCCCTGCTCCACCAGGTATTTGACCAGATCCATATCCCCATAGGCGGCTGCATGGGCCAACGCTTCTGCCTGATTGATGTCCGCTCCCTGTTCGATCAAATACCGGGCCAGGTCTATCTTTCCATAGGCGATCGCTCCTGCAATCGGGTTGGCCGCGTTGATGTCCGCCTTATGCTCGAGGAGCAAGTCGATCATGGCCGGCGTGGCCGAGCCCAATTGAATCAACTCATACACAGGTTGTCCGATTGACGCATCAGCCCCCTTCTCGAGCAGATACCGGACCAAATCCATATGGCCGTACTTGATGGCGTTGATTAAGGGCGTTGTCTGATGAAGCCGGGTGACGGCATTAAGATCCGCCCCCTGTGACAACAGGTAGTCAATGATATCGAAGGCTTCCCCCTGGCGCATGGCAAAATGCAATGCCGTAAAACCATCCTGGTCCGTCGCTACCTTCGGATCCGCCGAGTTTTCGATCAGGAATTTTACAACGTCTAACGGACACGAACCGGCCGCTATCATCAACGGGGTATGCCCGTAATAGTTTTTGACATTGAGGTCCGCCTTGCCATTAATGAACGTCTGCAGCAAAGGGATAGAGCATTTTTGAGCGGCAACATGAATCGGCTGGTTCTTCGCTTCATCCTCCGTCGTTGATAACACGACCATCGGGTCGGTCTGGATACGTTCCACAATCCCATCGACATCCCCACGTTCCATCAATGCAAAGACTGACTCCTCGGCCAACACCACGGACGGCAAACTTAAAAGTAGAATTGCGGCAAATATAACTTTCATAGGTACTCCTTAATTCCAGACAAAAACAAACCGTAACAAGGCGGTACTGAAGGCGAAAATATAGGCGTTCCAAAAATGATCGAATAGATAAACCCGATCCGGTTCAAATGTCCGTCGGTGATGAATATAGTGAATGGTTTTGCCAACGATATACGGGGTAATAAACAAATTCATGAATCTCAACCAGCTGTTGCCGATGAATGGTGATCGAACAATGATAAGGGTAATCGCACCCATGGCCAATCCCAAGAGCATACAGATAAAAAACGTGAACTCCTTCATGCTTTCCGGTCGATCCAGGTTGTCTTTGCGGGGTTTCAGATACAGCCAGTCAAAAGGCAGCTGGAGCAGTGACTGAAAAATCATGTAGGCGATAAATTGAAATAAGACGTCGATCAGCATCGTTGGTCATCCTTAATAGAACGGGTGTCGTTGAAAAAAGTCCCACATCAAATCCGTCGCTGAAATATCAGTGGTCGGTTCGTCGGCTCCCATACGAAGCGCCTTCTTACCGCCTGGCCACGCGTGCCCCTGGTCGACAATCGAATAAACCTCGACATCGCCGCCATTCTGGCAACCAATGTAGGAATCTACAATGACGTTACCATAATTCCGGCGCTCAGGTGTGGATAGACAATTATTGTGATAACTGAAATATCCTACCGAATCGCTGACGGCCGAATCGTATCGGGTTTTCAAACTTTTGGAGCCCATCCCGCCATTATAGGGAACCCTTTCATCCCGCATACCGTGAAAAACAATTAATGGAATGGGGCGTTGCGGATAACAATCTCCGTTCATCGCGCCGGCAATCGGTGCAAACGCGGCAATAATATCGGACAGCTCACAGGCCAGCTTGTAGGTGAACATTCCCCCATTGGAAAAACCGGTCGCATATATCCGTCGAGGGTCCAGCATATATTTACGGTCCAAGGCAAACAGCAGTTCGCGGATAAACTTGGCATCGTTCACATTTCGCTCCATCGCCGGACCACAGCAGGTCCAGGCGTTCCAGGTGAGCATTCGGTGTTGGTACGGCCCCGTTCCTTCAGGATATACGACGATAAATCCCTCCTGATCCGCTTTATCATTCATCTGTGAAACCCAGGCGGCTGAGTCCGCATTACCGCCCCCGCCATGAAACACCAGCACCAACGGCCATTGACGATCACGGCTGTATTCTTTGGGAAGATGCACTTTGTAGTACCGTTTGACGCCTTCAAAGGGAAACGATTTATAGTCGGACGTACGGATAAAATTATACAATCCGGGTTCGAATAGGCTTGCTTCTCCCGCCTTGACCTTTTCATACCAGATCTGCGGTGTAATTTCCTCCTGCTCCTGAAAGCTCAGAAAATCCATGTCGGATTCGGCCGGGATCTCTTTAACATCAACCGGACGTTCCTGGGCCTCGACACGAGTCTGATAAAAAAATCCAACCCAGAGTAAAACCATCAACCCGGCAATTAATTGGTAATGTACTTTCTTCTTCATGACTTACTCGTAGTGCTGCTCCAGCGCAATCTCCGTAAACCCCGTCGTTTTGTCGACGACGATATTCCGGGCCGGAACATAATCAAATTGTCGGCGGGGATTATTGCCCCGATTCACCCCCGATCGAAACACGACCAGCCAGTGGATTCCGTCTTCCAGCGGCTCGACAATTTGGATTTCGTATACCGAATGTTCTTGGTCAAAATTGTTCTCGATCAAATACTGTTGGGCAAGGATGACAGCCTCGCCTTCATCTATCCCATCGGACGGGTCCACCGTTTGGGCCTGCCATAAAATATCTTCATAACGAATAGTCCGAGCACACCCTGACAGCATGATGAGCGCCAGGACAATCATCCAGACAGGTAGAAATCTATTTGTTTTGACCATATTTTACCGTGCCTTAAAAGCTTCCACAATCAATATTTATGAACAGACCGCCCTATCCTTGAACGGATTCATTCGACAGATTCTTGCTGATCGTAAAGTAAAAACAGGTGTATTCCCCCACCTTGGAATCAATCCAGATTTGACCTTGATGCTCCGAGACAATCTCTTTAACAATGCTCAAGCCGGCTCCGGTCCCCTCAAATTCCTTGGCGCTCTCCAGCCGTTTGAAAAATCCGAACACGCGCTCCTGATCCTCCGGAGCGATTCCAATCCCATTGTCCTTCACCGAAAATTCATGACTGTTGGGATTTTCCGTATATCCGATGTTCAACACCGGCGGGTAATCCTGCTTGGATGAAAACTTGATCGCATTGCTGATCAAATTATGAAATACCTCACCAATCTTGATCCGGTCGCAGAACAGGACCGGCATATTGTCGGCAATATTGATCGTCACATTGTGTTCATTAATCCGATATTCCAGACGGTCAACAATCGAATCAATCAGATTATCCATGTTCACTTTTTCATACGGATTACGAACCCGGGATATCTTGGTTAGCTGCAGCAAGTCGACGATCATATCATTGACCCGACGGGTTCCCTTGGAAATACCATGAATGCAGCGCTGCGCCCGCTTGTCGAGCTGCTCGGCATACTGCGTTTCAAGGATGGTCGCGTAACCGCTGATCCCCGTCAACGGCGAGCGCACGTCGTGGCTCACCGTACCGACAAAGTTATCCAGCTCCTTGTTGACCTTTTCGAGATCTTTCTTCTGCTGCTCGACGATATTCAGGTTTTTGATTAACGCCTTGTTCTTTTCTTCCAACTGAACCTTGGCCTCCGAAAGCTGATCGGTCATCGTATTAAACGCATGGCTGAGCTCATTGATCTCAAAATTGTCAGATGATTCAACTTTAACCGACAGATCTCCCTCACCGATTTTCTGTGACGCGTTGACCAGACGCTTCAACGGACGGGAAATGCTTTTGATCAGATAAAACGCCACGAGAATACCGATCAGCACGCTGAAGATCAAACTGTTCCAAAGGATCTTGCCGGCCACACTCTCCGCCTGCGCGGCTGTCTTGAGTGAACTGCGGGTAAACTTCTGAACCAATGTCAATAACTCTTGGATCGCCTTGGACAGACGCTTATCTTCACGCCGTAAATTGCCGATATCCTCAAAGGAAATCTCAAGCTTCTCTGATTTAATCAGATCGATCATCGTATTGACGGATTTGTCATAATTGATATGCGCGCGTTCAATACTGGAAAGGTTATTCTTGATGACCTGAATCTCATCGGCTTTAAGTACCGTGTTGGCCTCGCTTAACAGCAAATCGATCAGCAGGCGACCCTCAATAATTTTTTCGGCCACCTTGCCGGAAAGATGGTCGAACCCTTTCTTGGTAATCTCAATATGATCCAGCAAATGGATTTTACGGGAGGCATTCACATTTTCAAAGGCCATTTCCTCCGCGACGCGTTGAAGGCGTTCAAAGAGCACGGCCTTCTCCAGCTGATCGTGGGAAATGCTGGTGACGACCTCGGTTAAGGCGATATAGCGCTGCGCCACCCGCCGAAACTCCACACTGACCTTCTTTAACTGCTGCAGACCGATGAAGGTATTGATCCCCATCGCCAGCAGCAAAAAGATAACCAGCATGGTAATTTTATTTGATATCTTCATAGACTATTGATCAAAATCCAAATGGAACTTCGCGACATCACCGATATTCAAGTCAAACTGCCTGGCCTCACCGGCATTGAGTTCCAACACGTATAGAGCCTTATTCCTGGAACCGTAATGCGGACATGGATCAGCCTTGCACGGCGGAACATCGTGTTCAATATGAACGATCTTACGGGTATAATCCATCCAGATCATATCCAACGGAATCAGCGTATCTTTCATCCAGAAGGTGTACGGCCACGACCGCTCAAATACAAACAACATCCCGGATTGCGGGGAGAGAGACTCTCTGTGCTGCAGCCCCCGCGTGCGCTCGGGCATACGACTGACAACCTCGACAGCGAAACAATCTCGGTCAAAACAGACATGATCTCCCTTGAGAGACTGCGCGCCGCATCCGGTCGACACGATCAGAAGCAATAAAACCAAACTATAAAACCATCTATTCATGCACACGATCGATCAGCCGGATATAATCCCGGTAAGTCATCTCACCTCGAATTAATTGATTTACATTCGCGATCCGCTCCGGCAGATGCGGATGCGTTCGCCAATACGAAAACTGCCGTAACGGCTTTTTATCATTTTCTTTTTTGATGATCTCCAAAAACTTGATCATCTCATTGGGATCATAACCGGCGAGCTCCATATACTTGACGCCGAGCTTATCCGCCTCCAGTTCGTCCTGCTGCGAATATTCCGTGAACAGTGAGGCCAAGGCCAAATCCACACCGGCGCCGACATTGCTGCGCGTCTCCGCGGCGGCAATCTGCAGAAGCAAAGCCCCATAAGACGCCTGCAACCTCTTCAAGCCATGCTTGGCCGTAATATGCGCCACCTCATGCGCGATGACACCCGCGATCTGATCGTCGTTCTCGGCATGCTCCAAAATCCCCTTGAACAAGTAAATATATCCGCCCGGCAGCGCTGAGGCGTTGATATCATCGCGATCAATGATCTTGATAAAATAAACAATATCCTTCCGGTCGCACACAGCCACGATACGATCGAGGATTTCCTCAATGCGTCGATTCTCTTCGACACCGCCATACATATCATATTTTTTGTTGATACTGTTGGCGACACTGGCCCCTAATTTGACTTCCTTTTCCGTCGAGTGAATAAAATACTCCTGCTGATTGGTCGCCACATTATATTCCGTTGTGCATCCGGTTATCAAAAACAAACACATAAGGCTGATCAGCGACACACCCGCTTTCTTCAGCATTTCCCGGAGCTTGGCCATCGGCAGGCCGATCACATTGGTATAACAGCCCTCAATGCGATGAATAAACAAGCTCCCCACGCCTTCGATATCAAAACCGCCGGCTTTGTCAAACGGCGGGACCTTTTGATGATAACGGTCGATCTCAGGGTCGGATAACGGACTCATAAAGACCTTGGTCTTTTCATAGTCCACCATCTCGCGTTTTTGATCGATATCAATCACCGCAACACCAGTGTATACCCATTGCGGACGGGACATTAATAATTTGAGACTTTTTTTGGCTTCTTTGAGATCTCGGGGTTTGAGGACAAGATTTTTTTGCCCGGTATAGACAACGGTATCGGCACCGATGACCACACCCGACTTATGGCGCGAGGCGACATCGCGCGCTTTTAGCAACGCGTTGTCTTTGACTAATTTGGCGCAGGATGTCTGGATTGCCTCAATTTCCGGACAGCCGCTTTTGCAGACGGTAAACGGCACGCCGGTCATTTTGAGAAGATTTTTTCGTTGCGCCGAACCAGAGGCGAGGATAATTTTCTTCATGAATTATGTCACAAGAAAACGTGGTTTGAAATAACGTAGGAGCCTACGTGTGAATTTCTGAAGCCTTGAATATGGAGACCAATTGGGAACCCTTAGCGGCGACGGCTTCAGCCGCTCCTTCCTCCCGATCAACAATACAAATGCACTGTGTCACTTCGATATCCATGCTCTGCAGGACATCCAGCGAATGGATAAAGGCCTTTCCCGTCGTGGCCACATCGTCGATGACCACCACCTTGTCGCCGGCCTTGAGGGCCGGCCCTTCGATCTGCTTGCCTTTGCCGTGGGCCTTGGCTTCTTTACGGATGATGAATGTGTTGATCGGCGCGCCGGCCTGCAGGCTCAGGACTCCCACAGCGCCGATCATCGGATCAGCCCCCAGCGTCGGGCCGCCGATGGCGTCAATGGGTTGATCTCCGACCTTGATCAAAATCTGCCGCGCGCACAAATAGGCGCCCAACGGATTAAGGGTGATCAAGCGGGCATCAATGTAATAGTCGCTTTCCTTTCCGGACGAAAGAATAATCTTCTCACGGAAATAAGCGTCACGGGTGATTAGTTCAAGTAAATCCTGACGTTCTTCTTGTATGCTTTTGGTTAACATAGGACTTTCTGGTATGAGGGTTGATCGTTGAGTTTTAGACTACCGCAGCCAGACATCGATCGGATCAGCCTGAATGCCGCGTTCGAGCATTTCCTGATGCAGATAGATGATAAACCGCAGCAAGTCTTTGCGTTTGTAGTACTCTTGGGCGGACGAAAATCCGGCTCCTTCATGGAACTCGGCACTGGTGGTCTGCTCGATCTTGGCTTCCATGTAAACGGAAACAAGTTCTTCATCACTTAGCTCCCCAATTTCCTGCGGTGTAAGGAGTTTGATTTCGTACAAGAATGCATGGGCACTGGTCGACAGCAACATAAGCAGAACGGTAAAAATGATAAGTTTTCGCATGGGTTCTCCTCCTTAATTTTTGGTTATTATAACGTTATCCGAGGACCGATTCAAGCCCAGAATCCGCGGTCGCCGGTTTGACAGATAGAACCGTAAATGCTAGGATGACAACATGATCAGATCATTTATGGACGGTCTCCTTGATCTGGTTTATCCCCCTATCTGCACAATTTGCCGCCATCATCCGGTGACCAATCCGGTGTACACCGGCGTATGTCACAGCTGCGCGAAGGCCCTGCCTCTATCCCGGCCGCCTTTCTGTCTGACCTGTTCCCGTCCGCTCTCAGCCCCGGTTGAACATCCTAGATGCCTGAATTGCCGAAAGTATCATCCGCACTTTGATTTTGCCTGGGGCGCAGCTCCGTATCATGATCACCTGCGTCGCATGATCCATCGGTTCAAGTATCACCAGAAAATATATTACCGCTTCATCATGGCCGAGATGATGTGCGCATATCTCCAACGCTATCAGCTGGACATCCAGCAGTTTGACGGGCTGATCCCCATCCCTTTATCGGCCACGCGACAACGTGAACGCGGTTATAACCAGGCCGAACTGCTCGCGCGCGAACTGGAAAAACGTCTGCGCATTCGCTGTTTGTCGAACGTTCTTGTAAGAAAGCGTCATACACCGACTCAGACGTCGCTTTCACGAAAAGAACGCTGGACAAATATTGAGGGGGCTTTTAGAATAAAATCCTCTAAACGGCTGAATCAGAAGAATATTCTGCTAATCGACGATCTGCTGACGACCGGCGCCACAGCTTCCGCCGCCGCACACATTATTAAGGAAGAGACCGACGCATCAACAGTGGCCGTTTTCACGTTGGCCATTGCCTAAACGCGTGCTTTCATATATGAAAATTCTGAGAAATTATATCCTGGTTGAATGTTTCATTCCCTTTCTGCTTTCACTGGTTGTTCTTACCAGTGTTTTTTTACTTGGAAATCTGGTCCGACTCGCCAATCTGGTAATCAACAAAGGTGTCTCACTTGGCACAATCGGTGAGGTTTTCTTGCTGTACTTTCCGGTGCTCATCGGATACACCCTGCCAATCGCCTGTTTGATCAGTGTGATCATCGGGTTCAGCCGGATGTCGGTGGACAATGAGATCATCGCGATCCGCGCGAGCGGCATTTCACTCGGCCGGATCCTGATCCCCCTGGTGGTGTTGGGATTACTGCTCAGTATGGTGTCACTATTGCTCAATGACCGCGTTATCCCCTACGCGCACCATCGCCAGCGTGTGCTGCTCAAACAGCTGGGGATCAAAAACCCGACCGCGCTGCTGGAATCGGGTATGTTCATTGATTCATTCGAGGGGCAAATATTATTTATCCATAAAATTGTCGGCAACAAATTTTTTAATATTACGATCTATCAGCCTCAAGACGATGGTCCTACCCGTACTATTATCGCGAAACAGGGTGAGTTCACACCGATTCCCGGGACCGACAAGATCAAGCTCAAACTCATCGACGGGACCAGCGACGAACCCGCCTTGGATGGCTCCGCGTCCTTCTACAAGATCAACTTTGAAACCCTATTTGTGACACTTGATGTCTCCGGCGGCAATAAAAAGATCCGTAAAAAACCCAAGAGTATGACGCTAAGCGAACTCAAGGACGAAATGACCCGGCTCGAGCAACTGCTAGTGGATGACTCCCGGATCCGTTCAGAATATCACCGGAAGATCACCTGGTCCTTTGCTCCGTTGTTTTTCATCATTCTGGGATTTCCCATGGCCGTTATCACCCACCGTCGGGAAAAGTCGGCCAATATTGTCCTGGCCGTTCTGTGCGCGGCCTTCTACTATCTCTTAACACTGGGGGCGGAAGCCCTGGCGACCAAACAGGTCGTCGAACCGGCCTTAATTATGTGGGCCCCCAACCTCATTGTGGGGCTATTTGCAGGAGTCTTAAATTATAAATGCGTCTCTTAGATAAATATATTTCCAAAAATATCATCACCATGTTCTGCTTCATGGTGGCCATTTTCTCACTGCTGTACATCCTGATCGATGTGACCAGCAACCTGGACAAGTTTATCGACCGTAAGGTTTCCATCGATATCATCGTGCGCTACTATCTGGCGTATATCCCGATGATCCTCGTTCAGACCTCCTCCATCGCGTGTCTGATCTCGGTACTTGTCACCTTCGGCAGTCTCAACAACAGCAACGAAATCATTGTAATGCGTTCCAGCGGACTGAATTTCTGGCAGATCACCCGCCCGGCATTGTGTTTCGGATTGATGGTCTCGATGCTGGTTTTCTGGATGAATGAAAAATACGTTCCCAAGTCCTACCAGACCACTAAGGAAATCGAGAATGAAAACCTGATCCTGGAAGTCGACAGCAAGCGTAAAAAGCAGGAAAAGATTAAGAACGTGACATTTTACGGTCTGAACAACCGCCTGTACTATGTCAACAATATGGACCCCAATGAGAATGAGCTGTTCGGTATCACGATCATCGAGTATGACAACAAGGCCACGATCAAAGAAAAGGTCGTCGCGCTTGAGGGTAAATGGACCGGGATTGCCTGGAAGTTTTTTCAGTGTCAGGTCACCACCTACGGCGAGGGCGGCATCACGGAACCTTTGAAGGTAAAAATTTACAAAGAAAAACTGATGGATATTAAGGAAGGTCCCGACGACTTTATGCGTCAGCGGATCAAGGTCTCCGCGATGAATATCCGTGAGCTCAACGAATACATCGATCGATTCAAGAACAGCGGGGCCACCAAGGCCCTGAATAATTTACGCGTGGACCTTCACCATAAGATCGCGTTTCCATTCGGAAATTTCGTTGTTGTATTTTTGGGATTGCCGTTTGCGTTAATGACCAAAAGCCGGAAGGGGATGACATTTACGTCGGTGGGAATAGCGATCGGAATCAGCTTTGCGTTCTATGTCCTGAGCGCCGTGTCTTTGGCGTTTGGTAAAGGCGGCCTGCTGCCTCCGGCCTTGTCAGCCTGGTTGACGCCCGGACTGTTTTTCTGCGTCGGTTATATTGTCGTCGAAACCAGTTACGTCAATTGACCTGAGTACACCCGCGGCAATCGATTTCCAAGATTGCAGACCACTTCATAATTAATCGACTTAATGTGCGCGGCTAATTCATCCGCGCTGATCTCTTCATTCTGGTCCCGCCCCAAGACTGTGACAGACTCACCAATAGTGACCTCATCAAGATGGGAAACATCCACCACGATCTGATCCATCGTGACCGTTCCAATCACCGGACAACGCTGTCCTTTGATTAACACGTCCGCTTTGTTCGAGAGCTGACGAAAGTATCCGTCATTGTATCCGATCGGGATTGTCGCGACCCGCATCTTCCGCTTGGCGATAAATGTCCGGCCATAACTGATCCCTCTCCCCCGGGTAATCTCCTTTACAAAGATGACTTTGGATTTCACCGCCAATGCCGGTTTGAGATCAAGATTGGGTTGATGATGCTGATTGGGATGGAGCCCATACAGCATGAGTCCCGGACGAAACAGATTCAGGACACTGGTTTTGTATCCGATCAATCCCATACTGTTCGACGCATGGACGTACGGGATAATAAATCCGTTTTTGTCGAGTGTCGAGACCAGCTCAAATAATTGATGGATCTGATTTTCGGTAAATTTTCGATCTGTATCAGCGACGGGAAAATGTGTAAATATCCCCTCGGTTAACAGATGACGAAACCCGCTGAGCTCTTTGACAAAATCCAGCGCGTCTTCATGCCACACACCGAGCCGGCCCATTCCGGTATCCACCTCAACGTGAATCTTGATGAGCTTATCCATGGTTTTGGCACAGTCATTAAGCTGCCGGGCAAACTCAATGGAACAAACACTCGGCGTCAAATTATACTCGCAGATAAACGGGATGTGTTCCGGCAGTGTACTTTCAAATAAAAGAATCGGACGTTTGATGCCGTGATCCCGCAGCAGCATTCCTTCATTAATATCAGACACGCCGAATATATCGACATTCAACTCATCGAGGTGCAACCCAATATCCACCATGCCATGACCATACGCGTCGGCCTTGATCACCATCAGGATGCCCATCAAACTTGTATGCACGGGTTTGTATTCGCCGCGCGTGGGGATTACAAACTTATTTCTGGCGGCAAGGGTCTTGATCTGCTCCAGATTATGAGTAATCGCGGCCAGGTCAATATCACACCAGGTTGAAAACATGGGTAATGCCACATCAAAATTCTTTTCGTTCATCGGCGCACCTGACAATCTTCTTCATACAGATACATAGGTACCAGACTCGAGGCCGAATCTGTGAGGTCTTGTTCAAATTGATCCCATGACAATTTCAAGACCGCCCCGGCCTGCGGACGGACAGACTTGGGATCAGAAATCATCGACTCGGCGTAGCCTGTCGCCTTAATCTCGTTTTCGAATAAATTCACCGCATCCCCAATAAAAACGGTCGGCTGCTCTACGGATTGAAGGACGGCATCAATACCGGCCAATCGATAACCGCCTGTCCGCCGCAAACCACCGTCAGACACGTCATACATCGCGCTGTACACCATCGAACGCTTGGCATCCATCAGCACACATACGGAACCATGGCTTGCTTTGACGGCCAGTGCCACCGCATCAAGGCTGCAAACACCGGCCACCGGTTTACGATCTGCAAATACCAATCCCTTCACCGTTGATAAACCAATCCGTAGACTCGTAAACGATCCCGGCCCCAACCCGACGGCCATCCCCTGAATATCTCGCACCGATAAATTTGATTGGGCCAGGAATTCATCGATACAGGAAAGAATCCGCTTGGCCATCTCACGACGTAACGGATAGTTCGCCGTCGACAGGATTTCTCCATCCGCCCCGAGAGCCAAACTTAAATTGCCGGTTGATGTGTCCAAGGCTAATATGTTCATGCCGTCATCCATGTCTGCATGTGATCCGCGATCTGTTCAAATCGTTCTCCCACCCCGCTGATGGTGATGGCGCGTTCGGACTCACCTTGATGAGCAATCTCAATCTTTAAATACGCCGGCGGCATAAGCTCTCCCAGCCGCTCAGCCCACTCGATCACCGCGATGCCTTCACCGTAAAAAAATTCATCGAATCCCATTTGCCGCATATCTTCGGTCCCTTCCAAACGATATAAATCAAAATGATAGATCGGCGGATTCGTCTCATAAATATTCATCAGGACAAAAGTCGGACTGCTGACGGCTTCCGGAGTGATTTTCAAACCGGCGGCCAAACCTTTCACAAACGTGGTCTTTCCGGCGCCAAGGTCTCCTATCAGATTGATAATATCGCCTGGCCGCAATTCCTGAGCCAACTGCGTGGCCACGGCACGGGTCTGTTTTTCTGATTGACTAATGTATGCTGACATTCTATTTAAAATGATTGTATCCGGTTGGGGTTAACGCAATTTTTTGATCATTCGTTTTGATCAACCAATATCCGCCGTCGGTGACCTCTCCGATCGGATAAAATTTAAACCTGGCGTGTTTTTCATTCATTAATCGCGCCGCACGCTTTCCCGGTACGGTAAAGATGAGTTCAAAATCTTCCCCGTCTTCCAGGGCCTGTTTTATGGTCGCGTTTCGGTGGCATGGAATCTTCGTCTCATACAAGACCGCCCCGCAGCCGCTGGCTTTGAGAATGTGTCCTAAATCAGCGGCCAGTCCGTCCGAACAATCAATCATCGCGCTCGGCCGGATTGACTGGACTAAATATTGAGCTTCGGCCAGCCGCGGTTTGAAGGTCAAATGCCGTCCACTGGCCAATGATCCTCCCAGACGTCCGGTTGTAAAGATCAAATGGCCCGGCCTGGCCCCGTCCCGGCGAATCACCCGACGTTTGTCCACGTCGCCGGTGAGTGTGATATTGATCACCACCCGCGCAGACCGCGTGGTATCGCCGCCGACGATACCGATATTAAAGGCCTCGGCCGATCGTCTGAGTCCCTGATAGATTTTCCTGACATATCCCAGCGTCTGGCCGGCCGGCAGACCGATTGACACCACCGCAAATTTTGGCCGCCCCCCCATCGACGCGATATCACTGATGTTGACGTTCAGCGCCTTGGCTCCGATCTTCGTCGCGGGCGTATCAGCCGTAAAATGTACGCCCTCGATGAGCATGTCCGTGGTAATTAGCTGATACTTGTTTTTGGTGTACGGCAATACCGCCGTGTCATCTCCTGCCGCGACAATACTTCCACCGGTTGGCAATGATTTTGTGATCTCTTGGATAAGTTGGAATTCACCCAGTCCGCGCAGCGGGGTTTGATTTGACATCATGACGCGTTGACAATTTTTTTGACTCGTGTTTTGCTAGGCCCGGCGATGAGTCCGTTCTCTGTGACAATGCCGGTAATCAATTTCGCTTCGGTCACATCAAACGCAGGATTATATACTGGCACACCCCGGGGCGCGGTTTGTACATCTCTGAAACCGGCCACCTCGTCGCGTCCGCGTTCTTCGATGGGAATTTCTGATCCATCCCGAATAGACATATCAAAGGTTGAGATCGGCGCCACAACATAAAAAGGAATCCGGTGATGCTTACACAACACGGCCAAATTGTAAGTACCGATTTTATTGGCCGTATCCCCATTAGAGGCGATCCGGTCGGCACCGGTAAAGACCGCGCTAATCCGTCCCTGTTTCATGAGCGTTGCCGCCATGCTGTCGCAAATCAGCGTCGTATCAATCCCCGATTTATGCAATTCCCATGCCGTCAACCTGGCGCCTTGAAGCAGCGGGCGTGTCTCGCAGGCGTAGACCTTAAACTCCTTCCCCTGTTCCTGGGCGGCATACATGACTCCGAGGGCGGTCCCATAATCCGCGGTGGCGAGCGCTCCGGCATTACAAATTGTCATGATCGCCGAATTATTTTTGATGAGCTTGGCGCCGACGCGTCCCATATTGCGGCAGACCGTTTGATCTTCCCGGAACATGGCCATGGCCTCGGCCTTGAGCGCCTTTTTGATATCTTCCACGGAATGAAGATCATCACGGTCCAGAACTTTCTCCATCCGGGCCAGCGCGTAAAACAGATTGACCGCGGTTGGACGTGATGTTGACAAATATCCGCATGCCTTACGCACCTGCCGGGTAAGTGTCTTTACATTTTTGGTGGTGGAATTATTAGCCGCTAGCACCACGCCGAACGCCGCGGCGACTCCAATGGCGGGCGCGCCCCGAACACTCAGCACTTTGATGGCCTTCCACAACGTTCGGATATCGTCACAATAGATATATTCAAACTTGTCGGGCAGCTGTGTCTGATCGATCAGCCGGATCCGTCCGTTCACCCATTTGATTGTTTCTACGGCCATAAGACTCCTTGAAATTTTATTCGGCAGGCAATTCCAATCGCGGGAACAGGGCGTCATGTTCTTTCAACTTGGTGCCGGAGGTCAATTGCCCCCACTGACTACCGGTCCCCAACGCGCCGAGAACTTCTAAAACGGTACGCGTTTTATCCGGCATCACCGCTGTTAAATGAACAGCGACAACCCGCAGGGCTTCCGTCGCGGTATACAGAATCCGTCCGGCGGCCGAAAGATCCTCTTTGGCCACGCGCCACGGCGCCTGTTCTTCCATGTATTTATTAACCAGACGAACCAGCTGCAGAATTTGATCCACGGCCTCCTGGACCTTAAGCTGGTTGATCGATTCGGCAACCTGAGACTCGAGCGCGTTAATCTTTTCGACAACCGGTTGTTCCGACGGTGTTAACTCACCTAATTCCGGGATGACGCCATCAAAATATTTTCCGATCAATCCGCTCACACGGTTCAGAAGATTTCCGAAATCATTGGCCAGGTCACTGTTAAACCGCTTGATAAATGATTCCATGGTAAAGTTCGCGTCCTGTCCCAACACCATTTCACTCATCAAATAGTAGCGGACCGGATCAACGCCATATTCGTCAATCAGGTCTAACGGATTCACCACGTTGCCCAATGATTTACTCATCTTGGTATCGCCCGTCAGCCACCAGCCATGCGCGAATATCGTCTTGGGCAGTTCGACCCCCATCGAAAACAGCATCGTCGGCCAATACACACAATGGGTTGTCAAAATATCTTTCCCGATTAAATGCACATCCGCCGGCCACCATTTGTTGAACTTGGCCTCATCCGATCCATAACCCGGTCCCGACACGTAATTGAGAAGCGCGTCAAACCACACATAAGTCACATACTCATCGTCAAACGGCAAATCTATCCCCCAGCTCATCCGTGATTTGGGACGTGAGATACATAGATCATTCAACGGCTGACGTAAAAATCCGAGGATCTCATTTTTGCGATGCTCGGGCTGGATAAATTCAGGGTTGGATTGAATATGCTCGATGAGACGGTCCTGATATTTGCTCATCTTGAAGAAATAATTTTTCTCCTGGATCTTCTTAATATCACGGAACTCTCCGGAATCCTTCTCCGTGTCCGTGATAAAGCGTTCTTCGGACACCGAGTACCATCCTTCGTATTCGGCCATGTAAATGTCGTCTTTATCGTAAACATCCTGCAGGACCTGCTGAACAATTCGGGTATGGCGTTCCTGTGTGGTGCGGATAAAATCGTCATACTTGATCTCAAGCTTTTCCCACAGCTGAATAAACCGCGGCGCCAGTAGATCACAATGCTCCTGGGGCTGGCGACCACGCTTTTCCGCCGCCTGCTGCACTTTCTGGCCATGTTCATCCAAACCGGTCAGGAAGAAAACCTCGTCGCCGTTCGCCCGATGAAAACGAGAAATCACATCAGCCAGTATCGTGGTATAGGCGTGGCCGATATGCGGTTCATCATTGACATAATAGATCGGCGTAGTCAGATAGAAATTTTTTTGTGCCATAATCTTTCAAACAAAATCCGCCCGCCAATTTTTGACATCAGCAGACGGATTGTCCCTATTTTTTAGTATATTCAGTTCGAACAACCTGTCCTTCCGGCAACTCAACACTGACCAGCCGGCGAAGGATATTCACATCAATGACCCGTCCCTTGCCTTCCGGCAAGACAATCCTTTCTCCGACATGCGGCAGATTACGGGACAATTCTTTATAGACTTGAAACTCATAAGCCATACAGCACTTGATCCGACCGCAAACCCCCGATATTCTGGACGGGTTCAACGGCAGTCCCTGCTCCTTGGCCATCTTGATCGACAGCGGATGAAAACTCTTCATGAAAGACGTGCAGCATAATTCCCGTCCGCAGACGCCGTATCCACCGACGATCTTGGCCTTATCGCGGACACCGATCTGTTTGAGCTCAATTCGGACCCGGAACACCTTGGCCAAATCCTTGACGAGCGCGCGAAAGTCCACCCGTCCTTCCGCCGTAAAGAAAAAGATAATCTTACTGCAATCAAATGTATACTCGACCTTGGTGACCTTCATCTCAAGCTTACGGTCGGTGATTTTACGGGTGCAAATGTTGTACGCGTCTTTGGCCTTGCTGCGGTTGTTTTCAATCTGCTTGAGATCGCCCTCGGTACACTTGCGTAGAATCTTGCCCTTGGCGTTGTCCGTCTTGCCCGTACAGGCTCGGTCTACCTCTGATACGATCTTCCCGAATTCTGATCCCCGATCTATTTCCAGGACCACGTAGTCATCGCGGTCGCAATCCACTCCATTTAAGTCATAAAATCCAACCGAACGGTATTCTCCGAGTTGGACTTCCACTATCTTCCCCATGACAACTTCTCCTTTATGATCAACAGCGGCAATTTGATATTCAAATTCTCCGCCAGCATTTTCTGCGCCTGCACAATTTCAGCATAAACTTCCTGCAAATAATCAAAGTCAAATTGCCGGACGAATCGATTCAGCTCATCCACTCGATCCAGATGCACTAACGAGCGGCTCGGTACCTCGACATGAATCAATGTCGCATCACGGACCCAGCTCAACAGCACATCCAGAAAGTCCTTAGTAACTTCCTTATCCTTGAGCCGGTTCTTGATAAAATCATCCGGCTGCTGACCGAATATATACTCCGTAATCCATTGATTCTTGGCCGAAAAGAGCTTTTTTTCTTTGTATTTCATCGCGGCTCCCAGACTTCCGTCCGCGAAGGCCCCGAGGAAATGCGCTTCTGAGGCGTCTTCATGATAATGGGTCTGCAATTGTTCTGCAAGATATTCTTTCGAGGGGGTCGCGAAATACACACGGTGACATCTGGAAATGATCGTAGGAAGCAGTCGCTCGACCACTGATGTCGTTAAAATCAGCACACTGCTGGCTGAAGGTTCTTCGAGGGTTTTAAGCAGGGCGTTGGAGCTCTCGATCGTGAGCTGTTCCACATCCCGAATGATAAAGACCTTTTTTGGGGCGTTGAACGGACGCAGCTTGACCATACCCAGAATCTGACGGATCTCATCGATCTTGATCTTCTCGCCATACTCGCATTCGATCACATGCGTATCGATTTTGCTGCTGATCTGTCGGGCAACCGCCTGGGCGGTTTGGGACTTTCCGGTATATTTCTGCCCGATAAACAGGTATGCGTGGGCCAAACGATCAGCTTCATGCAACTTCAGCAATCGATCAACGATATCAGCATGTGGCGGAATCTCGATCGTGGTCATTTTTTGCTCAGCAGTCGGTTAACGTATTTAACAACTTGATCATGAATCTCTTCGATACTTTGTTCAGACGGGATGACCTTGATCCGCCGGGGCTCTCGACGGGCGATTTCCAAATAACCGTCCCGGACACGCCGATGATAGGCCATCGCGCGTTTTTCAATACGGTCTTTAGCGCGTTTAATCCGTGCTAATCCCTTGGACGCGTCGATATCAAATAAAAAGGTCAAATCCGGATCACATCCCTGAGTGACAAAACGACCGACTTTCCGGATAAAGGCGACATCCATCCGATGTCCGTATCCTTGATACACGACGGTCGAATCCAAAAATCTATCGCAGATCACAATCTTGCCCTGCTTCAGGGCCGGCTGGACGACTTCCTCGACGAGCTGCGCGCGGGCCGCCATATACAGCAGCATTTCACATTCCTGATTCATTTCCTGATTCTTGACGTCCAGCAAGATATCGCGGATCTTCTCACTGATCTTCACACCGCCGGGTTCACGCACAAACAGCACCGGATGTCTCTCGGACTTGAGATATTCGCACAGCAAATTGATCTGCGTGCTTTTGCCAGATCCTTCCGATCCTTCAAATGTGATAAATTTTCCGCGTGCTTTTGTCGGCATTGTTAGATAATTAAAAACCTGATTCGGCTTAAGACTTTCGCTTTTGACTGTCTTCGAGGGTCTTGATGCGTTTGATCATATCCTTCATATGAACCATGACCGGGTCAGATACCCCGCCGTGATCCATCGGATCCACCCGCTTTCCGTCTTTCTTGGTGATATGCCCGGGCACGCCCACTACCGTGGTATTCGCGGGCACCGATCGAAGCACCACAGCGTTGGCCCCCACATAGGTATTGTCCCCGATCGTGATATTTCCCAAAACCTTGGCCCCGGTCCCGACGACAACATTGTTGCCCAGCGTCGGATGCCGCTTGCCGGTTTCCTTGCCTGTTCCGCCGAGTGTTACACCTTGGAAAAGTGTCACATTGTTTCCGATGATCGTGGTTTCACCAATCACCACGCCCATTCCATGATCGATAAACAAGCCGTCTCCAATCCTGGCGCCGGGATGAATCTCGATGCCGGTAATAAAACGTGATATTTGCGATAAAAAGCGCGCGAGAAATCGCATCCGAAAATTCCAGATGGCATGAGCCATCCGATGGGCGATCAGCGCGTGTAGCCCCGGGTATAATAAAATAATCTCCAGATATCCCTTGGCGGCCGGATCTTTTTCCTTGGTGCAGCGAATTTCCTTGGCAAAAAAAACAGCCACCAACACGGCCCAAACCACGGAAAAGCCAACAAAGAATATTAGGATATTTAGTAGTGTGATATTCATTTATAACTCTCCGTCCCGACTAGACCCGCTCCAAAAGAACCGTGGCAAAGGCGGCAATCCCTTCCGCGCGGCCAATAGATCCCAATTTTTCCATTGTCGTGGCCTTGATATTGATGAGGCTCTGGTCGATCGCCAGGTGCTCCGCGATCTTGCTTTGCATCGCGGCCTTATGCGCGTTGATCTTGGGCTCCTCCGCCTGCACCATGCAGTCTATGTTACCAATGCGAAACTGCCGCAGCTCCATCTGAGCTTTGACCTCATCAAGCAGCTTAAGACTGGAAATATCCTTGAATTTCATATCCGTATTCGGAAAATGCTCGCCGATATCGCCTAGACCAAGCGCGCCCAGGATCGCGTCGCACAGGGCATGCAAAAGGACATCCGCGTCACTATGCCCCTCCAGACCGCGCTCGTGGGGAATCTCAATCCCGCCCAGGACCAATTTGCGTCCCTGTGCAAATCGGTGAATGTCATAGCCCATACCAATCTTAAACGACATATACCTGACCTATTTATCCAGCAGTTTCTGGACGATAATCAAATCTTCCGGCGTTGTGACCTTGACATTCATATAATCGCCTTCGATAACTTTGACCTTGATCCCAATCCGTTCGACCAGCGACGCGTCATCCGTTGCCTCATAATTGTCCGTTTGTTCGTACGCATCCATCAGGACTTCCTTCTGAAAGACTTGCGGCGTCTGAATCTCCCACAGCTCTTCGCGGTTCAGTGTTTTCTCAACAATGGCTTCATTAACACTGACCTTTTTGATGGTTTGTTTGACCGGCAGTCCGACCACCACCGCTTTCTCGACGCTGCACATCCCGATGGCCCGCTCTATCAACTTGGGCGTCACCAACGGACGCGCGCCGTCATGAACAACAATCACATCACAGTCATCATCCAGATACGATAATCCATTCCCGACGGACTGGCAACGCGTTTGCCCGCCGGTGATATATTCCTTAATTTTCGTGATCCCGAACTTATCCACGGCCTGACGATAATCTTCCGCAAAGTCCTGATGCACGACCAGAATAACGGCGTCAATCGCCTCACATTGTTCAAACACCCGTAAGGTATGAATGATCAACGGGACACCATTGATCGCCATCAAGGTCTTGGGAATGGCGGAGCCCATACGGGTTCCCATTCCGGCAGTGGGGATAATAGCCTGTGCTTTCATAACTAAATCTTCGCAAAAATCATTTTACCGGCCTGCGTTTGCAGTACGGACGTCACATCCGCTTTGACTTCCTGTCCAATGTACTGACTGGCATTCGCTACCACAATCATTGTTCCATCTTCCATATAGCCGATAGCCTGATGCGGTTCCTTTCCCTCTTTGATTAGTTTGACATCAATCTTATCACCGGTAAACAACACCGACTTGACCGCGTGAACCAACTCGTTAATATTCAGTGTATCTACCCCTTGAAGTTCGGCGGTTCGCCCCAAATTAAAATCCGTTGTGCAGATACGGGCGTCCATCATCTTGGCCAGACGGATCAGCTTGGCATCCACCGGTTCGGGGCCGGTCAGATCATCTTCGTGAATGTGCACATCCATCTTGGGATCCTCACGCATCAAGCGTAATAACTCCAGTCCCCGTCGACCGCGTTCACGTTTGAGATCATCCGCCGAATCCGCCAGATGCTGAATTTCATGCAGGACAAACCGCGGCACCACCAAACGACCGGCCAGAAAATGCGTTTTAAAAATATCGGTGACCCGTCCGTCAATAATCGCGCTCGAATCAAGCAACACAACGGCGTCCTTGACGTCTTCCCGTCTGAATTTCACATACGGGATAATGATATTGAATTCATCTTTACCGCGCAGCGCGATCACGGTTCCGATGTAAGAAAACACAAGCGTCAAAATTACGCGCGTGACGGAATGAATAAATTCGGATAACGGGATCAACGACAAAATATCGGCCAGAAGCTTCGCCATAAAAAATCCCAACAATAGCCCAAAGACCATACTCGACAGCCCCCGGACCGAAACCCGCTGCATAGATCGTTCAACGAAAATGATCAACAATCCGCTTAAGAATCCAATCTGCGCGCCAAACAGCGGTGATTGCAGCAGACTACCGACATAATATCCCGTGACCCCACTGACGAGTAAAAAGAAAATCCGAATAAAGGTAATGGTCATAATATCCTTAAAACTGCTCCAATAGATCCAACGCCTCCCGGACCGTCTCCACGGGAAAGACCTCAATTAAATCTGTCGGCAATTCAATCTTGGCCTTGAGATTATTTTTCGGCACAATACATCGTTTAAATCCGAGCTTCTGTGCTTCGTTAACCCTAAGCGCCAATTGGCTGACGCTGCGAACTTCCGACGATAACCCCACTTCCCCGACCACAACGGTTGACCGGTCGACCGACTTGTCCAGCAACGCCGTGGCCATCGCCAGAACAACCCCCAGGTCCGCCGCCGGATCCATCAATCGAACGCCTCCGACAACGTTCAAAAAGACATCCTTGTCGGCCATGTTGAGTCCGATCCGTTTGTCGAGCACAGCGATCAATAACGCCAGACGATTTATATCAAAGCCCTGTGCCTTTTGGCGCACCATGTTAAAACTCGAACGGCTGACAAGCCCCTGGATCTCAACCAGAAACGGACGGGTTCCTTCCAGAATCGGAACAATGACTGAACCGGATGTGTTGCTGGCGCGTTCCGAGAGGAATATCTCCGACGGGTTAGGCACCTCGGTCAATCCGGTCGACATCATTTCAAAAAGACCGATCTCATTAGTCGATCCAAAACGGTTCTTGGTGGCCCGCAGAATCCGGTACGACGAATACCGTTCGCCTTCAAAATACAACACTGTATCGACGATGTGCTCCAAAACGCGCGGTCCGGCCAACATCCCCTCTTTGGTCACGTGCCCGATAATAAACAACGCGATCCCTTTGGATTTCGCGAGATGCGTCAGGATGGCTGAACATTCCCGAACCTGACTGACACTTCCCGGCGACGACGCAATCTCCGAATTATAGATCACCTGAATCGAGTCGATCACGACCACATCGGGAGACATCTTCTTGATGTAATCCAGAATGGCGTTCAGGTCGACCTGATTCACAATGTACAGCGATTTTGGATCTGAGCTGCTGATCCGTTTGGCCCGCAGGCTGGTCTGCTTCACAGACTCTTCACCGCTCACATACAAAACTTTGAGTCCGCTGTCGCTTAACGAACATCCAATCTGAAGGGACAAGGTTGACTTGCCGATGCCCGGATCCCCACCGATCAATGTCACCGACCCCTGTACAATGCCGCCGCCCAGAACCCGGTCCAATTCACGGATCCCGGTTTGATACCGGCTTTCATCGTTGTGCTGAATTTCGCTGAGAAGGACAGGCTGTTCTTTATAAGATGCGGTTGGACGGCGCGGATCTGCCGGCGTTAGACTTTCTTCGACCAGCGAATTCCAGGCGTTGCAGCTTACGCATTTTCCCTGCCATCGCGGAGACTGGGCTCCACATTCCTGACATACATAAACTGTTTTGGTTTTAACCATGATATTTTCGTGCTGCGAGAAATGGATGGATTAGAATTCCAACACACGTTCAATGCCGAACAGCGCGGCCTCTTCTTCATTCTGAGAACCGATCGAACCTTCTTTGCGCATGAAATATTTAAGCTCCGCGGAATCAGCTCCACTTTCCTTGTGACGCTTAATCGTCCACTTCTTCTGGGAGGCTGACTCTTTGACCAGCGGCGAAATGTTAAGATTCTTGAGCTGCCGTTTGAATCCCTTACGATCGGCAAAATCAATCGGCCCGTCGAATGAAAAACTCATCCCATCGACACGGGACAAGTTGGACGACTTATCAATCTGAAAGTCCGGGTACACACCTTCGATGTTCAGCGCCAGACTGTCATAGTTCATGTCCTTAATCCGGCCATCAAAACTCTTCAAGTTTCCGCGCAGATTCAACCGGTCAACTGTGCCGGTTGCCTTGATCACGCCGGCCACCTGCCCGGAGGAACTGTAATTTTCCGTGTTCATCCAGAACTTCAGAAAGTCTTCCATCTCCATGAAATTGACATTGATCCCCACATCGAGTTTGTGCGGGGCCTGTAGATCAATATAGCCGCTGGTATTCAGCGCGCCGAAGGACACGTCGTTAAGAACTAAATGGTTATTTCCGATCTTGAATGTCCCGCTTAATTCTTTAACCGGCTTTAAGTCCACCACCGAATAATTGCTCCAGATTCGTCCAACGATCATTTCCGAGGAATAGATGTTGGTGTCTCTAAATTCTATCCGGGACTGAATCTCCGTCGAGAGATCATAATTCATGACTTTCACGTGATCCAGATCGACCTTTAGATCATACACGCCGTCGCTGGCCTTGCGGAACGATCCGCGAATGGTTTCATCCGGGGACACCTCCACGTTGACGTCCAGACTTTCAGCCTGTAGATCCAGCACTCCATGGAAACTCAGCAGCTGTTTGGCAGACGCCTGGGTGGTGATCCCCAAGACAAAGCACAAGACTAGAATTTTGACGGCGTGTTTTCGCATTATTTGAATACCAGCTTTTCCTCTTTTCGATCGGCCTTGATCTTGGTCCCTTCTTTAAAGACACCTGAAATGATATCCTCAGCCAACGGATCTTCCAGCAGACGCTGAATAGTCCGTCGGAGCGGACGCGCGCCGTAAACAGGATCGAATCCTTTTTCAATAATCAGCTCGAAGGCGTCCTTGCTGAGCTCCACCTCGATTTCCTTGTCCTTCAACCGGTTTAAGACGCCCGCGATCTCAAGCTGTACGATGTTCTTGAGATTCTCTTTGGTTAATGATTTGAACACAATGATCTCATCAATACGGTTTAGGAATTCCGGCTTGAAGGTCTTTTTGGCAGTATCCAATAGTTTGGACTTCATCCCTTCATAGGTATGCTCTTCGCTCTGCTCCGCGAATCCCAATCCGCCGCCGGTCCCGACAGTATGTGCGCCGACATTGGACGTCATCAGGATAATCGTGTTTCGAAAATCTACCTTTCGCCCCAAACTATCCGTTAAACGACCTTCTTCGAATACCTGAAGCAGAAGATTGAAGACATCCGGATGCGCTTTCTCGATTTCATCCAGAAGGACAACCGAATAAGGACGTCGCCGGACTTTTTCGGTCAGCTGACCGCCTTCTTCATAACCCACGTACCCCGGCGGCGCACCGATCAATCGTGACACATTAAACTTATCCATGTACTCGCTCATGTCGATCTGGATCAATGACTCTTTACCGCCGAACATGAACTCCGCGATTGTCTGAGCCAGAAGCGTTTTACCCACACCAGTCGGTCCCAAGAAAATAAACGAACCAATCGGCCGACGAGGATCTTTAATTCCGGCACGCGATCGTCGTATCGCTCGAGCTATCGATCCAATCGCTTCATCCTGACCGATGACCGCATTTTTCAGATGATCTTCCAACTTAAGTAGTTTTTTGGATTCACCAGCCTCCAGACGGCTCAATGGAACTTTGGTCCACTGCGACACAACCAGCGCGACATCTTCGTAACCGATCGTGATCGAAACTTTATCACGTTCCTCGGACCACTTGTTCTTGACCTCTTCAAGTTTGTCACGGGTTTCGCGTTCCTTGTCACGCATCTTGGCGGCCTTCTCAAAATCCTGGCTCTTGATGAAAGCTTCTTTTTCCTGTTTAAGCGATTCAATCTCGGCCTCGAGTTCTTTCAAGTCCGGCGGAACAACCATCGCCGACAAGCGGGCCTTGGCGCCGGCCTCATCCAGAATATCCACCGCCTTATCCGGCAGCGCCCGTCCGGAGATATACCGTTCCGACAACTTGACCGCCGCTTCCAATGATTCATCTGAAAATTTAACACGGTGATGGGCTTCGTACTTGTCACGTAATCCCTTTAGGATAAGAATGGCCTCTTCCTCTGATGGAGGTTCGACGGTAATCGTCTGGAATCGACGTTCCAGGGCCGCGTCCTTTTCGATATGTTTGCGGTACTCATCGAGCGTGGTGGCTCCGATACATTGAATCTCGCCCCGAGCCAATGCCGGCTTAAGGATATTGGCCGCGTCAATCGCACCTTCGGCCGCTCCCGCTCCAACCAGTGTGTGAAGCTCGTCGATAAACAGGATAATCTTTCCTGAACGTTTGATCTCATCCATGATGGCCTTGATCCGTTCTTCAAACTGACCACGATACTTCGTACCTGCGATCATTAAGGCCAAATCCAAAACAACAATAGTTTTATCCCGAAGTATCTCCGGTACTTCCCCTTTGATAATCTTCTGGGCCAATCCCTCAACGATGGCCGTCTTTCCGACACCGGCCTCACCGAGAAGTACCGGGTTATTCTTGGTCCGGCGGGAAAGGATTTGAAGGATTCGATCGATCTCTTCTTTTCGCCCGATGACCGGGTCCAATTTACCGTCCTTGGCATACTTGTTAAGATTTCGACCATACGCGTCGATGGCCGGCGTCTTGTCGTTCTTGGCCGGTTCTTGTGATCCGTACCCCGGAATTCCCGAACCCAGCAATTCCATAACTTCGTTGCGGAGCTTCCCGAGATCCAATCCCAAGTTCAAAAGCACGCGGTAAGCCATGCCTTCGCCTTCCTTGACCAATCCCAAAAGCAAATGCTCCGTTCCAATATAATTGTGCCCCAAAGCGCGCGCCTCTTCGGCAGATAATTCCAGCGCCTTTTTGGAACGCGGCGTAAATGGAATATCACCCAGCACCTGCGTTTGCGGCCCCGGCTGCACTAGTTTTTCAACTTCAATGCGAATGGTTTCCAAATCCAATCCCAATTTCTGGAGGACCGCCGCGGCGACCCCTTCACCCTCGCGAACCAGCCCCAGTAAAAGATGCTCGGTCCCAATGTAATCGTGATTGAAACGGCGCGCCTCTTCTTTTGCATAAACAATAACTTTTCTAGCTCTTTCCGTAAATCGATTGAACATGTTTATGTTCCTCCCAATTTTTTTCGAATAAGATTCGCTCTTTTCGCATCACGTTCCGATGCGCTTAATTTTTTCTTGCCGATCTTCTGCAGATGGGCCGGTTGAATCGTGATGAATAATTCATTAATGCATTTACGGGTTATATCTTTTAAGACTCCTAAATCCACGCCTAGGCGGACCATGGAAAGCAGATCCACGGTTTCCTGGCTGGAAATAATATGCGCGTTTTTCAAAATACCGTACGAACGGAAGATCTTGTCCTCCAGCATCGGTTTGTTCTGAAGCATCAATGCCTGACGGGCCTGCTCCTCCTGCTCGATCACCTGACGGATCAGTCCCTTGATATTTTGCAGGACTTCGACTTCGCCATGCCCCATCGACAACTGATTTGAAATCTGATAAATGTTACCGCTGGCCTGGGTTCCTTCACCATAAAAACCGCGTGAGGCAAAATTCAGTTTGGAAATCGCTGCCATCACTTTATTGATCTGCTTGGTCATGACCAAGGCCGGTAAATGCAGCATCACCGAACCGCGCATCGCGGTACCGGTGTTCGTCGGACAGGCGGTCAGGTATCCCCAATGCATGGAATACGCAAAATCCAACTTCTCCGAAAGAGCGTCGTCGATCGAATTGATGATCTTCCATGTTTCATCAAGATTCAGGCCTGACTGCATGACCTGAATCCGCAGATGATCTTCCTCGTTAATCATCACCGACAAGACCTCTTCCTTGGAAATAAGCACGGCCTTGCCATCCGGGTTCGTGGCGTGATCGTGACTGATCAAATGCCGTTCGATCAAAAACTGTTTGTCGACATTGTCCAACTCACTGATCTTAAAGAGCGAGGAGGTCTCAAAATAACCGATCTCCTCAATAGCCTTATGAACCGTCGTTAAGATCTGATGCAATTGCTTTTTACTGGCTTTATTGGGAAACGGAAAACCCATCAAATTTCGGGCTAATCTGATCCGGGACGACATCACGATGTTGGCATTGTCCCCGGTTCCCTTCAACCATTCACCGGTGTTATCAATGAATGAATCCAATTTCATTTTGACTTCTTACTTTCAATATCTCTGATTTTATCGCGAAGCTTGGCGGCCTTTTCAAAATCTTCCATCTGGATCGCCAGCATCAATTTATTCTTGAGTTCCTGCAGGTCTTCAACCTTTTTCTTATCGGCCTTGGGCAGCTTCTTAGGCGTTTTGCCGAAATGATGGTTCGCACCGTGGATCTTTTTGAGCAGTGTCGACAAATGCGACTTGAACGCGTCATAACAATGTCCGCATCCCAGCCGTCCGAATTTCCGGAAATCATCATAGGTGATCCCGCAATGCTCACATTTAAGATCGACCTTATCGGCAGTTTTGACCTGCTTGCCAAAATCGGTGAGTCCCGCTAATAAGTCAGACAGTCCGAATTGCTGCTCCATCTGCACACTCTTTTCACGGGCGCACTCTTCACACAAATGCATTTCCGACATCTGTTCATCCACGATCTCGGTCAGGTGAACCGTGGCTTTTTTATTGCATAGATCACATTTCATGATAGATTGGCGACGCCAGGCGGACGACTAATACTTCACGCCCTCGGTCTGCGTTCGCTTGTGAAATTCCTCTCTGATTTGTTCGGTAATTGTCCCCGGCGTCCCGCTGCCGATGATACGCCCATCCACTTTGACAACCGGAATGATTTCAGCGGCGGTACCGGTCAGAAAACACTCATCGGCGACATATACTTCGTGCCGGGTTAACAAACATTCCCGGGCCGGGATTTTCTGGTCCGCGGCAATATCCAAAACAGCCTGCCGGGTGATCCCCTTGAGAATCCCTTGGCTAGGTGTGGACATCTGTCCGTTTTTGATGATAAAAATATTATCCCCCGTGCATTCGGCCACAAATCCCTGATGATCCAGCATAATGGCTTCATTGTACCCCGAATTGCCCGCTTCGATCTTGCCAAGAATGTTATTGAGATAGTTCAGGGACTTCAATTGCGGGTTAATGGCACCGGGATGATTTCGGACCGTGGAGACGGTCATAATCTCCATCCCCTTATTATACAACTCTTTAGGGTAAAGAGTAATTTTATCCGCAATAATTATGACATTCGCCATTCCGCAGCACTTCTTGGGATCCAATCCCAGATCCCCCTCACCCCGCGAAACGATTACACGGATATAGGCATCTGTGAGGTTATTGATTTTCAGCGTTTCGACAATCGCCTTGGACATTTCATCCTTGGTCATTTTCGGATCGATCATCAACGTGTGCAGAGTCTCATACAAACGGTTCAAATGTTCGTCCAACTTAAAAACCAGACTGTTGTAAGAACGGATGCCTTCAAATCCGCCATCACCATACAGAAAACCATGATCAAAAACCGAAACAACTGCGTCCTTCTTTTCAACAAATTCGCCATTAAGATAAATTTTCATATACTTTTCCTTTTTCCTTCTTCTGAGGCTTCTCGGCCTTTACATTATCGAGTAATCCGTCACGCATATGAATCGTGCGGTGACATTGGCGCGCAATACTTTCGTCATGCGTGACAATCACAATCGCCTGCTTCTTAACATAGTTCAAATCCATCAGGAGCTTGATGATCTCCTTGCCGCTTTTAGAGTCGAGATTTCCGGTCGGCTCATCCGACAGCAATATCTTGGGTTCATTCAGCAACGCCCGGGCAATCGCGACTCGCTGCTGTTCACCGCCGGATAGCTGTGAAGGCTTGTGCTTGAGCCGTTTGCCCAGTCCCAACTGTTCGAGCAATGACACCGACTGGCGCTTCACCTCGCTCCGGCTTAACCGTCCCAGCACATATCCGGGCATCATCACATTTTCCAACGCGTTAAACTCCGGCAACAGATGATAGAACTGAAAGACAAATCCAATCTTTTCGTTGCGGACCTTGGCCCGCTGTTTGTCCCTGAGCCGGTACAAATTCTCTCCGTCGAGCAGGACTTCGCCATCTGTCGGCACATCTAGGCCGCCGAGAATATGCAGCAACGTGGACTTTCCCGCGCCGGACGGTCCGACGATCGCGACAACTTCACCCTGCTGGATAGAAACATCCACGCCCTTCAAGACCTCAAGTTCAGTCCGGGCCTGTTTGTAAACCTTCCGAATATTTTTGGCGTAAAGTATCAACTTGTTCTCACGATCCTATTCGTATCTTAAGGCGTCGACCGGTTCCAGAGATGCGGCCTTAGATGCCGGATAAATGGTCGCCAGAAAACTGATGACCAGCGCTGCGATCACGATGTAGGCCATATCACGCAATTGGACGTCGACAGGGACCCGATCAATACCGTACACATCGGCCGGGACCTCAAAGTATGTTTTCAAATAGTAACAAATGCCTAACCCCAACATCAGACCCCAGAGGATTCCGCGAACGCCCATGCCCACGCCCTGCTTGGTGAAGATCCGCCGGATGGCTCCGCGCGGGACGCCAATGGCCTTGAGCACGCCGATGTCATGCACTTTGCTCGTTACGGTAACAATCAAGGTACTGATAATATTGAACGACGCCACCAGAATAATCAGCGACAAAATAATGAACAGACCTAATTTTTCAAGTTTGAGCGCCGTAAATAATCCTTTATTCGTATCGATCCACGTTCGGACCAGATACTTAAATCCAAATTTCTGGTAGATCACCTTTTTCAGATCAGCCGCCGTCTCAGGATCAACGGTCTTTAGTCCGATTCCGTCGACCCGGTCATCCGGATAGTTGAGCAGCATCTGTGCCGTTTCAATGTTCGTGATAATGATGTTCGCGTCAAAATCAGCGCGTCCGGTTGTGAATATCCCGACGATCTCGAGTGTGTGTTTCCAGCCTTCACCTTTGATCCCGGTGCCCGGGGATATCAACGTCAGGAGACTGCCAATCTCCAGGCCATAGAATCGGGCCAATTCGCTACCGATCGAGACCTTGCCCTTGCTTAAATCACTTAACGATCCCTCATCGAGATACTCCTGAACCTTGGTCACCTGCACTTCGGTTTCCGGTTGAATGCCGCGTAAAAACAATGGCCGGGCCTGATCGCCGCTCTCCAGATAGATATTTCCCTGGGCGTATGCCGACGCGCCGACGACACCTTCCACCTGCATCAGCTGCGACTTCAGATCATCGTAATTTTTAATCCCGTTCTCTTTCTCGATACTGATATGCGGGGTTGAGCCGATAATCTGCTCACGTAGGTTATTGCCGAATCCAGTCATGATCGCGATGACCACCAAAAGCGCCATCACACCGGTGGCAATCCCGGCCACGGAGATAAAGTTAAGAAACTTTAAAAACCGCCCCTGTTTTGATTTTCGATAACGGTAACTGATCCAGCTTTCGTAGCTCATGCTTTGTCTTGAGTTTTTTCCTGAGTGGGTTTCATCAACGGAAACAGAATGACGTCCCTGATGGACGGCGAATCTGTTAACAGCATGACCATCCGGTCGATCCCGATGCCCAATCCTCCCGCCGGAGGCATTCCGTATTCCAGCGCGTTAAGAAAATCCTCATCGATGGTCCGGTTGCCGGTCTCGACATCATCTTCGAGATCTTCGAGTAGACGTCGACGCTGTTCTGTCGGATCGTTTAACTCCGAATAGGCGTTACCGATCTCCATTCCCGCCACAAACGCTTCAAAACGGGCAGACAAGGCCGGATTTTCAGGTAATGTCTTGGCCAATGGACACAGGAAGGTAAAATAGTCCGTAAAAAATACCGGATTGATGATCTCATCTTCTTCCAGCAAATCCTCGGCGATCTTCATAACGGCAGAGCGTGTAAGCTTGTCCACTTTGACCGAGCCGCCTTTATGAACCTTGACTTTCTCGAGCATCACGGAAGCTTCGTCGTCGGGATTGATATCAAATTTTTCTTTCATGATTCCCGCAAAACTGCGACGTTCCCATGGCGGTTCAAAATTGATCTCTTTGCCCTGATAAGGCACAACGTACGAGCCGGTGATTTCTTTGGCCGCCCCCGCCACCAGGTCTTCGGTCAAGCGCATCATGTCCTCAAAATCGCCATATGACTGATAGACTTCAAGCATGGTAAACTCAGGATTGTGACGTGTCGACACACCTTCGTTACGGAAATTTCGGTTGATTTCATACACACGTTCCAATCCGCCAACCAATAATCGCTTGAGATAAAGTTCCGGGGCGATGCGCAGATACACATCCAGATCGTAGGCATTGTGTAAACTTTTGAATGGTCGTCCCCGAGCCCCTCCGGCCATCGGCTGGAGCATCGGTGTTTCGACCTCGAGAAATCCGCGATCATCCAAAACCTGGCGGATAAATGAGACAATCTTACTGCGTTTGATAAAGACATCACGCACATCCTTATTGGCGATCAAATCAACATAACGCTGTCGATAACGGATCTCCACGTCTTTGAGCCCATGCCATTTTTCGGGTAATGTCTTTAATGATTTGGTGAGAAATTCGATATGGGTCACACGGACACTGTCCTGGTTCATTTTGGTGGTGAAGGTTTCACCTTCCACACCGATGATGTCTCCGATATCCAGGGACTTAACGATCCGCGTCATTTGGGCCTCGGGATCCTGAATCTTGATAAATAGCTGAATCTTTCCGGTCTGGTCCTCGATATCCGCAAACAATACCTTGCCGTGGCTGCGCTTGGCCATTAGGCGGCCGGCAATCTTAACCTTTTCATCCGCTTTAAAATCGGTGAGCACTTGCTCGACTGTGTGGGTTGGCTCATATTTGCCGCCGTAGGGATTGACCCCTGCATCTACGAGACCATTTAACTTCTCTTCCCTAACTCTTTTGATATCATCATGTTCCATCAAATACGCTTCCTTGATCTATTAGTATTAGTAGTTATATATAGAGTGTAAACAATGATTATATAGAAAAAGCGAAGGGGTGTCAATTCAAACTGTGGGGGTGGGATGGATACGCTAACTTGATATGTGACAATGGTTTATTGCCAAACCTGCTTCTTGACAATCGTGTCCTGCTGGTAGTCATAAAACACGGAATGGTTCTTTCCAGAGACATTGCCAATCTCATTTTTATTGACGTCCAAAAAGGTGTCGTAATGCCATAAATCGACTTTTACCTGAGACGTCCCTTCGATCGGCTCGAAAACGGCATAGAATTTTCCAGGCTTCCATCCCTGCAGGAGCAGATCTTTTTCAATACGGCTGACGATGACTGTAAATTCTTCCTTGAACTTTCCCTGGGTCAGGGAATCGGCCCCGATATCCGCCGGATGACGATAGCTTCCCCACGAATCGGTGACCCGTGACAGGATATATCCATTCTCATCATACTCTTTGACCGAGGCGATCATGTTATTGATATAAAACTGCTCGACGCGCAGATTTCCATTGCTGTGATATTCTTTGGACACACCGGTAAGCTGGCCGTCGGTATAATTGCGTGAACTTTTCAGGGTCCCGTCCTCAAAGTATTTTAGTGCCTTGCCATGTAGGACATCATCTTTATACTTCTCCACTAATTCAAGTTCACCATTCGGATAGTATACTGTATGCTCTCCGTGCCTTAGGCCCATCCGGTATTTGGTCTCCTCTTTGAGACTTTCATCCTCGTGATAACTCAGCAGTTTGCCGTCGAGCTTTCCCTTTGAATATTTGGACTGGGTCATTAACACGCCCGATTCATAGAACTTTTCATATTTACCATCGCGTTCACCGTCAATGTAGTGAATGATTTCCTTGACCTTGCCGGACGCGTAATATGTCTTGTCCACGCCAACCCGTTTGCCGTCCACATAATTTACCTCACCCTTGACAGTCCCGTCCTCATGATAATTCTTACGGAGTCCGACCCGCTCGCCGTTTTCATACAGCGATTCAGACTTGAGCTTGCCGCTTTGATAATATGTTTTCTGAATTCCCTGCCGTTTTCCGTTGCGGTAATCCACGAGCTGTTTGACTTTACCGTTTCGGTGATACTCGTGAAAGACGCCTTCACGTTTACCGCCAATAAAGTTGACTTCCTGACGGCGACTACCGTCGGAAAAAAAGGCCTGGAACAACCCTTCGGGACGCCCATTTTTATATTGCAGCTGCTCTTTCACCCGTCCATTTTTTTGAAATTTCTTGTAAATGCCGTCAGGTTCACCATTGCGGTAATTGATTTGGATCATCAACTTTCCGTCTTTATAAAATTTTTTGTAAATACCGTCAGGCTTTCCGTTTTGATAAGTGACTTCTTCTTTTATCTGACCATTGCGGTAGTAGTGTTTGCCAATATTTACCTTTACATCATTTTTATAAAGAATTTCATACTGAAGATTACCGTCCGGATAATATTGACGTGACTCACCGTTCTTTGTCCCGCGTTTATAGTTGTGCTCAACCCAGAAGAATTTCTTATTCGGATGATAGATTTTGTGCTTGCCCTGCTTATCCTTCGCGTCTGCAATACCGGAAAAGCAGATTAATACTATTATAAATATGAATGAGATCAGATTTTTCATATCTTTATATCGCCTGTTACTAGCTTTTTTCAACCTTTAAGTTGAGTATATGAAAAATCTCGAAACCCTGCAACGAAATTGCGATCTTTTTAGTGTTCGATGGAAATACAGAGGAGAATTCCGTAATTAAACGGAGACAATGCAGATACCGCCTTTGTCGGCGGCGTGAATGGTTTTTTGCCGGTCAATGATGATGGTTTTGCCGGCTTCGATGGCCAGGCATTTACAGCGGGACTTTCGCATGTGCTTGATGGTTCGCGGCCCGACGACCGGCACATCAAATCTCAGATCCTGGTTGGGTTTGCTCATTTTGATGACAACGGCGCCTTCTTTGGCAATTTGTCCGCCGCGCAAAATCGTCCGGTCAGTCCCTTCCATGGCCTCAATCGCCACGATCGCCTTGTCCTTGATCACCACGGTCTGCCCAACGTCAATGCGCCCCATGGACTTGGCGATATCCCGCCCGAATTCAATATCGCCTAATTGTTCCAGATTAGGAGCCGTCCGTGTCAGGGTTCCCTTGGGAGCAAGGTGATTCTTGATCAAAAACGTCGAATCAACCAACTCGATATTATGTTCTTTGAGTTTCTCGGCCACGGCCGCAAAAATTGTGTCAGCTTTACGGTCTTTCAAGGCATCAAATAATTGCTTAAAATCTTCGTCCAGCTCGGTGCTCTCTTCAAACAGATGGCCGGGATTCACCTGACCGGCCATGATCACCTGACGGATATTCTCGGTTTCGAAATAAGTGAACAGTTTGCGAAGTTCGCCGACATTAAATGTACTGATCTTGTCCACAAACGGTTTCAGTAAAAATGATGTGTCGCCGCGAATACCAGCCGCTATGACCTCATAGTCCATAGACTTGGCTTCCTTGGCGAAGAGAATGGGAAATTTGCCGTTACCGGCGATGAGTCCGAGTCGTTTCTCGACCATAAACAAAAACGCCACAAGAACACACGTCGATATGAGCGGGATGCTCCAATCGGCTAATTGCGGCTTGTGACTTCCTTATAATTAACTACACAATCCACGCTCTGACGTCTTGCAGAAAAATACAAGATGCTCGACTTCAGGGCTGGCTTCAACTTCAGCGATGACTTTTTCAATAGCGTGTGTTTTGGTTAAACCTTGTCGGAATAAAATCTTGAACGATTTGTTCAGAAGCTTGATCGATTTTTCGGAAATCTGTGAACGTTTCAGGCCAACGACATTGGTCCGGATCACTTTGACCGGATGCCCGTCAACCATCGCGAACGGCGGCACGTCCTGAACCACTTTTGAACAGCCGCCAACAATTGACAGCCGGCCCAATCGGGTGAACTGATGCACGGCACTGAATCCGCCCAAAACGGCGTTGTCCTCAAGCGTCACATGTCCGGCCAGCGTGGCGGCGTTTGCCATCACACAATTATTACCGATAACGCAGTCATGAGCCACATGGGAATAGGCCATAAACAAATTACCGCTACCGATGATCGTCTTGCCGCCTCCATCCAGCGTACCTGGATTCATGGTGACATATTCACGGATCACATTATTTTCACCGATATTGAGAAATACATTATCATCCGCGGAATGCTTGCGGTCTTGAGGGGCGCTGCCGATGACGGCGCCGGTATAAATCTTACAATTTCGACCAATAGTGGTTTGGCCGGTGAGAACGCAATGGCTGCCGACACGGACATTGTCGCCCAGGGTGACGTTGCCTTCCACGATCGAATAGGGACCGATCGAGACGCCTGGAGAAAGCTTGGCGCCCGGGTGGATGACGGCAGTTTTGTGGATATTTACGTTTTCCATAAGATCAACTTACTTAATATTTTACTGCAATTTTGCAGTTTTCAAACACATTTATTGACATTTTTTGTCATGCCAAAAAAAACTAGTCCAAATATGAGGCGTCGGTGAAGGAAAATGTCATATCGGCCTCGGCTACAATTTCCCCATCCACCCGCGATACAGCGTGAATTTGAGTGATCCGGCTGCGGTCCTTGGTCACCTCAATATCCATCATCAGCTGGTCGCCAGCGGTGACGACCTTGCGGAATTTGACATTATCCACAGCCATAAAAAAGGCTAATTTACCACGATGCGCCGGATTCGTCAAGACAACAACGCCGGCCGTCTGGGCCATGGCCTCGACCATCAAAACCCCGGGCATAACCGGCCGGGTGGGGAAATGCCCCTGGAAAAATCCGTCATTTATCGTGACATTTTTGATGCCCACGGCCTTTTTGCCATGCTCAATCTCGATCACCCGGTCTACCAGCAAAAATGGATACCGGTGCGGAAGTACCTTCATGATCCCTTCTATATCGATCTCTTTCTTGCCAGTAAAATCATAGTCAAATCGGGCTGCCTTGACCTTGGCCAGCTTACGCTGCTGCTGAATCTTCTTCAACAGCTGCAGATTCAGCCGGTGTCCGCTTTTCACGGCAAAGACATGCCCCTTTAACGGCAGTCCCAGCAAATACAAATCTCCAACAATATCCAAAACCTTGTGCCGGACAAATTCATCCGCAAATCGAACCTCATTTTCCAGGACACCCTTGGCTCCCACGACCAATGTATTTTTAAAGTTGGCCCCCTTGCCTAATCCTTTGCGCCTAAGCTCATCGGCCTCCTCTTCCATACAGAATGTACGACACGACGCAATATCTCGAGCATAATTTTCCGGTGTCATAGTGAATTCAAAGAACTGCGAACGCAGCAACGGATGATCATAGTTCAGGGCATATGTAATCTTAAAATCATCAGCCGGCGTGATGAAGATCGAGGCGTGATCATTGGAGACCCCGATGGGTTCGGATAAAAAAAAAGGCTCAACCGGTTCGGATTGATCTTCAATCCCCGCCTTTTGAACCGCTTCGTAAAAACACAACGCACTGCCATCGCCTCCGGGCAACTCTGAGGCGTCAAGCTCGACGGTGAGATTCGTAATCCCGCAGCCGGCCAGGGCACTCATTAAATGCTCGATGGTATGAATTTGATGTTCATCTTTGCCGATCGTCGTGCATCGGGGAACGCCCGGTGATAAATTAATACTCTCAATATTTGCCGGAACCATAGGTTGTTCCGGCAAATCGGTACGGATAAAAACTATTCCGGCACCGACCATACCCGGTTTCAAAATCGCCTTCACAGGACTTCCGGTGTGAAGACCAACTCCCTCTATTTCACATTCGTTCTTAATCGTCTTTTGATTCGCTGGTTTCATTTCGTCCTGCTTCAAGTTCTGATATTTTTTTCTCTAATGCCTTGATCCGTTTAATATAATCCGGCAGCTGCTGAACATGGGCATTCACACGCTTGGCATGCACATGCGGCTTGGCCGGATACCCGCTGACTTTGCTATTTTCCGGGATAGATCCAGTTACGCCTGCTTGAGCCGCCACAATTGAGTTGGCACCGATCGTTAGATGTCCGGCAATGCCGGCCTGTCCGGCCAGGATTGAATTTTTACCAACCAGCGTACTGCCGCTGATTCCAACCTGCGATACAACAATACAATGCGCACCGATGATGACATTGTGTCCGATTTGTACCAGATTGTCAATCTTTGTACCCCGTCCGATCACCGTCGCGTTAAATCGAGCCCGGTCGATAGTGACATTGGAACCAATCTCCACGTCATCCTCGATGATCACGATGCCGATCTGGGGAATCTTCTGATGAGCCCCATTGACCACCTCAAATCCAAAACCATCCGCACCAATCACCGTGCCGCTGAAAATTTTCACCCGGCTGCCAATCCGGCACTTGGACAATATCGTCACATTCGGCAGCAAATGGCCATCTGCGCCCACTTCCGCCTTATACCCTACAAATGATCCGGCTTCGATCCGGCAGCGATCTCCAATCACAACCCCTGGTTCCACAACAACTTGCGGTCCAATCGACACATCAGACCCAATCCGGACGTCATCGGCAATGACCGCCGTCGGATGAATCCCAGAAATCTCATACTGATCATCCCCAACCATTTTCTGAGCCAGAATCGAAAAGGCCTGAACCGGATCATCAACTCGTATGGAAGGAATCTCGGGCGGGTCTAGACTCGGCGGGATAATTACAGCCGCCGCATCGGTCCGTTTCAGCAAGGCAGCGTATTTTGAATTGGCCACAAAGGTAATTTCACCGCTACCAGCCTCGCGGATACCATTCAGGCCGGTGATCTTGACATTCCCGTCACCACAAACCTCGCCATCTATCATTTGCGCAATCTCGGCTAAGGTTTTTTGCATAACACGTTCCTGAGGTGCTAGATCCCAAAAAACAGAGGACACCTGTCCTCTGTTTTTGGTATTCATCATATCTTGAATTGATGTTATCGGGTGTTGAGCTTTTGAAGGATTTCTTCGGTGACGTCGATCGTCTGGTTCCCATATACCAGGACACGATCATTAAGGATCATGGCGAATCCTTCTTTCTCGGCATACGCGCTGACTTCATTCTCAATTTCCAGCAAAATCTCCCGGATCTTTTCGTTTCGTTCTTTGGTCAGGTCAGCCTTTTTCTGCCGATCAAATTCAAGCAAATCGGCCTTCATCTTTTCAATTTCTTCTTCAAGCTCAGCTTTCTTGTCTTCATTCAGCAGTCCAAGTTTACCTTGGGACTCCCGGATCTGTTCAATTTTCTGATTCCGGGTTTCTTCAAACCCTTTGTGCTTGGACTCAAGTGTCTTATCATAATCCTGCGTCTTATAGTACTCGTCAAACAATCGGCTTAAATCGACATATCCCAACTTGTCTTTGGCCAAGGCGGGAGTGGCAATCACAGCGCACATCAACAGTGAAAGTAATATATTTTTGATTTTCATGATATCCTCCATTCAATTAGAATCCACGACTTACACTAAAGTAGAATTTTCCTTCACGGTCGGCCTCGGTCGGAACATCATCCAATGGATATCCGTAATCCAGATTGATCGGTCCGATCGGTGTCTTAACCCTGAGTCCCAGACCGACGCCCGATTTGAAATTTCCTCCACCGAAATCCTTGATGTCAGCCCAGACATTTCCAATGTCATAGAAGGCCGCCAGTTTGATGTACTGGATCACCGGAATGGTATACTCGATATTCCCGACGAGCATAGCCTCCCCACCGATTGGATCCAGGACGGCCGTGTCTAACGGGCCGACATCCCGCTCATCATACCCGCGAATACTGCTTGCCCCACCGGCAAAGAATCGCTCAAAGATCGGCACCTTATTCGAATCGGAAATGGCATCGACCACTCCGGCCCGTAATCGAAACTCGAGTACTGATTTCCATTTCAATGGAATAAAGACACTGTTTGATGTCTGGTACCGGATAAAGTCTTTGTCTCCGCCCAACCAGCTCCCGGCAAAATCCAAATCATGACGTGAGATCCAACCTTTGGTCGGATTGATAAAGCTGTTGCGTCCGTCTGCCGTGAATCCAAATCCCAACGTACTCACCAGGTTCTCTCCCGCTTCGGCAAGCAGATCCGCCGAGACGCCGGCTTCAAAATTCTCAATCTCAACTTCCTCAAGCTTGTAGGAGACATTGCCGGAATAACGATCGCTGAATCGTTTCCCGAGGCGAAGGACTCCACCCGTTCGCTTCTCATCATAGGCATAACCTGTATCGTCCTCTCGATCACGTTCTGATCGGAACGCGTCGAATCCACCCGAAATTGGATGACCGAACATCCACGGCTCGGTAAAACTCAATCGGTAGTTGCTACGTGACGAACCCGTCTCGGCACGAACTTCCAGCTGCTGACCGCCTCCTGTAAAGGTAGGCCAGTTCATAATGTCGAAATTGCGCTGTTCGACTTCGATAAATCCAACGATGCGGTCGACCGTACTAAAGCCGCCGCCAAAACTAAACGTCCCGGTCTTGGCTTCCTTGACCTGCACGACAAGGTCTTTACGATCCGGAGCGCCGGTATCCTCGATATCGAAACTGACATCTTCAAAATATCCCATAGATGTCAGGCGCTCTTTGCTTTTTCTCAGCTGCTCACCGTCAAATCGATCGCCCGGCAGCATTTTCAGCTCTCGTCGGATAACACGGTCCTTGGTTCGTGTATTCCCTTCGATACGTACACGCTCTACATAAGCCACATCCCCCTCGAGAATCTCGATCCGGACACCGACTTTACCAGTCCCTGAATCCAACGACGTCGACTCGCTGACCCGCGCAAAAATGTATCCCCGGTCAAAGTACAGGGTACGAATATTGGCAACATCGACTCCCAGCTTTTCACGACTGAAAACGCCTCCCGGTGTAATCTCATTCATGACGCGCAATACTTCTTTGTCCGAGATCACCTGATTACCTGAAACCGTCACATCACCCACCGAGTAGCGCCGACCTTCCTTGATCTGAATATCGACTTCGATATCCCCTTTACCCAACGTGTCGACCTTATAGTCAACGGACGCATCAATATACCCTTGCTGTTCATAGAACGACACGATCCGGTCCATATCTTCATCAAGCTCGTCTTCCTTAAGGAATCCTGAGCTGATGACAAATTTCTTGGGCTTGGTCTTAATCACCTTGCGGATTTTACGGTCGCTAAACGACTCATTGCCGAAAATATTGATCTGGGAAATACGGATCTTCTGTCCTTCCTGAACAACAAAATGGATGCTGGCCTTATTCGTGGCTTCATCCACAAACGTCTCGGCCTTGATCTCAGCGGACGTCAGCCCTTTCTTCTCATATAATGCGAGAATGGTTTTTTCATCATCCTTGAGATCCTTATTGTCCAGAAATTTCCCAACGATAGATTTGATCTTTTTCTTGAGGACTTTACCCTTTATATACTTGGTTTTAGAGAAGGTGATCTCCTCGATAATGGGCTTTTCCTCGACAAATATCGACACCTTGAACGCGCCGTCCTCCAGCTGACGGTCAACGCGGATGTCTGAAAAATAGCCGGTATTGTACAGTCGTTTGAGGTCGTCACTGACAACCCCCTGCAGATAATCCTGTCCGACCCTGGTCTTGATTTTGGAAAGAATGGTGGCGATGCTGATCGTTTTGTTACCGATCACCTCGATGGATTTGACTTTACGTACCTTCTCCTCGCCGGCCATCGGATTTGAAAATGACTGGGCAAATGAAAACGTAGATGTAAAGACAATAAAGAATGCTATAAATAGCGTTGAAAATTGGAATAATTTTTTCATTTTTTGACGTGTTTGTCTGATTATAGGATCAATCAAAGTGCGTGTCAATCAACATGTGCAAGATTTTCGACGTTGGCAAGATTTTCAAAACGCACATATTCTTTTAGGAATGCAAGTTTAACTGTTCCAACAGGTCCGTTTCGTTGTTTAGCAATAATCGCATCGGCAACGCCGCGATTCTCTTCGGTGGGATTGTAATATTCTTCGCGCATTAAAAGGAAAACAACATCGGCATCCTGCTCGATCGCGCCGGACTCGCGTAAATCTGAAAGTTGCGGACGGTGATCCTGACGCTGTTCAACCAGACGTGACAACTGACTTAAGGCAATCACCGGCACACTCAATTCTCGCCCAATAGCTTTGAGCGATCGGGAGATTTCTGAAATTTCCTGCTGACGACTTTCGGATTTTGTGGTCCCCCGCATGAGCTGGATGTAATCAAGTAGGATCAACTGAATGTCATGGTTAGCCTTGAGACGTCTGGCCTTGGCCCGTAATTCCATGGCGGATATCGCCGGCGTATCATCAATGAAGATATTGGCGTTCGACAAGTCAGCCGCGGCCTTGGTTAGGAGCGGCCAGTCTGACGGCGAAAGAAATCCGGATCGCACGGAGTGAGCATCCACCCGGGCCTGTGAACACAGCATCCGCTGGACCAATTGCTCCTTGGACATCTCCAAGCTGAAAATTGCCACGCTTCCGCCATGATGGATGGCATAATTTTCCGCAATCGTCACCGCAAAGGCCGTCTTACCCATCGACGGACGGGCCGCCACGATGATCAGATCCGCCTTTTGCAGACCGGAGGTCATTTTGTCGATTTCGTTGAATCCGGTTGGGACTCCGGTCAGACTTTCTTTACGCTGATAAAGTTTATCAATGGTTTCGATCCCATCCTTGACCAGCTCTTTGATGTGGTATGACCTTTGCTTTTGCTTCATATCCGATATCTCGAATATGAGCTTTTCGGCGTTATCCACGATATCTTCGATTTCACCTGTTGCGTCGTAACTTTCGGTGATGATTTGTGTGGAGTTTTTAATAAGCTGACGGAGAATTCCTTTCTCCTTGACGATTTGCGCGTAATGCGCCACATTGGCCGAGGTAGGGACAAAGTCGATAATCGTCGACAGATAGGTGACTCCGCCGACGGCATCGAGCTGTTTGTCATTTTTCAGCTTATCGGAAATGGTAATCAGATCGACATTCTTGCGATCATTATAGAGATCAAGAATGGCCTGATAAATAATTCGATGGGCTTCATTGTAAAACCATGCTTCATCGAGGATTTCCACCGCCTGACCGATGGCTTCATCATCAATGAGCATGGCTCCAAGAACGGATTTCTCCGCTTCGATATTCTGTGGGGGGACTCTTACTTCTTGGTTACCCATAACCTGATCTTTGCTGTCACTTCTGAATGAAGTTTAACTCCGACCTCGAAAATACCCAGCTCTTCAATAGGCTGTTCGAAGATCACGTCTTTCTTATCAATAGTAAACCCTTCCTGTTCTAACGCCTTGACAACGTCAGTTTCGGAAATAGAACCATATAACTTTTCAAGATCATTGACTTCGACATTAACTGTGGCCGAGGCTTTCGCCAACTGCTCAGCTAATTGTTCGGCTTTAGCCTTTTCTTCAGCATACTGGTCCGCCCGCAGTTTCTGCTGCTTTTCAATACGCTTGAGGTTTTCCGGAGTTGCAAGATAGGCCAAATTTCTGGGTAAAAGCATGTTGCGGGCATATCCATCTTTGACTTTGACAACATCCCCGACTCTTCCCAAATGCTTGACATCATGTGTAAGTATTACTTTCATTTCTGGATTCCCTGCTATTGTAGTAATCGTTCAACCAAAATTTAGCGTCGTACGCCGCCTGTCGTCAACAGGGACATAAACCGCGCTCTTTTGACAGCGATCGAAATCTGACGCTGCTCTTTAGCCGTGAGGCCCGATATACGACGAGGAACCAATTTCCCGCGGTCGTTGATATATCGCTGGATCAACGGCAAGTTTTTGTAATCAATTACCGCGTCTTTTGGCAATTGATATTTGGCCGATAATTTAGGCCGGTTGTTAAATCTTCGTTTTGTCCTTTTAAATGCGGTCATCTAATTTCTCCAATTTTTACCTATTCATCCCAAGCAATGTCTTCAGGCTTGATGGTATCGCCCGAACTTCCGACGTCAACCAATTCACCTTCGATGTCCGACGCGTTGTCGGCAGATTTGTCCTTGGAGTTTCCGTAGTTTCCAAGAAACTGAACCCGCTCCGCACGCACATCAATTGCACTTCGTTTTTGTCCGTCTGATGTTTCCCAAAATCGGGATTGCAATACACCTTCTACAAACACCGGTCGTCCTTTGGTGAGATACTGGCAGCAGGCTTCCGCTTGCTTGTCCCACACAGTGACCGTAAGGAAGCATACCTCTTCCTTGAGCTCACCGGAGCTATCTTTAAATCGGCGATTAACGGCAATTCCTAGGTTGGCCACAGCAGTTCCACCTGGGGTATATCTGAGCTCTGGATCTCTTGTCAGGTTGCCGATAAGAAATACTTTGTTTAAATTCGCCATTAGTTTCTCCTTACAATCTAATGAAAGCTGTTAGTATTAGTTAGATCTTGGCAATTTGTGAGGTGTGAACCTTACACTTGGGCGGCTTGCTCTTTTACAGAGTGTTTTTCAACTTCCAGTATAAGCCCACGCAATACTTTTTCATATAGACGTAAGAAGGCATTGAGTTTAGCGATTGCTGGTTTCTCAGCTTCAAAATTGATCAAGTAGTATGTTCCCTCTTTCTTTTTCTTGATCTCAAACGTAAACTTCTGCTTTTCAAACCATGTTTGCGTGTTGACTGTCTTTCCGCCGGCTTTTGAAATTTCTCCATCAATTTCTTTGAGGATGCTGTCTTTTTCGTCCTGCGACAAATGTGCATCCACGATAACCATAAGTTCGTATTTTTTTGTTGTATTCGAATTATCCATTTTATTTCCTTTTGTTAAATTGATCCATCGCTTTGGCAATTCCCTCTTTCAGCCATACAGCACTGCATTGTGCTGCTGTTTCAACAAAATCCTTGAGAGAGGCTTGTTCCTCTTTACTGAACTCCGATAAAACATAATCGACCGTGTCATCACTATTGGATGGCCGGCCTATTCCCAAACGCAACCGGGAAAACTCGCGCGTTTGAAGCCGGGCTATAATCGATTTTAAACCGTTGTTTCCGCCGTCACTTCCTGACGGACGAATCCGGATTCCCTCATACTTTAGGTTTAAATCATCACAGACAACCAGTAAATTGCTGAGCTCAGCCTGTGTATGCTTTAAGACCTGCCGAACAGCCACTCCCGAATTATTCATGTAAGTGAGCGGCAGAAGCAGACAAACCTGCTGTCCTTCTATATCACCCTGCGCTGTCAAACCATTTGCAAAAGAACTCAACCCGAATTTCAATTGATGCTGCTCAGCTATTCGCTGAACAGCCAGAAACCCTAAATTGTGTCTTGTGTACTCGTATTGCGGGCCTGGATTTCCTAAACCAACAATAACCTTTGTTTCCGACAAGACATGCACCGCCTGTTAACACATTTAACTGATCTGAAAAAACCGGACCAGGGAATGCTTACCCTTCGGCCGCTTCGTCTTTCTTCTTCTCTTTGGTCACTTCTGGTTCAGTCACTTCTTCACCTTCAGCGGCGATCGCCTCTTCGTCCTTCATTGGCGGAACCACTGACGCGACCATCGCTTCCGGATCCTCTTTGGTCTTAACTTTAGCCGGTAGAGTTATATCGCTTACGTGAATCGCGTCCCCAATTTCAAGGGCCGAAACATCCACCTCAATTTTCTCGGGAATATTTGTCGGTAGACAGATAACTTCCAGCTCATGCATCGGCTGATCCAGCGATCCGCCGTCCCGCTTGACTCCTATCGCTTCTCCGGTCAAGACAACTTGAACCGCTACTTCCAGTTCCTCTTTGAGTGAAATTCTCTGAAAATCAAGATGCAGCAGATTTTCAGCTAACGGATGAAACTGTTCGTCTTTGACAATGGCCGAATAATCGCGCAATTTTTTGTCACCCTCGTGAACATTGATATGAAAGACAACGCTTTGTCCGTGATGAGCCCGCATAATCTTTTCAAACGATCGGCGATCAACTTCAATATTTGTTGGCTCCTTATCTCCGCCGTAGACAACTGCTGGAATTTGATCGCGATCACGAACCGCACGTAACTGCCGACGCCCTACTTCATTTCTGATTTGTACATCCAATGTAATCTCTTCCATTTTAATTCATTCCTTTTTTTACCGCGTTGTTTCATCAAACAAACAGCTGATTGATTCCTCGTTATGAATCCGCTGAATCGCCTCAGCCAGAAGCGAGGCAACTGTGACAGCCGTTATATTTTTGATTTTCTTTGATTTGGTCAATGGGATACTGTCCGTGATAACCAGTTCCTTTAGATCTTTACAGGCCTTAATCCGTGACACCGCCGGTCCCGATAAAATACCGTGACTGATCGCGGCATAAACATCCTTCACGCCTTTCTTTTTGAGGGCTCCAATGGCCTCAACCAGTGAACCGGCTGTGGCCACAATGTCATCGACGAGAACGGCATTCTTGCCTTTGACATTACCCAGGATATGCATGACCTCCGTTTTTTCCGGATTATCCCGACGTTTGTCGACGATCGCCAGCCCCGCGCCCAAGCGCTTCGCATAGGCCCGGGCCATCTTGATACCACCGACATCGGGGGATACGACGACTAAATTTTTCAGCTTCTTATCGATAAAGTAATCGCACAGTTCATTGATCCCGTACAAATGGTCAACGGGAATATCAAAAAATCCCTGAATCTGATTGGCGTGCAGATCCATCGTCAATACTCTTTTCGCACCGGCCGCCACAATAAGATTAGCCACCAGCTTAGCCGTGATCGGCACCCTGGGCTGATCTTTGCGGTCTTGGCGGGCATATCCGTAATAGGGCAACACTGCCGTAATCCGTTTAGCCGACGCCCGTCGAGCCGCATCGATCATAATCAACAATTCCATCAGATTATCATTCGTCGGCGGACACGTCGGCTGGACGATAAAAACGTCCTTGCCGCGGATATTTTCCTCTATCTGGACACGCACTTCACCTTCGCTGAATTTACTAACCAGCACGTCAGTTAAGTGGGTTCCGAGGTGCTTACAAATCCCCTTGGCCAGGGCCTTATTGGCGTTTCCTGTACATATTGCCAAACCGTTCATGAACTTTCTCTCCGTTTGGTGACCCGCGCTGGAACTCCCATCGCGATACTGTTATCGGGAAGATTTGTTTTGACCACGACACTGCCCGCTCCGACGACAGCCTTTTTACCGACTTTGACAGGAGCCACCAGGATCGAATCTGATCCGATAAATGCGCCGTCGGCGATTTTGGTCGGATTCTTGTTCTCACCGTCATAATTAGCCGTCACGGTGCCGGCTCCGACATTTACATGTTTACCGACGGTCGTGTCGCCCAAAAATCCAAAATGCTTCATGATCGATGACTCACCAATCTTGGTCCGCGATACTTCAGAAAAATTTCCTATTTCGACACTATTACCGATCCGTGTGCCCGGTCTTAATCGGGCGAATGGTCCGATTGAACAGTTTTCACCGACACGGACATCACTCTCGATCACTGTAAACGGCTTGATGACTGTATCACGCCCGATCTTAACATCTGCATTGATATAAGTCGTGTTGGGATCGATAATGCTGACGCCCTTGTTCATGCACTCATTTAGTATACGACGACGAATCACCGCTTCGGACTGTGCCAGATCCGCCCGTGAATTGACCCCCAGCGTTTCTGAAAAATTTTCGGTCTGAATGGTCTGGACTTTTTTCCCGCGATCGGTTAACAGCTCGATCACATCCGTCAGATAAAATTCTTTTTTCAGCGGATTTTTCTCGACAAGATTCAGCATTTCAAAAAGATCACGCGACTGGAAACAATAAACGCCGGCATTGATCTCGGCGATTTCGCGTTCCAATCCCGATGCATCCTTGTCTTCCCGGATCGCCACTGGCCGACCTTTCTGATCACGAATAATCCGTCCATACCCCTGCGGCTCGTGCACCACGCCGGTTAGGAAAGTACATGAATTCTTCGCACTCCGGTGTTTTTTGACCAAACTTTTGATCGTCTCACGTGTCAGCAAAGGGGTGTCACCGCATAGAATCAGGACATCCCCGCGGTATGATTTAAGTTGACTCTCCGTCGAGCGAACAGCATCCGCTGTGCCAAGAAGTTTTTTCTGTTGTACTGTGATGATATCGTCGGGAAGATAATTCTGGATGGTATCACTTTTGTGACCGAGAACGACGTAATTTTTTTCGGATCCGACAGCCTTGGTCACATCCAGGACGTATTGGATGATAGGAACGCCGCAAACTTGATGTAATACCTTGGGAACATCTGACTTCATCCGGGTTCCCTTACCGGCCGCTAAAATAATTGTTCTAAGATCTTTCATGAGTCTGTGATATCGCTATTCGCCAACAATAACCCTTCGAAATAAAGCTGCCCAGCCAGGACTCGAACCTGGAAAAGCAGATCCAAATTCTGCTGTGTTACCAATTACACCACCGGGCAAAAATTTAACTAAGTCAATAAATGTGAACGTCTATGAAGCTCCCTGGATCGAACCAACTGAACTGGGATTCTCTGATTCTTTACGGTAGGCCTCAATGATTTGCTCTTGAAGATACTCACGAAACTGCTGGGTAATGGGATGTGCTATATCCCGATGTTCCGACTTCGCATCCGTTCGATCATCTGGACCGCCACCAGAGCCTGGACCTTGCAACGTGCCTCCGCATTGATTACAATATTTACTGCCCACTTCGTTCTTGAAACCACATTTCAGGCAAGAGAACTTCATTTTTCGAGACGGCATGGCGATAAACAGCCCGCTCGATCCCTGAATAATTTTTATGTTCCTGACGACAAAAGCATTATCAAATGTAACCGTGGTATAGGCTTTTAGCTTTTTATCTTGCCCCTCTTTTGGAAATACTCGAATTTCCGTAATCTCCATAATTGCTCCTTCGTGTTTTTGCTCCGCTTATTCATCATAAGTAGAATCAAAAAGTCCGAACAACAAATACCTGTGTATAACGGTTCGATAATTGGGCTTGTATTTGCTTGGCTGCTGTTTCTGAATCCGTTAAGCCATACACGCTAGGGCCGCTGCCTGAAACAGTAACCCCCATAGCATTCAACGACTTTAGTTTTTCTTTCAATTTTTTGATTCTTGGACAAATCTGTACAACAACTTTTTCCAAGTCGTTATATAACAAAGAACTAATATTTATTATATTACTATTTCGTAATTTATGAACAAGAATATTAGCATTATCACCTGGCTTTGTCAACAAATTCGTGCCCTCGGATCCGCCAATATTTCCCTGACCCTCTTTTTTTCCTATCTTTATGGCGCCGTACACTTTGGGTGTATGCATCTTGACCTTTGGGACCACCAAAATATGCCATAATTTCCGGTCGATCTTCAATGGACGGATTTTATCGCCGCGCTCCGTCCCCATCGCCCAGCTGGTATCGTACAGGAAAAACGGGACGTCACTGCCAATCTGTCGGGCGATGGCAATTAAATCCTTGTGCTGAAGCTTCAGCCTCCACAACCGGTTCAGCCCCATAATAACGGCCGCCGCGTTGGTCGAACCTCCCGCTAATCCCGCCGCCACCGGGATCACCTTCTGAATATCGATATCCACACCCCGGTCCGGCATGCCGTAGTTGGTCCGCATCAGGTCCGCCACACGGTACACCAGATTTTTGGACCCCAAGGGCACATGCGGATGATTGCAGGTGATACGGATCTCTCCGCGGGTGTTATCTTTGAGACCCACCCGGTCAATGAGGTTGATCCGTTCAAACAGGGTCTTGATATTGTGAAACCCGTCGGGTCGTTTGTTGATGACTTTGAGATAAAGATTTAATTTGGCGGGGGCGTTAAGGGTCAGTTGAGACATGAGACAGTGACGTAGACCCTAGGGCTGATCCGTTTCGGAGACTGTATTGGTTCGGGCCTGAATGCTTTGAGTGGATTCAATTTTCTGAAGCACTTTCTTTTGGTCGGGCAGAAGCTCGAGCGACATCTTCCAGTGCTCTATCGCTTCATCAAACTTGTTCAGCTTGTAGTACGTATCTCCCATATGGTCGTAAATGACAGGATCTTTAAGCAGGGCGTCTGCCTCCTTGAATGTCTCCAGAGCCTCTTCGTACCGGCCGCGTTTGTAAAGAACCCACCCGAGACTGTCGAGGTACGCGCCATTGTTTGGACTGACCTTCAGAGCGCGCTCAACAAGACTTTGCGCCTCATCAAGCCTCTGATCGGTTTCCGCATAGACGTATCCGAGTGTGTTGAGGCTGCCATCATGCTCCGGATCCAACGCGATCGACTGCTGCAATAATTCAATCGCCTTGCGCTGATCTTCAATCTCCAAATAGAGTGATCCGAGCAGGTACATGATATCCGGATTTTCCGGCTCAAGCTCCAGAATCTTTTCGAACTGATTGATGGCTTGTTTGTATTTTCGTTGAGAATAATAGAGCTGACCGAGATATCCGTAGATATCGATATTCCCCGGTTCAGCGTCTGAAAAGGTTTTGAGGATGTGCTCGTACTCTCGGGCGGCGCTGTCGTAATCTTTTTCCGTGGAATAGATCAACGCCAGCAGATAATGCGACTGTAGTTCATCAGGATTATATTTCCCGACGAGCTTCAGCTCTTCCTTGGCCTGGGTGAGCATGTCCAGCCGCGCGTAGTCGGCGCCTAATCGAAGATGGATCAGATAGTTGGCTTCATCAAATTGAGCGGCCTGCTGGTACTCAAAGACCGCTTTTTTGGTCTGACCCAGTAAATCATAGATTTGCCCCATCGCGTAGTGGGCTAGCCCCTTGGCCGTCGTGATACGATCCTGAAAAACAAATGCCTGAGCCGCATTCACATGACAAAGAAACACCAGTCCAACAATGACACCTACCAAAAGTTGTTTTGCTGATGTACTTCGCATGATTCCCACCTTCGTGTTCAACTGTCAGATAATCCACCGCTAAAAGCGATGATTACTTCCAGTCACGTTTTTTAAGATGACGCAGTGATTTTCTTAATTTTTTTCTCTTATGAGTACGTATTTTTCTGTTTTTTCTTTTCTTACCGCACGGCATAAACGTCTACCTTTGACTAGTAAATTAATTTGTTAAGCGGATATTCAATGATCCCTTCAGCGCCCGCTTGTTTCAGTTTAGGGATTAAAATTCTGACCGTCCCTTCATCAATCACCGTTTCAATCGCCACCCATTTGGAATCACTAAGATGGGAGATTGTCGGCTCTTTCAGCGACGGAAGAAGATCTTTGATTTTGTCTACGTTTTTGGAATGAACGTTCATTTTCAGTCCAACCATATTGTCAGCCGCCATCGCGCCTTGAAGCAACATAATGATCTGCTCCATCTTGGCTTTCTTCCATTTGTCAGCAATGGCCTCTCGGCTGGCGACGAACTGCGTGTTGGACTCGCATAATGTCTCAACAATACGCAATTTGTTCGCCCGTAAACTACTTCCAGTTTCGGTAAGTTCAACGATAGCGTCGACGAGACCTGATGTGACTTTGGCTTCGGTCGCGCCCCAGCTGAACTCGACGTCAGCTTTAACCTTGTGCTGACGTAAATATTTTTTGGTAATCCCTACAACTTCGGTCGCGATCTTTTTTCCCTGCAGATCTTTAACCGATTTAATTTTTGATGCTTCCGGCACGGCCAACACCCATCTGACTTTGTTGGATGTCTGTTTAGAGTAATGTAACTCAGCCAGTGATTTGACCTTGGATCCGTTTTCCATGACCCAATCCGCACCGGTGATCCCGCAATCCAGCGTTCCATCCTCAACATATCGGCTCATCTCTTGAGCTCGTAACAGAACCGGCTCGATTTCACTATCGTCGATACTGGGAAAGTAAGACCGGCTTCTGACGTATATTTTGAATCCCGCTCGACCAAAAACCTTGATCGTCGCGTCCTGCAAACTGCCTTTGGGTAAACCCAACTTTAATTTTTTCATTGCTGTTTCTGCTTCTTGGTTACGTTTATCTTAAAATGAATCGTCATTATAGCTTCGGTCCATTTACTTGTAAAGACATTTGTGGATGTGCTCATATAGTATAATCTTGCGAGGCTTTGCTGGCAAGTCAAGAGCGATCCGGCCGGGAAAATAGCTTGTCAAAGGGTTCGATGGTGGATATAATCTTGCTTGCCCGGACCAATAATGGCCACTTTGGGACCATTCCGGCCCGGTTAAACACAGATCAATTAAGCAAGGCATACACCATCCAGGCACATACTATTTTGGATGATTGAGTAACCACGGGAGCTTTAAATGTTAAAAGTCATGCGGGACAAAGAGTTAAAAAAGAAGGTCATTTGGGTCGTTGCAATCGTCATCATCTTGTCATTCGGAGTTTTCGGGACGGCCTACCTTATTACTGACATGGGGGCGGGAAACTTTGCCGGAAAAATCTTCAACAAAAAGATCTCCCAGGCCGACTACGCCAAGGCCTATGACATTGCCCGCGTACAGGCCATGATGCGCTATGGAGATAACTTCCGAAACGTTCAAGAGTATCTTAACCTGGAGTCCAAGGCCTGGGATCGCCTGATTCTGGCTCATGAAGCCGATAAACGGAAGATCACGGTGTACAACGACGAAATCATCAAGACCATTCAAGGCTATGAGTTTTTTCAGCAAAACGGTCAGTTTGATTCCCGCATGTACAACTACATCGTGCAAAGCGCCTTTCGCATGAACCCCCGCACATTCGAAGAAGGCATCCGCGAAAACCTGCAGATGGCCCGACTTTTCGATCAGGAAACCCAAGGGATTTCCGTCACCGATGAAGAGGTCCGCAACGAGTTCCAATCACGAAACGAACAAGTGCAGGTCAGTTACGTAATTGTCTCCCCAGAAAATTTCACGGACGAGAAAAAATATGACGCCCAAAAGGCCCAGGAATTTTTCGAAGCCAACAAACGGGACTTCCTCGTTCCCTCCGCGGTGAATATCGAATACATTGAAATCCCTTTTGAAACGCCGGATGCCGAGGCGTCCACCGATTCAGAGTCGTCCGACGGAACCGAAGCCGCGATCGCCCGAGCCGAGACTCTCGTCGAGCAATTAAAGGAAAACCCTGACTTACGAGCGGTCGCGCAAAGCAATGAAATCGAAATTTTGGAGACCGGATTTTTCAGCGCGGAGGAACCCAATCTAAAACTTGGGTGGTCATATGAATTACTCAATCAGGTTTTCGGTTTTCCGGTGAAACAAATCCAGGGACCGTTTGAAACATCCAAAGGAATTGTAATTTTAAGCGTACTGGAAAACCGGGAGGCTTACCTTCCGCTGTACAAAGAAGTCACGGAGAAAGTCAAGGACGCGTACCTGCTTGAACAGGCCAAAGAAGTGACTCAGGCCAAAGCGGCGGAATACCGAGAAAAGATTGTCGACGAAATGGACAAAAATCCTTCTAAAAACTTTGCGCAAATCGCCAAGGATATGAAACTGGAAGTTCTGCAGACGCCTAACTTTAATCGGGGGCAGTATCTGCCAAATATTGGAATCACCAAGGATTTTGAATCTACCGCGTTTGGACTGGATGAAACAAAACGGATCAGTGACGTGATCGAAACGGCCAAAGGATTTGCCATTCTTCACCTCGATGAATATACGCCGGCCGATGCCAGCGAATTTGCCGAACAAGCCGAGGATATCCGGGAACAGCTCCTCGCTGAGAAAAAGAATACTCATTTCAGCGACTTCATGTCGCAATTGCGCATCCAGGCGGATTTGATGAGTAATATTGCGCAAAATCGAAACTAATTATTTAAAAAATTCTTCAAAATCATCCGGCAGGTCATGCGCGACCGAAGCCACGTTGCCAGCCTCATTTACAAAAATAAATGTCGGCAGACCGAACACACCATACTCCTCGCCAACAGATCCATCTTCATCGAGCAGAATAGGTAGCGTGACACTGTTTTGCTTGAGATAGCTCCGGACCTGTCGCTCTCCCTCACCTAAATCGATCAATACAAGCTCAATGTTCTGCTCAGCAATGGCCTGGTGGGTGGACTGAAGATCTTTGATTTGTGTCCGGCAATGCGGGCACCACGTCGCCCAGAAAAATAGAATGGCTTTTTTCCCGTCCCGCGCTTTGCTAAAAGAATACTTATTGCCATCGGTATCTTTCAACGTGAAATCCGGCGCCTTCTGCCCCTGGACCTTGCTTTCCTGTCGCATCATCGGCTCCATCGCCGAAACGGCACTCACTGAAAACATCATGACACTGACTAAAACCCCTACAGCTATATTTTTCATATTTCACTATCCCCGTGTTGAATCATTAAGCCAATTTAAATACGCTGCGCTGCCATCTTGAATCGGCAGCATGATAATTTCCGGAACTTCATACGGATGCAAGGCCAGAACCGCCTCCTCCACATCCTTGTATAGCTCAACGCGCGTCTTCATCACCATCAAGACCTCGGCGTCCGTTTGAACTTTTCCTTTCCATTTATATACCGACTGTACCCCTTCGACGATGTTGACGCACGCCACCAATTCATCCTCGACAAGTCGCTGCGCGATGCGGTCCGCTTGTCCACGATCATTGGCGGTAGATAAAATCACGGCATACATGTTGAATCCTTGATCATCATGAGTGATAACATTCGTCCGGCCTCCGTTCCCTGCCGACGATAGGAATCATACCTCATATCGGCAAAGGTGCAAATCCCGCAATCAAAAATTTTCTCAGCCTGGACGCCTCGAGCCAGTAATTGCTGGCTATTGGCCCGGGCTAAATCCAGATACACACGCCCCTCTGTGACAACAGTGGCGCCGGGAAAATATTCGACAAAATCTTTGGATACTTCATATTGATCACGGCGGATATGCGGGCCCAACATCACCCTGATTTGTCCGACATCGGATCCATACGCCTCAACCATGGCATCAATGGTCTTGGTGACGATGCCTTCACGGGTTCCCCGCCAACCGGCATGAACCAACCCGATACTCTCGGAGCCAGGATCATACAAAAATATGGGAACACAATCAGCGGTGCGAATGGCGATAGCGACATCTGTCAAATCTGTGATCAGCGCATCAGCCTCTTGAAGCGTATGATCGATCCGGCTGACCCGACGAACCTGATCACCGTGGACCTGTCTGACATTTATGATCTGTTCCGGTGACACCCCCCACACGTCAGTCAAATACTGCCGTTGCCGGTCATCAAATACATGCTGAATATCGTTTAATGAAAAATCGACTACCCGATCAGATACCTGTACGACAACGTGATCTGGAAAGGCGTCACGAAACAGGACTGGAGTCGTCGAAGAGAGTTTTGATTTCAATGTCATCGGCTAAGAGTTCTGAATCTTTCTGGGTTGGAATTTCCTGAACCTTCTTGAGCTTACGCTCAATCGTCCGCGTCTTCTTGACCGCGGACTCAATTTGATTGCTGGCCTGACGAAGCTTATCCTGTGTCTTATCCAAGATGTCGCCAAATTTTCCGAATTCATTCCTGACATTCCCCAGCAGTGTCCAGACCTCGCTGGCCCGTTTCTCGACGGCCAATGTCCGGAATCCCATCTGCAATGAATTGAGGACGGCTGAAATGGTCGTTGGCCCGGCGACGGTGACACGATGATCACGCTGTAACTGATCACACAATCCCGGACGTCTCAAAACTTCAGCATATAATCCTTCCGTCGGTAAATACAATATACCAAAATCCGTGGTATTCGGCGGATCGATATATTTGTCACGAATTTTCTTGGCCTCGAGTTTGATCCGTGACTCGATCGCTTTCAGTGATTCTTCGATCAATGCCATGTCACCCTGATCATGCGCCTCAATCAAACGTTCATAATCTTCTTTGGGAAACTTGGCGTCGACTGGAATGTAAACTGTTTTTTCTTCCCGCCCCGGCAACTTGATAGCAAATTCCACAGCATCCCGGCTGCCTGGTTTGGTGATGACGTTCTTGTCGTATTGACTGGGCGTCAAAATCTGTTCCAGTAGATTCTCCAGCTGGATCTCGCCCCATGTGCCGCGCGTTTTGACATTGGTCAAAACCTTCTTTAAATCACCAACACCCGCGGCCAGGTTCTGCATTTCGCCCAATCCGCGGTGGACCTGCTCCAGCCGATCACTGACGATCCGGAACGAATCGCCCAGTCGTTTTTCGAGCGTCGCGTGCAGTTTCTCATCCACGGTTTCACGCATCCGTTCAAGTTTGGTGTTGTTATCTTCCTGCAGCGATTTGAGATTTGATTCCAGCGCGTCACGCACACGTTCGAGTTTTCGTTCATTCAATTCGGTAAGCTTGAGCAGCTGCGTGGAAAAGCTATCCAGATGGCGGGACAAATCCTGGCGGTTATTGGACATCTCCTCGCGAACGGTCCGCTCCATCCGGTCCTGCTCCCGACGCTGCGCGGAAAACATGACATACAGGACGATCAAAAAGACCGTATTCAAGGCCAACAGCCCCAATACAATTAAAAATAAGTCTGACTCTGACATGATTTTTCTATCCTATCCTGAAAGCCGGGAATATGCAATGCTTTGGTCGCTATCTTTAGACGCAGGAGCAAGATACTGAAGTATCGACCGTTTGACGATAGCAACGCGGGCAACGTTGATCCACTGAATAATAACAGCGGTTCAGCGGACACTCATCGCAGTCAGGCTTGGGACGGCAATAATCCTTTCCCAAACGCACGATGAGCGCGTGATACTCATTGTACAATTGTGTGTCACCAACTAGGGCCGAAATCATCTGGTTTTGCATCCGATGATAATCGGCCGACGCGTCCACCAGACCGTGACGGTACAGCAATCGTTTAGTGTAAGCATCGATCACAAACACCTGGTGACCGAACGCATAAAGTAAAATGGAATCGGCGGTCTCGGGGCCAATTCCATTGATCGAGAGCAGCTCCTCCCGCAATTTTTTCGTGGGCTGAGCCGCTAATTTTTCGAGACTCAGCTGATAATTTTGATTGAGATACGTGAGGAAATTTCTGAGACGCTTGGCCTTTACATTAAAGTAACCAGACGGCCGTATCAGCTCGGCCAATTCTTCGAGGGAACACTGAAACATCCGTTCCGGCGTCAAGCGTCGCTGGACTTTGAGATTCTCCAGGGCTTTTTCGACATTGGTCCAATTGGTGTTCTGCGTAAGGATTGCTCCGACGATGATTTCGAACGCCGTGTCTCCCGGCCACCAATCCTGCGGACCATAAAATTCGAATAAAATGCGGTAAAATTCAACGATCGGATTGTTATTCATTAACGTCGACGGGTCTTCGACCTGGCGATATCATCAAAACTCCAATCCCGTTCTTTCTTCTTGGTTTCTCCAGCGGCTTCAAACTTTCGGGTATCAACTTTCATACGTGGTTTCTTTCCTGACTTTCCCATGGCAACCTCCTAGTCTGACTGTCGTTTGACTTCATAGGCGATGACTTGATCCATTGCATCAAAATAAAGGTAAACCTGATCCGATCCGGTGAACTTAACCGGCATCCGATACATCCATAATTCCGCCACTTGATCCTGATACTGCGTGTATTCGACAAAGATCGGATCGCCGTAACGGCTGAGAATTTCCTGTTTGACCGTGCCCGGCTGAACTTGACCGCCTTCGACGTCGGTGATCATTTGGCGGAATATCTGCTCCCGTTCTTCGACATGGGCATCGGTGGCCTCCTGATGATCCGCGAGATCTTTGAGAGTCAACAACTTGTCCAGATTGCCCAGTTTGGCGCAACCCGTACAGACAACCGGTATCAGGATCCAGATTATGGCTCGGATTGGTCTCATTGATTACCCCTATAGTTTACCACACTACGATTTCCAGCGAAAGTGCACAAATATCCGGCCCCAGTTCTTGTCATCCTTCTCGATCCGCTGATAAATACCCTTATAATTCTTTTCGAGGAAACGGAGCACGTGTTTTTTGAGCTGCCCGCTGCCTTTGCCCGGGATTATTTCCACTTGCTTGGCCTTACAGGACACGGCCTCATCCATCACATCGGTCAAAGCCGCATGCAGCTTACGGCCATCCGAATATATGTCATGTAAATCGAGCTTTAGTTTCATTAACGACTAATCTGCTGATGTTCTTCTTTGAGTTTATTGATCGTTGATTCAATCTCGCGCTGACGCGACTGGATTTCTTTGAGCCGCCGGCCATACTCCTTGAGGACACTTTCATCACGTTTGTCAAACTGCTTGGACATATGCCGTGATTTTACATAACTTTCCATCTCGAGGTCTTTCTGTTCTTTTTCCAGATTCTTAATCTGGTTCTTGATCTGGGAAATTCGCTTCTTGGCCTCTTTGTGCTTGGCCCGCAACTCCTTCATTTTCCCTTTTTCCGGCTTAGACGAAGCACCATCCGACCGGGCCGTCGTGGATATGGATTCAGGCTTGGCCGCGGCCGCTCGTTTTTTCTTGGCCTCTTTCCGGCCCGCGATCTCCGCATGCCCTTTCTTTTCCAGGTAATACTCCAACCCGCCCGGGTAATTAATAATCTTTCCGTTGTTCACTTCAATAATATGATCGGCAATCTCGCGGATAAAATAAAGATCGTGACTGATAAAGACAACGGTCCCGCCGTAATCCTGAAACGCCCGGGTCAAGGCCTTAACACCGTCGAGATCCAGGTGGGTTGTCGGCTCATCCAGCAGCATAAGGTTTGGCGGATGGATCAGCAGCTTGGCCAGGATCACCCGGCTCTTCTCACCTCCGGACAACACCTTAACGGTCTTAAACACATCATCCCCGTGAAAGTTGAACAATCCCAAAAGACTGCGGACCTTCACAGACGGAATGCCCTGCGGCGCCGCACTGGACACTTCTTCAAAGGCATTGCGATTGGGATTAAGCACATCCAGACGAGTCTGTGAAAAATATCCGCGCTCGACATTGTGACCGAGCTTGATCACTCCGTCGTCGGGCTTGATCGCCTCGGCCAGCATCTTGAGCAACGTCGACTTCCCCGCCCCGTTCGGCCCCACCAGACAAATCTTTTGCCCGCGGATGACCTCCAGATCCAAACCTTGGTACACACGTTTTTCACCGTAAGACTTACTGACCCCCTTCATGCTCATCACCACATAACCGCTTTGTTCAACATTCTCAAACGTGAACTCACCGATACTTTTTTGATCCTGCGGCAGATCAATGGTTTCAAGCTTCTCAATCATCTTTCTCTTATTGCGCACAGCGGCCGCCCGGTTCGGCTGGGCATGAAAGCGTTGCGTGAAGCGCTCCAGCTGTTTTCGTTTTTTCTCAATCACCTTCTGCTTCTTCTCCATCGATTTGAGGTTCACGGCCTTTTGCTGCTCATGAAACTCATAATTTCCTTTGATCTTGGTCATACCCGAGCCTTCGAGAATAATTGTGTAATTGGTTACATCATTGAGAATGACCCGGTCATGGGAAATCAATACAAAACTGCCTTGATAATTTTTCAGGTAATCTTTGAGCCACAATGTGGCCTCCAGGTCGAGATAGTTGGTGGGCTCGTCGAGCAGCAACAGATCATACGGATAGGTGAGAAGTTTAGCGAGCAGTGTTCGCATCTGCCAGCCGCCGCTCAACTCCCGGATAGGACGATGAAAGTCTTCCGGTTTGAATCCCAAGCCTGACAAAATTTTTTCGGCCCGATGCTCAATCTCGTAAATACCTAATTGTTCGAGCTCTTCGAGAATGTCGCCGTAACGTTCCGTGGCCGCCTTGTTTTGATCTTCGAGCTTGGTGCGCTCCCGCACCAGTTTTTTGATCCGTTCATCGCCCTGCGTCAGCTCTTCCATGACGGTCTGGTCAGATTTAAACTTGGCCTCCTGCGGCAGATATCCGATATTGATTCCTTTCTGGATCTGGATTTCACCGGCCAGAGGTTCCATTTCGCCGCGGATAATCGAAAACAGTGTCGTCTTTCCGGCACCGTTTGGTCCGGTCAGGCCGATCTTTTCCTTGGGAAAGATGCTGAAGGTCACATCTTTGAAAAGTGTACGCTGCGAAAAACCCATGCTGAGATTGTTAATCGTAATCATGACAATTATATTTTTTTGATTTGTTGAATTTCTTTGGCGGTAAGCCGACGCCAGCGTCCAGATTCAAGCCGGCCGAGCGTCAATGGCCCCTGGGCCAGACGTTTTAAGTATACTACCCGATGACCTACTTTGTCACACATTAAACGGATCTGACGCTTACGGCCCTCGTGGATGGTGATCTTAAATTCCGTCGCATCCTTCAGCGGCTTGACATGAAAAACCTTGGCCTTGGCCGTCTTTTTGCCCTCCAGCACAATCCCGCCCATCAACCGATATTTGGCCCGATCATTTAGGATTCCCTGGACCCGCACAAAATATGTTTTATCAACATTAAATTTGGGATGTGTCAGTTTGTAGGCCGTGTCTCCGTCATTGGTGAACAACAATAGTCCCTCGGTATCCTTGTCCAACCGGCCCACAGCCGATAGATGCCGAAAAGAATCCGGCAATAATTGAAACACATTCGACACCGACGGACGCTGTTCTTTGGTCACCACAAATCCGGCCTTTTTGTACAACAAAATATACTCAAACTTTTTCGTGGCCACAATCTGTCCGTCGACCTGGATCTGATCTGATGCCGCGCTCACCGGATGCGAGGGTTCGCGTACCACCTCACCGTTCACCCGAACACGCCCGGATTTGACGATATCCATAGCCCCCCGACGGGATGCTACGCCATTGTGCGATAAAAAGACTTGAAGTCTAACAGGATTTGACTTTTTGGCGACAGGCTTCATACAAAATCACCGCGGCTGAGGCGGACACATTCAGCGAATCAGCCCGGCCTTGCATTGGAATACGGATCGTTGCGTCCGCATGTTCTTTCCAGAACGGGGTTAAACCGTCATGTTCACTCCCTAAAACAACAGCGGCCGAAGACCGCCAATCAACATCAAAATAAATCTTGTCCGCGTCGACCACCGCCGCGTAGATCTTGATCTGATTCTTGTTTAGATACTCGACCACATCCTCGGCGCTCCCCGTCGCTGTGGGCACTGAAAATACCGTCCCCAGACTCGCCCGGATGACATTCGGATTATACATATCAGTGCCCGGATCACAAATGAATAGGCCCTGCGCCCCGACCGCGTCGGCCGTCCGTAATACAGCTCCCAAATTGCCCGGCTTTTCCACCTTTTCCAATACAACAAAAAGCGACTGTGACGTCGCCTTGATTTGTTCCAGCGTTTGTGTGGGATATTCGATCAGCATCAACAGACCATCATGCCGATCGCCAAAGGCAATTTTTTCATAAACCGCCGGCGACGTTTCTGTGACGGGAATATCTTTTTGAATGGCCGCATGATAAACCGCTTTACTCGCATCCGTCAAATAGTCAAGACACACAAAAATATCGGTTGTCCGGACCGATGACTCCAACAAACGGGTGATTTCAGTAACACCCTCGACGATCGATAGGCGATGCTGATCACGGTATTTGCGTTGCCGTAGGCGGACGATATCTTTGATTCGTGAATTGGACGGGCTGGTAATCTTCTGGTTCATATACATTATTCCAACGCTTCAAGATCCTCAACGGCAAGCTATTGACGGACGTGCAGATCTTCAAGAAACCGGGAAAGCGCGTCTCGATAGAGATCATCGGAATGCAGATGGGCATCATTATGCCCACCACGGGTTTCGATAAATGTCTTGGGCTGAGCGGCCGCGTCAAACAGCTTGCGTCCGAGCGCAAACGGGACCGTCCGGTCTTCCGGACTATGGAAAAATAATTTAGGCTCATCCACCTGCACAATCCGTTCGAGCGAATCCAGCATCTTTCGGACCAAAAACGACGGCACCCATGGATACATGTAGCGGGCCATATCGCGTGAATGCGTGAACGACGAGTCCACCACCAATCCGCCAACCTCATTGTGCGCCGCCACATATGTTGCAGCGACACCGCCGAGCGAATCACCGTAAACCACCACATCCTGGGACGGAATCCCCTTATCATCGTATAGAAAATTAAGAGCGAGCTGACTGTCCCGATACATGCCGGCTTCCGTGGGCTTACCTTCACTGCGACCGAACCCGCGATAGTCGATCATGAGTACATTCACACCCAGTTCATGAAACAATTGGGCCTTGTCCAGCCGATCTCCGATATTCCCGGCATTTCCATGCAGAAATAAAACGGTTTTATCCGCGCCCATCCGTGGAATCCACCAGCCGTGAATTCGAATGGCGGCCTGTCCATCGGTGATAAAGACATCTTCAAAATCGAGCCGCACGCTGGCGGGTGTCTGCAGAATCTCCTTCGACGGAAAAAATACAGAAATTTTTTCAAGAATTCGAATGGCTAAAAACATCACTCCCAGAGTGATCATAAGTCCTACAAGGATTTTCATAATCTATCTCACAGCGTCGTAAACTTCCTTAGTCCATTTCCGACGGTTTTTTATGTTGTGGTATTAAATTGACCATCAGACGGATCGATTTGAGAATATCGTCCATCTGACAGGGCTTGGTGATGTAATGATCGGCTTCAAGATTATAACTTTTCTGCATATCGCTAAGTTCCGAGCGGGCCGAGATAATGATGACCGGCTGCCATTTGTCACTACTGGGATTTTCCCTCAGCAGCTTCAGCACTTCAAAGCCATTCTTTAGCGGCATATTGATATCGAGCAAAATCACGTCCGGTGATTCCTGCTGTATCTTTTCCCAGGCCTCTTCACCATTGGACGCGGTGACCACCTCGTAGCCATGACGAGCGATGGATTTGCTCATCACTGTGAGGACATCGATCTCATCCTCGGCCATTAACACTTTAACTGGATTGTTTGTCATATGTTATATCCTTTCCGAACATCCTGTCATGATAGCAAATTAAAACCTGAAATTAAAGCAATTTACCGTCGGCGTCATCCGTGATAGGGCTGTTCTAAACGGCTCAGCATCCTTTCGACGCCATCCCTAAAGCGTTCCGTCGGTGGCAATAAACTCAGCACCAGATGGGAACCTTCGGCAAAGTCATAAAAAAATCCCGGATGTACGAACACATGATACTTGCCAAGCAATTTCAGCACCCATTCCTCTTCGGTCCTGGTCTGGTCAATTCTGACAATGGCGTACCATCCACCCTGAACATCCAACAGCTGGGCCGCCCGCAAGCCATCAATTGATTGCTTAAGGCATTCAAGATTGGCCTTTATCCGCTGCTGAATCGGCTGCTGACGATGCGCTTTCTGGGCCAACCATTGCGGCAACGCGTTCTGGACCGGCGTATTTACCGACAGAAATGTGTCGGCAATAATTTCCAGTTTGGATCGGGCCTGCGCAACCAGATCGTCCGGCCCGCTGAGTATAATCCACGAAAGTTTCATTTGCGGAAATCCCAGCGTCTTGGATAAACCGCCCATCACAAACGTCAAGGCGGGCTCATTACCGGCCAGGCTGGTGAAACTTTGCCGTTGGTGATTGAAATCAAAAAATACCTCGTCGCTGATGATCGCCATCTGCCGGTCCGCGCATATCCGGTTCAAATGTCCGATCTCTTCATTGGACACATAAGATCCTGTTGGATTGTTGGGATTCACCAACACAATCGCCCGGGCGTCAGGTTGCAGCTGTTCAACCAAGTCCGCAAAATCTATCTGCCACCGTTGATCATACATTAACTGATAAAAATTGATCCGGACATCATTCAATGTCCCCAGAAAATTAAACAGCGGATAACTCGGAGCGGGAAATAGAACGGTATCGTCCGGATTGGCCAGCAACCGAAACAGGTAGGTGTAGGCCTCGGACGTCGACGCTGTCAAAAATATCCGTTCAGGTGCGACATTCACTCCCTGCTTGGCGTACATCTGACTGACGGCGGCACGCGCTTCTGCCATCCCTTGAGATTCCGCGCTATACAATCTGTTGCGGTCATCCGACAATTCAGCCAACGATATATCCTGGTCAAAGATCAGACCGCATTGGGTGGGATTTGAAACCGTCAAATCAATGATGTCCGTGCCTTGCCGGATCAGCTGTTCCTTGAGACGGGTGATCTCATTCGTCTGAAGATCCCAGTCACAGCGACGGGCAAAATTAAACTTACTAGTCTTGGTCACGTTGCACCCGTTCCAGTTCTTTCTGAAGCTTTTCCATTTCTTTTTCCAACCGACCGTATTCAGACTTGGCAATCCAGCTCTCTTCTTCCTTTTTCTTGTTCAGCCCGGCAATATCTCCTTTGAGATTCATGATCTCTTTTCGCTGACCTTCGATCTTACCTTTAAAGATTGAGTTTTCCCGCTCAAGTGCCCGCTTCTGATTGTGCAATTCCTGATACTCACTCTTCACCCGTTTAAGCTCATGCTCAAGTTTGATAAACTCCGTATGCTCACGACTAAAGTTTTCCTGTTCAATCTGAAACTCCTCGCGCATTTTTTGGATCTCTTTGTTCTTCTTATAAATCTCCTGCTGCTCTTTTTCATGCCAGCCGCGCTCCGTCGTGAGCTTTTCCTGAAGCTTGGCCGACTTGGCCTGCTCCTCTTCGATGGATTTCTCCAGACGCTTGGCATTCAGCGCAGCCTCATCCAGTTCGGCTTTTAGACTGTCGATCTTGTTCTCCATCCGCTTGATCGATTCACGCAGTTTCAGCTCTTCTTCGGATGGCTCCGGCTTACGATTCTTTTTGCGTTTGCGGGTCCGTTTTTTGACTTCCGGAATCAACAACACCTCGATCAATAACACGGTTAGCACAACAAGCAGGATAAAGGCCGTAAGGGTAGCGGGTGATGGCGCGGTCATGGATTTCGTCTTTCTGTTTGCATTAGTTGATCGGCCCGGTCTTTTTGACCGACTTGAACCAGACAATAAGCCAGATTCTGGCGCGTTATCGGATGCTGCGGATTCAGCACCAGGGCCTGTTCCAGATACCGAATGGCCGATTTATACTCGGACTGCCGGATATACAGAACGGCCAGGTTGTTGTAGAAATTTATATCTGTCGGATCGATTTCAATCCCCTGACGATACATTTTAACGGCTTGCGGCCAATTTTTCAAAGCCTCGTAACAATGGGCTAGGTCAAAATAAATCTCTTTGATAAACCCCGTGTAAAACGCTGTTAATGAAGGATTTGTCGCCCGACGAATATATTGGCCCATCTGATCCAGCGCCTGCTGGTACTGCCCGATGGCATCATGGTGACGCCCATCAAAGTAGTACGCCTTCCCCAGCAGGATGCGGACACGGGCCGAATCGACATAATTTAGTGTACGTTCGAACAACGCGATCTCGGACCGCCAGAATCGATTCTGATGGATCGTCAGTCCCGAGCCCACGATCATGACACAGATAATGATATTCCGTAGCATTGAAGGTGAAACTTTAAATTTTTCCGCCGCATGCGCAGCCACCAGACAAACTATCAAACTCATCCCAGCCAATGGAATGTACAGAAAATGTTCAAAGTTGAGGATGCTCGCGTACTCGTTAACCAACGGAATGATATTGAGCATCGGGGCAATCGTCAGCATCATCCAGCCCAGACCGAAAATCACATAAGGCCGATACGGTGACTGAAATCGTCGACACCCCCAATATACAATACCGATTAAAACCGCCACAATCATCGCCGCAAATATGCTGGGTTCCAGCACATTCAAACTTCGATAATAATGCAGGTTCACCGGAAAGATCATCAACGACAAATAAGTCAGGATCGATCGCGGAATGGCGGCCATTCTCAGCAGATACTCGCCGTTGGGATCAAAAATCACCGTCGTGGAGAATCCCAAGATCAATTTACGAAGCACAAAGTAAACTACAAGCGGGATTAGATATCCCGCCACGGACTTCATGCGACGGTCTGTCAGCCATTCGAACAAGGCGATGACAAACGGCAGGACAATCATCTGCTCCTTGACAAAACAGCCGATTAGAAAAATCACCAACGCTAGCAGATACTTCCAGAAAACTCCTTTACGCGTACCATCGAGGTAGAGATGAAAACTCCCCAGCATCATGGTCAGCAGCAGCACGTTCGATATCCCGGAAATACAGGCCACCGATTCGGTTTGAACCGGATGCACGAGAAAAATCACCGCCGCGCTAAACGCGATCCCTTTGGTTAGAGTCTTCAACCGGGTGAACAACGCAAACAACATAAAGGCGTTGAGGATATGCAGGATTATATTAGTGAGATGATAGCCGTGAGGCGTGAGTCCGAATAGTCGGTACTGGATCCGATGAACCAGTTCAATCAATGGACGATAATAGGTATTAACCAGCTCCGGCACGGCGGTGTCCACCGCACGCGGATGAAAAATCTCAATGAGATCAAGTGATTTGATGTCAGGATTGTTGACGATGAAAACGACATCATCATGAACAAACGGATAGGAAATGACCCGGCCATAACACAAAAACCCGATAACGGCCAGCACAGCCAATATCGTCAGACCATTCCAATTGTTGAAGCTCAAAAGCTTCATGGCTAGAGTTCTTGTTGGACGACGGCGATCCGTTCCTTGAGCTGTTCATATTCCTTATCAAGACTGGCCAGGAGATCTTCCAAGCCCTCGCCGTCCTGATCCTTACCCTTGTTCTCCAACTGCATGCATATCTCGCGAACACGTTTCGCGGAAATATTTCCCGACGCGCCCTTCACCGAGTGGCCGATACTGCGGATCGACTCAAAATCTTTGGCCATAATGGCCTCGCCGAGATTTTTACGTTTTTGCGCATAGTCTTCCATAAATATGTCGAGGAGCTCACGCAATAAATCTTTGTCATCCTGAACCCGCTCCATAAATTCCGGCACATCAAGAATGTCGTCGCTCATAGTTTACCTTCCTTGTTTGATGATTTTTCCGATCGTCTGAAAAAGCTCTTTACGATCTATGGGCTTGGTCACATAACCATCCATACCGGAATCCAGACAGCGCTTTTTGTCTTCCTGCATCGCGCGTGCCGTCAAAGCGATAATTGGAATATGCTTCCCTGTTTTCTGTTCATTCTCCCGGATCAGCCGTGTCGCCTCGAGCCCGTCGAGAATCGGCATATTGGCGTCCATCAGAACGACATCATAATTATTATGCAGAGCCTTGTCGACAGCATCCTGTCCGTTGTCAACCGCTGTCACGACCCATCCTTGTTTTTCCAAAAGTTTAACCGCGATCTTTTGATTCACGATATTGTCCTCAGCCAACAAAATTTTAATTCCCTGAAGCTGTTCCTGAATATATTTATCGTCAATCTCAACCCCGGATTCAAGACCGGCAGATGATAGGGACTTTTCTTTGACAATCTTAAAATTGGCGGTGAAATTAAACGCACTGCCTTTACCCTCTTCACTTTCCACCCAGATTCGTCCACCCATCATCTCCACCAGACGTTTGGATATCGCCAGCCCAAGTCCGGTCCCGCCGAATCGTCTTGTCGTGGAATCATCCGCCTGCGCGAAGATGTCAAAAATTTTGTCCTGTTTGCTTTTAGGAATACCGATCCCTTCATCAATGATGGAGAATAACAGCATGATCTCGTTGCCGTTTTTGGAGGCGACCTTGATCTCCGTCGTGATCTTGCCCTTGTGTGTAAACTTGATGGCGTTATTGATGAGATTCACAATGACCTGCCGCAACCGGACGGGATCACCTTCGACCAGTTGAGGAACATCATTTTGGATATTTAAGACGGTTTCCAATCCCTTTTTCTTGGCCAGCACCGACATCCCCTTGGTCACGCTGTGCGCGACATTGTGCATATGAAACTCGATGTCCTCCAGGCTGATCTTGCCGGCCTCGACCCGTGACAGATCCAGGATATCATTCAACAAACTCAGCAGATTAACCGACGCGTCCTTGGCCACTTCCAGATTATCCTGCTGCTCCTGATTAAGCGTGGTGTCAAGCGTCAGATCGAGCATCCCGATAATGGTGTTGATCGGTGTCCGCACTTCGTGCGACATGTTGGCCAGAAACAGCGACTTGGCGTTATTGGCCTCTTCCGCGGCAATCTTGGCCTGAATCAGCATCTCCTGCGCGCGTTTCTGCTGCGTGATGTCCTGCATAATTCCAACCGAACCGGTGATACCCTTATCCTCATCACTCAAAATATTGACCGACAGATCCACGTCGACGAGATCGCCGTTCTTCTTCACAATCTTGGTTTCCATATGATGCTTGGAACCGGTCTTTCGGATATTTTCCCCGCGAATCTTCTCCCATTCTTCCTTGGGATACAGCGTGCTGATATGCTTCAGGTACAAATCTTTCTTCTTCATCCCCAGCAGCTCTTCGGTGTATCGGTTCCAGGAAACAATCCGCTCCTGTTCATCTGTTAAGGTGATACTGGCCGCCGAGTTATCGAGAATAATCCGTATCTTGTTTTCCGACTCGCGGATCTTTCGTTCATCTTCCTTCTGCTGAGTGATGTCCCGAATGATCCCGATTGATCCGATGGCCTTGCCTTCCAGATCTTTGAGCATCGACACCGAGATATTTACCTCAAGCAGCGACCCGTCTTTTTTGTAAATCTGCGTCTCAATATTGGCTTTCACGCCTTTCTGTCCGATCTTATACGACTTAATCCGGCGCCATTCTTTGGCCGGATACAATTCCTTGACCGGTTTATTGAACAAATCTTCACGTTCCATTTCCAGTAAATGTTCCGCGTACGGATTCCAGGCCACCAGCCGCTCATTCTTATCGGTCACCATGATGGCCGCCGCCGTGTTGTTAAACACGGTCTGAAACAACTCCTTGGACTCAACCAATTCTTTCTCATAGCGTTTACGTGAGGAAATATCTTCGATATAAAGATCAATATGTTTCGGATTGCCGATTCGATCACGCGTCATCACCGCCGAGATCGAGCACCAGAATGATGTTTTCTGAACGCCTTTAAGACGGGCCTCGAATTTGCTCACCCGGTTTTCGGTGTAAAGTTCTTTCCTGAATTTGAGAAACACCCGACGCTCTCCAAAAAGATTCTCCAGGTAGACCTTCTGCATGTTCTTGAGATTGTATCCAAACCGACTGCGCATATGTTCATTCATATATATGAACTTCGGCTTGGTGGCGGGCAGGACACGTCCGATATTCGTTTGAATGTTCTCGATGATTTCTTTGTATTCGATAGATTTGGTAGACATAAAGTTTTGAACTTACTTCGGCGGTATCTTGATATTGATAGCCAGGGCAACAATATTGAACACGACAACAGCCAGCCCCAACGCCCTGGCACATAGCGACATGATCGTCGTCCAGTTGTTCCGCAATTCTTCCGTCATTGTTTCGTGACCGAAAAAAGCCACTAAGCCGATGGCCAGCAATACGGCCAACCCGGCAATTAAGAAAAGAAACAACGACACCAGCAGCGAAATGCCCACCACACACAAATTGTAGTGCACAACATTCCCTTTGGAAATCCGGCTGGCGGCGATCCCGATCCTTTTCATTTGCAACGCCTTTCGTCAATCATACGGTTCAAGGCTTTCATCATTCTAACATTAAAAAAACAACTGATAATTTAAAAATTAAATTTTTTAGAAAATTGACTCTCTATGGCTGGACAGATCCCGTGGCTATCTGCTGTTTTACCGCAGTAATTCGGTCATCAAGATATGGATGGCTGCGAAGAATGAGGGGAATCTGCGACCCGCCTGAATTGGCCTTCAGAACTTCGAACGCTCCGATGACGGCCTTGGGATCATAGCCGGCCCGCTGCATATATTTCACCGCCAGCCGGTCCGCTTCGTATTCGTCCCGCCGGCTGTAGGAAGACGATACCAGCTGCATAATGGCGCCGGAACTGATGGAGGCCAATTGCCGGGCGCTGTCGCTGGCAATCTGCCCGAGAACCAGACTTCCAATCAGATTGTAACCCAATGCCGATTGGTACTTTTTGGCCGTATGTTTGGCGGCGCAATGCCCGATTTCATGTGCCAGCACCGAAGCCAGCTGCTCATCGGTCAACCGGTCCATCAATCCGGTAAACACATAAATGCGTCCGCCCGGTGTGGTGAAGGCATTAAGCTGATCTTCGTCAACCAGGAAAAATGTGTACTGATAGTCCTGACGATCCGACACACTGGCCATTTGCTGGCCCAGTCGCTGCAAACGGGCATTCTTTGCCGAATCCGTCGACAGTTGGTATTGCTCGGACAGGGTCTGATGCACCTCCTGCCCCAGCGCAACTTCCTGATATGTCGAGATCAGCAGCAATTCATTTCGGCCGGTGGCAGGATTAAATGTGCCCAGACTCGCACACCCCGACGACCCGATGACGATCATCCCCATGGCACACCATATACAAAACCTTTTCATCCTAATACCTTTAACGTTCAAATTTGACCACCTTCTCCCACCATTCACCACTATCCCATTGACGTATGCGCGACCATATCTTCTTGGCCGACGCGGATTTTAAGTGTTTGGGCGCGCGCTGAAAAAACTTTTTCGCCTTGGTATGTCCGTTATCGTAATACTCCTTGGCCTGTAACAGACACTCAAGAATATCCGCGTCACGCGCGACAATACTTTCCGGGGTTTCCTGATCTTCGTATTCTTTACGCAAAGCCTTCATCTCCCGGGTAAAACTTGAGTTGAGCCCCTGCATCTGATCCTGAAACACACGCGCTTCAGCGTCGCGAAAATCGATATAATGATGCCCCATTTTGTGCAGATCATTAATTCGCGCCTCATGAATGTCATTGAACAAGGCCATCTTCATCACCCGGCTGCTGTCAACTTTCTCCATATGGGCGAGATAGTACGCCATAATGCCGCAGCGAAAACTGTGCTCGGCGACGGACTCGGGATCCTTGATCCCGGCCACCCACCATCCGCTGCGTTTTATATGCTTGAGCAGTCCCGCCTCGGCGAAAAAGTCGAGCGCCCCGTCGATATTTTTATCCGCGCCTTTCGAGGCTTTGTTTGGTGATTTCATAACAGAGTATACTCGTGGCCACTGCCGCGTTAAAGGTTACGCCCTGACCATGCATCGGAATCGTCACCTTGGAATCCAAAACTTTCTGCGTCACTTCGCGGACGCCTTTGGCTTCAGAACCGACGACAAGTCCTAATGGAAAATGTAATTTAACCTTATGGATCGGTTCACCATCCTTGACGACCGCGCCGATCACATTAAATCCCTCATCCTTGGCTTTGCGGATCGCCTTTCCTAAATTGGAAACCTGGGAGATCTGCACATAATTTTCACCGCCGGAGGCCACCCGCAAAACCGCTTCGGTAATCTTGACTGACTTATGCGTCGGCAGGATGATCACAAAATTGCCGAAGCATCCCAAACTGCGGATGATCCCGCCGAGATTTTGCGGATCATTGAGCTCATCGAGAAACAGTAACACCTTCTTTTTCTTGAGCGCGTACTCCAGCAATTCGTCATACGGCATGTACTCAAAATCATCGATATCGACAACGACGCCCTGCGAATTGGTGTTGCGGGTCATCTTGTCCATCTTGTGGCGCTCCACCACGCGCACAGGAATATTCCACTGCTTGGCTTTTTTGCTGATATACGCCGCCTCGCTGAAACCGCGCTGAATGGTGATCTTTCGGATGCTATGCGGATTCGCCCGCAGACGCTCAATAACCGGATTTTTTCCAAATAATCTCATTGTGATGTCTTTCCCTATTGCTGCCCCGCTCCGGTTAGGAGTCGAATCATTATTTCTTGATACCCAATCCCAGATAAACCAGCGGCCGCAGGATACTCCACCAGCCGACGATCGGTTTCATCTTCGTATACCCTAGTTTCTTGGCCGGATAAATCTTGGTTACAGCCGCCTCGCGGAATTTAAAGCCCAGTTTAATCGCTTTGAACATCAGGTAGGGTTCAAGCTCGTATTTGTCCAGCCAGGGCTGATCAATATTGATCGCCTTGTTGTCGAAAATCGACAGACGCATCGCCCGAAAACCATTGGTTGAATCTGTAACCTTTCGGCCGGTGATAATTGACATCAAAATTGGATGCATCCGTGTGGCAATCTTTCGATAGAACGGCATGTCTCCGCCGATGCCATTCGCTCCCAGATATCGTGAACCCTGGATAAAATCATATCCTTCCCCGACAATTGGATCGATAATCAACGGCAGTTCATTCGGGTTGTCCTTGTCGTTTCCCGCCATGATCGCCAATACGTCATAACCTTCCTTACGCGCGTGTTTAATGGCCGTACGAATCGCCGCACCCACCCCCATCTGCTTTTCATGCCGAATGGTTTGAACGCCGCGGTCTTTGTATGTCGCGATCATCTCGGTCGTTCCGTCCGTCGAACAATCATCCATGATCAGATAGTCAACCTTGCCGTACATGTTACTGTCGAGAAAACGTTTAATCACATTTTCTAATTTGACATTTTCATTGAAGGCGATCGGACAAACCAAGACTTTATGCATGCGAACTAATTCCTTTTTCCGTTAGGTGATACGTCTTTCCGCACGCACAGGCCAAATCATGATTAAGCCGCTGCCCGCAGACACACACATAACCATGCCGCTGGGCCGGTTGGCCAAACCATAATTCATGCGGCAGCACATTTTTGGTCACCAATGAACCGGCACCGATAAACGCGTTCTCACCGATTTCAATCCCGCACATAATCACCGACCCGGCCCCCAGTGTTGCTCCTTTTCGGATATATGTTTTCTCAAGCGTCCATTGGCCGCCGTTCTGACTACGCGGCAGACGATCATTAATAAAAGTAATATTCGCCCCCACAAACACATCATCCTCGACGATAATTCCGTCAAAAACGGCAACATTGTTTTTCACCGTGACATGATTGCCGATCGATGATCCACGCTCTATAAAACAACCATCGCAGATATTACAATGCGCACCGATCTTTGCCCCGTCCTGAATATTAGTGAACGCCCAGATATTGGTTCCTTCGCCTATCTGAACGTCCTTGCCCACCAAGGCCTTTTCATGCTGAAAATAATTCATCATCGTCGCACCTCATCAAGCCACATTCACGTGACTGCCTTTCTGGTCCATGGATTCCTGAATGGCGTGCAGCGTCGCCACAACGTCGGCGCCTTTCTGCGCGTCCGCCACGTCGGGCCCCTGGCTTTGCGCGATACAATCCAGAAAATACTGCGCCTGCGCCTTCAAAGGCTCCCCGAACCCGATTTTAGGAATCGTGATACTTCCCTCTTTTGATAACAGCTGAAACTCGCCGTACGTTGAATAAAACGAGGACGTCTTCTCGACGTGTTTATCATACAGCTTGATCGGACCGATATTGTCCAGATCATCCCAAACAACCATCTTTTTGTCTCCGACGATCGTAATCTGCCGGACTTTTTTGGGATCCAGCCAACTCACATGGATATTGGCCATAATCTTATCCGGATATTCCAGGGTCGCGAAGGCCAGGTCTTCCAGCGAATGGTCCAGACAAATCTGACCGCGGGCCGAGACATTCATCGGTTTACTATCAAACAAATAGTTAAAGATTGAGATATCATGCGGCGCCAAATCCCACAGCGCGTTGACATCGTACCGGAATGGGCCGAGATTTGTTCTCGTCGCATACGCATAATGTATGCGACCCAGCTCGCCGCTATCAATGTATTTTTTCAGCCAGATAATCCCGGGATTAAAGACAAACACATGCCCGACCATAAGAACCAGATTTTTTTCCCGAGCCAGAGCTTTCAAGTCTTCGCATTCTTTGACCGACAGGGACAGCGGTTTTTCACAAATCACATGCTTGCCCGCGTTCAGGGATTGCCGGGTCATCTCATAATGATGATTCGTCGGCGCGGACACACAGACAGCATCCACGTCCGGGTTATTCAGAATGTCGTTATAGTCTTTGGTCGTTTCAATATTGGGATAAAGATCTTTGATTTGATTCAGCCGCTTTTCATCCAGATCGGCGCACATCAGCGATTCCGATCCCGGCAACTGCGCAAAAACGCGAATATGATTCGGCCCCCAATGTCCGCAGCCTATCGTTCCAACTTTAATCACTAGATACCTACTTTCCGGTGGGAATTTAATTAAGGATTTCTGCCTTATTATACTGATGAACTGATATTTTCAAAAGCAAATATTTAGCAAGTTTTGGGCTATTTCACCTGTTTTAATGCTTCTGATTCGCGCTCAGGTCATACAGATATACAAACGAATCTTCCCCCTCAAATCGATCGATCAACTCGCCCCGGCTTTCAAAATAATCCAGAATAAACGCCTGAACCGCGGGTGAAATATGTGAAAGAATCACCCACGTCCGGGGATTGGCCTCCGGAGGATGGTTTTCGATGTCGTAATCCGGATGCCGAAAATACCCATCCCGGGAATAATAATCGTATTTATAGCGCAGCGCAATCTTGGGAACTGGCTGATCATCGAGAAAATACTCCCAGAACCGTCCGACCTTGTGACCGTAAACCTCCTGATCCCGCCATATTTTTGTCCTTTCCCGGGGCAACTCCACATCCAGCAAGGCCACGTAGTACCAGTAAGGAAACTGACCGGTAGAATTCATATAAATCGCGTCTGACGGCCGATAGTTCTTCTTAAAATACTGCATCACCGGACGCATTTCCTCAAATCCACGCCCCTCACCCGCCAAGGTGATTACCGTCTGAACCGGATGCCATAGCAACACGCCCCATAGCAACACACCTAAAACTCCGAATGACCGGGGCAATTTCATCAAATAACCAATCGCCTGCGCAATCAGGATAATGAGAATGGGAGTCATAAATAGCAGGTGCCGTCCGAAAAAAGGATACTTTTTAAAGAGACTGCAAACAAAACACAATATTAAAGGAAGGAGTAAAACCGTACCAATGCGCCGGTCCCGGCTATACGTGATCACGGCGCCCATCAAAATCAGCGTCAATCCGACGGCGGGCCATTGCAAACCCAACGGTGCCCGGACCATATTGAGCCACGCCTCCTTGATCCAATGCAAGGCCTCAACCGTCAATATTGATCCCTGGATAAATCCGCCTTGAATCGCATTCAGCAGATAATCGCTGCCCGTCATGGGCTTGATAGCAATTTCGTAAACCAAATAAAAATTGTAGCCGAAGACCAAGGTGAGCAAAACAATCTGTCGCCAGTCTTTCTTTCGTTGAACCATCCCGTCGATGAAATACAAAATACCCAGCGATATCAGCACCAGACTGCCTGAAAAAGATCCCCAAATTACAGCCATCCCGAAGACGATCAATCCCAGCACATACCCCTTGGTCCACACCCGGTCTTTGAGATAGATGTCGTACATAATCAGTGTTAACAACATATCCGACGAGTATTGTCGTAATTCGGCCGCGTAGTAAATGAGGAAGTCGCTAAAAATAAAAAAGGTTAGGGCGATTGTCACCGTCAATGGATCCATAAATCGACGGACGATTCGATAAAACAAAGGGATAGCCAATATGCCGCTGACAAGCGGAATAAGTCTTAAAACCATCTCGGAATCGCCGAATATACCTGTTACCGCCTTCACCGCCAGATAGAACAGATACGAACACTTGGGCTGTTCCGGAAAGATTTGGATAAATTGAAGCACTTCGCTGAAAGAACTGCAAATCACGTCCAGGGCCAGCGACGCCTCATCCGACCACAGCGAACGGTTCTCCAGAAAATGGACCAAGCGTAGGATCACCCCCACCCCCATCAACACCCAGTGCAACAGCGCAGAGCCGAGAAAACGGATAATGGTCGCCGTTTGGAACGGGCGAGGTGAATTTTGGACGCTTTGATTCATCATGACATTTAATTTATTGATCTGAATGACGTTATCATTATATAAAAAAAAGATAAGCGTTGTGGAAAAATAGCCCCATTTGTATAATGAAGACCTGATCAACCGCCAATCGCGATTTGAAACCTCATGAATAACCTCGTGAAAAAATGTCTGTCGCTGGAATGCCTGATTGCTGTGACCTCGCTGGCCATGATAGGACTGACAAGCTTCTATCTGCTTGCGAATTATATGGTTAAATCCCGGCAACCGGACACGCCTATCTACGAGCCGGGCACTCAATTCGCTACCTTTAAAGAAAAGCTTAAAGACGTCAACGCCATCGGATATCTCACCAATAAAGACATGTCCGAGGAGAAAAATGACGGGACATTCTTACAGGCCCAATACATGCTGGCTCCCACCGTGTTGGAACTCAATGAAACGCACCCGAATTTAAATATTCTGGATTATACCAGCCCGGTCTACACGGTCTTTACCATGCGGTCCCTACGTTCAAAACCGATCGCCTCGAGTCCTTACGGTCCGGTTCTTGCCGAGAAACAGCCATGATCCTCTACCTTCCCTTCTTGCTGGCCTTTGCTATCGGATCATTACTTTTTCAATGGATCAAACGTCCGTCGCTACAGATCAACGCGTCTCTGAATGCCATGTTATCAATGGCGCTGGGATTGGGATTGTGCGCGACCTTGACCTATGCCTCGCTGTTTGTCTTTGGCGGATTTCATCGAACCGGCATCCTCGGTTTGCATGTGGGATTACTCATCATTCTGTTGATTCCCAATCTAAAGCCCTTCATCCAAAACTTACGTTCCATCAAGTGGACCATGAGCTGGTTGAGCCCGTTGGCCTGGCTGGCGTGGGGCCTGGTGGCCTATGTGATTCACTTTATGGCCCTGACCCATCCCTACGGCGAATGGGATGCCTGGGCCTTGTACAACATGAAAACCAAATTTATGATCGCGGCCGGTCCGCAGTGGCAATCAATCTTCAATGATCTGCATTGGTATACCCAGCCGGATTATCCGCTGCTGCTTCCGTCGATCAATGTATTTCATCACGCGATCAGCGGGCAGGATATCCCCGCCGTCCCGATGTCGACGAGCATTGTCCTGGCCTTAATGATTGGATGGCTGCTGTTCGCGGCAATTCGTGAGATAACGGGAACCATTGTCGCCTTCGCCGGATCGCTGGTGCTGATGGTCAACCCGTTTTACATCTTTCAATCCACCGCCCAGTACGCGGACACGCTTTTGGGTTATTACCTGCTGGCCTCCATCGTCTGCATTCATCTGACATTCCTCAAACACAGCAAACCCATGGCCTTGATCAGCGGACTCATGCTCGGCTATATGACCTTTAGTAAAAATGAAGGGATTGTCATGTCGATCCTGCTCATCATCATGTTTGGTCTGTACACATTCACCCGACGTCTTCCGCTGGTCCGCAAACGTCAGGCACTAAGCCTGATCGGGTGTCTGCTGATCGGCTACTTGTTGACGAGCAGCCCGACGATCATTCTCAAATTATTCATCGCGCCAAAAAACAAGGATATCTTTGGCGGACTGTCGGCTGTGCATATGAAATTTCTCAACTGGGACGGTTTCATGCTGATCGTCAACGCGTTTAAATATGAACTCACCCACAAACGCTGGGCGTTTATCTGGGGATTTCTGGCCTTCCTGTTCGTCGCGGCTAATCGCAAGATCGTTTACAAAGAATGCAAAATATATCTGACATTTTTCGTTTTATACATGACTGTTTTATGCTTTATCTATCTGACCACGGTGAATTTTGAATTATCCTGGCGCTTAAAGAGCACCGTCCATAGAATTTGTTATTATCTCCTGCCGTCGTTGCTCTTTTTCTGCTATTATGCCTTATTCCGAAAAAAACTTGATGATCGGATATCTTCATGAATTTAAGATCCTTTCTTCCTCCATACCGACGACAATTATTTTATCTGACCGCCCTGTTCGGCGTGTCGATGATGAACCTTATCGTCTTATCGCAGGACATCCGGCGCATTCAGTCTTTCAAAAAAGTTTTGCCTTATCAGATGATCGGTTATCAATTTAATGGACTTGATGAATTCACCAAGGACATTTCGCATATCGGTTACTATACCGATTTAGATATCGAGACGGACACCGCGGCATCAAAGATGTTTGCCCACGCGCAATACATGCTGGCGCCGTCGATTCTGGATCTCAACAACACCGACCACGACTACATCCTGTTCGTCTGTTCCAATGAAAAAGTGGCCTGGCAAAAGATTAAGGAAGTAAAAGCCCTGCCGCTACGACGAAACAAATATGGAATGATTCTGGCGAGGCGACTGCCATGACATTGATCCTGACATACTTACCTTACTTGATTTCATTTCTAATCGGTTATTTATTTATCCTGCTATTGGATGATCCCAAGAAGCGCTTGCCGTTGTCCATTCACTTATTTCTGGCATCCGGAATAGGATTGGGGATCAGCTCACAAATCACTTTTTTCAGTTTTGCATTCTGGGGAGAATTGAACCGGGCATTTGTTATCGCGCTAAATGTGATTTCCATGACCGGATTGCTCGTCGGGGCCATAGTCAAAACGCGTGGACGGCCCGGACAGCTGATCAACCTGAGCCATATGTCGTTGGCCAATGCCTGGCCTTATGCCGTACTGATATTGTGCTCATACCCGCTATGGAACCATGGACATTTTTATGTGTTCGGCGGCTGGGACGCGTGGGCCACCTGGAATCTGAAATCCAAAATGATGTTTTTATCTCCCGACGGATGGTCGACTATTTTTGATCCGATCCTCTGGCGCTCCAGCCCGCACTATCCGCTTCAGCTTCCGATGACGAACCTGTGGGGATGGATCTTTATGGAAACACCCGAACACATCATCCCGGTCACGAATGCCTTTGTTTTCAGCTTTTCCACCGTTGGACTTCTGCTGGCCGGACTGATCCATGTCACGCGCTCACGTTTTTCGGTTTTGTGCGCCACACTGCTATTGTTCTCGTCGATGTTCGTCAAACTTTCTCTCAGTCAGTACGCGGATATTGTGGTGGCTTACTATCTCCTGGCCGCGTTGATCTGCGTGCTCATGACCAAGATGTCAGGCCAACGGGTATTCGCGGTACTCGCCGGCGTTTCCCTGGGATTCCTGAGTTTTTCCAAGGGTGAAGGATTTATCGCGGCGGGTATTATTTTCTGTCTGACGCCGCTGTACCTGCTATGGAAACATCAGCCGACCAAGAAGACTTTTGTGTATATCTACGGTGCCGGCGCTGTCGCTTCGATTGTGACGATCCTGTTCTCCGCTCTTTTCTCGCCGGAGAGCGAGACGTTTATTAACGGATTGATGTCGGACACGCATCCGGTGAGTTTTTACCGGGTCAAGGCGATCCTGAGTTTTATTCTGGTGGAAATGATCAGCCCGACGTGGAACGGGCTTTGGATTGTATTGGTGGCGGGACTTATTCTGAGTTCGGGCCGCTGTTTCAGCTCCAAATCTATCATCTTCCCGGGATTTTTACTCGGATACATCGGCGTGATCAGTGTGTATTATTTCGTCAACACCTACTTCGATGACAGCCGCATCCTGTGGTGGCTTCAGGTGTCTCTGCACCGACTGATGTACGCGACGCTTCCCTCGGTGGTCTTCTGGACCTTTCACTCCTTGTGGCAATTGCCCACACCATCCCAAGAAAAAACCCCCAATCACGATGATTGAGGGTTTCGCTTAAATCCAACGTCCCAACGGATTACTTGGGACGCTCTATCTTTAGAACTTTATACTTCAACACGCCGGCCGGAACGTTGATCTCGATTTCCTCGCCTTCGGCATGGCCCATCAGACCTTTCCCGATCGGCGCGAAGATGGACAGTTTGTTTTCTTCGTAACTGGCCTCTTCGGGAGAAACCATTTGGTATTGAAATTCCTCGTCCGTATCAAGATCCTTCAATGTGACAATGGCGCCGATGTAAATCTTATCTCCGGGAATATCCTGGTCCTCGATAATCCGAACCTTGGCCAGTTTCCCTTCGAGATCCGTCCGTCGGGCCACATTATAGGCCTGGGCCTCTTTGGCCGCGTCATACTCGGCGTTCTCGGAAAGATCTCCCTGCAGTCGAGCTTCTTCAATTTGCCCGGCGATCTTAATGGATTCTTTCTTTAGATGTTCGATTTCACTGTAGATTTTTTCGTACCCGGCCCGAGTGAGATAAATTTCATCTGCCATGGTTCATCCTCCAATAAGTGTACGGAAACGCGTCCGCTTCATTACATTTCTTCGATGGCTTTTTGCATAATCGGAAGTATTTCCTGCGCTTCCTCTTTGGTCATGCGGCCGAGCTTGGCAAAACGCCATTCTTCATTGGCATTCACGTTTTCACGCGATAGCTGTAATTTTTTCGGACCTTCGTTATAAGAAAAAACCCCGACGGTGATGCGCGTGTCTTCAAATTCTTTGGTTTCCTTGAATTTGGCAACGTCTAACGATTGATCGTATGGCATGTAATATGCTCCTTTCGATTGGGTCTACAGCCCGGGCATTCCAGGCATAACGGATTTCATTTTCTCGGCGGCCACAGCCTGCGATTTCTTAATCGCGGCGTTCATGGACCGCAGTAGATCGGTTTCGAACTTCGGTTTGTTGATCGACTCCAGCAGACTCTGATCAATATCAATGGACTTAAACTTCTGCGCCCCGTTGATCCGTATTTTAATTCCGCGGATTTCTTCAAGCTCAACCGAAGTCGCCTCAAGCTCTTTCTTAATCTTATCCGCCTGACGTTTCATTTCCATCACTTGTTTCATTTTATCGAACATCATTCACTCCTTGGTGTGTATTCCATTGTCATATTTAAAGCCATTACCGGCTCATGAACGTTCCGGTGTCTTCCTGTCCTCTTTCAGATCCTGCAGACCTCAAATCCATCCGCTGTACAGGTTGCGATTGACTCTTTAGCCGCAACCCAAATTCCTGTATCGACGTCACCAGAAAAATATTCAGGAATATGATAGCAAAAAACGCGATTATCGGTGATATGTCGATGGCCATCGGCGGCATAAACCGACGAATCGGCTGCAATATCGGCTCCGTGGTACGGTGAAGAAACTGAACGACCGGATTGTATGGGTCCGGATTGACCCAACTGATAAGGGCCCGGATCAAGATCAACCAGTACAACAATTTAAGAATTATACCAAGGATTGAAGCGACGGCAATTAAAAAATTACCCAGTACAAACATATCGTGTTCCTCTCTGATTTCATGAGCCCGACTAGGTTGACGCAAGTGAATGCGGGCGTTCACCTTCTAAAAAACTTTGAATAAATCCCCTTCGATGACCTTTTGTTCGATCCGATCGAAGATCCGCTTGGATTTTCGCGTGATGTCATACAGCTCGTCCATCATGGCATTGAGACCGTCGGCTGTGATCAACAGGGCCTTGGACGAATCACGCATCACAGTCGATAGTTCCACCATGTCGATCTGACTGATTTCCTCGGCCGTCTTGGTAAACGAATCCGCCGCAGATGTGAATACCTCCACCAGATCGGAAACCTCTAACGGATCTTCACCGAAGATCGGCTGAGATAAATTCAATTTATCACCGCCATCCAGAATCTTGATTTCCATCAGCTTCTCACCCAACACCCCTTCGGTGACAATCGCGAACTTGACGCTATTGTCAAACTGCGGCCGGTATTTATCGAGCACACTGATCGTGACCACTACACGGCGCCCTTCCACCGGTTTTTGGAGAAAGTCTATGCTGGATACGCCCCCGACGGTAACACCCGCCAAACGGGCCGGCGCGCCTTCAGACAGACCGCCGACATTGTTAAACAACACCGGAATCTGAAATTTGGCCTTGGCCAATCCTTTGTCCTTGCCCAACGTAAAGACAAAGCCAACGATCAGCAGCACCCCGACAATAAAGAACAATCCGGCCATAAAACTTTTAGTAAAATCTCTTAAATTCATATAGAAACCTCAGCTGATAAATTCCTGAACTTGCGGTAAATTGGATTGCTCAAAGAAACTCCGGTTGCCGTCCGCGATGATCTTGCCCTTGCCGAGCAGGATCAGCCGGTCCGCCACACGGAATGAATTTTTAATATCATGAGACGTGATCACCGTCGTACAATTAAGCTCCTTGGACACATTGCGGATCAGGTCCGAAATGTCACGGCTGCGGATCGGGTCCAGACCCGACGTCGGTTCATCGCAAAACAGGATCTTGGAATCCAGCACAATCGCCCGGGCGAGGGCCACACGTTTTTTCATCCCGCCGGATAACTGCGAGGGCAACTTATCTTCAACACCCTGCAGGTCAATCAATTTGAGAATCTTCTGGATCTTCTCTTTAATCACCCGCTCTTTCATCCGGGTGTGTTCCCGCAGTGGAAACGCAATGTTGTCGAAACAATTCATGAAGTCGTAGAGCGCGCCTTCCTGAAACAAAAAACCGATCTTCTTACGCACATTCAGCAACTTTCGTTCCGACAACCGGCTGATATCCTGACCATCGATCTTGATGTGGCCCTGATCCGGCTTGATCAGTCCGATGATATGCTTGAGCAGAACACTTTTTCCTGTCCCGCTCTCACCCAGAATAACGACAATTTCTCCAGTGCCGATTTGAAGGCTGATATCATCCAGAATTTTCTGCCCGGAAAATGTTTTGGAGACATTCGTCAGTTCGATCATAATGCAGATCTGGGTTTAAAGTATCGGTACTTGTTGACACCGAACTTTGTGTACACCCGGTCAAAGGGCCGGACATCCGTCTTGTCCACAAAGATCTTAACACCCCGGTACTCACTGATCGGATAAACTTCCATGTCGGTCAAACTCTCGATCCCATCGGCCGGATACCACATCTGACCTTCAAACTCCACGGGCTCACCGTTACGGATCCACTCCGCCTCCATATTCCCAAAGGCATATGACGGCACATTTCCTCTATTCCCGACGCCATTGGATGAACAGCCGGACAGCGCGATCATCAAACCGATCATGCATACTATCGTTGTCGAAGTCCTACGTATCACAATCCCTCCTTAACCCCAAAAGGTTAGAATGAACTTGGTTAAGAGTGTGTTGGAAATAATGATGTATATATACGAATACGCCACCGCCTTGGTGGTGTATTGACCCACGCCCAGCGATCCGCCGCGGGTGAAATAACCTTGATAACAGCAGACCCAGGAAATAATAAATGAAAAAAATGCCACTTTTATAAATCCGCTGAAAAAATCCACGTAGCGGATGGCCTTGATCGTCTGATTGATGTAGAAAGCCCCGGGGATGTTGGCCTCGTAGACCCCGATCAGATAGCCTCCGGCGATACCGACGATCTCTGAGATGATCGTCAACACGGGTAGCGCGATAATCGTCCCCAAAAACCGCGGCACGACCAGGTATTCCACCGGATCCACCCCCATGGTCTTGGTCGCCAGGATCTGACTGTTGACATTCATCGTCCCCAATTCAGCCGTAATCCGCGCGCCGGCCTTTCCTGAAAACACCAGTGCCGTGAATACCGGACTTAATTCGCGCACCAAAGACAAAGCCACTAAATGAGATATGTATTCTTTGGCCCCGAAGCGGCTCATCGCCACATAGCCCTGGAGCGCTAACACCATACCGGAGGCCACCGAGGTCAAGGTGATAATAATCACCGACTGAACACCCTGTTCATACACCTGTTTGAGGACTTCCCCGATACGAATCCGACCGCACAAAATATGTCCGAGTATGTCACATAAAAACCAAAGAGCGTCTCCCATGCCTCTGACGATGTTCACCATTGACTCAAAAAATGATTTCATGGGCGGTTTTATTATAATAGAAATTTTTGGTGATAGAAACAGTTTTGACCGTTATGTGGTCTCATTCATCTGATTTTTTCCGGAGCCATATGTCTTCCAGCTCAGAATTAATCTGTTCGGCGGACTGCGCCGAAATTCCGCGATTGCTGCCGCTGCTTGAACCTGAACCGGCGGACGTTTTATTCAATCGGTCTAGAAATTCTTTGACTGTCCAGACCTTGGCCCCATACGCGCGGACCGCGTACTGAATCGCGCGATCATCGGTGACAACTACAATATTCCGGCTGTTCGAGGCCTCATGCACGGCCGTCTTAATCCGGTCATCCGCCGTGTCATCATACGTGAACTGAACCTTGACCACCGACGACTGGATCGGCTGAACCGGGCCCGGCCGCCCATCAAAATAGATGGTGATCTGGTTTCGCTGCCGGCCATGCGGTCGCTGCTTCTCGATCTCCCGGACCAGAATCAATCGCTGCTGATCAATGTCCAGTTCCGTCAGCCGGGGCATCTGGTGCAGGATGTTGTATCCGTCCAGAAGATAGTGTAAAGACATAAACCGCTCCCCCAATAAGTCCGATGATCACCATGTAGATGTACGTCATCAGCGTGATACTCGCCGCGATTCCCGAATCGATCCCGATCTTGCCAAAAAAGTACACCGCGGCCGCCTCACGCACGCCCAATCCTCCCAGAGACGGCAAGGCCGCCGCCATACTGATCAGCGGGAAGAAGAGCAGAAAATAGATCAGGCTGACACTCTGCCCCAACCCTTTGGCGATATAAAATGACAACACAGCCAGCAGGACATGCGACACACATGACAGGGCCAGGCCGGCAAATCCGGATTTTTTATTTCCTTTGAGTAACGCAATATCATAATGCATCTGCATCAACGCGTTTTTAATCTTGGGAATGCCGTTGAACAAACGGCAGCAGAATTCATACACCGCTTCATTGAATAACACCGTCATAACGACAAATGTTCCAGGAATGACCAGCAAAATCGCGTAGGTAATGGTGGGGTCGGTAATGTGTTTGTGCCCGACGATAAACGCGCCGATCACCACAACCACCAGTCCAATATATCCGCAGAGCCGGTCGAGCAGAATCGAAGCCACTACCTTGGCCTTATGCGGTGTGCTTTTGCAAAGCCCATAGATCTTGATCGCGTCGCCGCCGATCGCGCTTGGCAGGAACAGATTTCCGAACAAACCGATCAGACAATATCGAATGATTTCCCCTAAAGGGATATCCAGTTCGAGAGCGCGAATAAATATGATCCAGCGGATCAAAATTACAATGTTCGTGAAGACAAAGATGGCGAATGCCAGACCGATAAACGGCAAGTCGGCATTTTTCAAGACCTCAATCGTGCTGGGCAGGTCAATCTTTTTGGAAAACAGCCACCATAACAGGGCCACACTGATTCCGACTCGGAGTATGTAATTCAAAAATTTTTTCATAAGGGATTAAACGCGCATTCCATGTGGGTTAATGAAAACCTGCTGGACAATTCCGCTGAACGTCCTGATCAGGCATTGACTTTTCCGAAGCATTCTTTATACCCTTCCTCGGCGATGAACGAGCTGCGGACCAGCGGACCGCTCATCACGTGCTTGAACCCCATCTTCAAACCAAGCTGTTTGTAAAAATCAAATTCCTGAGGTGTATAAAAATGTTCGACGGGAATGTGTCGCTTTAATTGTGTGGGTTGGAGATATTGGCCGATGGTCAGAATATCCACATCGGCATTCAGAAGATCGCGCATGACCTCTTCAATCTCGTCATGTGTCTCTCCGAGTCCGAGCATGAAGCTCGATTTGGTGAAGATATCCGGACCGAATTTCTTAAAATTACGCAGGACATCGAGTGAGCGGTCGTATTGCGCCTGCGGGCGGATTCGGCTGGACACCCGGCGGACGCTTTCGATATTGTGGCTCACAACCTCCGGATGTGCTTCGATCAATCGCTCGATACTCGGCTGTTTGTTGGAAAAATCCGGGATTAATACTTCAATCTTGGTTTGCGGACTGAGAGAACGGATCTGCCGAATAGTTTGATAAAAATGTTCCGCTCCTTCATCGGGAATGTCGTCCCGGGCCACCGAAGTGATCACCACGTAACGCAGATTCAAATCTTTTACGGCCTGGGCGACGTTTCGCGGCTCATCCGGATCGACATCCATCGGCCGGCCGGCCTTGACCGCGCAAAAACGACACGCACGGGTACAAATCTCTCCCAGGATCATAAAGGTCGCTACGCCCTCTCCCCAGCATTTACCGATATTCGGACAACGGGCGCTTTCACAAACCGTATGCAGGCCGGATGAACGGAACATTTTTTTCATTTCCCGGATCCGGTCCATGTCCGGCAGTTCCTGACGGAACCATTTGGGTAATGGCTGATTTTCCGGTAATTTCTCGTCGACGATTTGAACCATGATGAAAAATTTGAGTGGTTATGAAGCTTTCTTCTGCCGTTCTTCCAGCAACGTCAGTTGAGGCTGAATCTTTTCCAAATCTTCTTTGGTGGCGTAATCCACGATCATCTTGCCGTTGAGGTGATCGGTTTCATGCAGAATGACCCGCGCCATCAGATCCTTAAATTTTTTTTGGACGACTTGGTTGTTGATATCGCGGTACTCGACCACGATCGATTTCGCCCGTGTGATATTGAGATTCACCTCGGGAATACTGAGACATCCTTCTTCCAGCACGCCCGAGCCGGATTGTTTTTTGATCTCCGGATTGATCAGCGCGATCGGACCGTCGCCGATATCTGCCACGAGAATCCGCCGGCTAATCCCGACTTGCGGTGCGGCCAGTCCAATGCCCTTGTATCGGATCATGGTCTCAATCATGGCATCGATCAGCATGATCTCCACAATTCCCACTTCTTCGACCGTCTGGGCCGGCTCCCGCAGACACGGATCGCCATATAACCGGACTTTCAACGGGGGAATTTTCATGATTTGATCTGATTGCCCTCGCCCAGATCAATCACCCGGGTCTTCATCGAACGGGCCTGATCCCGGTCGACATGAACATAACTCAGGATGTGGATCTGATCACCGACCATACCCAACCGGGCCGCCGGTCCATTAAGACAAATCGCCCCCGATCCGGCCTCACCGGCAATGGCATAGGTCTCAAACCGCTGACCATTATTGATATTTACAATCTGCAGTTTCTGTCCCGGTACAATCTCGGCGGCCTGCAATATCTTTTCGTCAATGGTGATACTGCCTTCGTAATACAATTCCGCCTGCGTCACAACCGCGTACGTTATCTTTGAATAGCAAAACTCTATCGTCATAAAATATTTTCCTACGCCAACTGCGGATTGATCTTTTCCAGCAACTGATCTTTAGACATCGCCCCGACAATTTGCTCAACCGGCTCACCATTCTTGAAAACCAGCAATGTCGGAATCGACAAAATACTGAATTTGGCCGCAAGTTCCTGCGCGTCATCCACATTGAGCTTTGTCACTTTCAGCTTTCCACTGAGTTCCTCGGCAATTTCATCAATAATCGGACTGATCATCTTGCAGGGACCGCACCACTCCGCCCAAAAATCCACCAAAACGGGAATGTCAGACTTGATGACTTCCTTCTCAAAATTCTGCTCTGTCAGATGTGTTGCGCTCATCCGGACTCCTTTATATGTAGTATTATTTATAAGGTTGTTAGTGGATGTGTATTATATACATCCGCTCTGGGCTTGGCAAATTATTTTTGAGACCGTGGACAGATAATTACAGGACGTTGGACACTAAACCGTTGTCATAGCTGTATTTACGCTGACAGGCGGCACAAGTCGCCCGGGACGCTGAAAATTCAATCCGCTCGCCGCATTCACATGCCCAACCCATTGCGCGGGCAGGGTTTCCGTAAACCAGCGTGTAGTCCGGCACGTCCCGCGTAACCACCGCTCCGGCCCCCACGAAGGCATACCGCCCCAGCGTTACGCCGCAGACTATGGTGGCATTCGCGCCGATGGTCGCACCCTTTTTCACCAACGTCCGCCGGAAGAATTTATCAGAATTCCGATTGATCGCCGAACGCGGATTAATAATATTGGTAAACACACAGGACGGACCGCAAAACACCTCATCCTCCAGTGTCACGGCATCGTACACAGAGACATTGTTCTGGATCTTAACCCCGTTTCCAATCACCGCGGTGGGATGTACAACGACATTTTGTCCGATCTTGCAATTTTGACCGATGCGCGCGCCGCTCATGACATGACAAAAATGCCAGATCGCTGTGCCGTCCCCAATGGTTGCCCCTTCATCCACCCAGGCCGTTTCATGGACCTTCACGTTTGATTTGCTCATAAAGATTCACCTGTTTTCCGATGGTTAACAATAACATCTAATGGTTTAATCCCCGTTTCCATTTCCGGCACGTAGTAGTACAAGGATGCGTTCTCAGCCTCACTGAGTCCCTGCCGCTGCTGTGCCTTGCTTCTTAAAAGCTGCGTCAATTCATAGGCCTGTTTGAGTTGTCCGGCCTTGGACTGGATCCACGCCTGCTGATTGGGGCCGTCAAGCATTTGGCGCGCAATCACCTGATGATGTTCGATTGATGCCGTGGGTCCTGCAGCCAGCGCCTTATCAAAGGAAGCAACGGCCTGCTCCCAATCCTGATTTTGAAAATGGATCAAGCCGAGGTTGTAATGAAACCCGAATAGTTCCGGCCGCACTCGCGCCGCGCGCTGATAAGACCGTATCGCCCGCGGGATATCGCCTAGCTGATAATAAATATAACCCAAAACACCATGACTCAAATACTCATCGGGTAAAAGTTTGATCAATCGCCGCTGATACTCTCCCGCTTTATAAAACTTGGCCTCGTCGAATTCAACATCCGGCCGAAGCGCGTGTCGATTGACATAGCGCGCGGCATTCCGGTCATGATTGAGAATCTTGATCGTGGCCTGTTGATGATCGATCGTCACATAAATCAATCCACCAACAATAAGATAAACAACCAACGATCGATTGATCCACCCCACATATTTATTCACGCGATCGCTCCTGGACAAGTAGATGGATTAACCCGGCAAAGACCAACATGAATACGATCATCAGCAAAAAATAAAATCGTTCGAGCCATACCGAACCGAAGCGTAACTGGACTAGATTCGGTCCCGCCTCAAGCCACAGCCCTTTAAAAGCGATATTACTCTGCCATATCGGTCCGGCTTCTCCATTGACACGGGCCGTCCATCCGCTGTGATAGCTATCGTTGTAAACGATAAATTTTCTCGTCGGGAAATTGGTTTCAAAACTGATGGTGTTCAAATCAAAGTGCGTGACCCGGAACAAGTCCGAATCCGACGAAATCACCTGGGCCGACGCCGGCGCCTGACGGATTGATTCTCCGTCGCCCACGACAATCGCCTCGTTCTGCAATTCAATCAAATGCCGGCCGATCTGAAACCAGTTTTGTGATGCGAACGATTGCGTGACGGTCTGATCATAGGCAATAAATTTATTGCGTGTATATCGGCTCATCGCCCCGGGATCGGTATTGTTCTGCAGCAATGCCGCCCCCTGCGTCCCGGCAAATTTCTGTAGGGTGAACCCTGAACTTTCCTCAAACTCATGGGCCGCAAACGCCGGCTTGGTGCCGAAGTCCGGTCGTTGATAGTGAAATTTCGGATGCCGCGGCTCGAAGATTTCCCCGGCCGGGATGACCTCAGCCACATTCGACACATAATGACGGTACACATCGATCGGATGAACCAAAAAGAAAAACGTCACGGCTAGTGCAAAGGCCCATCTTGAAAAATTTTGAACGTTAAAAATCAGCGCCGATGCTATGCCGATAACCGAGATATAAATAGATACCAGCGCGTGACCTTGAATCTTGAGATATACGATCAGTCCCGTCGCCACCAACAGAATCCAAATTCTTGAGATCGATCCATTCTGCTTTTCCGACGCCATCCAAATCCGAAGCTGTTCCACCACGAAAAAAACTACAAATGGAACGGCCAGATAGAATAGATAGAAAATATTCCGCATGATTCTAAAAAAGAACACGCGATCATACAGAAACTGTGTCACCCCCGACGCGTTGGTGATCACAATATAGAACATACCCAGGGCCACCCCCAAACACAGCGCGAGCCGCCGGTTAAACGGATTAAAAATGGTCATCAACAGGATAAATATGGCCCCGGCCGGCAGAAAAAAGTAGGACAAATAATTGTCCTGATACTTTTGTCCGAATAACAGTCCCCGCCATGTCACCGGCCCCAGAATACTCCCTGCGTTGACCATCGAGACCCCTGTTGTCACCGCGCTCTCCGACGAGTCAGCCTTTCGATGATCATAACTGAATTCGCTGGACCCGGTTTCCTTGTAGGTGATATAACCCGGTACGGCTGAAACAAGTATAGCGGCCACACACAAGACCGTTAATCCGCGATGCTGGATTAAAAACCGGAGACTCTGGACCAGAATCGGTTTCAAATCGCGCATGTACAAAACAGCAGCGATGACCAAAAAGGCTAAAAAAGCAGTCAGAAAATAAAACGGCATGTAGGTCGTCAAGATCATCATCACCGCGAATGTCATCCCGATGAGTGATGAACGTGTCGGCCCGGAACAAAACGTCAGGAAAAAATAAAAGAACCAAACCGCCGGCACAAATAAGGCAATCTCGCAATAATTGAAAAATATCGCGATCCCCATATTGGAAAAAAGCAATATGATAAAACCCAGATAGGCCGAAATTTGATCCTGCGTCAAATGCAGGCAGATTCGATAAAACCCGTAAATACCGAGCAAAAAGTATCCGACCGCATATGCAAAATAAACCACAGGATAGGATATCCCCAGCTTATAGGGGATCATCATCAGCAAGAACAGCGGATTGAACTCGCCTAGAAACCGAATCTTGAACCCTACCGGGTATCCCCAATTATCAAACGGCTGCCACAGCGGATACACACCTCGTGTAATATTGTCATATACAAAGCGTGTCCAGTTGAAATAGGACCATCCGTCGGGGAAAAGGGCGATCTCGCGCTTAAAAAACGCCGCAAAGGGAATCATCCAGATCAATGCGGCGATGCCCATCAACACGTGGATCCCGCGGTGTCCCAACTTGTTCTCCTTCATTGAAGCGTCACCTTCAGCTTTTCTTCCCACAGCCGCTGGACCGACTCAAACCGATGGCGGTCTTTTAGTTCATCCCGAAACGCGCAGGCATTGGCGTGAACCGTTTGGTAATATTCATCATCCTCTAATAGTTTGAGACAGGCGGCGGCAAATGCGTCGACATCCAATTTTTCAACCACAATCGCGTTGTAATCGTCGATCGCCAGGTCCCGGACATCGCCTACATCCGGCACCACGAACGGCAATCCAAACCCCAGGGCCTCCAGCAGCACCGTTGGCAATCCTTCTGTCTGGGACGTCATGATAAAAATCCGCGAACTTTTCAGATAAGGATAGATGCTTTTGACATGCCCCAACCGGTCCACATTGTCATGCAATCCCAATTGGTCAATCTTTTCCACCACCGAATCATGTAGGGGGCCATCTCCGACGAGGGCCAGACTCACATCCGGTTTTTGCTGCCGGATCCGGTCAACCACCTCCAGCAGAATATCGATACGCTTGGCCTTGGTGTAATATCCGACAAAGACCAAATCATAATTTTTTTCCGCTTCCTTGATCTCTTCGGGATTCTGAAAGCGATGAACATCGGGTGTAACAAATATGCGGGGTTCGTCGACCTTCGCGGTGTTCGATAAAAACTTCAGGGAATTATTCCCTCTCACCCCCACCAGATCCGCCCGTCTCATCAGAAAATTGAAAACAGGATGCTGTCGGTATTTATCCGGGCTTTCGATGATCAGCATAATCAAAGGGATACGGAAGATCATTTTCGCCAGCGCGGTATAGACGCAATGAAAGATAAAGTGAATCCCCATGAGTCCGTCCGGCCGTTTGAACAGACAAAGCATCATGATCTTCCATACACGGTAGAGTTCGGTCGTAAGGATAGATTTGCGAAGTAGAACCGGCGGGCTATAGCAGATGGTCTTGGGCAGCTCGATCGGATATCGCCGCACCAGATACACCTGATCGATCATCGATAATTGCAGAATCGGCTCGAGGGTCGTCCGTAATTTATATTCCGAATTAAGCCGCGCTGCGATCAATAATTTCATGACTTGATCAACTCTCGTGCAAACTGATCCACAAAGTCCAGCATAAACGCCGTGACATCGACCTTGTCGGCCAACATCCGTTCTCGTCGAGACTGCCATTGTTCGCGCAGATTAGGCACTTGCAAAAGCTCTTCGACTTTACGGATCGCTCCTTCCTGCTCATTGAAGATATGCATCAACTGATATTCATCCGCCTGTTCATGCAGATAATTGTGTACCAATGTACTTAAGAAAACAACCGGAATCCCCAGCACAACGGCCTCCGAGGCCATTGTCGCCCCCTCGCCGATACACATCGTGGCATGCGCGAGCACATCATGCATGCGGGTCGGACTGATCCGCATTTGGAATTTCTGAAGGTCGTCCGGCAATGATCCTTCAGAGGTGATAATCACCCGTCCATGCTGATCGAGCGCATTGATCAACCGTCTCTTGCCTTCATCGGTAAATCCCCGCTGTCCAATATCATGGGTGGCCTCCCACGAAATAAAGCGAACGATAAATATTTTTTCATCAGGTGAAATATTCAATTCCTGCAGAACGGTGGGATCCGGCGTGAAGCGATCCGGATGCAGATAAGCCAGTTCATGATAGCCGTCATAACGGATATGTTTTTTACCGAAATCCCGGCCGAAACATCTCGGTGAAACCACGCGATCGGCGAACGGGTAATAAAGGATATGTTCTTTGATCGTCGCCTCGGTATCATTGAAGATGATGGAGCGCTTACCCGTCAGCCGAGCGATATGGGCGCAACGGATAGATCCCAATCCCATAAAGAGGTCCGGTTTGAACCGTCTGACGGCTTGATAAAGACGCCAATCCAGGATCGGGATACTCAGTACTTTACGTAACAGAGACTTGCCCGTGCGTCCCAGGAGCGTGTATTCAAATCCATAATCATTAAGCAGCTCGAGGGCGATGTCCTTATCCGTCGTGGTTAACATGATCTCATGTCCCCGTCGGCGGTATTCGTGGATAAAATTTTTAAAGAAGTGAACGTGGGCGGGATGTCCTATATCAACTACAATTCGCATAAATGATACTTTCCGGATAGCCGTCGGATTACTTGCTCATCTCCATATCGAACCACATACCGAACAATAAGAACTGCAGCCCCGTGATAATAGACAACGCACAGAGTATCGCCTTGGGCCCTGTCGCTCCGCCGGCAAAGAACTCCCGGTAGATCAATTCAAATCCTAAGGCCACGCCGAAGGGGAACAGCAGAATCCCGCAGATAAAAAACAAGACCAGCGGATGAAAGTCCAGGTAGATATATCGGAAAAACATGCGCCAGAAAAATCCGCGGATCAGCATCGGCGCCACGCGTATGGCATAACGCAATCCCTTGATCTGCGATTGCCGCTCGCCTTCCAGATAAATCGGCGTACGTGGAATATCTTTGACCTTCTGTCCGTACGCGTTTAGTCTGATCAGGAAATCCATGGGATAACCGTAGCGCTTCCAGGCAATATCCCAGTCGACAATATCAATCGCCTGTTTGGTAATGGCGGTATATCCGTCGACGACATCCATGATCTTGTAGTAACCCGACGCGATCTTGGTCATGGCAGTGATGATAATGTTTCCGAAGATCCGGATCTTGGGCATCTTGGAACGTGTCTTGTCCCAGACAAAAAATCGGTTACCTTTGGTGTAGTCCGCTTGTTTATCGATCAACGGATCAAGAAACGCGTGGACTTCGTCGAGAGGCATTTGATAATCTCCCCCGACGACAACGGCGATATCATAGTTATCTCTCGAAGACGCCCGATAGCCGGTGATAATCGCGCCGCCCGGCCCTTGATTTTCTTCATGTTCAATAAGCTCGATGCGCGGATCTTCCTTAGCCAACGACTGGACAACACTGGTCATATTGTCCGTACTGCAGTCATCGACCACGTAAATCTTATCAATCACTTCGGGAACATTCTTCAGGGTAGGCTGAATCAGTCGGGATTCATTGTACGCGGGAATCACCAGCGCAATTTTCTTGTCTCTATACATATTGCGTTCTGGATTTGTCCTGGGCGGATGCCAGCTCCCGGACGATCAACTGCAGGTCCTCGATTGTTAATTCAGGAAACATCGGCAATGACAGGATTTCCTTGGAGCATCTTTCAGCCACAGGAAAATCATCCGGCGCGTGGTTCATATAGCTATACGCCTTCTGTGTGTGAAGGGTGATCGGATAGTGTATTCCAGCACCGATGCCCTTATCATTTAAATATGATTTTATCTCATCACGATGCTGCAGCCGAACAACAAACAAATGAAACACATGGCTCATTTTCTCGTCGACATACGGTAAAACTACATCCATACTTTGCAGCAATCTTCCGTATTCCCGGGCGAGCATCTGCCGCGACTTGGTCCACTCGGGTAAATACTTGAGTTTGACATTCAGAATGGCGGCCTGAATCTCTGACAGCCGGTAATTAAACCCTTCCATCAAATGCGCGTACTTTTCTTCGCGCCCGTGATCGGCCAGCATCTCCATCCGCTTGGCCAAATCTTCATCGTTTGTCAGGACAATACCTCCGTCCCCGTACGCCCCCAGATTTTTCCCGGGATAGAAACTATAGCAGACCGCGTCGCCATACCCGCCGATTGGATTACCATCATACTCAGCCAGATGCGCCTGCGCCGCGTCAAAAATCACCTTGAGATCATGCTTTCGCGCCACCGCCAACACCCCTTCAATATCACACGGCTGCCCATACAGGTGGACCGCGATAATCGCCCGGGTCTTATCCGTAATGGCGGCCTCAATCTTGGACGCATCGATATTGTACGTTTGCTCGTCGATATCAACAAACACAACCCGCGCGCCGCTATGCGTGATGGCTTCGGTGGTCGCGATGAATGTGTTGGGTACCGTGATCACCTCATCGCCGTGACCAATGCCCAGTCCCGTTAAAGCCAATTGTAACGCGGTGGTTCCGGAACTGGCACCGACGCCGAATTTGGCGCCCGAGATCCGTGCGAAGTCCCGTTCAAATTGTTTAATCTGCGGTCCGTTGATGAAGGCCATGCTTTCGATGGCTTCATTGACGGCCGTGTGCACTTCATCTTTGATACTTTGATACTGTCGTCTTAAATCTACTAGTGGGATCATGATATTTAGAATTGTGTGGCCATCGTCGGCCGTTTGGGTTCGGGAGATCCTTTTCTCACGTCGAGCGTCACTCCATTTAAGTTCATAGAGGCCTGCGCGGTTTGCAACACCCGCACGACACGCAGACCATTCTCACCGTTGGCCAGCGGTTGAGTATCGTTAACAATACTGTTTACGAAATCGTCACACTCGGCCTTGAGGGGTTCTTTAAAATCTATTTTGGGAAAACTCACATCACCGGCCTGCTTGATCAGCTGATATTTTCCAAAATCATCGTACGGTCCCAGCGATTCATCCATATTCTGGACCTTTATCCCCTTGTCATAAATCTGGATCTTGTGATCATCCATATCGTTATATATGATCATTTTATCGCTGCCGACGACAGTCATTTTGCGGACTTTGCTCGGGTCCAGCCAGCTGACCTGAACGTGGGCAATGATATTGTTGGGAAAATGCAGCACCATAAAGATTACATCGTCGATGCCCGGTTGAATAAAATCATACCCGCGGCAGCTCACCGCCTCGGGCATGGTTTCAAGCAAATGGATCAATATAGAGACATCATGCGGGGCCAGATTCCATAGCGCATTGACATCCTTGCGGACAATACCGAAATTCAGCCGTTGAGAATACAGATAATACGGCTTGCCGACGGTTCCCTGCTGGATCTGCCGTTTAAGCTCCCGGACGGCCTCATTGTATTCAAATGTATGACCGACCATCAACTTGAGATCGCGCTGCCGGGCGATCCGTACGAGTTCTTCAGCCTCCAGGATTGATTTGGCCAATGGTTTCTCGACGAGCACATGCTTATCGTGCTCTAAGGCCTCTTTGGCAAACGCAAAATGCGTGGCGGGTTGTGTGGCAATAACGACCGCGTCAACCGCATCACCGAACAAATCATGATAGTCGCGTGTGGTCTTGATACCCGGATACTTTTGCTGGATATATTCGATCCGTTCAGGATCAAGTTCAGCCACCATCGACACGGTCGCGTCCTGACAATCCATGAAATTACGCAGCAAATTCGGCCCCCAATATCCGCAGCCGATCAGTCCAATGTTGACCATTTTGGTATCTATTATGTAGGATTTGAGATCAAACTCCGGCGGTGGAATTCGGACGTAAGTCCATGCATGCCAGAATTATTTGATCTGATGTAAGAATCTTTAACTATAACAGTATTATTATATATGATTTGGTACGGTAAGCCAGCAAAATTTAGCTTAAAGGAAGGTCGGATTGTCAAAAAACAGGGGACATCGCCCTATTTTCTGCACATAGAATCTAGTTTGTGTCCCCTGTTTCGACATTGTCGATTGGGGAATCGGAACAAACAGCCGATATGGACAATCTGGTGCCCCATCAGCTGCAGACGTCTTTATGATACTACGTCATGTGCTACATCTAACCGGGCCTTGTGGTCGGCTGGACTGAGTTCGAGGCTCAACTCCTGCGGAAGCGCCTCGCCGTCCGCCATACCCAATAGCAGCGGTAAATTTGTTATCGGTGTGACATTGATGATAACAGGTAAAAATCCGTCAATATTCATGTTCTCTATCGGCTGCTGCTGAATAGGCAGCGGCACACCATCTGTATCCCGCTTAATCTGCAGATCCAATAGTTCGGGGTTCAAATCAATCCCCCCTTTTCTGAAGTCATCGGACGTTTGCGCCGCATCGACTGGTTGTTCAATTGGCTGAACTGGAGCCAAAGAAATAACCGCAGCCGGCGGGGTGTCCGCCCCCAAATCTACATCACCAAACTCCCGGTAGATCGCGGCATTCGAGGCCAATCCCAACGCATCCTGCAGCCGATCGACATCTTCATTTAAATTGCGCGCTAAATTTCGCAATAACTGCAGCATATCCGTCTGGTATACGCTCGTGAGCTCAATTGAATTGCCCACCTGACCGGCAATAGACTCCAATACCGCGTCAAACCGGCTGACATCTGTGCCGGCAAGCGCCATCGCCAGTTCATTCAGACCTGCGGCGAAGTTAATTAAATTCTCACCGTCCATAACCAAAACCGGCCGGTCTCCGTCAACGCTTTGGGCCCGGCTGTACACAACCGGATTTGACGATCGGGCAATCTCTTTTCTCAATCCCATATCGGATATGGTCCTCAAGGCCAGCCGGCCAACACCCGCTTCCAGGACCTGCTGCTCGAATCCGGCGTTATCTCGGCTTAAACCGGCCGCGGCCAATCCAATCTGAATGACCCGGGGCGAATTAAAAGGAATCAGGAATGCTCCTATGATTCGCGAGACATCCATATCAATCCCGTCACTCAAGGTTTCTACAAAGACCTCGGCATCGACGGTGTATGTATCCGGTAATCGACCTTCATTCGCCCTCATCTCCAGGGCATTAGAATCCGATTGGATAAAGGCTTCTGTGATGATGTCTTGGAAATTAGTTCGACTATTTGTCAAAATCTGTAGGATTTCATTGATCTCATAAACCAGTTCAACCAATTCTTCGGTTGTAATGGCTAACATCGCCATATCGGATCCTTCATCCAAGGCTTGGGCAAAACTTTGCCGAAAGGCTTCTTTGACTTCCGCCACCCGTTCCGGGCTTTCCGTGGTTCGCATGAAAACACCTAAACCGCCTTGATCCCGTCGAAGATCTGTCAACGCCTCAAACGATGCCTGGGCAAAATAATCCCTAACTACATTCGGACTGATGCGATCCAAATAAGACTTCGCAAATCCGATGGCCGGTGTTCCTTCCTGGAACTGGTCCGCCGCCGGCACAAAAGACACGAAAAACGGCAGATATTGATCCGGGTTGGCCAACACCTGCTGATAGCTGATATGCTGATCACCTGTTCCCTGCATGACCCATTCAACCCCCATGTCCACCAGGGATTCACGCAGGTCAACGTATTCATTACCGCCTACATAAAGGAACGGCACAAATGTACGATCCGTTTGCGCAGCATAGACTCTGGCCGCCGTAATGGTATCCGCCATTTGCTGCGCGTTTTCAACGCGATTCAGACTGATACCCGGCACATTTGTGGTGACCTGTCGCTGCTGGGCTTGAGTCGACATTTCAACTTCTGACTGGCGAACCGGACTTGTTCCTGTGGCACCGGCCTGACTCCACGCCTGCTGACGTGTCTGTAATTCTTTGAGACGCGCCTCCAGCAAACCCTTTCCTAACTCCACATAAGGTTGTCTGAGATACAAATTTTCCTGAAGTATCTGTGTCGCCGGATTATTAAGGTCGTTGACATCAATATCTTCCGTTCCATAACCCGCCTGGTTTACGGCACGGGCGATCAACCGGTTTCCGGTCGTATACGTCATCCCGTAAAATGTGGTGAACAATCTTCCAAACTCATTCGCCAACGTTTGTGCCCCTGCTGACTGATTGACGCGGTCGATATTGTAGACATTGTAGCCCTGGTCAATTGCCAGGTCTGACGCGTTAACAACCAGCGCGCCCGGTCCGGTGTAGTATTGCTGCTGCGCCGTCCAATTGCTGGCCTTAATCGCTCGCAGGTTAGCAAATCCTTCCTGCCAGATACTTTCATTGAAATTCTGCTCCGTCCCCTTGGCCGCCCAGAAATACTCGTCGGGAACAACCAGCGCGATCTTCTGAATCCGTTCATTGACAATTTTGTCGGCCAAGACAACACCCGTGTGTGTCCCGTTTCTCACCGACTGAATGCCCTCGTAGCGGGTTTGCCAATATTCATTCGGGTTAAGATTGTTGAAGGCGAGGAACGCCATCATATGCAGATCACCCGTCCAGCGTCCGCCGACATTATCGAACATTGCGCCAAACCCCGGCGCGTCTTCACCCAACACCTGATCCAATCCGGAATTTCGGATAAACGCCGACAGTCTTGATGCCTCCGGTCGATCCGTCGTCTCGAAAAACATATTCCCTAAAACGGTCCGAAAAACGGCCATTGAAACCTGAGCATTGACTCTAGAATCTCTGGCAGATATCTCGGAAACCAGCGTGTCGAAATCAAAATCTTTGAAGAGATCCTCTCCGGCAACTTCTTGTCCATCGACAATGTTGATACGATTTAAATAGTTGATCGTCGCATCCGCAAAAATTTCTCCGTCAATCCCCCGCATATTCGCCACATTTTTCAATCCGGCTTTGAGGACATCAACAAAGATCATCATCGTCTCATCGGTAGAACCTGACTTGGAGCTTGGAATAACGGCAACCTGATCCCATGTCGCTCCCAATTGCTGCAAGGCGTTGTTGATAGACTCTTCATAATTTTTGCCTAGTTCGTATTCCCCAACGACTTCTCCGGTCTCGGGAACAACGACCTGGAATACATCCGCGATACCCTGAAACGGCGTGTGTTGACCACCGATGCCCGGCTTAATCACCAGTCGAATCGGCTTTCCGTTTCGCTGGGCTCGTCGTTGGAAGAACTCGGCCATGCTGGTGGTGGTATCAACAAATACCTCACGACCGGACTTTGGCGTACCGTTCTGCCCCATGATATTGGTTCGATCGACGTAATATCCTTGATTCCCTTCATTGCCCAACGCATGAGAACCATCATTCACCGCCTGCGCGGCTACACCGTAACCCGGTTGATTGTATCCACCTTTGAGAAAATCGGCAACCGACCGGCCTTGCGGCGACAGAATTGTGTGCAGTTTATTTCCAATGACACGGCCTTGCTGCTGTTCACGTATGATCTGCCGCTCCGGCATTGAAGGATTTTTCTGCTCAAACGGAAACTGCGACTCTCGCTGCACCACGGCCTGCGATAAGCGAATAATTTCACCTCGGGTGGATGCTGTCCGTTCCGCCACTTCCCTTATATACTGCTGCGTGTATCGATCCAGACGAGTGAAAGCCCGGTCCGAATCTTGATAATCTGCGCCGACTTCCCGGCCAACCTGGGCGAGCAATGACAACTCCTGAGCCAATCGATCTTGATTGATTTGTCCATCAACAACGGCAATTCGCGCTAAGACATTTGACCCTTGTCCCAGTAAATCTTGATAAATTCGTTGAGCCTGTGCCCGACTCAACATCGCCGAATCAGGTCGCGTGGCTTGTGAATAATCTGTGTTCGTAAATGTTCCGCGAGCCGTCTGAACAATCCGTGGAATCCCCTGCGATGTAAACACCGGTCGTTTCGGCGCCTGCTGTACAATCTGTACCACTGCCTGAATCACCGCCGCTGTTCCGCTCTCCTGATTCCCTACATAATTCGACCGTAGTCCCGCCGGATTCTCAACCACCGGCGCCGGCGACACACTGATCGCCCGGTTAAATCCCACCTTCTGGAATCCAGGCATATCGTTACCATCCTGCTTCTGATCGTCCCCGATATACACCACATCCAGATTGCTCGTCTGCGCCGATCGCTGATTCTGACTCAATGCCTCATTACGATACGACTCGATCTCAACCAGATTGTCCTGCGCATCTAAATACGCAACTTTGGCCCCGCCATTGGCGATCACCAGAAATCTGTTTCTTAACTGTGTCGGTATTCCTGGTCCTTCCAACAGTCGTTGTCGTGTCAGTTCCAGATCGT
>JAUIER010000022.1 GCA_030429765.1 bacterium | reverse complement strand
ATACATCTCGCTTGCGGCACGTGAGTACGATTGTGACGCAGGTTGGTTCGGACAATGATATGTTCAGTCTGTATCAGCTGCTGCAGGAGGCGCAGAATTATCTGCTGGCCTTTGACTGGTGCCGAGAGATCATCGACGGTTATCTGGGGCTAGGGGTGGATGGCATTCTGGCCGTGTATCTGTTTCAGATTGTGCATGATGGATCAGCGGACGAATGGATATGGGTGATCGTTGGGGACCTGCCGCCGGCTTACATTGCTGTGAGTTCCGATACACCCAACGGCGCCTGCGCCCTGGATGGATACATGGGCGAGATGCAGCAATGGATCAATGCCGTCAAGGCCGGCCGGACCGAAAACCTCGCGGACATCATCGACGTCAACGCCCCTCCCACCAAAGAGTACGCGGACATGCTCGACCAACGCTTTCGATTTATCGACGAACACATCCTGCCGGAGTATGGGGAGGATTTGGGGTAGGTGTCTGGTGCTTTTCGTAGATCAGCAGATATTTTTATCGCGAAGATTGGAATTGTGCTTCATGAATATGGAAAATTATTATCGAATAAAATGAGTATCAATGTAATCCTAACGTATTACGGAGAAAATAATTGTGACAAGGGTGATTGTATGAGAATTCTAAAGTTATACGCGTATTAAAAATGGCTTAGGTATATAAATGCAACTCGATTGTAAGCGAACAGGTATAAGAATATTTTATAGTCTATTCTTTGGTGCGTTTCATATTCTGGCTGTGCAGTGGACATTTATGGCTTTGGCGAAAGGGTTCGGGCCAACTGATGGTGAGGGAATGATAGGGGGAATTGTAGGTATTTTTACCAGTCCACTTGCTATAATCTTGGCTTGGTTTTTATATAAAAATGAAATATTTAGAAAAATTATCAAGATATGTGCATGTATCGGGCTTGTTTTTATTGGTATTGTGGCATTAATCGCGATTATGGATTATTTGATCAGTTATGTGCTTACATAACCAGCTATGCATTGTGGCTGGAAGTGAAGGTTTATAAAGTGTTTGCTATCTGCGACTAAGCCACAAATCCTACGGAAGACACAAAAGGGCAAGGCGTTCGCCAGTGACGATTGTATTGCCCGATGGGAATCTAGTTTGGGATGTGTGCTTCGAGAGTTGGCTCCTGGTCGGAAGAGGCGGAAATAGGGCGCTGACCCCTATTTTATATTTGCAAAAATTTGTCCTACCTCTATAAAATTTTTACAAAAATACATTACCACTCTTCCAAAAGTCTTGCCTAATTATCGTGCATGAGTTTTGTCCTAGTGTGTCACCTATTGTCTTGTTGACAATGAGTTAGGAGTTGCCGTATATTAGGTCGTTAACTGAGATCAATATTTAGGTAAAAAATTTCTAACATCCGTAACAAAAGTATCCAATGAGTTCCACTCCATCAGCTGAAGACGCTTCCTGTGAACATCTCATGGGCGTCCTGGACCGGCAGGCCAGGGTGCGTTGTGACAAGACCGCGTTTACATTTTTAAGTAACGGGGAAGATGTATCCGCGGAATACACGTACGGCGAATTGCATGAGAAGGCTTGTCGCATCGCGCGGCACTTAAAAGGTGTTGCCCGGCCCGGCGATCGCGCCTTGTTGGTCTACCCGTCGGGAATGAACTTTATTCCGGCGTTTTTTGGTTGCCTGTACGCCGGCGTGGTGGCGGTGCCGGTGAATCCGCCGCGCAACCCGCGCTCGGCGGATCCGTTGAAGAATGTGATGCAGGACGCGCGACCGACGCTCATTTGCTGCGCGTCAAGCATTTACGAATTGATCCAGTCACGACCGGATGTCTTTGCCATCGATCCGTCGGTACAGATCGTAGTTACTGATCGACTGCTAGAACAATCCGTGAACCAACCATTTGAATTTACTACGCCGGACGTCGATCCCGACAGTCTGGCCTTTCTTCAATACACCTCCGGGTCCACCTCCAAACCCAAAGGCGTGATGATCTCGCATCGCGGACTGATGCACAATCTCCGAATGATCGAACAGGCGTTCGGCAGTTCGGACCGCACCATCGGTGTCGGTTGGCTGCCGCACTATCATGATATGGGGTTGATCGGTAATATTCTGGAACCAGTCTACCTGGGGATCCATACCGTGCGTATGCCGCCGGTGGCGTTTATCCAGAAACCATTGCGCTGGCTCAAGGCGATCAGTCAATATGGCGGGACGGCCTGCGGCGGACCCAATTTTGGATACGATCTGTGTGTGGACAAGATCAATCCATCCGACTGTGAAGGGCTGGATTTGTCGTCATGGCGCGTTGCCTTTACCGGGGCTGAACCGGTGCGGGCCCAAACGCTTGAGCGTTTCGCCGACAAGTTTAAACGATTTGGATTTGATTACCGCGCGTTTTATCCATGTTATGGTATGGCCGAGACCACCGTATTTATCTCGGGCGGTGAGGCTGATCAAAAACCATGTATTAAGTATGTCGACAAGGATCAATTGGCCGCGCATCGTGTGAGCTATGGGGAGCCTGGTTCACCCCGTTCGCAGGCCGTGGTCAGTTGCGGCCACGCGTGGCTGGATGAAGAGATCCGGATCGTCGATCCCGAGTCATGCCGCTCCTGCGACGATGAGCAGATCGGTGAGATCTGGGTGCGCGGAGGCAGTGTCAGTCAGGGTTATTGGCGCAATCCTGATGCCACGCTGGAGGTTTTTGAAGGCCGATGCGCGGGCGTCGATCAAACCTATCTCAGGACCGGTGATCTAGGATTTAAATGCGGCCGCGAATTGTTTATCACCGGACGTCTCAAAGAAATGCTGATCATCCGCGGCAAGAACTATTATCCGCAGGATATCGAACGCACCGTTGAGACCAGTCATGCCGATTTAAAGCCGCATGCGGGCGCGGCGTTTAGTGTGGATCGTGGCGAGGGTGAGGCGTTGATCGTGGTTCAGGAAGTGGAGCGGACCCAGTTGCGTTCCTTTAATGCCGACGAAATTTTTGATCAGATCCGTGAACGTGTCAATCAGGAACATCAGGTCCCGGTGGCGGAGATTTATTTATTAAAGCCTGCCGCCGTCGGCAAGACTTCCAGCGGCAAGATCCAGCGGCGGATGATGCGTGAACGCTTCATGTCAGGGGATCTCGAGCCCATCGCCACGTGGCCGAAGACGATTTTACACAAAGAAGAGTCAGAGAAACGGCCGAACTCAAGCGCATCTGCTTCATCAGCCGTGGAGATTCAGTGTTGGCTGACCCAACAAATGGCCCAGGCCCTCAGCATTGACGCATCCACGATTGACATCACCGCGCCGATCGACCGTTATGGACTGGATTCCATCCAGGCGATTAATATCACCACCGAACTCGAACAATGGCTCAATCGACCGCTATCGCCTACCCTAATATATGACTATCCCACCGTACAGTTATTGAGCGAACATCTGGCCGCGGCCGAACCAAGTGCGACGCCGGTATCACGTCCTACAGTTAGTAAAACTACGGATAATGATTTTATCGCCGTCGTCGGACTCAGTTGCCGATTTCCGGGAGCGGACTCGGCCGGTGAATTCTGGAAACTATTAAAGAACGGCATCGACGCGATCAGTGAAGTGCCGTCCAACCGCTGGGACCTTGGCGAACTATATGACGCGAATGTCGGTGAGGCCGGAAAGATGAATACGCGTTGGGGCGGATTCTTGAAATCCGTCGATGGATTTGATGCCGATTACTTTGGTATATCGCCGCGGGAGGCCCGTAAAATGGATCCGCAGCAGCGCATGATCCTTGAGGTCGCGCGCGAGGCGCTGGATGATGCCGGATGGCCGCAGCGGCGGCTGCGCGGTACAGCGACCGGCGTCTATATGGGGATCAGTCACAGCAATTATCAAAAACAATTAACTCAGGATTTACGGGATGTGGATGCCTACTCGGTGACCGGAACGGCCTTAAGCATCGCCGCGAACCGTTTGTCGTACCTCTTAGATCTGCGTGGACCCAGCCTGACGATCGACACGGCGTGCTCGTCATCGCTGGTGGCGGTGCATCAGGCATGTCAGAGTTTACGGACCGGCGAGATCAACGCGGCCATTGTCGGCGGGGCGAATGTGATTTTGTCGCCGGAAGGAACCGTATCCTTTTCGCAGGCCCGCATGATGGCGGCCGACGGACGCTGCAAGACCTTTAGCGCCGGCGCCGACGGTTACAGCCGGGGCGAAGGCTGCGGGGTGTTGATCCTTAAAAGATTGTCAGAGGCCCAACGCGATGGTGATATGATCCGGGCGGTCATCCGCGGATCCGCGATTAATCAGGACGGACTGAGCAACGGACTGACCGCGCCTAACGGTCCGTCGCAACAGGCCGTGATTCAGCAGGCCCTGAAGCGGGCCGATGTTGCGCCGGCGGATGTTTCTTATGTGGAAGCGCACGGCACCGGAACAGAACTGGGTGATCCCATTGAGATGAACAGCATACAATCAGTTTATATGAACGGACGCCCTGCCGATAAAATCTGCCGGGTGGGATCGGTCAAAACCAATATCGGTCACCTGGAATCAGCCGCCGGAATCGCCGGTTTGATCAAGATCATTTTGTCGATGGAGCATGAGACCGTGCCGGCGCATCTGCATCTAAAGACAATTAACCCATTGATCAAACTGTCCGACGGTCTACAGATTCCAACTCAATCCTGTGATTGGCCGCACGGGGCAACATCCAGATTGGCCGGTGTGAGCAGTTTCGGATTTGGCGGGACGAACGCGCACGTGATCGTCGAAGAAGGCAGGCCGGTGACGGCACAATCCACGCCGCGACCGTATCATATCTTTTTGATTTCGGCCAAGTCGTCCACGTCATTGGATCAACTGGTGCAGGATTATCAGGCGCAACTGATAAACATTGAAGATGAACAATTTGCCGATTGGTGTGTGAGTGCCGCCGTGACACGGGATCATTACAACGAACATCGCGTGGCGTTAGTGGTCCGGAATCGACGTGAACTGATGGATAAGCTTGATCGTTTGTCGGAGGTCGGGGCGGACGGTGTGTATCATTCAACAAGCTCGACCTTGGACCGCCGGCCTGATCATCAACCGTTGGGATTGACGTCATTGCTGGGATTGCATGAACCGTCGATGCACGCCGAGTTATGCGCGATTGCCAATGAATATTGCGGGGGTGCCGCTATTGACTGGGATAAATTTTATGCTGACATTGAATTTCAACGTCAACGTCTGCCGGTGTATCCGTTCACGCACAGCAAGTACTGGTTCAGCAGTGCCTATGCGGCCGAAGGAAAATCAGCCCAACCCAAGGATCAAACGCATCGCCAAAAGCGATATGCGCTCGATGAGATCATTGAGAAGCTCAATAACGATCCGGCCTTGAATAACGACGCTCAAAAGGTGCTGCCGCATCTGCTTGAACGTCTGCGAACCGTACTTGATCCGGACGCAGCAACGTCGACCCATGCCAAACCGGGCGAAAGTCCTCGATCAACAATTCTCGACTCGCTTTCCCAGGCCGCACCAGACGCGCGTTTGGCGCTGATGACTCAGTACCTGCGTGAGTTGATCGCGCAGGGATTGGAGATGCCTGTTGATGAACTGGATGTGGACTTGGATCTCAATGAAATGGGGATCGATTCGATCATGGCGATGGAACTGCGCGCGCGGGTCAACGAAGATTTGCAGGTCAATGTGCATATTCTTGAACTTCTCGTCGACGACACAACGGTGGTGAGCTTTGCCGAATATGTCATGAACCTGCTTGAGCATCGATTTGATCAATCATCGACGCCAACATCGGTATCAGCCAAGCAGGATGAGGAGAAACCCGTCCAACCGTTACCCGATCAGGTGCCGGTGGACGAACGGATTTTGGATCAGCTGGATTCTCTGAGCGAAGATCAAATCGATGAATTGTTGAGCTCGATCATCAGCGATACGGACCGTGACTCATGAAACTCAGCGCCCAGGAAATTAAGCAGCTAAGTCTGGATCAGAAACGGACGATCCTAGAAAAACTTCTCAAGAAAAAGGCTGGGTTGGCCAAGACTTTTGCGCCGGCCAGTTATGGTCAAGAGGCCTTGTGGGTGATTGCCGAATCCTATCCGGATGTGGCCACCTACACGATACCTTGTGCCGCGCGTATCACTTCACCACTGGACACATCCATCTTTCGGCAGGCCCTTAACGATCTCATTGCCCGTCATGCCAGTTTACGCACTACCTTTGATAAATCGGAAGACCATCCGCGTCAGGTGATCCACAATCGGCAGGAGGTTCAGCTCGAGACCCACGATGCAACAACTTGGACGGACGCTGATCTCGAGCGGGAGATGCGCGCTGTGTACGAGACGCCGTTTGATCTGCAAAAGGGACCGCTTTTTCGGGTGAACGTCTACACGCGCGATCAAAGCGAGCATGTGCTGTTGATTACGATACATCACAGTGTGTGTGACGGATGGTCGGTCTGGCTGTTGCTGGAAGAGCTGGGCGAACTTTACGCCGCGCGGATCGAACAGCGTTCACCGATCCTCAAATCGCTCACGGTAAAGTATACCGCCTATGTCCAGCGGCAACGACAGCTTATCGACAGTGAAGAGGGGCGAAGGCTTGAGGCCTACTGGCACCGCCGTTTGTCAGGCGAATTACCGACATTAGATTTACCGACGGACCGTCCGCGTCCGCCGATGAAGACCTATCAGGGAGATACCTGTACTTTTGTTTTGTCAGCCGAACTCACCGCACGTGTGAAGGCGGCGGCCAAGGCGCAACGTTCCACGCTGTTTACTTATTTAATGAGCGTCTATCAAACGCTCCTGCATCGCTATTCCCAACAGAATGATATCCTGGTCGGTTATCCCACGACCGGTCGCTCGGAGGATGATCTGGCCGGATTGGTCGGATACTTTGCCAATATCATCGTGCAGCGCGCGCAGATCACGGAGGACGACACGTTTCATTCATTACTTCAACGCACTCGACAGGATATTCTCGAGGGGATGGCGCATCAGGATATGCCGTTTCCGTACCTGCTCGATTCAATCGAGGTAACGCGTGATCTATCGCGCTCGCCCTTGATCCAAACTTTATTTACCTTGCAGCGGCCGCATAAGTTTCATGCCGTGGCTGAATTGATGACCGGCGAGTCGGATCGCGAACCGGTGCAATGGGGACCGTTGACCGTCGAACCGTTCGCGTTTCATGAACAGGAGTCGCGTTTTGATCTCAATCTGGAGATGATTGAGGCCGGAACGACGCTGTGCGGATTCTTTCGGTACAATACCGATTTGTTTGATCACGCCACCATTCAGCGGATGTGCGGACACTTTGAACGGTTGTTGATGGCCGTGGTGGACAATCCCGATCAGCCGTTGAAAACCTATCCGATGCTGGGTGCGGAGGAGATCAAGCAGCAATTCACCGATTGGAACCAGACCCAGATGGATTATGATCGTGCCGTGACGGTGCATCGGCAATTTGCCGATATGGTCGCGGCGCGACCGGATGCAATCGCGATCGAGTTTGAAGGTCAAACGCTGAGTTATCAAGAGCTCAACGAACGGACCGATCGATTGGCGGGTCATCTGCAGAGCATGGGGGTCGGCCCCAACCGAATGGTCGGCGTCTTGGTCGAACGTTCGATCGATCTGGTGGTGGCGTTGCTGGCGGTGTTAAAGTCCGGCGGGGCCTATGTGCCGCTAGACCCGCTGTATCCACGGGAACGAATTGAGTTTATTCTCGAGGACGCGGACGCGCCGGTGCTGATTACTCAAGAAGATTTAGCCGGAGATTTTGTCACCGAAGCGAGCCTGGTGTTGATGGATCAAGTCGACACGATGGATCCCGCCATCTACAAACCGATAACATTAAATGCGGATGATTTGGCCTATGTGATTTTTACGTCGGGTTCGACCGGCAAGCCCAAAGGGGTGCAAATTCCGCACGGCGCGTTGATGAATTTTTTGCAGTCGATGCAGCGTGAACCCGGTTTGACGCCGGACGATACCATTCTTGCAGTGACGACGGTGTCCTTTGATATCTCCGTGCTCGAGATTTTTTTGCCGTTGATCACCGGCGCGCGTGTCCTGATGGTCAGCCGGGAGACAGCCACGGATGGACCGCAACTCATCAAGCTCCTGAATCGTGCGACATTTCTTCAGGCCACGCCGGCGACGTGGCGGTTGCTCCTGGAATCAGGCTGGCAAGGGCATCCGCATCTCACCATGCTGTGCGGCGGTGAGGCCTTGCATCGAAGTCTGTCACGACAGCTGATCGATAAAGGCCGGTGTTTGTGGAATATGTATGGACCGACCGAGACGACGATCTGGTCGACAATCTATCAAGTCCTGCCGGACGTAGGCGCGAATCGTGAAGAGACGGGCGGATGTGAATTGATCGGACGACCGATTGCCAATACTCAGTGTTATGTCCTCGACCAGCAGCTCAATCCAGTCCCGGTCGGCGTGTCCGGTGAACTACACATCGGCGGTGATGGACTGGCACGCGGGTATCTGAACCGCGCAGAATTAACAGCGGAAAAATTTATCTCATCACCATTCGGCAATGAGGGAGATCGTCTCTACAAGACCGGCGACCTGGTCCGTTATAAACCCAATGGACAGCTCGAATATCTGGGACGAATTGATCATCAGGTCAAGATTCGCGGCTATCGGATAGAACTAGGTGAAGTCGAGGCGGCCTTATCTAAACACGACGATGTCAATTTATGTGCTGTCGTGGTGACGGGTGACGAATCCGACCGGCGGCTTGCCGCGTACTACGTGACCGGGAATGAACAGCTCAAAACATCGGCATTACGTGATTATCTTAAAGAACATCTGCCGGAGTACATGGTCCCGTCACATTTTGCGGCCATCGATGACATGCCGTTAACCCCCAATGGCAAGGTCGACCGTAAACGATTGCCGAATGTGGAAAGTGTCGCCGTATCCGTCGATGAAAATTATGTCGCTGCCCGAACCGGTACAGAGGCAAAGCTCGTCGAGATTTGGACGGCGATTCTCAAGATGGCCCGAGTGGGTATTCATGATAACTTTTTTGATCTGGGCGGGCACTCATTGTTAGCGACACAGATGGTCTCCCGGGTGCGGCAGACGTTTGAAGTTGAAATCCCGTTGCGGCAGATATTCAATACGCCAACGATAGCCGCCATTGCCGCGATCATTGACGCGGCCGCGCCGGATGGGTCCAGCGGCCGGGCGATGGATATTCATCCGGTGGGGCGTGAGGGGCGTTTGCCGTTGTCATTTGCGCAGCAGCGATTGTGGTTTCTGGATCAAATGGAAGGTCTCAACGCGACCTACAATCTGGCCTTTGCCGTAGATATCAACGGAAGGCTCGAGACGGATCTGGTCCGACAGGCCTTTAATATCATCTTGCAACGGCATGAAGTGCTGCGCACCAACTACAGTAGTCAGGAAGGTCAGGCGCATCAAACGATCCGCGCTGAGGCGTTTTTTGAGATGCCGATCATTGATCTCACCCATATCCCCGCGGATCAACAGCAGCGGGAAGCGCAGCGTCATATCGATGCCGAGACGCAACAACCGTTTGCACTGAAGGATGACTTACTGGTCCGCTTGAATCTGCTCAAGTTATCTGACAATCGTCACATTTTGTTGCTGACCATGCATCATATCGTGTCGGATGGCTGGTCGATGGGGATATTTTTAAGTGAGTTTAAGGCGCTCTACACGGCCTTGCAACGGGATCAAAGCAATCCGCTTGCGGACATGCCGGTTCAATATATTGATTTTGCGCACTGGCAGCGTCAATGGCTGCAGGGTAATGTGCTGACACGGCAATTGGATTTCTGGAAACAAAAATTGGCCGGCGCGCCCGCCTTGTTGGAGATGCCGACCGATCGACCGCGGCCGGCCGTGGAAAACTTCGACGGTGATTTTATCAATTTCAGGATTGATGACGATACGTATCAGGCGTTGAAGGCCTGTGCGGCGCGTCATGGCGCTACATTGTTTATGGTCCTGCATGCTATTTTTGTGATGTTGCTCTACCGTTACAGCGGTAAGGAAGATATCGTTATCGGCACGCCGGTGGCAAACCGCCATAACAGCGATGTGGAGCGGATGATCGGATTTTTTGTTAATTCGTTGGTATTACGTTCGGATGTGTCAGGCAATCCGTCATTTGCTGAACTGTTGCGACGTGTCAAAGAGGCAGATCTCGATGCGTTTGACTATCCGCATGTGCCGTTTGAACAGCTGATTGAAAAGATGGGCGTCAAACGCAGTTTAAGTCACGCACCGTGGTTTCAGATCTTTTTCGCCTTGCAGAATGCGCCGCTGGATGATCTCTCGACCGATGATTTCACGATGTCGCTGATGGAGCAACGCAATCAGACATCGATGTTTGATATCACCGTGGACATGCAAGAACAAAAGGATGGCATCACCGGGATCCTGCAGTTTAAGACGGATCTGTATGACCGCGCGACCGCTCAGCGGCTGGTGAATTACTATCGACACCTGATTGATCAGGTGATTGCGGACGATGAATGCGCCGTTTCTGAGTATCAACTCATGGCGTCGCCGGAACGACAGCAGGTTGTCGAAGAGTGGAATCAGACGTCCCAAAAATTTGCATATGATGGGTGCCTGCATCACTGGTTTGAACAGCGCGTGCGCCAGCAGCCCGATGCCGTCGCGGTGGTTTACGATAACCAATCCTTGACGTATGAACAACTCAACGCGCGCGCCAATCAAGTGGCGGATTATCTGATCAACAAGGAGATTGGATCTGATCAGTTAGTCGGAATCTCTTTTCAACGCGGGATGGACATGATTGTCGCGATGCTCGGGGTGTTGAAGTCGGGCGCGGGCTATGTGCCGATCGATCCGGCTTATCCGGCGGAGCGTCAGACGTTCATGCAAGAGGACGCATGTTTACGTGAGATATTGACTGAAAGTATCTTTCAAAATCTCAACTGGGACTCGTTATCGACGAGCAATCCAACGGTTGAGGTATCGGATAAGAATTTGGCCTACGTGATTTATACGTCCGGCACAACCGGTAAGCCCAAAGGGGTGATGATCCAGCATGATTCGCTGGTCAATTATGTGGCGCACGCGATTGAGCAGTTTGAGATGACGCCGCAGGATCGGCTGTTTCAGTTTTCGTCGATCAGTTTTGACGCGGCGGCCGAGGAGATCTTTTGTACGCTGGTGGCCGGCGCCACCTTGGTTGTCCGCACCGAGGAATCCATCCGCACCGCGGCGACTTTTGTCGATGAAAGTCATCGGCATGGGATCACCATCTGGGATATGCCGACCGCGTACTGGCATCAATTGAGTCATGAAATCCTTTCCAAGGATCTCCCATTACCGGACGGGCTTCGTTTTATTTTATTCGGCGGGGAAAAAGTTTCGGCGCAGGCCATGAAGGCCTGGTTTGAACGCTACCCCAACGGACCACGTGTGCTCAATACCTATGGGCCGACCGAGGCGACGATTGTCGCCACGTCATACTTTATCACGCCGAACGATTTTTGCGGTGAACCGCAACGTGATATCCCCATCGGACGGCCGGTGTCGAATTTAACGGCCTATATTCTGGATGCTCATCACAACCCGGTGCCGGTGGGTGTACCAGGTGAATTGTATATCGGCGGACACGGTCTGGCCCGTGGTTATTTGAACCGGGCGGAGCTGACCACTGAAAAATTTGTGCGGGATCCATTCGTGGAGGATGCCCAACGGATGTATCGCACGGGCGATTTGGTGCGGTATCGCACCGACGGACAGATCGAGTATTTAGGACGGGTTGATAAGCAGGTCAAGATCCGCGGTTATCGCATTGAGCTCGGTGAGATCGAGGCGGCGTTGGCGCAGCATCCGGCGGTGTCCGAGGTATTTGTTCATGTCCTGGAACGCTCTGAGCAGGTCCGGGTGCTGGTGGCCTATGTGGTACTGAGTGATGACATTCCGGCGGCTGATTTGCGAGAGTATATGTCCGAGCGGATGCCGAATTATATGGTGCCGTCATTTATCATACCGATGGCGCAGTTGCCGTTGACCGTAAATGGCAAAGTCGATGCGGCGGCATTGCCTGATCCCGCTGAAGGGGAAGATGTCCAACATGAAAATTATGTGGCGCCGCGCAATGCGGAAGAACAGCAGCTCAGCGAATTGTGGTCTGAGGTGTTGGGATTAAACCGGATCGGTATCGAGGATAATTTCTTTGAGCTTGGCGGGCACTCTTTATTGGCGGCGCAGCTGATTACCCGGATCTATGAAACTTTTGGAGCTGACGTACCGCTACGTCGACTATTTGAGACGCCGACTATTGCCGGATTGGCCGCGACGCTTAGCGACGCGGACAACGCGACCACGACCGGCACGAGTTTTGATGTAACGCCTGTACCGCGGGATCAACACCTGCCGCTGTCCTTCGCGCAGCAGCGACTGTGGTTTCTGGACCAATTGGAAGGATCCAACGCAACCTACAATATGCCGGTGGCTATTCGCATTCGCGGCCACATGAATCCCGATCTATTTGAAAAGGTCTTTGGCGAGATTGTGCGACGACATGAGGTATTTCGAACACGGTTTTTATCCGAGGGTGGCAGTCCGTATCAGGTGACGGACATCATCGAACCCTTCCGGCTCAAGCAGCGTGATCTGTCGGCGTTAGGCCAAGATGAACAGCGCCACCGTGTCGAACGCTTGGTGGCGGAGGACGCGCGCCGGCCGTTTGATCTGTCCACCGGACCGATGGTCCGCGGTGAGATCGTCAAACTGGATGATGAAGACCACGTGCTGCTCTTTACCATGCATCATATTATTTCGGATGGTTGGTCGACCGAGATCTTGATCAAAGAATTTTCTCAGCTGTACGATGCCTTCTATCATGATCAGCCGTCTCCGTTGGAGGAGTTACCGGTGCAGTATGCTGACTTTGCGTACTGGCAAAATCAATGGCTCAAGGGCGAGATGCTCGAGTCGCAATTGAAATATTGGGAAGATCGATTGCGTGGGGCGCCGCAGTTGCTGGACATGCCCACCGATCGCATCCGACCGCCGGTGGAAACATATCGCGGGTCGAATATCAGTTTTCAGATCCCGCGGGCGGTGGCGGATCAGCTCAACGTGATCGCGCGGGACAATCAATCCACCTTGTTTATGGTCCTGCACACGATCCTGGTGATCATGCTCAACCGCTTTAGCCGTCAGGAAGATATCGTTCTAGGATCGCCGCTGGCCAATCGGCCGAATAAAAATGTCGAAGGACTGATCGGTTTTTTTGTGAACACGATGGTGCTGCGCGCGGACTTGTCCGGTAATCCGACGTTCAAGGAATTGCTCGATCGCATTCGTCAATCGGATCTATCCGACTTTGAGCATCCGCATGTGCCGTTTGAGCATCTGATCGATGTGCTGAAACCTGAACGCAGTTTGAGTCATTCACCGTGGTTTCAGGTGATGTTTGTGCTGCAGAACACGCCGATGGCCAAGAGCTCACGGATTGCCAATCTCGAGCTAGAGCCATTGGACCAAGATACGGGCACGGCCAAGTTTGAATTAACATTTGGTTTTGTCGAGACGGATGAAGGTTTGACGGGCTCACTCGAATACAATAGCGATGTTTATGATGAGGCGACCGTGCAGGCCATGAGCCGTTATCTCGAAGGACTGATGCGTTCCGTGGCGCGGGATATCCATCAGCCGATCTCGTCGTATCGCATGATCGAGCACGATGAGGGCGTGGTTCAAGCCATGATCAACCCGCGCGCGATTGATGTCGATCGGACCGTTCAGGAATTGTTTCAAGAACAGGCCCGCCGAACACCGGCCGCCACGGCCGTTGAATCCAATGACGCGTCTTTGAGTTATCGGCAGCTCGACGAGCTTAGCAACGCGTTAGCGCAGCGGCTCATTGATCATGGGGTGCAAGCTCAAGAGATGATCGGCGTGTGCATGGAACGTTCGGTAGAGATGATCGTCGCGGTGATGGGGATCCTGAAAGCGGGCGGCGCTTATGTGCCGATTGATCCGCGCCATCCGGCTGAACGGTTGGAGTATATTCGACGTGATGCAAACCTTGAAATTGTCCTGACACAAAAACATCTGCATGATATCTGGAGCCATGCACCGAAACATCTGTGGGATGTTGATCTAGCTGGTCTTGAACCGCAATCACGGAATGTTGAAATCCAAGTAGCACCGGAGCACTTGGCGTATGTGATTTATACGTCGGGCACGTCGGGACAGCCCAAAGGTGTTTTGATTGAGCATCGGGCGTTAAGCAACTTTGTCATCGGTGCCGCACAAGATTATGAGATCACAGCTGAAGATCGTGTCCTGCAATTTGCCTCGCTAAGCTTTGATGCCGCGGCGGAGGAGATTTATCCGTGTCTGACCCGGGGGGGGACCTTGGTGTTACGGAATGATCAGATGATCAGTTCGGCTGCTGAGTTTATTCAGACGTGCACGGATCAACGGATTACTGTCCTGGATTTGCCGACGGCCTATTGGCATCAATTGGTATCATCCGAAACAGCTATTCAAAGCGTGTGGCCGGAATCGGTCCGGTTGGTGATTATTGGTGGTGAACGGGCCAAGCCCGAGATGGTCCAGTCATGGATGCGCATGTTTGGGACGCGTCCCAAACTCATCAACACCTATGGTCCGACCGAGACAACGGTGGTCGCGACCGCGCATGTCGTTACCGAAAACGATACCAAAGTTTTAAGAGAAGTCCCGATCGGACGGCCGGTAGCCAACACAACGGCCTATGTCCTGGACGAACAATTACGGCCCGTCGCGCCGGGTGTGCCGGGCGAGCTTTGTATCGGAGGTACGGGCCTGGCGCGGGGATATCTCAATCAACCCGGGTTGACCCGCCAGCGTTTTATTGAACATCCGTTCGAGTCCGGTCAACGCATGTATCGAACCGGAGATCTGGTCCGTCAACGCATGGATGGAGTATTGGAATTTCGCGGCCGCATCGACCGTCAGGTCAAGATTCGCGGTTTTCGCATTGAGCTGGGTGAGATAGAATCCGTATTGGCTGAACATGGCCGTATCCGTGAATGTGTGGTGCAGACGGTCGCGTCATCTACCCATGATGTGTCATTGGCCGCATATGTGGTCAGCGACGACGAGTGGGACGCCAAGACGCTGCAGGAATATTTGAAGGCCCGGCTGCCAGGCTATATGGTGCCGGCTTACTTCATCGCGATTCCGTCTGTTCCGCTGAATACCAGCGGCAAGGTCGATTACCGGCAATTGCCTCAACCCGATCGTGATCAAGATGCCGTCAAAAAAGAATACACTGCGCCGCGCACCAGGATTGAACAACAGCTGGCCCGAATCTGGTCCGACGTGTTAGGCGTGGAGCAAGTCGGCATTCACGATGACTTCTTTGATCTAGGCGGACATTCATTGATGGCGACCCAATTAATTGCACGCGTGCGCGATGAATTAGAATTGGAGATTTCGCTCCGACATTTATTTGAGGCCTCGACCATCGCGCAGATTGCCGAACGCATGACCGTCAATGTCACCGAATTCAAGCAGATCAAACTGCCGCCGATCAAACCGGTCCCGCGACGCAAGTATCTCCCGGTCCCGAACGTACAGAAACTGCTGTGGGACGCCTATCAAAAAGATAAGAAATCTTTTACGTACAATATCTGCGGGGCGATCCGACTGAACTATGATCTGGATCACGACTTGCTGACGACCGCGGTCAATAAGGTTATCGAACGGCATGAGTCGCTGCGCACGACATTTCATCGACGCGGAGAGAAGGTGGTTCAGCAGATTCATGCCCAGTTACCGATCGAGATCCCGGTGATGGATCTCAGCGGACTCAATGCCGCGGACCAGGAGCGACAGGTGCAGGCCATGACGGCCACGCATGCCCATCACGCCTTTAATTTGTGCCGCGGACCATTGATCAAGGTGGATGTGCTGATCCTCGGCCCGCAGCAATTCGTGCTGTTAGTGAATCTGCATCACATCATCACCGACGGATGGTCGATGGACGTATTGATCAATGAGATCATGACATTTTATCAATCGATTCCACAAGGGGTCGTTGATCCGCTCCCGCCGTTGGACGTGCAGTATTACGATTATGTGCAATGGTGTGAGGACGTTGAGGCCGGTGAGATCGGTCAGCGCGAATTTGACTATTGGGAACGGAAACTCGACGGTGTACCGGAACTGTTAAACCTGCCGCTGGATTATCCGCGGCCGCCCAAGCAAGGGCATGAAGGCGATATCCGCTATCTGAATCTCGGCGCGGATCTGACCCGACGGGTTCAGGAATTTTGTCAGAACACGTCGAAGCCGGTCACGGTCTTCACGTTTATGCAGTCGGTGTTCGCCATGCTCCTGCACAAATACGCGCAGCAAGAGGATATCATTGTCGGTACAACACTTGCCGGACGTCATACGCCGGAGATGGAAAAGATCATCGGTGTGTGCGTTCAGACTGCGGTGATCCGAAATGAGTTTCAGGGCGATCCCACGTTTATGCAGCTGCTCGACCGCAACATTCAGACCATCGCCGAGATGTTTGACCATATCATTATGCCGTTTTCCAAGGTCAAGGAAGCGCTGGGAATTGAAAAGCCTGAGGACCGTACGGCGGTCTTTCAGGTGAAATTTATCCTGCAGAACTTTGGCGGCGCGGTGTCGCATGATACCGGGTTGGAGATCGAGATGATCAATCAGGAGATCAAGAATGCCAAGAATGATTTGATGTTGGTATTTAATGAACAGAACGGATCACTCGTAGGTGAAATGAGCTATCGCGTGGAATTGTTTAAGTCTGAGACCGTGGAGCGATTGTTGATTGAATATAGAGAAATGCTGGAGGCCGTACTGGCCGATCCGTCACGCCATGTCTCGGAGTATCAGCAGCGTGCGTTGGTCCCGATCCAGCGTGATGGATTCGGCACGCCCGTATTTTGTGTGCATCCGATTGGCGGCAATGTGATGTGTTACGCGTCATTGGCCAAGGCGCTGGGTAAAAATATTTCGTTATACGCGATGCAATCACGCGGGCTTTCCGGCGGTGAACAGGCCTTGTCCCTTCGTCAGATGGCGCGTGAATATATCGCGGAGATCCGAATGGTGCAGCCGCAGGGGCCATATCGACTTAGCGGTTGGTCGATGGGCGGGGTGATAGCTTTTGAGATGGCCCGACAACTGGAGGCCGATGGTGAACGGATTGAATTTTTAGGAATGATCGACAGCTATGTTCCTCGACGGGATGATGCCGATGACGCGCAGTTGTTGGAGATCTTTGCCCAGGACCTAAGCGGTATCACCGGAAAACCGTTGAGCTGTTCCGCGTCAGAGCTTCGTCGAATGGATGATGCCGATCAGCAACTCGAGGCATTCATTCACCAGGCCCGGACGGCCGGTGTGTTATCGGAGTCGCTCGATGCCGCCTACATCAAGCGTGTCTTTCAGGTATTCAAGGCCAATTATCATGCCAATCAGGCGTACACCCCGGAGGTATACACCGGTGATGTAACATTGTTCAGCGCCAAAAAGGCCAGCAGCTTTTCGTTATCCGATCCGCGGCGTGGTTGGACGCGTTGGGTCAAAGGTCGGTTGGACGTGATCTCAATGGATGCCGATCACTACACGATTGTGCAAACGCCTCATATTAAGGCTATCGCCGATCATATGCGTTCGCGGTTTGAAATTTTGAGTCAGCCACGGAAGGAGGCCGGCGATGCGGTTGTTTAAGTTTTTATGGAACATCTCGCCGCGTGTGATTGTCGGGGCCGGCATCTGCGGGATCATCAGCGGATTGTGCAGTACATTGCTGATCGTGATGATTCATCGCGCCCTCAATTCACTCGACGCCATCGGACATCAGCTCATCTGGGGGTTTGTGGGATTGTGCGCGCTGAATCTTATTTCCGCGGTGATGTCGCAGGTCTTGCTGATCTATCTGTCGGAACAGGCGATCTTTGAACTGCGTATGCGGTTGTCGCGCGATATCCTGCGGACACCGCTGCAGCAGCTAGAGAAGCTTGGCGCGCCGCGTCTGTTGACGACCTTAACCGATGATGTGCGTAGTTTGAGCAGCGGTTTGCTGTGCCTGCCGATTATGGGCGTGCAGATCATCGTGATGATCGGATGCCTGGCTTACCTAGGTTATTTATCCGTTAAGCTTCTGGGTTTTGTACTCGTGTTTATGACCCTCGCAATTCTCAGCTATCACTGGCCGGTGTCTATCGCCTTAACCCGGTTGAAGAAGGCCCGCGACAAACAGGACACATTGTTTGAACATTTCGAAGCGGTGACACAGGGAACCAAAGAGTTGAAGTTGAATCGTCACCGTCGGCATACTTTTTTGACCCGTATCTTTGAGCCCACGGCGCAATTGTACCGACGACACAACATGATCGGCTTCTCTTTATATACGTGCGCAGCCAACTGGGGTTATCTGATGTTCTTTGTGATGATGGGGTTACTGATTTTTTATTTACCGGATCGATTGGGATTGGAATCTGGTGTGTTGATGGGCGCGGCGCTGGTCATCTTGTTTATGCGCTCGCCATTGGAGACGGTCTTCACTTTACTGCCTGAGATCGGACGCAGTCAGGTGTCGCTCAATAAACTTGAAGAATTGGGATTGTCACTCAATGCCCATGAACCGATCCCGACAGAACAGGGCGTCACGGTATCAGCCAAACATTTGGAACTGCGCGATGTCACACATCGTTATTTTCATGAAGGCGAATCGCAGGATTTTGTCTTAGGCCCGCTGAACTTTCGCTTGGATTCAGGTGAGGTGGTGTTTCTGGTCGGCGGTAACGGCAGTGGTAAAACCACGTTGGCCAAGATCCTGGTCGGATTGTATCAGCCCGAGGCGGGAACGATCCTGTTGGATGACAATCCCGTGACCGGAGACCGACTTGATGTCTACCGTCAGCAGTTTGCGACGGTGTTCTCCGATTTTTATCTGTTTGAAAGTCTGTTGGGCGTGATTGACGATGATAACCGGGACGCGGCACGGGACTATCTGCACAAGCTTCAGCTCAATCACAAGGTCGAGATCAAGGACGATGCGTTCTCCACGCTCGCTTTGTCGCAGGGACAGCGTAAACGTCTGGCCCTGGTAACGGCGTATTTGGAAGACCGACCGTTTTATGTCTTTGACGAGTGGGCGGCGGACCAGGATCCGCTATTCAAGGAATTGTTCTACAAGACCCTATTGCCGGAGCTCAAGCGCCGGGGCAAATGTGTGTTCTGCATCACGCACGATGATAAATATTTTGAGGTCGCGGACCGGATCATCAAGCTCGACTACGGACAAATCGAGTATGTCGGAACGCCGCAGTCGATGAATCCGGTGGTATAGATTATTGAAATTTGAAATCGGCGGGCAGATGGATGCCGGTCAGCACGTAATTCGAGTCGATCGCAAATCGTCCCAAGAGACGGCTGCCTTGGGCAATCGCGGACCCAATCGCGCGGACAAATGTGATGGTGAAGGTATTTGAAGTGATGTCGATGTCAACGGTGGCGTCATGAAAATTGATCCATTCGCCGGTCAATGGGTATTGACTTTTATAGCCGCACTCCTTGGCGCTGAAGATCAGCATACGATGAAGACGTTGATCCTCAGGCGACAAAGATTGGAGGGATGCGAGTTCCGCGGCTGTGGCGATGCGCGCCATCGCGCCGTCAGAAATCGGCACCAGCTGTTCAATGTCGAGTCCAATACTGCTATGATCAGACCGTGAGGCGACCGCCGCGGCGCACATCACATGCGAATGCGAGATAGATCCGCAGAGGCCCGCCGGCCAGACCGGGGCCCGACGCTGATCCCTGAGCAGGGGGAACGCGCTGACGTCAAACTCAGACAGAAGTTGACGGGCGGCCAGACGACCGGCCGTGAATTCACGTTGACGTTTGGGATGCGCTTGCCGGATGAGATCCGCTTCTTCCGGGTAAAGTTCGCCCGAGAGTTGATCGTGACGAACATACATGGATTTAACGGTTGCGGGAAAGATTTGATCGAGCATGCCTGTAGTATAGCATAGCCGGTTTAAAAAACGAGTTTAAGGACGTTTCACTTATGTTACAGAGTTTCTTCCGATTTTTTGCCCAGCGCCATCTGGTGGCCAATCTGATCACGCTGATGATTATTCTGCTGGGCCTCAACACGCTGCTGTCGATCAAGCGCGATTCGTATCCGCATGTGGATTACGGACACATGGAGATCACAACCGTGTATCCAGGAGCTTCGCCGGAGGATGTTGAGATCAATGTCACCAACAAACTCGAGAAGGAGCTGAAGACCGTCACCGGGATCAAACACATCGTGTCGATCTCGATGGAAAACGTGTCGGTGATCAGTGCCGAGATCGAGGCGGATGTGACTGATGATAAGAAGGTCAAGTTCAATATCCGTGAGGCGGTCAACCGGGTGGTCGATCTGCCGCCGGAGGTGCGGGACGCGCCCCTCGTCGAGGAGATCAATTCGGCCTATATTCCGGTGATGGAGCTGGCGCTCAAAGGCGATGTGCCGTACCGGCAGTTGCGGGAGTACGCCCGCGAACTCGAGCACAAGCTCAATGAAATGCCGGATATTGCCCGCCTGTCCAAGCACGGGTATCGCGCGCGCGAAGTTCGTATCGAAGTCGATCCTGAAAAAGTCTATCAGTATCAGATCCCGTTCAGCAATATCATCAATGCCATCCGCAATCGGAATATTCGCTCCACGGCCGGGACCTACGAATCGTTTACCACCGAAAAAAATATTGTCACCATCGCTGAGTTTGTGGACCCGATGGAGGTAGGGGATGTGATCATCCGCTCGAACTACGACAGTCCGCTGGTCAAGGTGACGGATGTGGCCGAGGTGCATGATGATTTTGTCAAAGAGACGGTTCGTTCGCATGTCAACGGTGAGCAGGCGTTGACGATGGTGGTGTACAAAAGGGAATCGGCCGATGTGATCCGTACGGCCGAGGCCGTCACCCGGTTTGTTGAGCGTGAACGGCAGTTTATGCCGCCGGGGATGGATCTGTCGGTGGCCGCCGATTATTCACGTTATGTGAAAAACCGTTTTCGTGTGGTGCTGACCAACGCGGGCATGGGGCTGGCCCTGGTCGTATTGTTGCTGACGGTCTTTCTGAATCTGCGCTCGGCGATGTGGGTGGCGATCGGGATTCCGGTGTCGCTCTTGGGCGCGGTATTTTTAATGCCGTTGTTCGGGGTGTTTCTGGACAGTCTGACGCTCAGCGCGATGATCATGGTGTTGGGGATTATCGTTGACGACGGGATTATCATCAGTGAAAATATTTTCAAGCATCGCGAGCAGGGCAAGAGTGCGATCGATGCCGTCGTGGACGGTTCGACCGAGGTGTTTTGGCCGGTGATCACCACGATCTTAACGACGTTTATCGCGTTTGCCCCGATGTTCTTCATGGAAGGCCTGTTTGGCAAGTTTGTGTTTGTGATTCCGCTGGTGATCAGTCTGGCCTTGTTTATCTCATTATTTGAGGTGATTGTCGCATTACCTGCCCATTTGATGCCGGGGCTGCAACGGCATGGCGCGGCCGCCTCTGGTGATCGCAACTGGTTCCGTCCGCTCGAACGTATGTTTCGGCGAATGCTACCGGGATTGCTAAAGGCGCGCTACGCGATTGTGATGCTGTTTCTAGCTGGTTTGATCAGCGCCGGCTATTTGGCGTATTCACAGATGAAGTTTGTCCTGATGCCGTCCAAGATGGCCGAAGAGTTTTATGTGATGGCCGAAGTGCCCAAGGGCACAAATTTGGCGACCACCGCCCAGCGATTTGAACAGCTCGAGGATTTGCTGGATGATCTGCCGGACACTGAGATTGTCTCGTATATCACCCGCATCGGACGCAATCCATTCTTCGGGGTGGAGAGTGAAAACCACGGATTTATCATCGTGAATCTCACGCCGTTTAATGAGCGCAATCGCACCGCCGATGAGATTGTCGAGAGTCTTCGCGCCCAGACCCGGACGATGGGGGATTTTGTGAAGGTGTTGTATTCGATCGACACCGGCGGACCACCGGTCGGCAAGCCCATCAGTCTGAATATCGTCGGTAGTGACGATGATATGCGCATCGGTCTGGCCAATGCCGTCGAGGAATATCTGGGGACGATCAAAGGCGTCAAGGACATCGACCGCTCGGACAAGCTCGGCAAAGATCAGATCGAACTCAAACTCGATCATGAGCGCATGGCGCGCTTGGGGTTGACCACGTCGGATGTGGCGCTTAACGCGCGTATCGCTTTTGATGGAGAGATCGTCACCAGCGTTCGTTATGGCGATGAGGATGTAGACTTTCGGGTGATCAATACCGCCGCGGCCCGTTCAGACGAAAAATATCTGGAAGGACTGCTCATTCCCAACAATCAGGGTAAGCTGATCCCGATCAGTCGTGTCGCGACATTGACTTCGACCGATGGCTACTCCAATTATCGTCATTATCAGGGCAAGCGCGTCGTGACCATCCGCGCGGATGTGGACAAGGACATCATCGCGCCGGCCGATGCCGTGGCGATGGTCAAGGAACGCTTCGCGCTCGAGAAGGACTGGCCGGGGATGCAGTTTTTAGAAGGCGGCGAGACGTTTGAGACCACCAAGTCCATGCGCAGTTTGATCCGCACCTTTGTGATCGCGCTCGTCGGGATTTACTTTATCCTGATCATCCTGTTTAATTCGCTGTGGCAGCCGATTATCGTGATCTCGGCCATTCCGTTTGGTTTTATCGGGGTGATCCTGATCTTCTGGCTGCATCAGGAGCCGTTGAGCTTTCTGGCGTTGATGGGTGTGATCGGTTTGTCGGGGGTTGTGGTCAATGATTCGCTGGTCCTGGTCAGTCACATCAATCAGATCCGTAAACGCAAACCGGGGCAATCGCTGCTCGATACCGTCTGCGACGGCGCCACCGAGCGTCTGCGTCCGATCATCATGACAACCCTCACCACCGTCGTCGGACTGCTGCCGCTGGCCTATGGGCTGGGCGGGACCGATCCCTTCGTCGCCCCCATGGCGCTCGCGCTAGGCTGGGGCCTCCTCTTCGCCACACCGCTGACCCTCATTCTGATCCCATGCTTCTATTTGATCCAGCGGGATCTGGGTGCGTACTAACCAGGCCTAATCTGCTATAATAAAACCCGAAAGGGGACAGTCCCCGTTTGGGGACAGGTCTATTCTGTCTGAGGAGAATTCATGATGATGCAAAAATATCAAGATTTGGAGCATAATTCAGATGCCTTTGTATCGATTCGCGACTGCGGTCAAGGAATGTACGGTTTAGGATTTTCTATTGCTGTAAATGGAGATATCGAGACAGCAATAAGCAAAAGCGATTTGAAGAAAGTTGTAGCGATGCTGGTGAAATTTACGGACGAATTATGACGGTGAAAGGGGCCTGTCCCCAAACGGGGACTGTCCCCTTTCGGCGATAGGAGGTTGTATATGCTAGTAATTTGGAATGGATGGGGATGGCTTGTGCCGATTATTTGGGGTGGAGCCATGATTGGAGTGCCTTTGCTGGCGGAATACTTAACGGGAGATCCTAGTTATTATGAGTCCAATAAATGGTTGCGAGAACTTACACTACTCGGAGGCTGTGGTCTAATTGGTTACTTGGGATATTATCTAAATCATAAAATTCGTGTTGTAGATCGATCCGAAGTGACAGGTGAAATTCTCAGTAAATCACCGGCGCACTCCCTTTATTGGATCCCATTTGAATACTGGGGTCTCATTATGCTAGTGGTAGTTCTAAGTATGGATTTTTGGGTTGATTCCAAATATAGCGAATATGACAAAACAAATTATTCATCTCAACCTTTATACCAGTATTCGAATGAAACCGAGGGTATAGACGAATTTTATGACAAACCGATGACGATGGATGAATTGAACAGAATATTAAATGAGCCTAAACAGGTTGACGCTAGGTGAAGTGCTAGGACGGCTATCGTTGTATCATCTAAGGGATTAGGAATGACCATCAGGCCAGTTTACACATTCATACGATTGCTTTGTTACACGGCAAATTTTTTCATGTGTTTGGGTATGATTACAGTATATAAAGGTAGTAGATACTATAGAAATTCATCTCTAGCTAATTTACTAGAATTTCTAGTTAATTTGTCACCGTATATAGGAATTTTCTTGTTGTTCGGGTGGTTAGCTGGCAAACTTCGAGGACTGGAGAAGAAAATTTGATAGCCGAAAGGGGCCTGTCCCCAAACGGGGACTGTCCCCTTTCGGCTTTTCGTTGCACAATCGAGAATGATTATGAATATGAAGATACTAGTATTTAGTTGCGTATGGACTTTTTTGAGTATGCTTATGGCTACCTATTTTCAGGATATCAAAGTGTCTAAACCTGCATCAACTGAGATCCTTGGGGTTAAGTACACTATTTACAAAAATAAATTCTACAAATCTGTTGTCTCTTACATATTTGTGCCGCTATCCGTATTTTTCTTCTGGATGTCATGGCAGGAGATAGTCAAATATCAGACGGTGGGGCCGCATTATTCGATCATATTTTTAGTCATGACTATGGGTGGTGGTTTGGGAATAGCCCTTTTGTGGCTTAGATCTTGCTTTATTACTGTTTACCTCAATCCAGCGGAAGGATTGATACTTCGAAGTTTCATGTCGGAGAAGAAATTGGCTTGGCAAGAAATAGTAAGTATTAGGTTGCAGAGTGGGAAAGCAGATGATTGCTACGTGCTAAAAACCGCAGATAGCGGAAATGCATATATAATCGCGACGATAGATAATGCTAAGTTGTTGGTAAAAGAAATTCGGAAGGGTATCGGTAGTCATAGTAAACTTTAAATAAGCCGAAAAGGCGAAAGGGGACAGTCCCCATTCGGGGACAGGCCTCTTTCCGCAATCTTAAACAAGGAGTCCCAATGAACTGCCCAGCTTGCCGTCACAGTGGATTAATACGCATGGAATTGGATGAACATTTGATGGCTTATGAATGTTCGGCGTGTCATGGTCACTGGATTTCATCAAGAGATTACTTTTATTATCTGGACAAAAAGTCGGAGATTTTACCGGAGAAGGCGTACGACGATATCGAGCCTGATCATCAGGATTCCCTGCAGGCCAAGATCTGTGCCGACTGCGGAGGGTTGTTGACAAAGTTTAGGGTGGGACACGGCATCGATTTCTATCTGGACTATTGCGGTAAATGTCAGGGCGTGTGGCTGGATCACAATGAGTGGCAAAGCCTCAAAAACCGAAATCTGCACGACGAAATTAACAGGATATTTACTACCAAATGGCAGAATCAGCTCCGGGCTGAACACGTGCAGCAACATCTGGATCGTATCTATCGCGAACGGCTTGGCGACGACTTTGAGCGGGTTCAACAGTTCCGTGCTTGGCTGACAAATCATCCGCAAGAGTCGTTGATCCGGGCTTATTTGCGTGAGAGAATTTAGGGTATGAGGGTGCAGGGTGAAAGGGAACAGCCCCATTTTGATGTACATCAATCGGCCGGCAAAATGGGACAGGCTCCTTTCTAACTGGAAAATTTAGGCGAGAAAGCACTCGCGACGTTACAACACAAACAACAATGAATTCACCAACTAAAATTATATATTTGGTTCTCATTATGCTGCTCGCGCCCGGGCTGTGCCTGGCGGGGCCTCGGCAAGATCATACCAAGTACTATGTGGATATGGTGGAATTATCACATACATACAAACAGCGGATGGAGGATCCGACGGTGATTGTGTCCCATGTTCCTTTCGGCGTGCGACTGTCCAAGTGGGTTGTCGCGGGTGCCGACGATAAGCTTAAGGCTTACCAGCAGGAATTTGACGGTCGGGTTTTGATCACCCTGCGTCAACAGTATGGCCCGGATGGCGGGTTTGCCAATTCGGCGATGGGATATCAAACGTACAGCTATGAACATACTCAGGGTTTGGGGTCGTTCACGATTGAATTTGCCCATGAAGATACGCCGGATGCCCTCCCGGATGCCTATCAATTGATTGTGACTGAGGCGTCAGCACAGTTAGTTCCCATACGGACGAGTTTCACCGCCATCGGTGATTATGCGGAGTTAAAGCGCACACGGCCTATTTGCACGGCAACGACCGATGATTCAGCCAAGGATCAGTTTCGGCGTTTTACGTGTCGACCGCTAAATGTTCAGGAGACCAGGATGATGAAGAGTAATGATCGGAATACTAGAGTTGAAGTCTTGATCCAGGGATTATGACGTGCGGCAAGAAATTATGCGATTATATCGTCATATAATTTTAGTTGTATTAATCTGTAGTGTTCCGCTGTCTGGTTTACAGGCGAACGCAACGCCCGAGTATTATCTGGATGTGGTGGAGCTGGTGGATACGTATCAGGCGAAGCTGAAGGATCCCAGCATCATACCGCGACGAATCCCCGTCGGTGTCCGGTTGTCCCGGGGTGGCGGGTATGTTCAGGATCCCGTCCATGTCCGACGACATCTTATTGTCGGCAGGATTTATTTGGAGATTTTTATCCCCGTTCCCGATCAGTACGAAGAAGTGGCCATTGCCGATGTGCACGACTATGAAGTGCCGATTGAAGAAGGGGTGTGGGATATTGATATTCATCTAGCCGGCCGACCGTCGGAGAAGTTTCAGATCGTCCTGACCGATCAGACCGCCAAGTTAGTGGCCGTTAAGTCGGGTGTGGTTGCAATAGGTCAATATGGCGAACTGCAGCGGACGCGGCCCATCTGTGAGCGACGCCCGTCCGCCGAGGATGAATCCATTCGGTTTGACATCCACTGCAAACCGTTGAGTCCGGTTGAGTGGGGCAAAGTTCTCGAGAATGACCGCGTAACCGATATCGGAGATGGCCAACAATAGGGGGTAGCCGAAGGATGCTCCTTTTTCAGATATCTCGCCTGATGCACGACGCCTATGAATCCCAAAACATCGTCAAAATCTGATCTGGACAAAGCCAAGCGCCGGGATGATGTTCGCTCGTGGGCCATTGTGACCGCGATCAGCGTTGCCTGTATTGTCGTGGGATTGGCCGGGGCACGCGCGGCGGCGCATAGTCGGCCGATGCGATATCATGACATCAAGATGGAATGGCAGGGGATCAAAAATAAGTTGTATGACAAGGCCCTCGATCAGGAAATCAATGGTGGTGATATGCATCCGGCTTTGATTCAAGAATGGCGGGATTTGGAGGTGGAAGTGAAGGCGGCCCGGAATCGCAGAGACACAGCGCGTCGACAGGAGGCCTCGGACGCGGAACGCAAGGCATTGCATCAGGCGTACATGAAGGTCTTGGGCGCGCAACTTTCCCTTGAGAAAGAGATGATGAATGATGTGCTGGCACGCGAGGATTTAGAGACGTATAATGAAACGGCTTATCGGTACAAAGTCGCCAATGAGAAATACAACGCGCTGCGCCATGATCCCGCTTTCGCAAATTCCGGATGGGCGTGGTTTTTGGCCTGGCTGGCGGGATTTCTCTGCGGGATTGTACTGTGGGGCGGCATCGCCGGACTGTTCCTGGGAGGAGTCATGTACGGCCTGATTCTGTTAATTGATATGTAACCAAAGGGGCCTCGTCTATTTTGCCGTCGGATTGAAAGCTGTCTAAATTGGGATATCCTAATAAAAAGGAGGACATATAAACATGACCAGAAAAATTTTAATGCTTCTCTTAACAATCGGCTTGATGTTGTCATCACCCGTTCGGGCTGCGACAGGTTACGACGACGCCAGAGATTATTATCTCGGAGAGATTATCAGTGTAAAAGTGACGGAAGAAAAGATCACGATTTATGACTACATTGACAACACCAAACGGGAATTTATTGTTGAAAATGGTGTTGGGGAAGATCTCAAGGCTGGTGTAGAGGTGATGGTGCTTGTCGAGAAAGGTACAAATCTCGCCAAGCGAGTGAAGATCATTGTCCCCCGCAGCCTAAAAATTTAACGGTTCATAAAGGAGATTATGTGATGAGCAAGCATGACGAAATGGATCCCGAAGAAGAGGCCAAATTAATTCAGAATTATCGGAAAATTGTGGAGGCGTTTAATGCCGCCAAGGCCAAAGGGACGTTACCCAAGGAAGGTTCGTTCAAGGGCTTGAAGGGCGGTAAGCTTAAAGGTTGGGAGGAACAGATTCAGCAGATGAAATCCCGGATCGAGCGCTATACCCGTGAGCATGGTAAAGGCGGGCGCCGGGGGCATCACTAGTTCACAAATAAAAACCATGAAAAACACGGGGCTGACACGTGAAAGGGGCCTGTACTATTTTGCTGGCGGGTTGTTAGCCTTCAAAATGGGGCTGTCCCCTTTCGGCCATCGATTTTTAATTTAGGAGGAAAATCACAATGGGAGATTTTAAAGATATTGAACAACAACTGCGTCAACGGATGAAGGAGCTCGAGGAGCGGGTGGATGAGATCGAGGATGAACTCGGCGCCGAGGGCGACGATGATTTTGATGAGATGGCCACCGAATCAAGTAATGACGAGGTGCTTTCGCGTACAGGTGTCGCGGCTGACAATGAGATCAGCAATATCCTTGAGGCGTTGGATCGGATCAAGTCCGGCGATTACGGTAAGTGTAAAAGCTGTCGAGCGGATATTCCTATGGCCCGTCTTGAAGCCGTGCCGTACACCGCCTACTGTGTCAAATGCGCCGAGACGCACGGGGAGTAGACGCTTAAGACCTGTCCCCGAAAGGGGACTGGCCCCTTTGGGGGACAGGCTTTCTTAGTGTAGAGGTATCGTCATGACCAAACCACAACGCCTTGGTTTAATGGCCGTTTTAGGAATATTGGGATTTATAGCCTATATCGGGTACCAAATCTTTTTTGAACCGCGCGGGATGAGCTCAAGGATTAACTCGGCCCTGATTTCCAATCATATCCAGGAATAACACATCAGGTTTTGATATGAATCGACACGTCTTTGACTCCAATGGCGGATTACAGATCAAGCGAAAGATCGACGAGGGCTATGTGCGATACCTGCCGCCGGCGGAGGAGGTCGGGCTGATCACGGTGAAAATGCCGCTGGCTTACGTTGATGCCGCCACCTGGCAAATCATCAATCAGACATATTTCCGGGTCTGTCCCGGTATTGCGTTGGCGATTGACACCGCAGATATGGATACGGCAACGCTGGCCGATGCGCTATCCTATCTGCCCGATCTCAAATCATTATCGCTCAATATGAATTCAGCCGTTGACCTTTCGAAGTTGGGAAGTGTGAACACGCTCGAAAAACTCAGCGTGTCAGGGCTCAAAGCGGACCTGCATGGAGTCGGTACATTTAAGGGGTTAAAATCAATCTCCGTGGTGGGTTCGGTGAGAAATATTCCAGAGATATCCCAATTGCACGCGCTGGAACGGGTGAGCTTTTTGTCAGTGCGGATTGACGGGTTTACGTCGCTGCATGGATTGGAACGCTTGAAGGACGTTACGATTCGATTCGGCGACATTCTGTCCATCGATGGTCTAAAGCAGGTGCCGTCGCTGGAGCGCTTGCATATCGTGCGTGCCAAAATCTCCGATCCCAATAAGCTGAAAGTGCTGTCCAGGTTATCCCGGCTTCACACATTGATCCTGGACCAGCTCACAGATATTCGGCAGCTGGATTTTTTAAACGGGGCATCACTAAAACATTTAATGATCGGCGAGTTGCCGCGACTGGAATCACTGGCTCCCTTGAAGAATCTTCCCAGACTTGAAACGCTGGGTGTGTTGCGGCTCAGCGACAACAAGGTCGAGGAGATCGTGCAGATTCGACAGTTAAAACAATTGGATTTGCCGCTATGGGACTACGACCGCTACGCTCGCAAGATTCAGGATCGTTGTCCAAATCTCAAAGTGACGTCGGAGTTACATATCCCGGCTTAAGTAAGAATTATTCTCTGTAATAAGTATGTGCTTGAACATCCGTAAATCGATTTTTTTTACTCTTCTTATCCTCGCCGGACTTATTCTCCCCCGGCTCAATCACTTTCAACTCATTGTCTCCGGTAATCGGATGGCGCCGTTCGGTACGTACGGATTGGCTTTCTCGACAATGAAACCCAAGACACAGCCTCGGGTTATTATTCTCGGCAATTCGGTGTTGAGGCTATCCAGTATCGTCAAACATCTCGAACAGATGCGCCAACAGGCCGGGCTGGATGTTGAGCTCGGCGTGTTCGCGATGCCGGCCGCTTCGGTCGCTGATTACATCATCATGCATCAATACGTACGGCAATTTGATCCGGATTTGATCTTGATCCAAACCATGCCGCTGACCTTCGGTTATTTTGATGAGATCTACCGGACGGACGCACCAAATTTACTCTATACCGCCTGGATGAAAGACATTCGTACCCCGTTGATGCGTTCAACACTGTCCCGGGATCAGCGGGTGAAAAGTTTTTTTCATAGTCATGTGCCGTTGCTGCGGACGTTGCCATTGGCGCGGGTGTACGCGGACTTGTGGATTGATCAGCGGGTATCAACGGATGGACTCAAACCGATGCGGTTTTTCGGACGGACGCTCAATCAAGCCGTTGATATTTTCGAGGAGCATGGGTTCAAGGTGCCGCCTAGAAAGCAATTCGTGATGGCGCCGGAGCTGCTGCGATATTTGATCGAACGCGTCCGGACCAGCGAGATACCGACGGTATTTGTGGAACAGGAAAGCGGATTTGAGTCGCTGCCGGCGAATGACTGGCTGCCCGAGCTGGTTGCGGGGATTGAGCATGTGCGCTATTACAACTTCAAACAGCACTACAATCCGGCGCGTTTTGCCGACGAGATCCATCCGCATGGGGAGGAAGAACCGGCGATGGCGCGGCGGTTGTTTGAAGTGATCCGTGCAAATTTGGGGCCGGAAGGGGACAGTCCCCTTTTAGGGACAGGGCAACCGCGGCAAAAAGGGGAACAACCCCTTTTAGGGACAGGGCTTCTACAGATTCAGGGGGAGGCGTCCCCGTGATCTTTAACTCTTATTCGTTTATCCTTTTTGCGCTGATATTTTTCAGTGGTCTTCATCTGATCAGCCGGCGATGGCGGCCGGCATGGATCCTGGCCGCGAGCTACGTGTTTTACGGCTGGTGGAATGTCAACTACCTCGCGCTGATCCTGTTGTCAACGCTGATTGACTATGTGGCGGCGCGTTCGATTGATGCGACGGAGTCGGAATCGCGGCGTCGAGGGTGGCTCGTGTTGAGCCTGGTCACAAACTTGAGCATCCTGTTTGTCTTTAAATACTTTAATTTCTTTGCCGATTCCCTCGGCACGATCCTTTCAACATTGGGAATGAATCCGGATCCGGTGACGCTCAACGTGTTATTGCCGGTCGGTATTTCATTTTATACGTTCCAGTCAATGGGCTATACCATCGATGTGTATCGAGGGCGTATCGCGGCGGAGCGGAATATTCTCGTGTTTGCCACATACATCGCGTTTTTCCCGCAGCTGGTGGCCGGACCGATTGAACGCGCGGCGCATCTGATCCCGCAGTTAAAGGCACTCACGCCTCCAACCCGACGACAGATCAGCGATGGATTCGCGTTGATTATTCTTGGATATTTCCTCAAGGTCTTTATCGCCGACAACATGGCGCGGGTGGTGGATCATTATTACGCGCTTGGGACCGTGAGCGGGGCCGAGGTGATACTCGCGACGCTGGCCTTCGCGTTGCAGATCTACGGAGACTTTGCCGGATACTCCAAGATCGCCCGCGGGATTGCTAAATGGCTGGGTGTGGAGCTGATGCGAAATTTCAATCAGCCATACTTCGCGGCCAGCCCGTCGGAGTTCTGGCGGCGCTGGCATATCAGTTTGTCGACATGGATCCGAGATTATGTATACATCCCGCTGGGTGGTAGCCATCATGGCCGGACTCGAACGATGATCAATCTGATGCTCACGATGTTTCTGGCCGGTCTGTGGCATGGGGCCGCCTGGACCTTTGTGGTGTGGGGGGTGTATCACGGGTTGCTGTTACTGATCTATCATGTGATGGCGACGCCGGAAAACAAGGAGCGAGGTGGGTGGATCGGCCGTTGGCTGTCGATCGGCGTGATGTTCGTTTGGACCCTGTATGGGTGGCTGCTGTTTCGCGCGGAGTCGGTCGCTCAGATCGGCGCGTGGACACAATCGCTGTTGTCCGGATTGGCGTACGATCAGATCCAGGATTGGCCGTTGTTTAATCTGAATTTGATGTGGACGTTGATCTTCGCGGTCATGGTGTTTGTGATGGATGTCATCCAGGAACGAAATCAAAGCGATGTGCTGTTTCGATGGAAGCGAGCGCGATCGTATGTCCTGGCCTTGATCATGATAGTATTGATCGTCCTGTTCGGCGGCGGCAGCGAATCGTTTATCTACTTTCAGTTTTAACCCCGAAAGGGGACAGTCCCCTTTTAGGGACAGGGCAACCGCGGATCAAAAGGGGTCTTCGTCAGGAGTGGGTTTCATTCTCAGTGCCGATGCTGTAGGCGGACAAAATGGAGCTGATCTACTTGGGCCCGGATGAGTGACAGCTGAAAATATTAACGGTTCATCAATAGTGAGTAGACCTGTCCCTTTTTGGGGACTGTCCCCTTCAGGCCCTTCAGATTTTTTGAAATTTTTCTATATAACCACACAAAAAAGTGGTATGGTGAGGGATGGACTTGCAACAGAAACTCGCCATTCTCGCCGACGCCGCCAAGTATGATGCCTCCTGTGCCAGCAGCGGCTCCAACCGTAAACGTCCCAGGAATGGATTGGGCAACGGTCACTCGGTCGGCATCTGTCACAGCTACACGCCGGACGGACGGTGTATTTCTTTACTCAAGTTACTACTCACCAATTTCTGCATCTACGATTGTCAGTACTGCATCAACCGCGCGTCAAGTTCCACGCGGCGGGCGGCCTTCAAAACCGATGAGATCGTCTCGCTGACGGTTGAATTTTACAAGCGCAATTATATCGAAGGATTATTTGTCAGCTCCGGCATAATGGTCAGTCCGGACTACACCATGGAGCGGCTGATCGCGATCGCCAAAAAGCTGCGGACCGAACACCGCTTCGGCGGATACATTCACATCAAGGCCGTGCCGGGCGCGTCGCAGGAGCTGATGGATGAGGCAGGCATCTGGGCCGATCGCTTGAGCGCGAATATTGAATTGCCCACACAGGATGATCTCAACAATCTGGCGCCGGAAAAGACCCATCAGGAAATTGAAGGCACGATGGGCCAGATCCGAACGGCGATTGACCGCGACAAAAAAGAGCGCGGTTCATCCAAACACCGGCGCCGCTATGCCGCCGGCGGACAGAGCACACAATTGATTGTCGGGGCCACACCGACGCCTGATATGACCATTCTTCAAAAGGCCTCCGATCTGTATCAGGGGTACAAACTGCGGCGTGTGTACTATTCGGCGTACAGTCCGATCCCGGATATGTCGTCACAGATGCCCTCAACCAGGATTCCATTGCTCCGTGAGCACCGGTTGTATCAGGCGGATTGGCTGCTGCGCTTTTACGGTTTTACCGTCGAGGAATTGGTCACTGGTCAGGACCGCAACCTCGATCTCAAACAGGATCCCAAAATGGTCTGGGCGCTGGCGCATCCGGAATACTTTCCCGTCGATATAAACACCGCGCCGCGGGCGATGCTGATGCGCGTGCCGGGTATCGGTGTGCGAAACGCGATGCGGATCCAGAAGATCCGGAAGTACCATCGGCTGCGGCTCAAGGATTTGCGGAAACTTCGTGTCGCCTTAAACCGCGCGCGCCGGTTTATCCTGGCCGAGGACCATTGGCCCGACGAGCGGCCGATACCAGTCATCAACACCAAGCCGACGGTAGATACCGTGCAGGACCAACAGCTGGATTTTTTCTCGGCGCTGACAGGAGAGATCTGATGCGGATGCGTTATGACGAATGGTGGGAGCAGGCCCAAACATATCTCGGGCAGAATGTGCCGCCGGAGCAGACTGCATGGGCGATGAGTGGTCAGCCCGATCTGTTTGGGACGTTAGCGGTCAACAAACCGCCACCGGTCTGCACGTGGCGGGTTGATCCCAAGTTTCATGAGTATGCCCGGGCCGTGGTGTGTCACCGCGATCCCCGACGCTTTGAGTGGCTTTACCAGGTGCTATGGCGTTGCACCCATGGCGAGCGTAATCTCGTTCACATCGACGTTGATCCCTTGATGCAGTCCATTCACACGATGCGAAAGGCCGTGCGCCGCGACCTGCATAAGATGAAGGCGTTTGTCCGGTTCAAGGAGGTTGTCGTAGATGATCAGCCGACATATGTGGCCTGGTACGAACCAGATCATTATATCCTCGAGACGTGCTCGGAATTCTTTGTGCGTCGGTTCGGTCAGATGCGCTGGATGATTGCCACCCCGTATCAGTGCATGTTGTGGGACGGCCACAAGCGGTATACCTCCGAAGGCCTGACTCAAAAGCCGGATATCGAGGACGGGTTTGACGAGCTGTGGTGCACCTACTACCAATCCATCTTCAATCCCGCCCGGGTCAAAATCAAGGCTATGAAAAACGAAATGCCCGTCCGATTCTGGAAAAACCTCCCCGAAGCCCGCCTGATCCCGCAACTCCTCGCCCAAGCCGAAGCAAGAGTCCAGCGGATGCGGGGGGTGTAATCTTCCGATACATTCTGCGGCTGTAACGTGTTTGTGATAGAATGTATTTCAACACATCATTAAATCTTAATCTGTTGTACGGCTGATCGTAAAATATGAAAAACATCATCTACACCATCCTCTGCAGTGTTTTGGCGGTGGTGGTTTATTTCAAATGGGGATTGAAAGGCTCGGCGCTGCTGATCACGGCGTACGGTGTCATTTATGTGGCGGCGTATTTCACGGTGGTCCGTAATGAACGCAAGATTATGCAGATGCTCAAAGGACGATCCGTTAAGCAAATCGATGAATTATTGGCTCAGCTGGACCCCATGGCACGCGAAGAGGTCAATCGAGTCCGGCGCAAATATCTCAAACAGCAAATGGAAGCGTTTAAAAAGAAGCGGGAACAATCATAGAGGAGGCCGGATTGGCTAGAAAAATATTACTGTTGCTTTTATCGGTTGTGTTGGTGGGTGGAGCGTTGATCTATCAAAAGGTCTCAAAGTCCACGGTGTATCGTTACTTTCCCGATGGATCGGTTGAATATGAAGAGCGTTTGGATCCGATAAAGTTTGTGATGGGAAAGAGGGAAGGGTCGGTTAAAACATTTTATCCGAACGGACAGCTCAAGGAAGAATTTAGCATCGTAGAGGGGCGGCGTCAGGGGAAATACAAGTCCTTTTACGAAGATGGCCGGCTTCGGTCTGAGGAAGATTTTCACAACAATATGCTGCATGGAATGGCGTATCGATACAGGCCGGATGGAAAATTCTTTGCTGTTCATACGTTCGAGAATCACAAATACAACGGATTGAATAAATGGTATTACGAGAATGGCAATATGCGTTCAGAAGAGTACTACAAAGACGGAATGCAGCATGGGCTGGGTAAGTTTTACTGGGAGAATGGAAATCTGAAAGAAGAAACCGATTTTGTTAACAATACAGGGCACGGAATCAGTAAAAGATACCGCGAAGATGGGACGCTCGAAGCTATTAGAGAACTCAAAGAAGGAAAACTTACAGGTTTTATAACTTTTTTTAACGAGAAAGGTATCAAGAAATCTAAGATTCAGCATCTAGATTCGGTTCGTCATGGTGAAGCGATTTGGTATTACCCGGATGGAACGGTTAAAGAGTCAGCGGAGTATCAGAATGGGGATTTGCATGGTGTGAGAAAGCATTATTACGAGAATGGTAAGTTATTGGAAACGAAGGAGTACGTTAATGATAAGCTCATAGGACGTCACCGGTTATATTACGAGAATGGTCAGCTGGATTTAGAAAAAAATTATGATGAAGATGGTTTGAGGTCGGGAGAAACCAAGCAGTATTTTGAGAATGGTCAACTGGAGTACTCGATTGGTTTTCGAAAAGGGCAGTCGCATGGTGAATATATTCGTTACGATGAAACCGGCCGGCTGTTGTGGAAGCTTGAGATGGCCGACGGGCTAATCGTGAAGCCGAATCAGGATAGCTTATTTACGGAAGCGGAGCTTGCAGCTTCTTTGCTTCAAATGCGTGTGGGGCCATTTGAAGAGCGCATTCGTATCTTATTTGGATCAGGGCAATTTGCAGAAATTGAACGATTGGCCCAAGTCTTTCGTAGTCCGGAAAGCCGTTTGGAATGGGGAGGTCGAACCCTGTCCAGCTTTTACTCCGGTCTCAGTGACGGGTTTGGAAAAATTGGATCTAAGCATTGGGATCTGTATTTTGCAAAACTTGACGAGTGGCGGGCGGAGTTTCCCGATTCCGTTGTCGAACGGATTACCAGAGCCGAGGCGCTTGCCGGACAGGCTTGGAAATATCGTGGAGGGGGATACTCTAATACGGTATCGGACCAGAGCGCTAGACAATTTAAGCAAAAAATGACAGAGGCGCAGTCAGAATTGCAGGCGGCGCGTCAATTGAAGGCGCAGGACCCGCATTTGTATGCCGTCTGGCTGGATGTGGCCTTGTCTTTGGGCGATTCTCCTCGAAAACGAAGGCAGATATTTGACGAGGGGGTTGCCATCGAACCGGGGTACTCACCGCTCTATGAAGAAATGGCCCGAGGATTGACCCGGCGGTGGGGAGGTCGTCGAGGTGTTCTGGAGCGTTTTATGTCAGAAGTCACGAGGCAGCTGGATGAGTCCATCCGGACAGAAGTACTCGCGCCTACATATTATTCAATTCAAAGTTTCCTCAAAGATGACCTTTTCAAGAAATACAGATTTAGTTCTCCCGAAATCAAATCAAGTTATGAGAGTTATATCAAAAAATATCCTAAGGCATATGGGATTATGCATGCTTATGCCTGGTATTGCGTGAGAACTGATGATCATGAGCGGGCTAGCAAGATATTCTTGCAGGAGAGTTTATCCGAAAATTACAGATCCACGTTTTGGAAGGAGCGAAAAGTATTTAACGAATACAAAAAGTGGGCCTTGTCGGATGATCCCGAGCCTGAAAAGTACGGGCTCCACAAGGCGGTGGCCCGCAATGATTATCTCAGCGTATCGAACTATATTGACGCATCGGTAGATCTTGACGAATCAAATTATGATGGACAGACCCCCTTGGAAATCGCTTTGAGAAATTATGATAACTTGATGGCGCAGAATTTGATCAACGCCGGTGCCGATATTTCAAAAAAGGGTTCCGGTTATGACTATCCAATTCACACAGCTGCCCGAAGAAAACTAAATGACGTCCTCGAATTAATTTTAGATAAGCAGCCGGGTCAGAATTTGTGGGGTGGTCAGTATGAAAACTTGCCAATCCACTACGCGGCGGAAGTAGGATCACTGTCTGTTATCAAGAAAATGGTCGATTTAAATCCTGAAATTATAAATTTGGTCAATACCGGCAATCAAACGGCATTGCATTATGCTTGCCGGTCCGGACAGTACAAAGTTGTCGAGTTTCTGCTCACACAAACAGAACTTGAACATGCAACACAGGATACCTGGGGCTATAACGCCATGCATCGAGCGGCAGAAAAGGGAGATTTAAAGTCTGTACAACTGCTTCATGAAACAGGTCATCCCTACATATCACAAAAAAACCAGCGTGATCAGACTCCATTGGATATAGCCCGGGGTAGGAAACACGACGATATCGTCACATATCTGGAGTCTCAGATGGTGGAAGGTCCGGTGACGCCATGAAGATGATGCCCGCTTGCAGAAATATTTTGCCGCTCATTGTCGCCATCGCGGGGTTGGGGTTTGCCGGTCCCTCGGATAGCGTTGTCAAGGATTTCACGGGGCAGCACAAGGTGTATCACGATGATGGTGAAACTGTTAAAGAAGAGGGGCAGTATGAAAACGGTGTCGAGGTGGGCACACATAGATCCCATTATGAGGACGGAACTCTCAAGAGTGAGATCACATATAAGGAAGGGATTGAGGACGGCGTTTCAAAATATTTCTATGAGAATGGTCAGCTTCAATCGCAGATGTCGATGGTGGATGGACAACGGTCCGGTGAATTTTTGCGGTATTTTGAGGATGGTCAGGTGCACGTTGAAGCCAACTACCGAGATGACGAGCTGCATGGTTTGCGGCGGGTTTACCATAAAAATGGTCAATTGGAAGACGAGGAGCATTACAAAGACGGTCAGTTGCACGGTGAGCTCAGAAAATATTATGAAGACGGAAGACTGGCCTATAGGGAGACCTATGCCGACCATAAGTTGCTGGCTGACAATGGTAAACCATATAGCGGTATCTCCCGGAAATATTTCGCGGACGGGAAAATTAGATCCGAAGAATCTATCCAGAACGGTTTACTAAACGGTGAGGCCAAGTACTACAACCCCGAAGGCCGGGTGTACGAGGTTATCAATTACAAGGACGATATGTATCATGGTCTATACACGATGTTCTATAAAGATGGAAGCATCTTTCGCGAAGCATCCTTCAATGAAGATCAGCGCGAGGGGGTGACCCGAGAATATTATCCGGATGGCCAGTTAAAGGAAGAGCATACATATCACGACGATATACTTAACGGGCCTTATAAGCAATTTTATCCGGACGGCAAAATCAAAGAGGCCGGCGGCTACAAGAATGATGAATATCACGGCATTATCAAGGAATTTCGAATTTCCGGACCTTTACGCAGGGTGTGGGACTATAACGAAGGTCAAATGCAGGGGGTGTACAAAGAGTTTTACAAGTCCGGTCAGCTGTCCGAAGAGATTGAGTACAAGGACGGTAATCGTCACGGATATTACAAATCATATTATAAAGATGGCAGTCCCTATATCGTGGCTCACTATAAAAACGGCGAACGTGATGGCGAGTACGTTAAATTTTTGGAAGGGCATGAACTCGACTACCGCATTGCCTACAAAGACGGAAAATTGGTAGGGCAGGGCGGACAATTATGGAACGGACCAAGAACATTGTACCGCGAGGACAAAACGATCCAGAGTGTGACGCAGTACAAAGATGGTGTTCGGCATGGTGAACAGGTCACCTATGATAAATCCGGCAACAAGTCCTGGGTGTTTCAATATCAGGACGACCAGAAGCAAGGGCCGGCCCAATCCTTTTATCTCAGTGGGCAGGTGCTGGCCAATGTGTTCTACAAAGATGGAGAGCTGAACGGTCCGGGGAAATGCTACTATAAGGATGCCAAGCTGGAATGTGAAATGGTATACCGGGACGGCAACCTGCATGGACCGGTAACCAAGTACTATCATGATGGTCAGATCAAAACCCAGGCCAATTATTGGAAAGGCATACCCGATGGAACAATCAAGTGGTATTTTCCGGACGGTCACCTTATGGATCATACCACCTATAAAAAAGGATTGAGGCACGGCGAAAGTATTCACTATTATCCCGACGGAACGCCTCGATATCGGACTTTCTTTGAATATGGCGAGATGCATGGCGAACGGGTCTGCTATCATCCGGATGGCACCGAATCCTGCCGGCAAAATTACAAACACGGAAAGATGGTCGATGCGGATGGCGGACTTAAGTCGGGGGCCGAAGTGATGTTTCACAAAAACGGCATGCTGGCCATGGAATATCAGACACGCAATGGCGTTTATGACGGAGCGATGCGGATGTATTATCCGGATGGTCCGCTTTGGGGCGAGGCCAATACCGAGGAGGGCGAGTTTGTCGACAAGTATGTCAGCTACTATAAGAACGGCGACGTGTCCTTTGAGATGGATTTTGGTCTGGTTAACGACAAATATTCCTACACCAAATATTATCCCGACGGAGTCGTGGCTCAGTACTCGGAAGCCAGCCAGAAAAATCCGGAGAAAGGTTGGATGAAATGGTACTACGAATCAGGCGCGCTGACAGGTGAGTTTAACGGTCAAACGGGTAAGGTCGTTACATATTATGAAAATGGCAGCAAACGAAGCGAGGGGATGATTAAGGACAAAGAACACAATGGTGAAGTAACAATATACGCGCCGGACGGATCGGTTATTGATGTGTCCAATTTTGTGAACGGTCAACATATCGGCGAGGATGGCAAGCCGTTCACCGGGGAGTTTAAGATCTTGTATCCGGATGGCACGCTCTACGCGGAAGGTAAGCTCAAGGACGGCGAAATATCCGGCGACGCCCGGGGATACTATCCGGACGGAAAGCTGGAGTATCGAGTTCGGCAGACCTCCCCGGAAGATTGTGAGATGGTCAGGTTTTATCCGACGGGTGAAAAGGAGTTGGAAGCGGATTGTCATCGCGCGATGCCCGAGAAGTATCACCGAAAGTATCATCGGAATGGTCAGCTGATATTTTCGGCGACGATGAATGTGCCGGGTCAGTGGCCGTTGATGTTTGAGTATGACGAGAACGGGCAACTCATTTACACATCGGATTTGAATTATGGGGAAGATCCGGTGGCTATCAAGATTGATGAGGCGCGTTAGGATGAGTAAAGCGCGGTTATACAAACAAGCCGGTGTCCTCCTGTTGCTTATCGCCGCGGCACTGGCCATCTACGCCTTCGGCATCGAGCCCAACAAGTTAGTGGTTCGTCACGAAACGCTGGCGGTTCCGGGATGGACCGAGCCGTTGGACGGACTACGTGTGGCGGTGATTGCGGATTTGCATGTGGGGTCATCCTTTATTGATCTGGAAAAAGTCGAAGAAGTGGTCGACCGCACCAACGCGCTGAAACCCGATGTGGTGCTGATCCTCGGGGACTTTTTGATCGATGATGTGCTCGGCGGAACATTTTTTGAGCCCGAAGCGATCTGTGAACGTTTGCGCTACCTGACATCGACATACGGCACCTACACGGTGCTGGGTAATCATGACTGGATGTTTGACGGCGGACGCATGCGAACGGCCCTGGTTGATGTGGGCATTGTGGTGCTGGAAAACCGCTCGGTGCGGGTGGGGGATGACACCAGACATTTTTGGGTCAGCGGCGTCGATGACCTGTGGGAACGCGAGCCGGACCTGGCACAGACGCTCGAGTATGTGGCCGATGATCTGCCGGTGATTCTGCTCACGCACAATCCCGATGTCTTTGTTGATGTGCCGTCGCGGGTGAATCTGACGCTCGCCGGGCACACGCATGGCGGTCAGGTGCGCCTGCCGCTCATCGGGCGGCCGGTGGTGCCGTCCAAATATGGTCAACGTTTTGCGGCCGGACATATTGTGGAAGAAGGCCGGCATCTGTTTGTCGGGACCGGGATCGGCACAAGCATCCTCCCCGTGCGCCTTGGAGTCGTACCGGAGATTGTGGTGTTGACGTTAACAAAATGATAGTAATTTTAAATGTGAATATAATATAGTTTTCAATATATGAATCCAAAGAGAACTAGGAAAGCAAATACATATTTCCTAGGGGGTATATTTCTTACTTTTTTATACTGTATAGTATTTCCTCTTTTCTTGGCGATTGTAACACATTTTTTTGTGCCAACTAAGAATAGCTACTACATCATAGCAATGATAGTAGGAACTTTGTTGATGCCGGTCGTTTTAGGTATATGTCTTTATTACGTAACCAAATTTACCAAATCTAATATAGTCGCTGATAACCATTTACATAAATATGCCTGGAATTTCATATTACCTCTTGTGATTCAGATAATTGCATTAGTATTGTTGCCCAGATTTGATCACCGAACCCCTCTCATGAAAGTAGCCGCCAAAGGAGATATTGAAAAGGTGAGGCAAATGGTAAAGGCTGGAAAATTTGACATATATGAGTACACAATATTCGAGGGATTTAATACTAACGCGATGATGGAGGCAATAAAAAACAATCGAGTTGAAATCGTACGGCTATTTTTGCAAACAGATAAAGAAATTTCTAGATATATGAAATCAAACCTGGATTATGCAGTAAGATCTGGAAATTCTGATGTGGTAAACATCTTTATAGAGGGTAATGCTTTGGAGTTAGTTGAAGATTCGGGGGCATCAGCTGTTAGTTCGGCGTGTTATCAAGGTGGTACAGAAATAGCCCGGTTATTAGTGAATGCGGGTGCTGATGATACCTTTATTAAAAAACATGGTTGTATAACGCTTGATGAAATGTTGACTAAAAGGGAAAGTGAATGTGGGTGTAAGGATGGAGCATCCGATGAAGAAGAAAACTGTTTGGAATCTAAATAATACGATAAGGAATAATTAGGAGAAAAGGATAAACGTCTTAAATTTTTTTATCATCCTCCATGCCGTAGGAGGCCTTGGGGGGAGGTGAAATTGTCATCAGATTCTTGATTGATGAGTTACGATAAACTTTGGGGTATTAACATGTGGCGATATAATTTTTATACAAAAAGTATGTTCGGAAAGTATTTTTATAAACCTGTTATGGGATTTTTTTGGACTATGCTGTTGCTCTTGGCATGCCTTAGCCATGTAAGCAATAAGGATCCGGGTGTTATGGGATTATTATTCTTGTGGGTTGGGTTAGTGTTATTTCTCTGGGCAAAGATCTCTGTACTAAAGAAGGGAAAATGGATCACATTCGGTGATAGCGCCGCTAGAGAAATGTCCCGTCCGATGGCCAGGACTTATTATCTAGGATATGTTTGGATGATAGTGGGTGTTGTGATTTAGGATGAACGCTGAAAAAAAGGGAACTAAACCACCCCGTCCGCCGCTGGCTTTAATTCTGGTCTTGTGTTTACTGATGGCGGTTGAGGTGTTGGTGCGGCAGGGATCTGATTATTTGTTGTCGTTCACCGAGAAGGTGATGCGGGGAAAGAAGGCCTGGATTGCACAGCCGCAGGAGCAGCCGATTGACTGGCTGATTGTCGGTGACAGCCGGGCGATGGGGCTGGACGCGCGCGTGTTGTCCGATGGATTGTCGTCATCCGGACATGAGATTAAGGTTTACAATCTGTCGCTGCCCAATCACGGCGTGCAGAGTTATGCGTTATTGCTCAAACTATATCTCAAGCATCATTCACCGCCTGAACGGATTGTGCTGTCGATCGCGCCCGTGACGCTGATGGCCGAGTGGTTCAATGCCGATCCCGACGCGTCGGCGTCGACCGAGCTGCATCGATTTTGCCGGATGTATTCGTTTGGGGAAGGTCTGTCGGCGTTTGACCGGTCGATGTGGCTTAAGCTCGCGCTGGCCAAGCTTGAGCGTTTGTCGTATACATTGACCTACCGTAAGCAGCTTATCGATGTGTGGCGCGACAAGGGGCCGGTGAGCAGGTTGTCACAACAGCAAGTCAACACCATGCTCAAGCGCTACAATGGTGGTGTCCAGATGGGAGTCGGTCCCGCGCCGGATGCGCCAACCATCCGCGGATCGGCGATTTATAAGCATTCCTTCGCGGTGAATGAGCAGGCCGTCGAGGCGTACTTGAAATTTTTGCAATTGGCGGCGGATCACAACATCCAAGTTACGGTGGTGCACGCGCCGATGGTCCAGGCCGTGTATGATAAACGGATGGACGACGGGTCGTATCAAAGATACGTTGACGTTATCCATCGTATCCGTCAACAGCATCCGCAGGTCGAGTGGATCGAACCATTGTGGACGGCCTGGGAAGCGCGATATTTTAACGATCCCCAGCATCTCAACAGCGACGGCGACAACCGCTGGACGCGGGAGTTGGTGGAGCTGCTGCGGCTATTATGATCTTAACAACTATGTGTATAGGAGGTATATGAAAAAAATACGGATACTGGTAATGCTGGCAATGGGAATAACGATGTTTGGCTATCACGGCGCGGCAGCGGATGAATCGCAATCACGGGCCGAAGCCAACAATAAAGTCTTAAAAGAGTCGTTGGACCTGCTGGAGATTAAAGCCAGCGTCATAAAAAAGCTTCTCATTGAAGAAGACTATGACAAATTAGAGGCGATGTTGGATGACGCGATCAATAAATATGAAGATGATTACGTTTATGAAGCATACCTGCTGAACTCGTTTGAAAACTTTGATCCGGCAATGGGCGTTACGGGGAAGCAGGTTGATGCATGGGTCGATACCAAGCGCAGTGCGATAGCCTACGCCGCCCGGGGTATCTACAAGTCGGCTGCAGGATTTCGGGTGCGGGGCGGACAATATATATCCAAAGTGCCGGAGGAAAGTATAGAGAAGATGGTGGAGTTACACCAGCAAGCGCAAAGAGATTTGAAGGTTGCTGTTATGAAAGATTCACGAATTATGCCGGCCTACTACTATTTGTTGAAAATATCTTATAATTCACGGCTGGAATTGACTCCGAAGACAGTTCTTGAATGGGCGGAGGAGCATCATTTGAAATCGTATTATCTGCGATTTACTTATATGGTATCTCTAATGCCCAAATGGGGAGGTTCATATGGGCAGATGCAAGAATTTGCCAAGAATGCGCAGCAATACGTGGATCTGAATCCCCGGATTTGGTCATTGCAGGGTATGCTATATGCCGAACAAGCTGCTGGATGGTATCGAAATGAAGACTATGCCAAGGCTCATCAGTTGTATAGTCAGGCACTGCAATTCGGAGATCGAACGGCATGGCTGACCTACAGGGGAGGGAGTCTATATAAGCTTGGGCGTTTGTCTGAGGCGTTGGCCGATTACCAAAAAGTACTATACTATTTTCCAGACCATGAAAATGCACAGAAGTGGGTTAAATTCTTAGAAGGTAAGTTGAATCAATGAAAATTCCATCATTAAAAATTTTCTGGGCAGCACTGTTCTGTTTTATGACTTTGTCAATGTCTGAAGCGACAGCTGACGATACAATCTGTAATCGCTGTATTTTGCCTCTTAAATATAACGGCTTGCCATTGCATGGTTTTCTTGAGCCCGAATTTAATTTTCAGGATAGCCATGAAGAGGATCAGGCCGCACGGGATGCTCTACGGCAAGTCAAAAATATTATTGAGGGCGGGGAGCTGAGCCAAGCCCGCGTATTTTTGGAGGCGTTCATCGGTCAACACTCGGGCGACGAGTATGCGCAGGCGGCGGGACAATTTTATGCCGGCTTGGTGGAGGCTCGGGACAAAAAATATCATATAGCGCGTACGAATTTCGATGCCTCAATGAATGACATTCGATTCAAGTATCCGGCCTTACTGAACAGTGCGGTCTGCAGTTTGATGCTTGGTGAAGATGGTCAGGCGGTCAGGAATCTTACGGCGATCATTGACCATCACGCGTCCGGGTTGTCACCGACTACGCTGGAGCGTTTAGCCCATTATTATCTGGGGGTTATTTATCACCGCCAGGGACAGCGTGAATTAGCGGCCGAGAATATCACCCTCGCCCAGAAGCGGCCGCCCACCGATCCGATAATCCGCGCGACGGTGGAAACCATTGTGGCGGCTGATAGTTTGATTCAGGACTTGCAGCGAAAAGTCGGTCTGGAGCCGGATAATTCGTATTTGATCGCCGAGTTGGCCCGGGAGTACAGCATTGCGGGCGCGCCGCATCGATCAATGCCCCTTTACAAGCAGGCGATGGACCTTGATCCGAATAATTTTCTCCCTTACGTCGGGCTCTCTGACAATCATTTGACCATGGGGGAATTTGAGATGGCGATCGATTATGTGAACAGGTTGCTGAAGATTTATCCGGATCATAAATATCGCGGGCACTTGCTGAAAGGGCGGATCAGGATCTTTAGCGGTGAACTGGAGGAGGCTGAAATACACTTTTTGGAGGCACTGACCGGAGCGCCTGAGCAGTCAGAGTTTATGGCCCGTTCGTATCTCGGCCAGATCTATCTGCTGCGCGATCAACCAGCAAAAGCCAAAAGGCAGTTACAGAAAGTTCAGTCCAATAGCAATAATCCAACCGTTCAGGAACTGCAGAAGAAAATTCGGCGATTTGAAGCAAACCAGCAGCGGCTAAGAGAGTTGAAAGAATTAAGCCGATAGTCAATTATCCATGCCCAAACCCACATTCAAAAAAATCGCCCAAGTCATTATTCTCCTCGGACTGCTGATCATTTTTATCCAGGCCTATATGCAGTTTATGCCGCGGCGGGCGGGATCTGACAAGCAGGCGATCAAACCGCGCGAGCTTGTGTACGAGCCGAGTGTTTACGCGCGCAGTCATTTTCCGCAACACACCCAGGACGTGCACAGTCCGATCGCGATCGGGCCGGAGGAACGGCTGCAGTATCAGATCAATTCGCATGGTTATCGCGGGCCGGAGTTTTCGGTCCAAAAGCCCGAGGGGGCGGTACGGATTATGGTGTATGGCGGATCGACGGTGTTTGACGCGGGCGCCAGCAATGATGAGGACTGGCCACGTCGGCTGGAGCGTTATCTGCGCCTCGACGGTGTTCCAAACGCCGAGGTGATCAACGCGGGGATCCCCGGTCATAATGCCACCGACGCGCTGGGACGGCTGTTGACCGAAGGGCATCACTTTCAACCGGATTATGTGATCCTCTACGGATCGTGGGCGGATATCAAGGACTTTAACAGTGACGATTATTTGATCCGGCGGCGCAAACCCTTGGGTTTGGGTAAGGAACCGATACCCGATCCCACGCAAAGCGGTATCTATCCGAATCCCGTCCAACAATACCGTTTATCGGTCGAGACCTTTGTGGATGTCGCGCGGAACATCGGCGCGCAGCCGCTGCTTTTAACTCAAAGCCGTTTACTGCACGCCTATCCGCCGGATAAGCAGCCCGCGGATTTTGATCGCCGCATGGGCTTCACCCGGTATTATTCGATGGCGTTTGGGCTGGAGGGATTTCGGATCGCCGACAATATCCTTAAGACCGTCGCGCGTGAGAAAAAAGCGCCGCTGATCGACGCCGCCAACATCATCGCCGAGCGTAATAAGAAATTATACATCGATCACATCCACTTCACCGACGAAGGTCGTCATCAAATCGCGTCATTAATTAGTGAAGTGCTGAGGGAGTTGATGGCAAATGAAAAGTAGTGTGGCGTGTTTTTTTAGATGAATTGAAATGTGACGAGTCTTATCAGGTAAAGTGATATGAAAAATCCTTCAGACTTCAATATTGCAGATCAACGAATGCCTGTGTGGGAGGCTTTATCAGAATTTTTTCTTGATACGGAATTAAGTGAGAGTGATTATACACGAATCGCGACTGAGTTAGCTGATTCACCTTACTCGGAAAGTGAATTAAAGAATATTCTGGATTATGAAGTCTATCCCGTTTGCGGTCGTAATCTGCTGAGCATGGCGGGAGAGTGGAGCGGATTTGATCCGGAGTGGTTGAAAAGTAAATGTTCGGCAAAAATCAATAAACGGCCGTTGTTTCCATGGCTGATCTTTGGGCGTTGGATGTATATGCGTCACTGGGATCGTGTTGTTAAATTGGTGCGTGAAGCGCGTAGCGGATAACTTGATATGAATCTCAATAAGCAACTCACATCGACCGAAATCATTTCTGTGATAATATTTGTTCTGTTTGCCACCCTTGTATGGATCGGCTTTGGTTGTCCGCATCCGTTACGCTTTGTTTTAAGTAAGCAGGACTATGCGGCTTTTATTTTCAGACAGATGGGTACCATAGATGAGCTGAATACGGAGGCACGGCAGATTTTTAACAAATACGAGTCAATGCCGGTTTCGCAGGTTTTTTTGCATAAAAGCGAACCCTTGTGTCAGAGGCTTTGCTCGCGTGGTCGTAGTGTTGTATACAGCGAAGTGCGAATCTCCGATCATAAGGGATCGGAACCCTTATACAGAATTGCCATAGATTATGACAGTAAGTGGGCTTCAGAGAGTATCATTATTTATGATCCAGACTGGCCGGGTCAACTGCCGACACATGAGTTTGGCCGGCCGTTAACAAAAATTGAGGAAAATATTTTTATCAATCCCGTGCCGGAGCGACCATGGACATAAAAATATTTTGAACAATATAATGCTTGAATCTTTATTTATCTGAATAACGAGGAGTTGAGGTTTTTGACTACACTAGATATAGCAAGGAGAAAAAAGTATGGCCAACATCCACCCTTACCTGGTCTTTCCGGGAAACACGGAAGCAGTTTTTAATTTTTATAAACAGGTTTTTGATAAGGAGTTCTGTTTCTTTCAGCGCTTCAGGGACATGCCTGATTCCGACGAGAAAAAGCAGATGTCCGACGATGAGCTGGAGAAGGTGATGCACGTGGCGATTCAGATCAATCCGCATTGTCTGTTGATGGGATCGGACGGCTGCGCGAGTGATCGGGACAATATTCAGGTTGGCGGCAATATTTGTTTGTCGCTGCATACACTCAAGGAATCCGAGGCCGAGGATTATTTTAAGGCGTTGTCCGAAGAAGGGACGGTGGTGATGCCTCTTCAGAAAACATTCTGGAACGCCTTGTTTGGAATCTGTCAGGATAAGTTCGGCGTCAGATGGATGGTGAATCACGAATATGAGCCGAAATCAAATTAAGGGCGGAGTGGTTCACGCACTGCCGGCGGATCTCAAAAAGGCGTTGCGGGCGAATGCCAAGGCGCTTGAGACATGGGATGACATCACACCGTTGGCCCGCAATGAATGGATCTGCTGGATCGAATCGGCGAAGCAGGCGGTGACACGGACCAAACGGATTGACTGGGGATGTTCCCAGTTGGAAAAAGGCAAGCGTCGTCCATGCTGCTGGCCCGGCTGCCCGCATCGGGAAAAGGATAAAAAGTGAAAAGGGTGACTGTCCATAATTTTAATGGAGAAATCGGAAATAGGCATAAAGACTAATGGATAAAGAAATACATAGAGAATTAATTGGATGTTTGGTGAAAGAGTGCCTAATTTCAATGTACAACCAAGAAAATTTTGTAGCCGAAAAGGATGAGGTTGTTCGATTGGATGATAATAATACTGAAGAAGACCTTTCAATATTCTTTGAGGTAGAGGTGTTTTCCGACACGGTTGCAGGGGTGGCGACTACTATAGAAAAGTTTGGAACTCACTCTGATCCAAAAACTGCAAAAAAGTGGCTCGATGAAGGAAATCTTTTGAATGATAAGAGGTACTCGGGATGGCTAATAGCAAATCTTGAAAAATATCCAAATTATTGTACGTACATTTTACTGATTGATTATTTAAGATTAAAAGTTCTAGAGTATTTAGAATTATATTGTTATGTTGTGCCTCCAGAACAACAAAAGTGACTTTATCTCTCAAAGCTTAGACGTTGGACTTGCCCCGAAAAGGGTCAGCTCAGGTCGGTAAGTAGAGATTTTGTTTCTCACTTTTTGAGGTAAGTCCATAGACGCCAATTAGTAAGTTAAATGTAATACTTTCGCATCTGTTTCCGAAAAATAAAATTTAAGCGTTTTAATGAGCTGTTCATTTTCTTTTTCAGAAACAGAATAATTAGTATTATATAAACGATCGAAAAAACTTCGATCGTTTTCGTCCTTACGGACGACCGTCGAGCTACCGCTCGCCGGATAAATTACTTAAAGTTTTGTCAGTTCTTTGATAAATAGCCAGTGGATCGGTGTTGTTTTGTCGAAATACCGCGTTAAAGCGACGCGGTATTTCAGAATGAACAACGCCTCGATGTCGATAACCTGCGGTTATCGACCCAATGATAACCTTCAAAGCGATGGGACTAACACTTATACCTACGATGAGCAGAATCGTTTGATTCAAATGCAGAATTCATCGCATACTGCTACGTATGAATATGACGCGTTTAATCGGCGGGTAAGTAAAACCGTTGATGGGACGACGACGTATTTTGTGTACGATGGATCGGAGGTGATAGAAGAATACAATTCGTCGAATGTGCTTCAGGCAGATTACGTGATGGGGCGAGGGATCGACGAAGTTCTCACGATGGATCGTAGTTCTACGACATATTACTATCATTATGATGGTCTGAACAGTGTGCGGAATATCACAAATTCTTCGGGAACAGTGCTTGAGACCTACGATTATAATCCGTATGGTCAAATCACTACATCATTGTCGTCTATTGGAAATCCATACTATTTCACCGGGCGTAGATACGATGATGAAAGTGGGGTTTACTATTATCGTGCAAGGATGTACTACCCTGATATTGGACGCTTTTTGCAAAGAGATCCATTGGGCTATTGGGATTCAATGAATTTGTACGCATATGTTTCGAATAATCCGATTTTGTATATAGATCCTTTTGGATTAGCACAAAAGGGAGATAGAGGAATTCCAGGTGATGATCCCCTCATGCATCCAAATAAAATCAAAGAGTTAAAGGAAGCGTTAAAAAACCCTAAAGTATCAAATGCAAGAAAAGCTGAGCTGCGAGGTTGGTTAAAAGTATGGAAGAGAGGTGGATTAGGCGGAATACTAGTAGCTGTTGGTATAGGAATGGCAGCAGGAGAAGGCTTAGCGGATACATTTGATCCTTTTGCTCCAGATGATTTAACTATGCCGGAAGCTGACATACCATTCCCTGAAGATATAGAATGTGTTTATGATCCGTCAAAATGTAAAAATAAAGACTTTTGTGAGCAAAATCCCGCATGGTGTGATTTTTGTAGAGCAAATCCTGAGCAGTGTACTGGTGACCAAGGTGGTAGTGAAACGTGTGAAGCTCCTGCCTCAAATTAGTGAGGAAAAAAATGAAGGAAAATAAAATAAAAGAGGCTCGTGAATTAGCCTCTATCCAACATAAATATAAAGAAGCGATAGATTTATTAGAAACCGTATTGATAGATGATCCCTCAGATATTGATGCTTTGATTTTGAAGGGTAATATTCTTGAACTAAATGCTTGTCGAATTGCAGCTAATTCAACTAGTGGCGAATATTCTGAAGTCCAAGAATTAAAAAAACAATCTAAGAAATGTTATGAGAAAGTTTTAGAGATTGATCCAGATAATCCTGTTGTACTTAAAGATATGGGAGATTATTGGGAAGACAACAATCAAAATCAGAAAGCGCTAGAATTTTATAATAAGGCGATTAGTTTATTGAAAGAAGGAAAAATATATAAATCCGCAGAGTCTGAACTAGAAGAAACATTTTGGGCCAAATATGAATTGTTGCGAAAAGAAGGAGATGATGAAGAGGCAAAGAAGTGTCTTGAGGAAGGAAGAAAACTTTGCCCCGAATCTACATTGCTTAATTAAAATAAGGGACTGACACCAAATTTCTCATTTACTGGCTAATTTTGATGATTTGACGTTTTAAATCGATAGATATGATAGTGTATAGGCTGATGTTCAGCCAATCCCCCTGGAGATTCCCCCGCATGGTAGGGGATTTTTTATGCCTAGCCGACGCCGGGAATAACGCATAATGTGGTACAATGGAGACACATCGGCATTATTTAAAAATGGAGCAATAGGTGTCTGTCCCTAATTTTATTCTCGTATTTTTGCTTTTGGCGGTACCCGCGCAGGCCCTGGAGCTGCCGGCCTGTCAGCTGCGTCCTGATCAATCCGATCGGCTTGAATTGAATGAATCGTTCGGTGATATTCTTAATGCGGAGGATACCTCATCACCGGTGCAGGGGATGGTGCTTGATCTCAACGGTGATGATATTCAGGATTTCATGGTTATCCCGGACCGGAAGTTTTGCGGCACCGGCGGATGTCCGTTGGATATTTATGACGGCAACTTGTCCCGGCCGATCGGTCGCGTCTTCGGCAGTCCGGTTTTTGTGTTTAATGAGCGGATCAACGGGTTTCCTGTCCTGCATGTGTATTCTCACGCCAGCGCGCGAAGCGGTTCCTATTCGGTCTATGTCTTTGACGGACAGGCATATCAGTCCGTTTCCACGGTATTCCTGAGCGACCAATCCCTCGAGGACCTTTTTAAAAAATATACCGATGTTTCGTTGTGCGATGTTGGAGGAAACGAATAGAGGTTTACCGGCCGCGTTTTAAAAGATCATGTCCAGATTTCTGATTATCACATTTATGCTTCTCACAATATTTCTCGCCCATCGACCGTACTTTCAAGCGACGCTGTGCGGGGAGGAAGGGCTGTACGCCTATGCCATTGAGCAGATGGCCGACGGACGGGCAGCGTCGTTTTTGATGGCCCGCGGAGTGGATGGCACACGATACGAAGAGATCGCCGGACATAACCTGGCCGGTTATTTGATGCCGGCGGGTGTGTACAAGATTTTACGCGCGTTTCATGGTCCATTTGCCGACGGAATGAACGGGGCGATCCAGAAGGCCTTGTTGATGCGCTGGTCGGTCTACGTCTTTTATTTGCTCGCGTTGATTACCGCGGTTTGCTGGCTGCCCAAAGACCGGCGGATGTGGGGCACATTTTTGATAGTGGCGATGGCGCATTTAAATCTGGCCTTTTACGCCGCACCGCAGGTTCAGTATGACGGGGCGATCACGGCTTTGCTCATGTTGATCTTTTGCGGATGTGTCGCCCGGGGATGGACGTCTGATCACGGATGGATTTGGGTTGTGATCGGGACATTGATTGTGTCGTGGGGCAAGATCGAATATCTCTTTGCTGCCATCGGAGCGCTGGGATTGATGGCTCTATGGTACCGGGAGTGGTCGAGGTCGTTGATGATCGTATGGGCGGGACTGCTTGGCGGAATTTTGGGCAGCGCTTTACATTATTGGCTGGCGCCGGATAATTTTATCGGCGGTCTGAGCCTGATCCATCGGATTGTCGACACCACATCCGGGGCTTCCTCACATGGATCGCTTTGGTCAAAACTACAGGGCGTGCTGGTGTACATCGTCAATCAATGGGCGTGGCTCAGAGAATTGTTCTTTGTATTGGTCGTCTGTGTGTTCGTGCTGTGGCGTGACCGGCGTGATGCAAAGGCTGTCACACCCTTAAGCGTCATCGCGCTGATGAGCTCGGTCTGCGTTACGGCCGGATACAGTTTGGTGGCGTGGCCCGGTGACGGGTTTCCGCGTTATTTTGCGCCGGCGTTTTTGTTGTTGCCGTTGGCCCTCGCGCACGGACGGGTCGAACGTCCGCGATGGAAAGATCGATGGCCGATCCTGTCGCTGGTCATCGTGTTAGTGCTCTCGGCAGGGGTCGTTCAAGGCGTGATGCAACGGGGTGGGAATCCGGTGAGTCGATATTGTCAGATCTTTGATGAGGTTGGGATGCTGCAATGGATTGTGCAGAATGAGGGCCGCGAGTTCACCCAAATGCAGGGCGGGCCGGCGGGGTTTGGATTTTATTCGGACACATTGCCGTTTGTCTGCTGCGGGAGTGATGTGAGCCTGTACACGCCGGAGATTGATCCGCGCGCGCCTGACCTTCGGCTTCGCCGTTACCGTCCGTGATATTCTAACCTAAAGACTTCTTAAATTATTCACCGCATCCGCCTGACGCGGATTGGCGTCGATGGCTTTCTGAAAGTACTCGCGGGCCAGACCCGTCTGACCGCGCTCGCGGTAGATCACGCCGATATTGTTAAAGGCATCCGCGCATCGGGCGTTCACGCCGATGGCCTTCTGATAGTAGTCGAGCGCCGCGTCAAAATTTCCCTGATAATGTTCAATCACTCCAAGATTAACGTAGGTTTCCCAGTCCACAAAACGGCGCTGAAGGATGCGCTCAAAGTGATGCTGCGCGCGGGCGAGATCGTCGTCATCGAGATACAGCGATCCCAACCAGAAGTTCGGCAGGTACCCATCGGGATCTTCATCGACCCAGGCCTTGAGATAGACCTTGGGCTGACTCCACATCCGGTTGTATTGCCAGGTCATAAACAGCAGTGCCGTGAGCACCGATCCAATGACGATGTAAAAGACCGGACGCGGACATCGCTCGCGCCAATCCAGCAGCAGCGCTGAAATGACCAGCAATGCGCCGAACGTGCTGTAATAGATCCAGTGCGGCTCGATGATAAAGCCGTAGTTAGGTCGTGAGATCGAGGCTAGAAACACCGGCGTGAGCAGGGCCAGGAACCACCAAATACCGCAGCTTATGGCCCGGTTGTGCTGCCGGACGATCAAGAGGCGGAACAGACAGGCCAGGATCAACAGGCCGAGGCCGATAAACGCGGCGATGCCCAGCGGATCGCGCACGATCGGTCCGTCCCACATAAACACGATGCCGATCGGGAAAAAGATTTTGGCCATGTACCACAAGATCAGCTGAAAGACTGAGGCCAGATAGCTGAACGCGTTGAGTTCATACAGGGTGAAGATCGACGTGAAATCACCGGGTTCATTGACTATGGTTTTGCGGATGAGGATGTAGAGCATGGCAATGGCCAGGTACGGCACCATGATCACAATCGTCTGACGGATGGTTTTTTGAGTGCCGATCAGCACGATAAAAAAGACACACGCAAAGGCAAAGATCCCGACCTCATGTGAGAGTAATCCCACCCCAAATGTCAGATAGCTTAAGAGGCGGACGATCTGTCGCCGCGTTCCGGTGATCGGCGAGTCTGTGGTGTGCAGTCGATACACCATCCACATGCACAGGTTCATGAAGGCGACGTAAACAAATGCACCGGATACATTCGGATAATTCACCAGTTCGCCATTGAGCGGATGCAGCATGAACAAGGCGGTGCTGAGCGCGGCCAATGCGGTCGAGCCGAAGACGGCCCGGATCAGCTGATAAAACGTCCATGCGATAAAGACAAAGCACAGAAAATTGGTCAGGATAAATCCGCGGGGATTGAGGCCGAACAGGCGGTGGTTGATCACGATAAAGCCGTGGTACACGGGACGGAAATACGCGTGCTTCATCTCGGGATGCGGCGAATCTTCCGGGTTCTGGAATCCGAGCTGTAAAAATTCTGGATTGTCGAGGTTGGGGTTGTTGACAATGTAGCTCAGGTCGTCCATCAAAAATTGATTGTCGATGCTGTTGTGAAAGGCGATGGCGCTGAGGAGCAGAATGAGCAGCAATGAGCCGAGTTTTGTCTGCAGCAGAAAGTGTTTCATAGACGGATTGAGTCTCTGTCGAGATAGATTGGTGTCAAATGTAACGATTGAGTATAGACTAGCAAAAATCCACCGGCGCCGCAATCGGTAGACGGATTAAATGTCCTACGGTCCGGTTGGAACAAACAAAGCGCCGTGGGACTTTACCCGGACGATGTTTTGGTCTACAATAGGGGATCCGCTTACAAGGGAGCGGGCCGTTTCAACCCATTTATCAGCAGCCGACAATGAACCAAACGCTTGTAGTGATCACGCTTATCCTGGTGATGCTGTTCGGGGCGTACTTTTCCCTGGACCGTCAGACCAATCGCATCGAAGAATACGAAAGCGGTAACATTCACCGCATTACCGAGCTCAAATTGTCCGATTATCTTAAAGGCGAAAAGAACGGGGTGGTCAAGACGTATTACGAGACCGGTCAGTTAATGGAAGAGGCACCGTTGCGGGACAACAAGAAACACGGCAGTGTGATGGGGTATCACGAGGACGGATCGCTGATGAGCGATGGGACCTATTCGGAGGGATTACTGGAAGGGACTTTGACGAAGTATCATCCGGACGGGACATTTAAGGAGATCGGCGAATACGCGGCCGGTCAACGCACCGGGCTGAATAAATTCTACTATCCCTCCGGCCAGTTGGAGTCCGAAGTCGAATACGAGAACGGACTGAAGCACGGCGATGAGCGCATCTTTGATGAAAACGGATCGCTCAAGATTCGCAATCAATATCAAAAGGACGTACTTAACGGTGTTCAGGAAGAGTATGACAAGTTCGGTAATCTGATCTCCCAACGGGAAATGAAGGACGGCAAGTATCACGGGATGTCCACGTATTTCTACGATGACGGTTCGGTCAAATCCACCAACATGTATGCCAATTCCCAGATGCACGGCGAGGCGGTTTGGTATCATCCCGACGGATCGGTGCAGTCCAAGGCCCGCTACGAGAACGGGCTTCAGCGTGAGCTGAATCGGTTTGTGGAATAGTCGCAGTCAAATTTTTCATCTCTACGGTGTTCGTCGACACGGTTTCCCGCTATAATCAAATCTTACCCAAGTTTTACAAATCATTCATAACAAGGATCTTCAATGGAATTGGTTGTAATGGCGCTGGCCTGGTATTTTGTATTTTTGTTTTCATTGACGTTTCATGAGGCGTCGCACGCGTGGGCGGCGCATCGGTTGGGCGACGACACGGCCTATGAGGGCGGTCAGGTCTCGCTGAATCCCAAGGTCCACATGCAGCGTGAGCCGTTCGGGACGATTATCATTCCGTTGGTCACCTTCGCGCTCAGCGGTTGGATGATGGGATGGGCCAGCTGTCCGTATGATCCGCGCTGGGCGATGAATTATCCCAAGCGGTCGGCACTGATGAGCCTGGCCGGACCGGTCGCCAACTTCATCATTGTGATCGTCAGTGGTGTCCTGATCCGTGTGGGGATCGCAACAGGATTATTTATGCCGCCGCTGCAGATCACATTCACCGAGGTGGTGCTGGGGGCGAGTCCCGGCCTGGCCTCGTCGATGGCCTTATTGTTGAGCATATTTTTCTCGCTGAATCTGCTGCTGGCCGTCTTTAATCTGTTGCCGTTGCCGCCGTTGGACGGCAGCGGGATCCTGCCGTATTTTATGTCGGAGGATGGCGCGCGCAATTACATGCATTTTATCAGTAATCCGACCTTCGCCTTGATCGGTATCCTGATCGCCTGGAATGTCTTTGATCACATCTTTTCGCCGGTTCATTTGCTGTTTATCCGGCTGCTGTATCCCGAGTTCGGCTATGGGTAGATTGGTCACGCGCGTGACTTATTTGATGAGGTTTCCTCAAGCGGGCTACGCAGTTTTCGGTGGACTTTTAAGTAGTTGCCGGGAGGCCCAGGGGGTGGGAAAGGGTGATTATTTTCGCCAATCCCCGCTTGACATTCCATCTCAATTGAAATATATTATATGAATTCAAGCACGTCTAACAGCTTTAACCCGAATGCTTTTATGAAAATAATCAAGACGGCAATCGCATTGAGTATTGCCGGACTCATATCGATCCAACCAGTTTTTGCCGCGTCTGTCAGCGGCCAAGTCACATATAAAGGGAAGTTTCCCAAATTACGCGATATCAAGATGGGGGCCGATCCGGTGTGTCTGACCAAGCACAAGGACAAGGTCTTTCCACAGACGATTGAGCTGGGGCCGAACAAAGAGATGGCGAATGTGTTTCTACATATCGTCGAAGGACTGCCCAAGAAAAAATATCCTGTCCCGGAAGAGCCGATGGTGCTCACCCAGGCCGGCTGTATGTACGATCCGCCGGTGTTTGGTGTGATGGCCGGACGAAAGATCAGGATCCTCAATCCTGACGGGACGCTGCACAACGTTCACGCACTACCCAAAAAGAACCCTGAATTCAACCTGGCGATGCCAAAATTCCGCAAGGAAACGGTCAAGCAGTTTGATATCCCGGAGTTTATGTTTCCGATCAAATGTGATGTTCATCCGTGGATGATTACCTGGGTCACGGTGACGGATCACCCGTATTTCACGGTGACCGACGAGGCCGGGACATTTAAGATCGATAATCTGCCGCCGGGCAATTATGTCTTGGAGGCTTGGCAACAGCGTCTGGAGCCTCAGCGCATCTCGTTTACAGTGGCCGAAGGCGAAAACAAGGAAGCTAATTTTGTATTTCAACGACCGGACGGGAAATAAGCCAAGGCCGGGCGATAAACATCGAAAGATCCTATGAGTCAATCCAATCACGATCATCATCCTGAATTGCCGTTCTGGCAAAAATATATCTTTTCGGTCGATCACAAGGTGATCGGCATTCAATATGGCATCACGTCATTGTTTTTCTTATTGTTCGGTTTCTGCCTGATCATGCTGATGCGCTGGCAGTTGGCGTATCCGGAGCAAGCCCTGCCGGTGATCGGCGGATTGTTCGGTGACGCGCGGATGCCGGGCGGTGTGATGCTCCCTGAGTTTTACAATGAACTCGGCGCGATGCACGGGACCATTATGGTATTTCTGGGCGTTGTTCCGCTGGCGGTCGGGGCCTTCGGTAATTATGTGGTTCCGTTGCAGGTCGGGGCGCCGGACATGGCCTTCCCTAAATTGAACATGGCCAGCTACTGGCTGTATTTCATCGGCGGCGTGATCATGCTTTTCAGCTTCTTTCTACCGGGCGGGGCGGCCTCATCCGGATGGACGGCCTACGCGCCGTTATCGGTTATTGCGCCCATTGGTCAGACCTTCTGGCTGATAGGGATGTCGTTCCTGATCCAGTCGTCATTACTGGGTTCGGTCAATATCATAGTGACGATCTTCCAATTGCGCGCCAAAGGGCTGACGTTTATGCGTCTGCCGTTTTTTGTTTGGTCGCAGTTGATCACCTCATTCCTGTTACTTCTGGCGTTTCCGCCATTATTCGCCGCCAGTATCCTTCAATTGATGGACCGTGTGGCCGGCACCAGCTTTTTTATGCCGAGCGGCCTGGTTGTCAGCGGGGCGCCGCTTGAGGTAAGCGGAGGCGGGAGCGTGTTGCTGTGGCAGCATTTATTCTGGTTCCTTGCTCACCCGGAGGTATATGTCCTGATCCTGCCGGCGTTGGGGATTGTCGCCGAAGTTGTGGCCAACAATATCCGCAAACCGCTCTGGGGATACAAATCGATGGTGTATTCGATCATCTTCCTGGGCTTCATGTCGTTTATTGTGTGGGCCCATCACATGTTCTTGACGGGGATGGGAACGGCGATCAGCGCGTTCTTCCAGGCCACGACCATGATTATCTCTATTCCCTCGATTGTCGTGTTAACGGCGTTAATGATTTCCCTTTGGGGCGGATCGATTCGTTTCAACACGCGTATGCTCTTTGCGCTGGCTTTCTTACCGATGTTCGGTATCGGCGGATTGACCGGACTGCCGCTTGGACTGGCGGCTTCGGATATTCATCTTCATGACACCTACTACGTCATCGGTCACTTTCACTATGTTGTCGCGCCGGGAACGATCTTCGCGATGTTCGCCGGGATCTATCACTGGTATCCCAAGGCCACCGGACGCAAGATGAGCGAACTGTTGGGGCAATTGCACTTCTGGCCGTCGTTTATCGCGATGAACTTTATTTTTATGCCGATGTTTATTATGGGATTGGCCGGCGTTTCACGACGTTTATATGATGGAGGGGCCGGCTACGCGCATGCGCAGGATGTGTTGCAGCTCAATATCACCTCGTCATGGGCGGCCTGGGCGCTGGGATTGGCGCAGATTCCATTTATTATCAATTTCTTCTGGAGCATCAAGAACGGGAAAAAGGTCGAGAACGACAATCCATGGGATTGCACCACGATCGAATGGGATACACCGTCACCGCCGGGGCATGGAAATTTCCTCAAAGAGCCGGTGGTTTATCGCGGGCCATACGAGTACAGTGTGCCAGGCGCCAAAAGTGATTATTCACCGCAGTTTGTCGAAGAAATCGAGTTGGAAACGCCGGAGTCCAAAACATCTGAGCAGGAGGCCGTCTGATGGAAATGATCCCGTACACGGTCGAGGCCCGCAAAGACACGGGGCTGTATAACGCCAAGTTGGGCATTTGGTTGTTCCTGGCCTCCGAGGTGATGCTGTTCGGTGGATTATTTTCCTCGTATATTTTATTGCGTCTGGGAGCGCCGGTGTGGCCGCACGGCAAGGATGTGCTCAATGTCCCGTTGGGAACGTTTAACACTATGGTTTTGATCAGCTCCAGTGTGACGATGGTCTTGGCCTGGGTTGCGCTCAAGCAAAAGAATTTTCCCAAGTTTAAGGCCACCTTGGGATTGACCATCCTGTGTTCATTGCTGTTCATGGTGGTTAAGGGTTTTGAGTATGGGGCAAAATTTTCACACGGTATCTTTCCACGGGAAAATACCTACTACGCGATTTACTATACATTGACAGGACTGCACGCGCTGCACATTATCGGCGGGGTGGTAGTATTGGCCTATTTTTGGGGGCCGGGCAGCAAGATGTGGTTGACCCAGCCGGAGCGATTTACCAATCGAATTGAAGTGGTCGGTTTGTACTGGCACTTTGTAGACCTGGTCTGGATCTTTCTATTTCCAGTCCTTTACCTATTGTAACGATGAGCGATACAGCACACGATACCAGCAAAGAAGTATCCAATTATTTTAAGGTCTTCGGGTCTTTGGCCGTTCTGACGGTAATCACCGTGGCGATCAGTAATCTCAAGGTCGGGGTGGCGCTGGCTGTATTTCTGGCCCTGCTTGTGGCGACCACTAAGGCATCTCTGGTGGCCTCGGTCTTTATGCATTTGAACCACGAGAAGAAATTGATCTATGTGGTGTTGGGGTTCACGGCTTTTTTCTTTGTGAGTATGGTGATCCTGTTGGTGATCAGCAATTACAGCACGCCGGAGGGAACACGGAATTTAAATATGGATTATCGGGTGGAGCAAAAAGCCGGGCATCATGGACACGCAGAGCATGCTGATCATGAACATCATGCTGAAGCAGGAGCGCATCATTGAGCCTAAGAGGGGTACATATTTTATTTGTCGCGGCAACGGTATCACTGTCGTTGTTCTTCGCTTACTGGGCGTATCAGCAGCATGTGGCTGAGCAGTCAACCGGATACCTGATCACGGCGATTGCCTCGGTGGCGGTGGCGATCGGCTGTGCGGTTTACGGCCGCGCTTTTGCCCAGAAAGTCAAGGTGGATTTATGAAGCGATTGTATCCATCGCTTAGTTTATTTGTTTTCGCTATGATGACGGCACCGACGACATCGCTGGCGTGCACCGCCTGTTTTTACGGCGATCCGGATGATCCAGCCAACAAGTCGTTGCGGGCCAGCGTGATTGTCCTGTTGTTGTTCATTTTAGGACTCTTAGGATTGTTCGCGCGCTTTTTTATTAATGTTCGACGACGGTCGCAACTAACTGAATCTTAATCTATGAAACTCACTGAACTTTTATTTTTACCCGATCTGGCCTCGTCCCATGGACACGAGATCGATTTTATCATCCTGCTGATTCACTTATTAATGGGCGTTTTGTTTGTGGGGTGGGGATTGTTTTTTGTGGTCACCATGGCACGCTTTAACCGCCGCATGAATCCCAAGGCCAATTATCACGGTGTGAAATCCCACGTGTCGAGCTACATCGAGATCGGGGTGGTGGCCGCCGAGGTTTTACTCCTGATCGGATTTTCACTGCCATTTTGGGCCAAACAGGTCAATGCCTATCCCAATCGGGGGGATCTGGTTGAGGTTCGGGTCGTCGCCGAGCAGTTTGCCTGGAATATTCATTATCCCGGGGAAGACGGTATCTTCGGCAGTTCTCATCCCAAATTTCTGGATACGCAGAGTAACCCGTTGGGGATAGATCCGGATGATCCCAATGGTTTTGATGATTTTGTGATGATCAATGAGCTGCATCTGCCGGCCGGACGTCCGGCGTTGGTGCATTTGTCATCCAAGGATGTTGTCCACAGTTTCGCGCTGCCGGAGATGCGCGTGAAGCAGGACGCGATTCCGGGATTAAGCATCCCTACATGGTTCACCCCAACCAAATCCGGAAATTTTGAGATTGCCTGCGCGCAGTTATGTGGGATCGGCCACTACCGGATGCGCGGACAAATGATCATTCATCATGAGGAAGAGTTTCAATCGTGGCTGGCGCGCAATGCACCGGTCCTTAATGAGGACGGAACCGTTGAAGAATTCGACGATTTCTGGAATTAATACAGCTGCACTCGGCTGATCTTCTCCAATTACAATCACCATGAATAAAAATATTTGGCTTCGCCGCTTTTCAAAATTGACGTGTTTCTCTACATTATTCCTGATTTTTGCCGGGGGGATGGTGACGTCGACGGATTCCGGACTGGCCGTACCGGATTGGCCGCTGTCATACGGGACGCTGTTTCCGCCGATGGTCGGCGGTGTTTTTTATGAGCACGGTCATCGGATGATCGCAACCGTGGTGGGATTTTTCATGCTGGTGTTGGCTATTTGGCTGGCCTTGAAGGAAGATCGGCGTTGGGTCAAGGTCGCCGGTTTTTTCGCGCTAGGCGCCGTGATTGCCCAAGGGGTATTGGGCGGGATCACGG
>JAUIER010000021.1 GCA_030429765.1 bacterium | reverse complement strand
TGGACCGGAGTCACTTGGCTACCGGAATCCACCAAACGTTTCGTTTATGACGGTTGGAATGTAATAGAAGAGCAAGGCACCACCAGTAAGTATTATGTGTGGGGCTTGGACCTGTCACAATCAATCCAAGGGGCCGGAGGAATTGGTGGGTTATTAACCCAAGTTGATGTTGGAGCAATTAAATCCTATGCCTACCTTTACGATGGCAACGGCAACGTCGGTCAGTTAATTGATAATTCAGATGGATCAATCGATGCGCATTATGAGTATGATCCTTATGGGAATGAGTTAGTTGCTTCAGGAGTCGCAGCGACGGCGAATCCGTATCGGTTCAGCACCAAATACCTCGATGGGGAGTTTGGGTTATATTACTACGGCTATCGCTATTATGATCCAGCGACGGGTAGATGGTTGAATCGTGATCCGATTGAGGAAGAGGGTGGTATCAACCTATATAGCGTTCCACGAAACGACTTTGTTAATTGGATTGATTCTGATGGACGTAAGGGTTATTCAGCTCCTTGGACAACCGCTGAAGAATATAGAGAGAGATACAATCTCAATGTCGAACCAAACTGGGATAAAGGCTTTGGGCCTTTAAACCATACTTTGCATCAAATGCTGGTCCAATGTGTGGCTAAGTCAAAAAGAGAAAAAATAATGAATGAGGTGTACCGAGATTTAAAGACATTTAAGCATTTTGATGGTGGTTTCAATAATTTTGCAAAAGTACGGATATCCAATGACATAGCCTGGTTCGATACATTGGGTTTTGACGGCGTTATGATTGATCGATTGAATCCATCGCAAGTCCCGGTAAAGTTGACTTTTAATGAAGAAAGACGGGAAATTTCGGGAACTACATTAGGAAATCATATGCTTGTGGGAGAACGTCGATGGCGTACATATCCTATTGAGAGTTTGGATACATTATTTATGATTGAAACGGAATCATATGATCGGCCTAGAGGCTTATTTAATAATCTTGGAATGGGCTTGGCAGGTCAAGACAAGCAATTATCCATTTGGACTTTTTACTTGCAGAATATCAAGCGAAGTCTGGAAGAAAAATATGAAGGTATTAAGGCTGAACTAATTGAGCCTTTTCATGAAAATCTTGGAGATACGAGAAATCCATGGCGACCCGAGAATTAAAAATAATATTGACTGTTTTGCTGGGATTAGGTTTGTCAAGTTGTGATATTGAGCGAAATAGGCGTATAGGTGTGGCTGCACAGGCCAGAAATTATGCAGACAAAATAGTTGAAGGTGTCGATGTTGACGAACATAGGGGCAAATTAATTCAAATGGCTGATGGTGATCGGGAGTTTGACGCCGGTTATGCTATATCAGAACTAGGAAGAATTAGAGATAATTCGGAAGCTTCATTGGATTGTATTCTACGAGCTTTACGATCTGACAGCCATACACTAAACAAAGCCGGAACATTAGCATTGATACGTATCAAATCTTCACGGGAAGATATAATTGAGGAGTTAATTAAAAATCTTGACCAGGAAGGAAAAGATATATCGTGGTACTCTGCTGAGGCATTAGGTGCTATAGGTTCTTCAGCTATTAAAGCTCTACCAAAATTAAAAGAGAAAGTAAACTCTAGAGACAAGTTGCTCGCAGAAGGGGCGAAAATAGCTGTATCCCAAATTAAAGGAGAGTCAATCGAAGTAGGGGAATCAAAAGGTAACTTTGACCCTGATAAGGGAAAATAGTAGTAATATTTTTGCCCGTTTAGATATTTCTAAACGTTTTTTTTGATATAGAGGTTAGTAGCCTAAAAAGCGCATACCCGGCACATTTACGATGTCCACTAAGTGTGGGGACTGGATCTTTCTCAATCCATGCAAGGCGCAGGCGGTATTGGCGGGCTGCTCACACAAGTTGACGTCGGCGGATTAGCCAGCTATGCCTATCTTTATGATGCCAATGGAAACGTCGGACAGTTAATTGACAACGCGGATGGATCAATTGATGCTCATTACGAATATGATCCATACGGCAATGAAATACTTGCCTCTGGAGTAGCGGCTTCGGATAATCCATATCGATTCAGTACGAAGTATTTTGATGGTGAGTTTGGGTTGTATTACTTTGGTCTTAGATACCTAGATCCGCTATTGGGCAGATGGTTGAATTATGATCCTCTTAGTGAACCGAGTTTTGTGCTGCGGCTTGGGCAAGATTCTCCTTATTTGTCGAGCGAGTTAAATAAGTATGGTTATGTTTCCAATCGTGCAATAAACTCATTTGACCTATTAGGTCTTACAGGTCTTGACCAGGTTGGAGTACGTATAGGGCAAGGAATAGCCTTGGCTGGTTCAGATGGAGCTTTGCCAGTAGTTGATATTCTAATTGGTTTGTATGGAATATACCAGGTAGATCAGTGGCTAGACTACCAAATGAACCAATTCAGGACGGCCATATCGGATAATTCTATACTACTGTTTCACGGAACAGATCCTTGTTCTGCGGCATCTTTAATAGGAGGATCTCCATTGCAACAATCAGTAGCTCTTGAGCAAAAATTGCTAACTGCCGCTGGTTTGCCTATTGGTGAGCCTGGGTTTTATATGACGCCGGACTATGAAACGGCATTATTCTTTGGTTCGAAAAGAGCATTTTTACATGGAGAGGGATTTAGTGTGGTCGGCATATTGTTTTCCTTAGAAGCATTTTTGGGTACCACGAGCCAAGATGCTGCGATAAGAAGGGTAGGCGGATTCCCTCCACATCTTGCACGTGCTTTCGATCACTACGAAGTGGTTCTTTTTGAGCGTGCATTTCCAGTGTTTGATAAGTTTCGATCAAAAGGAAAGATAACTGTATTTGATGCAACTGCCGTTAGGGGATTTGATCCGGATTAAGAAATGATTATGAGAAAATTTATACATAAAATTAATGAGCAAGAGTATAAGTGTGTAGCAAAGATTCATTCGTGGATATACGGTAAAGGTGTAGATGTGCACATTTTAGATGAAGCTGAAAATATTAAGAAGTATCTCAAATTTAGGTGTATTCCTGATCTAAAAGATTTTGAATACTATAATAATATGGATGATTCCAAGCTTATAGATGTAATCATTGAACGTGTTCAGTCCGGAAAAATTGATAAAGAATTTCAATCTGAATTATCTGCAAATTTTGTAATTAATGATACCCAAATAAAAGGGGCACAAGATGGAAGCTTGGATTTGCCAGACTGGTATAAAGAGTTGGGTTAAATAATCTGGAGATAGCCGATTCCTCTACTTTGCTCCGCTCGAAGGTAAGACAAAAATTGACTAGTTTAAGCCCGTTGAATCCCAGAACGGGTTTTGTTATTTGTGACATACCCCCATCCTCTGGACCAGTAGACGGTACGATCCCAGGTAATATTTTTATAAATTATTTTTGACAAAAAAGGGGTGAAATACACCACCATAATAATGAAGGGTAAAAAAATGAATCAATAGATTTGGCCGACTGATTTGATCAATCAGTGAATTTATTGGATTTATTAGGACATATTTGTGGCGTGACCACGGATATGTCTTTTTTTATGGCTGTACGGAGGATGTACAAGAATTGTACAAATCCGTACAGGGAACGTACAACAGGAATCTCCTAAGTACAACAATGCCAGAGGGAATCAATCAGCTTGCGCTGTTTGATTGTCCAAGACCACCCTTTCTCAACCATAACTTTGTTATGAGAAATGGTGGTCTTGAACGACCCTATGGCATTGGGATGAGGAGATTCAAGACAGGGATATTGGAATGAGATTTGTACCTATAAAATTTAAGATATTACGGTATGTAGCGGATCAAGGTGTGGTCACGGTTTGGGATGTGATGGACTATTTCGGCCAGTGGAGCGATGTTAATTCAGCTATGATTGCATTGTTTAGAGCGGGAGTTACACAACAGAGATATGGTGGTATCAGGTTTGGAATTTGGTTTATTGCGGACAAGGTTTTATTTGAACGGTTAAGGTTTTATTATCCAGATATTCCAAGGTTCAAGGTGCGGGGTGAAAAGCTGTTATCTAAGGTTCCTCATTCTTTAGAGATCAATAAATTAAGGACGATATTAGAAAAAGTGGACAAGATCAATGTGGTGGACTGGTGGAGTGAGGAATATATCAGGTCATTACCTGTACATAAGAAAGATGGGATAACGGCTCATAAGGTGCCGGATGCGATATTTTGGAGACAGCGGAAAGACGGCAGTCGTCAGAAGTACTTTTTGGAGTATGAACGGTCTTTGAAGGCTCCGGGTCGGTACGGGAAGATATTTCAGTTTTACGCTAAGCGGAAGGACGTTAAGGATCGGAATGTGGTCTATATCTGCGAGACAGAGCAGATCAGGGATAAATTACTCAAGATTGAGCATGATCTGGTGAAATCAGGGCGATTGATTGCAGTTGGACAGTATTTTAATTTTATTCTCAAGGAGGATTTTATAAAGACGTATGGGGTGCCGAAAGAACAGTAAATTACTTTTTGGATTTGAGGAAGGCGTCAATGATTTGGAATATGGCTTGTTGATCAGTATAGGATAGTTTTTCGATTTTCTTAAGGCGTGCTGTTAAGGCTTTACTGGACGTTTTGATTTTTTCTTTGTCGGATTTGTTAAACAGGATGGCATCTGACGGGACTTGTAGAACTTGGGCCATTTTTTCAATGGTTTTTAAGGAGGGGGTAATTACACCATTTTCCCAGCGGTTGACATTTGGTTGGGGGACTTTTAAAAGCCGGGCGAATTCATCTTGGGATAACCCTGCTTTGATACGTAATTTTTTAATGTTTTTAGCGTATTTCATAAGTTTCCTTTGGTAAGAAATACTATACCACAAATTACATCGTGAATATACATTTGGGTGTAAATAATTTGGGTTGACAAATACTACATATGGAATATAATACTATACCATATATGATATGCCAATGAAAATAAATTAGTCAGCCGATAAACGGGAGGGTTAATATGACAAGTAAGCAGGAGATTAGGGAGAGTTGTGTTTCTCAGGAAAAGGTCAGGCAGTTATTAGACAAGGTAGTGTCGGTATATGCCAAGAATTTAGCCGATACGAGCGAAGGACGGGACTTTCTTAATCAACAAGGGATTACCGATACCGGGATATGGGATAGATACGCCATTGGATATTCCGATGGTCAATTAAGGCAGATATTACCCCGTAAGGGACAGATTATTGATGATTTAGTTCAGACAGGTATTTTAGATGCAAAAGCAGAAGAACGGTTTGAGAATTGTCTGGTTATCCCGGTGTATGATTTTGAAGGCAATATCAGGACATTATGCGGTTACTGTACTAAAGCAGGACAGGAAACTCCTGTTTACTTGCCTAGTCAACCCTCTGGATTATGGAATACGGGAGTTATTAAGACGTACCCAAATATTGTACTAGTATCATCCGTGATAGATGCCTTAAGCGTTGCCAGTGTAGGCTACTTTAATGTGGTTGCAACAGTAGGAGAATATTCAGTTAGCCATGAAGATGCGAAACTCTTTAAAGACTGTGGAGTGAGCAACATCATGATTGTTAACGGCAACGGACAGGAAACCAACCTTGTCGAACTATTTAATGACCATGCGATTAACTGCCAAGTCAGGCAGTTGCCGATGGATCATAGCATCAACAGCTATTTAATAGCTGAGGGGCGGGAGCAGTTAACATCCTTCTTGGATGCGGATATCAATGAAAGTTTGCAGAATAAACGTGTGGACGATCCGGACGGTGATCCAGATGCGGATATATCGGTCTGCTATGGACAGCGGAAATATCAGGTGATTGGACTCGCCAAGTCCGCAAGGCGGTTAAGGGCGACGGTACGGGTTAAGCATGCCGGGAAATTGCACGTGGATACTTTGGATTTTTATACGGCGAGGGCACGCAAAGCATTGATCCAAGATATATGCCGGATTTTCGCTCAATCCCCTGAAACCATCGAAAGTGATGTGACCCGTTTAATGGTGGCTTGTGAGAAATACCAGCCGGGCAGAGATAAGGCCGATATATCCGTTTTAGAGTGTATGAGCGAACGGGAGAAAAGGGAAGCGGAAGAATTCGGCAAGCGCCCCGATTTAATGGAGCAGATCATCAAGGATTTTGAAGTGTGCGGACTCGTAGGTGAGGAGCCTAACAAATTATTGGGGTATCTTGTTATGACCAGCCGTAAAAGAGACGTGCCTTTGGCGTTATTGATTATGTCGAGTTCAGGGGCAGGCAAGACAGCCTTACAGGATGCGGTCTGTACATTTTGCCCGGAAGAAGATTTGCGCAAGCTAACGAGCCTTTCAGGAAAAGCATTGTTCTATAAGGACGCCCAATCATTGAAGCACAAAGTATTGGCATTGGAAGAAGGCGACGGGGCCGAAGACGCCAGTTATGCCATACGGAATTTAATCAGTGCGAGGAGCCTTGCCAGTGAATCCACGATTAAGGATTTAGCGACCGGGAAATTAACCACTATGGAAAACAGGGTTGAGGGGCCGACAGCTGTATTTTTAACGACGACCAACCCCAAAATAGACCCTGAAACCAAATCCCGGTTTTTCGTAACGTCCATTGATGAAAGCCGTGAGCAGACCCGGAAAATCCTGAATTTCCAACGGAAGAATCATTTATCCGATGGGCCAACGCACAACGTACAAATTGAAAATGTTATTAAACGGCACAGGAATTTTCAACGGTTGTTAAAGAACATGGCGGTCAAGAATCCATACGCCGATAAGTTAACATACGGGGATGATCGGTTACAGAGCCGGCGAGATCAACCAAAATACTTGAACTTAATAAAGACAGTGGCCTTTTTACGGCAGATGGTCAAAGAGGTTAAATATGAAAATAAAAACGGCAATTCCATTCCGTTCATCGAAGTGGATATTGTGGATATCGAGATTACCAACAAGTTAGCCCATGAAGTTTTGGGCAGGTCGTTGGATGAACTCTCACAGCCTAGCCGGGACCTTTTGATCCAGCTAGATGACATGATCGAGCATAAAATCAAAGATTTAAAAGACGAGGCGCCTAGCCGATCAGGTGTAACATTCAGCCGTCGGGATATCCGGGAGTTCACGGGATGGAGCAATACCCGGTTACACATTCATTTAAGGGAGTTAATCGAGTTTGAGTATGTGATTGTTCAGGCCGGGCGTAACGGTATGCGTTACTGTTACCGATTGGCGTATGAAGGACAGGGTAAAAGCGGGGAGAAGTTCCTATTAGGATTAACTGATATCCAAGAACTCAAAGCCTAGTAGCATTCAACAGCTTTCAGGAGCTTTCACCCACCTTTTAAGTACCTTTCCGCTGTTAAAATTGACATAACCAACAGCAATTAAATAAGTTAATGGTAACATCCCATAATCCGACGGATTATATATACATAAATAAAAAGTAGCATCATAGAGACAGGTCAACATTATGCGAAAAGCCAAACCACCCTATACAGGATTCGGGGTCGAAGAATTACAAGCATTTATCGCTTCGATCCGGCAACAGAATTACAGCGTTAGAACCGTCACCCTCCGTCAACAAGCGGTTGTGGATTTACTGGTCTATCTAAACGGTACGGGCTGTGACCGTCTGGCTGATGTGCAGTTGAGCGATCTGGAAAGTTACCGGGGACATATTTTTGAACGGGGTTGTACGGTCAACAGCGTTAGCGGATATTTGTGGAGTATCAGACGATTTTCTGGAGGAAGGGCGGTTTATCTTTTTTAATCCGGCGGATCAATTAACGATTCCCCGGGCTAATCGTCATTTACAGCCAGTGCCGACTCAAAAAGAGATGGAACAACTGTTAAGCATGCCGGACACGACAACGGTATTCGGGGTGCGTGACCGGGCGATCCTTGAGGTAATGTATACGACAGGCGTGCGCCGAGGAGAACTTTTATCCATGCGAACGCAGGACGTAAATTTTGAAAGGGGCCGGATTCGTGTGTTCGGTAAAGGGCGTAAAGAACGGATGGTGCCGTTAGGTAAACACGCAAGACGCTGGCTAAAAGAATACATCAACGACGCCCGTCAGAAACTAATAGCCAACAAAGAAGATTTAGCGGAGTTGTGGTTGACCAAAGACGGGCGGGCAATCAGCGGGACACGGGTGGATCAAATGATCCGGGCGTATGTACAAGAAGCAGGCATTCTTAAGAGTATTTCGGCGCATAGTCTAAGACGGGCATGTGCCACGCATATGCTGATGAACGGGGCGCACCCGGTACAGCTGCAAATGTTGTTAGGCCACGCCTCATTGAAATCACTTTCGCAATACTTACAGATACGGATCACGGATATGATCAAAACACACAAAAAGACAAGGCCGGGGCAATGAAGACATTGGATGAATTAAAACTGGAATATTTACAACACCTGCGGGCGCAGTATTACAGCGAGATGACCGTTAAGAAAATCTGCAAGTCGGTGGACGGGTTTATCCAGTGGATGACATTGTACCAACAGGTTGATACGCCCGAACAAATCCATATCCGGCATATCGACGCATGGCACGCCCATTTATTAAACTGGCGTACGGTAAAAGGATTACCGTTAAAGCCCAGCACCATGAATATTCGGATTAACAGTGTACGGGGATGGCTGACTTATCTGGCAGTACGGGGTTATGTGCTTAAGGATATTCCCAAAGCATTAAAGCGGGTTAAGATGCCACGCTTGCTACCGCAAAACGTCCTAACTCACACGCAGGTAAAACAGTTGTTTAACAGCATTGATACGACAACATTAATCGGTTACCGCAACCGCACACTTTTGGAGTTGATGTATTCCTGTGGTTTACGGGTGAGTGAAGTGTTGGGGCTTGATGTGGTAGAAGTTAATCTTGATCACGGTACGGCTTTGGTGCATGGCAAGGGCAATAAAGACCGTATCGTGCCGATTGGCAAGACGGCTTTACGGTATGTGGAAAGTTACATAGTCGGGATCAGGCCGTTTTTGATAAGCAATCCCCGTGAGCAAGCCCTTTTTGTAACGGAGCGGGGCAACCGTTGTGCGTATCACATCATTAAAAACTGGCTTAAGAAATATACGGATAATTTGGATTTTGATGTGCGGGTATCAAGCCATACGTTCCGGCGCAGTTGCACCACTGAAATGATCCGGGCCGGGGCCAACATTTACCACGTCAAAGAACTATTGGGCCATGAATCGCTGGACACGCTCAAGCATTATGTGCGTTTAAATATCACCGATCTACGCAAAACCCACCAAAAGACCCACCCACGGGAGAAAGACAGTGCAAGGTAAAATGGATGCATATGAGACATAATCCTACCCGTTACACGCTCGCCTATTTATGCGGATATTGGCTTGTGAAGTTTATCATCCGGCTGATTATCCTAATTCTGCGGACGATTTTGGGAATTCTGGCCTGTATTTTCGGGTTCAGGAAGCCGAAAAAGAAGCCTATTGGGTTCCACGCCGAGGAATAGGCGTTGTTATGCTATAGCCGAAACATCCATTAAGTAGAAACTCGCCTAAAAACTCCATTTATTCTAAAAAAAACATAAAAAATGGCAGAACTTTAAAATTATCGTAAATAACTGTAATTAATTGATTTAGAGATTACGATTAGGAGAGAGAACAAAATATTCCATCTGTGGAGGGCAAATTTTTCTTGACATACGAATACTCGGTAATACTATATATAGTATGATGTTGTAGTGTGAAATACTGTATTTGGTATTTGTGTTACGACACCGATGGACTTGCTTCGACTATTGGCTGAAACCGTTGAACGATCTTACATTTTGCTCTCCGATTCCTACCTTTCTGATTTATTATCTCCCAGTTTAGCACAGTCGCAAATCCGATCAAGAACAGAATTCATTTTTTTAAATCCTTAATTAGGAGGTAGGATATGCCCCGAAATAGTTCAAATCAAGGAAAGCACAACCGTAAAGTTAAGCAGCTTGCCGACAAGTTTCAACAACTAGGATATGATGTCAGCGCCGACGTGCCCGGATTTTCTAAGCCTAAGACTTTTGGTGGATATCGGCCAGACGTTATTGCCAAAAAAGGTACACAACGGAAAATTATTGAAGTTGAAACGAAAGACTCAGTCAATAGCAGTAGAGATTTAAAACAGCAATCAGCATTTAAGAAAGTTGCTAAACAAAGTAAAAACACGACATTTCAACGAGAAGTGATTTAAAAACCTACAGCAGTTTGGAGTATTTGAGAAATGGCTGACAAAAAATTTCAAATATTATCATTAGATGGAGGAGGTATCAAAGGTTTATTCTCAGCGGCTGTGTTAGCCCACTGGGAAAACGATCTAAAAATTTCAATTCGTGAACATTTTGATTTGATATTAGGAACGTCTACCGGGGGTATTATTGCAATTGGTCTTGGGTTGGGACTTCATCCTCGAGAAATCGTAAATTTTTATGTAAATAAAGGTAAATCAATCTTCGGTAACAAGCGAACAAATTTATTTCGGAACAAATATGCTCAAGAACCGTTAAAAGAGGCATTAAGAGATCCGAATTGTTTTGGAGACAGGTTATTTGGTGAGAGTAGTAACAGGTTAGTAATTCCATCATATAACATCGGAGATGACGGCGTGTACTTATTTAAAACCGCTCACCATGATAGATTGGGGAGGGATTTTAAAGTCCCGGCGTGGAAGGTGGCCTTAGCAACAAGTGCCGCACCAACCTATTTTCCAGCATGTACTGAAATTGATCATATACGACATATCGACGGTGGCGTTTGGGCAAATAATCCTTCAATGATTGGAGTTGTTGAAGCTATATCATTTCTGGGTATATCTTTGGAGCAAATACGAATCTTGAGCCTCGGCACCACTGACCAAGTAGTGCATAGGCCGGAGAATTTAAACAGAGGCGGGCTGTGGCAATGGAAAAAACAAGCAATACAAGTAGCCCTGCGAGGTCAAAGTATGGGAGTTAACGCTCAAATATCACTCCTATTGGGAGAAGATAATGTGTTAAGAGTTGATCCAAAAGTTCCAGACCAATTATTTGAACTTGATAAATTGTCGGAGAAAGATTTGTTAAGCAAGGCGGCCAGTTTTAGTCGAAGCGTCGTACCATTGTTCAAAAATAAATTTATGGATCATAAAGCCGATCCATTTGAACCTGAACACAAGCTTTAGGAGGATAAAGTGAAACAACAACTAATTAGCAAAATATTAGAGTCAATAGCCGAGTCTTTAGAGTTGCCGGACTCAGCTTACGAAAGAGCAAGGTCTAGATATGAAGATATGGCAAGATGGCTTAGACGAGATGGGGCCAATTGTAAAATCAACAAACCACATATTTTTCCTCAAGGGTCGTTTCGATTAGGAACAGCTACATATCCCGTTGATGAAAATGCGCCTTACGACTTGGATTTAGCATGCGAACTCACAGAGGGTATTTTTCCACATACGCATACCCAATGCTATCTAAAACGGCTTATTGGAAAAGAAATTGAGGCGTACCGTGATTACAACTCGATAAAATCACCAATTGAAGAAAAGCATCGTTGCTGGCGATTAAAATATGCTGACGATTTAAGTTTTTATATGGATATAGTACCATGTATCCCTGCGGACTCTTCTAAACGAGCAGAAATTCTAAATTACTTGATTAGATCAGGGGTAGGCGAAAGCTTATCTCAAGCCATTTCTGGTTTAACGGTGAACATTACAGATGATCGACATCCGGAATATGACCAGATTTGTGACCGCTGGCTAATCAGTAATCCGGAAGGATATGCTAGATGGTTTGAATCTAGGGCTAGATTAGCAGAGCAATTTCTTGCTGAACGTATCAAACTTTACGAAGCGGCAAATATCGAGGAATTGCCAACATTTATGTGGAAAACACCCCTTCAGCGTTGTGTTCAAATATTAAAGCGGCATCGTGATCAAACGTTTAAGGATAACCATGAACTTAAACCCGCATCAATACTTATCACAACGTTGGCGGCGAAAGCATATAATGGTGAATCGAATTTGTATGATGCTATGAATAGTATCCTGTCTAATATGGGAAATTATGTGAACAAAGAATTTCCTAAGGTGCCGAATCCAGCGAATCCGAAAAGAATTGATGGTGGAGAAGATTTTGCAGACAAATGGTTGAAGAAGCCCGAACTTGAAAAGCACTTTTGGAACTGGTTGGAGAAAGCTAAATCCGATTTTCAAAAGTTAGGAGCCTCGGTTGATTTAGAGGAACTGCTAGAGGACATAAGGAGCGGCTTCTCTTCGAGAATCAACGCAAAATCTCTTGAAAGGATAGAGGGAATATCCAGTAACAAGATAGAAGATTCACTATATACCGGCCCTATCGTTGTAAATTCCAAGCCATCGGGGAGGCATTTGGTTCAATGACCCATGAAAACAATATCAGGTGAGGAAATAAAATGGTTACATAAACGATTTTCTGGATTAACGGTCGATGAAATTAACGGATTGCCACTTATATATGGTGAGCTGGAATTTGATATGCTGTATGACCCAGCCGCCGCCGAAAAATATACAATCTTTCCAGATCAAGTGAAGCAGGTGTCCCCATATTATGTTAAGGATAAGTACCACATTAAAATTGAATATAAAAAAGACCTTTTTGTTCCAAAAGTATATGAAACGGGGAAACGTTTAGAAAGATTTTCGGTTAGAAGCAAAATACCGATGGGCGATTTACATGTAAATCCGAGAGGCGATCTTTGTTTATGCCCCAAAGCCGTAGAAAAGATTAAACTGACAGCTAACTATACAGTAGTGGAATTGCTTACTATATTGGTGATACCCTTCTTTTACGCTCAAAGTTATTTTGAGAAAAATGGTCATTGGGCCTGGAAAGATTACAGTCACGGTGATCCCGGCATATTGGAATGTTTTGCAGAAACTATTAATCAGATAAGCAATAAGAAAACTTTAGTATTGGAAACGATAAACTCACTAATGAAGCGAAACCAAGATATTATTCATTCCTCGGAGGAAATAACCAGACAAACGCTTTGTTTTTGTGGGTCAAAGGACAAGTTTCGGCATTGTCATCATGAAGCGTGGATGGCGGCAAAATTATTAAAACAGCATATTCAATTAAATAGTTGAAATATAATTTTAAGAATAGCTGGCTATGTTCCAACACGATTCTGTTTGTTTACATATATCTAATAAGTTGTTAAAATAATACAGTTCTTTGATAGTGATATAGGGCATCAAAAAAAACGCACACCCGGCGAGAATACGAAGTCCAGTCTGTGTGGGGACTGGATCTTTCTCAATCCATGCAAGGCGCAGGCGGCATCGGAGGCCTTCTGACACAAGTAGATATAGGCGCGGTGAAATCCTACGCCTATCTCTATGACGGCAATGGGAATGTGGGTCAGCTGATCGACAATTCGGATGGGTCGATAGACGCACACTATGAATACGATCCTTATGGTAATTCTATCCTTGCCAGCGGCGCAGTCGCTGCGGGGAATCCATACCGGTTCAGTACAAAGTATCTGGATGATAACTATGGTCTGTACTATTACGGGCTAAGGTTTTATGATCCGGATACGGGGAGATGGCTGAATAGGGATCCGATTGATGTAAAGGATGGTCAAAGTCTTTATAATTTCGTTTTAAATGATCCTATAAAGAATTTTGACAAAGACGGATTAACCACGTATAAGCCAAAGTTCATTTTGAACTATGTGAACCTGTCCAGCATTAAGACCGGCAAGTGTGGTTTGGCTTGGTGGGGTATTCGCTGGCTTATAAAAGGAGCCGAGAATTATGAAAGGGATAATGGTGTAGTAGCTCAGAAAATAGTGCATTCTTTAGACATTAAAGATCAGAACGACAACGATATTACGACAGATAAATTGCTTTCTAATTATGGTAGTTTGGGAAATCGTGATAACGGCAAAACGTTTAACTATACGGAACGTTGGTACTATGCACACGGCAAAATACCTTCATCTTTGAAAGGCATGGAAGATCATTGGAGGACGTCTGATTTTGGATTGGGAACAAAGGGTAGAATTACAATTGAAGGCCTAGCCTTTTATGCAAGGTTTGATGATTTAATTTGGCCTAATGATACAGTACAATTTAATGAAGAAACACGTGCAGGTCCATTAATCTCAACAACTGGGTCGCCGACAATTAGAGCAAATGCTAAAACTAGTAATAATATTCACCGGAAGTTAGTTATAGAATGGAATTGTTGCTGTGGAGAAGAAGAGGAAACTGAAATTAAAGAGGTTATTGAATAGCTTGTCGAATCGAAGGCTAGCAGTCACCACATTGCTTGTGCTAGCATTAGCTAGTTACTTCGTTATTCAGCGAACGCTAAACAATCAATTAGTAGATGAAAAAGTTAATATTGCTTTATCTATCATGCAGGAAGCCCAGGCTTCTAATATTGGTATTGAAAATTGGCGAAAGTTAGATCAAACCAAAGTATTCAGCAAAGAGGTGATTACTCATCGACTTAGCAGATTCGATGAAATTACAGTGAAGTTGGAAAATCGGTGGAATAAACGAAGAATTAAGAAATGGGAAGAAGAGCCTGTACGGTACGTGCAATGGTTAGCGGAGCACCCCAAGAGTATAGAGAATATGACAATAAGCGAATGACAATGTAATACGTGTCAGTAGAAAATGATCGTGTTGTTTGCCCCGTTCCCACCAGAACGGGTTCGTTCTTTGAAAGATAAGTGAGTCCAAAAACGCTTATAGGCGAAATTTTGCATACCCCTATTCGTGTGGGGCTTGGACCTGTCACAATCAATCCAAGGGGCTGGAGGAGTAGGTGGCTTATTAACGCAAGTTGATGTTGGCGCCACTGTAGGTGCAGAAATTCCGTGTCAAAATATCAGTAGTAACCCAAAAAATTTTAAAAATTTTCGAATGAGGTGAGTACAATAATTAGCTCACCCGCTTTGATGTGGATTTTAGGGTGGGATGAATCACAAACAAAGGGTCATTCTGCGATTGAAAAAGAATATTCATATTGAAATTGAGGGTCTTGCATACACTCCTTCCGTAGTAAAATAAATTCCTAATGAAATTCATAATTACTTATTCAATATAATAATCATGAATCAATCCTCCGAGCACCGGCTTCGCGAGGATTTTTCCATACTTGGTCTTCTTGTATTGTGTCAACGGTTCATTGTTCATCGACGAATGAGGCCGGTGATGATTATAGTAACTGACGAATTCCCTGATCAAATATTCAAGATGCACTCGTCCCAGGACAATAAAATGATTTAAGCATTCCCGTTTGATCGTAGCTACCCAGCTTTCGGCATAGGGATTCATATTCGGTGAACGGTAGGGGGTGGGTAAAACTTTGATGCCCTGATCTTTGAAGAATTTATCAAATTCATGGGAATACTTAGTGTCTCGGTCCCGGATCAGGACCGCTTTTTCAACGAGCTCATCCTGAAATGTTGACTTAAGTTTCTCTATCTGGGTCAAGGTCCATTGTTTGTTAGGGTTGGTCGTTATACCGGCAATATGGACCTTACGACTCCGTACATTAATAAAAAAGAGGCAGTAAAAGATTTTGGGGCCCAGGGGAGTCCAGACGGTTTTGGCAAAGAAGTCGCACGCCCATAATGTTTGAAAGGTTCGCTTTAAGAACTGGTCCCATGATCCTTCAGATCGGATGCTTAACGGATCAATTCCATACTCCATCAACACGTTTTTAACCGACGTTTTTGAGGTTTTGATAATACCCAGTTTTTTCAGTTCACCGATAATCTTCGTGTAACCCCATTTATTGCGCTTTGCCATTTCAACAATCAGTTCTTTAATGGTTATGGTGAGTTTACGTGGCCGGCCCCGCCTTTGAGACCCATAACTAGGGTTGCGTTGTTTTTGAATCCAGGCGTAAAAGGTTCTGGAATTAACGATGGAAATAATCTGTTTGATATCTCCACCGAGAGGGTGGCCGAATTTGATCAACCGGTTCCGTTCCTTGTCGGTTAAAACCATGCGTTTGTACGGACACTTGTTGCGGAGGATTTGATTCTCGACCTTAAGGAATGCGATTTGGTTCTTTAGATGACTTTGGGTGAGTTCCGAGAATAGATTGATGAATTGGTTAGAGAAAAGCATGGGGTCACTCCTGTGAATGAGTTTATAAGAATTATATCATTGGCAGGAATGTGCGCTCAAAGCTCGACACAATACTTACCATCATAGAATTTAAAAATCGATATGGGAGGACTAACTCAGATGTTCATCGTAGAACTGGCGTGGTTTTAAAACCTTGATGCCCTGATGTCCAGAAACATTGAGAAGATGTTTATCGCCGCTGACGATCAATCCGCATTTACTGGCTAAAGCGCAGGCAATAAACATGTCATCTTTGGGGTCGGCAGTGACTGGTTCGGATAATTCCATCGGTTCGTACAGAATAGATTTAAGAAATACTATATCTAAAAGGGCTTCTGTATTTATCTGTGGGTAATCTGCGTTCAACGCAGCTACTGTTCGAAGGTATTCGGCGAAGATTGGAGGGGAGATAATCAATTTAAATCTTTCAGCAATGAGGGCATCCATAATCTTGCCAGGTGGGCCGGACTTAAAAAACAGTCCGGACACGAAAACGTTGGTATCCAAAATGACATTCATCTCTTGGCGCGGACTTTTTTTACGGCCTTATCAATGTCAGAGGACTTGAGGCCGGCCTGACGAGCCTGCTTTCTGGCATTTTTTAGAAGTTTGGTCAACTCACTTTTGGCCGGGGGAGAGATGATCTTGAAAATAATGGCATCGTCCTGCTCCATCACGATGAACTGGGTTCCCGGATTCAGGCCGAGCCGTTCACGGATATCTTCCGGGATGACTACTTGCCCCTTAGACGTTAGTTTAGTAGTTGAGAACTTAATCATGAAAAACCTCCTTTTCGAAAATCTTACCAGTAAGAATATAGCATTGTATCCGCAAAGTAGCAACAATTATCTGGCGGAACGTGGAATAAGGACGATTCATTTCCTTTTTAAGAACAGATCTAGTTTGAAGTCTGACATTCCCGTTTCGCGGCTGAAGATACCCGGCCGGTGCGATTTTGGATGCACCAAGCCGCAAGTAGGATTGGTCTCCAGATCGCCTATCACTCTAAAAAATACTTACATTCCCGCCTGTTATCCGCTAGTATAGGGGCATGTCGAAATCTCGAAAGTTGCCGGTGCAGTCGCTGATTACCGCGGCGATTGTATTGAGCGTGACGTTTTATTTCATTCATATCTGCTGGCAGGGGATCAATCAGGGCTTTGTGGAGGAAGGCTGGATCGCGGTGGAGGCCACGGTGCTGGATCCCGATTTGACGCTCGATACCAAAAAAGACCGGGACCGGGTACAGCAGGGCATTGAACAGACCCTGAATTATGAATATCAGGTCGACGACCAGGTGTACCGCACCAATTCAGTGTCGCGGGAGATCTTTGTCGATCTCAACGAATATCCACAAGGACGGACATTCACCGCCTACTATAATCCGGCCAATGCCAGCGAGGCGATTATTGTCCGCACGCCGGTGCAGGCGCATTACCTATACGGTTTCATTGTCTTTTGCCTGATCGTCGTCGGGGTGGTCGTATTGTCGTTGATTCGTGATTTTAAGAATAGCTAGCCTAGATTGATAGCCGTCCGGGGCGCAAACCCGGACGATCATCCGATAGACCTATGAAGTTGTTTCTAAAAATATCTGCCGTACTCACACTGGCCGTTGTGCTGGTGATCGCCGCTTGCCAACTGATCATTCTCCAGTACCGGCTTGGCCAGTCTTACGCGAAACTTCAACCCTTTGAACGGGTGGATGAATCGGCGGAGATTCGCATCCTGATTCTCGGCGACAGCACAGGAGTGGGGACAGGGGCTGAAAGCGATGAACAAAGCATTGCCGGCCGTTTGGGTGCCGATTTTCCCGCCGCGCATATTGAAAATAACAGTAAGAACGGACGCAAGATCGCTGATCTGCTTGATGCCTTTACAGCGTCAGGCCAGCGACGTTATGACCTGGTGGTGATACAGATCGGGGGGAACGATATTCTGTACCTGACGGACTATGCCGCCATTCGTCAGGGGATTGAACGGGTGGTGGCCCGCGCCCGGATGCTCAGCGATCAGATTGTGATGCTGCATTCAGGAAACGTCGGCGGGGCCCCGTTGTTTATCCGGCCGATCAGTGATTTCTACACACACCGGACCGAGCGCGTGCGGGATATCTACATGGAAGTGGCCGCCGCTAAAGGGGTCGGTTATATCGATCTGTTCCGGGAACGCTCGGAAGATCTGTTCCTTCTGGAGGCGGACAAATATTACGCGCCCGATCATATTCACCCGAGCGGCCCTGGTTACGGCTGGTGGTATGAACGTCTGCGGGAGACCATGCGCCAAAAAGGTTTCACCCTGGGGGCGGAAGATCCTCAAGACCCATCATGAATCTGCGCGATATCGAGTACATCTTGGCCGCGGTCGACAGCGGCAGCTTTGCCCGGGCGGCGGAGATATGTCATGTTAGTCAACCTTCCTTAAGTATCCAGATCAAAAAGGTCGAGCGAGAGCTGGGCCATCCGATCTTTATCCGTGATCAGCGCGGTGTGCGACTGTCTCCCTACGGCCTGAAAATCCTGCGGCATCTGGAAACGATCATGCAGGAAGTGGATCAGATCCGTCACGCGGCCGAGCCGCCTGATACTCCCGATGTCACACCGGTGCGAATCGGGGCAATCGCCACGGTCGCGCCGTACATCTTTCCGATCCTGATGAACGTTGAAGGTGTGGACCTCGAGGAATCTACGACTGAAGAATTGCTGCGCAGTTTGATGGATGAGCGGATTGATGCCGCGATCCTGGCGTTACCGGTAAAGGTATCGGTGCTGAGCGCGGCGCGTCTGTTCACTGAACCGTTCTATCTGGCGTGCGCCAGGGACAATCCGGTGGTCGAGCGGATGAACCTGGACAAATTGACGCCTCCCGAGGAATCGCGCTTTTTAATTCTGTCAGCGGAGCATTGCATGTCCGAACAGACCATCAATCTTTGTCAACTGAATCCCAATCGTTTGAACCGTGTGGTCCGGGCCACCAGCCTGGAGACCATCCGGCTGATGGTCGCCACGAGCGCGGACATTACCTTGATGCCGGCGCTGGCCCGGCGCGACAATGACGGACTGGACTATCATCCGCTACCCAAACGTTTTAGCCGGGAGATCGGACTGGTCTACAAATCCCGCACCGCCCGCATCGAGCCATTGCAGTCCATCGCCCAGCAGATCCGGCAGGCAGACGCCGTGCGCCAATTAGCCGATCTGGTTCCGGCCGAAGGTTAAATTTTGACGGTCGGTCTTTACCCTCCCGCGGATTTGCTGTAAAATCGAGGCATCCATAAAAATCCAAGCTGAAAGGTCACCACCATGATCCAAAATTTTCTGTCGTCCTGGGGAGTCCCGTCAACCTACGTGCCGCTCCTGGCCATAACGATCAAACTGATCGTGCTGATCGTCCTGTGTATCGTCTCCAACATCATTGCCAAACGGATTATCGTTGAGTTTATCAAGCGGTTTGCCGCCAAGACCGACAACAAATGGGACGATATCCTGGTCCAGAAGGATGTCTTTCATAACCTGTCGCATTTTGTGCCGGCGATGCTGATCTACTTTATCGCCCCGACGTGGTTTGCCACGTCCGAGACTGTGGACACCGCGATTCATCGATTGGCCAACACATACATGATCATCGTGGCCTGTCTGGTGATCAACGCAATCCTTGACGCGCTGTTGACGATCTACAAACGCTACGAAGTCTCGCGCCGCAAACCGATCAAAAGCTACATTCAGGTGATCAAGATCATTGTGTATTTCTTCACCGGACTTTTTGTGGTCGCGACGTTAATGGACCGTTCGCCGTGGGGTTTTCTGAGTATCTTCGGGGGATTGACGGCGGTTTTGATGTTGGTGTTCAAGGATGCCTTGCTGGGGCTGGTGGCGGGGGTCCAGCTCTCGGCCAATAACATGGTGGCGGTGGGTGACTGGATTGAAATGCCCAACTACGGGGCGGACGGTGATGTGATCGATGTCACTCTGACGACGGTCATGGTGCAGAACTGGGACAAGACCATCACGACGATTCCGACTTACGCGCTGATCACGGATTCGTTTAAAAACTGGAAGGGGATGTCCGAGTCCGGCGGAAGGCGCATCAAGCGCTCACTGAATATCGATATGAACTCGATCCGTTTTCTGGATGATGCGATGCTTCAAAAATTGATGACATTCGATTATCTCAAGGAATACCTGGAGCAAAAGGTCAAGGACGTGCAGACCCACAACGACACCAACAATGTGCGGCCGGAAGACGTGTTGAGCGGACGGCGGCTGACCAATGTCGGGACGTTCCGCGCGTACATGATCAGTTATCTCAAACATCATCCGATGATCCATGACAAGATGACCTTTCTGGTGCGGCATCTGGCGCCGAACGCGAATGGACTGCCCATCGAGATCTATGTATTTTCCAAGGACCAGAACTGGGTGAATTACGAAGGCATTCAGGCCGACATCTTTGATCACATGCTGGCGGTGATCGGCGAGTTTGATCTACGCGTCTTTCAGAATCCCAGCGGGGCCGACTGGCAGCATTTGGCCCGGTCTTCCTCACATGAATAAGCCGCGGCCGCGGATTGTTGCAGGGGAAATTACAACCGTCAATCTGTCAGCCAAGGACCTTACATGAAATCCATTCTATTTTCCCTTTTATTTGTCGCACTGATCGGTGGAGCGGCGGGCACTGCAGTTGATGCGGAGGATTCCGTCGAGGCCATATTTGCCGGGGGTTGTTTCTGGTGTCTGGAGGACCAATTTGAACAGATGACGGGGGTCACGGAGGTTGTCTCTGGATACACCGGCGGACGTCAACCCAATCCCACCTACAAAGATCTCACCAGCGGTAAAACCGATCATGTCGAGGCCGTTAAGGTCAGCTATGATCCCAATCAGTTAAAGTACGTGGACCTGCTCAACGTCTACTGGGATGAGATCGATCCCCATCAAGCATTCGAGAAAGGCCGGAGCGGTTATCAGTACCGTTCAGTGATCTACGCAACAACAGCCGATCAAATCCAGATCGCGCAACAGTCCAGAGATCGCCTTCAATCCAAACATCCGGCCAAGAAGGTGTCCACCGAGATCCGGGCCGCGCAGCGCTTTTATCCGGCGGAGGCGCATCATCAAAACTTTTACCGCAAACAGCGCGAACGCATGGATGAACGGCAGCTCAAAGAGCGTCTGACGGAAATGCAGTTTTACGTCACGCAGAAAGACGGAACCGAGCCGCCTTTTCGCAATGAATACTGGGACAATAAGAAACCGGGCATCTACGTCGATGTGGTTTCCGGTGAGCCGTTGTTTAGTTCCACGGATAAATTCCGTTCGGGAACCGGTTGGCCGAGTTTCACCCGGCCGCTGGAAGCCGATCATGTCGTCGAGGTCAAAGACACCTCCCATGGGATGACCCGCGTGGAGGTGCGCAGCAAGTACGGCGATTCGCATCTGGGGCATGTGTTTCCCGACGGTCCGGCGCCGACCGGACTGCGCTACTGCATCAACTCCGCCGCGTTAAAGTTCATTCCGCAGGATCGCTTAGAGGCCGAAGGCTACGGAATGTATCAGCCGCTGTTCTAGGTCCGCCATGAGCAGGCGGCTAAAAATGAGTTTGTGAGCCGCCCGATACCATGTACAATACATGTCGTCTACAATACATACGGAAGGAAGGCATTTGCAACGGCATATCAAACTCACAGAAATCCGCATCACCACCCTTGGATGTATTCTTTCCGGTATTATTCTTTATGTTGACCATCTCACCCCGATCGGAGTCAACACCCCGCTACTCTATTTAATCGTTATCTTTCTGGCCTTGCTATCGGACCGCCTTAAACCGGTTGTCTTTTTTGCGGTCCTGACATCGGTTCTGACGACCGTCGGAATTTTTTATTCCGTTGACTCCGGTGATTGGAGTACCGGTATCGTGAATCGGATGCTGGTGATCGTGGGGATTTGGACGATTGTGATTGTGGGGATAAAATTCAAACAGACACAGCGTCAGGTATGGATTCTGGCCTCGATGGTGGAATCCGCTGCTGATTCGATTATTGCCAAGGACTTGTCGGGACGGGTCATTTATTGGAATAAGGGCGCCGAGAGGCTCTATGGATACACTGCGGATGAAATGCGCGGCCGATCAATCAAGACGGTCTTTCCTGAATATTTGAAATCACAATTTCCTGAGATCCTCGGACGTCTACGCAAAGATGAAACGATCACTAATTTAGAAACGGTCAGAGAGCACAAGGACGGCCGCTTGATCCATGTGGCCTTGAATCTGTCACCGATTCGAACCCTGGGCGGAAAAATTATCGGCGCGTCCACGATTTCCAGGGATATCACGGAGCAAGTGGAGCAGGAGGAACGTAAAAATCGGAAGCTGCGTGAGCTGCAGGACCAGATTCACAGCAAATCCGTTGAAAGCCGGGCCCTGGAAGAGAAAATTTACGACAGCACCCGGGAACTCTCCGAGCAGCGTGAGCGTCTGGACAAGCTGATGGACTCGGCGAGAAAATATGAGCAGCGTCTGCGTCACTCCGAGCAGTCCAATGAAGACCTGGAAGGACAGATCGCCGATCAGACCCGTCAACTCGATGAACACAACCGGCAGTTAGAACTCGAAATCATTGAGCAGGCCCAGATTGAGAATGACCTGCGCGATTCGCAGCAACGTCTCAAGACACTCGGGGCGCATATGACAACAATCCGTGAGCAGGAACGGGCGACCATGGCGCGTGAGATCCATGATGAATTGGGGCAATTGCTGACCGCGATCAAGATGGATGTCAGCTGGTTTGAATCGCATGCGGGACAGGACGCCGACGATAAATTTAAGAAGCGTATTGAGGAAACCCGGCAACTGATTGATAATACCATATCATCCGTCCAGCGTCTGGTGGCCCAGCTGCGGCCGAGCATACTGGATGACCTGGGCGTATTGGAAGCAATCAATTGGCAGGCCAAAGAATTTGAAAAACGATCGGGTGTCCGTTGTATGATCGACATTGATCGGGATCACATTGATCTCCCCGGTGAGGTGGGCACGGCGCTATTCAGGATTTTTCAGGAGTGCCTGACCAATATCGCCCGGCACGCCGAGGCGACCCGGGCGGACATCAGCGTATCGTGCCTCGAGGATCATATTATGCTGAAGGTGCATGACAACGGCATCGGTATCGCGGAGGCCAATCTCAAGGCGTCGAATTCATTTGGACTGATGGGGATGAAGGAGCGCGCGGAGATGTTCGGGGGCACTATCCAAATTCAGGGGATCCAGGGGCGGGGCACGCAGGTCAAGGTCACGCTGCCTTTAAATCGAGAGAAAGGATAATTCATGATAACAGTTTTGATCGCTGACGATTTTCCGATAGTCCGTAAAGGGCTCAAAGAAGTGCTCGAGGATCAGGGCGACTGCCGGGTGTCGGGCGAGGCCAATGACGGACGTGAGGCGCTTGAGTTGCTTCGGAACGAGACATTTGACGTTGTCATTCTTGACATTTCAATGCCCGGACGAAGCGGGCTTGATGTATTACAGGATATCAAAAAACTCAAGGCCGATCAGGCGGTGCTGATGGTCAGCATGCATCCCGAAGAAGACTACGCGGTGCGGGCGCTCAAATCAGGGGCGTCAGGCTATGTCAGTAAAACAGCCAAGGGTGAAGAATTGGTCGAGGCGGTCCGGAAGGTGGCCGCCGGCCGCAAGTATGTAAGCGAATCGCTGGCGGAGAATATGGCAATGTTACTGGATAGCGATGTGGATGAGATGCCGCATGAGACGCTCTCGGACCGTGAATTTGATGTGTTTCGTAAACTGGCCACCGGTCAAAGCGTTTCGGATATCGCGCATGAAATGTCGTTGAGTGTCAAGACGATCAGCACCTACCGCTCACGCATCCTGGAAAAGATGAATCTCAACAGCAATGCGGAACTGGCCATCTACGCGGTTAAAAATAAACTGATCGGGTAAGGTGAGTGATGACGAACTCAACGGGCCATTCAAAGACATCTGTTCGGATCATGACGTACAATGTCCATAGTTGCCGGGGATTGGACTTTCGGACGGACCCAGAGCGCATCGCGCGGGTCATCCGGCAGCAGGATCCGGATATTGTGGCCCTGCAGGAAGTCCTGATCGGTAAGGAGGGATCGAGGCGTCACAATCAACCGCAGGTCATCGCTGAGGAGCTGGGCTACAAATATCATTTTCAATCCGCCCTCGATAATCCGCAGGATCAATACGGCATTGCCTTGCTCAGTCGGCTGCCGTTTGAGATTATTAGGTCTCAGGAACTCGCCTCGTCGCCGCTACGCCCGGCATGGTTGGGCCGGCTGCCGATGTTCGCGTTTTTATGTGAACCGCGCGAGGCCATTTGGATGCGGTGTGAGACGCAACAGGGTGGCTTAAATGTGATCAATACGCACCTGGGATTACGCCATCACGAACGAATGGAGCAGGTGAATGATCTGCTCGGTCCCGGATGGATGGGAGATATAGCATCGAATGAGGATGTCGTGTTGGTCGGTGATCTCAATGCCGGCATCGATTCGCCGGAGCTGTCGGCGCTCAAAAAACGATTCGAGGTGGTCAATGATTCGAACCACGGGAATAAGAACATGAACACGTATCTGTCTGCCTGCCCAAGCCAACAGCTGGATCATATATGCTACAAGGGGCGTCTGCGTCCACGTTCGGTGGAGGTTGCCCGCAATCGTCAGACTGTTTGGAGCTCAGATCATCTACCGGTGGTTTGTGAGTTTACCTGGAGTGATGCCTAATGGGTCTTATTACGCTCCTGCTGCTGATCTTTCAGATATATTTAATCGCTACCGTTATCGTGTTGCTGCTCGATAATCGAGAACCCACGGAGACATTTGCGTGGATTTTGATTTTTATCTTGATGCCGGGTTTTGGGTTCGCCTTGTATCTCATTGTCGGTCGCAATTGGCGACGCGCCTATGACAACAAGTCACGCCTTCCGCAAGCGGTCGCCAAGCAATTATTGCAGATCTTTCTCCCGTTAAGAGATCTGTCGGAATCAAAGGCCGAACGGGTGCAGCTCAAAGACCATTTTATCGAAGCCAAGCTGGTCGAGCTGCTCAAGAATAATTCCCATTCCTACCTTACAACAGAAAACCGGGTGCAATTTTTTCATCAAGGGGCGGACAAATTTGATGCCCTGAAAAAGGATCTTCGGGCAGCCAAGCGTTTCATTCATCTGGAGTATTTCATCTGGTATTCTGACGACGCCTTGGGGCAGGAACTCAAGGAGATTCTGCTGGAGAAAGTTCGCGCGGGCGTGGAGGTTCGGATCTTGTATGATTTTTCGGGAAGTCTGTTTACGCTTTGCGGCGATTATGTCAAAGAGATGCGTGAGGCCGGGATCGAGGCGTATCCATTTTTCAACTATTTGTCGAACTTTAAGATTCACACGATCAATTACCGTAACCACCGAAAGATCGCGGTGATAGACGGAACGATCGGATACACCGGAGGCATGAATGTCGGTCAGGAGTATATTGATGGCGGAAAAGAGTTTGACGCGTGGCGCGACACCCATATGCGGGTGGAGGGTGAAGCGGCCAGTGTTTTGCAGGCGGTATTCGCCATTGATTGGTATAACACGGTGTCGAATGATGACATCTTCGATGAAAAGTATTACCCCGTGGATTTTGAACAGTCCATGGATCATCCGCCGGTCGCCATGCAGCTGCCCACGTCCGGTTTTGACTCGCAATGGCCGTCCATTCTGCATGCCTATTTCACCTTGATCACTTCCGCCCGTAAAAACGTCTACATCAGTAGCCCGTACTTTGTGCCCGAACCAAGCATTGTGATGGCCTTGAAGACAGCGGCCATGCGCGGTGTGGACGTCAAACTGCTGTTGACGGGCAATCCGGATAAACCGCGGATCACCTATTGGGCGGCGTTTTCGTATCTGGAGGATCTGATCCGGGCGGGGGTCAAGATCTACTTTTACCAACCAGGCTTTTTCCATGCCAAGATCTTTTCCTGCGACGGTCAGATGTGTTCGTTGGGAACGGCCAATCTGGATATCCGCAGTTTTCGCTTAAACTATGAGATCAATGCCGTCATCTATAATACCGAATTAACCCAGGAATTGGACCGTCAATTCACTATTGATCTCGACAATTCCACGGAATTTACCCTGAAAGACTTCAGTCAACTCAGTCTGCCGATCAAGCTTCGTAATTCCCTGTGCCGTTTGGTATCTCCGATCCTGTAATTCAACTGTCAGAATTGTCCTACATCCTATCTTTCTGATTCTTACATTCTATTCAGTCTGCACCGATATTCACACGGCTAGTCACCCCCTATACTGTAGCTATGGGTGATGGATCGACAGCTCACCCCACTAACAAAGGAGATCAATATGAATGCGGATATACTCAAAGGACGTTGGAATCAAGTCAAAGGATCAATCAAGGAAACATGGGGAGAGCTCACCAATGATGACATCAATATTATCGATGGCGAGATTGACCGTTTGATTGGTGCGGTTCAAGTTCGGTCAGGACGTCACCGTGAGAAGGTGAAGCAAGAAGTCGAAGAATATGTGTCCAAACTCAGTGTCGATAAAGATGTCTAGGTAACGCAACAAGGAGGTAAATGATGAGATGGCGAGCACCTGCAATTTTGGGAGCCGTAGCAATGACAGCTGCAATTCAGCCGGCGTCAATTGTTTCAGCGACATCTGAACTACGATCGTAGGCTAACAATCGGGTTGCCATCCATTCACTGGTTAGCTGATGGCTTTATATTTATGTTTGATTAACTAAGCGTTTAAAAAGGAGGTACTTATGTTGAACTGGTCAGTTACATTTTTGGTTGTTGCTTTGATTGCCGGGGTTTTGGGTTTTGGCGGTATCGCCGGCACAGCCGCGTCCATCGCCAAAATACTATTCATGGTTTTTCTCGTGATGTTCGTTGTTTCACTGTTCACCGGCCGACGAGCGGCTTAACGGATCAATATGCCTTTACGTTAATTCATAGGGAAGGAGACTAGATGAAACGAACGAACCGAATCACACTTATTCTGATCCTGCTAGTTACGGTAATCACGACCACCGGTTGTGCGCCGTTATTGTTTGCGGGAGGAGCGGCTGCCGGAGTGGCCGTGGCCAAGGACGCGGAAGACGGACAAATTATCGATAATTAAGGAGGAAAGCGTAATGCATACAAGACAATTACTGGCTATAGCCGCCGGTTTTGTACTAATCGCCAGTCCCGTCAGTGCGGATTTATTGGAGGAGTATCGCTGGCATGACAAGCTCAGTCGCGGTGTCGTGAACGCTGTATCGTCACCCATCGAGATTGCCAGAGGGATCGATCTCACCTCCCGGAGCCAGGGCGTGGCCAAAGGTTGGACAATCGGATTGGTCAAGGGCTTTGCCGGAACCGGCCTTCGGTTGGGAGCGGGCGTATTGGAAACTTTGACGTTTCCATTCAATTGGCCGGACGAATTCAAGGACCCGCTCATCGAACCCAAATTCGTTTGGGAAGACTGGCACGGAGAATACTTAGAGTAATCGAAGGGAGTTAACGATGGACGTTTCACAATTGATCGAGAAAGCGGCCGGGTGGCTGCTCACCAGCGGATTACAAATAGCATTAATTCTGCTACTGATGCTAATCGCAGTAAAGCTCACCGGAGTCGTCGCGAACAAAATATTTAACTTATATAAAGGGCACAATGATAGTGTCGAATCTCAGAAACGAACCGACACGGTCAGCAATCTTATCCGAAACGCGGTCAATATCATCATATTTGCGGTGGCGTTTATGATGATCCTGCAGGAATTGGGTATCAATATCGGACCGATTATTGCTGCGGCCGGTGTCGTGGGGGTGGCTGTTGGTTTTGGCGCTCAGAAACTGGTGGAGGATATTATCAGCGGTTTCTTTATCTTCCTGGAAGATCAAATCCGTGTGGGCGACGTCGTCGAGATTGGTGGAAAAAGCGGACTGGTCGAGAAGGTTACGTTGCGTATGGTGATCCTGCGTGACCTGGCCGGTAACGTCCACTTCGTGCGGAACGGCGAGATTGACACAGTCACCAATATGACCAAGGAGTACTCGCGGTATGTCTTTGATATCGGCGTATCTTACCAAGAAGATATCGATCAAGTGATCGATCTGGTCAAACAAGTCGACCGTGACCTGAGAGCGGATTCGAACTATAAGGAAGATATTCTGGAGCCGATCGAAATACTGGGTTTGGACGAATTCGCTGATTCGGCGCTTATTATCAAGGCACGTACCAAGACCAAGCCGATAAAACAATGGGGAGTGGCCCGTGAGTTCAACAAGCGGCTTAAAAAGGTGTTCGATCAACATGGCATCGAGATTCCGTTTCCGCATCGCACCCTGTTTATCGGCAAACAAAAGTCTGAGCACAGGGCGTCGATCGACCTCAATGTTAATCAACTTCAAGAGACGGCGGGTTAATCACTTATGCTGATGACGATTGATCATCAACCAGCGGCTTGGATGTCTGGCACAGGCGGGGGTAGACGAACATAGCCGCACCACCCGCGATGACTGTACCGATGATCACGGCCAAACCAAAGCGTTGCGTTGGCGGAAAGCCGGAGCATAGAAGCATGGCGAAACCGACGATGACAACTGTTGTTGAGGCCATGATGGGCGGCCACATCTCACGCCGGGCAGACTGCCAGGCCTCCTGCAGAGAATCCGTGTCGCGCCGATGCCGACGATAGGCCGCCGTCAAATGCAGCAACGCGTCCACACCGATCGCCATCGCGATATTCGAGGCGGGTGAGGAAATAATATCTAGTGGAATCTGATAGAAACCGAATACCCCGAGAATAACCAGCGGGGCAATTAACACACAGCTGGCCATGGCCAACGCGCCGCGGATCGAGCGGTTGAGAACCAGTCCAACGAGCAGAAAAACCAACAGCAGCTTGAGTAATCCATCCTTGAGGCTTGTCACCACCAGGCGCGACAGTTGCGCCTGAAGATAGTAAACACCGCCGGTTAAGTTGGGTTCGAATCCATTGCTCCGGGTGATTCGGTGAATGTCGCCGATGACATCGAGGCGTGATTTCTGACGAAGCTGTTCGTTCATTCGCAGATAAAACATCCCGTGAGTCCGATCTTGAGAGATAAAGCTCTGGGCGATCCGTTCATATTTAGGCTTGTCCAGAATGTCGAGCAGCCAGTCCCATACCAGAAAGATGGCCAGGGGTTCCTGTTTGGCCTCGGCCATCAGCACCGGCAAAGAGATCACCGAGCCCACGGACGGCAGGGCTTCCAGTTGTGTCTGCAGGCGCCACATCCGTTCATAGGCCGCTTGGGAATCGAGGGTGCTGCCGTCATCGGCCTTGATCACCAGATTCAATGGACTACTGCCGCCGTTGCGGTCAATGTAGCTGAGTCCCCGGTGAATCGGGCTGCGGGGACTAAAAAATTGCAGCATGCTCGGATCGGTATTGAGGTAAAACAGACCGGGGATCGACATCAAGACCAGCGTGACCGCGACAGATCGCAGGCGGCTGGACTGTTTGTCTAACATGTCGTACAGCGGTTGATGTGATGGAGATATTTCGGGCTGCCGGGTCATCAAGAGAAAGAGCGGATAGATCGCGTACGTCAAGACCAAGGCGATCAACGTTCCGGCGACGCCGGCCACACCCAGGTCCCGCAAAGGCTTGGCCGGAACAAACATCAGGGAGCTAAAGCCCGCGACGGTGGTAGCCATACTCCAGAACGAAGCCGGCCATGTTTGCCGAATAGCCATGATAAGGCGTGACATCCTTTTTTTGGCGTCCTTGATCCGCTTCCAGTTGTATGTGAGATAAATAATATGGGAAAATGTAACGACAAACACCATGCTCGACAAATTCGCTGTCAGGATACCCAAAGGAACGTGCAGATAATCGGTGGCAATAAACGTCCAGGCAATGACATTCAGGCAGCAAATGAGCATTCCCGTCAGCAACCATACAGAGCGGTAGAGGATAAGCACCCACGCACCGAAGACGGTCAGCGTCAGCGCAGAGAAACGCTTGACGTCATGCGACAGATTCTTCCGGATTTGATGCACGATATAGGGCTGGCCCGAGAGGGTAAACTTCGATTCCGGGATTATTGCTTGTAACTGCAATTCGACCGGGTCTATAATGCTGGAAAGCATGGCCTCGTCGATGAAGAGGATGATATTTGTCGAGCGCTGATCATCCGACACCAGTATACGATTCCACAGCGGGCTTTGCCGGGCGTCTTTGAGGTTTTTGGGGCCGGAGGCAATGCTTTTGAGGCTGACGACCCCGTCGATGGTCGCGAGTTGAGCTGACAGCGTTTCAATCGTACCAAAGTACTCAGGCGAATCGATATGGCCGTGGATGCTGATTATCAGCTGCGAATCCTGACGTTTGAAAAGGGCCGAAATACGTTCTTCGGTCTGAATGTGGGGATCGTCACTGGCAAAGAAAAAATTTTGATCAACATCCGGCGTCAGATCGACCCGCTGGAAAAACAGCCGTGCACTCAACGCGGAAATGGTAGTCGTTAGCAAGAACCACAATAAAATGGGGCCAATAAAATTTTTCATACGGCCCGATCATACCGTAAAAATCCGAGTACGGCAAGGCGGACGAGATCAAGTCCACGAGACTCCAGGGTAAACCAGGACGTAAATAGGGGAAGGCGAATTAATGCTGCAAAATTTCATTTGGAAAAATATGATCCAGAAAGCCACCAAGGCCCATGGATTTCTCGATCCTTTCAGTCTATTCACGAAGGTCAGCCGTTTCTCTCAACCATCTGAGGTGTTGGCTCCCACCGAACTGCTGCGGGCGACGGCGGTTTTACATGCCCGCGGATTGCTCAATGCTCAGGTCATCCAGCATAATCTGGATTGGATCTGGCCGTTCTGGATCCATCAGCAGTTTGATCCGACCAATCCGTCTTTTATCCCGCGCTCTTTTTCTTTAACTCACATCAATCTGACCCATCGCAACTGGACAGCGCTAACGCTGCCTGATCAGGCCGAGACACCATTGATTGATCCGCGGGGATTGATAACCCCTTTGTGGGATGGATGGTCCATAGATGCGTGGATCTGTGAACCCCACGGCGACGACCTGATTCCTTCAAGGCTTGCCGCTGTGGAGCAGATCGTGGACTTTGAGCACGACAATGCTGTTGTCACGAACAGTCAACGGACGAACAAGCAGATTGGTTCAACCGCTCAGTTGACGATGGTCAATGGCGAGCCGGCGTGTGACATCCGATACACGGCCAAATGTGAGCGGGATGCCTGGTTTTGTCTGTCGGTACGACCTTACAACCCAGAGGGGGTGAGTCTTATCAGGGAAATCCATGTCGATCCCAAACGCCCGTCAATGCAGGTCAATCATGAGCATTGGGTTCACTTCAAAGACCAACCGGATCATTTTGCCCTTTCCAATTTCGAGAAAGGGGATGTGTATGATCGAATCAGTCAAGCGTCAGATCCGCTCGATATCGATTGCCCGATGGAAATGTGTTCAGGGGCAGCGGTTTATCGTCTGAAACCGGGTACGGAGTTTGAAACATCGGTGCAGATCCCGTTGGAAAATCCGGATACAGCCCCTGATTTTGATTCGACGTATCAGTCACGCTGGAGCGAATACCGTGACACGGGGTGCCAGTTGGAATTGCCCTACAAAAACTACGCGTATCTCTTTGAAGCGTCCGTTCGAAACTTATTGGCCCACACCGCCGGAGATGTTTTTGCCGGACCATACGTATACAAGCGGTTTTGGTTTCGGGATGCCGTCTACATCACTTATGGTCTGTTATGCACAGGCTATCACGAGCGGGCCGAACGGATTATTGATGGGTTTGAAAAACGTCAAAAGGCATCCGGATATTTTGAATCGCAAGAAGGCGAATGGGATTCCAATGGTCAGGTGCTGTGGCTGATCGAACAGTTTTGCCGAATCACCCATCAAGCACCCAAGGCAGCCTGGAAACCGATGATCCACAAAGGTATTCGCTGGATCGTTCGTAAGCGATTGTCAGACGAGCTCGATCAACCGCATGCGGGGCTGATGCCGTCGGGCTTCAGCGCGGAACATTTTGGTCCCAATGACTTTTACTACTGGGATAACTTTTGGAGCATCGCGGGACTTGAAGCCGGAGCGTTCTTGTCAAAATCTTATGGGGAAGACGAAGTCGAACTCTTATGCCTGGAAACCGCCAACGCGTTACGGTCCGCCGTCGACGCCAGCCTTCAGGCCGCGACCCATCGCCTGGGACGGTTGGCGATTCCGTCATCACCCTATCGACGGCTGGATTCATCCGCGGTGGGTTCCCTGGTCTGTGCCTATCCGTTACAGTTGCATATCCAGAAGGATGTTCGCGTATTGGATACGGCTCAATACCTGGCCGACAATTGTCTGGTCCATAACGGGCTGTTCCATGATATGAGCCATTCCGGCATCAATCCGTATCTGACCATGCACCTGGCCCAGATTCTTCTTCAGGCCAAGGATCCCAAATGTTTTGAGCTGATCAGCGGTATCGCGGAACTGGCTTCGCCGACGGGACAATGGCCCGAGGCTGTTCATCCGATCACCCGCGGCGGATGCATGGGCGATGGTCAACACACATGGGCCTCCACGGAATGGATCATGATGATCCGCAATTGTTTTGTGCGGGAGATTGAGCAGGATCGGACCCTGGTCCTGGGATCAGGCATTGATCTGGCGTGGCTTGAAGAGGACCGTCCCATCCAGTTGAATTCGGCCTATACGACCATGGGGGTGATTGACATTTCCATACAGCGTCGGGAAGAAAACGTTGAAATCACCTGGGACCTCGATCACCATGGAGAGGCGCCATCGATCACGATTGACATGCCGTTTATGGAGCCGGTGAAGGCCAGCGAAACCCGAGGTCGGTTAACCATTGATCGAATAAACCATCCAGCAACGGATAAGGAGGTGTAACACGGTGAATATCGTCATGATGACAAATACGTATCATCCGATCGTCGGAGGACTGGAAAAGTCGGTCGAGGTTTTCTCATCGGAATATCGCGGCCGTGGTCACAATGTCCTGATTGTTGCGCCTGAGAGCGAAGGTGTACCGAAACACGAAGAGGGTGTATTTCGTGTCCCGGCGATCAAGAATATTTCTGATACGGATTTTTCGATCGAATTGCCGATCAGTACGGATCTCAATCACACCCTGAAACAATTTCAACCGGATATCATTCACACCCATCATCCGTTTTTGATCGGTGACACAGCGCTGCGCGCGGCAACACGTTTTAATATCCCCATCGTCTTTACCAATCACACGCTGTACGCCAAGAATACACATTACCTGCCGGCCGGCGATTCGCAGGCGGTCAAAAAGTTTGTCGTGGAATTGGCCAAAGGATACGCCAATCTCTGCGATCAAGTCATCGCGCCGAGTCAAAGTGTGGCGGAGCTGCTCAAATCGCATAATGTCAGGACACCTATCGAGGTATTGCCGACCGGTATTTATGTCGACAATTTCAAAGAAGGTGACGGGCGTACGTTTAGACGATTCTTTGATATTCCTCTGGATGCGTTTGTCATTGGAATCATTGGTCGCGTCGCGCCGGAAAAGAATGTTATTTTTCTTGCCGAGAGTGTCGCGGCATTTATGAAGGACCACGACGACGCCTATTTTGTAGTGGTCGGAAGCGGACCATCGCTCGGTGAACTTCAGGAGGTCTTTAAAAAACATGACTTGTCCGAACGGCTTGTCTGCACCGGAGTGCTGCGCAACCGTCAACTTGTCAGCGCCTACACCGGCCTGGATGTCTTTGCGTTTGCCTCGCAGAGTGAGACGCAGGGACTTGTCCTGGCTGAATCCATGGCGGCGGGTACTCCCGTGGTGGGCGTGGACGCCCCGGGCGTGCGGGATATCATCGAAGACAGGAAAAACGGATGTCTGGTCCAGGAGGAAGATACGGATCAGTTTGTCGCTGCCCTTAGATGGTTGACGTCACAGTCCCCGCAGAAGCGTGGGGCCTTGGCTCGAAACGCCAAAAAGACGGCCGAATTGTATGACGTTCAGCGATGTGTGGACGGTGCCCTCAAGTTATACGACCGGGTCCTTGAAACACGACCCAAAAACTCCAGCGTCGAGGACAGCCCGTGGCATCGCACCCTGAATAAGTTGGAGACTCAAGCCAAACTGCTCCGGAATTTTATGCATGCCTCGGCGACAGCCTTTATTGACAATCAGTAATCACGATTAATATCACAGATGATGGATCAATGTAATCCATCGATCGGAAGGGAGAGAGATATGAAATCATGGCAGGAAGTGCTCAAAAAGCTCAAGAACAGAAAGGTGATTATCAAAGACACGACCAATCTCAAGGCTGGGTACGTGATTCAGGAAGTCGGCAAGGATTATGTTGTTGCCCTTCAAAATAAAAAGGTCGAAGTGGTTTTTAACACGAGTCAGATCGTTAGTGTCACGTTGTCCGAAGAATTAGATAAAACGACCAAGAAACTCAGCAAAGCCAAAACCACACGGGAATGGGAATCCATCAAACGTGGGTATGCGAAATCCGCAACCAAAAAAACAGCGAAGGCTAAATAATGGACCAAAAATTTATCAGTCAAATCCAATCCAAATTGGAAGATAAGATCACGGAGTTACAAGCCATCAAAGACCGGCACAGCGATCAGCTTCAAAAAAAATTGCCGCAGGATTCAGGTGAAGCCACCGCGCATCACCAGAACAAGGATCTGGCGGAGCTGAAACGGGATCATGAGGTCGAAGAGATCGAGATGATCCAAAAGGCGCTCGGCCGGATTGAGACCGGTACGTTCGGTCAGTGTATTGCCTGCGGTGAGGATATCAACATAGAACGACTTAAGGCGATACCCTATGCGGAGCATTGCATTGAATGTCAGGAAAAACTCGATGAAGAAGCGCATGGAGGATAATAATGATGTTCGAACAACTGCCATCTAATCAACTCAGTGGCCGCACGTCAGGCGTGGGAGGTGTGATATGATAAATGTCAGTAACTCCCTGGAGCTGCTGCGCGGCAAGTTTGAATCCTGGATACAGGGCGCGATCCTGATCCTGCCAAACGCCGTGCTGGCCGGCTTGATCATCATCGCCTTTCACTATATATCCGGATTTGTCCGGAGTCTTGTTGAAAAAATCCTCCGCAAATATGTGAGCAACAAAGCGCTGGTCAATTTCGTCGGGATCCTGGTTCGGTTGGGTACCTTTTTGATGGGTTTTCTGCTGGCCATAAATATCCTGAAACTCGACGAGGCCGTATTCTCCGTTTTAGCGGGTGTCGGGATTGTCGGACTGGCGATCGGATTCGCGTTTCAGGATGTGGCTGCGAATTTTATCGCGGGAATCGCGCTGGTCATCCGTAAGGACTATCCGTTTCGCGTGGGGGATATCATTGAGACCAATGGTCAAGTCGGTGTGATCGAGGCGATACATCTACGTGACACGATGATGCGGACCTTTCAGGGGCAGTCCATCTTCATTCCCAATAAGCAGATTTTTGAAAACGCGGTGATTAATTTTAGTTTAATGGGCAAGCGGCGGATTGATCTGGCGGTCGGTGTCTCATACGGTGATGATCTAGAGCAGGTCCGGGATGTCACGATCAAGGCCGTCCGGCAAGTCTCGAATCTGGATCAAACGCATCCGGTGGAATTGTATTTTGAAGAATTCGGTGACAGCTCCATCAATTTTCAGCTCCACTTCTGGGTGACATTCCACAAGCAAAGAGACTATCTTAAGGGCCGGGATGAAGCGATTCGCCACATCAAACGGGCGTACAATCAAAGCGATATTTGTATTCCATTCCCAATACGCACATTGGATTTCGGGATCAAGGGAGGTGAACGTCTGTCCACGGTCGTGAGCGAACTATCCAGGAAGGGAACTTAGGATATGCGCGACCGTATTATGCTCATCTGGAACACGATTATTCAGAGCTACTGGTTTATCCCGTCATTGATGCTCGTCGGGGTGTTAATCCTCCTGAAGGTGACGATGTCGATCGACAGCTCGACCCTTTCTGATAGCTGGGCAATGGATATTTCCTGGCTCCGGTTTGGAAGCGTTGAGGGGGCGCGGCAATTGCTGAGCAGTATTGTCGGATCTTTGATAACGGTGATCGGTTTGTTATTTTCGATGACGATGGTTGTATTCACCCTGGCCTCGTCCCAGTACGGTCCGCAGGTGATGCGTCATTTTATGGGAGACCGGGTCACGCAATTTGTCCTGGGAACTTTGGTATCGACTTTCATCTATTGTCTGCTTGTGCTGCGAAACATCGGTAACCACGAGAGCGGATCATTTGTTCCGCACATTTCCGTTTCACTCGGTCTGTTTCTTACGCTGGGGAGCTTGTGTATACTGATTTACTTCATCCATCATGTGACGCTGCAAATACAACCGCACACAATTACCCGGCAGCTGGCGAATGAACTTATTGAAGGATTTGGTCGCGTGTATCCGATAAAATTCGATGAAATGAAAACGGCAGCCGATCGGCCGGATGAATCCCAGCACCAGCGATTCAAACATAAGATGGACCAACAAGGACAGGCGTTGTACGCCAAGGAGAATGGATACGTGCAGGCCATCGCCCTGGATATGCTGGCGGAGCTGGTGGAGGATTCGGAGGTATATATCGAACTGGATATCATGCCGGGAGATCTGGTCACACAGGGGCAGCGAATAGGGCAATTTGTCGCACCGGATCAAGACAAGGAATCGACGGAATGCCGTATCCGTGAGGCCTGTATTCTCGGCGCTGTGCGAACGGTGCATCAGGATAATGCCTTTGCGATTCAACGGATTGTTTCCATTGCTGTTCGCGCCTTGTCCCCGGGTCTGAACGAACCATTTGTCAGTATACTTTGTATCGATTATTTGACGATCGCTTTACAGCATCTGTCAGAACGTCATGTTCCCAGTGGACGGCATTTTGACAGCGAAGGACAATTGAAGATTGTCAGTCAAATTCTTGACTATGGTGATTTTCTGTCCCAGGCGTTCGACCCGATCCTGCATTTCGGAGAATCCTACCCCAAGATCAAGGAGCATATCGTCACGAATCTTAAACAATTGTGCGAAAGCCAAAGCGGACGACATTATCAATCCCAGATTCAACAATATGTTGAGTCAATATCCTAAGGAAGGATCGACTATGAAAATCCGTCGTCTACATTTTTTAGTTCGCATTGTTATGGGGATGTTTATCTGTGTGGTTATTCAGGTTGACAGGGGAGTCGTCGTTGAGGCCGAATCAACTGCCACCGCGACTTATTCGACGGGGACAAGCGGGGTGGTCACCGAAGCCAACAGCCACACACGACCGATCGAAACAGAAATTGCCACGGAAGAAAATCATGGTCTGTTGAAAACAGTGATTTGGGGAGCCAAAGAAATCATTGTGCTCCCGTTCAAGTTGATCAAGTATATCGGGGAGGCCATTGTTTCATGAGCGAGGCCCTATCCAGTCACACAGCCACGCAGATGATACGGTTCACCGTCAGCGGCGCTTTGGTGGTCGGAACCGATATGGGGATGTATTTGCTGCTTCAGCCGATGATGCCATCTGCGCTGGCCAAGGGGATCTCATTTACGGCCGGTGGCGTATTAGGTTATTTGCTAAATAAAATGTGGACCTTTGAATCTCAAGGACAATCCGCCAATGAAGTCGGCCGCTTTGTCATCGCCAACACCTTGGCCCTGGTTGTCAACATCGGGATCAACCAGCTGATCCTATATTTCTATCCCGAGAGGGTCCGAACCGCCTTGATCATCGCCACCGCGTTAACCGCTATTTTCACCTTTGTGGTATTTAAATGGTGGGTGTTTCGGAAATAGACAGGCTGAAATCAAATTTTTTGTGCTCGGATTGCAAAACCACGCATATTGGGCTATGATTGAAGTATGACCCGCAACCGTGGAATCAACACTTGGCTGATCAGGTATTACTTTATCGCGATCATGTTTGCACTCGCGGTGCTGATGATTTTTTACTTTTCGATGACGGTGCGTCATCAGTGGGCGATGATGTTTGTCAAGCCATACCCGCATGGCGTGGAAATCCTTAAGCGCCGTGAGATGGTCATTGACGGTCTGCAGTATTCATCCATTAAGACAGCCCCGCCGCTGGGATATATCTGGTCGCACATGACCGGATCCCTTCCAAAATACTATATGGTAATTGATATCAAGGGCTACTCTCCGAGGAGGGGGCAAACCGAATACGGGCGGGCCAAGATCACTCTCTATGGAAATCCCGAAACCAACGACAAAACCAATTACACATTGAATTGGTCAAAGAGTGGATATTCCACGGATGTGTTTGGATTGTATGATCCGGATGACATCTTTGCCAATTAGAAAGGACTGCTATGAGCCTGGACGCGATTGGAATCGTCAGCGCCGATACCGCTCAATCACAATTATTTTATGGATTTCTGGGCGTAGATTTAACTGAACAGTCCGGAGAGGGGCATTATGAAGGGACCACCCCAAGCGGTGTGCGAATCATGCTGGACAGCGTGGAGTTGACCCAAAAGTTCAATCCCGACTGGTCGCCCAAGCCCGGCAACGGATTGGTGCTGGCGTTCAAACAGGAATCACCGTCGGTCGTCAATCAGTTGTACGATCAAATCACCGCCGCCGGTTTTACCGGACTGCGCGCGCCATGGGACGCGTTTTGGGGGCAGCGCTATGCCTGCCTTCTGGATCCTGACGGTAATCAAATCGATATTTTTTCCAACCTGTAATTTTCATCTAAAGGATTTTATGAACACACCTATCAATGTCCTGGGGACAGCGCTCCAACCTTGCTGTAAATTTCCGATGACCGGTTTTTACCGTGACGGATACTGCCGGACCGGTCCGGAAGATTTCGGGCAGCACACCGTGTGTGTCCGGTTAACGCAGGCATTTTTGGAATTCACCAAGGCGGCGGGCAATGATCTGTCAACACCCCGTCCGGAATATGATTTTCCGGGACTCATTCCCGGAGATCAGTGGTGTCTGTGCGCGGCCCGTTGGCAGCAGGCCTTTGAATTCGGCGCGGCGCCCAAGGTTATTTTAGAGGCGACGGATGCATCCGCATTAAACATTATTCGACTTGAAGATCTCAAGGCGAATGTGTGGCAGGCGGATGATGCGTAAGGATCTCTCATGCCCGTCATAAGTTTCGGATCAACCCAAATTCAAGTGGCCCATGGCGAAAACCTGCGGCGCGCCCTGCTCAGACATGGACTCTCTCCTTATAACGGCAAGGCCCGCTGGATCAACTGCCGGGGATTCGGCAGCTGCGGCACGTGCGCGGTTCTTATCAAGGGTCAAGTAACGGATAAGACAGCCATGGAGCATTGGCGATTAGGCTTTCCTCCGCATAAATCGGGTTCCCCGCTCAGGCTGGCCTGTCAATGTTGTGTGCTAGGCGATGTCACGGTCTCCAAATGCGACGGATTCTGGGGGCACAAAACTCCATAGGTCTACGCCGACCTTTACTTTTCCTGAAAATCGCTTAAAATACTAGCTTATTCTTACCCGTCGAACCTATTCATACAAACCAGACCTATGGCAAAGCATGTTGTCTTTCTTATGTCGATCGGAGTCCTCACCGCCGGACTCTTACTCAGCACAGGATGCGGGAATAATTCCGCGGACCCCGATGTTGTATCAGCAAGAGATCTCAAGTTAATCGAGGAAGGTCGTGAGTACTACTTGATGCATGGTTGCGCGGTTTGTCACGGCAAAGAAGGACGGGGCGACGGGCTGACCGCGGAACGTTTTTATCCGCGGCCGATCAACTTGCACGATCCAAACGCGTATTTACAAGGGAACACGGCGCCGGCTATCCGTCAGTCGATTAAAAATGGAATTCGCCGGCAGGGCAGCGCGATGCCCAAGTATGATCATCTGCCAACCAACGAACTCAATGCCATTGCTAAATATCTGGAATCCCTTCAAAAATCTGATCAATCAAAGGAGTCGTCACCATGATTAAATCAAGAGTATGTGTAGCCTTTATAGCCGCCATTACGACCATGCTGATCGTTACGCGCCCCGGGGTGGCCCACGATCCGGAGATCCGGATTGACAACGCCTGGGTGAAAGGAATGCCGCCGTCGGTGATGAACACCGCGGCCTACATGGATGTCACCAACATGAGCGAGCGAATGATCACAATCGTCGCGGCCGAGAGTTCCGTCGCGGAACATGTCGAACTCCATACCATGGAAACCGTTGATGGTGTCATGCGTATGGCGCAATTGCCTTCAATAGAGATTAATCCCGGCGAGACGGTCTTGTTTGAACCAGGCGGTCTGCATGTGATGCTGATCGGATTAACCCGAGAGCTGCAAACGGACGGTCACGTCAACATCTCCCTGGTATTGGCTAACGGTGACCGCTATCATACCCGGGCGATTGTAAAGCATCCCATGGATATGGATGCGGACGACAAGGGCAGTCATAAAGGCAGCCACAAGGGCAGTCACAAAGGGAGTCATAAGGGTAGTCATTAAGGAGATGATGATGAAATTTAAAAACCATTCGTTAGTCTGGATCTTGAGTGTGGCGCTTGCTGGGTGTCTCATGGGCCAACCGGTCGCAGCCGGCACCGGGCCGGGAGGGAAGGATCTGTCAACGTTTAATCCCAGCGCCAATTTTACGTTAACGGATCAGAACGGCGAGACCTTTGAGCTTAAAGATGTCCGAGGCAAGCTGGTGCTATTATTCTTCGGTTATCTTTCGTGTCCGGATGTGTGCCCACTCACCTTGTCGCGTGTCAGCCGCGTGTACAGTCAATTGAGCGAGGCTGAACGGGAACAAGTGATCACCGTATTTGTCTCCGTGGATACAGAGCGTGATACCGTCGAGAAAATCCGGGAATACCTGAATTACTTCAAGGTCAACGGTATTGGATTGACCGGCACACAGGAAGATGTTGATTCGGTGGTCAAGTCTTACAAGGCGTGGTATGAAAAAGTGCGGACGGAATCCGCGCTGGGATATCTGATTGATCATACCTCATATATTTATTTAATTGGAGCGGATGGATTGGTCAAGGACCTGTTCTGGCCGGATGATGATGTGCGCTTTATGGTCAAAACCATTCGCAAGCAGCTTAAAGGTAAATAATCAACCCGCCATACCTTTCAGCCACACCGTTCGGTGTCGGGGGCCGTCGAATTCCATAAAGTAGACGCCTTGCCATTGCCCTAATTGAATCTTGCCATCGGCAACAATGAATGCCTGTGAGAAATTGAAGAGACCGGCTTTGATGTGAGAGTCGCTGTTGCCCTCTGCGTGATCAAATCCGGCATTTTGGGGGATCAAGTCCCGCATGAATCGCAACATGTCAGATTTGACATCGGGATCATAGTTTTCATTGACGGATATTGCCGCGGTGGTGTGCGGGCAGTAGACGAGTAAGATCCCTTCCGTTAGATCCTGTGAGGCGACAAAGTCGGCGCATTGCGGCGAGATGTCGATAATTTGATCGCGTTGAGTGGTTTTGAGTTTGAGCTGATGCATCGGATTGCCTATTTTGCCGGTGCCGCCAGTTTGTTGAGCAGTGACCGCAGGGCTGACGGATCCTTGACCTGGAAGGCGGCGGCGGTCTCACCGTCACCCACCTTGATCGATTGCAAGGCCGGATGGTCAACCCGGAACATATTCTCGTCGGTCTGATCGTCACCGGCACAGAGGATCATATCGTAGTTCTTTTTACTCAGACACTGCTGAATCGCCGCGCCTTTACTGACCTGCACCGCGCTGATCTGAATAGTGAAGTGGCCCTGATGGACTTCCACCGGGAGGTTGCCGGTCATTTCGGAAAGCATGCCGAGCAGAAGCTGAGATTTCCACGCGCCGAATTCCGGGTCAGATCGTTTATAATGCCAGACAATCGCGCAATTTTTATCTTCGATAAAGCTACCGGGCGTCGTCGCGACATAGCGTTCCAGGATCTCGAGGATCTGTTGTTTCCATGAGAGATTTAAAGATTTCTGCATGCGTTTCCATTTTTCGTGTCCCGCGAAGCGAATCTGATAGCCGTGTTCACTGATTAATGTGATCGGCAGTTGTCCCATCCATTCCTGGAGATCCTCGGATTTTCGTCCGCTGAGGATATATACATCAAATTTGGACGCAAGTTTTTTGAGCAGTTTGAGAATATCCTGTGTAGGTTTGGCATGACGGGGATAGCGCTCGAACTCACGTAAGGTGCCGTCATAGTCCAGAAAGACGGCGGCAGACTTGGCCTTTCGGACCGATTGGACCATCCGTTTCAGAGATTCATTGGTTTGAGATGAAGGTGAGCGGTAATCCGGCGTGTGCACCAGACTGCGGATGAAGGCGCGCGCCCAATTCTGCGAATCATATTCCAAGATATGCTGACGCATGATCGACGAGCGGTGCTGATCATGACTCTCAGTATCAACGGCCCGTTCTAATCCTGAGACCATCGATTCGATATCGTACGGATTTACGATGATCGCGTCGTACAGTTCATGCGCGGCGCCGGCAAACTCGCTTAAGATCAACGATCCCTTACCATCCTTGTGGCAGGCCAGATACTCCTTGGCCACCAGATTCATCCCGTCGATTAACGGCGTGACAAAGGCAACGCTCGCGGCTGAATACAACGCGCAAAGCTCGGAGAACTCAACCGAACGATGTATAAAATGGATCGGCGTGTGATGAATGTCCGAAAAGGCCCCATTGATGCGTCCGATCATGCTGGAGATGTCTTCCCGCAGCTGGGTGTACTCCTTGACAACATCTCGTGATGGAACACTGATAAATATAAACACAACATCATCATGCTTGGGGCGGCGCTGCAAAAACTTTTCGATGGCGCGCAGACGGCGAATCACTCCCTTGGTGTAGTCCAGCCGTTCCACACTCAAGACGATCTTGCGGCCCTTATAAGTTTGCTTGAGCTGTTTGAGATGCTTCTTGCATTCAGGCGTTTTGATGCCTTCTACAAATGACTTGGCATTGATACCGATTGGAAAGACGCCCATCGATGTGCGCTTGTTATCCAGGCCGAATCCATCCATCTCGGCCTCGATGTTAAGCAGTCGTATCAATGAACTGCGAAAATGCCTGAGGTAACCATAGGTATGAAATCCGATCAAGTCGGCTCGGATGACACCTTCGAGAATCTCTTTGCGATGCGGAAGGCAGCGGAAGATTTCATATGAAGGAAAGGGGGTATGTAGAAAGAATCCGATCTTGAGCTCCGGTCGGACCTTCTTGACATAGCCGGGTACCAGCATCAGGTGGTAATCATGCACCCAGATCAGGTCTTCGGGTTGAGCCTCTTTGATAATGCGCTCGGCAAATTTTCGATTGACCTCCTGATAAGATTTCCACCAGTTATCTTCCACGCGGACATAATGCGGAAAATAATGAAAGGCCGGCCAGAGGGCCGAATTGGAATAGCCCTGATAATAATCATCAACTTCATTCTCGGAGAGGAACACAGGCGAGAAGTCGTATTTGCTTAATTGGTGGCGGATCTCTTTTTGACGCTTGGGATTATCGGTGACAATCCCGGGCCAGCCGATCCAATGCAGCTGAAACTCCTCTTTAACACCGTCCAGGGCAGAAACCAGTCCACCCGGGGATTTACGGATCGTGTCGGAGATCGTGACCGGCAGCCGATTGGCCACCGTGATAATTTTTGTGGGCTTTGTTTTCGGCATAGAACTACTATCATACTGCCTTAGAGATATTTTGCAAACCCAAAATCTATTCTGTGGCATTTTTGAGGCCCAACTTGCAGAACAACAATTCCTGTAACCAGGGGTTGCACTTTAGGCAACCCGTGTTATATTAATGACTTTGATGTCAGGCGGATATTCCGTTCTGCCGGACAGCTTGTGTGAACAAAAATTGACATTTGGCTCAATATTGCTCATAATTGCAGATACAGGCGCTCAGCGATGTTGGTTTGCAGGACATACAACCCATTGGCGGGTGTCAACGAATTTACTTAACGAACAAAGGACACAACTTTTTATGGCTAAAGAAGAAGCATCATCAAAAGAAGAAGCGATTGAAGTCGAAGGTGTGGTCACCAAGGCATTATCCAATGCCAAGTTTTCCGTGGAGATCCACGGCGGACACATGGTGACGGCGTATCCGGCTGGCAAGCTTCGAAAATTCTTCATCAAAATTCTGCCGGGCGATAAGGTTACCGTCGCCCTGTCTCCGTACGACCTGGGCAAGGGGCGGATCACATTTCGTCACAAGAAATAATCGCCGATTGCCATCTACCGCAAATCTAATTCCTGGATGTTACATTTATGTAATCTTGTCTAGGGCAACGTTCCGATCTGTGATAGAGTATCTTTCAAGAGGTTCGGATCTATGCTTTTCGTTGTCAAAATTTTAGTGGCGGCTGTCCTGATCGCGCTGGCGTCATCGGTTGCAGGCCGTAAACCGGTGCTTGCCGGGTTTATCATTGCGTTACCACTGACCTCTATGATCGCTATCCTGTTCGCATATGTTGAACATCAGGATATGCTTAAAATCAACAAGTTTACCACATCGATAGTCGCGGCGGTTCCGCTGTCGATGTTGTTTTTTATTCCGTTTATCTGTCACAAATGGCTGAAGCTAAATTTTGTCGCATCATTCCTCATGGGAACGGCCTTGTTGGCGGCGGGATATTTGATTCACACATACCTATTTAAAATGTTTCAAGGCTAATTGAGAAAATGACGCCAGAAGACAAAGCAGAGCTCAAGTCAGCGATCGAAGCACGGATCGCAGAGATCAAGTCGAACTTGGCCAGTCTAGAGGAGACCTCCAAACCTGTCGAACCGGACGTCTCGTTGGGACGCTTAACGCGTATGGACGCCATCCAGATCCAGAAGATGCAGGAGGCCAATCTCAAGACCGCCCGCAGCAATATCCTCAAACTCGAAGAGGGCCTTAAAAAACTCGACGACGGAACCTTCGGCATCTGCCATTATTGCAAGGGAACAATCGGTATCGAGCGGCTGAAGGCCCTGCCGGAATCAGTCATGTGCATTCAATGCGCGGAAAAATACGGTCATTAGGGAGCATCGATGAAATTCATCCGAGCCATTTTAGGAGCTATGATACTCGCGTGGGACGCGTTGACCCGGCCGCGGCCGATGACGCGTTCTGCAGCGGAACAGGCTGAAGTTGATGATCAAACGCGTCATATGTCATTATATCAATTTCATACCTGTCCGTTCTGCGTTAAGGTTCGGCGGCAGATCCGACGGTTGGGCCTCAATATTGAGCTTCGTGACGCCCGGCAGCCGGACATCGCGAAGCAGTTAGTGGACGGGGGCGGCAAACGCAAAGTCCCGTGCTTGAGGATCACGTCCGACGGTCAAGACCAATGGATGTATGAATCCAACGATATCAACGCCTTTCTACAGGAAAAATTCGGTTGATTGAGATCAATCCAACGGCAGTTTCAAAAGGTGACGTTCAGACATGAAGCCGCGCCTATCCATCCTTTTTTCCATTTGTTTCCTTACAATAATTATCTATCTCCCTGTGCTGCAGCACGGATTCGTCAATTGGGATGATGACTTATTCATCCTTCGGAATCCGCTGGTTCAGTCCTTGACACTCAAATCTGTCGGGCAGGTCTTCACACAACCGGTGGAAGGCCGATACTATCCCTTGACGATGATCTCCCTCGGGATCGATGCCCATTTGTTCCGCGGGCACCCCACGGGTTTCCATGCGGTCAATCTCCTGCTGCACATCATGAATATCGTCGGGGTTTTTGTTTTGCTCACGCGTTTGCGATTAGCGGAGGGGGTGGTGTGGATAGCAACACTTCTTTTTGCCATTCATCCGTTACAAGTCGAGTCTGTAGCCTGGATCTCTTCCCGTAAGGATCTGTTGGCCGCGATGTTTGCTTTGTTGGCCCTGAATCTTTTATGGGTTGAAGAGGGGACGGGACGAAAAGAACGCTCATCCATGAATCCTTATTACGTCGGTGCACTGATAGCCTTCTTAGCCTCGTTGCTGTGTAAACCCATGGCCCTCACATTGCCGTTCGTTATCGGCGGCTACTGGATCTGGATCAACCAGTTGTCACTCGCGCGTGCTTTGAAACGTATGCTGCCATTTTTGATTATCGCGTTGATGATAGGTGGTGTGACGATTGTTTCAGCCAATCAGGTTTGGCCGGATCTGCCGGGGATAGGTGTGGTCGAAAAAGTCCTGTTGTCCGGGTATGCCCTGGCGATGTACGCTGTTAAGGTGCTCGCCCCCTTTGGACTAAGTGCTTATTATCCGATCGAGTCGATCATGCCTTTGACCACCGCCCAAATCACCGAGATGGCCATTGTGTTTGTGTTGGGACTGATTGTTTTTACATGGGTGCTTGTCCGATGGCGTCAGCCGGTGGTGAGCGGGGGGCTATTTGCCTTTGCCGTCCTTATGGCCCCGGCCTTGCATCTTGTGAAGGTGAATGCCTCGCTGATCTATGAGCGGTTTATATATTTTCCGGGATTGGGGTTGTGGATTGCCGTCGGCTGGATTGGCCTGGCGGTTTGGAATCAATTGCATCAGCATCGGGCGAGATCGTTGATGCTGGGGCTGGCCTTGTTTGCCGCAGTTGGGTTGGTGTTTCAAACGCATCAGCGGACGTATGTATGGCGGTATAGTATCGCGCTTTGGAGCGATGCCATTCATCGATTTCCCGACAATGATTTTGTATATCTAAAGCGGGCTAATGCGTTTATTCGTCAAGGAGCATTTTCTAAAGGCGTCGAAGATTTAAGACGTTCAATTCAGCTGAATCCTCATAATGCACTGGCACATTTTAATCTTGCACTTGTCTATGAAAAGCTGTATCGTGACGACTTGGCGCTAGAGCACTTAAATGCGGCCGTTAAAATCGCGCCCAATTATCAAAAAGCGCTGCAGCGGCGTGATGAAATCTTAAACGCTAGGCAGAAACCCAATCCATGATAAAATGAAAGGTGAGAGGCCTAAAAGGAATCGAGGTTTACGATGATGAACAGACATTTTAAAGAGTGGTTTGTCATGGCGTCCATCAGTGTGGGAATCTTTGTGGTGGGACTCGCCGGCGTTATCGGATTGTCCAAAGGCAAGGTGATGACGATCGGTAAGGAGCGCTCCAAATTGGTCCAGAAGAATATTGAGCTCAAATCCAAGATTTACCAATATATGAGCGACCGGGGACATTTGAATATCGATACAGTAAGAGAGGTCAAGGACCTCAAGGCTCAGATTCGTGAATTTGAAAAGCAAATCGACGCACAGCCGGATGGTGAGTCCGGGCGAACCGAGCGAAACCGCATTTATGATGAAATGCAGGTGGTCCGGGACAGATTATGGGATATCGGTACGGATACGGTACAGGATTTTATTCAGCTGACGCCGCGTCACGAATGGCCGCGGGTCGCTGAAGAATACCAGTGGAACATCGACCGTATTAAAGAGATTGATAACATGGGATGGATGTACCGGCCATCCGGACGATTGATGTATACGATCCTCGGCTTTCTCAGCAATACCGTCATGGTCATCGGGGCGCTCTGCACCTTGCTGTTCGGTGTCTTTGGATTCATGGGATATTTGGGAACCATCGACGGAGACGAAGGCTAGCATGTATTCGCTGATATTGCTGCTGCACTCATGGGGGCGTTGGCTGGTCCTGATCCTGTTGGCCATGCTGGGATTAAAGGCCTATCAGTGCTGGATGAAAAAACGCGGCTGGGGCCGTCATGATCATCTCTTTCGGATCATCACATTGGGTGTGTTTGATTTTCAGTTTCTTTTGGGATTGCTGCTCTACTTTTTCTACAGTCCGATTGTAAAGGTGGCATTACAGCCGGATGTGGATATGATGGCCGATCCTCACCTCAGATTTTTTGCCCTGGAGCATTTCTTCGCCATGTCGATCGCCCTTATTGTTTTACATATCGGGGGGTGGATGTCCAAACGAACCAGCGATCCGCAAATCATCGGCCGGCGGCTCACCTTAAGTATCATTTTCACACTACTCATCGTGCTGGTTTCCATCCCATGGCCATTTTTTCCATACGGACGGACTCTGTTTCGTTTTGGATAATTTCACTTTAATCTTCAAACTGATCGGGCCTTAAAATTATATGCAGCATCATCTCATGCGCAGTTGGATTTGGATCACACATATCTTTTGCACGTTCTTTGTAACCGGTTTGATTTGGCTGGTACAGATCGTCAATTATCCGCTGTTCGCCTACGTGGGGGATGGCTGGCGTGATTATCACGATTACCACCTGCATGCGATCACGCTCGTGGTGATGCTGCCGATGATCGTCGAATTGATCACCGCGGGACTGCTGATCCGCTACCCACAACCCCTAACCACCCGCCGCGGGGCCATATTTGGTTTAAGTTTGGTGATCTTGATTTGGATCGTGACGATGGGAATGTCGGTTCCCGCGCACAATGGGCTGGATCCGGTTTTTGATGCCGATCAACATGCCAAACTTCTGCAATCAAATACCATCCGGACGGGGCTGTGGTCTGTTCGGTCGATCTGGCTGATCTGGCTGATTCATCGGGTCAGTCGTCGATATCTCAGTGCCGAATAAAGCGTTGCGTTGGGGCATTATCTCGTTAACTGTATTGACAGAGAACGATGTATGATTATAATAGCATGTAGTTATCTAAATAAATCATGTTAAGCAAAACCAGCACATTAGTCATAAACGCACTGACCGAACTCGCCCGGTTACCCCGGGATCAACGGATGGGTGCAGGTGCGATCGCTCAGAAAATCCGGGCCCCCCAGAACTACCTGAGTAAACTCCTTCAGGCCCAGGCCAGCCGTGGCATTCTGACGTCGCAGCGCGGATTACACGGCGGATTTCAATTCAAAAAGAGTCCTAAAAAGATCACTTTGTATGATATCGTCGAGCCGATTGACAATGTGACGATCTGGTCAGGATGCGCGCTCGGTCTCAAAAAATGCTCGGATGTCCATCCTTGTGCCGTGCATGATAAATGGAAGCAGGTCAAGTCTGTCTACATGGATTTTCTCCGGAACACCACCATTCAAGATTTGGTTTGATACGGCCCATTGGAATATTTTTTTATCTTTAATATATATAAATACATGTGATTAACCTTTATAGAGGTGAAATCTAGGAGGTCTATATGGTGAATCTCAATCTACTCGTGAAATTGTTACAGTCCAAGGAAGACGATATCAAGTCGTATGAGACGGAAAAGCTGCGGACCATCCTGGGGGTTTTCCGTTATTACATCCGTATCCTTGAGCGGGAACTGAATTCCCGCGAGTCCGAAGCCCCATTTTAAAACATTTTTGATATGCCCTTAATTTGAATTCAATCGGAGGACATTATGTCGAAACAATCATTTTTCATGACCAATCAGCGAATCTCAGCGGACGACAAACGGATCATTAATAACGGACGCACGGTGGATTGCAATCAATTAGTTCCCATTAAATACCGATGGGCCTGGAATTTCTATCTGGATGGATGCGCGAATCATTGGATGCCGACCGAAATCTCCATGCAGCGGGATATAGAGCAATGGAAGAATCCGGATGCCTTCACGGATGATGAACGGCATGTGATCAAGCGGGTATTGGGCTTTTTTGCCACTGCCGAAACGCTCGTCGGAAATAATCTCGTGCTGGCCGTGTATCGATGTGTTGACAATCCGGAATGCCGGCAATATCTATTGAGGCAGGCCTTCGAGGAGGCCATCCATGTTCACGCCTTTCAATATATTGTTCAATCCCTATCGCTCGATGAAGGGGAGATGTTCAATATGTACCGGGAAGTCGAGGCGATATATGACAAAGACGAGCATGCCATGAGCTGCACCAGCAGTATTCTGGATATGAACATCGAAGATCTAAAAACAACCAAAGGGCTCCAGACATTTATCAAGAATTGCGTGGGGCTGTATGTGATCACGGAGGGAATCTTTTTTTACGGGGGGTTTGTGACGATGTTGTCCTTTGGACGGCAGAATCGAATACCCGGAACTGTCGAACAAATTCAGTACATCCTGCGCGATGAAAGCATCCACATGAATTTCGGCATTGAACTGATCAATGCCATCGTCGATGAAAATCCCAAAATATGGACCGACGAATTTAAGGCCGAAATTGACACCTTCATTAAAAGCGCGGTGACACTGGAAAAAGCCTATATTAAAGAATGTCTGCCTAATGGAATATTGGGCTTGAATTGTGATCTTATCGAAGAGTATGTTCAATATCTGGCCGACCGTCGTTTGGAAAAGCTCAGGCTTTCAGCCTTCTATGGATCAAAAAATCCATTCCCATGGATGAGCGAGATCATTGATCTTAAAAAGGAGAAAAACTTTTTCGAGACCCGTGTAACAGAGTATCAGACCGGTGGTGCGCTGGAATGGTAATACCTAAGTAATCCTGACTAGTATTATCAGAAAATATTGAAATGATAGTATTTGACAACGGGTCTCTAATACGTATAATCACATGTATAAGTAGCATTATAGGTATCAAATTCATCGATATCTGAATCAATTCATCAAATCAGGGGGGGATATGAAGTTCAAAACACTAGTCATCGGCAGTTTTATCAGTCTAATTTCGTTGGGGTTTACATCCTCGGCCGGAGCGGCCTGGGACTGGGACCGCGGCTCCTTCAGCAGCACATCGGGCATGGAACGGCGTTATGTTCCTCCATTGAGTAACGCGCTGTTTAACGAGACACCTTACATTACGACTGAAGCGAGTCTATGGTACTGGTATCAAATCATTCCGGACGACGCGATTACCAGCGGCGGACAGATAAACTTGTATGCGGCGCAAGCCCGATTGGCGCTGACAGACCGATTGGGATTAATCGCCACCAAGGATGGATTTGCTGACTTTCACTTCGGTAACGTGCTCTCTGATACCGAGGGCGGGGCGAATATCGCTATTGGTTTTAAGTACGCCTTAATTCAAAGTGAAGTCGATGATTACATTGTTACGGCCGGGGCTCGATACGAGATTCCGGTAGGAGATATCGATACCTCCGGCATATCACTGCAAGGGCATGGAGACGGATTTATCGATTTGTTTGTGAGTGGAGCCAAGCATTGGGGGAAATTTGGTGTACAGGGAAATATCGGTACCAATCTGGCGATTGATGGATCCGATAATACCAGTCAGCTGCATTATTCGATTCACTTTGACTATGAACTCTTACCAAAGTTCTATCCGATTCTGGAATTTAACGGGATCAGTACAATTGACGAAGGCAAAAGAGTGGCCGTGGGCGTCGAGGGGCATGACGTATTAAACCTGGGATCCTCCAACGTCGGAACAACACTTACTTTAGCAGCCGGATTTCGTTACCTGCTAACCGACAATGTACAGCTAGGTGCCGCCTGGGAAGAAACCGTGTCGGACCGTGACGACTTACTCGATTCACGGCTTTACGTGAACTTGCTGCTGCATTTTTAGTAAACAAGTTGGGCAGATCATCATAATGCCTAGAGTTTATCTATAAAAGGTATTTAAATTTTAAATGATTTGTGCTATCATTCTGCCAAATTTTTGTGCTATAAAATTAATATAAATTGATCTGCTTATCAGAACCGTGCAATCAATCTTATATGCCATATCTACAAGCATATGCCGTATCCGTTTAGACAACCCATCTGGAACAAAATATCCGTGTTAAGTTTATTACTGGCGGCGGGCACAGTCGCGTTGCTGGGATTTATGGGGTACTCGTATGTACGCTCACCCATTTATACTCAAGTGGGGAAAGAAAAACAGCAGCCTATCCCATTCAGTCATGAACTGCATGTGGGGCAATTACAAATGGACTGCCGGTTTTGTCATACATCTGTCGAGAACTCTTCGTTTGCCGGCATCCCGACGACGGATACTTGTCTAAAGTGCCACTCAGTTGTCAAAAAAGACAGTCCGCTGCTGGCTCCATTGCATGCCAGCAAGGCCTCCAATATGCCTATCGAATGGGTCAGAGTTCATGACCTTCCCGATCATGTCTATTTCGATCACAGCATTCACGTCAACAAAGGGATCGGTTGTGTCACCTGTCACGGACAAATCGATCAAATGGAGGTGGTCAGCCGCGACAATACACTGCTGATGAAATGGTGTCTGGATTGTCACCGGCATCCGGAGATCAACAGGCGGGAACCCAAAGATGTTTTTGATATGGTCACCGGGGATTCAGGTTCCGCACGAATGACCAATCAAGCCCAGGTGAATCCGTCCAGCGACGATATGTCGACATATGTCAGATTTTTGGAGGAATTTGCTGATAAAGACGCACAGATTAATCCAAATCAGTATCAATTACAAAAAGTCAACCGTCCGATGAATTGTTCAGCGTGCCACCGTTAATGAGGGTGTAGAGAGACTATGGCCAAGAAAAAAATGACAATACAGCAAATTCGAGCCAAACTGCAGAATCGGCAGGGAGAAAAATTCTGGCGCAGCCTGGATGAACTGGCCGAGACCGAGGAATTCAATCAGTTTCTGCAGGAAGAGTATCCGCATGGTTCGGCGCCGATGACCGCCAAAGAGGATTTGAGCCGGCGCGATTTTCTCAAATTGATGGGTGCCTCGCTGGTGATGACCATGCTGCCGGGCTGCAGTCGTCAACCGCTTGAAAAAATTGTGCCGTACGTCACGGCTCCGGAGGAAATCATTCCGGGCAAGCCGCTTTACTTTGCGACATCCATGCCGTTCAACGGTTCATCAACAGGTCTACTGGTTGAATCCCACATGGGGCGACCGACCAAGATCGAAGGCAATCCCGAGCACGTCGATAGTCTGGGGGCGACGAGCGCCATTCATCAGTCCGCCGTGTTAGGCCTCTACGACCCTGACCGCTCAAACCAGGTGTTGAAGGATGGTCAGGCAGATTCGATCAACAATTTATATCGCTTTCTGCGCAAAGAACTCAAGGATTCTGAGGGTAAAGGCGTGCGGATACTCACCGACCGGATTGTGTCACCGACCTTAGCCAGTCAGATCCGGCAGGTGATCAAGGCCTTTCCGGGCATCAAATGGCATCAGCATGAGGCGATCCATAGTGACGACGCCCGTCGAGCACAGCAAATGGTCTTCGGCGAGTACGTTGATCCGATCTATGATTTTAAACGTGCGCGAACCATCTTGGCGCTGGATTCTAATTTTATGGACAATCAACCGGGGCATCTTCGCTACACCCGGGAGTTTACGGCCCGACGACGTGTCGTTGACAGCGATGTCAATCAAATGAACCGGCTCTACGCGATAGAATCGTCTCCTACGATGACGGGGGCCAATGCCGATCATCTGATGGCCAAAAACAGCTACCGCATGACGTTAATGGTTTGCGCTCTCGCTCAACAGATCGGCGTCAAATTTCCCGCCATTGTCGATGGAAAGCTTTCAAACGAGGAAATCAAATGGGTCCATGTCGTGGCCGAAGATCTAATCAAACATCGGGGGGAAAGTCTGGTGATCGCGGGCGACCGCGCGCCGCAATGGGTGCAGGCATTGGCTCACAGTATGAATGCCCGGCTCGACAATGTGTCGCGCACGGTCAATTATATTCAGCCAGTCGCAAGCAATCCGCAGCTCTTGCAGGAATCGATCAGCGATTTGTCTCAGGCGATGGAAAAAGGTGACGTCAACACGCTGATCATGCTGAACACCAACCCAGTATATACCACAGCAAGAGAGCTATCTTTTGAAACTCATTTAGGCAAAGTATCGAATACCGTTCATTTTGGATTATACCGGGACGAAACCGCCATGGCCTGTCAGTGGCATGTTCCGTCCATGCATTTTCTCGAAATGTTTTCAGACGGGCGGGCATCCGACGGCACCGTGACCATGATGCAGCCTTTGATTCATCCGTTATACAACGGAATTTCTGTGCACGAGTTTCTGCATGGACTGATTTCCGCCGATGCTAAGACGGCGCATGATATTGTCCGTGATTACTGGAAATCAACATCCAAGACGGTTGACTTTGAACTGGTTTGGCGAAAGGCTTTACATGACGGGTTTGTCGCGCGCACGGCTTTTAAACCAAAGAAAGTCCAGATGCGGGTGGAATTTGCCGCCGATGATCTGGGTAAGCTCAATCGACCGTCCAGCACCAAGGCCGATCAGATCGAAGTGGTGATCAATCCGGATCCGGCGGTATGGGACGGACGTTTTGCCAACAACGGTTGGCTTCAGGAATTGCCCAAACCATTAACCAAGATCACCTGGGACAACGCCTTGTTAGTCAGTCCGGCGACCGCAGAGAAGTACAAACTTGAAAATGAAGATATGGTCGAAGTCTCCAACGGAAAGGTTCGTGTCAGTTTGCCGGTTTGGATCGTACCGGGCCATTGCGCCCAATCGGTCAGCGCCTATTTAGGCTACGGCCGCAAGCATAGTGGCGCGCTTGGCAATGACAAGGGCTTCAATGTCACGAAATTACAAACAGCCGAACATCAGTGGCGACTCTCCGGCGCGACGATTTCCAAATTGGGGATCAAATATGGGCTCGCGTCGACGCAGATCCATCACAGCATGCACGGACGGGAATTGGTTCGTTCCGCCAGTCTCGACGAGTACAAGCATCATCCGGACTTTGCGCACGCGCATGCCCACGGGACGCAGGGGTATGAGCTGTCGATGTATCCCCAACATCCCGACCGCGCTCCGCATCAATGGGGGATGACGGTCAATCTCAATCAATGTGTCGGCTGCAATGCGTGTGTGACGGCCTGTCAATCTGAGAACAATACACCGGTCGTCGGAAAAGAAGAAGTGCGTCGAGGACGCGAGATGCACTGGATCCGTGTCGATAATTACTATGAAGGCGAGATCGATCAGCCGACGACTCATCATCAGCCGGTGATGTGTATGCATTGTGAGAACGCGCCATGCGAGCCGGTTTGTCCGGTCCAGGCGACAGGTCATTCGGATGAAGGCCTGAATGAGATGACCTATAACCGTTGCGTGGGGACCCGTTACTGTTCGAATAACTGTCCATACAAGGTTCGACGTTTCAACTTTTTCCAGTACGCGGACAAGCATAGTGAACCGGCCAAGCTGCGCAGCAATCCCGATGTGACCGTGCGTAACCGCGGGGTCATGGAAAAGTGTACATTCTGTGTGCAGCGCATTAACCAGGCCCGCATTACCGCCAAGAAAGAAAATCGTGATATCAAAGATGGCGAAGTGGTGACCGCCTGCCAGGCTGTCTGCCCGGCCGAGGCGATCAGCTTCGGAAATATCCGTGATCCCCAGAGCGAGGTCAGCCGTCTAAAGGAATCACCGCTGAACTATGGCCTGCTCACTGAGCTGAATACGTTCCCACGACTGAGTTATTTAGCGCGCGTTCGCAATCCGAATCCAAAACTGGAAACTCATAAACCCAAGGCGGCACATGTAACGGTCCATGATCATTCTGAACATGGAGGAGGCAAGCATTGAACCCGCGACCTAAACGAAAAACTGTAGACCCATCGGTACGCGACGCGGCAGAGATTTATGATGACCGCAGCAGCTACGCCGATGTCGCCGATCGAATCTCCGGCCTGGTGTTGTCTCCGACACGCCGTGGATGGATCATCGGATTTATCGGCGCGGTCGCAATGCTGGCCCTGCTGAAGTACTCGTTGTACCGGTTGTTTAATGACGGAATCGGTATCTGGGGGATCAATGTTCCTGTCGGGTGGGGATTCGCGATTATCAACTTCGTCTGGTGGGTCGGGATTGGACATGCCGGGACTTTTATTTCGGCCATTCTCTTATTACTGCATCAGAAATGGCGCACGTCGATCAATCGTTTTGCCGAGGCCATGACCTTGTTTGCCGTGGCGTGTGCCGGATTATTTCCACTATTGCATGTGGGTCGACCGGACCGCGCCTACTGGTTGTTTCCATATCCCAACACCATGGATATCTGGCCGCAGTTTCGCAGCCCGCTGCTGTGGGACGTTTTTGCCGTATCGACGTACGCGACCGTCTCGTTCTTGTTTTGGTTCGTTGGATTGATCCCGGATTTGGCCTGTATGCGTGACCGCGCCAAGAATCAAGTGGTCAAGACGATTTACGCCGTCATCTCATTGGGGTGGCGGGGATCGGCACGTCACTGGGAACGCTATGAAAAGGCCTACAAGGTATTGGCCGGGCTGGCGGCGCCTCTGGTTATTTCGGTTCACACGATCGTGGGTTTTGACTTTGCGGTCTCGGTCATTCCGGGATGGCACGCAACGATATTTCCGCCATACTTTGTCGCGGGCGCGATCTTTTCCGGGTTCGCGATGGTTGTCACACTCAGTATTCCGATCCGCAAGATCTATCGCCTCGAAGGTTATATCACCGACAAGCACATGGATAACATGGCCAAGGTTATGCTGGTGACCGGGATGATCGTTACCTACGGCTATGCGATGGAGGCATTCATGGGATGGTACAGCGCGAGTCAGTATGAGGGATTTATGATCTGGAACCGGATGACCGGACCGTACGCACCGTTCTATTGGGCCCTGATTGCGTGCAATGCCATCATTCCTCAATTATTATGGTCGCCGAAGCTGCGTAAAAATATGCTGGTCTTGTTTATTATCTCGCTAGTGGTGAACACCGGCATGTGGCTCGAGCGTTTTATTATCGTCGTTACCAGCCTCCATCGGGATTACCTGCCGTCATCATGGGGGATGTATACCCCGACGGTTTGGGACTGGACAACTTATATCGGGTCCATCGGACTATTTTTATTCTTAACGTTAATGTTTATCCGCATCATGCCGATTATCGCCATTTCGGAGCTGCAGCATCTGGCGCATGAGCGAAAACATAACAGGATTGATCATGACCAAGAAAGCATCAGATAATTCATCCATTTACCATGGTGTAATCGCGGAGTTCAGCACATCCGACGATCTGATCCATGCCGTTAACGAATCCCGCAAAAAAGGATACGTGCAGATGGATGCCTATAGTCCGTTTCCTGTGCACGGTCTCAGTGAGGCGTTGGGCCATCGCCCCTCGAACTTGCTGGTGGCGGTTTTCTGCGGCGGATTGATCGGCGCGTTGACCGGTTTTGGTCTGCAGTATTATCTATCGGTGATCGCTTATCCGTACAATGTCGGCGGACGTCCGTTCAACAGCTGGGTGTCATTTATTCCGATCATATTTGAGCTGGCGGTCCTCTTCGCAGCGTTCACCGCCGTCTTTGGCATGATCGGACGCAATGGTCTGCCGCGACCGTATCATCCGGTCTTTAAGGTCGATCGTTTTGAAGGCGTCACGCGTGACAAATTCTTTTTGTGCGTGGAGGCTGATTCCGGTGAATTTGACGCCAAGAAGTGTCAGGCATTTTTAGAAGGTTTGGGTTCAAGTTATGTTGAAATTATCGAAAAATAAAATCAGCACGCTTCTCATGGGATTGTCGCTTATATTCATTATAACGACGGTCGGATGTGACAACATGCGTGACGGCAATCGTTATAAGCCATATGAGTCGAGTTCATTCTTTAAGGATGGCCGAGCCTCACGTCCATTGGTCAATGGAACGGTGGCGCGCGGATTTTTACGGGACGACGAGGCCTATTTTACGGGTCGGATGAAGGATCAGTTGATCCGGAAAAATCCATTAAAGATCACCGATGAGCTCATCCTTCGCGGGCACAATCGTTACAACATTCACTGTATTGTCTGCCATGGCCCGACCGGGAGCGGTAACGGACTGGTGGTCGAGCGCGGATTCAATCAACCGCCGTCATTTTATGACCGACGGCTGCGGCAGGCCGAGGCGGGACACTTTTATGACGTGATAACCAATGGACGCGGTGTGATGGCCAGTTATGCCAATCAGTTGTCCCCGGAAGATCGCTGGGCGGTCGTCGCCTACATTCAGCATCTGCAGTCACTTAAGCCTGATCCGGAAGCGGCCAGCGCGACACAAGATCAGATCAAGGATTCCAAGGAGTCAAATGAATCTGCAAACTAGACGACATATCAATAATGTATCGAACGGATGTTTCGCCATCGGGGTGATCGCCGGCATCATGACCTTTATCGGCGCGCAGTCAAGCCCCAAGGAATTTGCGTCCGGCTATCTGGTGGCGTATGTCTTTTGGTTAGGAATCACGGTCGGGAGTTCCGCTTTGATCATGATCCACAACCTCGTCGGTGGCGGATGGGGGATGGCCGTTCGAAACTTATTGGACCGGTCGATCAAAAATATCGCGCTGATGTTGCCGCTGACACTGCCGATTCTCTTTAACATGCACGAGCTGTACGAATGGACGCATCTCGATGTCGTGGCGCATGACGCGATCCTGCAACACAAGGCGGCTTATCTGAATACACCGTTTTTTATCGCCCGCATGGCGATTTACATGATCATATGGATCATCCTGTTTATCGCCCTGTATCACATGCATGACAAGTACGATCACACACTGGATGAAGGACTGCTGCTTAAGCTCCAGCGCGTGAGCGGGGCTGGGCTCCTGGTGTATGCCTTGACCGTGAGCTTTTGCTCATATGATTTGATTATGTCGCTCGAAGCGCACTGGTTCTCCACGATCTTCGGGATGATTTATATGGTCAGCTTCGCGCTGACGGCTTTGGCTATCGGGATCGTTGTCGGAGTTCATTATCAAAAGAATCAGCTTATCACAGAGAACAATTATACGGCCAAACGTAATGCCGAACTGGGTAATCTCTTGTTTGGTGTCAACCTGGTTTGGGTGTATGTGTGTCTCAGTCAATTTCTGATTATCTGGTCGGGGAACCTGCAGGAGGAAACACCGTGGTACCTGGTTCGTACACAGGGTGGATGGCTCACCTGGATCTATGTGATCATTGCGTTGCATTTTGTGGTGCCGTTTCTGTTATTACTGCTTCGCAAGGTCAAAGAGAATTTTCTCGCGCTGGGTCTTGTAGCCACGCTCATCGCGATTATGCGGTATGTTGATTTGTACTGGCAGATCAAACCGGCTTTGTATCCGCAGCCTCAAGTGCACTGGCTGGATTTCAGTTCACTGATCTGTATCACCGGGCTTTGGATCGGATTGTTCTTAAGATTCACAAAACAGGGAACCTTATTTAGTTTGAGAGATGGACCGGATCATGACGAGTAATCGGCACAAAATAATAGTGATGCGTATCGGCACCGAACAACCGTGGGGAGGTCAACGTTAATGGACTTTCCTGTTTTCTACCTGGACTATTTCGGTAACCGCTTTTTGATGACAATGATGACCGTCATTCACATTTGCGTCAGTCATCCGATTCTGATCGGCGGTTTTCCATTGCTGGTGCTGTTTGAATGGATGGCGACACGCAATCACGATGATGCATTGGACCGCTTTGTGCAGCGGGTCGCGTTTGTCATGTTCTTGCTGGTAACCACGGTGGGACTGTTCGCGGGAATCGGGATGTGGTTATCCGCGTCCTTGGTCGCTCCGCAGACACTCGCCGTGATTGTACGGGTGTTCTTCTGGCCGTTGGTGGTCGCCTGGATTGCCGGCATGGGGCTCATCGCTTGTTTGCTGCGCTACAGTTTGACGTGGGCGTCAGTCGACGATACCAAAGCCAAGCAACGTCACATGCTGATGGGGCATGGCGTCTGCCTGACCGCGTTTATCCTGCTGTGCGTGTTTTCATCTATTTTGGGATTTATGATCCAACCCGGCCATTGGACGTTGCATCTCAAGGCGGGCGGCGGGTTCTATAACCCGATGTATTGGCCGCAACTGGCGTATCGCTATACATCATCAATCATAGCCGGTGGGCTGTTAATATGGTTTTTTGCCGCGCGTTATACAGAAGCGGGTTCTGATCTGCGCGGACGGATTGTGAGGGCTGTCGCGATATGGATCTTTAGTTGGTTATCATTCGCCATTGCAGGGGCTCAATGGTACTGGAGCGCGTTTCCGGTGTCGATGAAAGCGAATCTTGAGGTCGCACTGGCTGGATTGGCCTTTTCCGGCCGTTATCTTGAGTTCGCGCATGTCCTGATCCTCATTTCATCGACGATCGTGATCGTGATGTTGTTCGGCATGCAGAAACCCAAAAAAGTCCCCACGGTATTATTGATTTTTCCGGCGTTTCTGAGTTTGTTGATCCTGGGGCATTTTGAAAAGACACGGCTGGCCTTGCAATATCCGCATGCCATCGCCGGTTTCTCCACCAGCAATGAGCTTCGTCCCGATGAAATCACCGTCTACCAGCGGGATGGTATTCTCCACTATTCCACATACGCACAGAACAAGTTGGCCAAGGAGTCAAATCTGATTGAAGCGGGTGAGGACGTCTTCAAACTCAATTGCGCCAGCTGTCATACGGCCGCTGGTATTAATGGTCTGATTAAAGGATTTAATCATCGCTTTGGACGGCAATGGTCACAGGATCAAGCGCAGGCCTTCATCCGTGACATGGAATCAGCGCATCCTTACAAAGTGATATTTGCCGGCAACTCAAATGAGGTCAAGGCCCTGTCTGCATTCCTTTACAATATAAAGGAAAACCGTCGGCGCATTCGTGGATCGCAGGTGATGGGGATTCCTGACGTGGAGTATCAAGACATAGACCTCAAACGTGAGGAGCCGACACCATGAACCAGCTGATGTCAACATTCCTGCACGTATTGCATACGCAATTGCCATGGGCCGTTAGTGTACCGGTGCCAAGAGATATTCCGGTGGGCTTACCGGTATGGCCTCAAGTTTTGGATATCACCGTGGTGATCGGTGTATTCATTCATGCGGTGTTGGTTGGATTAACCTTCGGCAGTTTGCTGCTAAGCGTGATTTTAGAATGTGTGGGATTACGGATCAAGCGTTATGATCGATTGGCCGCGTACATATCCCGTTGCGTAACGGTGTTCAAAAATCTGGCGATTGTCTCGGCCATCGGTCCGTTGCTCTTTATCGGCGCGGGTTACGCCTCCCAGTTTTATACCGCCAATAGTCTGACCGGATTGGCGTGGCTTGGATTGGCGCCAATCTTGTGTCTGGGGTTTGTATTAGCGTACACTCATCGATTCACCTGGGAAAAATGGCGGGGACCGCAAAAGGCCCGACACATCGGTGTCGGCGTCGCGACGATCCTGGTGCTGGGATTTGTTCCGTTGATCATTCTCAGCAATGTGAACTTAATGCTGTTTCCAGGCAAATGGGTTCATGTGCAGGGATTCTTCTCAGCATTGGAGATCGGCAACGTCTTTCCGACATATGCGGCCTTTCTGATGGCCGCGCTTGGCCTTACCGGTCTGTATTTTGCCGGATTATTTTTACATCTGAAGATTGAGGAGTCCAAAGAGCTCAAGGATTTTTCAGTGAAAGAGCTTGTCGGATTGTTTTATCATCTGACGCTATGGTCGACGGTGGGCTTGCTCGTGTTTGGACCGCTGTTTGTCTTGACGCTGCCGCGTATCGGACTGGACGCCGGCGTGTATACCATGTTCGGATTGGGGTTGACCCTGATCCTGATCAGCATATACCAATTGTCACAAGATTTGTTTGCCGGACAGATGAGTGTGCGCCGTCATTCGCTCATTGTGTTGTTATTTTTGACAGCGTTCATTGCCCTTGGCTGGGGACAACAGCAATACCGGAACAACAGCCTGCGTTTTCATCAGAAATTAATTCAGACGAAATCACAGGAATTTCGCGGTCTGGAACTGGCAACACGGATGCGTTTGGCTGCCGGGATGGACGCAGGTGATTCGCTCACAGACGCGCCAACCGGTCGTTCTATTTTTGTTCAAAATTGTAAGGCCTGTCACGCGTATGACCGCGTCATTGCGGCGCCGCCGATTACGGAGATCTACGACATTTATAAGGGTAATCCCGACGGCATTGTCCGCTGGGCGCGTAATCCGGGTAAAAAACGCGAAGAGTTCGCGCAGATGCAGTCATTCGCCCACTTAGGGGATGAAAAGCTTCGGTTGGTGGCGGACTTTCTCCTCCAGGTTGGTTCCGGCGAAGAGTCGCTGGACGAACCGGCGGCCCAGGCGGTCGAGGTGGCCTCCGATGATGGAGCGGCCTTGTTCCAGATGCATTGCACGGCCTGTCACGGGATTGGTGAGGGCAAAAAGATCGGACCGGATCTCAAGGATGTGACCCAACGACGGGAACGTGACTGGTTGGTCCGTATGATCCAAAAGCCGTCTGAAATGCTCAAGGAAGACCCGATCGCCATAGAGCTGCTGGAGGAATACAAGGTGCCGATGGCTGATTTGAATCTGACAGACGAAGAGGTGGAAGCTATCATTAAATATCTGGAGAATCCGACTGTTCTGCCGAGTGCGGCCGCGGCATCAACGGCGGCGGTTTCTAGCGCGGCATTACGTGATTCCAAACCAAAATTTGAGCTGGTGCTGACCCCTGAACAAAAGGGTAAGAAATTATTTATTGGAACCGCACGATTGACTCGAGCGGGACCATCCTGCATCAGTTGTCATAGCATTCGGGACGAGTCGATTATTTCGGGCGGAAACATCGGTCCTGATTTGACTGACGTCTACTCTCGGCTGGGAAGCGAAGGGATTGCACAATTTTTACGAGAACCTGTCACGCCGTTGAAGATGGATGCCTATGGGAAAAAGAGCATTTCCGACGATGAAATCACTGACATCACGGCATATCTCAAGGACGTGAACTCACGTCCAATATCCGCCAGCCCTAAAAATTACTCGGGTATCATGTTGTACTCCGGCTGGCTGGGCGTATTCTTATGGCTGGGAATTTATTCCTGTATTTGGTATAAACGTAGAGGGGAAGGGAAACACTGATGGCCCAAAAATTCCTTTATGCTTGGTTGCCGTATCTGAGTATCCTTGTGTTTTTTGTCGGCAGTTATTTTCAGCACAAATCTCATGTGTTTAGACTGACGCCGGAGCGACGACGTGAACTCAGAGAGCATTTGGATTGGGAAGTTGTCCCATTGAAGTATGGATTTCTAGTGATTCTGTTCGGACACATCATCGCCTTGATGATTCCATCGGCGGTGCTGTCCTTTAACGGTGATCCGTTACGGATGGTTCTGCTGGAAGTGACGGGGCTTGTATTTGGGCTGGGTTTCTTAACCGCCTTGTTATCGATATTTTTCCGCCGCTGGTTTAATCCGCGGGTCAGGACCGTCGCGAACTCGATGGATATGATCATGGAGATCCTGCTGATATCCCAGGTGATGCTGGGTTGCTGGACCGCCGCGGTATATCGCTGGGGATCTTCCTGGGGCGCGTCAAATGTTTCACCTTATCTCTGGTCGATTTTAAAATTTCAGCCGCATCTGGATTCGGTTCAGGTGCTGCCGCATGTGATGCAGCTTCATATCATCACAGGATTCATAATCTTAATTGTTTTTCCGTTTACCCGGTTCTGGCCGCAACTGCTTCTGATTGTGTTTGGAAAGTCATCAGGTCCGTCCCGGTAGACGGTCTGAACACCAACTCAATGGTTCAACTATGCCGGAACTGCAGAATAAACGGATGACGTGGTATTGCACTCACTGTGATACTCCACTAGCGCGTACATTTTCTTCGCCGCAGCCCCAAGACAAACCTGTCTTTTGCTGTGATGGATGTAAAATGGTCTATCGCATTTTGACAAAGCATAATCTGGATCAGTATTACCGGATCAAACGCGACGCACCATTGCTGTCACCGTCCCAACCGGTTACGGTGTCGGATCACCGCTACGATTATCTGGACAGCGATGAACACCGGCTCAAATACACGTATGGTACGGATCAGCTGCAAATGAAATTCTATGTGGAGGGAATCCACTGTGTGGCCTGCCTGTGGTTGATTGAGCGTATCGGTATGCTGGTGCCGGGTGTCGAGCAGGCGCAGCTGGATATGAGCTCTTCGATCTTGAGCGTCAGACTGTCCGCCGATGGCTCCTTCAGTTTGCTAGCCACAACCTTGCAGCAGTTGGGCTACACGCCGCATCCGATAGAAAATTCTCAGGATATTGAGTCAATACGACGGCGTGAGACTCATCGTGAGTTAATCAGGGTCGGGACAGCCGGCTTCTGCGCGGGTAATATCATGCTTTTATTTATCTCGATATACTCGGGCGTAGAAGGGACATTACTGACAATCTTTTTGTGGTCGAGCTTTGTCCTGATGCTGCCGGTGATTTCATTTTGCGCCTGGCCGTTTTACCGGAGCGCCATCGCCGCCGTCCGACTGGGCCAAATCAACATCGATGTCCCGGTTTCCTTGGCACTGCTATTAGGGTACACCGCCAGCACGTATCACCTGTGTATCGGACGGACGGAAGTCTACTATGATTCCTTGTCGATCTTTGTTTTTCTGTTGTTATCGACACGTTATTTTCTTAAAAGCCTGCATCAAAAATTTTCCGGCGGAGCGCATTTTAGTGAGTTTCTGATGCCGCAATATGTCTATCGCTGGGATGAAGGGCAGCAGCGTTTTGTGGATACGACGCTCGACAAAGTACATCTCAAGGACAGGTTGCAGATCCAGGAAGGTGACGTGGTGCCGGCCGATGGCATTGTGAAGGCGGGGGATGGATTTGTTGATGTGCACATGTTGACCGGCGAATCGCACCCGGTTCGTGTCAACGCGGATCATGAGGTCTTTGCGGGAACGGTCAATCAAAGCGGCCAGTTTACCATTGAAGTAACAGCCGTCGGCGATCAAACGCGCTTGTCACAAATTTTCCGGAGTATCGAGCAGGCACAAAAGCCCCGGATCGTTGCGCTGGCGGATCGCATCGCGAAATGGTTTTTACTCGCCGTTATCACGATGGCCGGCGGTATTTTATTGTTCTTTGGAATGTCGGATTTTGAAGAGGGCCTTAAGCGCGCACTGGCCCTGATTATTGTAGCCTGTCCATGCGCCCTAGCATTGGCGACACCGCTTGCGTATACCATCGGATTAAAATGCAGCGCGATACTCGGCGCGCTGCTCAAAGGACCCGAGGTGCTTGAGCGACTGGCCGTAACGGATCAGGTATTTATCGACAAGACCGGTACATTAACCACCGGTGGATTCAAGGTGCTGAATTGGGGGGCCAAGGATGAACATCAGCCGCTCTATGCCGAGGCCTACGCCCTGGAAAAAGAATCGCGTCATCCGATCGGTGTCGCGATCCGGCAATATGCCTCGGGTCAGCTTGACGATGTCAATACGATCACGTTAACGGATTACGCAGAAGTGATTGGTCAAGGGGTTCAGGGAACCATTGATGGTCGCCGATTAGAGATTCGGGCGGATCATACACCATCAAGCAGTCCAGCAGGCACCGATGTGATCACCACGCAAGTCGGGGTTTTGGTCGATGGAGAGTTGATTGATCAAATCCGACTGGGTGATGAAATTCGCCAGTCATCTTACGGCGCCGTTACCGGTTTGCAAAAGCGCTTGGGCGACGTCACCATGCTCACTGGTGACAGCACCAGTGTAGCGGAGAATGTGGCTCAGCAACTCGGGATTCGCGAGTTTCAGGCCGCGATGTATCCGGAAGACAAGCAGCGGATCATTGAGAATGCGCCCAAGGCGCTCATGATCGGCGATGGTGCCAATGATGCGGTCGCGCTGGCCTCGGCTTTTGTCTCCATAGCGGTGCAGGGCAGTCTGGAAGTAAGCTTTCGATCGTCTGATGTTTACTTATTGAAACCTGGCATAGAATCCGTACCCAAATTACTGGATGTGGCAAGGGACACACGATCCACGGTCAAACGGAATCTGACGATATCGATTTTGTACAACGCAGCCGGGATCACTCTCGCGGTGATGGGGTTGATTAACCCGCTGGGCGCCGCGATCATTATGCCGGTGAGTTCACTGACGGTGTTATTATCATCCTATTTCGGCATACGTATCCGGCGCAATTGAGGGAAGGTAAATGGAAATTATCGCATTGCTGTTTCCAATGACACTGTTATTCGGATTGGGCTTTTTGATCGCCTACATCTGGGCGGCTAAGAATGGACAGTATGATGATATTGTCACGCCATCTCATCGGATACTGATCGACGATGAAAGCGATCAGCCCGAGCAGGAGCGATCTGAGATTAAAACCGATAATCCGGAAGAAAAATCGAATGAATAAGTGGATAAAAACCCATCAAAAACAGACATTTCTCTTGAAGAATGTTGATTTCTCATTTAATATTAAGGTACAAAATAATAAATCAGATAAACACATGTTATTAAACCAATAGGTGTCCTATGAGTCAATCCAAGTCCAAAGATAATCTCGAACACTTTACATACGATGAGGAAACGCCGAAACTGTTTTTCCTCGCGACCATCATCTGGGGGGCTGTGGCCTTGTTAGCCGGCGTTTTTATCGCTAGTCAGCTGGCCTTCTGGCAGCTGAATTTTAAACTCCCATGGTTCACATTTGGTCGTCTGCGTCCGCTTCATACGAATTCGGCCATCTTTGCATTTGCCGGTAACGCGATTTTTGCCGGGGTGTATCATTCTTCGCAGCGACTATTGAAAACCCGGATTTTTTCCGATGCACTGAGCAAGATACATTTTTGGGGGTGGCAATTAATCATTGTCCTCGCGGCAATCACCTTACCGCTCGGGATTACGACGGGCAAGGAGTACGCGGAACTTGAATGGCCGATCGACATCTTAATCGCGGTGGTCTGGGTGGCGTTTGCCGTCAATTTCTTTGGGATGATCGCTCGACGACGTGAACGCCATCTGTATGTGGCTATCTGGTTTTATCTGGCCTCGATTATAACGGTCGCGTTGCTGCATATTGTCAACTCCATCGCGCTGCCGGTATCACTATTCAAGAGCTATCCGGTATATGCCGGAGTCCAGGACGCACTGGTTCAGTGGTGGTACGGTCATAATGCCGTGGCCTTTTTCCTGACAACACCTTATCTGGGTCTGATGTATTACTATCTGCCCAAGGCGGTCAATCGGCCGATCTACAGCTATCGTTTATCGATTATCCATTTCTGGGCCTTGGTGTTTATCTACATCTGGACCGGACCGCATCATTTGCTGCACTCCGCTTTACCAGATTGGGCACAAACATTGGGGATGATCTTCAGTATCATGCTGTTGGCACCGAGCTGGGGCGGGATGATCAACGGTCTGTTGACGATGCGCGGGGCGTGGCATCGCGTGAGGAAGGAGCCAATCCTCAAATTCCTCGTCGCGGCCGTGACGTTCTACGGGATGTCCACGTTTGAAGGCCCGTTGTTGTCGATTAAGTCCGTCAACGCGCTGGCGCATTTCACCGACTGGATTATCGGGCACGTGCATTCCGGGGTTCTGGGCTGGAACGGATTCATGATCTTTGCCATCTTGTACTATGTCGTGCCGAAGCTGTGGAAGACAGAGCTTTATAGCGAAAAATTGGCAAATGTTCATTTCTGGATGGCGATGTCCGGGATTCTTTTGTACATCTTTTCGATGTGGGCCGCGGGAATCACCCAAGGGCTCATGTGGCGGGCCATGGAAGGGCCACGCCTGGTGTATCCCGACTTTGTGGAGACTTTAACCAAGATCATTCCGCTGTATTACGTGCGGGCCTTTGGCGGGTTTCTGTATCTGGCCGGGTATGTGATCATGATGTACAACATCTTCAAGACCATTAAGGCCTCCAAGCCGGCTGAACCCGAGGTGTATTCAGCTCCACCACTCGGTAAATTCACGACCGACAAACAGGGACACCGTTATCTCGAGGGATTATCCGCGCTCTTTACCGTTCTGGTTGTCATTGCGGTTATCGTCGGATCGGTGATTGAGATCCTGCCGACCTTGCTGGCGCATAAGTATTACGCGCCGGAAAAGATCGAGAATGTCAAACCCTACACTCCACTAGAACTGGCGGGCCGTGATATCTACATCCGCGAAGGATGTTACACCTGTCACTCACAGATGGTCCGTACTTTGACCTATGATATCGCCCGTTACGGAGAGATGTCCCGGCCGGAGGAATTTATTTACGATCATCCGTTCCAGTTCGGGTCTCGACGGATCGGACCGGACCTGGCCCGTGTGGGTGGCAAATATCCGGATTCATGGCATTACTATCATATGTATGATCCGCGGCAGATTACACCGGGATCAACGATGCCGGTCTATCCGCACCTGTTCCGGAAGAAAATTGATTATCACATCCTGGCCAAGAAGCTGCTGGTCATGAAACGCATGGGTGTTCCATACAGCGAAGCCTCGATTTCATCCGCGATCAGCGACGCGCAGGATCAGGCCGCCCAGGTTGAGGAATCGCTCAAGAGTCAGGGCGTGAAGGAAAAAGTTCGCGACAAGGAAATCCTGGCACTGATTGCCTATTTACAACGGCTTAAAGCCCCGGCGGAGGTAACCGACAAATGAAAGCACTCTACTTAGCCAATTACAAGTTGGTATTTCTAAACTGTATCGCGTTGGTCTTGTTTTTTGGTATTTTCTGCGGCGCGTTAGCGTGGATATACCGGAAATCCAGCAAGGAATTTTATGACTATATGAAATCACTCCCGTTGGAGGATTGAGGAGAGGTGGACCATTATGGCCGATGAAAAAGTATTAGATCATGATGCCGACGGCATCAAAGAACTCGATAACCCGCTGCCGGCATGGTGGCTGTACCTGTTTTACGTATCGATTATATTTTCGTTCTACTATTACGTGGCATCGATGTTTATCGGCACGACGGCGGCAGACCGGGCCCAGGCCGCAATGGCCAAGCTGCAGGGTCAGGAACAGACCGTGGAGATGATGCTGGCTTCAGGCAACGCCGAATTTTCTAAGGACGAAATGGTACTTGCCTCCGGAAAAGAGATTTATACCACGCGTTGCGCGTCATGCCATGCCGCGGATGGGGGCGGACTGGTCGGTCCCAACATGACGGATAATTACTGGATCCACGGACGTGGTGAATTCGCAGATATGTACCGGGTGGTGGTGGAAGGCGTACCGGAGAAAGGGATGATCTCCTGGAAACCCATCTTAAGCGACGATGAGATCCGGGCCGTTGTATCCTATCTCAAGACATTTGAGGGGACCACTCCGGCGAACCCCAAGGCGCCTGAAGGTAATCTCGTTGAATGATCTCGCACGAAGACTCCCCCAACGACAGACTCGCCACAACGTCTGCTAGCGGCTCACGCATCTATTTGTATCCCACCGATGTCAAAGGCAAACTCCGCAAACTCCGCAATATTGTTTACGACATCCTGATCGTTATCTTTCTGGTCATGCCGTGGATTCGGATCGGGGGGCAGCCGGTGCTTTTATTCGACATTCCGCATCGAAAGTTTCATATCTTTGGGTTATCGTTTTGGGGACATGACGCGCCTATGTTGTTTTTGGTATTCCTGACCGTAGTTGCCTCGATTCTGTTATTGACAGCCTTGTTCGGCCGGGTCTGGTGCGGATGGGGCTGTCCACAAACGGTGTTTATTGATCGGGTGTTCCGACGGATTGAACGTTGGATCGAAGGGCCTTCCGGCAAACGCAAGAAATT
>JAUIER010000020.1 GCA_030429765.1 bacterium | reverse complement strand
ACGCAAGAAATTAGCGGCCGACCCATGGACGCCGGAAAAACTCACCAAACGCTCTATCAAGTGGTTTTTGTATCTGATCGCCTCGATGATCATCACGCATAGTTTTTTGGCCTATTTTGTAGGATCCGAGCGCGTATTTGAAATGGTCCGGCATTCACCGACGGAGAACCCCACGTCATTTATTGTAATCCTCGTGACGACCGCGCTTGTCCTTTTTGATTTCGGCTGGTTTCGTGAACAATTCTGCATCATCGCCTGTCCTTATGGACGATTTCAATCGGTCTTGATGGATGAGCACAGTTTGACGGTCGCTTATGATGAACAACGGGGCGAACCGCGAAAGGAAAAGGGAGTATCCGCTGATGAGCAAGGGGACTGCGTTAACTGCCGGCGGTGCGTGCAAGTCTGTCCGACCGGGATCGATATCCGTTACGGCGTGCAAATGGAATGTATCGGCTGTACCGCCTGTATCGATGCCTGTGACGCCGTGATGGAAAAGGTCAAGAAACCCAAGGGATTAATCCGTTATGATACAGAGCGCGGGCTCGAGGGTAAACCCACCAAGCTTGGTCGATTGCGGGTGATCCTTTATTCGATCATCCTGCTTATCGGCATCATCGGTTTGACTCTCGTTGTCTCCACGCGCGATTTATTGAAAGTCAATATTGTCCGCTCGTCGAACACACCGTTTCAGGTGATCGAGGACGGTAAACGTGTCATCAATCATTTTAAAATGAACATCAGAAATCAGTACGATTCAACCGTCCATGTGGTATTTACCGTTCCGCCGGAGCATGCTCAGCGCGGCAACATCACATTAACCACCCCGGTCTCACCGATCGAAATGGAACCGCAATCGTCGTTGCGCTCCGATTTATTTGTTTTCTTTGATGCGTCGATTATATCACTCGAAAAAACGGTTATCTCCATAGAGGCCCAGGTCCGGCCGATCGATTCAGCTAAGGAGACCCCGCAAACTCATCGATACGAGGTGCCGCTCATTGCCCCTATGTCATCAACTCGATAGCAATTATTTAGTTCCCTCAGGCGTTCTCCTAGCGAGTTTCCTGGGAAGCGGCCATTGCGTCGGTATGTGCGGGGGACTGGTCGTCGCCGTCTCGCAGTCGCGGTTCGGTATCATTCTGTATCATGTGGGACGATTATTCGGATACCTGCTGCTTGGACTAATTTTTGGATTCCTGGGCCAACGTGTCCAGTGGATGCAATCCGGACCGGTCTCCCTATTTTTTGCCATCGTGATGGGGGTGAGTTTAATCCTGTTGGGTGTTTACAACTGGCGAGATGGTCAAATGCATCTGCCATTGCCCCGCTGGATCACCGATCGCGCCATTGAATATTCGTCGGTGTGTTTGAGTCGATCTTCGGGACAACGGGTCAGTCTGTATCCGTCGATGGTTGGATTCATGTCGATCTTTCTGCCGTGCGGTTGGCTGTATGCCTTTGTGCTGGGCGCTTTATCCACCCAGTCACCATGGAAGGGAATGCTGTTGATGACCCTTTTTTGGATCGGCACCTTACCGGCCCTGACGCTGACACCCTGGATTTTCCGTCAATTGTTGTCACATTTTCCGCGGATGACGCCCAAGATCGCCTCAACCGTTCTGATCGTTGTCGGTCTGATGACGATCGTCTTTAAATTTGTCTGAGACTTGTGAGTGAGGATTAATTACCGTGTGGCAATGGAAGATATTCATTTGGGTTCTCATGGCCGCCTGTCTGTGCAGTCTTACGGCCTGCGGAGCGCCACGCGAAGAGGCGATTGATCGCGGGCGTGAGGTTTATTTGAGTCATGGCTGCGCGGTTTGTCATGGACCGCAGGGGCATGGTGACGGACTGGCCGCCACCAATCTCGATCCGCGGCCCATTGACCTGCGTGATACATCGCTGTATCGTCAGGGAACGAGCGCGTCGGCCATTAAGCAAACACTCAAGTTCGGCCTGTGGAACAACAAGGGGGCGATGCCCACCTATAGACATCTCAGCCGGCAGGAGCTAAAATATCTGGTGATATATCTGAAGTCGCTTCATACCGCGACCGTCAACGACTGAAAAATTAATTGTGATCAACTCTTGAGTGGAATATCTATGTTTGGTGTGGGTTTTAATGAACTAGTTTTTATCTTTCTTGTCGTATTTTTGCTGTTCGGCCCCAAGGCCATACCAGAGATCGCGCGGGGATTGGGCCAGGCCGCCCGCCGGTTTAAAGAAGAAGTTGACAAAATTGGTCAGGAGACAGATATCCAGTTGCCCGCGCCGCCGAATGCTGTCAATCGGCACACCGACGCAACGGAGGATCAGGAATCTGCAGCCAACGATAGTCCATGACGTCTGTCTCATGAAGCCTAAATTGATAACGTCTCAAAATTTCAAGCGATACGGTCGGGTGATTGACTACCCCAACCGGGCCACCAAGGGGCAGACCCGTAATTTGTGGCGCATCGTGGATGTGGAACCCGGCCGGGTCGGGTGGCGTGTCGCGTATCTGGTATTGCGTGATAAAAGTATCGGACGCCTGGAACGTCATCCCACCTCAAAGGAGACCTTTGAACCGGTCAGCGGCCGCTGTCTGTTCTTTGTATCAACCTCCCGAAGATTCGAGGAGATTGAATGTTTCGAACTCAACCGCCCGATTATTTTGAACAAAGGCGTATGGCACGGATTAATCGCGCTCACCGCGGAATGCGATATCAAGATCACGGAAAATGCGAAAATCAGCTGCCAATATTGGCCGTTTGGGTTTAGAATTAAATCGATGGAAGAACTCATCAATCGAATTAAAAATGAATAGAATCCGCAGAGGAATTGTTTTCAGACCGTGACCCCTAATTTTTCCAATAAACAATGCGCCGAATTGTTCAAGGCCTTGGCCGATGAAACCCGATTGCGAATCATTCATATCCTGTTTGATAGGGAACGTTGTGTCAGTGAATTGATGCAGATCCTGGATCTGGCTCAGTCGCATGTCTCGCATCATCTAAAAACCCTGAAGTCCGCCGGCATGATCCAATCCCGCCGCGACGGTCACAAAATTTGCTACTCGCTGCATCCGCAAATAAGATCAAACCTGCAGGAAACACGGCAGGAATCCATTGACCTCGGCTGCTGTGAGGTCAACTTTAAGTAATCATCATCCATCGGGACGATGATTTTTTTTAAGCAAAAGGATCAATATTCATTGATCTTTATCAACAACGGATTTGTTTTGAACAGACAAATATTGATACTGGGCTGCTTGATTTTCATTATGGCCGTACCGGCCGGGTGGGCCGAGGAGGTCAAGATCCGTATTCAGGGCTCCACCACCGTCAACCCGGTTGTCACAGAGGCCGCGGAGCATTTTCATCAAACGCGCGGATGGACGGTGCTGGTGGATACGCAGGGCGGGTCATCGGGCGGTATTTCAGCGGTCGGCGAAGGTCTGGCCGATATCGGGATGTCCTCCAAGCCGTTAAGCGAGCAAGACCGCCAACGATATGCAACCGTCAACTTTCAACCGGTGAGCATTGGTATCGATGGTGTCGCGATCATAGTCTCGGAGCCCGTTTATCTGTCCGGGGTGACTCAGATATCGCGGGCGCAGATGCAGGCTCTGTATGAAAAACGCATCACCAATTGGCAAGACCTCGGCGGTGATCGTCGACGCGTGGTGTTTTATAACAAGGAACCCGGCCGGGGCACGTGGGAAGTCTTTGCCAACTGGGCCTATGACGGCGCCAAGAACGCGCCATTAGTCAATCACCCGGAAGTGGGCAGCAATGAAGAGACGCGTAACAAGGTTGGTCACCATCCCGGCGCGATCTCGCAATTGTCCTATGCCTGGACCGAGAGCTCCTCGAAAATTCGCGCGCTTGATATTATGACTGATGAGGGTGAGGTGATCCCAGCGACTCTTGAGAATATCCAAAGCGGCGTTTATCCGCTGGCCCGGCAATTATATGTCATCACTGCCGATAATCCGCGCCCCGAAGTGCGCGAATTCATTGAGTATCTGTTATCCCAAGACGGGCAACGGCTCGTGAGCAAACACGGCTATTTACCGATCCATTAGCATGCGATTATTGATTCGTTCAATTAAATGCGGGAGTTATCTGCTGAGCGCGGCCGCGCTGTTGGTGTTTCTGGGACTGTTCGGATTCCTTGGCAGCGGCAGCGGACGGATCCTTCAGCACGAGGGTCTGTCTTTCTGGAACCAAGCGGATTGGTTTTTTCGGGCAGATACCTACGGTGCGGCGTCGATGCTGTACGGTTCGATAGTTGTCGGGATCATCGCGATGTGTCTGGCCGCGCCGATCAGTCTGGCCGGGGCGATCTTTACGGCGGAGTATCTGCGGGGATGGCCGCGCACGATTGTCAAAGGAACGATTGAACTGCTCGCGGGGATCCCATCGGTGGTGTACGGTCTCTTGGGTGTCTTGTATTTACGTCCGATCGTTTTTGAATGGACACAAATATTTTTACCAGAATCCGGTGATACACTACTAACAGCCGGGATTCTGGTCGGGATCATGATCATTCCCACGGTATTGTCGCTGAGTGATGATGCCTTTCGAAGTGTCAGTCAATCCGAGAGAGAGACATCCCGCGCGCTCGGATTAACAGATAATGAGGTTTTTTTTCACGCCATTTTTCCCCGGGCGTTTCCGGGCGTTATCGCGGCGGTGTTGCTGGCCTTGGGCCGGGCCGTCGGTGAGACCATCGCGGTTTATCTGGTCGTCGGACGCGCGGATAATCGTCTGCCGGATCCATGGTATTCGCTTCAGCCGTTGGTGGAGGCCGGACAGACGCTCACCAGTAAACTCGGCGGATCCGAGGTGCATATGGCCTATGGTCATTCGCTGCACTGGTCGGCGATCGTGACTTTGGGCTTTACGCTGTTGGCGATCGTGATGTTTTTTGTAATTCTCAGTGAAGTATTGTTGATTCCATTTAAAAAGTATCGAATGCCATGACCATCCGATTATTTAAACAACGCATTTTTTACGCCGTATCCGCCGCTTCGGCGCTGATGCTGATGGGACTTGTCGCATTGGCTCTTTATCTGGTGATCGCGCGGGGCATACCTGCCTTGTCGTTCAGTTTTGCTTTGCAACCGATGGCGGAAGGCGGGCTATCTGGTGGAGTTCGACATCAAATGATCGGATCATTGATCCTCTTGATCACAACATTAGTCCTGGTCGTACCAGTGGCGTTATCGATCGCGATTGTACACACGGTTTATCTGAGAGAAAGCTCCGTCCAGAAAAGTCTCTCCTTAATTCTTCACGTCCTCAACGGCATCCCGTCGATCATATTCGGATTGTTTGGATTTTTTGTGTTTGTGAAATTTTTGGGTTGGGGGAAATCATGGTTCACCGGCGGCATCCTGCTTTCCATGATGATCCTGCCAACGGTCGCTTTGACTTTGTCCGAAGGCATGCGGCGAATACCCCATGAATATATTGAAAACGCCCGGTCATTGGGGCTATCCAAAGAACAGATGGTCATTTCGATCCTGATCCCGCAAAGCGCGTCGAGCTTTTTGTCAGGATTATTGCTCGGACTGGTTCGGGCGGTGGGCGAGACCGCACCGATTATGTTTACGGCCACGGTATTTTCAGGGGCAACCGTTCCCAACGGTATCGTTGACAATCCGGTCCTGAGCCTGCCGTACCATATCTTTACATTGACCCAGGAGTCCTATCAAGCAAAGGCGGTTCAGAACGCCTGGGGCAGCGCGTGCCTGTTATTACTGATTGTCTTCGGCTTAAACGCGCTGGCCACACCATTTCGGATGAATGCCTTTGAGGAGATCAAGACCGCATGACACCGCCTGTTTTACAAGTTCAACAACTCCATGTGACCGCGGGAGATCAGTCCATCGTCAGGGATGTGACATTTGATCTCAGCAGAGGAGAGCTGACAACGATCATCGGTCCATCGGGTTCGGGCAAGTCAACGATATTACGGGCGATCAATCGACTGGCGGACAAAGAGTCGGGGCTTCAGGTGAGCGGATCAATTCGTTATAAGGGCTGTGACGTCTTTCGCTGCTGTCCGGTCAATGAACTCCGGCGTGATATCAGTCTCGTTTTCCAAAAGCCATGTATTTTTCCGGGTAGCATTCGACGTAATGTGCTCTTTGGCGTCCGGCATCATCAGCCCATGAGCCGCACCCGGCAAAATGATTTGATTGAAAAAGTCCTGCGTCAAGCGCATTTATTTAAGGAAGTCAAAGACCGGCTCAATAAGCCGGCGCATCTCTTGTCCATCGGTCAAAAACAACGCCTGGCCTTTGCCCGCAGTCTGGCGGTGAATCCCGCCGTTATCCTGCTGGACGAACCGACCTCGAGCCTGGACCCACATTCAACGATTGAAATCGAGAAGGCGCTGCGGGAGCTCAAATCAACCTGTTCGATATTGTTAGTCACGCATTCCCTGGAACAGGGCCGGCGCATCAGCGACCGTGTGATCTTCATGTCAAATTCCCAGGGATTCGGAACCATTGTGGAACAAGGTGCGGTCGAGCAAATCTTTGAAAACCCGCAGCATCCCGATACCCAGCAGTATGTGTTAAACCGATAATTCCAAAAAATCTTTTGCGCCTGAATGAAAACAGGTATCATAGTGGATAGCTCAGATGTTTAACCAAAGGAGATTTCATGCTTAATCGAAAAATTCAGGATAATATCATTCCGATCGTCCTTGTGATCACCCTGGCGATCGTGGGGTACTTGATCATTCAAAAAAGTGCTCCGCACATGGACAAGGTCGACACCACACCTCAATTTATCACGACGGACAGCGGACTTCAGTATCGGATTCTGAAAGAAGGGACGGGGATTTTTCCCAAGGCCACGGATACTGTAACGGTTCACTACCGCGGAACACTCACCGACGGGACGGAATTTGACAGCAGCTACAACCGCGGCAATCCGATCAGTTTTCCGCTCACGCAAGTCATTCCCGGATGGACCGAAGGACTTCAGCTCGTGAGCACCGGCGGACAAATCCAGTTGATCATTCCACCGAAGCTGGGATACGGCGACCGTCAGGCCGGATCAATCCCGCCGAACTCAACACTGCAATTTGATGTCGAATTAATCGGGATCAAGTAAACCCAGTCAGCCCCGGCTAATCGGTACTATTACGCATAATCACCTGTAAAATTCCCGATGGGGCTGGACGTGCCGGCCCTTTACAATACAGAGATATACAGGAGACCTGTATGAGCCGTAAGGGAATGAAACAGAAAAAGGCTGGCATGGACCCGTTGTCAATGAAACATAAATTTTCCACGACTGCGTTTTACGGATTGATCGGTATTGTATCCGTATTTTTGATCGCCCAGGTTTTTGTCAAGCCGGTCCGTGATTTAGTGCTCCGCCAATTCCATCTGCGTCATCAAAACTTCGCGACATTCGCGCTCGTGCATTTTATCCCGCCGATGTACAGTTTTACCAATCAGGTGTGGTACAGTCATCGTCAGCTGGATTTTGACGACCTGGAAAAAGGTCGATACAATTCCGATGAGGCCATTGGGTTCTGGTTTAATCACTATCCGCTGCGGATTGTCACCTTCAGCAGCATTCCGCGTCCGACCTTTCATCATCAAGCCCAGCCGCAATATCTGTATGTCAGATCCAAGTATCTGCATGATTCGCTGCTGACGATTTATACTCTCGATAAGAATGAGAAGGGGCTGACCATTGTGCCGGTGCCGTTCAAGGAGCCGAACGATGACTGACGCGCGATTGTTTCGCATCTTCCGACTGGTCACCCTCGCCTGGCTCATCGGCTGGTATTTTAAATTTTCTTTCTTCGCGACTTATTTTCGCCATATTATCCATGCCTTTCCGGTATCGCATGAGCTGTTTCCGGCGATGTTCACCAATAATATGATCTCGGCCTGGTTTTATTTTTTACCCGTTGCGGTGCTGCCGCTGTTGTTCGTGCCTCGTCGCGCCGCCGCCCTGATCACCAGCAGTGTTTTATTGGTATGCGCCGTAGTGACGGGGCTGCATATCAACACCTACAATGACATGACCTTTGTTTCATCGTTTTGGGTGGCCCTGTGGCTGATGTGGCTGTCCATCCATATGAATGATCTGAAGCATGTTCAAGCTCACGGGCCGATGCTGATCAAGTGTTTAATCGGGATGATATTCCTGGGCGGGACTGTGGGCAAACTGACCGACGAATACTGGAACGGCGAGGTCTTTTACAATACGGTTGTCAAACAGACACCCGGTTTCTTCGGATTGTTTCTGCGCGAACACTTTGCCATCGGGCAGCAGCAAACGATCGTCGCGTTTATTTCCAAGCTGATCATCGGCGTCGAAGCCTTGTTGGTGCTATCCCCGCTGTATCCCTACCGATTTTTTGCCGTCTTCGGGATTTTTTCCGTCAGTATGCTGGTCATCTTCCGCTCCTGGCAAATCCTGTCCGTGCTGTCCTGTCTTACTGGAATGATCATCGGCGGACTGATGCTGATGGCACTCGCTCAGTCAACACAAACCGCCCGATCAAAGCCCTGATCCATGGATACATTTTGACAAAGAAAATCAAGTCATGCGTGGCGTAACCTCATGATGTTGGGTAAAATAACCTGAAGAGGAGAGTCATGTCGGATCAACACAGCGTCAAATCTATGGTCAAAACCCCGCCAACGTCGGAGCATTATGTGGAACGGCCTGCCTGTTCGGCTAATTTTGGTTTAAACAGTGTCGCGATCGGGATATTTTTGATCGTGCCGTTCGTCCTCAAGAATACGACGGGTATGGGGTCGCTGGGGATCACATTGTTCGCGCTGGTCGCGGCCGTGCTTCCGCTGGTGATTTATGATCTCAAACAGGGGGCGATGCCTCGCCTTGAGCCACGACGGTCTGATCCAGATGTAGGATCACGCATCCTGGTTAAGCTTTTCGCCTTGACGGTGATCCAGGCTGTACTGCTGGGCTGGTACTGGCTGATGCGTCATTATTTTGACGCGACGTTTCTGGATACATTTTTTGCGGCGCTGAAAATCATCTGGCCGGCGCTGCTGATCGTCATGCCGGTGTATGTCTATATCGTCGACCAACGGCAGTCTGAGCCCGAGGATATTCTCTGGAAGACCGGTCGGTTGCTGCTGGGGCAAAAGAGCGCGGCCCCGGCCAAGGAATGGAAGCGCTTTGCGGCGGTATGGTTTATCAAGGGATTTTTTATCCCCTACATGTTTGTCATTTTGGTCCGCTATATGGATCTGATCCTGCAGGCGCCGCCGGTGCTGGACTGGACGCTGATGCATATCTGGCTGCTGGATCTGTGCTATACCGTGGACATTGCCTACGGTGTGCTGGGGTATGTGCTGACGTGCCGGTTGTTCGGGACACATGTGCGCTCCACTGATCCGACCATCCTGGGCTGGATCGTTTGTCTGGTCTGTTACGGTTGGTTCAATGCCAATTTTGGATTGTCATTGCTGACGTATGATGATGGGCTGCAGTGGAATGACTGGTTCGTGCTCAACCCGCCGGTGTTTTGGACGGCGTATGTCTTGATCCTCGGACTCACCTTCATCTACGCGTTGTCGACCGTGGCCTTTGGCTATCGCATGTCGAACCTGACCTACCGCGGGATTATCACGTCGGGACCGTATCGCTTCACCAAACATCCGGCGTATTTGTGTAAGGTGGCGAGCTGGTGGTTGATTTCGGTACCGTTTCTGTCGATTGATGGAAACGATGCGGCGGTGAGGCATACCCTGGCGCTGACCGCGATCTCGGTGATTTATTTTCTGCGCGCCAAGACCGAAGAGAATCATCTATCCAACTATCCCGAATACGTGGCGTATGCCGAGTGGATCAATGAACATGGTATCTTCCGTTGGATCGGCCGAATTCTCCCATGGGCCAGATACTCGCAAGCCCGCACGCGTCGCTGGGGCAGCCGGATTTAAAAAATTGGTGTCAGAACTCCCCAAAATTAGCGCTTTCAATGACTTCAGCATTAATTCCGACTTAATCGACGAATTAATCAAAGAAAGCAGATGTTCATGTTAGGCCCTTTAAATGTATTAATCTGTAAATATATGTCAAATTTATAAAAGGCAACAAAATGTACTAAATAGAATATTCAAGCTTATTTGGCGGATGGATCATTAACAGGGAATTATTTTCCTGCGGATCGATTTTGCCCCCCGAAAAACCAAATCATCCCTTTGCGGACTCCACCGAATGCGATAAACTACCCATAAGCAATTTTCATTCTTAATTCACTAACGAACGATGATGAAACTACACCTTTCAATATTGATACTCTGTCTACTGGTATCCGTGACGGGATTGCAGTGCAGTCCGCGCAATGGAGGCAAGGCCATTGAACCGGCCGAGGCGGCCAAGATGTTACGTTATGCCCACTCGGCTATTCGAGACAACAAGATCAAACGGGCCGTAGAGTTGCTGAGTGAGTTGGCCGAATCAGGTCATCCTGAAGGACAGATGGAGTTTGGCCGGTTGTATTTTGAAGGCATCGGTGTGGATAAAGATTCAGAACGCGGATTTTACTGGACCTTGATGGCGGCGCAGCGCGATTATCCTGCTGCCCAAAGCCTCCTCGGATCGCTGTACGAAACCGGTCAGGGCGTGGGTCAGAATGACAAACAGTCCCACATTTGGTATCTCAAAGCGGCGGAACACGGCGAGCTTGAGGCCCAATACAAGGCCGGTCGAAATTTCTTGGAGGGCAAGGGGGTTGAGCCGGACACTGAGGCCGCACTCAAGTGGCTGTTTCAGGCTGCTGACAAAAATCATGACCTGGCGCAATTGGCCTATGGACGGGAGCTGTTGAAGACGGATGCCAATATCAAGGCCGGATGGTCGTGGATCGACCGGGCCATCGGGCAGGACAATGGGGATGCCATGATGTTGCTGGCGCGATCATTTGAAGAAGGCACGCACGGCAAGAAACTCGATATCATCAAGGCGCGGCAGTACTACAAACAGGCCGCCGAGGTCGGACATCCCGAGGGACAGCTCAAGTTTGGTGAGATGCTGCGTGACGGTATCGGCGGACCTGAAGATCACATCTCGGCATACATGTGGTTCACGCGCGCCGGTGAAATCGCCCGTCTTCCGCTCAAACGGCTGGAGAAAATGATGTCTCAAAAGAACATCCGCCAGGCGCTGCATCGCCTGAACGAGGCCGCCCACCGCTAGACCGCGCGTTATTTCCACTAATCGTTGACACCGTCCCGATTCAATCTATAATACCCTCAGTATCATCATCCAATCCCGCGTGACACTCAAATTATGGATAATTCACCAAAATATTTTTCATCTATTCTTCGTTCGCATGCCTCCAACGTGGATGTGCTGGCCTGGGACGCCGTGCTGGACGCGTGGAAGAAGAAAAAATATCTCGACAGTTTTCACAAAACCCTCAAATATATCAATCCGTCGGTATTCAAGAAGTACGCCAATAAAGACCGCACGGAGTTTCGCATCCCGCATGGTTCGGTGATTATCACGATCAAGATTGAGAATGACGTCATCAAGGTGCGCGCGCCATTTCTCAAGATGCCCAAAGAGCAGCGTGTTCCGCTGATGCGTCAGGTTGCGCAGTTGAACTTTACCCCGCTTAAGTTGTCACAAATTTATCTACGCGACGATGAATTGACATTCTTTGGTGACTGTGATTTGTCGCTTTCCGAGCCCTACAAGATCTATGACATGCTCTACGAGATCTGTATCAATGCCGATAATTACGATGATCAGTTTATTGAGGACTTTGGGGCCGAGCACATCCAGAAGCCCGAGGTCACATCCTATCCGGATGCCAAGCTCGACAAGGTGTGGGACACCGCGTTAAATATTTTTCAGGAGACACGCGCCTTTGTGCAGTATTTCGAGGAAAAACGCTGGCATGGGTCCGCTTGGGACATGCTCAATATGTCGATAAAACGGCTGGATTATTGCTTCGCGCCGCAGGGCACGATCCGTAACGAGATCGAGAAGGTCATCGGTTTTATGCAGACCAAGGGCGACATGATGGTGCAGATCGACACGGCCAAGAAGTTTCTCGAACGTCTGGAGCAGGAGGGCAAGGAAAAGTTCCTGCACGATATCTATCAGGTCGAGATCTTTATCCCGTATAAATCCATCGGATTGATCCAAAATTTCAAGAATCAGCTGCAGCCCAGTTATGAACGGGCCAGCAAAGAGCGTAATGACGGAAATCATATGATGTGCTCCATGACCTGTCTGTACGCGTTTTATCATCTGTTTTATTCATACAATGTGTTGAATGACACGGCCGATTTTATCAGCCGCAGTTTGAAAAAGGCCTCGGGTGATCCGTGGAAGAAATCATCCGCCACACTCTGGGGATGTTTGAACGATATCATGACCGGACGCCACATCCCGCGGTCGGGCAAGGGATTATTCTCGTCGATCTTCAACCGTTAAAAAATTTTAATTTATGACTCAGTCACTCGCCAAATCAGTTTTCAAGATCAACACCGCCCAGGGGACCGGCAGCGGTTTCTGGTATGCCGACCGCAATGTGATTGTGACCAATCATCACGTGATCAACGGGGCGCATGTGGTGGGTATCGAGGATCAGGATCGTAACCGTTACGTGGCGACCGTCGTATACGCCAATCCGGATGTGGATTTGGCCTTTCTAAAGGTCCCGGCGCCGTTTAATTCCGAGGGGCTGCCGCAGATCATCACAGATCATACGGACGAGATCCAAAATCGTGACAAGGTTTATGTCTTGGGATTTCCTTACGGGATGCCGTACACCGAGACAGAGGGGATTATCTCGTCGGTCAATCAGATCAATAATGGACGCAACTACATCCAGACCGATGCGGCCGTCAATCCCGGGAACAGCGGCGGACCGATTGTCAATGAGAAAGGCCATTTGATCGGCATCACCACCGCCAAGATCACCGAGGCCGACAATGTGGGTTTCGCCATTCCGTTTCAGGCGCTTAAGGATGAATTGGCGGGACTGCCAGCGGATATCGGTGATGCCTTTTCGATCAAATGTCATTCCTGTAATGAAATTTTATCCGAAGCAGTAGCCTATTGTCCGAATTGCGGGGCGACGATCGACAAAAAATTATTTGATGAAACCCCTTTGACCACGCTGGCCGTGTTTGTTGAGGACGCGATCAAGGATGTCATTGTCAGCCCGGTTCTGGGACGCAGCGGTCACGAATTCTGGGAATTTCATCACGGCAGCTGTATGATCCGGATCTTTGTTTACGACACGAATTATTTATTTGTCACATCACCGCTCAACAAACTTCCCAAGGAAAACCTGGAGAAACTCTACGAGTACATTCTCAGCCGCCCGGTGAAACCCTACAATCTCGGCATTTATGACAATCAGATCTCCATGTATTATCGCGTGCATCTTTCTGATATCCTGTCGGACAAGGCTGCTGATATCAAGGCCAATATCCGCCAAATGATCCTCAAGGCGGATGAGATGGACAATTATTTTGTCGATCAGTTCGGGTGCGAGCTTACGACGTATTCGCGCAAGCCATCCTAGCCGTTTCGACACAGGTTTCAGTTTATATTCCCCCTAATTTGTGATAAAAAGTTATCAGTGAATTGCTTATCGCTGCGACTTATTAAGCGGCCAGAGCGTTTCTCTGTCGTGAATCCGTCAATCAACCATGAACGCAAACACTCAAAAATCTGATCCGTCGCTTGTCTCACGTACCGTCTTCCCGGCGATATTGATGGCGGCGGCGTGGTATCTACTGGCAGGAGAGAGTCCGGACTCGTGGCTGATCGGAGTGCCGGCTATTCTGATCGCGCTGGGCGTATTGCATTTTCTGCCCACGATACCCACGTGCCGTATCCGTTTCGCCCGTATCATTCCATTCGTCATCTATTTCATACAGCAATCGATTGCCGGGGGATTGGACGTGGCCTACCGGGCCTTTCATCCGGATTGTCCGGTCAAGGCCGGTTTTCTGTCCTATCCGATCCGCTTAAAAGGTGATTTCGCGCGGGTCTTTTTCGTCAACGCGATCAGCCTATTGCCCGGGACGCTGAGCGTACATCTACGTGATAAGGATATCCGTGTGCATGTACTTGACATGGATAATCCCAATCAGGCGAATCTGCGTACCCTTGAAGACCGTGTCGCCTATCTTTTCGGGGAGGCCATTTAGATGTACATCGTCGAGATTATTTTTGTCTGCCTGTTGCTACTATCCATCTTTATCGGGCTGATCCGCGTCTTCATGGGACCCACGCGAGCCGACCGTATGCTGGCCGTCCAACTCTGCGGAACTGCGTCCGTGGCCATTGTGTTACTTTTGGCTGTGCTGCGCCAGGAATCATTCTTGTATGACCTCGCGCTGGTGATCGCCGTGCTGGCGGCGATGTCAACCATCGGTTTTGTGCGCCTAACGTGGTACAGCACGACCGAGGCCAACACAGCAGGGGGCAAATCATGATCATCGCGTGGCTGGCCCATATCATGATCGGGATCGGGATCGTCTTTTTTATTGCCGGTACCGTGGGATTGCTGCGGTTCCCGGATATCTACAGCCGCCTGCACGCGCTGACCAAGGCGGATAATATCGGCTTGGGTTTTGTCGTGATCGGTCTGGCGATGCTCAGCGGCAGTCTGGCCATCACCGTCAAACTTTTTGTGATCTGGATCCTGATCATCATTGCCAGCGCGACGTCGTGTTATCTGATCGCGCGATCGGCGCTGCGCATGAAGATTCAGCCCAAGGAGTCGCGATGACCACTGCCACCGCATTTGACTACTTACTCGCCGTTGTTTTGATCTTTCTGACCTGGATGATGCTGCGCTCACGGGATTTGTTCACGAGCATTGTTTTGTTTATTCTGCTCGGAATGCTGATCTCGTTGGCCTGGGTCGAATTGCAGGCACCGGATGTTGCTTTGGTGGAAGCGGTGATCGGCTCGGCGCTGACCGGCGTATTGTTTTTGGGAAGCCTCGGCTACATCGAATCCGGATCGGGCCGACAACGCGCGTCCGACCGTTCATCTTTCCTGTCCCGTCAACCGCGTGAGCTGATCTTTACCTTTCTGGTCTCCATGTTCGGCGGTATTCTGTGCTGGACGATCTTTCAACTTGACCAAACCTTCACCGGTCTGTCGGCCCATGTAGCAGGAGAAATGAGCCATAGCGGGGTGAAGAATTCGGTGACGGCCGTGATCTTAAATTTTCGCGGGTACGATACATTACTGGAAATCGGCGTGCTGCTGCTGGTTGTCTTCGCGATCTTTGCCCTGCACGCGACCCAACCGATTTCCCTTAATAGGGCGTTGCCCAAAAAGAGCCGTGTGCTGGCTGTATTTTTATATCTGCTCACACCCGTGATGGTGTTGATGGCTTTTTATCTATTGTGGGCGGGCGGACACGCGCCGGGCGGCGCGTTTCAGGCCGGTGCCATGCTGGCCGGTGTGATTATCCTGATGCTCGTGGGCGGGACGACCGTGGACCTTTCCGCGCGCAATGCCCTAATGAGGATTATCTATATCGCCGGTTTTGCCGGCTTTCTCCTCGTCGGGATTTTAGTGGTTCAGAACCAACGAAATTTTCTGCAGTATCCAGTGGAATCGGCCAAACATTTAATCCTCGCGATCGAAGGGCTGGCGACCATCAGTATCGCGGCGACATTGGTGACGCTCTTTGCCGGATGCGCCGGATTTTTGATTCCGGATCATCCCGAGGATTGTGAGATCGGAGGAACATCAACATGAGCCTGGCCTTTTTATATGGAACAACCGGCATGATCATTTTCGTTCTCGGCTTCCGCGGACTCATCGTTTACGCGCATTTCATCCGTAAGGTCATGGCCATTAATGTGATGGGTTCAGGCATTTTTATGTTCCTGATCGCCATGGCCCATCGCACGCCGACAGACGCGCCTGACCCGGTGCCGCACGCGATGGTTCTCACCGGTATCGTTGTCTCGGTCAGCGCCACGGCCTTTATCCTGGCGTTAATTGTGCGCCTATACAATGTCACCGGACATACCAGCTTTGAGGAAATTGCCGCGCAGACCAAGGAGGCACCGGATGTTTGATACGCATCTACCGGTCTGGATCATCGTACTGCCTTTTTTTACAAGCCTGGTGTGCTTCATGACCGGTCGCCGTATCGGTACGCAGGTGGGATTCATCAGCGCGCTCATCCTGATGATCCTGACGTTTGTTTTGGGGATGAATCTGCATGCCAACGGGTCAATGCGTTACGCCATGGGCGGATGGGCGAGCCCGTTGGGTATCGGCATTCAGGTCGACGGTCTCACCGCCGTGATGCTGATCTTTACCGCCATTGCCGGTTCGTGTATCAGTGTTTATGCCTCTGGATATTTTCGGGGACGGGCGGACCCATGCAACGACAAGCGGCAACAGTATCTCAAAATGGAGCGGTACTTCTGGCCGATCTGGCTGTTCGCGTGGGGCGGACTCAACGTCTTGTTCTTGTCGGCCGACATTTTTAACATCTATGTGGCGCTGGAGATTATCAGTTTTTCAGCGATTGCGCTGGTCGCGTTGAAAGGATCACTTGAATCTTTATTGGCGGCCACCCGATATTTTTATCTGACACTTTTGGGGTCGTTGGTTTATCTGCTCGGCGTGAGTTTTCTCTACAGCGCTTACGGGACGCTTGACATCGCGCTGCTTAAGGAGGTCGCCACGCCGGACGTCGTCTCAGCGATCGCGGTCGCACTGATAACCATCGGTCTATTGATCAAAACGTCATTGTTTCCGATGCACTTTTGGCTGCCGCCGGCCCACGCGAACTCACCGGCACCCGTCAGCGCAATCCTGTCTAGTCTGGTGGTGATGGGGGCGTTCTACTTGCTTGTTCGATTGTGGTTTGGTTCATTCGCCGCGATTGTCACGCCGACGGCCGGACAATTGCTGGGAGTGCTCGGATGCATTTGTATTGTGGGTGGGGCGTGGATGGCCATCCGCCAGGAACGTCTGAAGATGATGCTGGCCTATTCAACCATCGCGCAGATAGGTTACATGTTCCTGCTGTTCCCGCTCATTACCGCCCACACCATCGGGCAGGGTTTTGCCTGGAGCGGAGGGATTTATTTCTCGATCGCGCATGCCTGCGCCAAGGCCGCGGCCTTTATGGTCGCCGGGGCGATTATGTACGCCCTTGGGCACGACCGCATCCAGGACCTTCAGGGACTGGCCAAGATGTTTCCGATCGGCGTCTTTGCCTTTGCCATCGCCGGTACGAGCCTTATGGGGCTGCCGCCCAGCGGAGGTTTTATCGGCAAGTGGATGCTGCTTAAGGCGGCGATGTTATCCGGCCAATGGTGGTATGCCGTCTTCATGCTGATCGGCAGCGTCCTGTCGGCGTTTTATATCTTTCGTTTTCTGGAGATAGCATTTCAAAAAGTCCCGGAAGGAACGCAGCGCATGCAGGTCCCGCAACGTATGCGGTTTGCGGCCTTGACTATGGCGTGTATCGCTGTCGCGCTTGGATTGATCGCGATCGTTCCGCTTGAAATCCTCAAGATCGACAGTCCCGTTTCCTTTAAATCGATGGAGGGATTCGTCCGATGATGTCGAGCATGCTGCCGTTGATTACTTTTTTGACCTCATTCCTGACGGGAATTGCGATCTTTTTTATTCCCGATGGACGCGATTACCTGCGGAATTTTCTCAATCTTTTTAACGCCGGCGTCAAGATCATTCTCGTTGGCATGCTGTTGATCGGGACCTTCAATGGTGCTAGTTTTGAATTTCGGTTTCCATTGTTTCTGGGATTTGATATCTCGCTGACCGCTGATAAACTCTCATTGTTATTCGTGGGTTTGTCCGCGTTATTATGGTTTGTAACAACGCTGTACGCCATCGGATATCTCAAGGACACCGCGAATCAGAGCCGATTTTTTGGATTTTTTTCATTGTGTGTCAGTGCGACAACAGGAATCGCGCTAGCCGGTAACCTGTTTACGTTACTGGTATTTTACGAATTTTTGACATTGTCAACGTACCCGCTGGTCGTGCATAAGGGATCGGATGAAGCCATTAAGGCCGGCCGAGTGTATCTCGGCTACACGCTGCTGGGTGGATCGGTCCTGCTGTTGGGCATGGTGTGGCTGAGTTCGTTGGCCGGTTCGGCGGACTTTACGCAGGGAGGTATCCTATCCGGTATTGATGCGCAATTTCATTCGCAATTATTTGTGATCTTTTATTTTCTAATCATCGGATTCGGCGTTAAGGCCGCACTGGTGCCGCTACACGGTTGGCTGCCCAAGGCGATGGTCGCGCCGGCCCCGGTCAGCGCGTTGCTGCACGCGGTTGCCGTCGTCAAGGCCGGTGCTTTTGGCATCGTTCGTGTTGTGTACGATATCTACGGGATTGAATTCGCTCATCAACTGGGATTACTTCGTGGACTGGCCATCCTGGCCGCGATCACGATTGTCTACGGATCCATACGGGCCTTGTTTCAGGATGACCTCAAACGTCGGCTGGCGTATTCGACCGTCAGTCAGGTATCGTACATTGCGCTGGGGGTCGCTACCCTGAGTCCGATCGCGACCATTGGGGGAATGGTGCACCTGGTACATCAGGGGATCATGAAGATCACCTTGTTTTTCTGCGCCGGAAATTTAGCCGAGGCCATGAACATCAAGCGTATCAGTCAGATGAACGGGATCGGCCGCCAAATGCCGTTGACGATGGGAGCGTTTACTGTCGCGGCGCTGGGGATGATCGGCATCCCGCCATTGGCTGGATTCATGAGCAAATGGTATCTGGGACTTGGCGCGCTCGACGCGGGCCAACCATGGATTATCGGGATTTTATTGACCAGCAGTGTCTTAAATGCTGCATATTTTCTACCGATTATCTACGCGGCCTGGTTTGCCGAGCCGTGCGAGGAGGCACAACAGCCATTGACCGATCGGTGGAACCAACATCGTTCGCTGATGATCTGGCCGCCGGTGTTCACAGCCTTGATGACAATTATCATGGGCGTGTGTGCCGGCTCACCCTACAGTCCGTTGGCTTGGGCGAAATTGATCACCCTCGGAGAATATGGACATTAACACCAAAAGTAATTAGTCGATGAACATTCTCACACAACAATGGTTTTGGATTGGAATCGTCTTCGCGCCGGTAGTGTTGGCCCTGTTATTCGCGCCCAAGCCGCGGGCCGATTGGCTGATCCGCGCAGCCCCTTGGACGGCGTTTCCGGCCTTACTGACCGCCATTTTGGCGGAGCCCGGGCATGGAATTGTCGCGCAGTGGTTTTTATCCGGGGCGTCATTCGGAATGGATGCCACGGCTAAGACATTTTTATTTTTTACCGCCTTGATATGGTTCACCGGCGGACTGTACGCCACGGCTTATTTGAAGACACATCCCAAACGCTTTGAGTTTTTCGTGTATTATCTGCTGGCGATGAGCGGCAACATGGGCCTGATCCTCGCTCAGGATGTCATCAGTTTTTATTTTCTGTTCGGGCTGATGAGCTTTGCCTCGTATGGCCTGGTGGTTTTTTCACGAACACCGGAGGCCTACCGGGCGGGCACGGTGTATATCGCACTGGTTGTGATCGGTGAAATCCTGATCTTTAGCGGCATGCTGCTGGCGATTGGACCGGGAGGCAGTATCTATATCTCGGATCTGTATCAACAGGTGGCCGGATCGGTCCATCGGGATTGGATTATCGGATTGATCCTGGCAGGATTCGGGATCAAGGCCGGGATGCTGCCGCTGCACGTGTGGTTGCCGCTGGCTCATCCGGTCGCGCCGACACCGGCGAGCGCGATCTTAAGCGGATCGATGATCAATGCCGGTCTGATCGGATGGCTGCGGTTTTTTCCGTTAGGCGAAACAGCTTTGCCGGAATGGGGTCAACTCATTGTCGGGTTGGGAATTTTCGGATCGATTTACGGAGCGCTGATCGGAATTACGCAACGGCAGGCCAAATCGGTATTGGCCTATTCAAGTATCAGTCAAATGGGGGTAATGACGATTATGGTGGGACTGGGTTTGATGTACCCCAAGGCCTGGATCAAAATTTGGCCGGTCCTGATGATCTATGCCGCGCATCACGGCATCGCGAAGGCCGGATTGTTCTTGAGTGTCGGATTGTCGGACCAAGCCGTTCGTTCCCGCAGGGCGTTAGTGGGACTTTATGGCTCATTGTTGATACCGGCGCTGGCGATTGCCGGGGCGCCGTTCACCAGCGGGGCCTTTGCCAAGGGCTCGCTCAAGTACGTGCTCAAACATATGTCCACCGACGGGTATTCGGTGGCCGCCGTCAAATGGTGGATCAGCATCGGGGCGATTGGAACAACGCTTTTAATGGCTCGCTTTATCTGGATGATTCGGCCCAATCGACCGCAGCGACCGGCCAATGTAAACACGAACAATGGCTGCTACGGCTATTGGGGTGTGGTACTCTTAATCATCCTGATCATGCCGGCGATCATCGAGTGGCAATCTTTTATCGGGGTGGTCAAAAAGAACAGTCTCTACTGGTTTTCGTGGAGCAGCGGATGGCCGTTGATCGCGGGACTGGCCGCTTCGGCTCTGGCGGTCGTGAGTGGACTCAAAAATCAATGGCCGGTCCCTGCCGGGGATGTCTTACTGATTTATGAGAAGTTGTGGAAATATCTTCGACGTGGAATGCTGGGGGTATCATCGGTGGTGACAACGACCTATCAAGCACTTGTGGAGACGTTAACGGTGTGTGGACGGACGGTCAATCTACCGCGTCAAAATCTGGATAAGATCGCCGAGATGTTCAGCGCGTGGCGCGTGTTCGGGACATTGTTTTTGATTTTATTTACCTTACTGTTTATGCTGAGCGCAGTGGGTTAAACACCGCATACAGACGAACGATGTTCATGTCCTATTAACCCAGGTTTCGTGCAGACTTCCTACAGTTGATCTGCATTAGGACGGATACACAGATGTGACCCTACATGATCTCTCAGCGATTCACACGGGTTGATTGATAGCGACTGTGTGGTAGGATAGGCTGATTAAATGCTAACAAGTATTAAGGAGACAACATGAGACATATTTTCAAATCATCATTTTTGGCCGTATTGTTTTCTATCGGTACCACCTGCATGGCTGACGCGGCATTGATTGGCACGGTCAAATACGAGGGCGAACTGCCCAAACGTAAAGAGATCAAGATGGGGGCGGATCCGGTTTGTCTGACCAAGCACAAGGACACAGTTTTTACATCCAGCGTAGAAGTCGGTGAGGATAATGGCTTGGCCAATGTCTTCGTCCACGTGGTCAACGGTCTTCCCAAGAAAAAGTATGATCCACCGGCCGAACCGGCCGTGCTGGACCAGAAGGGCTGCATGTATTCACCGCATGTCATGGGCGTCATGGTCGGGCAGACCCTCGAAGTGCTCAATCCAGACGGGACATTGCACAATGTGCACGGATCCCCCAAGATCAATAAAAAATTCAACCTGGCCATGCCCAAGTTCCGTAAAAAGCTCAAGCGGACATTTGACAAGGCGGAATTTATGTTCAAAGTCAAATGCGATGTGCATCCGTGGATGGGGGCATGGATTGCCGTGATGGACCATCCGTATTTCGGCGTGTCCAACATCGAGGGATCGTTTGAAATTGCAGATCTTCCCGACGGCGAATACGAGATTGAGGCCTGGCACGAAAAGCTCGGCACACAAAAACAAAAAGTAACGGTCAGCGGCGGCAAGGCTGAGCCGCTTGAATTCACCTTTAAGCCGTAAACCGACGGTTAAACCCAACTTGAGGAGGTCCTATGCCGGCGATCAACGATATTATCGAATGGAATGAATTCGGCAGTGAATACCGACTTTATGTCAAGCACTACCGTGACACCGAGGACAAAGTCAGTATGAACATCATCTTCGAAGATAGCACCCATGACAAGGTGACAGAGATCAACATTCCCAATCAAAAACTCAAGGCGTTTCTCAACGCGGTCAACGGGGATATGCTGTCGAGAAAGTACGAGATCAACGTCTGATGCTGGACCGTAAGATTATTAAACCCGACACCCGCGAGGCATTGCGCGACTGGTTGTCGCGTTGTCACACGCAGCGTGAAGGCGTGTATGTGCGCGTCTACAAAAAACACAGCGGACGGCGGCAGTTCACCACCAGTGATGTGACCGAAGAATGCCTGTGCTTTGGATGGATTGACAGCGTGCCGTCCCGCGGCAACGCGGATTACTTTCTGTTATATATTTCGCCCCGAAAGCCCAAGTCTGTGTGGTCGGCCATCAACAAGAAGACCGCCGCCCGACTGATTGAAACCGGTCAGATGACGCCGGCCGGCCAGGCGGCGATTGAACTGGCCCAGGCCAACGGATCCTGGGAATCACTCAGCAAGTCCGACCGCCTTGAACTTCCGCCGGAGCTGGCCGAGCTGCTGGCCCGTACGCCCAAGGCTCAATCCTATTTCGAATCACTCACCGATTCCAACAAACGCATGATCCTCGAATGGATCTACTCGGCCAAACGGCCGGAAACCCAGTCCAAGCGGGTCCAGGAGACGGTCGAAAAGGCCGCTCGCGGCATTCGTGTCAGGGGCTAAACCACTTTATTGGCCACGCGCGTGGCTTTTTCCGGGCAAATTTCCCTGTCCCTGATTGACCCTGTGTGTCATATTGACCTCAGCCTCATTTATTGGTATCATTCCTGCATATTAAGCGAATAATTCAAGGGATTGCCCCCGAACGGTTTGCCATAAATTTTCCGTCCAAGGCGTAAACCCAACAGCGAGCGAAGGGAGTCGTATGTCGAAACTTTATTTTTGGATCATCTTATCCGTCGTCAGTATCAGTCTGACAGGCTGCGGAACGATAAAGGGTGTAGGCGAAGATCTGACCACGGTCGGAGGCTGGATCTCGCAGAGCTCTGATCACGTTAAGCATCAGATGAAAGAAAATCCGCCGGGATCACGGACTCAGTACGAGATCCATGATGATGAGTACGTGGATTATATGCCGTATTCGGATGATGCCGGGGTTGAGATCAATAATGCCGGAAACTGGAGCGAAGGCGAAATGCCCAATCTCAAGACTGATTTTCTCATCGATATGAGCGATGAAACCGTCGAGTAATTTTTAAGTTGCCAGCTCTCCGGGGCTGGCAACACCAATCAAATAACACCTGCCTTGTGTTCATTCCCGAACGCTAGTATAATCATTACCGAATTTGTCAAACATTTGAACCAAAGGTGATCAATGCCGCCATATGTCCGATTTCTGGGAATAATCCTTATCACAACAATTTTATGCGCCGGATGTTCCATTTCGCGCAGGGAATGGGTGCATCCTACCAAAGACACTCAAATCTGGTATCAGGACAAGCTCAATTGTGAAGAGTACGCCACAGGCCTGGCCATTTCGATGTATCCGGTGGTTGCGCCGGCCAATACGGTTGTGGTCAATACCGTGGTGGACGGCGAGCAGAATCAGAAACAATCCACGCAGAAACATCATGACCCCGGCCAATACAAACGCGAACAATACAAAAAACGGCTGGTGAAAGACTGCTTATACGCTGAAGGTTGGCAATACGTGGAGGTAATGCCAGCAGGTGAACCAATGCCGGGTGGATACCATCCTTAAATGGAGATTAAAGGGGCCCAACAATGAAACCCAAACTCTACCTAGCCCTGACACTTTTTGTGATCGTGTCTATTCTAATACTACAGAACACCGAAGTCGTATCTTATCGGTTTCTGGTATGGGAGTTGAGTTTGTCCCGCATCATCCTATTGCCGATTCTATTCAGCTTCGGTCTGATTATCGGCTTTATTTTGGGGCGTCGTCAGGACCGCTCCCCGAAGAATTCGCAGTCGATCATGGACACCTGAAACAAACATTTTCTTTGCGGAGGTCTTATGAAGAATCACATACGTTTACTTGTCGCTTTTCTGAGCATTATTCCCGCCCTCATGGTTGGATTCATAGTGCCACAATCGGCCGAGGCCGCCTTTGGTGATGTGCCGCATATCACGGTCGCGGTATCCTCCAACGTTCAATTTGTGTTTAAAGAGTTAGAAGCCGCCTTCGAAGATAATTTTGCCTCGCAGGTAACGGGAGTCTTTGGCTCATCGGGACATCTGGCCGCTCAAATTCGCGCAGGAGCTGATTTTGATTTGTTCCTGTCAGCGAATAAGGAATATCCGGAAAAATTATTTAAAGAGGGATTCGGTATCGAAGAACCGGAGGTTTATGCCTACGGCGGACTGATCTTGTGGACACAGAATGAGGTCGATCTTTCCAAGGGGATGGACGCCCTGACCGGTGACAATATCCGGACCATCGCCATTCCGAATCCGATCACCGCGCCGTACGGGGAACAGGCCATCAACGCGCTCAAGCATTACGGCATGTACAGCTATGTGGGGCCGCGCCTGATCATGGGCGGCAGCATCGCGCAAACCAATCAGTTTATCTATTCCGGCGCCGCGGATGTTGGGATCACCGCGCGGTCAATTGCCAATTCGTATTATATCAATGAGGGCAGCCAATGGGTCGATATCGATCCCGACGCCTATGAACCCATCGCGCAATCGGCGTTGGTGATCAAAACCAGTAGTTTTGAGCGACAGGCTGTTTCGTTGCAGTTCTTTCAATTTCTCTTCAGCGACGAGGCCCGCGAAATTTTTGAAAAGTTCGGTTACACAGTCCGGGAGAGCGATGATTCTCCATGAACCGCCTGACCGGACGCATCACATCCATTGACGTCACCCCATCAGTCTGCCGCGTCACGGTCGTTGTCGGTGCAGACCGATTTGACGCCCTCATCATCCAGTCGGATGACAGCCACACGTATCACATTGATCAAGGCATTGATTTGGCATTCAAACCCACCGATGTAATTCTGAGCCAATCCAATGCGCCATCGCCCACGATCACCAATGCTCATGCGGCGACCATTCGATCAATCACACATGGAGAAATCCTATCCAAGGTGGAACTCAGCTATCAACAGCAGACTGTTTACGGGATTGTTGACACAAACGCCCTTCAATTGATGTCCATCCAGCCCAATGAAACCGTTCAATGGCTGATCCCGGCGAATCATATTATGCTGATCGAGGGGGCCGATGATGCCTGATCTATCGCCGATTTGGCTGACTCTTAAATTGGCGAGCGTCACCACCGTGATTCTGCTGATTCTCGGATTACCGCTGGCCTACTGGCTGGCATTTGGCAAGGCCCGCTGGAAGGTTTTCATTGAACCGCTCGTCAGCATGCCGCTGGTCTTACCGCCGACGGTGCTGGGCTTTTATATCCTGCTGATCTTTAATCCCAATGCGGGATTTGGCGGATGGTTGGAAGAGATCTTCCATACCCGTTTTGTCTTCTCCTTCGCGGGGCTGGTGATCGGCTCCGTGATCTTTAGTCTGCCGTTCATGGTCAATCCGATTAAATCTCACTTTCAGTCCTTCCCGCGCAATTGGCTTGAGGCCTCATGGACACTGGGGCGTTCATCGTTGAGCACCTTTGTTCATGTGATATTACCCAACAGCTTCACCGCCATCGGCACGGGACTGGTGATGACCTTCGCGCATACAATCGGCGAGTTCGGTGTCGTATTGATGATCGGCGGCAATATCCCCAATCAAACACGGGTCGCGTCGATCGCGGTGTACAGCGAGGTTGAGGCGTTAAACTATGGCGCGGCGCACATGTATTCGATCATCCTTTTTGTGATGTGTTTTGTTATTTTGTTTGTGTTTCAAATCCTGAATCGACGAATGGCGAAGGTGGTGGCATGATCGACGTTGATGTTAAGAAAAAAATACGCAGCTCGGGCGGCGACCAGCAACTTCACGCACGCTTCCAGATAGGACCGGGCGAACTGGTGACATTATTCGGTGAATCAGGATCAGGAAAAACCACGATCTTACGGATGATCGCGGGACTTACCCATCCGGACCAAGGACGGATTGTCGTGAATGATGAGATCTGGTTTGATCACTCACAACGCATCGATAGGCCGGTTCAACAACGCTCGATCGGTATGGTGTTTCAGGATGCCACGCTGTTCCCCAATATGACGCTGCGTCAGAATCTCGAGTATGCCGTCATTGATGGTGAAGGCCGCGGGTTGATCCAGGAGTATCTCGCACTCATGCGATTGGACTCCCTGGCTGATCAGAAACCATCGACATTGTCAGGCGGACAGAAGCAGCGGGTCGCGTTAATCCGTGCGCTGCTGCGTCGACCGTCGGTATTCCTCCTTGATGAACCCCTGTCCGCGATGGATCTCAAATTGCGTATCCAATTGCAGGATGAATTGCTGCAATTGCACGAAAAGGTAAACATACCGACACTATTCGTCACACATGATCTGAGCGAGGTGGTGCGCATGTCGCGACGCGTGTTAATGCTCGCGGATGGACAAATCAAGCATGACGCGGCTCCCGACCGGTTCTTTCAGGAACATTTATGCAGCGGTAAATTTCGTTTTCCGGCACGTATTGTCGACATTAAACCCGACGAACCATTATCGGTCATCACACTGCAAATCGGACAGCACCTGTCGAGGATCGTGGCCAGCAAAGAAGAATGGCAGGGACTTCAACCGGGTGATACAATACTGGTCGCCACCAAGGCGTTCAATCCGATTATCGTAAAACCATTGTCTATAAAATCTGAGGAAACATAAATATGACACTGATCAAAAAATGTATCGCCGAGTTCATTGGGACCTTTGCGATTGTGTTTGCGGGATGCGGGGCCGTATTGGTCAATCAGATTCAGGCAGGCGCCATCGGGCACGCCGGAATCGCGGCGACCTTCGGACTAACGGTTATGGTGATGATCTATGCCGTCGGTCACATCTCCGGCGCGCATTTTAATCCGGCCGTCACCATTGCCTTTAGCATCGGCCGGCATTTTCCGCCCGCGCAAATCTTACCCTACATCCTCGCTCAGAGCCTCGGAGCTTTAGCCGGAAGCGCCACCCTTTGGGTGACACTCAAAGGACTGTTCTTACAACGCTTACCCGGACAAACCATGAACATGGGAGTGACCCTTCCGGCGGACGGGATGTTTATGACAGCGTTGGTGTGGGAGATCATCCTGACATTTATGCTGATGTTCGTGATCATGGCCGTCGCGACAGATTATCGTGCGGTGGGGCAGGCGGCGGGAATCGCGATTGGCGGGACGGTCCTGCTCAACGCGATGTTTGCCGGATCTGTCTGCGGCGCATCGATGAATCCGGCCAGAAGCTTGGGGCCGGCACTGATCGCGGGCAACTGGAACCATCTGTTTGCCTATATCCTGGGCCCCGTTGTCGGTGCCGTAGGCGGCGCGCTGATCTACAACATGATCCGTTGTCACGAGTCGGATCGCACCGACGTGAAGGGCTGCTGTTAGTTTTTTATTTTTATATCACCGTGCCTGTTAAAAGCTTGTATAATGCCGCGGTAAACCGATCAACCCAAAATATTTATGCTCACTCAACCCTGGATCAATTTAAAAAAGGCCATCGAAAAGGGTAACGCCAAACGCCTGGTTTCCCTGATTGAAAAGATCTCGGTCTCGGAACGGGCCCGCGCATTCTCACGACTGGATCCGGAAACCATCCGGGCGATGTTCCTGCTGCTGCCTTCAGAGTACGCCGGCGATTTGCTCGAGGAGCTGCCAGATGAGCAGGCGGCCGATCTCGTCGAACTGCTGCCCAGCCGGGACGCCTTTGAGATTGTCGACAGTCTTTCGACCACGGATCAGGCCGATATCTTGGCGGATATGGAGGATGATAAAGCCGAGGCGATTCTCGGCGAAATGTCATCGGAAGACGCGCAAAAGGCCCGGGAGATCCTCCAGTATCCCGAAGACAGCGCGGGCGGTCTCATGCAGACCGACTATATTTCATTTCCGGAAGATTCAACGATTGGTGAGGTCCTGGATGATTTACAGGGAAACGCTTCAACATACTCCGACTTTCAGACGCAGTATATTTACCTGACCACCCTTGATGGATCGTTGGCTGGAGTCATACGTCTGCGCGATTTAATATTTTCACCGCGTATCACGCGGGTCAGGGATCTGAAGATCAAGGATCCGTTGTCCGTTCCCGTTGACATGATTCTGGATGACATGGTTCAAATCTTTGAAGATCACAAATTTCTGGGACTGCCGGTGGTCGATGGCGCACAGAAGCTTGTCGGGGTGGTCCGTCGTAAGAATATTCTGGAAGCCTATGATGACAAGAACACCGACACGTATCTCAAGGCCAGCGGGATTGTGGGCGGTGAAGAGCTTAGGTCGATGCCGTTACGCGAGCGTAGCAAACGACGTTTGTCGTGGCTGAGCATCAACATCATCCTGAATATTATTGCGGCAAGTGTGATTGCATTTTTTCAGGAAACACTATCAGAGGTCATTGCTCTAGCCGTCTTTTTACCGATCATTTCCGATATGAGCGGCTGCTCGGGCAATCAGGCAGTCGCGGTCAGCATTCGGGAGTTAACCTTAGGTCTGGTAAAACCACATGAACTCGGACGCGTATTGCTCAAGGAATTAGGTGTAGGCCTGATTAACGGTTTGATCCTCGGCCTGCTGCTCGGCGCGGCGGCCTGGCTGTGGAAGGGGAATGTCCTCTTTGGTTTAGTTGTCGGCGGGGCGCTGGCGGTCAACACCATCGTCGCTGTCAGCCTCGGTGGATTAATCCCGCTGTTTCTGCAACGATCCGGCAAAGATCCCGCGCTGGCTTCCGGTCCGATCCTGACGACCGTGACCGACATGTGCGGATTTTTATTGGCCCTGGGATTTGCGACGATGTCATTGTCCTATCTGAACTAGATTGCCGCTGTCTGTGAAGTAAACTCATGAAACGAAAGATCCGCAAGCACATCAACAAACATGTGAAGGTCCTGAAAAAGGGCGAGCCCGGCAACCGGTTTCGCACCTACGCTGAACACTTTCCAAAATCAGAAAACCCGATCAAACGTCTGATACGTATCGGAATCGGTGTGGCGGTCACCCTTTTTGGAATTATCCTAATCTTTTTACCGGGTCCGGCATTTGTCTTTATACCGATCGGTCTGTTGATCATCCTCACTCAAATCCCCTTTGTGGCCCACTGGCTGGATCAAGTGGAGGCCCGTTTGAGAAAAAAAACGTCGACAAAATCCTCTCCATCGGAACCCACCGATTCCTAGCTGAAAATTTCAGGAAAAAGATGGCTCAACCCGATATGTTGCTCTAAAATTGAACTATTAGTCAATGCCAGTGCAGAGGGGGAGAGCATGCAAAAAATTTATGAACAGGACAGCCATCTCAAGACGTTGTTGGAAACGGCTATTATTCGAGATGTGATGAACCTTAATCCCGTCAAAATTCATCAGGATTCCGACCTGGTCAAGGCGCAGGAATTATTTCAGACGCATAAGGCCAGCCACTTAGTTGTGGTCAATGACACGAACCAGCTCGTCGGCCTCATCAGCCCCAAGTATCTGTACAAAACGCATAGCCCGCGTAAGATTCTGGGCGAGGCCCAGTATACCGATCCCAACTATATCATCGATGGTGACAGTTTTTATCTCAAAGATTCGCTGGATAAGTATATCCTCAAATCGATTATGTGGGACGATCCCATCACACTCGGACCGGACGATACCGTCGCCCGGGCCATTCTCAGCATGCATCGACGCAAGGTCAGCTGCATCCCCATTATCAATCCGGATAAACAGATTCTCGGCATGATCACCAATCAGGAAATCATCAACTTTATCACCCGGCCATTATTAGAAAAAAAATCCTGACTTTTGGCCTAATGAAGTGCACGCCAAAGGACAGAATAAATCTTTTTACGCTTGAAATGTTTTTGTATTGTGGATATAATTGTCCATAATTAACCCAAGGATTCAGATGTTTAAGATTTACTCAAAGGGATGCGAGCATGTTCTCAGCGCGCTCTCAACCATCCCGATCAAAGAGTATGAGAACAATTTTCTCGCCCAAGAGCTTTGCAAAAAGGCCGGTGTGTCGGAGACATCTACCCGCAAAGGCCTTCAGCTGCTCGTGCACGCCGGCATTCTCGACGCTGTTCCCGGGCCGGGAGGCGGCTATAAATTCACCTCTCATCCAGATAATATCTCGCTGCTGGAGATTATCCAATCCGTGGACGGTCAGGATGTGTTTGAACGGTGTATCATGGGGCTGCCGAATTGTAATCATCACGCCCCCTGTCCGGTCCATGATACATGGAAGAAGGTCAAGTCCGAGCTTATTCGAGAGCTCCAACAAAAATCGCTGGGAAAGATCATGCAAACCGCGCAAAGGAGAAAAAAATGAAACGAATCCTGTCATTCATCGTTGCTCTTATCACGATGGCATGCGCCGGCACGCCCGCGGTCCAGGCCGGCAGCATTATTAACGAATATCTGCCGGAATGGGCGGAGATTGATGTCCAGTTGCGGCACCGTTATGAATGGAAGTCCGACTTTGATTTCAATAAGGCGGTCGAAGATGACAAGGGTTTTTCATTGTGGCGGGTCCGCGTCAGTACGCTCCTCAAGCCCACGGATGACATTCGCTTTTTTTATCAATTCCAGGATTCCCGGATAACTAATGACAGTATCGGAGGCTCCAAGGCCGCTTTTGAAGATTGGATGGAGACGCGGCAGTTGTGGCTGCAATACATCCCGACCTTCACGTCTATTGAGCCAATAGATTTAACCTCCGCGGGTTTCAGGTTTGGACGTCAGGAATTATCGTATGGAGCGCAGCGTCTTCTGGGCGGATTTAATTGGTCTAATATCGCGCAAACTTTCGACGCGGGAAAGATTATATTGGAGTTTGCGGACGGGCAATTCAAATTGGACTTCTTTGCCGGAGATAAAACACCCAACAAATCACCAAGGGAATCCGACGACCTCTTTGACGGCTCATCGAATGATGATCTGGCCGGTTATTACGGGGTCTATCGACACAGCGATCATCTGACCGTGGAACAGTACATGCTGCATCGGAATACAGAGGGCAAAACCGTATCGTTTGGGCAGACAGGCGACGGAGAGGTAGAAGACTACACCATCGGCGGCCGGATCAAAGGAATTATTCCGGACACGGCGTTCGATTTTGAAATCGAGGCGGCCAAGCAGTTCGGTAATTCCGGAGCGCTTGACGTCGACGCCCAGATGGCGGTTTTTATTCTTGGATACACGTTTGATATCCCCTGGAAACCGCGCATCGCATTTGAATTTGACTATGCCTCAGGCGACGGCAATGCAAGCGACTCGGAACGTGAAACTTTTCAAAATCTTTATCCCACCAATCACCTGTTTTACGGATACATGGATTTTGCCAGCCTGCAGAATATCAACAACTACCGGTTTCAGATTACCGCAAAACCCTGCCCGAAGCTCAAGCTGCAAGCCGATTATCACCTGATTTATCTGGATACGCCGGATGATAATCTTTATTCTGCCGGTCGAGCCATTAAACGTGCCACGGCAGCCGGCGCGTCTTCGTCCGTCGGACAAGAAATTGATTTACTCGTCAAGTACAAGGTGTGTGATTACGCCAATCTGATGGTCGGATACTCACATTTCTTTGCTGGAGACTATCTTGAGGATACGGGCACCGCGGAGGATGCCGATTTCTTCTATGTACAGACGGTTCTGAGTTTCTAAGGAAAAGAGCAACTATTGGGTAAAACGTCCAAAAATTCAAACAACAACTATCTCTGGTGGATGGCCGTGGTATTTCTCGTACTGGCCATCTCCTTTATCGTGGATATCTGGGGAGAACCGCCTAAACGGGTCATCCATCCAACGGTAGACCAGGCAAACTTCAGTCAAAAACCTGCACGGACACCGGCCTTAAATCCAATTTATGTCAAAGATGGATATTCATATCGATGTAACGATTGCCATAGCGTCTTAGAACCATCTGACGTGCAGAAATCGTACATATCGGCGCATCCGGATGTCATCCTCGAACACGGGGCCAACAATTACTGCACCACATGTCATAGTCCGGACAACCGCGAGAGGCTTCTTGACATCAATGGTTACGATGTGGCATTTGACCAAAGTCACAAAAGTTGTTTGCAATGCCATGGTCCGATATATCGAGACTGGGAAGCCGGTGTGCATGGACGGATGAATGATTACTGGGATACAGAACGCGGTCCAACCCGAAAACTGACCTGTGTGGAGTGTCATAATCCGCATCAGCCCAAATTTCCGGATATGCAGCCGTCGCCGGCGCCAAACATTAATAATTATATCAGCTTTCTCAATCAATTAATGACGAGTGAGGAATCACATGCATCCCGATAACAATCAGGATAATACACCTTCATCAAGTGATCATTCCGACGGCTTCATGAACACGAAAGTCAGCCGGCGTGATTTTCTTAAACGCTCTGCGGTCGTTGGGACCGGAGCGGCAGCGCTTGTGGCCGCGATGTCTCCCTTGAGGTTGCTCAAAGACACATTGACCGCTGAAGAGTTCGTTCAGAAGCACTATAAAGAAATGTCGTCTGAAGAATTGGATCGTGTTCTCAAACGCATAGAACGAAAGGTGAAAGAGCGATATGGTGTTGATGCCGAAGTCAAAGATATCAAACCAATGGACGGTGTCGAGTATGTCTATGCGCTGAATTTGTCGCGTTGCAATGGTAGTCGACGATGCGTCCATGCCTGTGTCAACGAAAACAATCAATCGCGAAGCCCGGAAATTCAGTATATCAGCGTCTTTAAAATGCCCAAAGGCACCTTTGATATGGAACAGGGAACGCGCGATTACAATCCGGAAACAGTCCCGGAAGATGATTCATTCTATCTTCCAGTTCAATGCTTTCAGTGTGAAGAACCGCCGTGCACCAAGGCATGTCCGGTCGAGGCGACATGGCAGGAAAAAGACGGTATCACGGTCATCGACTATGATTGGTGTATCGGTTGCCGGTACTGTGAGGCGGCCTGTCCGTACTGGGCCCGGCGCTTCAATTTTGCCGAACCGAATATTCCCAAGGAGCGGATTAATCCAAGTATGAGTTATTTGTCGAATCGTCCGCGCCCTAAGGGCGTTGTCGAAAAATGCCATTTCTGCCTGCATCGGACCAGGGAAGGAAAGTTGCCCGCATGTCTCGAGGCTTGCCCCACGGGGGCCAGGATCTTTGGAAATATTCTGGATCCGGATAGTGAGGTTTCTTACGTATTGAAGAATAAACGAGTATTTGTACTTAAAGAAGAGGCCGGTACATTGCCTCGATTTTTCTACTTTTTTGATAAATAGGAATATCTATGTTTCGATGGCTTCGTGATTATCTGTACTTTTTATGGCGTTGTTTTATTCTCAGTTTCAATGGAACTCCTATGTTCTACGGCTGGATGACGGTGCTGACCTGTCTGACGCTCATCGGGCTTAATGCCTATTGTAAACAGCTGGTGCATGGACTGATGATGACCGGCATGACGGACCATGTATCATGGGGATTGTACATTGCCAATTTTACTTATCTAGTCGGTATGGCGGCCGCGGCCGTGATGCTCGTCATTCCGGTGTACGTCTACAAGAATAAGGATCTGAAGGACGTTGTCATCTTCGGCGAGCTGTTTGCCATTGTCGCGATCATCATGTGTCTGTTGTTTGTTCTGGTTGATTTGGGACGACCGGATCGATTCTGGCATCTCATACCGATCATAGGCAAATTCAACTGGCCAATCTCTATGCTTAGCTGGGACGTTGTGGTCCTTAATATATATTTACTGCTGAATATGCACATATGCGGATATCTGCTCTACATGCGATATCTCGGGCGCAAACCATCGGCCTGGCTATATACGCCATTTGTCTTCATATCAATTGTTTGGGCCGTTAGTATTCATACTGTCACGGCTTTTTTGCTGGCTGGTATGGCGTCACGACCGTTCTGGAATACGGCGATTATGGGACCCCGCTTTATCGCCTCGGCCTTTGCGGCCGGCCCGGCCGTCATTGTGCTAACCATTCAGGTGATCCGAAAGGCCTTTAACTATCACATTTCAGATGATGCCATTTTCATGTTACGGCGCATCATCCAGGTTGCTCTACTGATCAGTATATTTTTATTCGGGAACGAGGTGTTTAAAGAATTTTATACAGGGTCATTGCACAATGCCTCAGCCAAGTACTTATTCTTTGGACTGCATGGTCACGCTAAGCTGGTGCCATGGATATGGGCGGCGCTGGCCATGAACACCATCGGACTGATATTGCTGATGCTGCCTTTAAGTAAGACATTATGGAAACTCAATGTCGCGTGCGCGCTGCTCGTGGTCGGAATCTGGATCGAAAAGGGTATGGGACTCATCATCCCGGGCTTTATACCGTCTCCTTTGGGTGAAGTCGTTGAATATACCCCGACGCTGAATGAAATCCTGGTTTGTGTGGGAATCATCTCATTTGGCCTGCTGCTTTATACCATCTTACTGCGTCTGGCCACGCCAATTTTAAAGGGCAAATTTCACATTAATTTAAAATACACAGATAAAATGCAATCCTGATTGGACCAAGGAGTATCCCATATGCCGATATCAAGCTTAATTATCACAGCTAAACCGGAACAAACGCAACATGTTGTACATCGGCTTAGGGCGCTTGAACAAACCGAAGTGGCTAAAGTTCAAGAGCCCAATATTGTTGTTATCACCGACACACAACAGCGATCACAAGACAAAATGCTATGGAAACAGATCGAGAGTTTGCCCGGTGTGATCAGCTGCGATTTGATCTATCATAATTTTGAAGACGAGGAGGACTTTGCGAATGGCTGAGCAAACAATGACACGCAGGGAGTTTCTGAAATTTTCGGCCAAGATGGCGGCCCTGGCCACACTGACGGTTAACGGCGGTTTTTCTGCTATGGCCTATGCCTTGGAGGATGATGATTCCGTCGGACTTAAATGGCACAAAGCGCCTTGCCGCTTTTGCGGAACGGGTTGCGGAACACTCGTCGGCGTAAGGGGAGGACGTGTCGTCGCCGTTCAGGGTGATCGTTTTGCCCCCGTCAACAAAGGATTGCTATGCGCTAAAGGATATCATGCCGGCGCCGCTTTATACGGTGAAGACAGGCTTAAGCATCCGATGATTCGTCGAGGCGGCAAATTACAGCAGGCCACGTGGGAGGAGGCCATCGACCTGATTGCCACGAAAATAATGGCGGATCCAGGAAAATTCGCGATCTACGGCTCTGGACAATGGACCATTCCCGAAGGTTACACCGCCATGAAATTTTTGAAAGGCGGACTTAAGAGCAATGAGATCGACCCGAACGCTCGTCTATGCATGGCCAGTGCTGTGACCGGTTTCATCACCACATTTGGTGTCGATGAGCCATCGGGTTGTTATGATGATCTGGACGTCTGTGACACAGTGATTTGCTGGGGAAATAATTGGGCGGAAATGCATCCAATCCTCTATTCACGGTTCATTGACCGCAAACAAAAAGGCGACAAAATTCAGATGATCGATTTGGCCACACGTCAAACCCGGACAACGTTAGCGGCCGACCACTATCTTGAGTTTCAACCGCAAACCGATATGATGATCGCCAACGGAATTTGTCATCTGCTGATAAAACGCGGCAGCTATGATAAGAAATTTGTTGAGTCGAGGGTGCGGTTCAAAGCTGATGACAAACAAACGATTACGTTCGATCAGTATGTCAATTTTCTGGAGGCGTATGACCCGGCAACGGTGACAAAGATGTCGGGCATTTCGCTCAAGCAGCTCGACCTGCTGGCTGATATCTTTTCGGATCCTAACCATAAAGTTGTTTCCCTGTGGTGCATGGGCATGAATCAGCATACTCGTGGAACCGCCATCAATAATCTGGTCTACAATGTTCATCTGCTTTCCGGCAAGATTGGAAAACCGGGGAGCACTCCTTTTTCGCTGACCGGACAACCAGCCGCTTGCGGCACGTGTCGTGAAGTGGGGACATTGGCGCACGCCCTGCCTGGAGGCCGGCATGTGAAAAATGCCGAAGATCGGGAAGATGCCGAGCGTATCTGGAATCTCAAGCCCGGGACGATTAATTCAAAACCAGGGCATCATACCGTGGCCATGTTTAAGGCGTTTGTAGCGGGCGAACTCACGGGTATGTGGGTCCAGGTAACCAATCCCGGACAATCCATCCCGAACTTGAATGCTAATTTCAAAAAGAAGAATCAGTTTCTCGTCGTGTCGGATGTTTATCCTACGGCCACAACTCAATTGGCGGATGTAGTCCTTCCCTCCGCGATGTGGGTGGAGAAAAATGGTATTTATGGAAACTCCGAACGACGCACGCATCAATGGTTTAAAATGATTGATCCCCCGGGGGAAGCCCGTGACGATGTCTGGCAGATGTTTGCGGTAGCCCACCGAATGTTTGAAAATGGATTCGACGGCATGAAGGACAAAGATGGAAAGTTTATTCTGAGCGTCAAAGATGAGAAGGGTCAGGAGATTGAGGCGTGGAAATGGGACAACTTTAAGTCCCATAATATTGACAAACCGCTTTTCGAAGAATACCGGCAATTTACGACGAAAAAACACAAAGACTTGGCTCCTTACGACGAATATGTTCGAACCCGTGGATTGCGTTGGCCTGTCGTACAGGATAAGAACGGAGTATGGCAGGAAACCCGTATCCGGTTTGCCGAAGGTGAGGATCCATATGTTCCACGCGGTGAAGGGATCGCCTTCTATATGGACAAGGAAAAGGACAATCGAGCCAATATTTGGGCGCGTCCGTATGAAGCTCCGCCTGAAGTCCCCGACAAGGAATTTCCTTTTTGGCTTTGTACAGGCAGAGTTTTGGAACATTGGCATACAGGCTCCATGACACGCCGGGTCAAGCAATTACATAATGCCAATCCTTACGCCTATGTCGAACTCAATCCAGAGGACGCCCAATCTCTGGGAATACAGGACAAAGAAAAGGTGCGTATTACTTCTCGACGAGGTTCCATTGAACTGCCGGTACTTCTCAATGGTCGTTCCATACCTCAGAAAGGCTCCATATTTGTACCCTTCTTTGACGAGAGCAAATTGATCAACCTGGTCACGCTTGACGCTTACTGTCCGATATCCAAGGAACCGGATTATAAAAAATGCGCGGTCAAACTGGAGAGGGTATGAGGCGCGTCAAGATCTGTTCAATTCTGATTGTCTTGTATATACTTCTCAGCATCGGACTATTCGTTCAGCGTCAACTATCCGCAGGCGAAGATCATACACTGAAAAAGATCATACAGACTGAACAAATCTATGATGAAGACCGCCGTGCGACCCTTAGGGCTTTTTACACCGCGCCTCCGGTTATCCCGCATGAGATTGAATCAGAGGACGCTCGGCGATGTCTGGAGTGCCATCAACAGGTCACGCGCCTCGATGATGGGCGTGTATCGATGCAAACTCCGCATCCGCAGCTAACGAACTGCATGCAATGTCATGTAGGCGGTTCGACAGATTCATTTGATCAATCACAATCCAATTGGTCAGGGCTTGTAGAGCCGGATCGGGGCGACCGCTGGTTCACGGTATCACCTCCAACGGTCCCTCATCGAATTTACTTACGCGAAAACTGTTTGTCTTGTCACGGTCCGGAAAATCCGGATACGCGACTCAGAACAACACACCCCCAAAGAACCAGCTGTCTGCAGTGTCATGTTCCGGAATATCAGGCTCAATTTTAGCCTGAAATCCCTTTTTTTGTGGTACAATCAGCTTATTTCCTAATGTAACCAACTAGGTGAAGCATCATGACGGAACACTCACCACTTAAACTTACACTTGAGGATGGAAGACGCGCGGCCGGGGCTCACGCGCTGGAACGCGGCCATCAGCTGAAGCTGAAGTACGGGAATTTTGTAGACCGCGAAACTCTGGATCGAATATTGTTGGATCGGGATTTTGTGCGTCATCCCACGAGGCTTAAGTTCAGCCGTGACAACTTGGAACCAGGCATGTTTGGTCATGCTGAACGGAGTGGCGATAAGGCATCTGACGGCTACATCATTTACGTTCATGAACATTTCGAGGACAGACCTGGTGATCTCGCGGCGCTGGTTTTTTATCTTTTAGTCACGGTAAACTACGGAGACTTTGCCACCTATAACGAAGCTGAAGAGTTTGGCTCCTCAGCCATGGGAATGGGGAAGGAGGAATACTATAATTATATCTGCCGCCTGGCAGATTCAATTCCAGATTAGGAGGATTATTATGTTAGGTCGCATCGGCATTCCAGAGCTTGTTTTTATATTTCTTATCGTGATCCTGTTATTTGGCGCCAAATCCATTCCGGAAATCGCGCGCGGATTAGCGAATGGGATCAAATTGTTTAAAAAAGAATTACAGGGAATATCGGATGATGCTGAACTGAGTCAAGTTAGGAAGGACACCGACAATTCCTTAAAACCTGACCCCGACCCGATATCGGGGACGAAACAGAAGACATCAATCAACAAGACCAATGATTTTGATCCCGATCGTCCTCGCCGAGACTGGCGTTCGGAATCTTCGTCGTAGGAGACTCCATATTGAATTCAGCTGATCCGCATCCAAGAATTATTTCAATTAATATATCGCCAGGCGGTATCCCCAAGTTGCCGGTACCGCGCATTAAAATCACAACACAGGGGCTTGAGGGAGACGGACATAATCATGAAAAGCATTACCGCCTGTACCAAGCGGTGAGCTTACAGGATATGTCGACGTTGACCGCGCTCAACGCCGAAGGATATGATCTGAAGCCTGGGACAACCGGAGAGAATATCAATCTGGACGGCATCAATATCAATGCGCTCGACATCGGTACGCGTCTGGAATTTGACAAGGGCGTTATCCTGGAAATCGCCAAGGTTCGTAAGCCTTGCTACGTATTGGATTCCATTAGCCCGCGGCTTAAAAGCGACATTGAAGGACGCTGCGGCATGTATGCCAGGGTTTTGGTGGAGGGAACCGTGGAGGTCGGCGAGGGATTGTGTGTCCGGCCGGCCGTCGCAGGATAGTTAATCAGCAGGAGCAGTTACTCTATATGATCAAATGGCAACACAAATACGAGCTGGGTATCGAGGAAATTGATGAACAGCACCGTTGGCTGTTTGATTTTGTTAATGGTCTGGAACAACAACTAAAATACGGCGACAAGGGCGCCCGGATCGATGAAGTCCTTGAGTCACTCAACCAGTACGCCAAGCGTCATTTTAATTATGAAGAGGGCTGCATGCTGCGCTGGAAATGTCCCGTGGCCGCACAGAATAAAAAAGCCCATGATAATTTTATCTTTGCCTATGAAAATTTTATGGAACGGTATAAACGTGAAGGGCACAGTGATGAATTGGCCTGGAAAATCCATGACATGGTGGAAAAATGGATCACCAATCACATCTGCCTGATCGACATGAAAATGAAGAATTGCGCCAAATGAACAGCGAACACATACAGTATAAAGGCGTCGCGGCGATTTTTTGCGGTGGGCGCAGCGAACGGATGGGGGGAGAGCCCAAGGCCGGAATCATCGGACCGGACGGGCTGACCCTTGTGGAACATGTTTACCGGGCCATCGAACCGGTTTGCTCCAAAATTGTGTTGGTTGGACACGCCGAGGGTGTGCCACGGTCATTGATCCATTTACCACGCCTCAAGGATCAGTATCCATTATACGGACCGATGGGCGGACTGGCGACACTGTTGGATTCGAAACTGGCGGATGAATACTTAATCGCGCCCTGTGATTTAATGGGATGCCGCAGCGAACTTTTTGAATTCATGATTCAACAGCAAGGACCGTTACCGGTGGTCTTAAGAGACGACAAAGGTCTGGACCCGCTGGTCGGTCGTTACGGGCCGGAGATTTATGAGGAAGTCGTCAAGCGGCTTCGAACAAAAAAATTGGCGATGCATCAGCTGGTGCAAGATCTCAACGGACAAGCCGTCCAACCCCCGGGGGATTTGGTCACAGGTCTAAAAAATATCAATACCCCTGAAGACCTTTCATGATTATCTCATCGCTTAGTTGACCGGTCCGCCTTCGGATTTGATCCGCTTGAACAGTACGTCCACATCCACCATCCCTTCAAAATCCTTGTGATCATACCCTTGATCGAGAATCCAGTGCGTGATCAGCCGGCGCATGATCGCGTGCAGCTCATCAACCTTCCAAGGTTTGCTGATATAGTGATCAATCGAGGCATTGTTGATCGCGTTGATCGTGTCCATATGGCTCGCCTGACCGGTGATCAGAATCCGGCGGATCTTTTCAAAACGTTCATCAGACGACAGCTCACTCAAGAGCGTGATACCGTTCTTTCGCGGCATGATGTGGTCGCTGATGATCAAGGCGATTTTCTCGCCGGAGGCAAATAGTTCTTCCATCAATTCATGGGCCTCATCCGCGGATTCACAATCGTCAAGGATGAAGCGTTCCCGGAACGGTTTAAGGTCTTGCAGCAGGGCTGATAAAACATCAATCTGATCGTCGATAATAATGATATGGGCTTTTTTCATTGTGTCTCCTTGATCGGTATCCGCACTTCAAATTCGGCACCTTTGTGCGAACTGCGGACGTTCAACTGTCCGGCATAGCGTTTGATAATTTTCTGAACGATGGTCAATCCCAATCCCAATCCAAATGTCTGTCCTTGCTGTTTTGTCGTGATATGCGGCTTAAAGATCTCATCGCGGATCTCATCGGGAATGCCCGGTCCGGAATCTGCAATCCGCACGATGACATATGTATCATCATGCGAGGTGCTGACAACAAGCTTGGAATAATCAGTCCGTTGATGGTCCATCGCGTCTACAGAATTTTTGATGAGATTGCTCCAAACCTGCACCAGCTCATTGGTGTTACCGAAGATCGGAGGGAGTTCATCCAGGTCCAATGACAATTCGACGTGCTTGAGCTTATTTCGCAACAGCACCACCGCGTGGCGTATGCTTTCGTTGACATCGCAATCATTCTGACGGACCACCTGAGTGACGGCCAGGCTGCGCATCGAGGCAATCACGTGCTCTGATTGTTTGACGGCCAACTGCAAATCATGCATGGAGGCGCCAAGATTCCACAAACCAAAGGCGCGCTGCGCGGTGGCCTGGTCCTGCCGCGCTAATTCTTCGCCCTTGCCGGTACGCGCGTAATCACGCAGTTTGGCGTCCGACGCATCCGAAATTTTCCGCAGTTCGCGTGCCACACGCCGTGCCTCGGCGCTTGGAACGACACGTCCGCGCTCCAAACCGAGATTGATCAGCTCGGTCTCCAGATCGGTGCGGCGCATATGTTGAAGGACCTCCTGAATGATATGGTCGCTGCGTCGGCTAATTACGGTAATCGCGTTGTTCAGCTCATGCGCGACACCCGCGGACAACTGACCCAGTGCGGCCAGGCGTTCGACTTCCTGCATATCCTTAAGCACTTTCTGATGCTTGAGATAATCCAACCGCGCCTGCTCCTGCCGTTTGGATAGCATCTGCAGGACCACAGGCATGAAATCAACCAGCAATTGGTCCTGAGACTCATGGGTAAAATCCTCTTTATCGACGTACAGCAGTTCACAGTCACTCAAGGCCCTGACGCTCATGCGGGTTTGATCATCCAGACTGAAAAAACTGAAGAGTCCGATATAATCACCTGATTCGGCCACAAAAAACTCACCCTGATCATCCGGATCGATGCCTTTGACCGAGCCTTCCTTTAAAAAATACAGCCGTTGATTGACGGCACCTTTTTCAAATAACATTTCATCTTTGATCAATCGGATTACTTTATGACGGTCCGTAAAATATTTATCAACCAGAGATCCCATATTTTAATTCCCTTAGGCAAAACCCAATTGAGTTAACACAAATAACAGGATGAAGACAAAAACCAAGCCGACGAGATCGATCCACAAGCCGGCCTTGATCATGTGACGCGTCTCAAAGAAATTCGTCGCGTACGCCAACGCGTTCGGCGGCGTGCTGACAGGCAGTGCCATCGCCAGCGAACAGCCGAAAGTGCTCGCAATGATCAACATCTTGGCCCCGCCGAAAGACTCCAGCGAAACCAGGCTCGTTCCCAGGGCCGCAATGATAGGTAAGATCAAATTAGCGGTCGCGGTGTTGGACATAAATGTGGCCATGACAATCGACAAGAGTACAGACATGCCGATGATCAACATGGGCGGGAACTGATCAAATGGAATCGTGGCAATGATATGGCGGCTCAATCCGGTTTTCTCAAGGCCGACACCCAACGCGATTCCGCCGGAGACCAGCCACAGCACATCCCAGGACATTTTCTTCATATCGGCGGCGGTGATAATCCCTGTCGCGGTGAACACCGCAACAGGCAGCATAGCGACCACGTATGAATTCAGTCCAATCCGGCTGCCGAACAGCCACAGCAAAATCGTTACGGCGAAAGTTATGTAAACCGTATAGGCCTGCGTGGAGCGCATAAATCGTCCGGGAATTTTAAGGTCAATGGACTCGGCCCGCGGCTTGTAAAGCACACTCAACAAAACCCATGTGAACGCCAAGAGGGCAACGACATAAGGCAGGGCGAAGGCCATCCACCCGCCAAAACTCACGGCCATATCACCAATGAGATATTTCATGGCGACGGCGTTGGGTGGTGTACCAATCGGCGTGCCCAGCCCACCGACGTTGGCGGCGAACGGGACCGACAAGGCGATACCGATGCGCGCCGGATCGTCCTTTTCAAACAGGGCCAGTACCGGGGCCAGAATCGCCAGCATCATGGCGGTCGTGGCGGTATTGCTCATAAACATCGAGAACATCGCCGTGATCAACATGATCCCCATCATCACCATACGCGGTTTTTGACCAAACGGCTTAAGCAGAACCCTGGCCAGATTCACGTCGAGCCGGTATTTGGTTGCGGCCATGGCCAGAAAAAAACCGCCTAGAAACAGCAGGATTATCGGCTCTGAAAATGTGTGAAATATACTTTTGTAGGGGATCAAGGTGCCGAAGTTGTCCGCCTCCGACGATTGACGGAACCAAATCAAACCTTTATCGGAAATTAGCAGCAGCTCTAGAAAGATGATTAGGACGGAGGCTGAGAAAATCGGAATTGGCTCCATAATCCAGAAGATCACCGCAAACAGAAAGATCGCCAGCAGGCGCTGCTCCACCAGTGTGATCCCGACGATCGGAATAGCGTCGAGCGGCAGGCACATCACTCCCAGGGGGAGCAGGATTCCTAATGTCAAACCCAGTATTTTCTTCATATATCACCTTTAAAATTTGACCACTAAAAGTGTTCCCAGGATCTGATTTGAATGCCAGTCGTTATTCCGACTTTGACTCTGAACCATATAATACGTTTTGAGTGAGACTTTGTCAGTAACTTTTAGGGTTAATCCAATCGGAATCGTACGGTTTTCATCATAATCATTCTCTGCCCAGTTATAGAAAAATTCTGAATTGCAGTATATGTCCTTGACCCAGCGATGCTCCTTAATCGGCCAGGTCAATCCCAAACGGTGACGGGAGCGTGTGTTATGCGACCCGCGACCTTCAATCCATCTAAATTCGATTCGATTACGGTTATAAAACTTGAGGCGAGAGCCCAGCTTAAAATGGGGATTAATCTCAAGCTCCGCGCGATGCTGATAGCGGTACTCGCCGCCCGACTTGTACCCAATATAACAATAATTGGTCCCCAGCGTTAAATTCGGCCAGAAATCATATGATACCTTGGGCTGGACCAAATGCAGACCATCCTCGCTGGCGTCATCATAGAATCGGCCTTCGGTAAACACCGAAACATCTACTTTTTGAGTATCCAGCAATTTAAAACTGTACTGCGACCAGTATCGAAAGTCATCTTCGGCCTGGCCGACAGACGCGGATAGAAGGATAACTAGGTAGACCAATGGTCTGAAAATATTTTTCATGTCAACACCGTTGTCGATTGGTTATTAAAAATGACTCTTTCCGGGGTGGGTGGGCGTCTGCCTTCGCCCTTAAGATTCACACTTTACTCCCTCCCGAATCATTTGTAAAGTATTATTTTGATATTCGCACGTGTTTATGCAATTTAGAGTCCGAATACCAAGACCTTTAACGGTCATGTCTTGTATTGATGCACTATTGACGATATAATTTCTTCCGGAACTGGAACTCAATAAGAGGAGGGAGTCGTGAAAAAGTTTCTAGCGATATTTTTAGTTTTGGTTGTCGGACTATGTGTCGTTATTCACATGCAATCCGATCAAATGCGTGTCAGCCGCAGCATTGTCATCGAAGCACCCTCCGAGCAGGTGTTTCTACAAGTCAATAATTTCAGGAACTGGTCCAAGTGGTCTCCCTGGGCCGAGATGGACCCGAACCAGCAAACAGATTTTGAAGGCCCGTTAAGCGGAGTAGGCGCGCGGATGAGCTGGGATGGAAACAAAGATGTCGGTCAAGGCATTAACACGATCACCGTCAGCGAACCCAACAAGCGCATTCAAACCCGGCTCGAGTTTCTCAAGCCGTTCAAAGCGACGAATAACGCGGAGTTTATATTTGAGGAGCAAAATAATCAAACGCGGGTGACCTGGTCAATGACCGGAACCAAAAATTTTATCATGAAGGCGATCGGTCTGGTAATGGACTGTGACAAGATGATCGGGCCTCAGTTCGAGACCGGCCTCAGCAATCTCAAACAGCTAGTTGAATAGGCTGTAATCAATTGACGAAAGGACAACAAATGGATCTAGGCGCCTTTTCGATTAGCCTTGCAGTCAAAGATATTAAGGCCTCGCGCAACTTTTACACGAAACTGGGATTTACGGATTTTGCCGGGGATATATCCCAAAACTGGCTGATTATGAAGAACGGCCGCCATCTAGTCGGGTTATTCCAGGGAATGTTTGACCAAAATATTCTAACCTTCAACCCCGGCTGGGACCAGGACGGTCAGGCGCTCAAATCTTTTATGGATGTTCGCGATATTCAGCAACATTTGAAGGAGCAGGGCGTATCATTTGAACAAAAAGCCGATGATCAGACGGAAGGTCCGGCGCACTTCGTTATCAAAGATCCAGACGGAAACATCATCATGCTGGATCAGCATATTCCCAAAACTTGACCGTCAATCACCAATCATAATCAGCCCTAAAATAGGGACATGATACCCTCAATGAGGAAACCCATATGACACCTAAATCTATCCAAACCCGAACTTATGCCGCCCATTCACCCGATCAACCACTCACGCTCCATGAGATTCAACGGCATGAACCCCGCCCTAATCAGCTGAAGATGGAGATTGACTACTGCGGTGTTTGTCATTCCGATATCCATCAGGCCCGCAATGAATGGAAAAATACTGTTTATCCCTGTGTGCCCGGCCATGAAATTGTCGGCACGGTTACGCAAGTGGGCGACGCCGTCAAAAAATTTAAAGTCGGAGACACCGCCGCCGTGGGCTGTATGGTTGATTCGTGTCGAACATGCGCGCCTTGCAAGGACAATTTAGAACAGCACTGTGAAAATTTTCCGACCTTTACATACAATGGGGAAGATCGCGTCACCAAGGAAAACACCTATGGCGGTTATTCACAGCGTATTGTCGTTGACGAACATTTTGTCCTGAATGTACCTGCCAATCTCGACAAGGCCGGTACCGCGCCGCTATTGTGCGCGGGGATCACTACGTACTCACCGCTGAAACGTTTTCATGTCGGACCGGGACAACGCGTCGGCATCGTTGGATTGGGCGGACTGGGACACATGGGCGTCAAGTTTGCGGCCGCTTTCGGCGCGGAGGTTTATGTCATATCACGATCACCGTCCAAGACGAATGATGCTCTGCGTCTGGGGGCAAAAGGTGTCATCCTATCGACGGATAAAGAGCAGATGAAGCAGTTCGACCGTAAACTCGATTTCATCATCGATACCGTTTCCGCGGACCATGACATCAACGCGTATATGAACCTCCTGAAATTATCAGGCAATATCTGCCTGGTGGGCGCGCCGGAGAATCCCTTGTCCGTCGAGGCGTTCAGCCTGGTCTTTATGCGGCGGAACTTTTCCGGATCCCTCATCGGAGGCATCAAAGAGACCCAAGAGATGCTAGACTTTTGCGGGCAGCACAACATCGTCAGTGATATCGAAATGATTCGCATGGACCAGATCAATGAAGCCTATGAACGAATCCTAAAAAGTGATGTCAAATATCGTTTTGTCATTGATATGAAATCTTTGGCATAGGCCGTCTACCCCCCATGATGATCAAGGTCTTCGACATTGTAGCTGGAACACTCATCGTCCCAAATCAAGTTAAGGTTCCGTATTGGGGGTGGGTGATGGAAAATATATTATGTACAAAGAACGCGACTACATTCCGTTTTTAGGCGGCCTGTTTGTTTTCGGCGGATTGATCATTATCCCGCAGGTGTGGGGCGGTTTTATCGGCCTGAAGTATGAAGATGCGGTATTACCCGCGCTGATATCCTGTGCGGCCTTTGGTTTTGCCTTCGATCATACCGGAAACTTCCATTTACGCCGGAGCATATTTGCCACAATCATCGCGCTTGCCGCCATGATCTACCTGTCAGGCATAGATAGCTCCCGAGGTCATTTTGTCGCGGGAGGTTTGCTCGGGTTCGCACTCATGTGCAGCTGCGGATGGGGAGGCATACTGGTCGGTCGTCAGATGAATCTCGACCTATCAAAACACAATACCCCGGCGTCTCAGATGATCTGGACCATCCTGATATTCTGCATCGTCTTTCACATTATGAAGACCCGCAACGAACAGCAAAAACGACAATTTTATCGAAACATGTTCAGCTCTGCCCCAACGGCCACACCAAAATCACACAAGGAAACTCGTCCAATATCGCAAATAACGGGACAGCCGATGTTGAGCGGAGCCGAACTCAGACAACAACGTGAGAAGGAATTATCTCAACGCAGAGCCGATTTTCAGTTTGCGGGAACAATCCGTCAAGATCCGGGCAGCGAACCGCTGGTGATCTTCGAGACCCGCGTCAGCAACATGGAGATAATCCCACCGGGAACCCCATTGAAGATGACGCTTTCGTCAAACGAAACTGAAGTAATACAGGGGGAGGTGTCCGTTTTTTCACCTTTCATAAACCCGGAGACAAGAACCGTTGAAGTGCATGCCATCATTCATACCTCCTCAGGGAATCTCACCAATGGTACAAGGATTACCGGTGGACTGGCCGAGATCGCCCCGACACCTTAAGTCGATAATCCTCATGTAAATCACATTCAGCAGCCACTTATTTCCACAATCAACTTGACTTCATTCCGCACTGGCATAAGATAAAAAGATAAGCAGAAAGAAGGTGACCGTATGTTTCTGTACGAAGAGTATCAATACCCCACGAAAAAGCCGGTCTGGCTTGATGTCGACACGGCCATTCGTAAAATCCAGAAGGGCAAACGCATCCTGATCGGATCCGGCTGCGCTGAGCCGCAATTTCTGGTCAAATCACTCGTCGCCAACGCCGATAACTTTCGCGACAATGAAGTCGTTCACATCCTGACCGTCGGTATCGCGCCCTATGCCGACGCCCAATACACGCATAACTTTCGACACAACGCCTTTTTTATCGGACACAACATTCGGGAATCCGTAGCTCAAGGGCATTGTGACTATATGCCGATTTTCTTATCGGAAATCCCGCGATTGTTCAAGACGCGGCAGATGCCGATCCATGCGGTGCTGATCCAGGTGTCGCCACCCAACGCTGACAACATGGTGTCGCTGGGAGTGAGTGTGGACATCCTGCCGGCAGCGATCTCGATGGCGGACATTGTCATCGCGCAGGTCAATAAGAATATGCCCGAGACCTTCGGCCCGGCCCAGATACCGCTGAATTGTATTGATTATCTCGTCGAGGCGGATGAAGAGCTCATGGCCTTTCCGCAAGGAGAGCCGGATGATATCTCGATGCAGATTGGTAAACATCTGGCCCGCTATATTCAGGATGGTGACACGCTTCAGCTGGGTATCGGCAACATTCCCGATGCCGTGTTACTCAATCTTCAGAACAAGAATGATCTGGGTATACACTCGGAGATGATCTCAGACGGTGTTGTCGATCTGTATAACAACGGAAACATCACCAACCAGTTTAAACGTATCAATCGCGGCAAGTCGGTCGTGAGTTTTGTCCTGGGAACCAAAAAGCTGTATGATACCATTCATCAAAATGATGATTTTCTATTTTATCCGTCGGAATACACCAATGATCCGTTTACCATCTGCCAGAATCCCAACATGGTCTCGATCAACTCGGCCATTCAGATCGATCTTACCGGACAGGTGTGTTCGGACAGCATCGGCACACGCTTTTACAGCGGATTTGGCGGACAGGTGGATTTTGTGCGCGGAGTCAAGCGCTCGCTCGGCGGACGATCTTTTATCGCCGTTCCGTCGACAGCGAAAAACGGCAGTGTCTCGCGGATCGTGCCGATATTATCTGAAGGCGCCGGGGTCGTCACTTCCCGGGCCGATGTACATTACGTCGCTACAGAGTACGGGGTCGCCTATCTGCACGGCAAGAATATCCGCGAACGCGGACTGGCCCTGGTTCAGATCGCGCATCCCAAATTCCGCGATGAATTACTGGACTATCTCAAGCACAAAAATTTTGTCTATCATGATCAAAAAACGCTTAAGGACGATCAAAGCAAGGTCAAAGAGGACATCCCCCACAGCAAAACATTTCAAGACAAGACCATCTATTTCCGGCCGCTTACGCCCAGTGACGAAAAGGCCATTCAAGACTTCTTCTATAGTCACCGACCAGAAACCATCTATCAACGTTATCTGACAAATGTCGAGGCCCTGCCGCGGCAGGAGGCCCAGGGCCGTGTAGCGGTCGATTACAACACGGACATGGCGATTGCCGGTTATGATGACTGGACGCCGTACGCGAAGATGGTTTGTTTAGGACGTTACATCCGTCAAGGCGATGATGTCGCGGAGATCGGCATCATCGTCAAAGAAGAGTATCAAGCCATCGGCATCGGCGCATTTTTGTGCGAACACCTGATCGACGCGGCCAAAGAACACGGCATCAAAAAACTGACCGCCTATGTGGCGCATTCAAATACACCGATGCTGAAAATCTTTAAGAACCATAACTTTACCGTCAAAGAAAGCCGGCAGGTGCACGGATACTTTCTGTCCCTTGACCTGCAAAAATATACCGCTCATTGACGCGTTGAAACCGATGAACATAATTACCGACACCATCTTTCTGGAACATGACACCGGGATGCATCCGGAAAACAAGAAGAGGCTGGAGGCCTTTGCGGGCATTCCATCTTCCTCATTGATCAATGGCGAACCTTATCTCACCCTGATTCATTCAGAGGAGTATATTGATCAGGTCAAAAGCCTCTGTCAGACCGGCGGTCATCTTGACGCCGACACCGTGGTCAGTCCGGCCAGCTATGAGGCGGCGTGTTACGCCGTCGGGGCGACGATCATGGCCGCTGACCAGCAGGATTTTGCCCTGGTAAGACCGCCTGGCCATCACGCGTATCCGCATCACGCCAGTGGTTTCTGTATCTTTAACAATGTCGCGATAGCCGCGCAACATCTGGTCAATCAAGGACGGCGCGTCTTGATCGTCGACTTTGACGGCCACCTCGGAGATGGAACAGAAAAGATTTTTTACGATTCCAATCAGGTGATGTACTGGTCGCTGCATCAGTATCCGGCATTTCCGGAATGGGGGACAGAGGATGAGATCGGAGCAGATGAAGGCAAGGGCTATACAATCAATATCCCTATGCCGCCGGGAAGCGCGGATGATCTCTGCCTGCGGGCGTTCGACTTTTGGATCAAGGTGGCCAAACAGTTCAAGCCTGATGTCGTGGCCGTATCGGCCGGTTTTGACGCCCATCAAAATGATCTGCTGCTGGATTTAAAATGGAGCGCGAACACATTTTATTATTTGGGGCAGAAACTCAACGAGCACTTCGATCATATCTTTGCCACCCTGGAAGGCGGTTACAACATCGAAATGCTGCCGAATTGTCTCTATAATTTCCTGAATGGGATCAACGGCAAGGACATCTACTTTGAAGAGCGACCGACCGAGTCACGGATCGATGTCATTGATGAATTTGATCTGCGCATGGGAGCGCTTGAGTCGAATCTTTCGCCATACTGGTCGGTCTAAATGACGACGCAACCATCTGTCCTCATTTTGGGATACGGCAACATCGCCAGAATGGATGACGGGCTGGGTCCGAAGGCGATCGAGCGTCTTCTCGAGTATAGCCTTCCCAATGTTACCACGCGTTCAATGATGATGATCAATATCGAACATGCCGAGGAAATCCGCGAATACGATCGGGTCATCTTTATCGACGCGGATACCAACGGCAAGGAACCCTACACCTTCAGTCAGATCCAGCCCCAACCGGCGGGTCACATCACATCGCACCATCTTAAGCCCGAGGCCCTCATGCAGATTGTCGAGCAGATGTACCGGGCCGATACCATCGGATACGTCCTGGGAATAAGGGGCTATACGTTTGACGGTTTTGGCGAAGAGCTGAGCCCTCAGGCCGCCAAGAATCTTGAATCAGCGATTGATTTCCTGGTTCAAATGATACAAAACGATGAATTTGGCATCGAAGCTGACACTAACTAGTCCTATTTCGGACAAACACATGTTTTTTTATGATTATTTTATGGAATTAAGTTTTGTTCATTGCTATAATTAAGACTTCAACAATCTGTTTTTCCCAAACATCTGACTAACCATTTTAACCATGGAATTCACATGACTGGATCGACAAAGACAGAAGAACCAAAAATTCTCAACGCGGATGATTCCCGCACGAAACTCCTAAACGCGGCCATCAAAAAGAGTAAAGGCCGCCCGGACGCCCTGATTCAGGTGCTGCACACAGCCCAGGGGATGTTCGGTTATCTGCCCCTTGAGGTCATCCGGCACATCGCGCATGCGCTGCATCTGCCGGCCAGCCGGGTTTACGGGGTCGTCACGTTTTATCATTTCTTTTCACTCAAACAAAAAGGGGAACACACCTGTCTGGTCTGCACGGGAACCGCCTGTTATGTCAAAGGGGCCCAGGAGATTCTTGATCAGATCGAAGACCATTATCACCTCAAGCCCGGTCAAGTGACCGAAGACAATAAGCTCGGCATTCAGGTGGCGCGTTGCCTCGGTGCCTGCGGATTAGCACCGGCGGTGGTGATTGATGACGAAGTCATCCCCAAGCTAAATCCTGAAGATACCCAATCGGTCATCGATTCAAAAACCGGAGCTGCTTAATGGACTATCATGAATTTGAAGAGCTGTCTGCGAAACTCAAGACCCAGGAATCCATGAACTCCCACAAGATTTGCGTGTGTTGCGGAGCCGGATGCCTTTCATCGGGCAGCGAGAAGATCCTCACGGATCTGCAGTCGCGGGTCAAGGAACAGGGATTGGAGGATAAAATCAAGGTCTCAGCGTCGGGCTGTATGGGCCCCTGCAATCAAGGACCGCTCGTCAAGATCAAACCCGATGAAACCATCTATGAAACCGTATCGAGTGAAAATCTGGATACAATCCTGGACCAGCATGTCAAACAGCAAAAACCGGTTCCCGAGCTGATGCTGTTCCATGAATTTCGCGACACACCATACACCAATGCCCTGGAAGACCCGTTCTTTAAGGAACAGCATAAAATTGTGCTTCACAACTGCGGCAATATTGATCCGGAAAGTATCGATGAGTATATCGCTGTCGGCGGATACCGGGCGCTCGCCCGCGCGATTAATCTGTTGTCACCCGAAGAGGTAATAGCCGAGATCAAGCACAGCCGTTTGCGCGGCCGGGGTGGCGCGGGTTTTCCGACGGGACTCAAGTTCGAAACGGTGTACAAATATGTCGCCGATCAAAAATATGTGGTGTGTAACGGCGACGAAGGTGATCCCGGGGCATTTATGGACCGGAGTGTCCTGGAGGGAGATCCGCATCGCGTCATTGAAGGCATGGTCATCGCGGCCTACGCCGTCGGCGCCTCACAAGGCTTCGCCTACATCCGTGGTGAATATCCGACGGCTATCTCACGTTTTGAGACGGCCATCAAGCAGGCCCGCAAACTCGGATTGCTTGGCAAGAGCGTGATGAATTCATCATTCGCGTTTGATATTGAAATCCGTATCGGCGCAGGCGCCTTTGTATGTGGCGAAGAGACGGCCCTGTGCGCGTCGATCGAAGGCAAGCGCGGCACACCACGGCCGCGTCCGCCGTATCCCGCCGAGTCGGGATTGTGGGGTAAACCCACTCTGATCAACAATGTCGAGACGCTCGCCAACATCGCGCCGATTATTGAACATGGCGGCGAATGGTACACACAACTTGGCACCACGAAGAGTGCGGGCACCAAGGTCTTCGCGCTTGCCGGTAAGGTTCAGTACTCGGGGCTCATTGAAGTGCCCATGGGAACCAGCCTGCGAAAGATTATCTTTGATATCGGCGGCGGCATCCAGGACGGCAAAAAATTCAAGGCCGCCCAGACCGGCGGGCCGTCAGGCGGATGTATCCCCGAGCAGCATCTGGATACGCCGGTGGATTATGAATCCCTGGCCGAATTAGGATCAATCATGGGCTCCGGCGGATTGATTGTCATGGACGAAACCTCCAACATGATAGACGTCGCCAAATACTTCATGGAATTCTGCATGGACGAATCGTGCGGTAAATGTGTTCCGTGCCGGGTAGGCACCAAACAACTATACGACATGCTCGACCGGATCGTCACCGGCAAGGCCGTTCAGCGCGATCTGGACCTGCTCAAACAATTGGCCGTGATGGTCAAGGAATGCAGTTTGTGCGGACTGGGCATGTCCGCCCCCAATCCTTTGCTTAGCACCTTACGCTACTTTCATGAGGAATATGACGAACAAATCCGTAAGAACGAAATTTTACTCCAAGCCAACGGATAGGACCCTTGGGAGGACATATGTCGAAAATATCGATCACGATTAATGATGAACCGTATAAAGTTGAATCCGGCCAGACCATCATGGAGGCATGCAAGGAACACAATATCAAGATCCCCAGCATGTGTCACTTTGACGGGCTGACCGACGTCGGTGCGTGCCGTCTGTGCCTGGTGGAGATCGAAGGCCAATCCAAATTGTTGCCGTCGTGCACAACCCAGGTCGAGCCCAATCAAAAGATCCGGACCCATTCCGATCGGCTGAGCGGTCACCGCCAGATGATCACTGAACTTTTCTTCAGTGAACGCAATCATGTCTGCGCGGTCTGCGTGGCGAATGGAAATTGTGAATTGCAGGACCTGGCCACCGAGGTCGGGATGAAGCATGTCCGGTTTCCATATTTGTTTCAGGAATGTGAAGTCGATGCCTCACACGCCATGTTTGTCATCGATCACAACCGCTGCATCATGTGCACCCGTTGTGTACGGGTCTGTAGCGAGGTTGAGGGCGCGCACAACTGGGATGTTAAAAACAGAGGATACAAGGTCAGGATTATCTCGGATTTTGATACGCCGTGGGGCGAATCGGAATCCTGTACTTCCTGCCGCAAATGCGTTGAGGTTTGTCCGACCGGATCGCTGTGGTCTAAGGACAAGGCCCAGGGACAATCCAAGAAAAATCCGCAGATGATCAAAGATCTGATTGAGAAAAGGAAAGTCAATCTATGAGCAAGAAAAAAATCGCTACTATTTGGCTAGCCGGTTGTTCGGGCTGTCACATGTCGCTATTGGACATGGATGAACGTCTGCTGGAAGTGGCCAAGCTCGCCGATATTGTTAAAAGTCCGGTTGTCGACGGCAAGGAGCTGCCCAAAGTGGATGTGGCTATTGTCGAAGGGGCCGTCGCGAGTGATGAGCATCTCGAAGAGCTCAAGCACATCCGCCGACAGGCCAAGATCCTCGTGGCCCTAGGTGATTGCGCCATCACCGGCAATGTGTCCGGTATCCGCAACCGGGTGACCAAGGAACAGGCGCTCGAACGCGCGTATCTCGACAGCGGTGTCAATTTGGATGGCGTCCTGCCCACGCATCCCGTCCTTCAAAAGCTCGAGGATCGGGTGCGACCGCTGCATGAGGAAGTCCCGGTGGACTATTACATTCAGGGATGTCCGCCGTCAGCCGATAAAATATTTTATGTGATTTCAGAAATCCTTCACGGTCGCGAACCGACCACCGAAGGCGACGGAGAGGTCAAATATGGGTAAAGAAATTCTTATTCATCCGGTAACACGCATTGAAGGTCATGCCAAGATCACCATCCAGCTGGACGACAGCGGACAGGTCAGCGACGCGATCTTTCATGTCAATGAGTTCAGGGGTTTTGAAAAATTTTGTGAGGGACGGTATTACACGGAGATGCCGGTGATTACCCCGCGTATTTGCGGCATTTGTCCGGTCAGTCACACCATTTCAAGTGTCAAGGCCTGCGAGATGATCCAGCAGATCAAGATCCCGCGGACGGCCGAGTTGCTGCGCCGGGTGATCCAGCAGGCCCAGCTCATCTCGTCACACGCCCTGAGCTTTTTCCATCTTTCCGCACCGGATTTATTGCTCGGCTGGGATTCCGATCCCGCCACCCGAAATATTTTCGGGATTGCTGAGAAGGATCCGGATCTCGGCGTGCGCGGCATCCGGCTTCGTAAGTTCGGCCAGGAGGTGAGTGAACGCATCACCGGCAAAAAGATTCACATTATGGGGATAGTTCCGGGCGGCATGAGCTACGCTTTAACCAAGGAAAACCGGCAGGCCATTCTGGACTGGATCCCCGAGGTGTTGGAGACCACGCACATGTCGATTGACCTGCTCAAGAAATATCACGCCGATCATACGGATATGGTCAATTCATTCGCCAATATTGAATCGATGCATATGGGGCTCATTGCCGACGACGGCAGTCATGAACTCTACGACGGCCGCATTCGTCTGGTCGCGGCGAATGGAGACATTGTCGCGGACCGGCTGAACCCGCTGGACTACCACCAGTTCATTCAGGAAAAACCGGTATCGTGGTCGTACCTCAAGTCCTTTTTCTATAAACCCATGGGATATCCGGACGGTATCTACCGGGTCGGACCGCTGTCTCGACTAAACGTCATTGATCGCATGAAGACGCCCCAAGCCCAAAAAGAATTTGAAGAGTTCAGGGCGCTGGGTCAGGGAAGGCCGGTGCACGGCAATTTCTACTATCACTATGCCCGGTTTATCGAGATCCTGGCGGGGATTGAGGAGATTGAACAGATGATGAAGGATCCGGACATCTTATCAACCGACATCCAAACCCACGCCAGCCGAAATCAGCCGGAAGGTATCGGTTGCTGTGAAGCGCCGCGGGGTATCCTGTTCCATCACTATAAAACCGATCCCGACGGTAAGCTTAATCAAATCGACTTTTTGATCGCGACCGGCCAAAATAATCCGTCGATGAATCAGGCCATTCTCGATGTGGCCCGGCAATATGTCAAAGGTGATCACATTGAGGAAGGGGCGCTCAACCGGGTAGAAGGAGCGATCCGTTGTTTCGATCCATGTCTATCCTGTTCGACGCATGCCCTGGGCGACATGCCGATTCGAATCGAATTGAAAAACAGTCAGGGCGAGGTGATCCAGCGCATCGCGCGCGGATAACAGCCATGCATGAGTTCTCCCTGATTGAAGCAATGCTGGATCAAGTTGATACCGTGGCGCGTGAAAATCACTTGGACCGTATCACCGATATTCACCTGCAAACCGGCGAGTTGCGACAGGTCATTCCGGAAATGATGCAGACCGCATTTCAATCGGCTCGACAGGGAACCGTGGCGGAGCAAGCGACGCTGGCGCTCACGGAGGAAACAGGACTGGCGGAGTGTCAGTTCTGCGAGACGCGCTTTAAGCCGATGATCCATGATTTTCAATGCCCGTCCTGTCAAGGGACAAAGGTCCGGATCATTCAGGGAAATGATATTATTTTACTATCCATCAACGGAACACAGAAAGGTGAAGGTGCCCGATGAAAGTCAATGTCGTAAAGAGCGTTCTCAAGGCCAATGATCTTATTGCTGAAAACAATCGAGACCTTTTTCGGCAGTACCGTACAGTGGCGCTGAATTTGATCAGCTCGCCGGGCAGCGGTAAGACCACACTGCTCGAGCGGACGATTTCCGCCTTGAAGCCAGCCCAGCAATCAGTGGTGATCGTCGGTGATCTGGAAACCTCACGTGATGCCGACCGGCTGCAGCCGCACGCGTATGAAGTCACGCAGATCAATACTGGATTGAGTTGCCATCTGTACGCCAATCAAATCGCGCAATCTGCCCGGGATTTACCGCTGGACCAGGCCGATTACCTGTTTATCGAAAATGTCGGCAACATGGTCTGCCCCGGGGAATTTGATTTAGGCGAAAATCTCAAGGTGGCCTTGCTTAGCATCTGTGAGGGCGACGATAAAGTCGCCAAGTATCCGACTATTTTCCGTGTGGCGGATATCATCCTGTTAACCAAGATGGATTTAATCGACGTCATTGATTTTGATATGGACCGTGTCCAGTCGGACATTCGTAAACTCAATCAGGAAGCGCCGCTGATGAAGATATCCGTCAAATCCTGCACCGGATTCGACGAATGGATCCAGTGGCTTCAGGACAAACGTGAATCCTCCGTAGGCGTCAAGGCCAAATTTGTTGAAACATAAAGGGGCACAACGACAATGTTTATTGAATTCATAAATCATAATATCTATCTTCATTGCTCTGCCGCACACACGCACATGTCATCGACCGCGTTGCTGACGAGTATTGTCCTGGCAGCGCTGATTGGCGGCTTTTGCCTGTTCAAACTCAAACGTTAGCCGTTCGGCAAAATCCCGGGGGAACCACATGACACCTCAACGCAGACTTCTCAAGATCTTTGGCGTGGTTCAGGGCGTCGGCTTTCGGCCATTTGTCCACCAACTGGCGGGCCGGTATGGGCTCACTGGCACCATTCAGAATTCCGGGACAGGTGTCACCGTAGAGGTCGAGGGCAGCGACGAACAAATGGATCGATTCTATCAAGAACTATGTGATTCACTTCCGTACCCGGCCCGCATTCATCACACACAGGTCACACAATTGGATCCGGCCGGATATACGACATTTACAATCCGTTCGAGCCGCAAGGATTCACAAAAATCAGCCGTCATCCTGCCCGACTTGGCGACCTGCCCGACTTGCCGGGATGAAATATTTGATCCCTCAAACCGCCGGTATCTTTATCCATTTACCAACTGCACGCATTGCGGCCCGCGATATTCGATCATCCATGATCTGCCTTATGACCGGACAAATACCAGTATGCATGAATTTCAGATGTGTCCGCACTGCGCCGCGGAGTACCATAATCCCGCTGATCGACGCTTTCACGCGCAGCCGAATGCCTGTCCGGACTGCGGTCCGCAGGTGGCCTTTGTCGACCAGCAGGGCAACATCTTAAGTGAAAAGGAATCGGCACTTGACGAAGCGGTCCGCAAAATCGTTGACGGATATATCGTGGCTATTAAGGGCGTGGGTGGTTATCAACTTATGGTCGATGCCGCATCTGATGACGCCGTTCAACGGTTACGGGATCGAAAGCAACGTCAGCACAAACCTTTGGCGGTGATGATACCATCCGTTGCCTGGGCGCATCAATATTGCCGTCTGTCAAAGCTCGAACAGCAGATTCTGGAACAGCCAGAGGCCCCGATTGTGCTGCTTCGTAAAAGGCCGGAACAGGTTTCCATCTCCGATCGAGTGGCACCGCGAAACCCGCAGCTTGGATTAATGTTGCCATACTCGCCATTACATCATATCCTCATGCTCAAGCTCGATCGGCCGGTCGTGTGCACGAGTGCGAATCTATCAGATGAACCGATCTGCTATGAAGATCATGACGCCCGTAGACGTTTGGACTCGATCGCGGACTACTACTTAAGCCACAATCGTCCGATTGTCCGTCCGGTGGATGATTCCGTCGTGCGCATCGTTAATAACAGGGCCCTGATGCTGCGACCCGCCCGGGGGTTTGCCCCTTTGCCCGTCGCGTCCGACAGCCAAAGCACGGCCACGGTTCTGGCGCTCGGCGCGCATCTCAAAAATACCATCGCCTTCAGTCGGGCGGACAATGTCTTCCTGAGTCAGCACATCGGCGATCTGCAAGGTGTGGAATCACGGCGAGCCTTTGAACAGGCCATTCAGAGTTTTACACAAATATATGATTCGTCGCCCGAGGCCGTGGCGGTGGACATGCATCCAGGCTATTTATCCACCCAGTTTGCCCGTCATCTCGGCAAACCGCTGATTGAGGTACAGCATCACCACGCTCATATTGTAGCGTGCATGGCCGAGAATCAACTCAATGAAGAGGTGCTTGGCATCGCCTTTGACGGGACCGGTTACGGCACGGACCACACCGTGTGGGGAGGGGAATTCCTGCGTTGCACGCGTGATCAATTTCAGCGAGTCGGATCATTGTATCCCTTTCAGTTACAAGGAGGCGACAAGGCCGCGGCGGAACCGCGTCGATCGGCCCTGGGACTACTCCATGAATTATCCCCGCATTGGGACGACGAATATGAAAAACTGTCGCCGGTGCAGAGCTTCACACCGACAGAAAGGCGTATGCTCAGCCAACTATTGTCCGACCGTCGGCATTGTGTTTCGACCTCGAGTATGGGACGTCTCTTTGACGGTGTCGCCGCGCTATTGGGATTGGCCCAATACAATGACTACGAAGGTCACGCGGCGATGCAGCTGGAATTCTCAACAATCTCGGACTTGGAAGTGAGTCCTTATTCGTATGACATTATCCATCACGGATCGGGACTATGGGCGGATTGGCGCCCGATGATCCAGGAACTCATACAGGATATTCAAAACGGGGAAGATGTCAAAGTACTGGCGACACGATTTCATGCAACGGTTATCGCCATGACCATCGATATGATTAAAGCAATCGGACGTTACAAAATCATCTTAAGCGGCGGCTGTTTTCAAAACGCTTATCTGGTCGAACAGCTTGTGCAGCGCTTAAGCGCGGACGGCTATCAAGTTTATACACATCAGAATGTGCCGCCGAATGATGGAGGGATCGCCCTGGGTCAGGCCGTATGCGCCCTGACAAAACTATCGACGCAACAACAAACCATCAGCCTGATTCAAAGATAAGGAAACCTATGTGCCTGGCCATACCCGGACAAATCACTGAAATTCTCCAACACGACGACCCGCTGCAAACACAGGCCCGGGTTAATTTTGGCGGGATCACCAAGACCGTTTCCCTGGCGTATGTCCCGGAGGCGCGGCAAGGTCAATACGTTATTGTGCATGTGGGCTTTGCGATCAGTATTGTGCAGGAAGACGAGGCCGTCAAGGTATTCGAATACCTGCGGCAGATGGGAGAACTCGACGAGCTGGAGGCAGAATCGGCATGAAATACTTAGACGAATACCGGGACCCAGATCTTGCCCGACGACTATCCGACGAGATTCACCGGATCACGACACGTCATCACTGTATCATGGAGGTCTGCGGCGGTCAGACACACGCAATCGTCAAGTTTGGGATTGATGAATTTTTACCGGACAAAGTTGAACTCGTGCATGGACCCGGCTGTCCGGTATGTGTGACGCCTCTAGAGCTGATCGATCAGGCCATTGCCATCGCGTCGCGCCCTGAGGTGATTTTTACATCCTTCGGTGACATGCTGCGGGTGCCGGGCAGTCATCTGGACCTATTTGCGGTCAAGGCCAATGGCGGGGATGTGCGGATTATTTACTCACCGCTCGACGCCTTGAAGATCGCCCGTGAAAATCCGGATAAGGAAGTTGTCTTTTTTGCCGTAGGCTTTGAAACCACGGCGCCGGCCAATGCGATGGCGGTGTACCAAGCCCATGCCCAGCGGATCGCCAATTTCTCCATTCTGGTGTCTCACGTGCTGGTACCGCCGGCGATTGAAGCGATTCTGTCGTCGACGAACAATCGAGTGCAGGGTTTTTTAGCCGCCGGACATGTGTGTGCCGTTATGGGATATCATGAGTATGATCCGCTGGCGGCAAAGTATCAGGTCCCGATCGTCGTCACCGGGTTTGAACCGCTGGATATTTTACAAGGCGTGCTGATGTGCGTAAAGCAGCTCGAAGAGGGACGTCACGATGTTGAGAATCAGTATGTCCGTTCGGTCATCAAGCAGGGCAATCAACCGGCTCAGCAGATGTTGACGCGTGTATTTGAAATCGGCACGCGTAAATGGCGCGGCATTGGACAGATCCCGCACAGCGGTTTTCAGTTACGCGACGAATACCGCATGTACGATGCCGAGACAAAATTTAATGTCAGAGGTATACAAGCGGAAGAAAGCGCGGATTGCATCAGCGGACTTGTTTTGCAGGGACACAAGAAACCGTTTGATTGCCCGGCCTTTGGCACCACCTGTACACCGGAGCATCCGTTAGGCGCCACGATGGTCTCATCCGAGGGCGCGTGCGCGGCGTATTATCGATATCGAGGTCAATCATTAACCACTTAGAACTATGACGACAGAATTCAATCCCACATGTCCGCTTCCGATCACACAGCACACCCAGGTGCAGCTTGCGCACGGCAGCGGCGGCAAACTCATGCATCAGCTGATCGATCAGATCTTCGCGCATCTGTATGAGGACACCCGTCATGCTCCCGGGCATGATTCAGCCGTACTCAATGTATCGTCGGACAATCTTGCGTACACCACGGACTCGTATGTGGTCAATCCATTGATCTTTCCGGGCGGCGATATTGGACAGCTGGCGGTGAACGGAACGGTGAATGATCTGGCCATGGCCGGTGCGCGGGCGCACAGCTTGAGTTTGGGATTGATCCTGGAAGAAGGACTCGATATGCCGACGCTGTGGACTGTGTGTGAATCGATCCGCCGGTCTGCTGACGCAGCCAGGATCCAAATTGTGACCGGTGACACCAAGGTCGTCGACCGCGGCAAGGGCGACGGGATCTTTATTAACACATCAGGGATCGGGACCATTGATCATCCGTTGACCATCGCTCCATCGAGCGTTCGAGCCGGTGATGCCATTATCGTCAATGGCGATCTCGCGCGGCATGGCATGGCGGTGATGGCCATGCGTGAGGGACTGGAATTTGAATCAGCCATTACCAGCGATACATGCCCGCTGGGAGATGTCGTCATGGAACTAATTGACGCCGATATCGAGGTGCATTGCCTGCGGGATTTAACGCGCGGTGGACTATCGAGCGCCTTGAATGAAATCGCGTCGTCAACACGATTATCGATGGAGATTGACGAGGCTCGCATTCCGGTCAGAGAGGATGTGGCCTCGGCCTGTGAATTGCTCGGACTGGACCCATTGTATGTCGCGAATGAGGGGCGCTTTGTCGCGTTTGTACCGGGTGACCAAGCTGAGCGGGCCCTGGCCATTATGCAAGACCATCCGGGATTTGGATCCGCAAACTTCATTGGGAGAGTGACTGAACAACACCCATCGCTGGTGATCCTTAAAAGCCGTATCGGGGCCAACCGTATCCTGGATTTGCTGGCGGGCGATCAATTGCCGCGCATATGCTAACTCGTCACAGCGTCTGATATGAATACGTTTTTTTCAGGATCATAGGGTTCTGCGTATAATCACGTACATTCATCTACTCTATTACTGAATTTGAGGTTTAAGATAATTTTCTCGTCGAGGTTTTAGTATTTTTAAGTTTTATGAGCTAAATAAACAGAAAAATTTGTCGATCAACCCCGTTATTTTGCAACAAATACTTTGTTCTTTAAATTGAAATTACCTAAAATAAAAGTATATCAATCATTTTAGAGACAGGATGGTTCGTGTCATGAATTCAAAATATCTCACTATCGACGGTAATGAAGCCGCCGCGATGATCGCCCTCAAAGTCAATGAGGTTGCGGCCATTTATCCGATCACACCGTCATCACCGATGGGGGAATACATCGATGAGTGGACGGCCGCGGGTAAAACCAATATTTGGAATACAATTCCGCTGGTGCAGGAAATGCAAAGCGAGGCTGGCGCCGCCGGCGCGGTGCACGGTGCGTTGCAGCGCGGCGCGTTGACAACTACCTTCACCGCGTCACAGGGATTGTTGCTCATGATCCCGAATATGTACAAGATCGCGGGGGAGCTTACCGCCACGGTATTTCATGTCGCCGCCCGCTCGTTGGCGGCTCAGGGACTATCGATCTTCGGCGATCATTCGGATGTCATGGCCACACGCGCCACGGGTTTTGCCCTGTTATCCAGCTGTAGTGTTCAGGAGGTCATGGACTTTGCGTTAATCGCGCAGCGTGCGACGTTGGAGTCCCGTATCCCGTTTATCCATTTCTTTGACGGTTTCCGCACGTCACATGAAATCAACAAGATTCAGGTCATCGAGGATGATCACATCCGGCAGATGATCGACGATCGGCGTGTGATTGAACACCGCAACCGCGGATTAACCCCCGATGATCCCGTGATCCGTGGAACGGCTCAGAATCCGGATGTCTACTTTCAGGCCCGTGAGACAGTCAATCGGTACTACGAACAATGTCCGGATTTGGTGCAACAGGCCATGGACCAGTTTGCCGGGCTTACCGGACGTCAATACAAACTCTTCGACTACTACGGCCCCGCGGACGCTGAACGGATCATGATCATCATGGGATCGGGCGCGGAGACCGCCCAGGACACGGTCGATTATCTCAGCCAGCAAGGCGAAAAGGTCGGATTACTTAAGGTTCGCTTGTACCGTCCGTTTTCCATCCGTCATTTTGTCGCGGCACTGCCCGAGACCACGCGATCCATTGCTGTTATGGATCGGACCAAAGAACCGGGGGCCAGTGGAGAGCCGATGTATCTGGATGTGGTCAATGCCATATCCGAGGCCCGACGGGAGCATGGATTAAAAATCGATCCGTACATCATCGGGGGACGTTACGGACTTTCCTCCAAGGAATTTACACCCGCGATGATCAAGGCCGTTTTTGATGAGCTTAAAAAGGACAAGCCCAAGAACCATTTCACCGTCGGGATTAACGACGATGTTACTCATACCAGTCTGGAGTTTGATGCGGCCTATACCATCGAAAGCGAATCGGGGATTCGGGCCATCTTTTACGGATTGGGATCCGACGGGACGGTCAGCTCCAATAAGAGTTCAATCAAAATCATCGGTGAGAATACCGATAAATTCGCTCAGGCCTATTTTGTCTATGATTCCAAGAAAGCCGGATCAATGACCGTGTCGCATTTGCGCTTTGGTCCCAAACCGATTCACAGCGCTTTTTTGGTGAGCCGGGCTAATTTTGTGGGATGCCATCAGTTTAATTTTCTCGACAAGTATGATGTCCTGGAAAAATTAGACCCCAGCGGTGTCTTTCTGGTGAATAGCCCGTATTCGAAAGAAGAGATCTGGAACCACCTGCCTCAAAAGGTCCAGGAAACAATTATCGCCAAGAATGTTAAATTCTACACCATCGATGCCTATAAAATCGCCCGCGACAGCGGGATGGGCGGACGCATCAACACGATTATGCAGACCTGCTTCTTTGCCATCTCCGGCGTCCTGCCGCGCGAAGAAGCCATCGAGGCGATTAAGACTCAGATCAAAAAGGTGTACGGCAAAAAGGGTGAGGAGATCGTTAAGATGAACTTTGCCGCCGTTGACCGTACATTGGATCATTTGTTTGAGGTGGATTATCCCAAAGAAGTGTCAAGTTCGGTCCCGATGAAGGCCGCGGTGCCGTCGGAGGCTCCCGATTTTGTGCAGCAAGTGACCGCCCGCATGATCGCGCAGAAAGGCGACCAACTGCCGGTGAGCGCCATGCCGGTCGACGGAACATATCCCGTCGGGACATCCAAATGGGAACGCCGCAATATCGCCCAGGAAATCCCGGAATGGGATCCGGCGGTCTGCATTCAATGCGGAAAGTGTGTCGCAGTATGTCCGCATTCGGTCATCCGCACCAAGATCTACGAACCGTCGTACAGTGATTCGGCTCCCGATGGATTTTTATCGACGGCCTGTAAAGACCGGGAGTTAGCCGAGAAGAAATATACGATCCAGGTTGCGCCTGAGGACTGCACCGGCTGCGCGATCTGCGTGGACGTGTGTCCGGCCAAGAATAAATCGGAAACACGGCTGAAGGCGATCAATATGAAGCCGCAGGCACCGATTCTTGAACGCGAAAAGGTCAATTGGGATTACTTTACACAAATTCCGGAGACCGATCGTTCACTGGTCAAACATTCATCGATCCGCGGCGTTCAATCGTTGGAGCCGCTCTTTGAATTTTCCGGCGCCTGTGCCGGTTGCGGTGAGACGCCGTACATCAAACTCATGACCCAGCTGTTCGGTGATCGCGCCCTGGTGGCCAATGCCACGGGCTGTTCGTCGATCTATGGCGGAAATCTGCCGACAACGCCCTGGACCAAAAACGAGGAGGGACGCGGTCCGGCCTGGTCCAACTCGTTATTTGAAGACAACGCCGAATTCGGGCTGGGCTTTCGTATCGCGCTCAACAAACAAACCGAGTATGCAGCTGAACTCATAAAGAATTGTGAATCCCACATTGGGACGCAGCTCGTTGATGCCATTTTAAACGCCCAGCAAATCGACGAGGCCGATATCTTTGAACAACGCAAGCGCATCGAGGAAGCCAAGCACAAATTAGGCAACATCGATACAGCCGAGGCCGATCATTTACGCAGCGTGATCGATCTGCTGGTCAAGAAAAGTGTGTGGATCATCGGTGGCGACGGTTGGGCGTATGACATCGGATTCGGCGGGCTTGATCATGTGATGGCCTCCGGCGAGAACGTCAACATCCTGGTGCTGGATACAGAGGTCTACTCCAACACCGGCGGGCAGATGTCCAAATCCACCCCGCGGGCGGCTGTCGCCAAGTTTGCCGCGGCTGGTAAACCGTTACCCAAGAAAGACCTGGCCCGCATCGCGATGACCTATCAGCACGTCTACATCGCCAATGTCGCCATGGGGGCCAAGGATGAACACACCCTCAAGGCGTTTATCGAGGCCGAACGTTATCCCGGTCCGTCGCTGATCATCGCCTACAGTCACTGTATCGCGCACGGGATTAATATGACCAAGGCCCTGAACAATCAGAAGGCCGCGGTGGATTCCGGTTATTTCCCGTTGTTCCGCTACAATCCTGAACTGGTCAAAGACGGTAAAAATCCGCTGATCCTGGACTCCAAAGATCCCAAGATTCGATTTAAAGACTATGCGTATCTGGAAAACCGTTTCAAAATGCTGACCAAGACCAAACCCGAGGAGGCCCGTCATCTGATGCAGCAGGCGCAACGCGATGTGAGCTCGCGCTGGAGCATCCTCAAAGAGATGTCATCGGACGGTTCGACGAATGATGCATCGACCGATGGAAAATAAAATTTAGGTGAAACACGTCAAAGAGAGATGAGATCAATATGGACCTGACCACACAATATCTCGGTATGAAACTCAAGAATCCGTTAGTGGCCTCGGCGTCGCCGCTGTCGGAAAATCTCAACAGTATCCGAAAACTGGAGGACGCAGGTGTTTCGGCTATCGTCCTGCATTCACTGTTTGAAGAACAGCTGGCGCTGGAGACACTCGACCTGCACCATCATCTGACACACGGCACCGAGAGCTACGCCGAATCATTGACATATTTTCCGGAGCCGGTCCGTTTTTACGGCGGACCCGACGAGTATCTCGAGCATATTGAAAAGGCCAAGAAGGCCTGCGCGATTCCGATTATTGCCAGCCTTAACGGTTATACCGCTGGCGGCTGGACCAAGTATGCGAAACATATCGAACAGGTCGGTGCGGACGCGCTTGAACTCAATATCTATCACATCCCCACCCAGTTCGACCAGTCCGGCGAGGCCATTGAGCAGTCCTATATCGATGTCCTGCAATCGGTCAAAAAACAAATCAGCATTCCGGTCGCGGTGAAACTCAGTCCATTTTTCAGCAACATGGCCTACATGGCCCGGCGGCTCGACGAGGCCGGCGCCGACGCGCTAGTGCTATTCAACCGCTTCTACCAGCCGGATATCGATCTGGAAAATCTTGACGTTCGCCCCAACGTGATCCTGAGCACCCCGCATGCCATGCGGTTGCCATTACGCTGGATCGCGATTCTCTATGGGCATCTTAAATGCAACCTGGCCGCGACCAGCGGGATTCACACCGATGAAGATGTGATCAAAATGCTGATGGTCGGCGCGAATGTAACCATGTTGTGCTCGACCCTATTGAAGAACGGGGTAGATGAAGCACGCCGCATCCAGGATGGCATCGTCGAATGGATGGAGGAGAATGAATACGAATCTGTCGCGCAGATGCAGGGCAGCATGAGCCAGAAATCCTGCGCCAACCCCGAGGCGTTTGAACGGGCCAATTACATGAAGACCTTGCAGAGCTATCAACCCCGCAGTTAAGGATAATGCGGCGACCACCTTCTACGTGCACGCATACCTGCCTTGCCAAGCGGGAGGAATTGCACCTTCCTGCAACTCAATCGCATATTGATCTACACTTCACGATTCCCTATAATAAGCAGATAATCGGTTGTTGATCACAGCCATACCAAGGAGGGATACCTATGGGCTTTTTGAAAAAACTTTTCGGGGCCAAGCCAGTTGCCAGCACCCCCCCGGTGGACAAACCGGATAACAGCCTTTCAACAGGAGATATCAGTGTGGAGGACGTACGCAGCAACAAAAGCGATAACGGAGAGGCCATACTTAACTTGTGGTACGAAACCAATCGCGTCTATATCTCGGGGCTGCGCGGTAAAGTCTATATCGCCAACGGCGATGACGCGTCAATGCTTAAGTTTCTGCAATCACGTGCCAATCAGGACTGGAAAGAGGCCCGCACGTACCCAGTTCCCGAAGCGGTCAAGAGTGATGTCAAACTCATGCTCGATGCCGGTGATCTCGACGGCGGTAAACACTGTATGCTGTCGTCACTCGAAATGATGGGAGGTTACCCCGCGCTGTTCCGGGATATCTTTAAAAAAGTCCCGTCCGGCAGCTATACGTTCAATAGCAGTAATGTTATGATGTGTGTCACACCACTTGTCAAAGATCAGAACGGAAACCTATCGGTTCAGATCGATAATGTCACCAAACTTTAAACGATCGCCATCTGAACCATTCACTCAAGAGTGAGGCCGTATGACTTAATATGCCGATGGCCTGGCCATCCCCACCCAAGAGCAAAACGTTGATACTAAGAAAATGAATTCTTAAACTTTTATTGCCCATGATCCAGAAATTTCAATATCTGATATCGGAAGTTTCCACCTTACATCTGAACACACTGTTTATTCTGGCCCTGGTCTTATTCGGAGGGACGCTGGGAGGACGTCTCTTTCAGAAACTTAGGATTCCGCAGGTGGTAGGGTATATCCTCATTGGCGTATTTCTTGGACAGACCGGGCTCAAGATCATTGATCTGAATATGATTGAAACATTACAGCCGTTCAACCAATTTGCCCTGGGTCTCATTGGTTTTATGATCGGCGGTGAGCTCAAAAAATCTATTCTGAAAAAATACGGCCGGCAGTTTTTTACGATATTGCTTTTTGAAGGACTTATGGCCTTCATCGGAGTTACCGTGGTCATCGGAGTGATCGGTAGCCTGCTTCTCCAGGATACAACGCTGGGTTGGTCGGTGGCGTTAATGCTTGGGGCCATTGCCTCGGCCACAGCACCGGCCGCGACAACCGATGTTTTGTGGGAATACAAGGCGCGCGGCCCACTGACAACGACAATATTTGGTATTGTCGCGCTTGACGATGCCCTGGCCATCATCCTGTTTGCGATTGCCTCTAATCTGGCCACTCACATTTTGGGAATGGCGCATCAAAGTGTTCTATGGGCCATCTTTCATCCCATGTACGAAATCGGTGGCGCCATTGTCATCGGAGGACTGTCGGGACTGATACTTGTCGGTATACTAAAGCACTACGACCAAAAGGATAAAGTCCTGGTATTTCTGATCGGCATGGTTTTGTTTGTCCTGGGACTATCCATAACCCTTAATGTGAGTATGTTGCTGGCCGCGATGATTCTCGGGGCTGTCGTTGTCAACGGCATTCCCCATACCAGCCGCCGGATATTTGAATTAACAGAAGACTTTGCACCGCCGATATTCATCCTGTTTTTTGTGCTGATCGGAGCCAAATTAAACGTGCAGTCACTTAACCGATTATTGCTCATTCTTATCTTTCTATATGTTACCGGCCGTACATTCGGCAAGATGGTAGGCGCGTATCTAGGCGCCAGGCTGTCCTCAAGCCATCCATCGGTCCGGCGCTATCTGCCATTATGTCTGTTCAGTCAGGCCGGTGTGGCGGTTGGATTGAGTATGGTCGCGGCCCATATCTTTCCGGAAAATCTTGGGAATATTATTGTGGCGGTGGTTGTCGCGTCAACCTTTGTTGTACAGTTGATCGGTCCCCCGTGTGTAAAGTTAGCGATCGAGAAATCAGGAGAGATCGGCCGTAATGTATCCGAAGAGGATTTGATCAGAAAGGTGCAAGTGGATGAGCTAATGGACACAAATTACCCGGTAATCCAGGACAGCACGCCCCTTAAAGATATCCTGCATATTTTCAGTGAAAGTCCCTACACGCAATATCCGGTGGTTGACCGTGAAGGCAAACTATCGGGCGTCATAAACATTAGCAGCATCAAAAACTCAATCATGCTGGAGGACTCCGGCAGTTTTCTGCTCGGGGTGGACATCAAGGAAAACTTTGAACATCAAATTCAAGATAAGGTCAGCCTGTATGAGGCCAAAGGCTATATGGATAGATATTTCCTGGGATTTATTCCTGTGGTGGACTCACAATCGGTTATCCGGGGATGCTTTGACCGTCGGATGTATAAAAAGTTTGTGTCAACTCGACTTTTAGAGCTCAGCCGGGACGGTGATGATAGTGAATAGGGCTAACAATAGCGATGGACAGCAGCAACTTCAAGTACATAATCTGTTAACAGTATTCACTTAGGAGCTATCAAACGAATATGACATCTAAATCACAGTCATCTAAATTCAGTCATTCCCACACACCCTCCGCGATCCGCGAACGGCTTGAGGCGGGATTCAAGCACAGTTACCTCAAGGATTTCATCTACGGGGCGATCGACGGAACGGTGACAACCTTTGCCGTTGTCTCAGGTGTGGTGGGGGCGAATCTATCGAGCAAGGTCATTATTATCCTGGGGCTGAGCAATCTCATCGCGGACGGTTTCAGTATGGCCATCAGTAATTACATCGGGACCAAGGCCGAACACCAGCTGCTGGACCATATCCGTGAGTCAGAGAAACGGCATATCGAAAAATTTCCGGAAGGGGAGAAAGAAGAGATCCGCCAGATCTTTGAGGCCAAGGGATTCAAGGGCGCGGATCTCGAACGGGTCGTCAAGGTTATCACGTCGGACTCGGAACGGTGGATCGACACCATGATCCAGGAAGAATTCGGGATGTCACTCAATCCGCCGTCGCCGGTTAAGGCGGGATTGGCCACGTTTGCCGCCTTCATGCTGATCGGTTTTGTGCCCCTGTATATCTTTGTCTACGAGATGATCTTTCAGGTCCAGACCCCGCATCCGTTTATGATCAGCTCCGTAATGACCGGATTGGCCTTTTTTATCGTCGGGGCGATGAAAGGAAAGTTCGTCGGTCAGCGATGGTGGCTCTCAGGGCTTGAAACATTTTCGATCGGCGCGATGGCGGCCGGATTGGCGTATAGTGTGGGCGCTTTGCTTGAAGCCATCATCTAAGTCAAGTAATGTTAAGGTTGCAATATAGGGACAATTTGATAACAGCACAAGGAGTTAAGCATGTCATCTATCATGGGATTCATCTTCATCGCGGTCGGCGGAATATTTGGGACGTTTCTCATCGTCCAGCTGATGAAAGCGATCCAAAGTCGGCAATGGCCCTACGCGTGGGGCAAAATCCAAAAGGCGTCAACGCGTTATGTCATTGTAAAGTCGGCCGCAGAACGGGTCGGCGGACACAAAAGCACCCAGGTTGACTATACCTACACTTATGAAGTCAATGGGCAGCCATATACCAGTCAACGTGTCACGTTCAGTGATAAAATAGTGAAGACAGCCGGAACGCTGGAAAAATTGTTGCAGGAGTTCGGCAACGGTCAGCAGGTGAAGGTTTACTATAAACCTGACGATCCGTCATTCAGCGTCCTTAAGCCGGGCCCAACCGTTTACAATTTTACCCCGTTTATCACGGCCGTGTTGTTTATCGGCGCGGGAATTTGGCTGGCGTTTTTTGCATCGTTCTAGAAGATCGCTGTATTCACATGAGTTAAATAGTCCATTCAGATCAACGATAGATCCGGTATATTAATCATGAAAAACAGTTTTCCACCAAAGTCGACGCCAACCAGTATCTCACGACGTGAATTCTTGAAAAAGTTAGCCGTGCTCTTGGCCGGAGCTCCTTTTATATCTTCACTTTCGATCCTGGATTCGCTCAATGCCTTCGCGGAGCAATCGGATTTGTCGCCTATACGAAAAACCATTCCGTCGACCGGCGAGAAGATCCCGGTCATCGGCATGGGAACATGGCAGACATTTCATGTCAGTGGTCCGACCGAAATCGACGCGAGGGCTCAAGTGTTAAAGGCCTTTTTTGATTTAGGCGGCGGAATGATCGACTCGTCGCCGATGTACGGGCTGGCCGAACAGGTCTTGGGAAAAGTCTTACCCGGCCTAACCAACACGGATTCCCTGTTCAGCGCCAGCAAGATCTGGAACATGGACCCGGCCATGGGCCCACGCCAATTTGAGGATTCCTGCCGTTTATGGAAGTTACCGAACTTTGATTTGTTTCAGGTCCACAACTTGTTGACATGGGAAGAGCACCTGGCCACGCTGCGCGAACTCAAGGAGTCCGGACGAATTCGTTACCTGGGGATCACGACATCACATGGCCGGCGCCATCGTGAACTCGAGCGCATCATGCGCACCCAGCCACTGGACTTCATTCAGGTGACGTACAATATCCGGGACCGGGAGGTGGAGGATCGGATATTACCGCTGGCGGCAGACGAAGGGATTGCGGTGATCGCCAATCGGCCCTATCAAGGCGGATACCTTATTGATGACGCCCAGCGTCGAGCGCTCCCCGAGTGGGCCGCTGACATGGGGTGTGCCAATTGGCCGGAGTTTTTACTCAAGTTCATCGTCTCGCACCCGGCGGTGACCTGTGCGATTCCGGCCACCCGACAAGTCGAACATATGAATGAAAATATGCGCGCCGGTTATGGTATACTACCGTCGCAGGCGATGAGAAAACGCATGGCCGAGCTTTTCACATAAACCGATCCGCTAATCCAATCGATAGGACTCATTATGAAATCTTACCCGGATGATCATTGTTTTACGTCTAAAAAAACACCAACCCGCTCAAGGCAACGTAAAAGCTGGCAAGCAGTAGGCATGGCTCTGATTGGAATCATGTCGTTGCAAATCAATGCGAATGCCCAGATGAAGATATGGGAACGCGACGATGAGATCATTGAGAATTATGGACAAATTCAGTTGCGCATGACGAAGATGTTCAACCGTGACGCGGAGATGAACGGATTTACCGCCCACACCATTCATCGGCAAACGTCTGTATCCGCCATTTACCGCGGGGCATGCCGCAAGCTCATCAATGTGGAGACTGTTGCCAGCGATACACGAAAGCTCGACCTATCGCGCTTCCTGCAAACACGCTCCGGTAACGATCTGCCGGTCAGCGATGTGCTCGAGGTGCTTCGCAACGGCATTCTTGATCAATGCGATGATGAGGTGGAGGTCATCCGCTTTACGTTTCATCCGGCCCATCACACCAAAGAGGACTACACCTACGAAGGCACGATGACCAAGGCCAACGGATGGCGCATTCAGGATGGTCGTGTTGAGACGGACTTTGATCAATATCATACATTTGAACTGGCCTACCGTGACGTGTTCAGCGTCGCCGGTATGCGTTATCGCGGCGGTTGCGATCCGGAGCCGGTGCTTTTACTTGAGCCTCAATTTGCCAATAACCAGGAGCGCGCGCTGGCCAAGCCGGTCAAGATGCACAGCTGGGGGATGGTCGCCGCCGATGTGTCAAAGATGTATCTCAAGGAATGCCCCGCGACTGAAACCATCAAGTTTATCATCAATCCGCTATCCCAGGATTACAAATGTAAGACCGAAGGTCAGGATTGCTTTCTGATCACCCGAAAATCGGATGATTGGAAAGTCGACGCCTCGCAGATGGTGCTCAAGGAATACAACAGTCCGATTGCTGACTTTGGGGATTTTGTGGAAGTGCTGGCGGCCGGACGTTTTGATATTGTTAGGCACTATAAAAACTTCTTCGGTTTCTTTCTGGAATCAGCCCTGGGCGCCTACTCGGATTACTGTGGCGGACATATCAAAGATCCGGTCGGCCGACGCATTTTTACGGTTGAACGGAAATTTGACGATAACGGATTTCTGATCAGTGAGACCGTGGATGGTGAACCGAGAGAGATCCGGCTGGAACGCAAGTACGCGGACACCTACGACCGATACTTCGGCACCTGGAAGCCATGGGCCACGATGCGGATGATCAGCTCGACACTGAAGTCGCATCACCGCGAGACCAACCCGTTTCTGGCCACCTCGCTGGCCATAGGATTCTTCACCAGTAACATCAACCAGCTGCAGGAAATCCTCAGCGGACAATGCTCGGACGAGCGTATCACGACGGCTTATGAAAATATGTATAACTTTGCTAACAACAAGCCGCCGATCACGGGTAAGTTCACCACCGATAAGGAACCGCCGTTACCGGATCCTGACAATGGTAGTTCCGCAACTGAGGCCATGAAGAGTATTCTGGCCAAACGGCAGCAACGCGTTGATCAACAGAATCAGCGGGCGCAGGCCGAAGCGCAGAAAAGAATGGAAGACTTCAAACGCCGTAAGGCTGAGGGAATCCGGATCCATTCAGGTTCCAAGGGACGACAAACACCGGCCGTCCCGTCAAACTTTCCCAATCGAAATGCGGTCAACCCGCGCGCGCCGCAGAACAATCATTATGGCAATGCCAATCAGGCCGACATGATGCGGCAGCATCAGGAGAATCAGCAAAAGATCCAGGCGTTGGCGATGGAATATCAAAAGCGGATGCTCGAATCCACGCAGCAATTTTCGCAGGATATGCAAAACGCCCAGACACCGCAGGAGCGCCTGGCGATTCAGCAGCGCTATCAGAAGGAACAGCAACAGCGCAATCTCGAGCTGCAGCAAAAAATGATGGAACTGCGCGGCCAGGCCAATTAATTGGTGTCAGGGTGGATTCTAGTTTCTAGTGCAACATTTTATTAAAAACTTCAGCAGGGGTGTAGTAACCATGAATTTTCCGAGGTCTATCA
>JAUIER010000019.1 GCA_030429765.1 bacterium | reverse complement strand
CGGCTGATTTCTTCTCGCTCTTCGACTGATAATCTTTGATACTTGGCCATTGGCAACTCCTTTGATCTAATATTCTATCAGATTGAAGTGTTGCACTAGCTACTTGAATTTACCCTGACACCAATTTTTTGAAATATGACTACGCGGTCGGTCAGATACTCTATCGTCCAGCCCATTTTTTGGGACAGCCACTTGAATGTATCTTGATGAAAGAAGATCACGTGGGTGGGCTCGGAATGATACCACCAACCCTTAAACGATTCGACGTCGCGGTACATCCCGGTCATCAGCCCCATCCATCCGCCGGGCTTCACGCATCGGTCCAGCCGCGCCAGATCTCGGGCCGGCTGATAAAAATGTTCGATCACCTCGGTGCACGTGACAAAGTCATAGGCCTGGTCGATCAAGGCCGTGTCGTTGGCGTAGAGCGGATCATAATCCTTCATCTGAAATCCGCGTTGCCGCATGATCACCGACACCGTCGGCCCCGGCCCGCACCCATAGTCCAATCCGGCCGCGCCCGGCTGTAGACGTTCACTCAACGGATCGAGCAATTGATTCAGGAAATCCACATACCCCTGATCGTCGGGCGAATTTTGATGCAGATCGTAACGGGATTGTTCATCCCAGGCCGAAAGATATTGGGCGGGATCCAGAAAGATCAGCCGACAGGTCTGGCACTGATAGTACAACCGTTCACCATGATGCGGATCGACTTTCTGATGCACTAAAACTGGATTGCCAGCTTCACACAACGTGCAGCGCATTAGAAATAAGCCACGTTATGGTTTAACGCAATGGCACTGTACACCTTGAAGGCCTTTAAGACAAAATAAAACAGCATCACCGACAGCACCCCAAGACCGATGTAACCGGCATTATTACGATAACGCAGCAGCATCTTGTAGATCAAGGTAATCGTCGAAGCGATCAGGATCAAGGCCGGCGGTACAAAGCTCAGCGCGTAGCGTCCCTGAAAATTCCCCCACACAATTGTAAAGGCAAGGATCCAGCAGCAGCTGGTAAAGAGAAACACATCCTGACGCTTGCCGAGCGGCGCGCGCAGCAAGGCCAGAAACACAAACAGATACATCGGCGAATATTCGACGTGCTGTTTCAGATAAAAATACCACGGTTCCTTCTTGAAAATGGCCATGTCCCACCCCGCGTTCGGAATACTCTCCCAGGACAAGGTAGCGAGAATACTGGTCAGAAACGGTTTCTGCAGCAGCAAGAACGCGATAAAACATCCGACCGCCGCGACCACCCCTTTACGCCACACCGTCGAATCAAATTCCGCCGCGGACTTTTCATCGACTGAACCAGAGGACACCCGTCGACGCTGAAACCAGATCCCGCCGATCACACCGGCCAGCACCACCGCCGCCAACACCGCGAAACGCGCCATCTTCTCGGGACCGGCCGTCTGACGGATAATCATCATCGTAAACGCGTCCATGCCATAGACCTTCATGTTGTGAATCGCCCACGGCAGGAACATCAATCCCGCGACCGCAAAGAAACTGTAAAATTCCCAGCGTTTAAACATATCACGATGATAGATCAATAAATAAGTGATCAAGATCGGCACCACCAGCACCGCCGTGTACTTGGTGAGCATCGCCAGTCCGAACGTAAAGCCCGCGGCCAGAAAATATCCGCGATGTTCTTCACAGGCCTTATAGAGGAAGATCAGCGTCGCGAACATCCACATGGTCAGCGACGACGCCATCCATACTTTTTGTGATGACAGCGTCATATTCAGATCGATGGCCATCAAAAACGCCACCAGAAATCCCGTGGAATAACCGTAATATGTCTTGGCAAACCAGAACACCAGCAGGATCAACATCACACCGGCGAGGTTGGATACCTTGGAGGCCGCCGCATACAGCTCTTCGTACTTGTACGTCGACTTCTGCTCCAGCATCGAGTAGAACATCGAGATCGTCCACGAATACATCGGCGGATGTTTGAACACCGGCCGGTTGAGATACTCCGGCAGGGCGCGGCTGCGTTTCTTCTCCTCGTAGATCTTGACCGTGCTGTACGGCTCTCCCTGCTTGAGGAAAAATCCCAGCCGCATATAGATGCTTTCATCGAAGGTCAGGAATCCCTTACGCCGTTCGTAATTTGAACCGTGCACGAGCATAAAAAACGTGATGATGCAGAGCACGATCACGATCGGCCAACTAAACGTGCGATACCACGTCGGCTTGATGGCTGACTCATCGGTAAAGGCCTCGGCCCGGAGTTCGCGACGGACCGTCGGCCCGTCTGATTTTTTGGATTTGTGTTTGCGCTTGCTCATCTTATAGTCCTGACTGGGCCTGCCGCGCCCGGTTCATTAAATAATCCGCCTGTTTTTTGAGACCTGAACGCATGTAGATCATCGCCAACTGCTGATACATCCGAGGGTTCTTGAGTTGATAGCTGTTGGCCTTGTTGAATGCCTCACCGGCCTCCTGCGGCCGTTTGGTCCGGAAGTACCCCAGAGACAAATTGTAATAAATAATCGCTTGGTCTTCATCACTGGATCCCAACGACAGCGCCTTGAGATAAAGATCCACCGCTTCCTGATGACGTCCCAGATCACTGAGCACACTGGCGAGATTGTTATAAAACTTCACATTCTTGGGATTGATCGTGATGCCGGCCTGATAATACTTGGCTGCCTCTTCCTTCTGGCCCAGCTGACTGTAGCAGATCGCGATGTTGTTGTATGCGTTCGATAGGCTCGGCATGTAATGGATGGCCTGCTGATAATGCACCACCGCCTCTTCACAACGATTCTGATCCTTGTAGACATTCGCCAGATTAAAGTGCGCGTTGAAATAATTAGGCCGGATCTTTAATGAATTTTTATACGCCTCGATGGCCTTGTCCGGTTGACCCAGGCGTACATAAATCGTCCCCAGGTTACTGTACGCCGCGTAATAGGTCGGTCGCAATTGAATCGCACGGATCGTCGACTTAAGCGCGTCCTCCACCCGCCCGACACGATAATAGGCCTCGCCCATGTCCGCGTGCAGACGACCGCTGTTGGGCGCGAACTTCAGCGTCCGTTCGTAAAACTCGACCTGATTGAGCCAGGTCTTATTTTGCTCATACGTTAATATTCCAAAAAACAAACTAACAACTGCCAGCAATCCGTACATCGTGTATTTGAGATTGTCATTCTTTTCGGCCAGATGATTCATGCCGTAGGCCGCCATCAAAAACACTCCGATCGACGGGATGTACAGCCAGTGCTCGGCCATGTACGCATTGACCACGACAAAGACATTGGACACCGGAAACAATCCGACCAGGAACCACATGATCCCGAATGTCACCACCATTATGCGTTTGTGGAAGAAGGTTGCTAACGCCATAGTTCCGGCGAAGAACAACATCCCCAGAATCGCCAGCGGCTTGCTCATCGAGAATAACGGCCGCAGATATTCCATATGCAGATTAAACGGCGCGATCATGATCCTTAAATAGGAAGCATACGCCACAAAGAAACCCGGCATGCGTTCAAAGATCGAAGTCTTGACCGGCTCTTTGAGCCCCAATCCCCCGACGATCTCATTCACCCGCAGAAAGATATAGAACCCGGCGATACAGGCATACACAATGATCGGCCGCCACTGGATCTTCTTCTTTAAGGTCAGATGATAGACAAACACAAACGCCGGCACCATCAGCGCGTTTTCCCGGGACAACACGCCGAGCACATAACACAGCCCCATCATGATATAGTTGACAAACGATTCACGCTCCAGCAGCCGCAGATAAAAGATCAGCGACAGCAGCATAAACATCGTTGACAATGGATCCGCCCGTCCGGAAATATAGGTGACCGCCTCGGTGTGCATCGGATGCAGGACATACATCAGCGATGTCGCGAACGCGATAAAATTATTCGGGAATATCTTGAAGATAAAGATGTACAGACACACCGCCACCAGCAGATGACAGATCACGCTCGTGAGATGATATCCCATCGGATCCATCTTCCAGAGGCTGAAGTCGATCATGTAGGACAACGTCTGAATCGGCCGGTAGGATGAGTGCTTGTAATAAAGTGTCTCGCCGCCGAGGTTCCCAAAAAAGACCTTATTGAGATTCCCCCAATCACGGATATCGGTGTTGTTGCGCACGAGAATATTGTCATCCCATACAAACTCACCCTTCATCGCGTTGGAATAAAAGATGAAGCCCAACAAGGCGACGGCGAGCAGCAACCACACATTCAGCGGATTACGGCGCTTTTCGGTGACCGCTTCTTTTTTTTGTTGTTCCTGATATTTTTCCTGCTGTTTGGCTAGAAATCGCTCGACGGTCCGCTCCTTGAGCTGCAAATCCCGGGCGATCTGCTCAACCGTCTTCTTCTTATAATGGGTGAGAATATATTTACGGTGTTCCGCTTTCATAGGTCTCGTTTAGGGACGCGCCTTGCCTGCTTCCTGCAACTTCATGACTTGCAATAACTTTGATCTGTGCAATTGCGCTTTTTGATGGTCCGGCTTTAACTGTAAGGCTTTATTATAGTCGTTTAACGCCAAATGTAAATTGCCCTTTTTAAAATGCAGATTTCCCCGTCCGAACAAGGCCGTCGCGTCCTCGTCATCGAGTTCCACCGCCCGCTGATAGTCATCAAAGGCCAGCTCAAAATCCTTGAGCTGAATATGCACCTGCGCCCGGCTTTTGTAGGCCTTGGTGAAGGTCGGGTCCAGTTCGATCGTACGGTTATAATCCTCGAGCGCCTGATCGTACTGCTTCATCTTCAAATACTTGTTGCCGCGGTTGAGGATCGCCTCCAGCGTATCCGGGCGGATCTCAAGCGCCTTGTTGTAATCGGCAATGGCCAGATCATACTTTTTGTAGTGACTGAAATAATTGCCGCGATTAATATACGCCTCGATATAATCATCCTTGATTTCCAGGGCCTGGTTGAAATCCTCCAGCGCCTGATCGTGCTTACCGATCACAAAATGCGCCATCCCGCGGTTGCTGAACGCGGCATAATTGCGCGGATTACGTTCCAGCGATTGATTGTAGTAGCTGATCGCCTTGGTCCATTCCCCTCGCTGCAGATATGCGATCCCCATGTTCATGTACGGCCGTGATTTATGCGGTGACTTGTCAATGACATCCTGCCACATCACCAGATCGTCGGTCCACACCACGTTTCGCTGATATGTCAGCACCGACAATGTCAATCCCAGCACGCATACCGCTGCCACAAACTTCCGCGGTGAACGATACTGTTCCCACAACAACGCCGTGACAAACAGCAAAAAACCAAACGACGGCAGATACATCCGATGTTCAAAGATCACATGCTTGATCACAATGATCGATGACTCAACGGACAAAGCAATAAAAAACCAGAAAATCCCAAAGGCCAGCAGTCGATTATCGCGAAAGCGTTTGACGCCGTAAGCAAACAAAAAACACAACGCCATAAAACTCGCGAGCGTCTTGGGTTCAAACAATGAATAAGACGTCTTAAAATCGTACAGCAGGTTCTGACCGATCGGCACAAACATCAACTTAATGTATGTGCAGATCACCCGGAACTGTGTCAGCAGATATGTCCAATTGTTGAGCTGATCCCCGCGATGCGAGCCCGAGTTATGGCGGATCGACAGGATACCGATTACATCAAACTTGAAGATCGCCGGGATGATCAGCAAAAACGCGCCGACCCCCGCGACGATACGCCAATTCACCCGAAACCGCTGCTGACGGGTTTGAAAAAAACTCCACTCAAATAACAGGATCGTCAACGGCAAGGTCATGGTGATCTGTTTGGTAAACATCCCGGTCAGCGCGCATAATGCCGATATCCCGAAGAACATCCATCCGCCCTCTTTGCGCAGACGGCCGCGCCCGTAACAGTACACACTCGACAAATAAAAAAACGTCGCCAGCGACGCGAAGCGCTGGGCCATATATGACACCGCCTGTGTCTGGATCGGATGTGTCGCGAACAATAGCGCCACGGCAAAGGCAATGGCGTCCCGACGAGCCGGGCTCTGTTCCCCGCGCAGCGCCGGTGTTTGAAAGATCATCCGGACCATCGACCACACCATAATCGTGTTGACCAGATGGATCAGGATATTCACCAGATGATAACCGAAATAATCGTATTGATGAAAGTGATAGTTGACGGCAAAGGTCAGATAACCGATGAAGCGTGACGGATGACTCCAGGCGTTCCAGATGGCGTTGATGTCGCTGAGATCATGAATTTTGGGATTGCTTTTGATGTAACCGATGTCATCAAAGATCGGCGGCCCATTGAGGACATTGGAATAGATCATCCCGCCGAGGATGAGAATCGCGAGTAACGCGAGTGGATTTTTGTACCGAAAAACAAACGCCTTCATTGTTGTCGCAACGCCTCTTGAATCCGTTGATAGTACACCGGGTCCACTTGATGACCGTTGGCCTCGGCCTGTTTGATGTCGTTTAACGCCGCCCGGTATTGGCGCTGTTCGTAATGACTGAACCCGCGAAATAAATATCCCAGCGCCGATTGCGGCTGGCGCTTCAGCAATTGGTCAAACTCAGCGATCGCCTCGGGATACTTGCCTTGTAAGTACAGGATTTTACCACGTTCCAGATGAATTTGGTACAGCGAAGGGTTAAGCGCCAGCACACGAGCGTAATCCTCAAGCGCCTGATCAGGCAGGTCCATCCGGCTCAGCACGTATGCCCGTCGGGCGAATCCATCCCAATGATCGGGATCCAGCTCGATGGAACGGGTCAAATCTTTGAGGGCCAGCGCCCATTGAGCGATGCTGACACGGGCCTGGGCACGGTTGCGGTAATACGACGCGTTGTCGGGGTCCAATTCGATCGCCGCACTAAAATCTTCCAGCGCCGGTTTTAAATCCTTGTTGGACAGATGCAGCGACGCGCGAACATTGTACGCCTTGGCAAAACGCGGACGGGACTTAATGGCGTGGTCCAGATCTTGGATCGCCGCCTCCACCTTTCCCAGATCGCCCAGCACCAGGCCGCGATTGACGCGATAGGCCGGTTCATCGGGTTCCAGCCGCACGGCCAGATCAAAGTCCTTGAGCGCGTACTCGTACTGCCGCATGTCGCGCAGCATGACACCGCGATTGGCCAGCGCCTCCGCCCGTCGGGGATTCACCCGGATCGCGTTGGAAATATCCTGAAAGGCCTCGCGCGTCTGTCCCCGGCTCTGATAGATCTGACTGCGGTTGTTGTACGCGTCGAAATAGTCCGGATCGATCTCAATCGCGCGTGAAAAATTTGTGAACGCCTGATCCAGGTCATTGTCCCGCAAATACTCGTATCCCAGATTATAGAACGGCTTGGCCTGCGCCGGCGACTTGGCCGCGACATCGGTCCACATCCTGACACCGTCCGCCCACAGATGATTTCGTTGAACCGTTAACACCGCCAGCGACATCCATACCACCAGCGCCGCAGCTATCCCCACCGTCGGCTGTCGACGGATCAGTCGCTCTCCTCCCACTGCAACGAGCGTGAAAAATCCTACCGATGGCAGGTAGGTTCGGTGTTCAAAGATCACATGCCGGATCGGAATCACGGTGGACTCAACACTCAATGTGACAAAAAACCAGCACACCCCCCAGGCGATCAATGGGTTGACGCGAATTCGCCAGACCGCGAACGCGATTAAAAGCGCAAAGACCGATAAGGCCCCCACCGTTCGGCCATCCATCCATGTGGGCGAAAGCCGAAAGTCATACAATAAATTTTGCTCCAACGGCCAAATCAGCAATCGTAAATACGTCAGCACCACGCGGGGCTGCGTCCGCTGGTACGACGCGCTGGTGATCCAGTCACCTCGATGAGATCCAGATTCATGCTGAATCGAAAAAATACCGGACACATCAAACTGATACAAGGCCGGAATGACCAACACAGCCAATCCGACGGCCACCCCCATCGCGATCAACCGTCGCCCCTTCGGACGCCCAAACAATAATAATTCCGTGACGAGGATCATGACCGGCAAGGTCAGGACGATCTGTTTGGTCAGCATGCCCAATCCTGTTAATCCCAGACAGGCGGCGAAATACAGGCCACGCTGCCGCGCGTTTCCCGCCAGCCGCCCTGTCACATAGCACAGCAATGCGCTGAGGTAGAACAAAGTGGCCAGCGACGTAAAACGTTGCGTGATGTAACTGACGCTCTCGGTCTGCAGCGGATGGACCAGAAACAACATCCCCGCCCCGAAGGCCAGCCACTCGCCGTGCCGTTGCGCGTTTCCAACGAGCCTGGGGGTTCGCGTCAGGCCGCAGACCAACAAGGCGACCAGCCACGCGTTGACGATATGGATCAATACGTTGACGACATGAAATCCAAGCGGATTCCGTCCGTGCAGGGCGTAATTCCACGCGAAGGTCAGATAGGAAATGTATCGGGTGGGATGCGCGACACGCCGGAAGAGTTCCACCGGGTCGGCCGTCTCGATAACAGGATTGTTGACGATCACCGGATAGTCATCATATTGAAACGACCCGCCCAGGACGTTGCCGTACAAGGCAAATCCCGCGACGCAACATATCAGTAAAAATATCCACTTGCACGTGAGACGGTTGAATTTCATGAAGTCGTTAAGGTAAGAATTGCGCGCGTTCTTCGGGGGTCGGGATACGGCATTTTTCGCGTTTTCCAAACCACTTGTAACGATGACGCGCGATAAAACTGTAGACGGCGTTGCGTATCACGGCGGGAATTATTCTCAGTCCTGAAAACAACCGCCAGCCGCCGCCGAGATCCCGCAGGATATTCAGCACCGCCGTCGAGGCCTCGCTGTATTCTCCCTTGGCATCTTGATAAACGATCTTCCATTCGGCCGCATCGTCGCCCAGAACCCTTCCCGTCGCCGCGAATGTTTCGCCCTGGATCGGGGCGAACATAAATTTCCGATCGTGATCACGTCGAATAATCCAGTCGACAAACCCGTTGCACACCGCGCACACCCCGTCAAAAAAGATCACTGGCTTAGTCAAATTGGGCATTTTGTTTTCGGACGATGTCATCGAACAGCTCGCTCCATAGTTCCATCAGGTCATCGGTGTGCAGCCATGAACGTTCACCGCGGATATAGTCCATCCGCTTGCCGCGACGATCATCCACCACGGCCAGAATCCTCTTGCCGGAGATAGAATGATTAAAGTCTGTCTCGACCGTGGCATAGTTCAGACTAAACCCCGGATAGACATCGTTCCACTCCCATCGATAGTAATAATCATACGGCAAAATATTAGTGATGGCCGCCCGCAGGATCAGCACATCATCGCCCGGCGAATCGACAATTTCATAGTAATCAGCAACGGTTTGATAGATATGGCGCTTGAAATGGTCCGCGAGTTCGTAGACCTGATCTTCCGTTAACGGAATATTGTGCGCGTGCGGATGAAAATGAACCGTCACCTCACCGATCATGAGCTTGGGATAGGTCCTGAACCCCTCGTCCGCGCTGGTTTCAAACTGAATCCCGGTAAACCCCGGATATTTCTGCATCCGGTCGTAGCTCCCCAGAAATCCCGAGTATTCCGAGAATTCCGGATGGGTCCAGCCAGCCGGGGTCAGTGTGATCAGCAGTCCGGCGATCACCAAAGTTTTGATAACAAGTTTCATCATGGTCGGAAAATTGACGGATTTTCTTCATATTACACGGCATCTCAGGGGGTGTAAAGCGCTTATCCCAGTATTCGGCCTCGGAGGCATCCATCGGCCTTTGGCACGCCCGGGCGGCGTGTGTTATACTTGAGGGCAAGTACGATTGGTCTTTAAATACACTGAAGTTGGTAAACTCATCGAAAGATGAGGGCCCCGGTCAAACGGGACATGTCCGGATCAGGACATGGACAAAGTCGTGAGCCTACGCCGTAAGGTATGGTTGTCTGACTGCCGTAAAGCTATTATTCGCATTGCTTTACGTATCACCCTCCGCTTTCTGAGTTGAGGGTTTTCTTTTGGATCAGAAAACCCGGATGAGGGAAAATATGCGAACATCACGTTGGATAATAATCAGTTGCCTGGCCTTGAGCTGGGTATTGCTACACCCGCGGACCATCGGCGCGCAGACCGTCACCTACAAGATCTCGGTGACGATTCCGGCCATTATCGGATTTAACATGCCGCCGTATGATGATCCGCTGACACTTCATCACACCCCCCGTGTGGCGGATCAGCATCATTTTGATATGATTGAAGAAGAAGTCGAGCACTTCGGCGAGCTGGTCCTGCTGCGAACCATTGTCGTTAAGTAGAACCGTGATTATTTTCTCTTGAGCGGGACATGGAAGGTTTGCGTGGTCCCTTCTTCCACAAAGACCGTGTTCCGGACCTTGATCGTCGGCAGGTATTCCATCGGCAATGAATTGACGTCGATCACCAAGGTGTGCTCACCCTGGGCGATATCATAGAAGTTAAACACCCCTTCAAAATCAGTCTCGACAATCTCCTTGCCATCCAGCTTGATGCGGGCGCGCGCCAGCGTTTCTTCACCGTCGTCATATGTCTTGTTGCCGTTCGCGTCGTGGAACACCACCCCGTAAATCCCGGAACGGGTGATGAAACCAAAATCAATATTGTAGGTCTCACCGTTCTCGATCTCGACCTCTTTTTTCAGGTACGACAATAAATTATAACCTTTCGGCACGGAATCAAAGTTCACGCCCATCTTGATCGACTTGGCCCGCACGCGACCTTTATATCGTCCGTCACGGTTGGACTTGACGATCTTGCGGCCGAGCTGAATCTCGATATCCTCAATCCCGGGTTCGCCCGGATCCTGCTGTGAATTGCGGTTGAGGTCTTTGTAAACCGTTCCGCGGATTGTGGCGGCGGGATCCCAGCGGAAGACCGTATCCCAACTCGCGCGGACACCCATGCGCAGATCAGCGTCGTTAAACGCCGGTTCGGCCGGATTCTCCGTCCAGACATTCCGCATGCTTCCGTCGAGGAAGATCTCAATGTCCGGCGTAGGCCGATAGGACAGACCGATATTTCCGCGCAACGTATCCGTCCCGGACAAGAAACTAAACGGCTGGTCCGTGTTCTCTTCGTCACGATAGGTAGCACTCAGACGCATCGAGAAATTATTACCAAAGTTCTGGTAGTAATTGAGCCCCGTGTAAAAGACATGCGGATTGGTCTTCTGTCCGGTCATCGTGACATCGACCCAGTTGTAGTCATAATTGGCAAAGTACGACAGATTGCGATAGATCGGCAGACGCACGCCAATACTCACCCCGTAACGATCATACTCCGATGTCGGCGACAGATCAAAACGGCTCATCTGATAGCTGGCGGTGAAGAAAGTCTGCAATGTCTTTTTATTGAAGAATTCAAATGACTTGGACAGTGTGGTGTTTAGCCGCAGATTTTCCCGCGGTGAAATCAATTGCGGTGTATCCGTATAGAAGATACTGTTGTTCCACTTGACCGTCTCGCTTAACGGCATGCCAAAAACCGCGCCCACATCGTAATTCAATCCATTTCGCTTGCTGGGATTAAAGAATTCCCGATCACGGTAGATATCGAGATTGGAAGAAAACTGAAACTCATCCGGGTTGTAATCGAAAATAATGTTGCCGCCGACCTCCCCCCGTCCAGAGGGGCGTGATGTGATCGTTGTGAAACCGGGTTCGATATCCCGAATATTGACTCGAAGCGACAGATCATCCTGCTTGTATTCAGTCAATAACAACCGAGCCGTGTCTTCTTCGTCATCCGCGTGTTCAAAATGCGTGTCAAACGGCCCCAATCGGTTCTTGGCCTCAAATGAAAACACCTTATCCTTTAAAAACTTCGCGCGTTCCTGTCCAAAGCCACGGCTGTAGTTGATGGAATAGTTGTTGGGCTCATCAGGGAACAAGGTGATGCGGGCCCCTTCGATATACGATTTACGGACCTCAACGACCCCTTCTGAAATCTGACTGAACACCGCCCGGTCTTGACCGCGCAGCACGGTGTATTTGATCATCCGATCAAAGGAATAGGAATCAAACAGGATCCCGCGGAATGATCGTCCCGGTAAAGACAGATTAGAGAAACGCTTGGACGCATCCCATCCCCGGATATTGAAGTCTTCGAATGGTCCGAAGTTGGCGTTGCTCAACCCGACGGTCCGGCCGGTGTTTTCCGTGGACTCAGCAAACTTGAAGAAGTTTCCGGAAGCGTCGAAATATCCATACGGTGTCGGTCCATAAACACCGACCCATTGCGTAAAGTTGATTGTACGCCGTTCAAGATCCTGAATACGGTCACCGACATAGAAACTGTTCCAGTTGTTCGAGTAACTCACCTGGAACGGATTGACATGTGTGACCAGGTCATCCTCAATCCGCTGCTGAGACGCATACTTGGGAGTCGGCAGAACCCCTTTGATGTTGAACGTCCAACGCCCGGTCTCATCCCAAACATGAAACAGCGTCGATCCGCGCTGAATGGCCGTGAGAAAAATACTGTCTTTGTCCTTACGCTGAACATCGATCACGTTCTCCTCGAACGCGACAAACCGGCGGACCTGACGTCCGCGCATCTCAAGAGTCTGATCAAATTCGATTTCAATGACCGTACCGGGCTGCTTGCTCCATAAATCGGAATCTAACTCCAGCAAGTTCTCGGCTTCGATCACCTCTTTGCGTGTGGAAGAAATCGTCTTGCGCTGCTCAATCTGACTGCGCTGTCGTTGCCGTTGACGGGCCTCGTATACCGACTCGGATTTGATGCGTGGCTGCGCCGGCGCCTTGGTGACTCGTGACTCAGTCACCATTGTCTTGCTGATCGGACTGATACGCGGCGTGGTTCGCGACACCACTTTCTTAACGGTGGTCGGATCTTTGGGAATCGCTGATACATCTGACGGTTGGGAGCTATCCCCTGACGGCATGAATGACTCTTTGATCTCGCGTAAATTGCTTTCTGCCGATTTTAAAGCCGGATCGGCAATGGGCTTGAACTTTCGTTCACCCCTGAATCGAGATACCATTGAACGGACATCCTTGCCTTCCAGTGAGACAGGTCCGTCGCTTGTTTTCACGGCTGGCTCGTCCGCCGGTTCATCCGCCATCGCCTGCTGCTGCGCCTGGATGGCCGCATCCATGGCCAACTCCCGTTCGGAGAGTTTCACACGACGCTGAGAGGGCTGTGATACCGGTGCCGTTGGGGTACGTTGCGCCCGCCGGGTGCGAATGGCCTCCTGCGCCAGATTGGTCCGGATAAATCCCTCAGGTCTCGAGGTCTCGGTCCTTGGAGACGTCCGGGACCGGTTGGCGATCTTGGTCTTGGGCTCGCTGCGAACGGCCGACCGACGGCGTGCCGTCACCGGTGTTCGTTGGCTGACCGCGTCGGGCTGATACTTGGCCAGAATGGCATCGACTTGCGGAGAATGTTCCACAACATAAGGCGGCCCCTTGGCCAGGTCCGGATACACATCCACCGACATCTGCCGATGACTGACCGGCTGCCGGTGGACCCGTTTAACGGGCTGCACCCGCGGCTGTTCAAATCCGTGAATCACCCGGTCCACGTGCTCAACGGCCTGACGCACCCCATCAATCTGCGGATCCACCTGCCGCGCAGCTCGATAGTAAAACCATGCCGTCTCGTAGTCACCCTGATTGTAATAATCGGTGGCCAGGTCATAAAAGTATTTAAAGCTTTGTTCATACTCACTGAAGGTGGGAATTCGGACCAGAAGCTCGAAGGGTTCTTCACTGGAAGGATCGGCGGCATGCGCCGTTTGAATGTAGTACAAGGCCTTGGGATAGTCGTACGACTTGATCGCCTGCTTGGCCTCGTTGAGATAGAACCGGAACGATTTGCCTCCGGCCCCGAATGCGGTTTGCGTCGTCGCGAACAGAAAGATGATGATATATGTGAAAATTCTCGGTGGCCGTTTCATGTTTCGCGTTCGCAGATGTACAGATCAAATTGCCGTGATGTATGCGGCCCTAACTAATCCGGGCCAAGAGTTTTGCCAAATCGTTCAAATCCTATCGCGTGTAAACTGATCGTTGCTATGCTGCGTCTATCCTTTGCTAATCTCGAAGTTGTGTAATGTTAAGTTGTCCGCGCTGATTCTTGGTAAAATCAATCTCTTTGACGACACTATCACCTTCACCCAGATCAAACGTCAGCACCATTGTGTACTGACCGGGATCGATATCGTCGCTCATGTAAATCTTAAAATCTTTAACTGCTCCGGGGATCACATACATCTTATCCACCTCGCCCCGGTCCGTGACCACACCATCATAGTCCATCAGGTAGTAAACACCTTTGGGGAACATAAACACGTCACCCTTGTTTTCAAACTTACCTTCAATAAATTTCTGGTTAATCGCGACATCCTTCACCGCGGCGTCTCGATTCCGATCACTTGATTCGATAAAAAACAGCGAGCCGAGTCGGGTGATAATATTAACCCCGGTTGACGTTGTACCGTACCCTAACCCCTGCTCGAAAAACAGCACACCGTAGTATCCGCCCTTGGCATCTTCCGGGACTCGAATCGTGTAATTGATCTCACGTTTACCCTGCGGCGGCAGCGTCATCAGCTGCGGTGAATAGGTGATCCATTCGCCCATGGTGTATTCGCTGGTCCCAGGCTGAGAAAATTTCTTTTCACCGTCATACGGAGGCAAATACGTAAAATCCTGCCAGTAGATCTTGACGTCGGCCGGCTGACCGCCCGTGTTGTGCAGGATCATGGAATCCACAATGGTTTCACCGGGCGTGACCGTCATTTCCACACGGCTTTTTTCCATCAGCAATTGAGCGGCGGCGTCACCGGCCCAGGCTGTCAATACCAGAATGAAGCATACAAATATTCTATACATAATGGAACAATGAGGAGCGGAATTGCTTCCGCCCCTCATCCTTTCGTCTAAGGTTTCATCACCAATGTGATGTTACCGATTAATCAAACGTTGCTGTAACCGTTAGGGTTCCGCTGTATGTTCCCGGTTGGTCAGCCGCTGTAAATGGCGTCGCGCTACCTTCAGAAAGACTTGGATCTCCTGTCGCGATACCGACTGAAAAACGTAGGAAACCGTTGGCGTAATCTGTCTCATCGATGCCGCCTGATGTGTTGGCGTCATCCAGACTTTCTCCGCGGATCAGGTTAACTGTTTGTGTTCCGTTGGTGTTGGTGACAACTTCGGCATAAGCGATCGTACCTCGGCCGCCTAATCCGGTCCCGTTGTTCAATCCACCATTCGGGTTTGCTGTATCTGTGTAGGCAAACTGCACATCCGGAAAACCGGCTCCGTTACTTCCGACATCAACGACCCAGAAAAAGCTTGGGATGAAGATCCCGTTAACAGTATCCAGCGTCAACGTCTGGAAGTCCAGGTTGAACGTGTTAACCGGTGTGAAAACTTCCGGTGGCCCAGGTGTGACCTGGCTGACCGCAAACGTGGCCCCATTGGCCGCAGGTACTTCAGCGTCGATGAAAAAATCGACTTGAGCGCTGGCCGGCATAGCCATCAGCGTAAGGCCTGCAAGAGCAGCGATCACAGCTAAAAGTAGTTTTTTCATAATCCCCTCTCATTTACTATTGGTTTATTTAAGTTTTAATCGCAAAATTGCGTGAATGATCTAAACAATATCAGTGGCGTTGGGGCACCTCCTTGGTTTGATTGTTTATTTGACTTCACGATGCATTTGCTCGTCCTATATTTCTCCTAAGGTGTACATCACAGATGTCCGATAATCACCAGCTTTGATCCCCCGATACGGCTTGAGCTGGTAAATCACCCGGAAACGCGCCGGCGTTCCGTCCCGGTCTGAATAAAACAGGATGGATTCTCCGTCGCGAATCGCGGTAAATGTGTCATTGGCGACCCGGCCGCTGGCATCGCCCACCAGTTCCTGCTTGATGGTAAAACTGTCGGCATCGACCTTTTCGCCTTTTTCATTCGTTAGGTTAGTGCTCACGTTCTGACTCACCGAGTAGGGCTTACCCATATTGGTGTTCACATGGACAGTCACCTCTTTGTACTGCGGCTCGGAATTCGGCATCACGCGTTTGAAACTCATGTCCCCCTGCGGATATTCGGCCGTCAGTTCAAAAACCGGTAAGATCTCGACATCCAAATCGACCGCAAAGGATTGTGTCATCACGTCGCTCTCGAGCGTGTAATCGATACGCCCTGTAAACTGACCGGCCTGCTGAACAAAATCATCGGAATCGGCCAGTTCAAAATTTATCCACAGATCATCCTGCTGAGCGCGCGAGGAATAGATCAACGTCCGTCGGCGATTGAGCTGTTGAGGTTCAACCAGATCGATCTCGCCGTTCTCACCGCCGCTGACAAAGACCTGCATGGAGCGCGGATCTAGCTCTTGGTTAAGATCATCAACGGGAAACTGGCGGACTTCCTGATACAACCGGATGTCCCGGCCCCGATTGCCGTCAAATGAGATCTTGAAATATCCCTGATCACGTCCCTCGCCCTGCGAACTCAGACGAACCGTGTCCGCGCCGGTCGACGCGTTGGCCGATACATCGAACTGATCAGCCACTTCGAGAAACATATTAAGGACAACCTCTTCGCGGGAGCCCCCGCCGATCGGCCGAAGGGTATAGATCACCTGACCAAAATACTCACCGCCGCTGCGGATACGGTCCGGATTAACCTGATAGATCAGCGTGAACGAATCACTCAGACCGTTGTTGCTTGACGTATAGATCAATGACTCGGCAAAACCCAGCGGCTCGGGCGCCTGTAATTCCAAAGAACCGGAACTGTTCGATGCGCTTAACGTCGCGACCTCAATCGCATTTAGATCCAGCGATTCACCGCGCTGATTCTGAAAGGATTGTGAGACCCGCTGAAAGACCTGATACTGCGATGATTCTGTTGATGTGATCCGAATGCGGACTTCCTTATTGGTTGAGGACGGCAAGTCCACACGTCCGAATCGAACGCTGCTGCCTCCGTCCACCGGCATCACATTGAGCTGGATCGCGGCAAATCCTGTATGTTGGGATAGTATTATCATACTGCTCACCACACAAAAATACAGGAAAAAATTGCGCAAAATTGTCTTTAACACGAATTTCATATATCGAACTTCACGGATAGTCGTAAGTATAATTATTAGATGTATATATATTCTAGAGTAAATCCCGGTCATCTGTCAATATGACACACTAGGACACTGATTTAGGCTAAATTTCAGGCAAAAATGTTATTTTTTGGACTAGGGAATGCGACTAATTTGCTCAAATTCTTCCGCCGGATCTACGGTCTCCTGACCGGCCCGATTGGCCGGGGTTTCCGGCCGCTGGTCTTCAGCCTCTCCCAGCAGGAATGGCACGATATTGATCGGCGTAATATTGATAATCACCGGGACAAATCCATCGACCTCTGTGTTCTGAAGCGGCTTGAGCACCGCCGGAATCTCCATCTCGATCGTCGTCCCTGATTCGGTCATTTCCATGTTGTTGGGGTTGAGGTCAATCCCCCCTTTTCTGAAATCGTTCTGACCGTCCGCGAGCATCGATTTATCATCCGTGTCATCCACCTGCGACGTATCCGATTCTGAATCAGAACGGTTGAGAACATTGACACGGTATTCCAGCAGACTGGTCGGGATAATCAGGTCCTGACCTTCACGGATATTGTAAGGGGCCGGTATGTTGTTGCGTTCGGCAATGCGCTGCCAGATCCATCGATCACCCACTCCGTCAAACTCTACCAGCGGACGCTCCTGACCATTGACATCAAGCCCGTAAAATCGCTGCGCGATCGCGCCCAATGAATCACCGGGCTGGACTTTGTAGGTGACATCAATTCCTCCTGGCACCGTCAGATCAATCCCCTGCGGAAGATTATAAAATCCTCGTCGGGCTTCGATGTCACTGACATCCGCGACCGGATCCAAATTGTAGCGCGATTGATTGGCGCTGTGGATCGACGGATACATAAAGTAATCGTCAAAGTACATCTTGGCGATACCGCTTAATGTCGAGCCCCGTACTGTGCGAATGGAAGACGCGTTGTCGACGGTAACAATAGAATCCTGCGGCCGGGGCTTATAGACCTCCGAGTCCAGAATCTGATCGCCGAACTCTATGTAGGTATCCAGGTCCAGCCATCGCCCTTCGCCGCGAAAGCCGTCAAATTTCAGAAAATCCTGTATGGAATCCGGCAGCATGTAGGTGTCGACGATTTGCAGCTCTTCTTCCTGGGTAATCCAATCCGTCGTCGGTACCGGACCATCCGGCGCGATTTTGACGTAGGTCCCAAACCAAATCAACGCGGTCATCGCGATAAAGGCCGCGGCGCGTCTGAGCCGCTGTTTGCCGCGCTCGCTCAGCGTTAGATCAAATTCCAGCGAACGACGACGGCGTGTGGTTTCCGCACCGACATCAGTCCCTGCGGTCACACCCGTCGTAATGCCTGTAGTTGTGCGCGTGTCGGTCAGATCTTCCGTGTCCGTGGCATCGTCCTGCACAGACGCCACGGGTGGTGCCAGCTCGGTATACCGATTGTTCGCGCTCTGCTCGGCAATGACTTGCTCGAGTATCTGGGCGGCCATCCGTTTCAGACGGCGTGGTGACAGCTTCAGGGCGGCCTCAAGCAACTGCGCGTTTCCATCAAGCATATCCACCCCATCGGTTTCGTATCCCTGAACACCCAGCCGATCAGCAAAGAGTTTCAGGATGTTGGTCGACGCCGTGCTGTAAATCTGTCCGCCAAAGAAATCCTGCAGCACGCCAAATCCCGTGCGCAAAGATATATTGAGTTCGACGACCGCCACAAAATCCACAAATGGTGTGTTGCCGTAGGCAATGCTTGAGAGATACGCCGTCGTCTCCTGGGCGACCCGCATGCCGACACCGGAAAACCCACGCTGGACGTTGTTGAGCTCATCTCGAGTGTGCTGGCGTTCATGAATGGCGGTAGACTCGTACCGTCCTTCTAAAATCTGCTGAATTTGCGAGGGTGTCGGATTGGTTGGTAAATCCCGCTGGATGGCCGTGCGGATATTGACGCTCAGCGGATGCACTTCCTGTCCGGCCCCGACGGTAAACGGAACGTTCATCAAGTGAGGCAGCACATTACTGTAGGTCACGTCATCGATCACACTCTTGAGAACCACCCCGAACGTGTCGCCGATCCAGGTAAAGCCCAACGCGGAAATATCTTCGTTGAGCCGGTCGATACGATCCCCTAAATAGAGGATCGACGGAGGTTCGCCATTTCGATCCGTGGGCCCTTCAGTATCCAGCTCCACCCGGTCAATCTTAAAGGCCTGGCTGGATATCAGCGACACCGATTCGCTCGAACCATCTTCACGCTCTTGCCGACGATCGACGGCCTCAATCTGAACATAAATTCCCTGGGCGCGTAAAAACGGATTATTGCGAATCCGACGGGCCACTTCCTGGATCTCAAACTTCGATGTACTGACATCCTGGCTGACCGCGATCAGACGGTTAAACAGCGCCGTCAATTCCGCGTCATCCAGAAGATTGGATGCCTCCGAAATCAAGTCAATACTCTGTTGATTACTCACTTCCAGCGCATTAGCGATGAGAAACTGCGGCCACACATCCCGCAAAAATATTGACGCGCGAACAGCGCCGGGCTGCACCGAACGCATCGCCTGAATACCTGTGGACATCCGGTCATTGTACTCGCCGGCGGTGACGTCCAAAGGAACAAAGACAATCTCGCGCTGACGCTTCTCTTGTTCCTGCCGGCGGATTATTTCAACCGCTTGTTCGCCGCCGAAAGATACATCACCCGAAGAATCTCGTTCAACGGTTTGGGCGAATCCGCTGACGCTCGTCGGTATGGTCCGCTCACGACCTTCCGTCTCCGCCCGTTCATCCAGGAGCCGTCGCGCCCGAACCACGACGACATCCGACTCGGGGCTATTCGTGTTTCGTTCGAACGTTCCGTTAGATCGATCCAGCGTGTCGCCGATTTTTCGGAATAAAAAGTTATCAGGACTCAAGGCCGCGGACAGGATCCCTTGAATATCCTCGACGGCCGACGCATCCAGCTCCCCGGTAATACCCGCGCGTTCCCGTAAGGCCGGGTTGTTGGTCACAAAGTTAATGACCTCGGCGATCCGGGCTGATTGGTCCGGTACATACTGGGCCTGCCCTCGCGCATCCGCCTCGGTGGTCAGCATCCGCTCAAGCCGCTTGAACAGACGGGCGTACAGCTTATTCCCTTGATCAAATTCAAAATTTCTGAAAAATTGCCGCCGATAATGACGCACATTCTCGATATCGGTTCGTCCACCATTGTCCGAGATGTAGCGGTTGGATTTAGGCAGAAACTTTCGATCAATATCCCGGTCCACATACATGAGGATTCGGACCACTTCCCGAACAAGGTCCGGGTTATTGCGAACAAAATCCGATGTGTCCGCGGATTCAAGCGCCGCGTTGAGTGCGTCCTGGGCGAACACATTGTATCGTCCCATATTCCATGAAAACTTCGATGAGACATGATAAAACTCGAGCAGCATCTTGACCGCGTCAACTTCAAGTACCGGAATTGTCTCGCCATCGACCTCTGCGCTTCGAACCGCGTAGGTCTCGTCGGCATTGAGCCGGAGGTTAATCCGCGCCCGTCCCCAATCGGCAAAATCCCGTCGGTTGATCGAAATATGCTGCTGTAAATTGGCCAGGCTCTTGCGGATCAGTCCCGCCACCGATTCGGTGCTGAGACTTTCAAAACTATCGATGATTTCATTGACCAATGCCTGACGCCGCTGCGGACTGGAAGGAATCGAGCCCAGCTGCTTCTCAAGGGCCTGCACCTTCATTTGCGTCTGAAACGGTATTTCGTATTGAGCGGTACTGTAGACCATCGCCCCGACAAGCGGCCGTAAAGCAATCAAGGTCTCGACGGTGTTTTCCCGATTGCGTGCCTCCTGAATATTCCGCCGGAACGCCTCCACCACCTGGTCCGTGATCTCAACACCCAGCTCCTCACGGATCTTGTTCTCGGCATCAATCAAATCGCTATGTGACATCTCGAGCAATGTCTGCGGCTCACCGAGCCGGTAGGAACGTCTTAACGAAAATTGATCGGTCCCCAAAAGATCAAGCACCTGCTGAAATGTAAACTCTCGATTTCCACCGCGGCCATTAAGCCCCGCGGATACCCGAACCGTCCGTCCGCGGCTTTCGAGCTGCCCGGGCAGATTTTCCCGGTTCACTTCGCCCATCTCGTCGGATAACATCGATTGGTCCACCCCGCCGGAAAAATACTTTTTGGGGATCACCTCATCAAATTCCGGATCGTACTCTTCGCGGACATAGTTATAGACACCTTCCTTAAAGGCCTCGACATACTGATCATAAATCTTCTGATTGATCTGCTTGTCATCGTTCTCAATCCCCTCCGTCTTACCTTTGTTCACATAAGAGGCGTTCAGAAAACTTTGCTGCAGATTCTTCTTGTACCAGGCCGCGAGAATCATCGCGTGATAAATCTGGCGAAGATTCGCAAACGTACGCCCTTCATTGACCTCACGCTGAATCTCCGGGATCAGGATTTCACGCACCACATCAGAGGTCAGTTCACTGAGCTGATCGTCATCGCCCGCGGTTTCGGCCGAATGATGCTCCAGCGCCAAATAGTCCTCCTCGAGCATCACCTTGAGCCGGCTCTCGACGACAAACACACTCTGCCCGTTGACATAAACATTCGCCCGATCCGGGACAATCCAGATTTTATTGAACGTGTTGACCGGAATATCGTCCGTACCGAACTCCGCGCGGGCCCGTGTGTACACGCGGTCCCAAAAGGCCTGACCCAATTCGTCTTCGGGATAAATCATCGATGCCGTCAATTGCTTGAGCAGATAATCCTGCGCCAGCAGGTCACGGCCCATTTCAGTGCGTCCAAAGCCGTCAGGAATAATCCGGTTCTTCTCGTACGGCGAGAGGTTCACCCACATCTCGTCCTCGGGAACCGTTAACGAGGCCAAAAAATATTTGATCAACCGGGTCGACTCACCGACCAGCTCGTCGCCCTGCAGGTCGTCATCACCGGTATCGATAATGAAGTCAAATTGAAATGGATTTTCGGAATTGATCGTGATGCCGCGGATGATGGCGGGATTGTAGACCGGACTGGTCACGACCATCGTGCCGGGAACCGGCAGATCAAGGACGGTGGTCTTTTCAGATTGAGCGCGCGCAGCCCCGGGAGGGCAGACAGACGTGAAAACAAAAACAATCAGCAAACCGATGTGAAGACACCGGCCCGGCAATCCCTTGCGTTGGCGCATGCTCATCATAATCTCTCCTTGCGTGGTTGTTTTCCCTAATAATTAATTATAGCACATCCTACGTCCCCGTATGTCTTATGCTTCTTCGGGAATGTGGAAAGGCTCTCGTTCAAGCCGCGTCTGACTCGTCCGTTTATTTCCACGGGTATCATCGGATGATTGCGCCTGATTAATCTCGTCTTCCGTCATGCCGAGCATCAACGGCACACTTGGCACCGGCGCGATATTGATGATGACCGGGACAAATCCGTCGATACGCCACTGACGCATCTGTTCCGGACGGATCGGCGGATACCGAAGATTTAATCCCTGGCCTTGTATCTGCAGATCTAGATTTCTTGTGTCCAGATCGATCCCCCCGGGATTACTTTGTAATGTGTCGGTGATCATGGCCGCATCCTCGGCACCCTGGTCGTATCCACGAAAATAAATTGCCCGCAATTCCTCTTCAATCTCGGCATTGACATAATCACCTTGTTGATAGAACAATAATTCTTCAAGCCCGTCAAGCAGTGAATCATCATCACGCATCAGACGCCATTTAATGAGATCCATGAAATATTCATACGTCGTACTGCGTTCGATATCGTATGGCGGCAGCCTCATTCCATCGACGGTCTCGGGGTAGTCATCCGCAGCCGGCTCAAAGCTTTCACCGAAATCAATAAACTCGACGCGAATGTCCGCACCGTCCCGACGGGCAAAGGCGTGAATCGCCACGTTCTCGAGATCATAATGAACAATTCCGTTGGCATGCAGTTCACCAACCGCGCGGCCCAAATCTTCAATCAGCAGCTTCAACTCATCTAGATTTTGGATATCAAAATCCCCCATCGCATCACCGTTAACCCTCTTTTGCCACAAAATCTTTTGATCCCTGATCTCGATAACCCCGCTCAATGCGGTACGTCCAAGGGTATTGACCTTCTGCGCAACGGTGGCTTCGTCCTCGCGGAAGGTCCGCTTGGTGTAGAATTCAATCGGAACCGACCGGCCTTTCACCTGTAATCGGTGCCGGTAGACCTTGGTATCACCTGACTTTTTGGCCTGTTCGTTCGAATAGGTGTCAACGTCCTCGATCGCGACATTTAAGGCCTTGAGAACTTTATGCTCCGCTCCGTCGAAGAAATCGGATAGCCCCTTCAATGGCGACGGCTTGTAGGTGTAAACCAATGCATCCGTCGTCATCTGATAGTCGACATCATTGACACTCTGATACACCATCCGCTCGACATGCTCCTGACGAAAACCTTCAGCGGCAAACACCCGGCTGACAATATTGTCAACATCCGTATCTTCGGAACGACCGCTTTGTACCACGTTGATCAAAAGCTTGCCGCCGTCTTTGGCCAATCGGGTCACCAGCAAATGGGCGATATTGTAAATGGCCATATCGCCGTGCGGACCAAACTCGACCGGAACATCACCGTCCGTTCCCAATCCCAACTGATCCAGGATGGCCGCGGGATAGGACCTTCTCATGCTCCTGATCATTTCGAGCGTTCCCTGATCATTGAAGACGTTTAGCGCCCAGATCTGATCAAATGGTTTAGCTCGCAAATAGTCGCTGACCTGTCGGTCTTCTATTTTACCTTCGACGACCGTGTAGGATCCTCCGGCCCGACGGATCAACGGATCAATCCGCTCAAGTAAAGCTCGTAACCGCCGCGCATACTTTTCCGAAGGCTCAACCACAATCACCTCAGCTCCCTGCAGCGCCGCGACCAATGAGAGCAAGTTGATCCCCGGACCAATCTCCAGTATTCGCTTCCGCCCGGTCATATCCAGCGACTCAAATAATCGATTAATGTCAGCCGGTTTGAGATCCCGACCGTAACCGCGCTCCAACATCTGTCCGATCGGTTCATCAACGGCCGCCTCGTAACCAATTTGACGGACTTCACGTTCAAGCTCGCGAAAATCAACGGCCCGGTAAAGCGCCTCATAAATGGCGGCGGGCGACGGTGTATCACCCGCTGTTACCAACGCTTCCAAATCCGGCCCTTGCCGCATCAACTCATGAAACGCCCGTACCAAATCATGCGTTTGTTTGCCTATCGCCCGCTCCGGCAAGTAATCTGTCGCCCGAAAATGTTCCTGAAGTTGCCGGCGCTGCTGATTCTTTGACGGCACAGGACCGTCCGCCGGATTGGGATAAAGGATGTCCATCACGGGTACGACATCCCTATCTGTAACCTTCCAGCGTGCCCGGCTGCGTAGGATCCTCGACATAAGTGCCGTGGTGTATTTGTGCAGCTGGCGTCGGGCCGAGTGATAATCCGGATCGAGCCAATCCGAGGCCATCGCCCGGTCGGATTTATGGATGCGGTAAAGTCGATACCCCAAATGCACTCCCATATCCCGCGCTTCAAATTGCCGGACAAGTTCAAAGTCTACATGATGAGTATCGAGATAACTCTCGAACAGCTGCAGCTCCATCCCGGTCTCCACGATATTGATCCCGCCGAGCAACACATAACCGCCGTTGCGGATGATCTGGATCAGTCGCCGGAAGATCGCGTTGCTTCGATCCGCGTTGAGACGAATAACGCCATTCAGGACGATAGCTGAAGCTGAGTCGTCACGGATGTCGGCATCCTGAATGGCATTATCCTCGAACGAAATATAGTTCATTACGTCAACGCCCGAGACCAAACGAATGCGGTCTCGAACATTCAATATATTCATCATTAATCCATGGCTTTGATTAAAGATCATTCCGAAGTGTGTGGGCTGAACAATATGCACGCTGGCCCGTCGACTGGCAAAGGCCACCGGCTCGGCCGAAATTACCGATGGTCCGATGTTGATCACCCGGTCCCCGACACCCAGATCCATGGCATCAGCTGCCTGGGCCAGAATTCGCGCGTAGCCGGAGGTCCAACCCAATGTTTCAAACAGTCCCAGGGTGGCGGTGATCGCGCGGCCTGGCTTGGGCGGCTCAGGTTGCGCACCCGACATGGCATAATCGTATCGATGCGCCAGATGATGTTTCAAATCCCGCAGGGCCGCCTCGAAATGCCGCTCGGCCCGTCGGTAATACTTATTCGCCCGGTCACGCCGGCGTATATCCGGTTGCTGACCGTATTTACCCTTGGCCATCGTTGATTTATCTAATTCGCGTGAGGTCAGGTTCAGCCAATCCGTGGCCACCTCGACCCGTCTGAAAACACGTCGATCTTCCCTCGAGGCCATCGCCGCGTCAAAATACTTGATTTGCCCGACACCAACCTCTGTTCCATTGGTTTCATGTTTGGCCTTGGGATAGACCAGCGAGTACACAGGCCGCGTGATGCCCGCCGGCGTCACGATCGCCGTACGATTGCCTTCGCCTTTCAAGATGATAATATCCGCGGTAATCCAGGCTAATTCAAACTCTGGTGTCAGCCGATGCCTTCGCAAATCTGTTCCGCGCGTAGACGAACCGCTCGAGATCACCCGGATTTGATTTTGAATCGCCTGTTCACCAAGAAACTGTCTGACACGTGCATCGGCCAACCATCGTTCGACATCTTCGACCATCGCGTCATTGTCGGTCTCATTTTGCTTCGCGACCAATGTGATCTGTTTGCCGGACGCCAAAATTTCCCTGATCAACGGCAGGTCAAATATATCCTCGACGACATTATCCAACAGGTAGAGCACATTGGTCTTATCCGGATCATCAAGGTCTGCCGCCAACCGGCTGGTATCGGTGTAATCACCAGGCACTTCTTTGTTAATATATGATTGGATCGTATGTCCCAGATGAGCTAGGCCGCCGTCGTAGGCATCGACATATTGGTTGGATCCGAAATAGTTACCCGCAATCGACCATTTAACCGCCTGAAGAAGCCGCCATTCACTTGGCGATTCACTGAGCTTTTGTTCAAATTGATTGAGCAACGGCAGGACCGCGTCATAGCCCGCGAGTTTGCGCGGCCGCATCGGCTGATCACGGCCGGACACCGCTCGAATATACGCGAACACCATGTCTTCAATATCCCGCAGACTCATCCCGACGAGACGGGGATCATTCATCAGCCGGTTAAACTCATCACGAACGGCCGACTTCTGCTCCTCGGCTTGATGGTCAATCGCAATCTCCAGATAGCGGCTCAGGTAGCCCTTTTCAATCTCAATGATGCCCGCCTCTTCGTAGCGGGCCTGTTGCGAATAGTATGCCGGTAAATTCGTGTCACTGACGACAACTTCACTGATCACTTCATCCGCGGTATAGCGTTGAATAAATCCCTCCAGATCTTCGGACAAGATGGCCTGATCAGATCTTCTTAGTTCAAGCAGCAGCCAGTTGAGTTCGTCCAGGATCGCGGCGATCCCATGCTCTTTATGCGATAAAGCGTCCGTTATGGTTTCCCGAAATCCGCCGAAATGATCGACCAGGGCCTCCACCAATCCCAAATTCATATTCGGGGCAAACAGTGAATCTCCCCGACGGATCTCATCAATGGCATCAGCCAACGGCTTGTCCAAGGCTGACTGCCGCACCGCCGTCGCGACCATCGGTTCGAGTTTGTCCGGCAGTTCTTCGAGCCGGATTGGCCGGAGACTGGCATCCGAGAGCTGTGCCAAATCCTCTTCTTCATCTTCAAGGAGCAACTGTTCTTCATACCGAGCCTTGATCCAGTCCTCGACTTGATTGGAAATCTCACGAATCTTCTGAATGGATTCAAAACCGTCGGGATGTCTCAATCCCAGAAAATGCATGGGCCGTTCGCCCGACATCACAGTTTTCTCCGTGACCACCAAGCCCAATTCATCCGCTACCTCATTCAGTAAATCGCGCGCCACCCGGATCGTCCGTAACCTTCCGATATCAATCCCGCGCTCACCCGATGTCCACAGGATCAAACCCAATTCCTGATTGGGTGTACGCGCGGTCGTCATCCGTTGATATCGTATCCGGCCGAGCATGAAACTCATAATGTCCGCCTGCAGCATATTCGTCCGCCAACTGCGCGCGCCCACTTCACTTAACGGCAGGTCCTCTCCCAACACGCCATACCCGCTGACCGCATCGGCCACCGATTCATCCGGGATATAAACCTCGCGTTGCGTTTCCTCGGGAATGCGTTGTCCGGTCGCGACGATGATCACATCCTTCACATCCTTATGATGCGGGGCCTGAACATAGGCGGCCCACGTGGCCACACCGCTCGATCCCTCGACAGGCAGTTCCGGCACATCCATCTTGATCAGGCGTGTGCCTTCACGGATCTGCTCCTTGGTTACCGTGACAAGTTCCAGTGAATCGGCCTTAACCAAATGCTTGGCGAGCAGCAACGTATACGCTGACAATTGCGGGATCGCGATCCCGTCCTCAAGTAACGGCATACCTTCTCGAGCCTGTTTAGCGGCCAATTCCTCAAGCGCGAGAACCGGATAACCGGCCACCAATGATGGACGAATGGATTCATACGACTCGGAACTCACACCCATGGTTGAGAAATTGGCGGGATCCATGGCAAATCCAATTAACGCGTATCCCATCAACAGGCCACCTTCGCCGATCGGGACATACATTTGACGGCGGATATCCATCCGCTTCAAGGCCTGCAACTGCTTGTGCAGCGAATACGACGCCAGGCCGTAGCCGGCCACCACTGACGGGGACGAATGCGGAATATACAGCAGGTCTTCCCCGCGTTGCTCGGCCTCAAGTCGAGCCTGATACGCGGCCTCACGCGCTTCATTATAATCCTGCAGCGGTGAACCATCGGGCCACTGCTGAACGATCGTCACATATTCCTGTCCGGCTTCTTTAATAGCGCGCAATTTTTTATCCGGAACACCGGCCGAGACATAAACCACCACCGGTTTCTTGAGCTTCCTTCCTAAACCGGCCTGGGCCACGGCATGATTTCCCGAGGACGCTCCGGTGATACCAACCTTGTCTTTTAGATTCTTATGCAAAAAGTAATAATACAGCACTTTGAAGGACGAGAATTCCTGTTGCGACTGCATATCGACAAAGATATTGCGTCCGATGATCCGGGTTAATCGTGGAGCCAGCTCCAGCGTGTCGTCCCGGAAATTTATAAAATCACTGGCGTCCAAAGCCTGCTCTGTTTCCTTGAGCATAATCTGCGCGTAGGCCTCGATCCCGATCCGCTCAATCACCTGATCCAGCGCGCGGAAGGCCTCGGTCATCAAGGCCGATCCTTCGGGGGCCAAGTCCCAGATATCGTTCAGACGTTGCGCCGCTTCGGCCCCTCCTGCCGATAGACGTCGAACCTCATCAATCAATGACTGCTGCCGTAGAACTTCATGTGACCGCTGTTTAAGGACCACATCAATCAACGGCTGCTCTGCGACCCCATGCAGAATATCTTCAATAACCTTGCGCAGATACGGATCAGCTTCAAGTTCCAGATAGCGAATCAGGGTTAATACTTTTTGCTGAACCGACATGTCCGCCTCAGGCAATCGACGAATCAGCGGTTCCAGCACATGCCGCCGTATCGCCGGCGGAAACTCAGTCCCAAAGCGTTTATCGGTGGTCAGCATGGCCAAATCGCTCAGCATCCGCGATGAATCCTGTCCGGCCGGATCGAGCTGCGTGCGCACCAGCATCGCCCGGTCCATCTCGACGACCAACGCCGGATCCACATGGGCGGCCGTTTCGATGACGTCGCCAAACTTGTCATGCGTGATCCCTCCGGAAAAATACTGACGCGGAATCGTTGTTTGCGTCGCTTCATCAAACTCTTCGCGGATGTAGTTGTACACCCCTTTTTCGAAGGCCTTGATGTACTGATCATAGATATCCTGATTGACCTGTTCGTCGGCCAGATCTATGCCGTTCATCCGACGACGGTCGACATAAACCTGTCCCAGCACCGATTGTTTGAGATTGTTCTTGAACCATGTGGCCAAAATAACGGAATGATAGATCTGCCGCAGATTGGCAAAGGTTTCACCTTGATTGACCTCGCGCTCAATTTCAGGAATCAGTATCTCCCGGACGATATCGCTCGAAACACCCGAGATGATTTTTGAATCCCGCGCCGGTTCACCGTCCGGATTGACCGACTCAAGCGAATTGTGCTTGAGCGCCCGGTAATCCTCTTCCAGCATGACCTTGAGATGACTGTCGACGACAAACACGCTGTCCCCCGACTCATATACAACCGCCTTCTCCGGTACAATCCAGACCTTGTTAAAGGTGTTCATCGGAATCTCCGTCGAGCCGAACTCGGCCAACGCGCGCTGCCGCACCCGTCTCCAGAATTGTCCGCCTAATTGATCTTCCGGATACATGAGCGACGCGGTTAGTTGCTTCAGCAGATAGTCCTGGGCCAGAAGATCTCGTCCCATTTCGGTCTGACCGAACGCATCAGGAATAATCCTGTCTCGTTCATAGGGGGAAAGGTTCACCCACATCTGATCTTCGGGAACCGTCAACGCGGCCATAAAATATCGGATCAGTTTATTGGATTGCGGCTCCAATTGCTGGGACGACGGCTCATCATCCCCCGGAACGACAATGAAATCAAACATCAACGGATTATCCGGATGCAACTTCAATCCCTTGATCGTAATGGGTGTATAAGAATTGGTGGTTAAGACACGTGTGCCCGGAGCGGGTAACGCAATGATTTGACTGGGCAGGACCTGGGCATACGAAAGCTGCGCGGGAAAAATTCCTGTCCACAGGAAGATCCCGGCTATAAGCCCATTAAAAAAACGCCGCATGGGCGTCGTCAAATTTGTTGAAGATGACCCAATCATAAAAACTCTCCAGAGGCTGAATGTTCAGCTTCAGGCAGACAAAGTTATCTGTTTATGATTGGGGAATTGGGGCGAACCCAGGGTTCGCTTTGAATCGCTAATACTCTAAAATTATAACATATATTAGGGAAGTCAGACCAGAAAAATCATCTTTCCCGAACAATTCTTGTATCTTATTGATATGATTAAACTTATAATCGATATATCTCGAAATCCGGATTAGCAAAGACGCGATCCCGATCCAGGCCTGTTGCCTCTAAAAAATCACGCAGATACGTCTGATCAATCGACGAGGCCTCGGACACAATCACGTAATCCACCTCCTCATCGCGCATGTAATGAACCAATTCGGCATAATCAGCCGGCCGGTGGTAGACCAAAGCCGGACGATCGGTATATAAACTCAACACCCGCGGTTTAAAAAAGACGATCTTGTCATCGATTTGCGTATTCTGTTTAATAAACTCGAACAGCTCAATCGACGCGGGATTGGCTACACCCCGCTCTTGATAGTCATCATAAATATTCCAGTACTGGCTGGCGTAAGATCCGCACAGCAGTAATACAAGAATAATCATAACCGTCCGATGCACATACTTGTAACGCAATGCAGACCACTCCTTGAGTGCCAGAAAAATGTAATACACCGACATCGGGATTAGTGGGATCAGAAAACGTCCACCCTGATACGCCGGCCACAGGATAATCACCGTCAGATAGATCGGAAAGAACACATCCCAAATATTCAACCGTTTAAGACAACTCAACCCGTATCCAGCCACCGCCAGCACCGCCACCAGCACCGTGGCCACATACGAAAGCAGCGGCAGATGCTGATTGACGAGCAGACTATACAGAAATCGGGGAATCCCGACGAGGTTATGCCGTATCGACCACCAATTGGTTTCGACAAAGTAGTCCAGATAACTGCCGTCTTTATGAAACCACCATGATTGGGCAAACTTCAGCGTGAAAAAGACCAGGACTGTCGCCCACGTGAACAAGGTGATGCGATGTTTACGGATCAGGTCCATCAATATCATCGCCGGCAGGATCAGCAACCCGACGCTGCGCGTGCCATAGGCCAGAAAAATCATCGTCCCTACCATCACACACTGATAGACCCGCAGCCGGGCCCCCGCGTCACGGGCGATTCTTACCCGGTCTATCTCATACAACGCGAGAAACGAAAACAGCAGGAATGGAATATCCGAGATCACCTGATCGCAAAATGTGTAGAAAAAGGGTAAAAACGCCAGCGAAATCAAGCCGTACAACGCGTAGCGCTCGCCGAGCTCGTCGAGCAGAAAACGCCAGACCGCCGCGAGGAAGATCAGGAACAAGGAAATGATCAGCCGCTTAAAGACGCGCAGGTCAAACCCGAACAATTTGTATAGAGGCGCCAGCAGTACCGGCGTGACCGGCGGATAGGTCTTGGGCGACAAGCCCTTGTGATGCGGATTATAAACCCAGGCGGTTTCGGCATAGTCCCGCCCTTCGGCGATATTGCGGGCATGCGTGATGTAGAGCGCAAAATCACCGCCCCAGTCATGACCGGGTCTGACGGTGGCCATATAAAACGCGGCGACCAGACAAATAATCAAGATCGGGACCCACAACATCCGCGGCGTAATCTTGACATATTGATTAGGATTGGAAATGATTTCGAGCATGAAGAACGAACGGCTCTCTCGTCGGAAAAACGCGGCTTCCCGGACTAATTCATATACTCACGCAGACTGTCCATAAATGAAACCAGCGTGTAGCGTCCGATATACTTGGTCGCGCCGGCAATCATGCAGTCATTCTTGGCTTCCTTTAATTGCTCCACCGTCTTCACATCCGATAGTTCCTCGGGATTAAAATGAGTATAGGTGATAATCGTCAGATTTCGCAGCCGGCCGAAACTGCGTATTGCCTTGATGATCTCCTGACTTTTCAGACCATCGAGCAGGACATCCAGCAGCACGATATCCGGCGGTGATTCATGGCACAGACGAATCAGATCAAACGGATCATCCACGGCCTGAAACTTGGCACCGAAGTCTGACAACACCTGCCCCATCTCGTTGACCACCCTCGGCTTGGTGCCCGTGATATAAACCTTGGTCTGTTTCTTGACGACTTCGGGTTCCCGGATAAAACTTTCTATTTTGTTCAGCAATTTGGCGCCGTCAAACGGCTTGGATAGAAAGTCATCGACGCCGAGCGCGCGGAACGACCCTTCCATGTTCGAGCGCGCGGTCAGGATAATCACCGGAATATCAGCGGTCATCGAATTTTCCTTGAGCTGTTTGTAAAACGTGAACCCGTCCATGACCGGCATGACCACATCGGTGACGATCAGGTCAAATTCTTCATTCCGGACCTTCTGCATGCCCTCTTCACCGTTAAACGCCACGTCCACGTGATATCCGTTCCGCTCCAGTTTGCGCTGCGCCATCTCCACCAGGTCATGTTCATCGTCGACGATTAAGATTCTTTTTGTTGCGGTCTTTGTCATGATTCATCCTCCTCACCCAACTACCGTTGCGGCCGTCTACGGCCGTCGTTTGATTCCGCCTAGTCTTTCCTTAGGATTTCGACGGTCATGAACATTCCCAGACATCCGTTCAATGGTGATATTAGCCGTCCCAAAAATTTAAAAAAGCCATAACTAAATGCCGGCACCAATGCCTTCATTGTAAACCCTCCGCTCAGCAAATAAATAAACGGTGAATGAACCTTCAGCCGGTTGATCTCGAATTCGGGGAATTCTTTGGCGAAACGATCCCGGTCTCGTTTAAAAACGATCCACGGCAACGCCACATTCGCATCCGTGAGCCGCCCCCCCGGGGGAAACGTCCAACCTCCCTTGGGGTCAAACGGTTCATGATGTAAATAGGTATAAACAAATCGACTCCACAACGTATTGGCCGGTTCGATCATCACGATTTTAGCGCCCGGCTTCAGGCAACGGCGTGATTCCCTGAAAAACGCTTCGACATCCGGCAGATGATGCAGGACATTGATCATCACAATACCGTCGAGCGATTGATCCGCAAACGGCAGCTGCAGAGCCGAGGCGGTGACGTCCAATCCATCCATGACGATCAAATCCGATGTGATGCTTTCAGGCAAGACTTCTTTGATAAAGCCGGCCCCGCTGCCGATCTCCAGTACATTTCGTCCGTCGGGATTGTTCGGAAACGCGGCCTGCATTTGCTCATAATAATCCTGATAAATCCGCCGGAGAAACGGCTTACGGTTGAGTATGTCCCGGTGCAACACCGTTGTGGACGCGTCATCCAGGTCCGTCAGCTGATCGGCCTGCGGCAACGCCAGGAATTTCAGAAATGAAAGATTTGCCATATGTTTTATTCTATTGTATCTCCAGAATTTTTGCACGAACCTTTTTCAGCTCTTCACTGCCTGGATTGTAACCCAAGGCCATCGAACGGCGCATGTCTTCCCGGGCTTGGTCCAATTGGCGCCGCTCAAACCGCGCAATCCCGCGGTAGAAATAGGCCTCACCGTTGTCCGGGTTGACAGCGATGGCCTGATTAAAAAATTCGACGGCCTCGGCCGATCGTCCCGCATCCCGATACATAAAGCCCAGTCCGATCCAGGCCCGCTCAAAACGCGGATCGATATCCAGGGCCTTACGGTAAGCCGCGGCGGCTTGATCAAAGCGCCGGTTGAGTTCATGGATGTAACCGATGCCGTAAACGGCGCGCGCGCTCAACGGATCAATAGACTGCGCGGTTTCATAGTCCTTGACCGCCGCTTCAAACCGACTCTGCGCGACGAGTAGGTCCGCCCGGTTATTAAACATCTCCGCCCATATCGGCTTCATGGCCTGCTCTTGAAATTGACGGCTCGTATAATAGCGTTGAATCGCCGCATTGAAGTCTACCAACGCCCGCGACGGATCCCCCAATCTTAAATACGCCATCCCCCGGTTGTTGTACACCCGTGCCGCGTGCGGATTCAGCTGTATGGCCTGATCAAAATACCCGATACTTCTGTCGTACTCTCCTATTTCGTAATAGGCCATACCAAGGTTATTGTGAACCCGAACCTTGCCGGGGGCCTTTCGGGCAATGTCCTCCCATAAACTCAATCCGGTCTTCCACACTTCATTGCGCCGATGCGTCGCGATGCTCAAGATTATTCCAACACTCAACACCACAATCAACCATGCCCGCCCGCGCCAAAACCGTATCGGAACCCAACTCAATATCATCAGCAGCACACCCGTGATCGGCAGATACATCCGATGCTCAAAGATCACATGCGGAATCGGAATGATACTCGAGGTCACCGAGATACTGATCACAAACCAGCCCAGACCGAACGCAAACAGCCGGCGCGTATGCCATTGCCGGACGGCCACCCAAACCAAACCGGCAAAAAACAACATCGCCCCCCATACTCGCCAATCAGACCAGCTGGTGGAGATCGGATAATCATAATCCAATGTCTGATGGACGGGCCAGATCGTCAGGCGCAGATACGTCATCACCACCCGCCACTGCGTCATAAAATACGTCCGGGTATTGAGCACGTCGCCGCTGTGCGAACGCGAATCAAATGTCCGCCCGACGATGTCATCAACATTAAAACCAAAAAATGACGGGATGATACAAAGCGAGATCAGCAGCATCCCGATCAGCTTCCATTGGCGCCGGATGATCTCCCGAATCCCGCCGGCATAAAAGAACAGCTCAATCATCATGATCATGATGGGGATCGTAAAACAAATCTGCTTGGTGAACATCCCGCACAACATGAGCAGAACAAAGAATCCGTAGCCTATTATGCGGACAGATTCCGGACGGGATTTGGCGACAAGATAGCAACAGATCGACGACAGGTAAAAAAAGGTAGCCAGCGACGTAAAACGCTGAACAATATATGTCACCGCCTCGGTCTGCAGCGGATGCACGGTAAACACCAGCGCCGCCGTAAAGGCCAGCGGCAGCTTGACCGCGGCCGATGGGGATCGGCTTAAGTAATCCGTCCTGAATAAGAGCTGGATCAGGGCATACACCAGAAGTCCGTTCATCAAATGGATGATGATGTTGACCACGTGATACCCGAACACATCCGTGCCATGCAAATGATAATTGACCGCAAAACTCAGGAAACTGATAAAGCGCGACGGATGCCCGAGCGCCCTGTAAATCGATTTGATGTCGCTTAGATCACGGATCTGCGGCTTGTCGACGATGTAGGTATAGTCATCAAAATGAAAACTGGACTGATAGGTGTTCGAATAACTCACCAACCCGAACAGCACGATCAGCGCGGGTAGTAAAATTCGGGATATGAAGCGTTCTTTATGGATTGGCAAGTCGGCGCACTCCTTCCAGTTCATCCGGCGTAATCTGACTGCCCAGCTGCTTGGCGCGCACAAAATCATCCAGCGCCTTCTTGTAATGCTTAAAACGGTAGTAGATATTGCCGCGGTTGAGATACGCCGTCGCGTAGTCCGGGTCAAGCTCGATCGCGCGGTCGAGGTCTTGCATGGCCTTCTGAAACTGCCCCAACTGCATATGTATCCCTCCGCGATTGGCGAAGGAAACCGCCGCATGGGGATTTAGCTGGATGGCCTGCGTATAGTCGGCCAGCGCCGGTCGGAATTCTTTTTTCATCTCATAAGCGATCCCGCGATTGTGATACACCTTGTAATTGTCCTGACGAATCTTCAACGCCTGATTAAACTCCTTGAGCGCCAGATCATACTCCCCGTTCATGATGTGCGAAACGCCTAGATGGATGTACGGCCGCATTTTTTGCGGGGCCTTGGATTGAATGTCGGTCCATAATGTGGTCTCATTGGCCCAGACCTGATTGCGTTTGTAGGCCGCCCATGAAAATGTCAGAATGATGATCATCAACACGGCGACCAGATGACGCCGGCGAACGATCAGCCGGTCCAGCCAGGCCGCCAACGCCATGCTCAACCCCACCGACGGCAAGTAACAGCGATGCTCGAAGATCACCTGATAGATCGGCACAATACTTGACTCCAGCGCGATCGTCACAAAGAACCAGACCATACCAAACCCGACGATTAGTCTCTTTCGGATCAGCTGACGAATAGCCACCGCCCAGACACCCAGGATCAGCAGCAAACCACCCAGGGTCTTTGCATCCCATAATGTCGTCGAGACTTTAAAGTCATAATCGAGGGTCTGCCCGACGGGAAAGATCAGCAGCCGCATGTAGGTCGGCAATACTCTGAACTGGCTCAGCAGATACGTCTGACTATTTATGATATCGCCCTCATGCGAACGTGATTCAATCTGCACCCCGAAAAGCCAATCAAAATCCCAGTGATAGAATGTCGGAATAATCAGCATCAGTATCAACAGAAACGTCAGATACGGCCATTGCCGCCGAACGTTCAAGCGTGTCTTGAAGAACAGGAATTCATAGAGCAGGATAATCACCGGTAATGTAATGACAATCTGTTTGGTGAACAATCCCAACAGCGTCAATAATACAGACACGCCAAACCATACGACCGCCCGAACTCGTGTGGACGTCTGCCGGCCGGCGAGATAACAGCATAAGGCCGACAAGTAGAACAGGGTCGCCAGCGACGCGAAGCGCTGACAGATATACGTCACCGCCTGGGTATTCAGCGGATGCGATGCGAACAATCCAGCGGCCAGTCCGGCCAGCCAGATATTGGACACGCGTGATTGGGCGTCACCCGGACGCGCCAGGTTAAAGGTCATCAACGCGAGCCAGTACACCAGGCAGCTATTGAGCATGTGGATCAGAATATTGACGACGTGATAACCGGTCACATCAATGCCGTGAAAGTGATAATTGACGGCAAAGCTCAGCATCCCGATAAACCGCGTTGGCTTGCCGAGCGAATACCAGATGGCCTTCCAGTCGGTGACGTCCCTGATCCCCTGGTTCTCGGTGATAAAATAATAGTCGTCGAAATGAAATGAATGGTCCAGCGTCTGCCCGTAGATCAAGGCGCAGCCGCAGATCAGCAGGAACAGGGTCAGGATGTGACGAAGCGGCTTAGGCATCTCTAGGATTGGACGTACAGCGAATCTCCAAGGTCCGTCATAAAATGTCGATAGGGAAAAATTTTGATCACGTCATTCAAATTTAGATACTGACATATATCCTGCAGCGAAACTTGCCGACGAATGAGATCCGCCACAAACGTATTGAGGAGTTTACGGCCATTGATCGGCGCCACAAAGGGTAATCCGTCAAAGACCACCTCCGCGTCGCTGCTGACCCGCTTACGATGCGACTCAAGGACATCCCTGATCCGGTAGTCCATCGGGATGAGGCGGCTCTCCGGGCCTTCGGCGACCCCGGACGAAATCCGTATCGTCGGCTGCGTCCAATCCATATCTTCCCATCGAAGTCCCGACACCTCATCCAGTGACAGCCCGGCCAAGCGCATCAAGGCCAGGGCGGGCTGCTGATCGTCGGGCAGCAATCCCTCAAGTTCGGCCATCTCATCCTCCGTATAAATCCCCGGCCTCCGTCGGACGGCCTCCTGACGCGGACGAATATGCAAGAGCGGATTATCGTTGAGCCATCCCAATTTGATGGCATGCGAAAAGACCGTCTCAAGTAAGAACAGTTCAAAATTGATCCACGCCGGCTTGGCAGCCGGCCACACCGACTCCAGGTGATTCTGATACGCGCTGAAATGCCGCGGCACAATTTCTTTGAGATAGGCGTCCGATGATAGATCAGCGACAACCCACGCCACAAATTGACCCAGCGATCTCTTAAGACGTTTAAACGTCCGGGCGGGATACACATTGAAGGCGTACTTTAAAAATCGGTCCTGAAATAAATGGATCGACACCGTCGAGACGTCGACGTCCAGTGCGGTAACACGCATGGATTCCTCGATCGCGGCCAATTTCTGCTCGGCCTCCTCCCGGGTCGCCCCGGCCTTCTTACGAAACTTGAGACCATTGCCCAGAAACTCAACAAAATAGGCGTCTTTGATTTTGAGAATTCGTCCCATAGAACTTTATAGCGGACTTCAACGGCGGGAAAAAAGTTTGGGTACGCTAGTCTTTCAGCGTTTCGATAAAGGCTTCGACAATATCCTGATCCAATTGCGTCTTCATCTTTCTCAGCTCGGCGCAGGCTTCATCCAGCGTCATCCGATCACGGTACGGACGATCGGTGGTGATGGCATCATAAATATCGGCTACGGTCATGATCCGGACCAGCGGAGCAATCTCCTCACCCTTAAGTCCGTCAGGATACCCCGTCCCGTCGAGCTTTTCATGGTGATGACGGACCAGGTCACACAGATGGCGCAACGACGTAATCGGCTTGATAATCGTTTCGCCGATTTCCGGATGCCGCTTCATCAGCACCCATTCCTGATCGTTGAGCGGTCCGGCCTTGAGCAAAACTTCATCGGGGATCCCGATCTTTCCTAAATCATGCAGACGCGCGGCGTCCCGCAATGTCTTGACATCATCTTCATCCAGCCCCAGCTTGCGGGCGATCTGAACGCAATACTTCGCGACCCGGTCCAGGTGTCCGCGCGAATAACGGTCTTTGGCATCGACCGCGAGCGCCAGCGCCGAAATGGTCTCGAAATACGTCTTCTCCATATCGTGACTGAGCACCGAGTTTTCAATGGCGACAGCTGTTTGAGACGCGAGATTAAAGAACAGATTGATTTCGTCGTTGTCAAACTTACCCTTGGGATCACTGTGATTAACGATCATCAGCCCCTTGACTTTATCTTTGACCAACAGCGGCGAACAGATAAACGGCACATCCACAAATTTTTTGTAGTATTTGGTATTGAACTCCGGAAACGGCTCATGAAAAACGCGCGGCCCCTTGGTCTTGAGGATCTCGTGCAATCGTGAACCTTCACTGACCTTGATGGGTTTGATCCGATCGGCCTCTTCCTGTGTTCCAAAGGCCATCTTGACGGCCAATTCGCGGTCCACCTTGTCGTAGACCATAATGATACTCGACTTACCCGTCAACGCCTTGCTCACGGTTTCCAGGATCAGCTCCAGAAAACTGTCGATGTTCTGCATGTTGGAGATCCCGTGACCCACCCGCGACATCACCGAATGCAGCGTCTTTTTGGCCAGCTCCAGACTGCGCACGTTCTCTTCCAGCCGTTCGGTGATCGCCTTAAAGGATTGCGCGATCGCCGTGATCTCATTCTGCTCATGCGTCAGCTCTTCGACCTTTTCCGGGGTCAGCAAGCGCTGCAGGGCCTTGGCGTTGGCCTTGTTAAGATCAATCAGCGCCTGGACAATGTTACGCATCGTGGCATAACCCAACAGGACCCCGAGGGCGATAAAGATCAGCGCCACGTTAAACGACTTTTCATCGATCAGGATATTACCGGTCTGCCGGTAGTTGATATAGAAGTAAAACAGCACGACCATCGGAATGATCGACATGATCAGAAACAGCACCGTGAACTTGCGCATGATCGACGTGTTCTCAATCGATCCGGTGATTATCTGACGACGTGTAGAATTAGCTTTTGTCATTTTATGGGTATAAATTTGTGTTTATCTAAATTCAACTCTTATTTTACTGAAAAGACAGCGAAACTCCAGTCAATATCACAATATTTTCGAATTGTTATTTGCGGCTATTGATTGATTTGTTTGAGAACTTTGTGAAGTTTCTGCGCGGCGAGACGTTCGGTCTGAGTCCATTCAAACCGGAAGGATTCATCGTAGGTGGATTTGTAGCATACGCCCATAACAGCGAGTTTAAACTCTTCATAAACCAGATCGTTCATGATCTTGTTTAGGTCCGGAAAGCCTTCCGGGTTCGTAATAAAGTTGTCGCCGTAGTCCATGTGATAAAACACCACGGCCATGGCCTTGATCTTTTCCTGCAGCTGTGTCATCTCCGCCCGCAGGCCCTCCTGGCTGCGCGAACGGTTCATGATTTCATAGACCTCGTAAGTGGCCTCGGCCACACGATCCAGCGGAACGGCATAAAAATAAAACTGAAATTCCGGGTCCCGCCGCATTTTCTTGACGGTATTGACGATATCTTCCTGGGTGTAGTTGCCCGGAAGCCGGTAATCATTGACGACCCGTTCGGCGATCTTCTCTTCGGCAAACGGCGTAAAAATAACCATCAGGATGATGATCGGCGCGAAGAGCAGCAACACAAATAAAATGATTTTAAGGGCACTGCGTTTGGGGGTTGGACTGGAATCCGACATCTTTTATCCTCTAGTTAACTGCCGAATCCAGTAAGGCACCATCAGGACCGTACGACTTTCGTTCGCTGCGGTTGCCGTCGATATAGGTGTCTTCATGTGCGACATTTCCGTTGATATGGTAGAACTTGTGAATACCGAACCGGTCGCCTTCCTGATACTTTTCATCACTCTTGAGCTCACCGGATTTGTAATAGCTTTTACTCTCTCCCTGAAACTGCCCGCGCACGATGTTCCAGCGCTGCTTGAGATTTCCGTTGGGATAGTACTCTTCCATCATCCCGTCCTGTTCGGCATTGACATACTTGCGTGAAACCCAGAGGGTTCCGTCTTCATAATACTGTTTGGACACGCCGGCCTCACGGCCGAGTTTGTATTCGCGCTCCAGACTGATCTGACCGTTGGCATAATATTCGCGTTTGATGCCGTGCATGGCGTCATCCTTGTAGTACGACTCGGCCTTGATGCTTCCGTCCGCGTAATACTCCTGCGACAACCCGTTGAGCTCGCCGTCGCGGTAATTGTTCTTGACCACCACCCGGCCTTCCTCATTATAGGCGAGGCTCTGACCGTGCATCTGATCATCCTTAAAGACAATCTCCCATTTGAGATTTCCGGAAGGGTAATACAGCTGACTCGGCCCCTGCCGCTGCCCTTTGACATAATTCCATTTGGCCTCGAGATTGCCGTCTTGGTCATATTCCTTGACCGTGCCGTGCCACTTCTCATCCTTGAACATCGCCTCGTTCTTGATCGTCGAGTCCGGATAGTACTCGCGGCTCATCCCGCTCAGGACCCCGTTCTTGAAATTCATCGAATACTGCAGCGCGCCGTTCTCGTAGTAGTAAAAACTCGGCCCGTCCAGCTCATCGTTATCGTACATCTCACGCGATTTTACCGTGCCGTCCGGATAATATTCGATGGCCTCCCCGTCCAGTTCACCGTCGTCAAATTCCTTGGTGCTGGCCAGATTGCCCGACTCGTAGTAGGACTTGAAACTTCCGTCGATGACATCCTTTTTGTACCGCGCCTCGCTGGCAATCCGCCCGTCGGGGTGAAACGTCTTGCTCAGGCCGTGCAGCATATTGTTCTTGTAGTTCCGCCGCGCGCTGATCGCCCCGTCCGGGTAAAACTCCTCGAGGGTTCCGTTCTTGTTGTCAGACGGCTGGGCGCCGGCGATGGATGGCATGAGGAAAAACGCACATAAAATATAAGCTAAAACTCTCATATTCTCCTCTGGTTTCTGACTCTATTATACACGGGGAAATCGGTGTGAAAAGGATAATTCATTTTTACTAAAAGTTACCATTTAGTAGTAGGTAATCCATGTCTCTGCGATTAAGCCGGATTTATCAGTCACCCATTCTGTCCAATAGATCACCCCATGGATCATCTGAATCACCGATTGATCTGTGCTCCTCCTCATCATCCGCGACGAAATAGACGATCACAACGATAGCGACAGCCATGATACAAAAGCTCACCGCTAAACTGCTCCATTCTTCAGGCTTCGGGGCTCCGAGGAAAAGACCACAAATTCCGCCAACAAAAACAGCCGTGAGGTACTGCACAGTCAGATACTTCCGGGATTTTCTATTGGACATCCATCCTCCCCTCTAAGGCTCACAGCAACGGATCGATTCAAAACTCAATTGAGCAGTACACCCTAACCGGACTTTTGTATGGACCGCCCCTATTAAATCATGCGTGTGTCAGTGCCTATCGAGGGAAACACCTAATCCGGCTGAGGATAACTGTCAAATTGCCTGACCTCTCCCCGCGGCAACTCATCCCACGCGGCTTTGGAGCCTACAAAGATGTGCATCTGCAAGGTAACATCCGGCTCACCGTTCAGACACCCCAACGTGACCCCATGCACCTCGCCCTGATAAACTCCGCACAGCGTCGACCCGCATGTTCGGCAAAAATATTTACCCCAATCCTTATTGGACGGATAATACGTCAATAGGTTCTCACCGGCCAGCCACTCAAACCGGGTCTGGTCAATTTCGGCATACGCCGACGCGGCGGAGCTGAACGCCTTGCGGCACCGGGAACAATGACATGAACGGGCATTCATCAGCTTGCCGCTGTATCGATATTTAACACCCCCGCAAAAACATTCGCCTGTCATCATCGTATTGGCCATTGTAAATCAATCCTCTCTGATTGAACCGGTCGATTGAATCTCCGCGCGCCCCTACACATACCGCCGCAGATAATCATCTGAATAATCGATCTCGAGCTCCATCCAGATCGGCAGATGGTCGGACATCTCGTAGGTTGCCCAGTTCTTGTACGACGCGTTCCAGTCTTTGTAAGGATCTTTGCCGTGCTTGTGCCGCTCCCGAATGACGATCTGCTCGTAGTGATCCAGAAACTCATCCAGGGTGTGACGCGCCTTGCCCTGTGAAACATCCACCACCGATAGATCCGTCGGCGCGTCGTCGGGATGCGGACCAAAAACCGCGTGCCGCCAGTCAAACGATCCATGCCGCAACAATCGGGTTTTGCGTTCGGCCCGGCCCTGCGCGGTAAAGGCCATCTGATCAAACCATCGGTCGCCGCCCATATTGGTCGGCCCAAAATCCGGCACCTCGAGCTTGGAGTCTCTGAGCGCGCGCATCACCTCATCATCCTTCTTCTCGATATTCATGTCGCCCAAAAAGATGTGCACCTGATCTTCCGACCGGGCGCGCCGGACCAGTGTATCGGCAATCACCCGGATTTCCTGGGCGCGAAGCCCCAGATCATCGCCGTAAACAATATGCGCCGAGCACAATGAAAACTTGAACCAGCCGGCCTGAAACGAGGCAAAGAACGGGGATCGGGCCACCTGCTCCCCGTTGATCAGATCTTCACGCGGGATAACAATCTCACCGATCAGATTTCGGAATACCACCCGGGACGTATTATACACAAACGCCATGCGTTCATTGTTGCCGCCTTTATGCGTGGAGACATCCGACACAAAAAAATCCCACTTGGGCCCCAGCAGCCGCACCAGTCGACGCAGCGGATCCAGATCGGATTTGACCTCCTGCAGCGCGCAGACATCAAAGTGATCAATGATTTCAGCGATGTAGTGATAACTTTCATCCAGCCGCAGCATCCCGTCGTCGAACGCACGGATATTCCACGAGCCGATGATCAACGAATTCGGCCGGCGATCCCTCTTGATGACCTCATTCAAATCATGCCTCAGCGTCAACAAGCGCCGCGCGATCCACTCCTGTTTGTTGGGGTAATCCGTGTCGTGTTCGTAGCGTTTAAGGTCGTGGTAGTAGGCCATGCTAGTTCTCGTTTTTTGATGTTATAGTTGTAGTTTATAAATAGTATTCTTCTTTGATTGAAAATGAATAAATCCCAGGAACAAAATTTATTATAACGTTGAACATCCGAGTTTCATAGCTGAATACAAATCAAAAATCCTACAGCATGGTAATCGTACAGTCTGTATTCTCAATCCTAGAAAACTTCTCCAATAGGTCCGCCTTCAAAATCTCTATCATTTTCTTCGAAATTTCACCTTCAACAGTAACCTGAATGGAAAACGTATCCTCTACATACCGCACAATAACGCCATCCACTTGTATACGATAAATTCCATATTCATCCTCGTTTACAGGAACATCCTCATGCGCTAGATTGGGATTATATAGATTCTCTAATAAGGTTAAATTCTCCTCGTTGTACTTACCCCCCAACTCCTGTCGGAAATTCTGAAACGATTCCAACACGACCTCTGTTGTATCGACCTGGTCATACCACAACGCCTGCCTCAACTGCCACAAATGATTGGGTTGCTGATCGGATCGCTTTATGTCCCAACGGACCCACTTTCGTTCCGTCAGGCGATGCCAGGTCCAGTCTTCAAGACTTAGCCGCCAATCATCAATATTCTCAATCAGTGGACTATCTTCGCCTAGATAAAGCTTTCCGTGCGTGATGCGAATACTCGTTCCGTCTTCATCCAAAACGGCACAATGACCGTGAAGCCAGCCAGGTGAATTCCCTAGGCAAGTTTGTGAACTCACCCGGAAATCATTTAAGTCCAACGAATACACTTGAATCTCCCCAGGCCTTCTATCTTCAATATAGCCCAGAGATCCAACAATAATGACCTTGTTGTTAATTACTGTGGCACTGTGGAAATCCGTTGGTGGAAAGACCTCTTTTGGATAGCCATAAATTTCAATGACCCCATCGGAATTGATTACCACAACATCATTATAAATTTTAAAATCCGGATCATAATAGTCTTCATGTTCACCAGCGATGCAAACCACTCGACCATCAGGAAGCGTTGTTAACGTCTGACCGAATCGATCAAAACACCATACAGGCCCAGCCTTGAACGAGTCAGGACCGTTCATGGACTGCGTGGCTTGATACGCGGACAACTTGGTCCGAATCAACCATTCCCAAACCGGATTATCCATACGCGAGGGATTCGCGACGCCGAACCGTGGCGACCGCCATTCGAGAAATTGGTCTAATGAAAAGTTAGGTTTGTCGTGATCCATACTCTCCTATTCGCGACTGCGTCTCTGTTCGCTATTAATAGCCCCCATCAAGGGCGAGGGACTTCATTACCTTCTTTATCTATATATTTGTATTTCCCGACCTCCTCCATAACATATGCTCTCCCATCCTTGAAATCGAAAGCCTCAAAATACTTTGGAGGTAGGACTACATTTCCATCTCGATCGATATAGCCCCTCATCAAACCCGAACCAGGTAGTTTTACGACAGCCATACCCTCTGAGAATGACCCAGCTTCTATGTAGTCTCCTCTGATCACAATGGTTCCCTTCTTATCGATATATCCTCTCTCACCAACGCCGATTAGTACCGAAGCCAATCCCTCAGAAAAATCACTGGCGTCTATAAATATATGATTGATTTTCAGTACTCCGTCCACGTCAACATATCCATACTTTCCATTTGCACCTTTTACCCTTTTCAACCCTTCAACATACCTTGACGAATTTTTCGGAGGCTTCTTATCAGGAAAGTAGTTTCCATATCGATCGTGGTACCCCTCCGGATTCACTCGATAACTTAGCGATGACTTGTGCATGTCGTGTAGAAAGAAACCCAAAACACCCAGCAACACCACAATGAATCCAACAATATATTTATACCGCTTCAACGTGCACTCTCCTTACACATCTGTGCTACGAAATTATACAGATGAATGCATATCACAATCGAATACAGACGATCAACCCATACTGAAAATACCAATTACGTTAATTTTCGAATGAAACTTCAGCTCTGTGTCAGCACCGTCTGAGGCGATGCTTAGACTTACCTTTTAACATCTATAACATTAAATCTATAAAGGAGCTTGAACTTTATCCATCCGCTAAAATTACTGGACAGTTCTATTTAGTTGGAGTTGAAATTCCGATATTCATTACTTTTGACCGACTCAGAATAAAATTAATTCCTGGATTCATTTCTTGGTATAAAACACCAATGGTATTCGTGTGGTGAAAATAAAACAAAAAATTATACTTCGGCAAATAAAATAGCACGCTGTACGGGGCTACATGTGCCAACACACATGCTTTTACTATTGAGAAAAACACACTCCAATCATTACACCTACATGTACCCGAGTAAACCGCTTCAATTTCACTGCATGCTAATAGCTCCAAGTACCTCTGAGTTTGAATGCTTTTATTTTCTGTGGAATAATCATATTTGTCGTCATTAATGTCCCAGGTATCTATACAAAAGTCGCCCCATTCAGCATCTTGACCCATCTGCCTAATGAAGATATCATCAGAAAATTCGTCAAACATAGCCTTTAAGAAAGCATCAATACTCCTGATACTACGATCTTCGAGACTGAACAGTTCGATTTTGTAGGCTAAACTTTGTGACAGACAATCAAAGTTAACCCAATCAAATGGCCTAAAATTTACTTTCTCCAATATTTTCAAATCTTGAATTCCCTTCGCAGGAAGAACATTTTATATCCACAGTACGCGGCATAGGATTGCAGACCTAAACATCCGTCATAACTTAAAATCTATTAATTCTAGTGCCCCGAAATAATTAATCGAATTTACTAACCTGAGCAACAAACGTGATGATACATTCAAGTTGGTCTTCCCCAAATTGCTATACAAGATCAATTCTATTCTAAGACTTATAGTTCTCAAACTCCCAATAAAAATACATTGATAATTTTCCCGAAACGTCATCCCAGTCCGATCCTTGACATTTAGCGAGTATACAAGTTACTTTTTCCAGCAGGTTAGTCCAAGAATATTCTTCCAAAACGATAGCGAATTTTCCTGCTTTGGGTCCCGTCAAATTTCTAGGTGATATAACCCGAACTTGAAAATTATCACCTCCACGGTGATCAATGCCAATTGTAAAATTCATCCAAAAATCTACATTATATGGATTATCAGGTAACCATAATTCAATCGGATCATGGTCAACGCAGTCATAACTAATAATAATTGGTTTCAATTTATTAACTCCTCAAAAAAGTATTATAGCTGACAACCCTGACTTTCGAGCTAAAAGTTTCAGACGCCTTGCACTTCGCAGAACTGTCTGCTTCGTACCCCAGTACTTCGCCTGATACTTCGCAGAACTGCAAAAAAAAGAGACATTCTCATAGAAAATGTCTCTTTAAGATAGAGCGGAGAGGCAGAGATTCGAACTCTGGGAACCTTTCGGCTCAACGGTTTTCAAGACCGCCGCTTTCGACCACTCAGCCACCTCTCCGAAATGTGTATTTGACCAAAAATCCGCTGAATCCGTGGATTTCGGCCGAAAATCTGAATTTGGCGCGCCAAATATCCTTACTAATATATGGATAATTCCTGATCTGTCAACTTAAAATTAGCGCCGTGTAATTTTTTCCTTGCCGCCCATGTACGGCCGCAGCACCTCGGGGATGACTACATCGCCCCCGGCTGTCTGATAGTTCTCCAGGATGGCCACCACACAACGAGCCAGGGCCACGCCAGATCCATTGAGCGTATGCACATACTCAGGCTTTTTCACATCGCCGCCCTTGTAGCGGATATTCGCCCGCCGGGCCTGGAACGCCTCAAAGTTGGAACAGCTTGAGACCTCAAGCCACTTGTCCATCCCCACCGCGTGCGCCTCGATGTCATAACACTTGGCCGCCGCGAAACTGATATCCCCGCTGGCCAGCAACAAAACCCGGTACGGTAATTGCAACAGATGAAAGATCGTCTCGGCATTGTTCAGCAGCTTTTCCAGCTCATCGTACGAATTCTCGGGCTTCACAAACTTGACCAGCTCGACCTTGTCAAACTGATGCACCCGGATAATCCCGCGTGTGTCTTTACCGTACGATCCCGCTTCCCGTCGGAAACAACTCGTGTAGGCCGTGTATTTGATCGGCAGCTCATCGATGTTTAAAACTTCATCGCGATGGATATTGGTGACCGGCACCTCGGCCGTCGGGATCAGGTACAGCTCATCGTCTTTGAGCTTGTACATGTCTTCGGCCATTTTGGGTAATTGACCGGTCCCTGTCATGGAATCGGCATTGACGAGCACCGGCGGAAAGACTTCGGTGTATCCGTGCTGCGTGGTGTGGACGTCCAGCATAAAGTTGAACAACGCGCGCTCCAGCTGGGCCCCTTCACGTTTGAATAGAATAAAATTGGCGCCGGAAATCTTGCGGGCGCGCTGAAAATCAATGATGTCCAGGCCTTCGGCGATCTCAATATGTGTTTTGGGTTTGAAATCCAGTTGAACCGGCTCGCCCCATGTCCGGACGATCTCATTTTTCTCTTCCCCACCGACGGGAACCGTCGCATGCGGAATATTCGGCAGGCCGATCAAGGCGTTCTGGATCTTCTCGGCGAGTTCTTTAACCTGCGGCTCGAGCTCGGAGATCTTTTGAGAGACCTCTTTCATGGCCGCGATCTTGTCTTTGGGATTTTCTTTGTTCTTGATCGCCTGACTGATCGCGTCGTTGGCCGTGTTCTTTTGACTGCGCAGTTCATCAAGCTTGACGAGTTCTTTACGGTACGCCTCGTCGTCGGCTGCTATTTGGTCCAGATCAACTTGAACATTTTTGGCCGCCAGTCCATCCCGGGCCAGTTGAGGGTTTTCACGAATGAGTTTGATGTCGAACATGGGTAAAATCTATTTAACCGACGGCAGATGCTCCGTCAGAATATCTTCAATTTGAGACATTAGAACTTTTGAATTAATCGGTTTGCACATATAGTTGTCAACGTTCAGCTCGAAGCAGTCCACCACCTTCGACGGTGAGGTGTCGCCGGTCAGGAAAATCACCGGGATCTCTTTGGTCTCGTCGGAGTTCTTAAGCTCACGGCACATCTCGACGCCGTCCATGTTCGGCATGTGACAGTCGGACAAAATCAAGTCCGGCGTTTCCGACAGCGCGATATGCAGCCCGATTTCCCCGTCGACCGCGGTCAACACGCGGCAACCCATCTTCATTAATGTTTTGGCAATCAGCTTGCGGTCTACTTCATTATCATCGACAATTAAAACGGTGCGATCTTCAAACTTGGCAGGTGTGGGGAAAAGTTTTTGAAATAGTTTTTTCATAAAGATGCTGCTGTCGTAAATTTGAGTCCGTGAATGGGTTATATCAGAACGAAGGATGACTCTCCGAAGTCGTTTAAACCGTTATATATATAGCATATTTAGATGTGAAAATCAAAGCACTTTGAGGTATTTCGCAAAATTTTCGAAATCTTTGCGGTATTTTTCAAAGTAATGCCCCCTCGCGGCCTCCAACTGGAGCCGATAATAGTACCGGTCCGCGAGCATGCCGTAGCGAATGCCCCGGACCCGCAATCCATTGTGACGCCGCAGCGAATACGCCATCCGAAACCCGTCCCGCCCGTCAAGCGTCACCGGCTCGACGGATTCAATCCGTAAATAACCCGTTTTGCGCTGACTGCGCAGGTCATCCAGCTCGATTTCCATCAGTTCCACCGGCCGCATATCCGTCCGCAGCGGCAGTCCGGTATGCTCCAGACGTTCATTAACCGCCTGCCGGGTCACCCGGATATAGCCGAGTTCCAGGCCATCGCGGGTGAGGACCTCCCCGTTTTTAACCGGCCGTCTCATCCAGTCATCGGCCGCCAATTCACTGCTGATGCCGTACTTAGCCAGGTTCACCGGACCGGCGGTCACCGGCCGGTACACCGCGCATCCGGTCGCCATAAGCGCCATCGCCCCGATCCAGACCAGATAAAAATTACGCGCCATTGATCAAGTCCTCCACAAAGGCCCGCCGATAAGAGCCCGGCTCCAGTGACAGATACGTCTGAAAGGCCTCGCGCGCGCCGGCCGGATCATCGAGCTTGAGCCGCAGCAATCCGCGCTCAAACCATGCCGAGGCATCCCCGGCGTCGATCTGAACGGCATGATCCACAAGCTCCAGCGCCTTCACGTAATCGGCAGGATCTTTAGCCCGCGGCTTCCTGGCCCTCCCTTTGGCCGCCAACCGCCGCCGATAGACCTGCGCCTGAAGGACCATGGCCGCTGTATCCTCTGGATGGTCCGCCAGATATTCATCGAGCACCGACATCGCGGTGATCAATTGCCCGGCACGGACCCACTGACGGCAGGCCTCCAATCGGACCGCGCGCGTCACCGCCAAAAACGGATCGGCTCCCGATGGGCCGGCGGCCGACTCGTCTTCCATCCCCAGACGCCGGCGCAGGTCGGCTATACGCGCATCCATGTCCGGATGCGACGAAAATACCCATGGTTCATCGACATCCTCGTCGAGAATATACTGCCGGATGCGCTCGTAATAGCTGATCATTTGCCGCGGATCATAGCCGCTGTGGCGCATCAGCTCCACACCCCGCGTGTCCGCCTGCTGCTCCACCTGACGGGAGTAGCCGGTGATCGTCGAGACCGCCGCGACGCTGCTGATCGGCGCCAGCACATTCACCGAGTTAAACCAGGCGGCCTTGTTCGAGGTAGACCGTTTGACCTTCAGCGCGTGCCGTTCCAACACGTGGATCAGCTCATGCGCGAGTACCGACGCGGCCTGATCCCGGTTGCGCATCAGCGCCAGCGACGAGGAATTCACGTAGACCCGCCCGCTCGGCAAGGCATAGGCATTCACGTTTGTATCATTCGTCACCCTGACCTCAAGCTGAATATGCGCGGGTACTGTATCATCCGGCCACAGCGACCGGAGAATCTCGGTGAGATAATCCTGAAGCGCCGGATCATCATATACGATGCCGCTCGCCTCGATCTGCTGACTGAGCTCCGCGGCCCGTTGGAGCACACGGTTTTCATCGTCGAGCAATTTGAAGTCGGTGTGATTGGCGTCGGGCAACTCGACGGTGGCACACCCCGTCAACCCGGCCGCTAACACGCAGCAGCCTAACGTGTAGCTGAAAAATAATCGTCGAGCATCCATGAGATCATCTTATCAGTATCGGGTTTATCAAGCAGATTAAATTGAACCTTGTCGCTGCGCCGCAGCCAGATCAGATCGCCGCTGGCCCGGTCAACCAGCGCCATCAATAACACATTCGGACCGGGGCTTCCGACATACATCCCCACCCCGGTTCCCAGCGCGGCCGCCACCGCGACCGACGCCGAAAAATTTACAATCCGCGCGACTTTGCGGCCGGATGTCTCGACATAGTTGCGGCCGATCACAAACAGCGCCGCGTCGATATCGGGACGTTGGATCAGGACATTGAGATCCTGACCCAGAGAATAATCAAAGTTGCTGGTCTTGGCCGGAAAGATCGGCCCGTCGAACCCATGCCACAACGCGCTGGTGATCACCGACTCCATCAACGCCTTCACATGCGGCCAGTCCGGATGCTGACGCGTCCGCAGCTCCTCTTCCGAAATCGGCACAAGCGCGACGCCGGCCCCGTCGGACAACTCCCGCTCGATGGCGCCTGCCAGATGCCTATGGGCGATCGTGTTCCACTCGTCGATCAATTCCGTCGTGCCGCCCGCTTCCAGCTGAAAAAGTTTGACGTCCATCGGCATCAGTCCGATCGTCCGGATGGATCCGGCGCGCTCAACGAAGTCCGTCGAATGACGCACCGTCGTCGAGCAACCGGATACAATGAATATGATAGATAACCAACAAATAAAATTCAGGCGCATAGATAATAGTTTAGATGAAACGTTTTCTGGTCGCGCTGATGATCGCACCTGCCAGAAATGTCATTAATGTGGACGGCTCAGGAACGGCCGATGTCACCGGACCGGTCCCGTCGGTCTCTGTCCAGACGCCCGGCGAGAACAGCTGGTCCGAGAGCTCGGTGTGCAGCCGAAATGTGCCGCTGCCCTCGGGCGATCGCACAATCGATTGATCCTGCGCCGCCAGGCCATCGTATTCAAAAGAATCGATCAACTCCCCCGCCGCGCCGAACACAAACAGGGTGTCCGATGAGTTGTTGAGGCTCAAGCCGCCGGTCGAGGCCGTAACCCAATTGACGTCCGGCAACGCTGGACTGCCGCCGCCGAATACCACCACATGACCGCCCGCGTCAATCACACTATCCGCTCCAAAGACATGGCGTGTGGCCGCCGCGTCAGCGATGGACCAACCGCTCAGGTCCACACCCGTTGTTCCCATATTGAACAGTTCCACAAATTCATCCGCGCTGCTCGAGCGCACGCCGTCGGCGTTGGCGTCGCCGGCCAATCCGGCCGCCGGGTCCGCGTGGATCTCGTTAATCACTATCATAGCCTGCGCCGGTCCGCCCGACAATAGAATTCCCAGTATTGCGCCCATAACATACAGTTTCCCCTTCATCATTTTCTCCTTTTGCTGATGATGTCCAGATAAGAATTTAACCGATTAGGGGGATGTTTAAAAATTCAGCCGCGGAAAGAAGCCGGTTATCTCGAGTCCATAACCTGGCTTGGCTGAGAAGAACGGCCGCCAACAGATGGGCATCAACAAAACCGATACCCTGCCCCATAAGCCGCCGTGATTCGATAAACGCTAAAATTTCGTCATGTTCTGCCACCTTGGCCTGGGGGAGCTGCTGCAGCAACCGCAAGATTTCCCGACGGGAGCTCAGGTGACCGCAGGCCAGCTCACCCACGATGTACGGATGGCCCAGCACCTGATCATCGTAAAGGAGCTGCTTCAGACGCCGGCGACCACTCCTGAAGTGATCAATCCAGATGGATGTGTCTACCAGAACCATCCTATCTCCTTCGCCGGACGGGCTTGAGTTCTTTCTGCGAACCGCCGAGGTCCGCCAGCCGGCGCGCGCTGGCCTTGGCAATCAGGGCCTCGAGCCCCATCCGGACCAGAGCTGTCTTTTCTTTAACTCCCGTCAATTTCGCGGCCCGATCCAGCAAGTCATCGTTAATATTCAACGTTGTTTTCATACAGATAAGTATGTATGATTGATACATATTTGTCAATACAGGATATACACCCATCATTCTCCATCTTAGGCAAACGAACCATTCTCATGCTAATAGTCAACCGTTACCACCCGATCATCAATAAAATGAAACGAAATCCAGTAATTGACCGAATTAATCAGCGGAACACCGTGTTCATAATAATGGTAGAACCACTCTTCTTCTGACGTAATCCAATCTTCATAAGGATCTCCCTTAACTCGCGGAAATTTGTCTCCGTCCATATTCATATTCGAAGGATTTGGATTTCCAAACGCCTGGATGACGGCATTTTTGTCATAGCCAATTAACGACGTTGCCAATTCGATCCGTCGGCTTCTATTATCAAATCTTGAATCGTTCAAACCTCCGGTCGGATTCTTCCCCATCGGCAACATACCGCAACCGAACGAATAGCCGCAAAGAATTAGCACAAGGACACGTCTCATCACCAAAAGAACACATTTGATTTCCTCTGCAATATTATGTCGCTTGCCCATACTATAAGTAGACGGCCTGTACCACACCGTTTGAGATGTAGAAATTTATACTGTAATTCAGAGGTGACACAATCTGCATGCCGGAAGAATATTGATAGGTCCAACATTCATCGTACCGCACATGATTGACTATTCGGTCATGGTATATTTGGTCTGGATTCCCGTATTCCTGTAGAAGTTCATCTTGATCGGCCCCTATAAAATGTCGCGCATCCGCTACAGCCTCAATAACCTCTGAAGGAAGCTCAACATCGGGAGAGGCAAAAAGATTAATCGATGAACAACCGCTGCAACACAGAAACACAAGGAGTAATATTAGTATATTTTTCATTTTCTTTCTTTAATGATTATTAATCTGAAACGTAAATCCACTCAGAAACTTGGCTGGATTCACATTCGGCCCCAGGATGTTAATGGGATCGCCCCAGTTGTTTCCATAAAAAGGCTTACTCTCAACACCGGACCATGCCGTGGACAAAAGCACCCGCGGTTGACTTAATGGCGTCGATAAAAAATTTGCACTGATGACGCCAGATCTCCCCCCGTTCACACCCAGATTCAGTAACGCATTGCCCACAATCATCGAACCTTGACTATGACCGGACAAAGTTATATTGCCCAGTTGTCGAATCTTACCCGCTAATTGCCTGTCGACAGAACTTGTGAAGGTGAGTTTCTGTAAGAATGACTCGGTCATATCCGCTATAAATCCATGCGTGGGATTATGAGCAATCTTTGTGACGGGGATTCCGTTCCGTGCGAAGTATTTTGCTTGTTCGATCGCATGTTTTGCGTCAGTCAGAATACCATTCACGAACACGCCGTCTCCGGACTGAAGAGCAGAAGACGAACCCGTCAAATCCATCACATTAAGTTGACCACTGGTCCACTCGCGAATACCAATCGCCACATTCAGTCCCGCATAGGCCCCTCCTAGAACCGTCGAGCCGAATCGCAGCCCCTGGGCCAGATGCGATTCATCCACGGCATCGGCAACTTGAGCGCCGAGACTCGCCGCGGCGGACAGCCTCAACAGCGACATCCCTGATCCCGCCCCGGGTGTTGCCGCCGTCAAACCCAATGTATATCCGGCCAGACCACCCTGCACCGCGCCGACGGCAATACCCTGCCAGATATTACTATCATGACGATGCGCCGTGATCCCGCCGGAGACCGCACTGATCGCGCCCGATACCAGCACCGGATGCGCGATCGCGAATGAAACCAGCGCCTTCACTGCCGCAAAGATAAACCCAAAGATGTGCCCGCTGGGATCGGTCCGGACCACCGGATTATTACCCACATACGCGTATCGGTTCAGTGTCACCGGCCATCCGGCCTTTTGCACAACTTCATCCGGTGTGATAAATCGCGCTAACTGGGGATCATAATACCGCGCGTTGTAAAAATACAGCTGACTCTCAACGTCATGATACTGCCCGGTAAACTGCTGCCCGATGTTGACATCAAGCCCGCCATTGTCAAATACCTGCGATCGTGATGTCTGCCCGTAGGGCTGGTACTCAAGAATCCGCCGAACCTGTCCGGCGTGATCCGTGATCACATTTGCACTTCCCAGATGATCTTCATGAAAATAAACCACCTGGCCGTCGGACATCCGGGCAATCCGACTCAAGGCCAGGGCCTCGTATGGTGTGAACATCACCACCACCAATACCGCAACGAATAAACCTTTCAAAACAACCTTTCCAGGAGAATCGAGTCTCAGCGGGGGTAATTGAAAATAATCCGGAAATCAAGGTCTACAACTATGATCAGAATCAAAATACTTCTTGTAATTCTGAACTAGTCTCATACAATTTAAGAATTATTATTGTCTGGATAATAAAGCTCCAATCCCTCGTCATTTGGTAACGAAAGAACAAGTATTCCCTCAGAACCTTGATTATCACTTATTTTCCAAGCTTCGTACTCCTCATCAGCTTTGACAATTATGGTGCTTTCATCGGTAAATTGAACACATAAATCCCCATTCTTGTACATGAGTATCTTTTCAACATCTTTACGAAAAGTGTTTAGTACAGGAAGTATACTAGTTAAATTGCTCGGATCTATCGTATTATCTGTGCCCAATTCATTGTCATAGTAGTTGAATTGACTATGTATTGTGACATACACACTTTGAATCTTATGATAGATATTTAAAGCAAAACTATAGTCTATAAAAAATCCTGTGACTGTTTTCTCTTTAAATGATAACTCCCAATAGTTGTCATGTTCGACTATAGACCCGTTGTGATTGTTCATTGTTTACACCTATTTTTGTATCTCATAGAAACTATTCTCTGGCAACTTAAAATGAGTATCTAAACTACGATTTGCCCCTGGTTTGCCATATATTGTTAGTGGCTGGCCACCACCTTCACCATTGTACTGCCTGACATATCCATGGGAATGGATATGATTCCTCCCAGATATTCTAATCGCAAACTGATTCTTGAACGAACCTTCAGGCCTATAAACTATTCCCTGCTGATTTCTAGAAATTGTTGCAATATAACCCTCAGGAACCACCACGTCTCCTACTTGAGTTGGTATACTAAATCCGGGCGACTTAACCGGATAAAATTGACCTTCAATCCAGTATCCTTCTGTAATCCCATCTATCTTTTGTACATATACTTTCGTATCTCCAGTACGATTGGGCACAGCATCAACGTCGACTTCCAATGCCTTTTGTGCCCTCTCAACTTTTGCCCTCTCATACTGCCCCGAAGTCCTTACGGAATGACTATAAGATTTTATATGCGTTGCAGTTTGTGCTCCGACATATCCTGCCAAAGCTCCGGCAGCAAGATAGATAAGTCCATCACGCCAGCCTTCTGCTGCAATTACTGATCCTATTCCATAACCTGCAAGGCCAATACCAGCAGCAACACCGTACGCGCCAAATCCTCCGCCAAGTGCATATCCGGTTCCCGCCCCCACGGCGAGTCCAAGGGCTACCCCCTTCCAACTCCATCCACTATCTGTCCATCCACCGCCAACAAATCCAGCAGTAGCTCCGCCTAGTGCAAGAGCCACGGGCAAACCTAGACCTCCGGTTAAAACCGTAACCAAGCCTCCAATGAATCCAGTCAGTATGGACTTGAATAATTTCTTGAAAGAAAAGTGACCGGTTGGATCAATTCGATTGACAGGATTATTAAGTACATAACTATACCGATTCAACGCCTGAGGATTGGTATAGTCCGGCACAATCGTATCCGCCTGGACAAACCGTCCCAGTTCCGGATCGTAGTAGCGGGCGTTGTAGTAGTAGAGCTCGCTTTCCTCGTCGTGATACTGACCTGTAAACTGCTGATCAACATCGACGGTCGGACCATTATTGTCAAATATCTGAGATCGTGACGTTTCACCGTACGGTTCGTATTCTAATATACGCCGGACCTGCCCGTTGGAATCGGTGACCACATTGACACCGCCCAGATGATCCTCGTGAAAATACACCACCTGTCCATCGGACATCCGGGCGATTCGCCCAAAGGCCAACGCCTCATAAGGCAGGATGATCGTCACAATCAAGATTGCCACAACTAAATTTTTCAAGATATCCCTTTAGGGGAATATCGAGCGACCAGCGGGGGACACTGGATGACAAACAACAAAATCGACTACATATTTTTTACAGGACTAGACGGCCTCAACACTTTGATGACACCCGAAAGATGATCGACTTTACTACGTATTCATCAAAGTCTCGCTTTCAACAACACATCCAGACTCAATCTAACATCCCTAACAATCCATACTCAAAATTTCGCGAACGACTCCGTAACCAATAACTTTATGCCCCTCCCTAATCAAAAATAACTTACCCGGTACAAGCTTGTCGCGATGAATCGACGGATCACGGAAACGAATCCCAACGTCCACCGTATCACCGGGATTGACCTTCTGATATTCACCGTATGAATACTCCGCATCCCAATCCTCACCGTCATAGTAAAACTGCGGCCTAAAATCGGAAAGAATTTCCCCTTCCCGACCTCCCCGATTCGTGGGGATATACGTAATTGTAGTAATTAGATGTATATCATTCATTCAACAAGAACTCCTTACTTGTATGGTAAGATCGTAACCTCACGCAGCTGATCAAAATTTGCAAAATAGGCATCGCTACGCCCGTCCAGTCGCTCCCAATAGAGTAATGTTTGTTTACGTGATTCCTTTATTGTAACCTCCAACACTCTGAAATTATCGCCGCCATATTGTTGATGTCCCCAGACCATCGCGTCTTCGGAGGCTCCCCAAAGGAACTTCCCCTCCTGGTAGGTGGTTCCATCACCTGGCCGAAGTCCATGCAGCAAAGCATCGTCAAACTCCTCCTGACTAACAACTCGATACAACCTGGCCGTCGATTCTTCAACATATTCAATCTGATTGGTCGCGACATCTCTCGAGACAAACTTTGCCCGGTCGGAATCCAATGCATGTCCAATAGAGCCTCCTGCCTTTTCGTCAGTCGACACATTGGTACCTGATGCTTTCTTGACCTCACTGGCATGACGAACGGTATCGGCAACACGGGAAACAGCATATCCCGCTGTATAGACGGTGCCAGCTGTTACTGCAGCAAAAACAGCTCCCTTGGTTCCGGCGCCGATGGATTCTACAAAATTACCACCCTCTTTAACGGTCGAGGCAAATCCTGCTGTAAAGCCACCTGCAGCCGCCCCAGAAACGGTGTAAGCCAAACCTTGTACAAACTTACCGTATCGCCCGACCCGGTTTAATACCTTAGCGCCGACAGATAATCCTACGCCGGAACTTACCGCTCCAATACCAAAACTTGAAACACCATCCCAGAAACTGCTGATATTCCCGGTGACAGCCTCAATTCCAACATTAAAGGCCCCACCGATAGCAATGGCAGCTAGATTCTCTATTACATAAGCTGATACCGTAACGGCTACGGCTTTTATCACGGAAAATACGGCCGCAATAAAACCGAAGATATGTCCAGATGGATCCACCAAGTTAACCGGGTTATTGGCTACATAAGTATACCGATTAAACGCCTGTGGATTGGCAGGGTAAGGCACAATCGTATCCGCCTGGATAAAACGTCCTAATTCCGGATCGTAGTAACGGGCGTTGTAGTAGTAGAGCTCGCTTTCTTCGTCGTGATACTGACTTGTAAACGCATACCACGCCTGTTCTTCGTCCGTCGGCAGATTGACCGCTTGGTTACGTGAATACTCTCCGTAAGGTTTGTATTCTAAGATGCGTTTAACAAGGCCTGTTCCGTCGGTCAGGACATTTGTTCCCCCCAGATGGTCTGTATGATAGTACATAATCTGCGCATCAGCTAACTGCGCCACCCGGGTCTCACCGAAAAAAATGTATCGACTTGAACGATTATCAGCCTCCTCGTACAAGGAACCAATAAATTTGATCTCATCATTATTGGCGATTTTGTTGGTTCGCCCGCCGTCACCATCATATGTAAAGTCAGATACGTCAACACCATCTTTGTTTACATTTGTCAGCCGGTTTTCGACATCATAAGTCAGAATTGTTAAAGAGCCGCCATGCTCCTGCTTGGAAAGCATATTACCGTTGTCATCGTAGGTGTACGTCATCGTCGGATGACCACCGCCTTCGACTCGCGTAACCGCGTGCGGTCCCGCGTTGGATTCGCCGTACGTGTACGTCCGGCCGTCCTTTTGTATTATATTACCAATTTCATCATACACATAATCCTTTGTCCCGTAACTCTCCGGCGCTACCGCCCGGGTCAATCGGTTCAAATGATCATAAGTGAACGTTTGATCCGCGGAATTGACGTGATCCACAATTGTTTTGATGTTTCCCACCGAGTCATACGAGTAATTCAGGTCCTGAATCGATACCCCGTTGGGATCCATCGTATAGACGCGCTTAAGCCGGAACATCTCGTCATAACTTCGCTGCGTTACCACACCATTGCCATATGTCATCTGAGTGACTTGACCGGCTGCATTGTACTCAACATTTGAGACAAACAGATGCGCCGTCTGGGTTGGCGGTGGCGGTGGCGTTGCCCCGGCAGGCTTGATGATAATGTAATTTAGTGAAGTGCTTCCACTGCTTTGTACCGGCAGTCGTAGATCCAACTTTCCATCGCTAACCGTGACCGGATGATCAACCACTTCAATGAAATGCCGAATCGGGGCAGGTTGTGTGGAATTGATAACAATATCTCCCTCCACCTCAACAAGGTGCCATTGGTTATTGAAGTGTCCATTCCCCGCCGAAACAGTGATGAGATACTCCCCGTTCGGTAGATCGTACCGCCAGTTAAGCTCTTCCCAATAGCTACGGGAGAGATACGTGTTCTGACGTGGATCCGGCATATCATTCCATTCTTGTATAACCATACTGCCCATTCCCGTACCGCTCCAACCGTATCCGCGGACGGCGCTGTATGCTGATCCATCATCCTTTAAGTATCCCGCCGGCGTTGTCGACGCGGAGGGTTCAAAGTTAATATAAATTTCATCACCGGTTGGCGGGGGAGATGTCGGCGCTGTCACAGTAATCGTGATCTCTTCGACATCTGTTGCCATACCGTCACTGACTTCAAAACGTACATTCGCATACGCACCGACCTGTCCGCTTTGCGGTATCCAAGTGAATGTCCGAGCGACCTGATCAAATGTCGCCCCCGATGGAAGATTACTTGCCGCATAGGTTAAAGTGTCACCCACGTCCGGATCGGTCGCGCTGATGACAAACTCCAGAAGATCTCCTCCCAAAACCGTCTTATCCCCAATGAGATGCATACCGGGAGGCGTATTTGAGGAACTTTGAACTGAGCTGATAATAATGTAGTTGATAGACGTCCCACCACCTGGTTGCGCGGGTAGACGCATAGTTAATTGCCCATCTTGTACAGATACCGGCACATCAGTAACTTCATAAAACTGTCCGGCTGAAGACGGGGTAGTGATGTTAATAAGATTAATTCCTTCAACCTCTACTTCATGATAGTGATGTGAAAAGTGAGGATTACCCACAGACAAACTAACGAGGTATTCTCCGTTTGGTATATCTAGCTGCCATATAAGCTCTTCCCAGTAATAGCGGGTTATGAAAGTATTTTTCCTGGTATCGCTTGTATCATTCCATTCCTGTGCGACAATACTACCCATTCCCACACCGCTCCATCCATAGCCACGGGTGACCGTGTAGGCTGATCCGTCATCTTTTAAGTAGCCAGCAGGTGTTGTAGTTGAGGTTGGTTCGAAGTTTACATAAATGTCATTTCCGGATGGTGTCGGCGGTGGAGGTGTCGGTACCGTCACGGTAATTGTGATCTCTTCGAAATCTGAATCCATACCATCGCTGACCTCGAACCTTATATTTGAATAGTCTCCAGCCTGTCCGCCTGACGGCGTCCAGATAAATTGGCGCGTTGACGGATCAAACAAGGCACCAGCCGGTAGATTGACAGCGGAGTATGTCAGCGTATCACCCGAATCCGGATCCGCTGCATGCACGATAAATTGCAGCGGCTCACCTTCGTCAACTTGCTGATGGCCGATCGTCGTCAAAGTTGGCGGGGAATTTGAGACGCCTCCCGCGGACTTTACAATCAGATAATTAAGCGAAGTTCCGCCTCCGGGTTGTACCGGCAAACGCATAGTCAGCTGTCCATCATAAACTGTGACCGGATAATCTTCTACCTCATAAAATTGTCCGGCGGACGAAGGAGTTGTGATATGAACAACCGTTTCTCCCTCTACTTCGACTTCATGATAATGATGAGAAAAATGTGGATTACCAACAGCTAAACTCACCAAGTAGTTACCGTTTGGAATATCGTACTGCCAAGTAAGTTCCTCCCAATAGTATCGTGTTATATAGGTATTCTTACGTTGGTCCACGGTATCACTCCACTCTTGAGCCAAAATACTTCCTAGGCCAACTCCACTCCATCCATATCCCCGATTCACATCATAAGCTGATCCGTCATCTTTTAAATATCCAGCGGGTGTGGCCGATGAGGTTGGTTCAAAATTAACATAGACATCCGCCGCGTGAGCCGGCTTCACCCCAAACACATAACGCTCAATCCCCTGCAGGAGCCGATCCATCCACTTAAACTTTGATTCTCCCATTGCTAGACCCGTTTCAGGATCGTCCTGAGATTCATGCCTGGCCCCTTGATCAAATAGCGCCGGATCATTACTGATGGCTTTAATCTGACCGGCGTCGTTATAGTCATAATAGATCTTTTCCTGGTCCGGATATTCGACATCAATAAGATTGTTTAGCGCATCATAAGTGCGCCGCACCCTATAGTCGGTACCATTTATTTTCTTGATTGACTCTATTTCCCGTCCTATCTCATCATACTTGAACGAAGCATCACCACTCGCATAGTCAACCCCGCTGAGTCGCCCCTTGGACTCCGTCGATAGAGGATCATCGTAATCGTATACAACATTGAGTGACTGATTATCATATTTGCGCGTTAATCTGTTCAGCGGATCATAATCGAAATAGATGGTTTGTCCCAGAGCATCGGTTTGGGATTTTAAGTTACCGTTTAAGTCATATGTGTACTGCCAGACATGCATGTTCGGATCGTCCATCGAAATCTTTCGTCCCAAACTATCGTAGACAATGCTCGTTACATTGCCGGCATGGTCGATGGTCTGTGTGAGATTGCCTTCAGTATCATATTTATATCTGGTCAGGGAATATTCCTCGTAATGATTCTTAATACTTCCATTGGTTGGTGCATAATCCGGACTACGACCATCTGCCCCAGAATACTCGCGTTTTTCGATCAGACGTCCGTAAGCATCAAATGTCGAGGATTGCATGTGTCCATTTTCGTTGATGGAGTATGTTGTCCAGTCATCATACTCCACGGTCGAGTATGTACCATCCGGGTTGGTTGTTCGAACCACGCGTCCCATCGAGTCGTAGTCAATCTGCGCGTGCGGCTGAGCCGGATCGATGGGCGTAATGACATCCATCGAATCCGTCGAAAAATATGGCAGGTATTGTTTGATCGGCAGTCCCCGTGAATTGTACTCTGTCTGACCACTCACAATGTATTGTCCGCTGAGATGAGACGGCGACTTGCTTTGAATCGCTCGCTGTATCCCATCCACAAAGCTTACGCTATCGATCGTGGCGGCTGATCCGTGCTTAACGCGTTGCCGACCAACAACACGCATATAGTCGGGATAGCATTCCAGTATGGATTCAGTGGTTGGCGACGTGATCGTGTCCAATGGCGATACTGTTTTTTCAATTCGTCCAAGACTGTCATAACTACGTCCTCCCTGGTTCTCATTGGGATCCGTCGTACGCTTGAGTTGTCCCCACAAACCACGATAGCCTTGTCCATCATCCAGCGGCTCGCCATTGATTCCATAGTACGAATTCTTGACACTATGCAACAAAGCATTTTGGGTATCTATCGGAAACAGCTGATAGGTCGGATCATACGTAATCTGAGTGACATGCTCTTGCGGATCCGTGGTGGATTTTAGATTTCCAAAACTGTCATAGGTATATTCCGTCTCGGGATTAGCTCCTTCGTAATGCGTTTCAACTTTCTTTGTCAACAACCCCTTAATCGGCACCTCCTCGTTACCCACGTGATTGTCATAGTAAAACCATGTTTCGCGCTGTATTTCATTAAATGTGTTCTTTATTCGTGTCAGTCTTGGCAAACCAAGCAACCAATTATCGCCATCGGTACTATTCAGATAATATGTGCGAACAATCCGCCGGTCGTAGTTTCCTCCTATATCATCCTGCCCAGTGACAAAATTTACCTCACCCCACTGAATCGCCTCAGTCACATTACCAAATTCATCATAAGTAAAGGATTCAGCCGTACGTCGACCATCGCCATCACCATCGAAAATAAAATTATCTTTGCGTTCAAGATAGACAAATTCGGCACCACTGGACAAAGTAGACGAACTCCAGACATTCTCGGTCTTGGCGAATAATGAGTGATCAGACGCGTAGGTCTCAGACCGCTCAAGCCGCCCCTGACGGACAGCATCCTGTTGAAAATAGGACTTGGTATAGTTCAGCTCCGGGTCCATCACCTTCACCATACCGAACCCACGAAATTCTCGCTCGGTCGCATCCCACAATCCATCGGCATACTCATATGAAGTTGTGTACGTATCACCGAGGGCTGATGTGTTAACAGAGGCTATCACCTGAACGGGGAACGGAAGAAATGTGTTATTCTGATATACCGACGATTTGTACGTCATATCTGTGCGGGCGCCGATACCATTTTGTACCTGTACCAATAAATCAGGCACTGCCAGCTGGGAGTACGCAATCTCAAAGCGGCCGACCTCATCGTAGGCGATCCAGTCCGCCATGCCATCGCCATTGTAATCCTGCGCCTGGACTCGGGTAAGTTCGGAATCCAGATTGAATTGAAAAGGCAGTGGATGCGGGGCCATGAATCCCCCACCAGATGACACCATGCAATATACATCCCCGGTATTAGGATCATAGTAGCCGAGATCGGTCAAACCATCGGCGTTAAAATCGGTCACTATGGTGTTTTTGCCCGCGCCTCCCGTTATCGAAGGCAATTGATTGAACGGGTCCGACACGGACCCGGTGTTCAGCCTAACCGTCCAAACGCCGCTATCTTTATCAAAGGTACCAAAATCGATCAACCCATCGCCGTTAAAATTTCCGGCAATGGGATCAGCCGATGTATTCCCTGCCACGTAAGTATATTCAGCCGCGGGCGCAAAACTTCCGCCTTGATTCAGGGCCACGCGAGTCTTCCATTGACCAGCGTCTTCATAAAACGTAAAAATATCAGCAAGACCATCACCGTTAAAATCACCAACCGATGGATCTTCATTCGCCCCAAATCCAGTGATTACCGGGTTGACATCATAAAGGAAGCTGCTGGCGGTCGAGTAGCCGATGTTCCAACTGCCCGAGGCCGGATCGAATCGTGCAATATCCGTGAGCCCGTCACCGTCAAAGTCACCCGTCATAAGTCTATCTGTATTGGCAAGCTGACTTAGCCAGACAGCGGCCGGCGCGAAGGCATGGCCGCTTGAGAGCATTACATTGATCTCTCCCGCCTGCGGATCAAAAGTCCCGAGGTCATTGTATCCGTCGCCGTTAAAGTCGCCGGAAATCGTGGGAACATTGACGACAACCGAATTCATATAATCAACTTGATTGGCCAGCCCGTCAGCGATCTCAAAGTTATAATGCGAGCCACCAGCCTGCTGATAGGCTGTGACCTCCAGTAAATGGAAACCTTGCGTCAATGTAAATTGATTGCCAACTGGGGCACTATAATTTTGATCCAGAAACATATAGTGTGCGGCACCACTCGATGGAATATTGACTTCGGTCGTCTGATCCACGTAAACATTGGTCCAGGCCTTGAAGGACGTATCATTCACTCCCTGAAACCACAATCGGCCCGTCTGGGTATTTTGCTCCCAGTGCCAAATATGATTAACAAATACTTCCTCCAAGTAGGCTCCCAACCACGCGATTGTATGACCTTGCGGAAGAAACTGTCCTACGCTGATATTGTCATTATGCCGCGGCACGAGCATCGGTCCGTTGTGACCATAAATATCTCCGACATGTAGCATTGTAAACCACATGTTGTCCCCGCCTGTTAAGGATGAATCATGCACAATTACCGGCAAGTATGGGTCAAGCACGTCAGCATTATCTTCATAAGCGAATGTCGTCGCGGGAAAACTCGTCTGATCATCCATTCCGAATTGCTGAATCGACGTTAGGAGGGAGCGGTTAGTCGAGGGGCTTTGCTGATACGTCAGCTGATAGCGACGCTGTAAAGTCTCAACGCCGTTGACGTCCGCCAATACCCGAATTATATCCAATCGTTTGGATGTGACGACCTTAGTGCCCGTGACATACGTACAAAGTACATCTGCGCGCGTGTCATCGTAAGAAAACTCTACCCGGGCAAACGGATCCATTCCATGAACCGAATTTCCGGTATACACAATATCTGTTGGGTACAGACGGTTGCCGTCCCGCACGTAGCTGATCTCCATATAATTTCCATGTAGATCCTCAACGCGATTGAGACACCACTTGATAATACGACTGTGATCGGATTCGACAAATTCACGATCATCAGCTGATTCTCCAAAGTAATATTTGACACCGACGCGATCTGTAATTGTCCACGCTTCACCCGTCTGCTCTATTTTGAGAAACGCACCTTCAATCCGTGTTTGATATAGTCCCGTTGACGGATCTTTAAGCAGTTCCTGTGATGATCCATTCTGGTTGAGAATGATTGTATCAGAATCATCAAACGCGGGCTCTCCTTCCTGTGTAGATCGAACGATCGACCCTATCTCTAGGTTCCACCCCATACCGAGCATCCCGTTACGGTTGTTGGAATTATAGCCGATGGAAAGATTCGGCTGAATGCCGCCCCGACCCTGTGGCACGACCACCGGATACGCCAGTGAGGCACTGCCTGAATGCGGATCCACCTGGAGATCCTCGAGACCGCTTCGAACCTGCGACTCCATAGAACTGGAGACCGGCACATGCATAACTACAAATAATATTCCGATAAGAAAAACTGATATAACACGACGCATACTATCCTCCTGTCTGGACAAACCCGTCATAGTGCACGCCGAGTATTGGGGGATACGTGATGCGATGAATTTTGTCGATATGGTTTAATTTTTTTATCGGAGGATGATTTAGAATCGGCTAAATATAGGGTGTTCACACGTACCACTCGATTCCCCTTTACTTTCGGTTCATCCCCCTTTTGTACTTCTCTATTGCTAGAGATGTGAACACCCTGATTTTTTATATAACTTGTGACTGATAAGTCGTAAGGACGACTTCATTAATCACTTCACGGATATCCTTATTGAGACAGCGAACACTTTCATACCAACGGTTATCCTTGCCCTGCTCCTGCGGCATGGAGACAAACAACCCTTCACGTCCTTCAATGACCTTGACCCCTTTTATGAGCAACGCGCCGTTAACGGCAATGTCCGCGAATGCTTTTAATGCCTTCTCTCCTTTAAAACAGTAAATCTTGTGTACTTTAACATCCAATGTATCCATCATCTTTGCCTCCTTTGTTCATCGTCGCATAATGACTATCTGGTTTTTCCAATTCTTTTCGCTCGACTGAATTCTCCGCCGGTTAATGCATCCAACAATGCTGTTAACTCCTCAATCCTAAGTTGCACGTCAACGGAATCTCCCTGCTGAATCTTCTGAATCTGTAATCGTCGACGTTCGTAAAATATACGTGTCGCTTGGTTAAGAATATCATCCCGTAATTCCGTTAATAACTTGGAGCGGGAATCTATCGATGTCTGATCTGAGTTCCAAACAATGTCGGCCAGATCCCAAGAAAGTTGAACATCCCAGCCTACATCCTGTGATCGTGATTTGTCATCCGGCCCGATATAGTGAGTCCCCCCTGACGATGAGCTTCCCCATAGTGAGTCGGACCGGGACCAGCCCCGACCTCCGTCCACTCCAATGTCCAATTTTGGAAACCATCCCTGCCGCCGAGCGGCATTTTTCCAGGCTGTAATTTTATCTGGATGTACATCAGCATACTGTATCGCATAATGATGCACCTGGTTTATATCCAACTCATGCTTCCAAATATGTTCCATATGATCAGCTGGGTCGATCTCCGAATTTGAATTGTTTGCCTGACGCAATAGGGCGGACATTTCTTCGCTATTGAGAGAATAGATCCCACTGTCCGTCGCAGCAAAAACTTCACCCGATCGGGTTACCACCATGTCATTCACCTGATTGCTGAACATCCCCTGATACAAGGATATCCATTGGCCATTCTGATATAGAAATGCCCCCCTATTTGTCGCCACAATAAATTGTCCTAAATCTATACGTTCGTGCTGTAAGGCACCCTTTTTCATACTTAGCCACTGGATCCGATTGATATCCCTGAACGGAAAGGTTCCCGCCTTGATCCTGTCCCACCGTTGGAGGCCCTTGGCGGATGTGTATAGTCCATCCGATGAGGCTATGATCAGCGTTCCGTCACCCCGGACATCAAAATCACGCAAATAAAAATTGACTTTATCAGTATCTGAACCTTCTTCACCCACGATACCAGACGTAAATATTAAGCCGACCTCCTCGAGACCATCGTACGTTTGGTACAAAGCCATTGAGGTTGCGACATAAATAATATTGCGCGCCTGGCTCAAGCGCCGGATGGGATCCGTTATATTTGGCCAAATCCGGCTCCATCCCCGGTGATAGGCCCGTCGAAAATAAACTCCGGCCGTGGTACCTACGTATAAACCTTCAGGACGATCAAGCACACTTAAACATTTCCGGCCCGAGCGTCGTGACTCGATAAAAATATTCTCCCATGCACCCCCGTTGTCATGACTGACATATAATCCATCATCAGCCGCGACAAATATAGTTGAAGGCCGTTCCGGGGAGACAAGGATTTGATGAGCTTGACCGGATTCACCTGGAATTTTGAAGGAGCTTCTGACGGCCTGATGATGTGCGAGGTGCATCACACGATTAGAGGCCACTCCCCATACATCGACATCACCTTCAGCTTTCTCAAATACATAAATATGCTCTATATTGACTTGACCTAGTCCGGCCGCATGATGAATCCAACCACGCGGTACCGTGAAAGCTTGACTAATCGTACAATGCGCTAACAAAACTGGCAGACACAATAGAAACCTTGGTTTCACTTAGACCATCCTCTCAATCAAAAATATCTCAGTAAAAACTATCATCTTAATTTTCGTCACAAGTTCTGGGAGTTTAAATTCGAACGGAGGGAATCGGGAAGGAAATTAGTATAGGAAAATTGTTTGTCATCTCAACCGTTGTCATTCAAAGCTGTCATCTCATGTGATGATCAAAGCTTAACACTAATTTGTTTATTTGTCAAATTTTTTTGATAAATTATTTAATTTAGAATATATCTTATTGCTGTAGTATAGTTTATAGAAACCAACAGACCATCATAAGTGGCCATCTACTCCTTATTTTTGATTATTAATCAATGATATTTGACATTAGTTAAACATATGCTATCTTTGAAGGAAGCTCAAAATCAACCCCCTTTATCGAGGCCAGATATGTATATAGGAAAGAAACTCAAAGAACTTCGCAAGTCCAGGGGACTAACCCTGGTTGAACTTTCGAAGAAGAGTGGCGTGCAAGTCGCCACGATCAGCCGGATCGAGAACCTTAAGATGACCGGCACCCTGGAATCGCATATGTCCATCGCCAAGGCCCTTGGCATTGACGTTACGGAACTCTATTCAGATGTCGTGCAGACCAGCCGGACCGTAGATGTATCCAATGGTAAGGGGCAGCAAGATGTGTTTGTACATAGCGACAAGGCATCGCATGAAATCCTGACCACCAATGTTCTGAAGAAGAAAATGATGCCGATTCTGTTAAGCCTGGAAGGTGGTGGATCCACTCAGATCGAACAAGGTGTGAGCGGAGCTGAACGCTTCGTTTATGTACTTGAAGGAAAGGTAGAGATCCTTATCAGCGAAACCTCCTACTCTATTTCCAAAGGCAACTCTATCTACTTTGACAGTTCACTCCCGCATCAATTTAAGAATAACCAAACGCGGACGGCACGAGTGTTAAGCGTGGCTACACCGGCAGCCTTATAACAACTAATGACAAGGAGACCTCAGATGGGACAAAAAGTACTAATTGTAGATGACGAAGAAGGCATCCGGGAATCAATGAAACTAATTTTAAGTGATTACTATGACCTAATCATCACAGAAGATCATGCAGCCTGCATGGAATGTCTGGAAAACTCAACGGATATCGGACTTGTGCTCCTGGACATTAAAATGCCGAATAAGAATGGCCTGGACGTACTGAAGGAGATTAAATCCAAGTACCCTGCCCAGAAGGTCATCATCGTTACCGGCTATAAATCTGTCGAATTGGCTGGTGAGATAACGAAACTAGGCGCCGTTGGCTATATCGTCAAACCGTTTGATGCGGGAGAGTTGCGCGAAGCCGTGAGCAAGAACATTTAACTCCGAAAATGGACTTTAGCTATATTACCACTATGAATCATTTGCTATTCTCATCGCTATTGATAATAGCCTCGAATTTAGTTAGTGCGGTCTGTATTTACTTTTTCTCTTCCAAAGAATACCGAAATATTTGGCTTGCATTCAGCGCCGTAGTGTGTGGCTGGGCTTTTTGCTTGACTAAACTTTCGGTGGCAGAAGACTATGCCCTTGCTCTTGCCTGGGCAAGATACTCAAAGTATTTTGCTATTTTTGTCCCTATATTGTTTGCCCATTTTGTTACCATCCTCACTAAGACTAATAACACCTATAAATTGCACTTACATTGCACATATTTATTGGTATCAATATATTTTCTTGCCTGTGTATGCACTCCAGACCTTTTTATTCCAAAGGTATCGAAAATCCTTCACTATAACTATTACTATGTTCCAGGCAATTTATTCCATATATATCCCATTTACTATGCCACAACCATAGGCATCTCATTATTTCTGTTAATTTCGAAAATTCCCCGAGCTACACCAATTATATCCCGACAATACCGAGTGGTCACCTTAGGGTTTCTAATTGGAACCGTAGGAGGTTCGTCAACTTTATTATTGGCTTACGGAATTAAAATGGATGTTTATTTAAACTATTTTTGCCCTATATACATACTATTCGTCGCGTATGGTGTAATGAAATATCAACTAATGAATATAGATTTAGTAATTACAAAAAGCTTAACGTACACGATTACTGCCATTACTATAACTTTACTATATCTTCTACTTGTATATACATTAGAAATGTTATCCAAAATTCTTTTTGCATACGAGTCACACCTAATTTCCATTTTTACAGCATTTATTCTTGGAATAATCATATTTCCAATGAAAAGTAAGATTCAAACATACTTTGAAATTAAAATTTTTAATAAGCCAGTTATTAGCATGGCTGAGGAGCATGCAGCTCTCCTACGTGAAGTTACGGAAAAAGAAAAATTTAAGGCGATGTCCACATTAGCCAGCGGGATGGCCCACGAAATTAAGAATCCTCTCACCGCCATAAAGACTTTTAACGATTATTTGCCAGCAAAACACATGGATCGTGAATTTGTCCTGAAATTCTGCCATCTGACAGGTAAGGAAATACAACGAATCAATGAATTAGTCAATCAGCTGATTGAATACGGCAGACCGGGGCCATGCAATTTCCAACCTGCTTCCCCAATTACCATCCTGGACAATTGTCAAAGCTTGCTAAGCAATCAATGCCTCGCCAAGAATATTGTTTGCATTAAATCATACGACCTTCCCAACGAGGCTATTGTTCAGGTCGACCGTCAACAAATCCATCAAGCAGCCATGAACCTAATTTTGAATGCGATTGATGCAATGCCCAACGGCGGCGAACTAACGGTTGGACTGTGTCAACCTCAACATGGCATATTCCGCCTCATTGTCAAAGACAGCGGGTTGGGCATCCCCAAGAAAGAACTGCCCCGCATTTTTGATCCGTTCTTTTCCGGTAAAGATTTTGGAACAGGACTTGGATTAGCCATCGTGAAAAGCATCGTGGAGGCGCACAATGGTAAGATTTATATTCGTAGTGAACCGCATATAGGAACAGAATTTATTCTGGATATTCCGGAGAGTCAGCCAGCCCCTTAAACCCGACCCTGATTATATAATTCAATCATAGCTTGCACTGGCAGGGGATTGAATTGGGTGCCGGCATTTTTCTTGATTTCCCGCATCGCCACTTCTTTATCCAATCCTTTTCGGTAGGGTCTCGACGAGGTCATGGCGTCATACGCGTCGGCGACGGCCATGATTGCCGCGGTGATTGGTATTTCGGCACCGGTCAATCCATCCGGATATCCGGCGCCGTCAAATCTTTCATGATGGTATCTAATACCGTCCACACATTCCTGGGGCAGATTGAGCGGCCGGACCATGTCCGCTCCCTTTAGTGTGTGACCTTTCATAATCTCGTATTCTTCATCGGTCAGACGGCCGGTCTTGTTAAGAATTTTCTCCGGCACAGCAATCTTACCGATATCATGTAACAGGCCTGATATATAAATATTCTCAAAGAAATCTTTATCAAACTCGGCTGATCCATTGGCCACCATTTGGCGGGCAATGGCCACGGAATAGTTGGTCACGCGCTCCGTGTGCCCGTGGGTGTAGGTGTCTTTGGCCTCAATCGTCGAACTCAACACCAGAATGGTCTGAATAAACAGCTCCCGGTTACGCTTGGCCTCCCGACTTAAATCGTTGAATAACTGCGCGTTTCGGATGGCCATGGCCGCGTCGGAAGCCAGCGCCGCGAAGAAGTTTAGCTCTTCCTGATCAAATTTGGTCTCGTCGTGCTTCTGCCCCAGCAGCAACACAGCCATCAAATCGTCCTGATAAAAAGCCGGAACACAGGCAATCGAATTGAGACTGTCCATTTGCTGATTGACTTTGTGCAACAATTCCTTGATGTCGCCGCCCGTTGAATTATCAACCACATTTTCCCGCCAGATAATACGGTTGATATCATCCATCACAATGGCATTGCGGCCTTCGATCAGCGGTTTAAACTGCTTCTCCACAAAGAGCTTGATCAGCGGACTGTCCGTTGAAAATTTGGTGAATCCCACCGGAATCCGATGCCCCGCCTCTCCGCGTGAAATGTTGAGAACATACCGATTATTGTCTGATTCGTAGAGGATCATCGCCGCGTGTTTGATGCGTAATTTACGCACAATCATACGCACGATAAGCTTGATCAGCAGTTTGGGATCATGAATCATGATCATGCCCTTACTGGCTGATTCGAGCTCTCTTTTGTAATCGATTTTAATCATCGTCGGATTAACTGCCATTGAGTTCGGCCAACACGATCTTTTCGAGCTCCTCGAGGATCAGCGGTTTATGGATATATCCCCTAATCCCCCAGCTGTTGGCTTCGTTGACCGTTTCTTCATTCTCGATACCGGTCACCATAATAACCTTTACATCATTTCCGCGCTCTCTCAGGGTTTTTAATACCTCTACACCTGACATATCCGGCATGGTGATGTCCAGCAAGATGAGTTCAGGAGCATCATTGTCGGCCGACTCCAACGCCTCTTTTCCGCAGCCCGCGGTGAACACATCTATACCGCGCTTCTTAAAAAAGCTTTTGGCAAACTCCCGGATATCGGATTCGTCGTCGACAATTAGCAACTTAGACATAATATTTACTCCTATTCCAATGCTACAAAAATAATTTCGGCAAAAAGAGACTTTCGCAGCCTGTCACCCGGAGGGATGGCGGCGATGCTCCTAAATATGAACGGATCTTTATTTTAGATGAGTTAATATGGGAATACAATCCCAATTGCAAATATTTACTAGCCAAGGGTTTCGACCGCCAACGGCAGAATAAGCTGGGTCTCGGACCCGATCTTATACTTTGACGAGAAGTTGACCTTGCCGCCATGGTTGTCCTCGATGATCTGCCGGATGACATACAACCCCAATCCGGTCCCCTTCTCGCTGGTGGCCTTGGTTGTGAAAAACGGTGTGAAGAGCTTATGCATATCCGATTCCTTGACCCCCATCCCGTTATCCTGAATGAGGATTTCCATTTTCTGACCGACCTGACGGGCAAATATATCGAGCTTGGGCTGATACCCTTCTTCGGCCAATTCCTCCTTGCGCTGCATCATCGCGTCATAGGCATTATCGATCAGATTGAAAAACACCTCCTGCAGCTGGGTAAAATTACCCTTTATATCGGGCAATTTCCCGTCAAAATGCCGCTCGACCTCAAGCAGATTGACCTTAATCTTGAACTGGGCCATCTCAAACGCCGAATCCAAAAGTTTGCCGAATTCGACGGCGGTAAATCCCTGCTCGCCCTTTCGGGTATAGCGCAGCAATCCGCCGACAATCTCACCGCCATGCTTGACATTTTCCTGAATCCGGTTAAGCCCCACCTCCAATTCATTCAAAATTTCTTTGGAATCGTCCGAAATCCCGTTCTTCTTTTTGCCGAATTGTATGGTGTCAATCAGGTCACCGGCAATAAAACCCATGGCGTGCAGCCTGTTATTGATCTGATGGCTTAGACCGTCCGCCATCGTTCCAACTGTCGCCATTTTTTCGGCCTTGAGCAGCTGAACGTGAGTGCGCTGCATGTCCTCATAGAATTGCGCGTTCTCGATGGCCAGAGCGGATTGATTGGCCAGAATCGAAAACACCGCCAGGTCATCATGAGAATACATTTTACCAGATCGCTTTTTTCCCAAAGATATGATGGCAATCAATTTCTGTTCGATAAAGCTCGGCACAACTAGTGCAGCACCCATTCGACGTAAAGTTTGCTCTATTTCGTGAAGGCCAGCTCCACCACTGTCATACAAACGCTGTTTAATCTCCTCATAGACGAGTGGCTCCTTCATCTGCTTGAAGTATTTCACCAAGGGCGAATCAAAATCCAAGTAATTGTAGCCCCCCTTTCCAGATGATACTCCTTTCATAGCCTTCATCACATACCTACTAGAATCTTCATGCCTCAGAAAAATTTTACAATTTTCAATCTTAACGGCCCTGGTGACAACATGTACGATTAGATTTAGTAGTCGCTTTAGATCTTTGATTTGCCCCATCCCCAAGGAAGCCTGGCGTAGAGTTGCTTGGTATTGTCGCTGTTCCGTAAGAAGTGCATCCTCAGCTCTTTTTTGAATAAATAAGTAGATAAACGGACCTATTGTGGCAAATATTGCCATGATCAAAACAGGCACCAACCAGACTCCACTCCCCAACAACCTAAATCCTATCCAAACAGGTACACCCAACACTAACGTGTATACACAAAGGAAGATTCCACCACGAGTTAAGACGAAACTTGTATCTAAAAAACGGTACTTCGCAATGGCGTACCCAATTGGTATGGTATAAAACGCAATTAGAATATTTAGATAAGGATAGATATCAAAACCAAAAACTGGGACAAAACATGCATGACAACCTATAAATCCGGTAGCCATACCTAACAATAAGTATTTCATTTGCTGCTTTCTTGCCATAACAGCCTGAAGATAATTTTGTACCAGCAAATAAAATGAGTAAAATAACAATATAAAGAAAAAGCCAATGTAATATGCCAAATAAACTGAGAATTGGTCAATTGGCCAGTAAAGGTAGTACATTTGTTCAAATACAAATCGCACTTCCCCTATAAAGGTACCGGGAACAAAGAAATTTAGAAATAGACTCAGGCAGACAAAAAAATTAATTACGAAATTTAGCTTAGGCTTATGTAAATTTAAAAATCTTACGATGAAATAGTAGAAAAAAACCGTGGAGAAGATTGATCCTACGTTTGCTACCTGCCACCACCTTATGGCATCATCTGCAGACTTTGCAGTAGAGTATTGAAAGGATCCCAACCCCCATACTACAGCTGCAATACATAAAAATGCCAATCGCTCGCCGGCACTTTTTCTTTGACTATTCAGAAAAAGAAAAATTGCCATCGGCAAATTCGTGGCAATAATTACTAAATTTGATAATGCAAAATATGTCATTTCTTATAGGCGCTTATGTACTGTAATATACCTTGCTGCTCATAATTTAAATCTAAGTCCTTTTCTAGAAACCCCGCCTGTAAAAATAAATTTCTAAACTCGTCATCGCTTCTGTATACAAGTGGCCATTCGCCAACCCACTCCATAAAATGAAACGATGGATTACTATACCTATCTCGTACATCTGAAATCATAAGTACTCCGTTATTATTGAGTAATTTCCGCAAATTCTTAATAATCCTCTCAGCAATACGTTTTTCAAAATAATCAAACAATCCCGTTGAGTAAATAATGTCATACTTTTTTGCAATAAGATCTGAAATATTCTTTCGAAAGGCGATTCTGGTAGCATTTTCACTAATGAAATTTATCCCACTAAAGCCCTCTAGCCTTCTCTTGGAAAACTTTAATGCATACTCATCCATATCATAACAATCGAAAATTACATTATCAAACTCTTCAGTAAAATCTTTTTTTATCTCTAACACTTCACGACATGGACCGCAAGCAAGATCCATAATTCTAATTTTCTTACTAGGATTCTTTTTCACATACTCCACAATCATTCGCTTGAAATCATTTTTTCTATTCCTTACCGCAGTTGCAATAGCAGACATCATGGTATAGTTGTCAAATAAGCGATCGAATCCAGAGGTCCGTGGATGATTTTCATACACATCCTCTATGTATTTGAAATCTCCCGCGTATCCATAGGGTTTCGCTACAACCCATTTAATATAATCACCCCTTTCAAAAGGTGATTTCACTTTCTCAACAAAGATTTTCTTCAACTTTATCAATTTACTTTCATTTCCCGTGGCTATACATTCTCTTTCAAATGAAAGTATCTCTTGAAATACAGCATTAATCTCAAAATTAAATTGGACTTGAAACTTACCCCACTCCTTAGGTCTTTTTTTGAGATATTCTTCAATATATTTGGCCCTATCTTTATAATTATCTATTCTTTTCTTCAGCGACAAATTTACCCGTCCAATTTGCATTTGTACACACCTTTACGTTATGATTCAAAAAAACATAAAACTACACATCAAACAAAGAATATATACTACCGACATGACTAAATTAAGCATTTTTGCAAACTCTAATTTAAGGTTGCGATAACGCTCAGATATAAGAACCTTTCGATTAAAAATCGTGAGGAAACTTCTTAGTTTATTTACTTAAGAATATTTCCTTACATAGCTTGAATTATTTAAAAAATTCGAGCAATAACCCACCTAAAATTAGAATTTAGTTGATACCGTGAGTAACGCAGCATGAATATATTTTTCATACTCCCCATCCAAATCGCCTCCAACCGCGGATCCCACGCTGTTGTTTATAGTACGATCTTCGAAGATAATTGCCATATACGCCACGTCCAAGAAAATTCTTTCACCAACAAGCAAACCAATACCTGCGCTTAAATTATGCGAATCAGCATCTGGCAGAAAAGTGTTAAAGTTATTTTGTGGTATTGGAGAAGCGTTATAGGCATACCCTCCCCGAAGACTAATGTCCGGACTATACGTGTACTCCACACCGAGACTGTAAGATAGCGTACTCCCCCAATCTAAGGACAAGT
>JAUIER010000032.1 GCA_030429765.1 bacterium | reverse complement strand
GACACCATTTATTTAATCTCGGTCCAGATCTCGGGCGCATTATTGGACGGCGCGTTGACCGCGGTGGAGATGGGATAGGCCTTCATCCTGGAGGCCGGGTAGGGCTTGAGCAGCGACTTGATCTCGTCGGGCGAGGCATCGCTCAGCCACAGCGCCTCTTGATCCGGCGGCAGGATCACCGGCATGCGGTCATGCACCTTGGCCACCAGCGCGTTGGCCGCGATGGTGATAATACTACACGACAGCACCTCCTCTTCACCGCGCTTCCAGGCATCCCAGATTCCGGCAAACGCGAACAACGACTCATCCTTCAAACAGATCCGGTACGGCTGCTTGCCATCTTCAGTCCGCTGCCATTCGTAAAAACCGTCGGCGATAATCAAACACCGTTGCTTCTTGATCGGCATCCGAAACGACGGCTTCTCAAAGATCGTCTCGGCCCGCGCGTTGATCATCTTATACGCAATCTTTTCGTCCTTGGCCCAGAACGGGATCAATCCCCAGCGCACCGACGTGATCTCATCCGGTGAGGTATTGAGGATGACATCAACCCCCTGACTCGGCGCGATATTATACCGCGGCTTGAGCTTGGTCGGAGTCGTCTTGACCCGAAAACGCTTGAGCAAGGTATTTTTTTCAGCTGCAGTTTGACTGAATCGTCCGCACATGTCTAATCCCTAATCCTATGGACTTAATTTTCGTTCGGCTAAATACTGATCCGCGAAAAAAATTTCGTGATAATCCAACACGGCCTCAAAATTGTCCCGACATTCCTTCCCCGAACATTCGTCGACCACCACCCGCCCTGGATACTCGCGATTTATTTCGAGTGGTACGATACGACTGCAATCATGACCAGCGGGACACGGAACGTATATCAGATCTGTGGTACCATACTTTTTATTGGTTTCGTTCCAGTAAGCAATGGCCCGTTCACGCATAGTTGTTGTAGTCCTATTACCTGGATCCATCGTGTAATCAAGCCAGGTTGGGTCATATCCCTTCTTAAAAAACCACCCGCCAAGCACAATGATTAAGGCAACCAAACACAATTGGTAGATCAAGTCACTTTTTGACATAATAGCAATCTCAATTTATCTTTAGAATTTTATGCATTCTCTCAACAATTGACTGAATTCACTGTCTCAATATTGAGTCATTGCTCCCGATGTCACGGTTAACCGTCAAATAATACGGCGTCGGCTTTTTCTCTGACTCAATTTCCGTGGCGAGATATTGTCCTGCCGGCCGGACCCGAGAACTCATCGTCAATGGGTAGACGTGATGATTGTACACCAAACAGGTCATAGGCAGTACAAGAAGCCATAATGTTACGGCCAAATATTTTAATCTACGATTCAGCAATAACCCCACGCTCAACGTCACAGCTAAACACACTCCCAGAATTGCCATCCTGGCACTTAACATCTTTTGATTTCCTCTCCAACTTCGATCTAGGCGGCGATCATGTTCAATCAAAAAATCTACAATCGAGTCTTGATTCCAGATCATCTGCGGCAGCAAGTAGATCAATAGTACAGCAAGAACAATACCTGAGAGAATCTGCGGCCATTTGTTGTTTAGAATATTCTCCATGAAGGCATGGTCGGCAAACCGACTCTTATTCCAATATATCTCGACGGGACTGGTTGTAGTGACGCCGGTTTCCCCAGACATTACGGGCGACACCGTCCCAATGATTGCCGATACGCTCAAATAATTTGGCGGCCAGCGCCTGGTCTTTATTGACAATAGCCATTTGGGCGTACTGATGCAGAATCTTGGCGTCCTCCGGATACTTTTGTAAAAGCGTTTCAGCCCCGTCCTGAACCGCTGTCCAGGACAGTCCGAACTTTCGATAGGTTTCCGCGCCGACATACCCTTGAACATGATAGGCCAGGCGGAAATAAAATTCAGCACCGTTGGACTCCCGGGTCTCCTCGGCAATCGTCTCTATGAAGGCCTTGAGTTCGCCGGGGCGACCTCTCCAGCGGGGCAGGACCACCGTCGCCATCCGGGTGTAGAGTTGGCCGTAATCCCGGCTGACTTGCTTGCCTCGATTGAGGATACTGTAGATTTCAAACTTGGGAAGTCCCAACCCATTGGCCACATTAATCCAGATGGCATACAGGTGAGGATCTTTCTGATCAAGACCCTCGGCGTTCTGCAGAGTTTGATTCGCCATCTTCAAAAACAAATAGAATTTCCGTGCTCCTTCCTCGGTTACGGTATCCGCATACCCACTGCCGCGGTGGCGCCAGGCTAAATCCTTGAGATAAGTGGCATAGGCGACATGCGCCGCGACCGACTTGGGATACGCTTCCAGCCAAGCCTTAAAGATTTTCTCGCGTGACTCCAGCGCGGACATCGACATCCTTTCATAAACATCATCAATCCCGCTGTAGAAAAACTGAAGCTTCCAGTCTCCCCCCGAAAATCGTTCCTGAGATTCACGGATTTCATCGACGATAAGCTCTAGACTGGCAAAGTCATTCGCCCGGAGCAGACTGGAAACACGCTCCTTAAACTCTTTCTTACTGGTGTGATCTGATACGACCGCCGCCGACACATGGTTCGGGCCAAGCATCAGTCCAACAACAGTCAACATTAATACGCCAACCAAGTTTATCCGGGTTGTGATAGCCCGCATCGTCATTCCCCTTGTTGAAATATGATCTGAATGAAAAAGTCACGCGCGTGACTTATTCGGGCGTCGCCTCCCGCCCTTCTTTATACGCCCATAAGGCAAACAGGATGATGTGGATCGCAAAGGCCAGATTAAAAATCCAGACCGGCCAATCATTGACCATCACCAGATACAGAAAAAACAGGACCGGCACCACCGCCGCGAACACCGAATAAAAAAACACCGTCCACACCTTGGGATGTCCGAAATTAAAAGTCACCCCCATCCACGGCCGGCGTTTGGGGACGATCACGTATGGATCTTGAGGACAGTGATAAAACCAGCCGTTGAACCGGTAATTTTTCGAATCTTCGCGCAGCGCTTTGATTTCTTGCGGAGTCATCCTCTTATGATATCACACCGGGGAAAAAATTGGTGTCAGAACTCCGCAAATTATTCTCGCTCAGACATTTAGCTATTAATTGCTGACACCACACCGCAGACACAATTCCTGAATGCAACATAAAAATTGAATTATGTCTTAAGTTATTTAGCTGCAGATGGTTGGGGAGTTCTGACACTAATTATTTAGCGTGGTCCACTATAAAGTACCACCGCCACAGGATTGAAGATTTGAATCAGTACTAACGTACCGCCCATAAGCAACATGCTGACCAGATTTGCACTCTGCCCTTCCACCTTCGTGTGTATAAGCCGATAGACAATTGCAAATCCCCCAGAGCTCAGCAACAAATTTGGTATGAAGCATCCCCACATTCTGGACGAGCCTAATAGCAGCAATAATATAGCAGGTGCGAACAACAAGAGACTACTCGTCGCAAGCCTGTCACGGGCAACCAATGAAACAATCATGACAACAATTATGAAGCCGACCATCCAAAGATTTCTAAACAGGTCAATTTGCCGCTCTGTCAGCTCAAAATAAAACGGCATTTTCCAATATAGGAGGAAATAAATCGTATACGCTATTAATGTAAGAATAACGGATTTCATATTCTGGAAAATATTCATTATCCGCGCTTACCCTGGCTTCTGCGCAATCAGGGCGGCGAACTTGGCGCGGTAGGGACGGCCTTGCTCATCCTTGCGGTGAAAGGCGCCCATCGCTTCTTCATACTTCAGGATCTGCCACCCCTTGTAGTAGCTCCGCAATTCGTCGGCCTTGAAGGTGAACGGCAGATCAATCGGGCACGGACATGCATCGGTCGACAGCGGCGCGACGATCAGATTGAAACCGCCTGGCCGGGTCTGTGCCTGCATATTCTCAATCACCGCCGGAATGCAATCGGCCGATAAAAACTGCAACACCACCGTTGAAATAATCACATCATATGAACTGTCGATTGATGCCGATTCTATATCGTAGATACGCGCCTCAATCCCCTGACATTGTTCCTCCGCCGCGATGATTTCCCTAAGAGTTTGAATCGACGATTCAGATTTGTCCACGGCAGTGACTTTAAATCCGCGATTATGCAGATAAATGCTGTTGCGTCCGCGGCCACTTCCCAAATCCAGCACGTCGCCGGACTCGACATGGCTCATCAGCTCGATGACCTCCGAATGCGTCGCCGACAAGCTGTATTTCTTTTGATAGTAATCGTCGGGTAAGTGTTTGTGTTGTTCGTCGTTCATATCAGTCAAGTGAATTGATGCGGACCCGGGTGTTGGGCCCGCATCTTTTGATATCAGAGTTTACTCCCGGCAGTAATAGTTGCGCAGCTCGCCGTCATACTTCTTTGACTTTAGGCAACAACGCTTAAAACAACCTCCCGGAGCCGCACGGACAGGGATCGTTGCGTCCTAACTTCTCAAACAATTCCTTGTCACCGTGGACGGTCCGGACACCCCGCTTGACGTTGGTCTCCGAGGGATATCCCCTGCGCCGTTTGCTCATGGTTTTAAAAAAACTCTGCCTTTTTGTGTCGATTTTTTCGTCGCATGATGCACCTCCTGTTGTTGATTAACATAACCTTGCCCGTCATGTCGGAGATACGTCTCAAATGCCTGATCGCACTTGAGATAATAATTATGGCAGATAGCCAACAATCCGTCTATTGTTGATGGATGACACCCGCACAAATCGATTTGATTCCAAATATAGCAGACGTACTTTTTCTCCCACGACATACGCTTCCTTAAATCTGAGCGGCCATTCTTCGTGAATCTTTGGATTGACCACCCCGTTCAAACTATACTCGATACTCACATGCACCCCGGGCTTCTGTTCAATTGACTTTCCGGCCTCATTAAATATCCTGGATCCAGGGAACGGCTTAAATTTCGTTATTCTTCCCTCAATAGTCACACCCTTTTGGGCTAGACGACTATAATCCTTATCAATTTTCTTGGTATTCTCAAACGCCCAAATGGCGAAGATCACAAAACCAACAAATATTAAAACACCTATAAAGATCGGCTTACCGTTTTGTTTCCAGAATATTTTATGCATATTATGTTTTTTTAACCGGAGAGTGGAGATGCGAGGATATGATTCGTCGTTTTGCGCATCCTCCTCCAATTTTCAGAATATTGAATCAAGCTTGGCCGTAAAACACCTATTCAAAAATGTTTGGTTGTTTAGGCTTTGTTAGGTTTTTTACTGGTGCTTTGGTTTGAGTTGGGCACCGTTTGGGCACTAACATTTAATACAATAATCCATGCTCCCTAAGGAATTTACTAATACCTCTCATGTATTTATCTCCAGATGCGTGAAAGCCATCATTGTGGCCTCCATTAAGTTTTAAAAACTTCTTAGGTTCTAACGCCGTATTAAACAGTTTTTCACCCATGTCGTATGGGACAACTTCGTCATCCAAACTGTGAATAAACAATTTGGGCACTTCTATTTTGTCGACTTTCTTTATAGAATTCATCTTCGTGTTAATTAGGACTCCCGGAATTAACGGTACGGATTTCTTTGCCATATCAGGAATGGATGTGAATGACGAATCAATGATTAAGGCTGATATATCTTTCTTAGTTGCCAAATTTATCGCAATTGCTCCACCTAATGACTCGCCATACACAACAATACGTTTGGAATTTAGATCATCCCGTCCTAGCAAATATTCGTATGAAGCGACGGCATCCATATACAGTCCTTGCTCTGTTGGACTCCCCTCACTTCTTCCATAACCACGATAATCTACAATGAACACATTAAGCCCGATAGTGTTAAATATTGCAATCTTGTCCAACCGATGTGATATATTTCCAGCATTACCATGAAAAAATAATATCGTTGACCTGGCATTGTCAGCCGGGATCCACCACCCGTTTATGGTGACTCCATCCATGGTTTTTAAATAAACATCTTGATAATACAACCCAACATTCTGAGGAGTAGCCTCCACATGAACGGACGGATAGTAAATAACCTTCTTTTCAATGTGTTTTAATGGGCTCATCGAAGCACAACCGGCAAGGAAAGGGATTAGTACTACTATATATAACTTACGAATATTCATTATTATTTGTATACATACCGATATTTTGGTTTCTTTAGCGCCGTTTGGAAACCAAAAAGCCACTTCACTAATGTGAATTGTCTATCTTTGAATTCCTGCTATACAAATTAAAAGCTCCTATCAGAATTACGGCATAAACGATGCCACAAAAATAGAACCCTACATAATCGCCAACATTTCTTCTACCTAAAACAATGCTATCATGTTGAAACCCAAAACTCTCGAGAATGAAGTATGGCCAAGTTAAAATTGGATAGACAATAATTCCTACATAAGAAATTATTTTTTGCAAACTTGTAGAAGCAGAATAACTAGAGGGATTCAACCCCGCACTTACGACCATACGTATGGAAAGTAAGATAAATGCCAAATGGAATATCGGATAGATCAAAAAGCAAAATACTTGATTGGTTTTCATTCGACGCATCGACATTTCCTCAAATCGGCAATTTCAAATTAGGCTCATCCACTATATTTGAAATACTACTCATAATACTTACCTCGATATAAAAAACGTGCAAAAGCTCTATATGGATTCTTACTTACACCTTCTTCTAGATTATTAATCTCTGTATCTTCATCACTAGCAACGCATGCCTCAAGATAATCTTCAATGGTATTGTGCTCCCATCCTTTTAGACCTGCTCCATGAGACAAACTTGGATTGTATGCCTCCTGGCGCGTTTCGTCAGCTTTGTCTGCATATAAAACTTTTACAAACCTCAGAAAAGTCTTGCGATCAACAACCTCACTTTCCAAAAATTCTAATTCTTTTTGAGATGGACTAAAGAACTGCCCTGTATGAAATCTTGGTCTATCCCGATCTTCACCCATCCACAAATACATATCCAAATGTTGTTTCGCGTCTTCAATCGAAAATTTTATGACTCCAATCGCTTGATTGTGCGGAGCATATCCATTTTCAACCGCTGCCACCCATATTTTGCCACATTGCTCTGATGTAAACTCCTTACCCTCAACTCTGCCGACAACACCATTAGGAGCTAAATGGTTACCAAAATGCTTTATACAGATTGCATAAATATAAGTCTTATTGTCATGAGTTAACTCAAATGGTGAGATTACTTGAATTCCTAAATCAGAAGCATATTTCTTCCATTGATTGGCGTACCGTATGTCGTTGTCAGAAAGTCTATCGTTATGCCACATAGTTCATTACAATCCGTTTATTGCGAATACAAATCCAAAAACCCATTATGCGTGATAAACGCTCCGACTTTATCTATCCGCCCATCTTTTAGACACAATATGTGCGCGTCCCAGCCGTTGTACATGACCTTAATCATCAATTGGGACAGTAAATCTGATTCATCTGATTTGAATAAATGGCCTGGAGCTCTATTGATACTTCGCTTTTCACCAAACTTTTCCCGAAACCGATAATAGTCAGGCCAATCTTCCCCACTGGGAAATATATCCCAATCCACAATCCAAACCAATACTTCCGAATACCCCTTAAAAAGTTGCAGGCACTGTTCCGCTGCCTCCTCCAAAAATGCAGGACGACCAGCCTCTTCGACTTTAACCGATCGCGTTTTCTTGAAGACCGGCATTTCTATCTTATCAGACTCGTGGACTCTGAGCCCCTGCTCTTGGCACCAGATACTGATATCTCCTATTTCGAAAAATTTCATTTATGTTTCTTTCTAATCTGAATTGTCAAACAAGCGGCCATCTTAGAATGATGGGTATGCTAATCGCGACTCTTATAAAAAATGATATGTACGGATTGTCATTGTATTTCGTAAAATCAATTGACGGAAACCACAATATTGATAGTAACATTATTGACAGATGAGGAATACTGCCTTGAGAAAAATACAACGCAAATCCCATTACCACCCCAATCCCAAGTGCAAAAATTTTAACCAAAATCCAACTAAAATATATGGAATCCATCTGCTGTTCTCTAGTTAAATGCTTGGAACACGTGTAAATAAAATATGGCCCCGGAAGATAAAATAGTATCGTGACGATTGCCGAATATTTCCCACTAATTAGTTGCTTGAATGGTCGCATCAACAACAGTGACATAAGTACGTAAAAAACCACTTCCGGATTAGACAACTTGCATAATAATCGCGGAACAATCGTGCGGTCAATATACTTTCGGAAATAAGGATTTTCTCTCGTGCCACTCATTATACCCATATCTTACTCTGTACCTGCAGAACTCACAAGTAATAGTATTTACGGACAGGTATTGACGATCAAATATTGAGTCAAACGTTGCCTTTTCAGAAACTTCTCAACTAGCTTGACCAAACTATCAGCAAACTCTTGCTACTTATGCAAATGCTCATTCTCGGCGCTGTACTTGTGACGGAAGGCGTCGGGGGGATTGGGGATGGATTGGACGAAGGCCTTGAAGCCTTGATCGACGGTCTTGAGGTCCTGACCGAAGTAGCGCTCGGTGAGCGCGCGCCAATTGCGCTTGTCGAGCCCCCTATAAAACTGCCAGAAACGGGGTTCACCCAAGGTCGTCATCATGTACACCACGTACGCCGCGGCGATATTTCCGTCGTCATCGTCTTTGTAGTTGTCATGAAAGACCTCTTCAATCGTCCAGCGCGACGGATCGACAAACTTGACCAATTGATAATACAGAATGTCATGATCCTGCCCCTGGAAGCGCTTGCGTTTGCGTTCGCGAATGCGGCAGTACCCTTCTTCAAAACGGATCGGCACATGGGGATTGAGCTCGTACAGAAAGATATGCAGGAACTCATGTGATGACGTCAGCCGAAAATCCGCATCATAACGAAAATGCACCTCACGCTTTTCGACCTTGGCATAGCCTTTGTGCTTGAGCCCTTCATGCAGATACACCTTGACCTTGGGCGTTTTGTTGATGGCGGGCAGCACATGCTCGACAAGCTTCATCGCGTTGGTATAACTTTTGAGCGCGTCATCCAGATGCGCTTCGGCGTATGTCCCGGGTTTGTAGTAGAGATCAAAATCCTCGGCCTCCTCCACCTTCCACCCCGCCTTTGAACAGCCCGAGAGAAATACCAGGATCAATCCGATCGACCATACCCGCTTGCGTTGCGTCATCTTAACCTTGATATGCATTTTATTCCGCCTCCGTCGTGTCTTTAAAGCGTATTTCTCCCGGTGCCTGTTCCGTCACGCGATGGTCCAGCCGCTGAGCCTTCTGGATCAACTCGACAAATTCCTGTCGATAACCGGATCGATCGCGTCCCAATGATTGTGTCGCCGCTTGAATGGCCTGTTCGTAGCTGGCATTGGCCTTGAATTTGGACTGACGCAACAGCATGCCAAACTCCGCGACGGCGGCCACAAACTCAAAGTCCCCTGTTAGTTTTGATGCCACATCCGTGTCTTTGATGGCCTGCTGAATCAGCTGACTGGTGTCGCCATCCGGTTGTTTGTATCGAAGTTTGACGGTCATCAAGTCAGCACTTTCAACCGCTTGCCGTTTTTGATAGACCAATTCATCGACGGATGCGAAGGTTTCTTCGGATCCGGCCGGCACGATCTCATACAACGCCGTGACGGTATGTCCCGCGCCGAGTTCGCCGGCATCTTTGGTGTCGTCATTAAAGTCCTCTTTGTTGAGCATACGGTTTTCATAACCGATCAACCGGTACGCCTTAACGCGTGCCGGATTGAATTCGATCTGCAGCTTGACGTCCTTGGCAATGGTGAACAATGTGCTGCCCAGCTCTTCAACCAAGACCTTTCGGGCCTCACGCTCCGTATCGATGTAATGATACGTTCCATTACCTTTGTTCGCGATTTGCTCCAGCCGTCCGTCTTTGAGATTGCCCATCCCGAATCCCAGGACGGTCATGAATACTCCGTCTTTGCGCCGCTCCTCAATCAAGCGTGTCATCTCCGAGGTGCTGCTGACACCGACATTAAAGTCTCCGTCCGTGGCAAGGATCACACGGTTGTTGCCGCCTTTGATAAAATTGTCCCGGGCGATTCGATAGGCGAGCTTGATCCCCGCCCCGCCCGCGGTCGAGCCGCCGGCCTGCAATCGATCAATGGCCTCGAGGATTTTGCGTTTATCGGAACCCGGGGTGGATTCCAATACCTGACCGGCCGCCCCGGCATACACCACCATCGCCACCCGCTGGTGATCCGAGAGCTGCTGGACCATCATCTTGAGCGACTGCTTAAGAAGCGGCAGCTTGTTGGCTGACTGCATTGATCCGGACACATCGACGAGAAAGACCAGATTGCTCGGCGGGATCTCGTCCTGGGCCAATGTCTTGCCCTGCAACCCGATGCGGATCAACTGATGATCGGGATTCCACGGCGCGACACCGGCATCGATGTTGATCGAAAACGGATCATCGCCTTCGGGCTGCGGATAGTCATAGGAAAAGTAATTAATCATCTCCTCAATTCGAACGGCATCGACCGGCGGGAGACTTCCCTGATTCAGATAGCGACGGATATTGCTGTATGATCCGGTATCCACATCGATCGAGAACGTCGACAATGGATGATCGGTGACTTGACGAAATTCATTCTCCGAAATATGGGCATACTCTTCGGTGTTATGACCGGGATGCGTTTCCGAATCTGTTTCAAAGTACAGCATCCGCCCGGCAACCGCCGGACTGGCCGGACGACTCAACGGAACTCCCGCCGTCGACTGACCTTCGGTCTTGACCAGATAACTCGTCTCGAGATAGTAAGGTTCGTACTGAGCGCCGAAGTCATCGGCTGATTGTTTAAAGCGTGTGTTCGCGGTTAAGTACTCGCCGGCGTCACGGACCCGGGCCGATAACGCCCGCTGACCATACGTCTGCATCATCATTGAGACCACGACCACAACCGTGGCCAACACACCGCCGATCACACTCACTTTTCGTAGATTTAGTCGTTTCATGCCTTCACGCTCCTTCGCTTGCATATCCGTCAATTGCCTTTGTATTTTATGTTCCCAATCCGCTGACACCTCCTCGACATCACGCTGATTGAGAATGTCATCCAGTTCCGTCAACTCCCGGTAATAGGCCGCCGATTCAGGATCATTAATGATCCAGTCCTTGACCTGCTCGCGTTGCCGGCCGGTCAGTTCGTCATCCACATATTGTAAAATCAGGGCTCGTTTATCCATTGGCTCGCTCATGCTTGTTCCCCCTCGATAAAGGCGGAAAGATCTTTGCGCAAATTCTCTTTCGCTCGGTAGATTAAAATCTTGACTTTGTCCAGTGAACATCCGAGGATGTCACTGATCTGGGCGTAACTGAAACCTTGATACTGCCGGAGCTCCAGCGCCTCTTTTTGTTCAAACGGCAGACGCGCGATGGCCCGGCGGACTCTCTGCGCGCGTTCCTTCTTGAGTAATGCTTCACTGGAATCATCCTGATCCGCGGGGATGTCCCATGCCTCCTCTTTGTCCTCACCCTTGACCGTGAACCACATCGAGACGGAATGTTTGCGTACACGCATGCGGTTAAAGCACATGTTGCGCGCGATGGTAAAGATCCAGGTGGAGAATGTCCGGTTGGGGTCATACATGTCTTTGTTTTTGAGGACGGACACAAACACGTCACCGGCAATGTCTTCGGCCTCGGCCCGGTTGCCCAGCAGACTGTAGCAGAAATTAAAGATGCGTAATTTGTTGTTCTGGAATATCTGGTTCATGGCATTCCCGTCCCCGCGCTGGCAGGCTCTCATCAGTTCTTCGTCAGATCGATGTTTCAATTGCGTTGGACCTTTCATATTCAAGTGCGGCAGTTGGTTTGGTTTTGATCAGGCGTCGCGTCAACTGCTTCCACTTGGTTATACAAATGAGACGGGAAAAAGTTACACCTTTTTGGAAGAAAAATCTGTAATTATCATATCACCCATGTTTTGAACGAGATACGGGAATGATAAATAATTGGTGTCAGAACTCCGCAACCTATTCTTGCTCATGCAGTTAGCTATTAATTCATGACACGGCTTATTTGAAGGCTCTTTATATTTAGGGAAGGCTATTATTGAATTATGACTTAAGTTGTTCTGGTGTAGTGCTTTGGGAAGTTC
>JAUIER010000018.1 GCA_030429765.1 bacterium | reverse complement strand
GGGGGAATCGTGTGTATGGTTTTGGGATCCATGCTGCTGTTTGATTCGGCGGATCCGATTATGCGGGTATCGAAGAGTATTATAGGTGTCTTTGCGGTATCCACCACAGCGATTTCATTATTCGTGATCACGTATATGCTGAAGGGGCAGCGGCAGACGCCACGGGACGGGCTAAACCGATTGGCCGGGGCCAAGGGAGTCGTCAAGAAAACCATTCCCCAAGGTGAAGAAGGGATGGTCTTCGTATCCGGTGAGCTTTGGTCAGCCACGGCCGATGAAACGATTGAGGTCGGAGAAAAAATTTTAGTTGAACAGGTCGACGGAATGCTGCTGACCGTTAAGAGGTATTCCGCCTAACAAGAGGAGAGCGATATGACCGGTCCAATAATGTTTATAGTCTTTATCATCTTTTTGCTTTCGCAATGGGTCAAGATCCTGAATGAATACGAACGCGCCGTTATCTACCAGCTGGGACGTGTGCAGAAAACACCGCGCGGCCCGGGGATCGTTTTTGTCATGTGGCCATTTGAAAAGGCCAAGGTGATTAGTTCGCGAGTGGTCACGCTGGATGTTCCGCCGCAGGATATCATCACCAAAGATAACGTGTCGGCCAAGGTCAACGCCGTGTGTTACTTTCGCGTGGTCGATCCGATCAAGGCCGATGTCGAGATCCAGAATTATCAGTACGCCACATCGCAGATGGCCCAGACCACCTTGCGAAGCGTGCTGGGTGAGATGGATTTTGATGATCTGTTGACCAACCGAGAAACCATCAACGAAAAATTGCAGAGTATTCTCGACAAGAGCACGGATCCGTGGGGCGTTAAGGTCTCCAATGTTGAGGTCAAACACGTGGATATTTCCGAAGATTTAAGAAAGGCCATGGCCCGTCAGGCGGAAGCCGAGCGGGAACGCCGCGCCAAGGTCATCGCGGCCGAGGGTGAATTTGAAGCGGCGGAAAAAGTCTGTCAGGCCGCAGAAATGATGCAAAAGACACCCATGGCGTTGCAGTTGCGTTATCTGCAGACCCTCGTCGAGATCGGCAGTGAAAACAATACAACCACTTTATTCCCGATTCCCATTGACATCTTCAAGGCGATGACGGATAAGTTCGAAAACAAGTAAGGACAGCCATATGGACTATCGAATAGAAACCGACAGTATGGGCGAGGTTCAGGTCCCCGCCGACCGATACTACGGCGCGCAGACAGCGCGGTCACTGATTAATTTTCCCATCGGGATCGAGACCTTTCCGGAGGAGATCATCTGGGCGTTAGGGGTGGTTAAAAAAGCGGCGGCCTTGACCAATGGAGATTTAGGATTGCTGCCTCAGGAAAAGGTGGAGTTAATCGTCAAGGCGGCCGATGAGGTCATTGACGGCAAGTTAAACGATCATTTTCCATTATCAGTTTGGCAGACCGGCAGCGGCACGCAGAGCAATATGAATTCCAATGAGGTCATCGCGAATCGCGCGATCGAATTGTCCGGCGGTGAGCTAGGCAGTAAAAAACCGATCCATCCCAATGACGATTGCAACAAGGCGCAGTCATCGAATGATGTCTTTCCAACGGCCATGCATGTCGCGGCGATAGCTCAAATCCATAAATGTCTGATCCCGAACCTGACGACGCTGCAAAAGACGTTAGCCGACAAGGCCGAAGAGTTTAAGGATGTGATCAAGATTGGACGGACACATTTGATGGACGCCACACCGCTGACTCTCGGTCATGAATTTTCAGGGTATGCCAAGCAGTTGGCCAACGGTCTGGATCGGATCGAAACCGGTAAGCAGCGCTTATATGAGCTCGCGCTGGGCGGAACGGCGGTCGGGACCGGATTAAACACGCATCCGCAGTTTGCCGTCCAAGTGGCGGCCAAGATCGCCGAGATCACCGGCTATGACTTTGTCACCGCGGAAAATAAGTTTGAATCGCTGGCCGCGCATGACGCGATTGTTGAATTCAGCGGCGTCTTAAAAACACTGGCTGCGTCGCTGCACAAAATTGCCAATGACATTCGATGGCTTGGGTCCGGACCGCGCTGCGGGATCGGCGAGATCATCTTGCCGGCGAATGAACCGGGCAGTTCGATCATGCCGGGCAAGGTCAATCCCACCCAATGTGAGGCGCTGACTATGGTCTGCGCCCAGGTGATCGGCAATGATACGGCGATCAATATGGCCGGTGCATCCGGTAATTTTGAACTTAACGTGTACAAGCCGGTGATGATCTACAATTTATTGCAATCCATTCGATTGATCGGTGATTCATGCAAAGCCTTCAACGATAAATGCGCGGTGGGTATCCAACCGAATCATGATAACATTCAGAAGAATCTGGTAAACTCGCTGATGCTGGTTACTGCGCTCAATCCGCATATCGGTTATGACAACGCGGCCAAGGTAGCCAAGAAGGCCTACGAAGAAAACAGCACCTTAAAAGAAGCGGCCGTAGAGCTCGGCTTATTAACCGCCGAGAAATTCGACGAGGTCGTTCGTCCAGAACAGATGACGGGGCCTAAGGCGTAAGATGAAGCGCGGCCTCGACTGGATCGGTTGTGTGATGATGGCTTTTTGTTTGTCCGCCTGCGGGGGAGGATCGGCAGACGTGGCGGAGGAGCATCACGCTCAGCATGACCATCTCGTCGGACAGGTCGCGGCGTTTGATCCCGAACCGCTCGACCTAGACAGTTTTATCGGTGAATCCGTCACGTTGCAAGGACGTTACGCGGCCGCCCTCAAACAGATCGTGGCGGATATCAAGTTTCCTGCGAATCACAAGCTGCTGCCCAAGGCCCGACCGCATATCGCGCTGTATCACCGCGACGGACGTCCGATTCAGGGGCAGATCATCAGCTCGTCCCATATACAAATGAATATCGCTGAACGGCTGGACGTTGATCAGGTCTATGCCAAGTTGGGGATTTATTACTGCCGGCAGGGGGAGCAGGGATTGTGCCTGATGCAGAATGTGCTGTATAAAATCTTTCTCAGTCCTTCTTCAAATAATGACATCGTTCAGTTGAAATACGACCTTGAGGGTTCTGATTTTTAACCTTGACGGAATTGTCGTCAGGGGCTATTCTATGAAGACTTAACCAAGAGGATGGTCTTATGGTCAAAAAAACCGGAGCCGAACGCCGCGAACACACACGCGCCAAGCGGGTCTTAAGTGTCGAATTTAAACTCGAGAAATCGCGTCGCAAGAATGCTGATAAGAATGCATATCTGTCTACCACCGAGGATATGAGCCTAGGTGGTATTTCTTTTTACACGGACCATGAATACTCCGTCGGTGACACACTGCATATTCATGTGGTGATGTCGGGCGTGCTGGATATCTTTGAAGGTTTAGCCCGTGTTGTCAGGGCGGACCGTAAGTCCGGCACATCTCTGTACCGCATCGCGGTCAAGTTTATCAAAGCCACCTCACGCAAACGAGCGGCCAAGAAGTTTGATGCCGCTGTTCCTGCCACAACGAAAAAACGTTCGACCCGATCGGTTAAACGTATCTAATTATTCCGCACATTCAATGATTAATACTGGAAGGTAATTTGATTCAGGGGATTAGTCCTTAAACTCGGCGATTAATCCGGAGATCGACGCCTTGGCGTCACCGAAGAGCATGCGGGTATTTTCCCCGAAGAAGAGTTCGTTTTGAATGCCGGCAAAGCCCGGGTTCATGGAACGTTTGAGGACAAAGACTGTCTTGGCCTGATCAACATCTATGATCGGCATGCCGTAAATAGGAGAGGATTCATCATGACGCGCGGCCGGATTGACGACGTCATTGGCCCCGATGACCACCGCGACATCGATATTCGGCATATTGGGGTTGATGTCATCCATTTCGATCAGTTGGTCATAAGGCACGTTGGCCTCGGCCAAAAGCACGTTCATGTGTCCGGGCATGCGGCCCGCGACGGGATGGATTGCGTAGCTTACCTCCGCGCCATTTTCCTGCAGGATCTCACCGAGTTCGCGAACAACGTGCTGCGCTTGTGCCACGGCCATACCATATCCCGGTACAAAGACCACCGATTGCGCAGCCTCAAGAATATAATAGGCGTCCTGAACCGAAATGGGTTTGGCCTCGCCTTGAGGGCCGTCGCCCTTTTTCTGGGTGGTGGATCCAAAGCCGGAGAACAGGACGTTAGAGAGCGAACGGTTCATGGCCTTGCACATGATATTCGTCAGGATGATTCCGGCGGCTCCGACCATCGAACCGGCGACGATCAGGATATTGTTCTGGATGACGAATCCGGCGGCACACGCGGCCAGTCCGGAATAGCTGTTCAACAGTGAGATAACGACCGGCATATCACCCCCGCCGATCGGAATAACGACCATCACGCCCAGAATAAAGGAGGCAATCACGACGCCAACAAATAGCGGGTAATTGGCGGCGGGATCCATACAAAACATCACAGAAGCGCCGACAAATGCCAGCATGGCCAGCGAATTGACGATCTGTTGGCCAGGGTAGATGACCGGTTTACTGGACATCTTCTCAGATAATTTTGCCCATGCAATCAGACTTCCGGTAAAGGTGACACCACCGATCAGCACGGATAATATGGTGGTGATTGAGGTCAACATATCTCCGTGTGGATGATAGTGATACACCGACCAGCCGACAAATAGAGACGCGATACCCCCTGACCCGTTAAAAAGCGCGACCATCTCAGGCATTGAGGTCATAGCGACGAGTTTAGCCGCAAAAAATCCGATCACCCCACCAATCAGGGCAGCGATGATTATATAGTGAAAGCTGAGGCCGTTGGTCATCATGACGGCCCCGATAGCCAGCAGCATCCCGATAGCCGAGAGCATGTTTCCTTTACGCGCCGTGGCCGGTGAGCCAAGCATCTTAAGTCCGAAAATAAACAAAACCGCTGAGACGATGTAGGTGAAATTGATCGCCGTATTGCTCATTAGGCTGCGCCTCCCGGGGTGGGTGCTTCTTTTTTCTTAAACATGCCGAGCATACGGTCGGTCACGTAGTATCCACCGACCACATTGATGGTGGCAAAGAGGACCGCAGCGGCTCCAAGCAATTGACTGGTCTGATTTCCTTCACCGCCGGCCGACAGGATCGCTCCGACAATCGTGATTCCGGAAATGGCATTGGCGCCCGACATCAGCGGGGTGTGAAGCGTGGCCGGGACCTTGGAGATTAACTCAAACCCCAGAAATATTGAGAGTGTCAGCACAAAAAACAGGAAGACTAAAATTTGCGATTCCATAGACCTAACCTTTGTTTCGGAAGTTTTTGATCATTTCGTTGACCAGCTCACCCTTGTGAGTGATCAGACAGCCTTTGATGATCTCGTGTTCCGGATCGAGATTGAATGACTTGTTTTCCTTGTCCCAGAAGGTATCGACAAAATTAAAGAGATTGGACGAGTACATCTGACTGGCGTGAACGGCCACTCGGCCGGGTAGATTTCCCAGCCCGATAATGGTGACGCCGTCGACATCAACTTCCTTATTGAGCTGAGACCCTTCGACATTTCCGCCGGTTTCGACCGCCATATCGACGATGATACTTCCGGGTTTCATCTGACTGACCATATCCTTGGTGAGAATAACGGGGGCCTTGCGGCCGAACAGTTGTGCGGTTGTAATCACGATATCCGAGTTGGCGCAGACCTTGGCCATGCCGTCGCGCTGCATCTGAAGCTGTTCTTCGGTAAGAGCCTTGGCGTAGCCGTCTTTGGTTTGTCCGGTTTCACCTAAATCGATTTTCACAAATTTGGCCCCCAAAGAATTGACTTGCTCCTCGACGACCGGCCGGGTGTCGAACGCTTCCACACGCGCGCCCAGGCGTTTGGCGGTTGCAATCGCCTGAAGTCCGGCGACGCCTGCGCCGATGACGAAGACCCTGGCCGGCGCAATGGTTCCCGCCGGCGTGTTCATCATCGGAAAAATTTTGTTAAGACGTTCCGCCGCCACAATAACTGTGACATAGCCGGCCAGATTGGCCTGAGAACTCAGGGCATCCATTTTTTGGGCAAAGGTGGATCGCGGGATCATCTCCATGCTGATCGCGCTGACGTCATGCTTGGCAAACTCGTCTATTAAGGCGCCTTCATTAAAAGGATCCAGGAAACTGACGTGGATCGAGCCTTGCTTGAGTTGAGAAATTTCCTCTTGCGGAGGTTTTCTCAGGCGCAGAACCATGTCGGAACTGGACAAAATATCCTGTCGTTTGACGATTTTGGCGCCGACCGAATTGTATTCCATGTCGGAAATACCGATGGATTTGCCGAGTCCGGCTTCGATTTGTATGAGTATGTCTTTTTTGACGAGACGATCAACAGTGGCGGGGATGATGGGTGTTCGTAGTTCACCATCGTGAACTTCTTTCGGAATACCGATTAACATCAATGTCTCCAATACGATTGGATTATGCGGCACGTCATCGCGCGCGCTTGAATGGTACAGTGTATTTTTAGAATATCAAATGCCAAAGGATAGTCAAGTAAGATTTTGTCGAATTTGTGAATTGACAACAATTTACAGGCATAATATAGTAGAACCTGCATGCACATCTCACCGAATATCCCAACCTTCAACATCTTAATCGAGGAGTCCATATGTCTGCCAATCTAGGGAGTGAAGCCCGAGCGTTGCGGGTTGCTGTCGTTGGAAGTGGTCCAAGCGGTTTTTATGCCACGGAAGCATTATGTAAGTCCGAACTGAATGTCAAGGTGGATATATTCGATCGATTACCGGCGCCGTTTGGGCTGGTGCGCTACGGGGTGGCTCCAGATCACAGCAAAATCAAGAATGTAACCAAAGTTTACGATAAGACGGCTGGACGGGAGAATGTGGAGTTTTTTCTCAATGTTACCGTCGGATCAGATGTCAGTGTGGAGGAGTTGGGGCAATATTATGATGTAATCTTGTTTACATGTGGCGCGGAGACCGATCGAAAGTTGGGAATCCCGGGTGAGGATATTGAAGGCAGTCATACGGCGACTGAGTTTGTGGCCTGGTACAACGGCCGTCCCGAGTACAAGGACCGTGTCTTTGATCTGTCAGGTGAGGTCGCGGTGGTGATCGGGCAGGGGAATGTTGCCATGGATGTCTGCCGCATTTTGGCCAAGACGGTGGATGAACTGAAATCAACGGATATCGCCCAGCACGCCCTTGATGCGTTATCGAAGAGTAATATCAAGGAAATCCACATGATCGGTCGGCGCGGACCGGCGCAGGCCGCGTTTACGCCCGTCGAGATCCGCGAATTCGGTGAGCTGGAGCAGTGTGATCCTGTCGTGGATCCGTCGGACATGAATATCAGCGACGTCAGTCAGGCGGAGCTGGCCGATCCCAAGAATTCGGCCAAGGCCAAGAATTTTGAAATCCTCAAAGGTTTTGCTGAAAGGCCGGCGGGCACGAAGGGCCGTAAGTTTATCTGTCACTTTCATAAAAGCCCGAAGGAACTGCAGGGGAGCAATCGCATAGAGAAGGTCGTTCTGGAACGCAATGAATTGAGCGGCGAGCCCGGCCGACAAAAGGCGCGCGGCACCGGTGAGCTGGAGGAGCTCAAGTGCGATGTATTTTTCCGGAGCGTCGGCTATCGCGGCGTTCCGATTGAGGGTGTTCCGTTTCGTGAGGACTGGGGAGTGTTTGAGAATGAGGCCGGACGAATTACGGATCAGGGTAAGGTTGTACCGGGCATGTATTGCGCCGGGTGGATCAAACGCGGACCATCAGGTGTGATTGGCACCAACAAGCCCGACGCTGAAGAGACGGTTCAGCATATTTTGGCTGACGCGCCGCAACTTGAGGGATGCGAATTCCCTGATTCCGACGTTTTATTGAAAAAACTCACCGAACGCGGGGTAAAGGTGGTCCGTTTTGCCGACTGGAAAAAGATTGACGCGGCCGAGGTTGAGAACGGGCTCAAGATCGGTAAGCCGCGGGAAAAATTTGTGGATGTCAAGGACATGCTCGCCGTGATTGAGCGGAGTGAATAACGATGAAAAATAAATACAAAGATGTATATCCGCCGTATCTGCCATGGCATTATTTTATGTTTCTGCGGGTGCGCAAAGGCTATCGGCAGTACGCGACCCGCCGGGGTGAACGGGCTGCCCGGAAGACGGGGCCCCAGGGAATCGTGCCGGACGGTGAGGGATTTTTTGTCGAGGATGACAACGGGTTTGTGCCTAATCCGGTGGATCATATCAACCGCTCAGCGATCTGGATGGACGAAGATCTGGCGCGACCGGACATCCAGGCCATCGTCAACAATATTGACCGGATCAAGACCGAATTGACGGCCAAAGATCTCAAGTATACGGCCACCGCGGCCTCTTTTGTGCCGCGAATGTATACTGAGTACAGTGAGAAAAAGAATGCCTGGGAGAATGCCTGGTGTTACCGCTATTCTGAGGCCAAGCCCGGCGAAAAGATCCTCGATATCGGCGGGGCTTCGACGGCCTTTAATTTTTTTCTCGCCAGTCAAGGCTGTAAGGTCTCGATTATCGACAACGACTGGAACAACTGCGGCATCATCTACAACACCAATTATGTCGGTCAAAAGATGGGATGGGATATCCGGGCATACGACCTGGAGGGCGGCCGTCCATTACCGTTTCCCGACGGTTATTTTGATCGGATTTTTTCAATCTGTGTGATCGAGCATTTGACATCAGAGGCCCGTCGCGGACTGATGAAAGAGTTGGGACGTGTCCTGCGTCCCGGGGGAACCGCGTCATTCTCCACCGACTATGATCATGGCCGGGAGGTCTTGATTTTCGACAAGGGGTTACGGTTTGCTTATCGGGAAAAATTTGAAAATGATGTCATCAAACCGTCGGGGATGTCGTTGTACGGCAACACTGAATTGATCGACGCGTTTCCCGAACAGAATTTTCTGGGGGCCTTTTTTCTCAAGAAGTAATTCTCCTCACTGGATTTATACGTATTACGACTTACCCGACGATACTAAATTCAAAATCTGCTTGCATCCGATGAATAATATGATAATTTAGGGACTTCAAATTTTTTGTTTCCTTCAGTTATTCGGGTGCCCCATCAAAGTTGAATTATGACCAGCGGCTACGTTTTGTGCGCAAACCGATGGAGGGCAAATTCCTTGGCACAGGCAATGCCCTATGAACGACTGAGACAGAAAAGCAACCAGATTTTCTATCGATTCCCCAATTGAATTGACGGCCATCCGATGGACAACCGGATGAGACACAAAGGCGATTGTTGAGGCAACTCAGCAATCGCCTTTTTTTGTCGATAATTTTGTGGCGGGGGATGTCAGTCAGTCGAATTTCGTGTATAATGCACCATGTGTCATCGATGCCAATCTATCCGAAGAATTCCCAGCATGGAAAGGGGTGGTTATGCCTAAAATATTAGCATTTTCAGGGAGTGCCAGAAAAGGATCATATAATCAGCAGCTCGTGGCCATTGCGGCCGCCGGCGCGCAAAAGGCCGGGGCGGAGGTCACGGTCATCAATTTAAAGGACTATCCGCTGCCGTTATTTGATCAGGATTTGGAACGTCAGGACGGGCTGCCGGATAACGCACGCAAGCTCAAAAAATTGATGCTCGATCACGACGGATTGATGATCGCCTCACCGGAATATAATAGTTCGATCACGCCACTTCTGAAAAACACCATCGATTGGTGTTCGCGCGCCGAATCGGAGGATGAGCCGCCGTTGGCCGCGTATAAAGGCAAAGCCGCTGTTATCATGAGCGCGTCACCCGGCGGTCTGGGGGGATTACGCGGATTGGTTCACCTTCGGGCGATTTTAGGCAATATCGGGATCATCGTATTGCCGTCACAGCGAGCGGTGAGTGGGGCGGCGCAGGCCTTTGATGACCAGGCCCAACTCAAAGATGCCAAGCAGCAACAGGCTATAGAAGGCTTGGGCGAACAACTGGCCGATGTGCTAACACGGTTGCGAAACTAAAGGAATTTTCATGACATCGCGACAAATTGTAAAATTGACCAATCGAATGGCTGTCTGCGGTATTGTTCTCTTGATCTACTGGACGTTTATTTTTATTTGCATTACGGTTTTTGACTTTAAAGTGTTTCGGGAAAACCTGACGCAGGCCTTCTTCATGAGTGTAATGGCCATACTGGCGATGCTCGGCGGTGCGGTCATCGTGAATGTCATTGTCAACTTATCCCGTATCGCAGACCATGTCGACCCAAAACCGGGCTCAAATCCCAATAACGAACGGACATTTTCGCGCAGCTGGATGCTCGGATTGCTGTCGTTCCCGCTGATATTTTGTCTGTTATGGCTGGGGGATATGGCATCGACCACTAAAAAACATCAACACTTGATTGAGTCCGCGGAGCAGCTGCTGACGGAGAACGGCCCGATGGTTCAGGCGATGAGCGAGTACAGCTTTGACAAGGCCTACATCGATCAAACCCAGAGTACGTTAAAGGTGCTGAGCCGGGTCGACGAGAGTTTCCCTCAAGTTTCATTACTTCTTCAGGACCGTGTTCAGGGTAAGCCGATGACGCTGCAATTTTTGCAGTATCACTATCAGGATAAGCTTGATCGCGCCGATTTTATTTATACAGCCTCCAAGGATGAACGTATTTATTTGGACGAGGTATTCGCCGGTACGAAGGCTGATCCCTGGTTCAGCGCGCATGATGGATTCTATGAACTTTACTATCCGGTGAAATATAATGACCGAACGATCGTGTTGTATTTTACAGACCGTCAACGTTACGGGAAGATTGGATCATAGTCGTGACAGCTAAGCAAATTCTTCAGGAACTCAAGACGCTTGGTACAGCACAGAATCGCAAGGTGTGGAGTCGTCATGGAGCGCCGCCGTCCTATCTGGGTGTGAGTTTTGGGCAGCTTGATAAGATCAAGCGGAGGATTATGCGTGAATATAAGAAGGATCCGGCCGGCCGGCATCAGTTGGCGATGGAGCTGTGGGACACCGCGGTGTGCGACGCGCAGATCCTGGCGGCGATGGTGGCCGATCCCGCTCAAGTCACTAAACGCGCGGCCAAGGCGATGATCCGCCCATGTGATTTTTTTCTGGTCTCGAATTATCTCGGCGGACTGTTTGCGCGTTGCGATTTTGCGGTGGCCCTGATGGAGGAGGAGATGCGCTCACGTCGGGAGTACATCCGTCACAACGGGTATGATATATTGGCCACAATTCTGAAAAACGGAACACCGCGATTAACCAAACGGCAATGCCTGACTTATTTATCCACGATCGAAGCGCAGATTCATCAAAGTCCCAATCGGGCGCGCAGCGCGATGAATGCCGCCCTGATTGCCATGGGGACTTATCGGGATGATGTCCACCAACGGGTGATAACCGTCGCACGACGGATCGGCCCGGTCGAAGTCGATCATGGCGACACCAGTTGTAAGACACCGGATGCCCTTGGTTATATCGAGAAGTCCCGACGGCATTTGAAAAAAACCAAATAAAGGCAGTGACTATTCAGCCTTGGCGAAAATTCTGACCATGCATGACAAAATTCTGAAAGAACTCAAAGATATTGAAGATCGGGAACACGTCAAGATTCTCTATGCCTGTGAATCGGGGTCCCGCGCGTGGGGCTTTGAATCCGCGGACAGTGATTATGACGTTCGGTTCATCTATATCCGACCGCGCGACTGGTACCTGAGTATTGATCCGGGTCGTGATGTGATTGAGCGGCCGATTGATGAGGTGCTCGACGTGAGCGGCTGGGATTTGCCCAAGGCGCTGCAATTGTATCGTAAATCCAATCCGCCCATGGTTGAATGGTTACAGTCGCCGATTTGTTATCTAGAGCAGGGAGTCTTGGCGCAGACCTTACGGGATCTAATGCCGCAATATTTTTCGGCCCGCGCGTGTATGCATCATTATCTGAATATGGCGCGAGGCAGCTATAAAGATCACTGTAAAGGCGAGACAATAAAACTAAAAAAATATTTTTATGTGCTGCGTCCGATATTGGCCTGTGAATGGATCCTCGCCGATTTAGGGCCGGTACCGATGCGATTTACGGATATGGTCGATCGGCTGATCGAACAGCCGTCACTGCATCGGGCGATCGAGGATTTAATTGCCCAGAAACGAACGGTTGGTGAAATGGGGACGGGGCCGAAGATTCCCGTGATCAGTCAATACATCGATCAACAGATGCAACGGCTTGAATCCATATCGACCGAAATGCCTGCGGTTCGGGGCGACACCGAAATGTTAAACCGGATTTTCAGAGATACTCTGGAACAAACATGGAGTCTGAATGAAGAAATTGTTTAAGTTTTTGACGATTTTAATCGTGGTCCTTGTGGTGCTCGTGGTGATTGCCGCCGTGGCCGGATATGTGATGCTCAAAAATTTTGATGCCAATCAGTACAAGCCGCAAATTGTCAAGGCAATGACCGAACAATTGGGGCGTGATGTATCGTTAGGGGATATTTCGCTGAGGGCCTCGCTGAGCGAAGGCGCGCGCCTTCAGATAGCGGATCTGGAAATCCAGGAGCATCCGGACTTTGGATCGGAAACGATGGTTAAGGTCAAATCCGTTGAGGCCGAAGTGGCGATCATGCCGTTTGTTCAGTCGCGGTCAATTGTTATCCCGCGCGTGGTCCTGCATTCGCCGCAGATATCCCTGGTTAAAAATCGTGAGGGCGTATTCAATGTGCAATCCGTTCCCGCGCTGAACACGTCAAAGAGCGCGAAGGCCGGGGCGTCGTCCGCAACGACCGGTGTCGCGGCGGTGCCTGCCATTGCCATAGATACAATCAGCGTCGAGGATGCGACGATCAGTTATCTGGATTTGACCCAGAAGAATCCGGTGAAGATGGGGCTCAATCAGGTGGTGTTGATGGTGCAGGGATTTGCGTTGGATAAGGCCTTTGATGTGCATTTGAATGCGGCCGTTTTGTCACAGACCCGCAATGTGTCCTGGGATTCACGCGTCAAACTCAATGTTGCCCAATCGTCAGCCGATTTGTCGGATGTCAGGATTCAGCTTGATGCGGATCACTTGCCGTTGGCCCTTATCAAATTGCTGCCGGCGGCCAAGGATTTGCCGATTCCGTCGGATCTTGGCGGACAATGGGTTGTCACATTGGATAACGTTTCCGTTTCCGAACAGGGAATCAACAATTTAGATCAGATCGAATTGAACTGTGATGTCAATAACGGTCGTGTGGTGATGAAAGAAATCGCGCCGGGCGTGTCGTTCGCGGTGTATCAACTTGATGCGGCGATTCGTGATTTGGGATTTCAAGGACCGTTCAGTATGACGAGCAGCATGGGGTATGAGAACCGCGAGCCAAATCTGAAGATTCAGGGGCAGTTTACGTTAGGCGCGGATCAAACGAGTTTATCGTCGAGTGATGTCAACATCTCAGCCGACCTGAACAAAATTTCCTTCCAGCAAATTCAATCGCAGCTAACCGCGCTTAAAGATATCCCGCTCCCGGAACAACTCAGCGGGCAGGCCGATATTCACCTGAGTCAGTTGAAACTGGATGCAACAGGTTTGAAAGATGTGCGGGCGGATGTCACCCTCAAAAAAGTCGGCGTTGATTTTCCTGACGTCACCAAGGATGTCTCGATTAAGCTCAAACAAATGGACCTGACCGCCCGCGGGGTGAGTCTCAAGGATCCGTTTGATTTTAAGAGTGCGATCGGCTACGAAAGTGATACTCAAAACGTCAAGATCGAAGGGCGGGTCGAGTTACTGCCGGAAACCAATGGCGTGCGAATTCAAAATATGAATATTCAAAGTGATCTGTCGACTATCCCTCTTGCTGTCGTCGAGGATAAGGTCCGGATTCTCAAAGGAATTCGCTGGCCGCAGAAATTGGCGGGCAACATCGACATATTTATCCGGGAGCTGATCAGCGGCTCCAAGGGGGTTGAATCCGTGCGGGCGGACATCGGTCTGATCAACGGGATGATCAGCGCCCGCGATATCATGGACGGCGTATCACTGGATGCCAACGCCATTGAGCTTAAGATCCGTGACTTTACATTTGGTGATCTGTTTGATATCACGGCCCAGCTGGGATATGAAAGTTCAACGCCGAATGTGACCGTGGCCGGTCAGATGCTGATCGATCCGCGGCAACAGGTCCAGAAGCTTAAAGATGTGCGCATTCAAACCAATTTGACGGACATGCCGTTTTCACGGATCAAGTCCAAGATTGATGCCTTAAAGGACGTGATGTTTCCCGATGGTATGAGCGGTGATGTTGAGATCATTGTCGAAGAATTAACCAGTACATCCAAAGGAGTGGATTCGGTATTGGCTGATATTCAACTCAAGGATGGCGCGATGGCGATTCAGGAGATCGTTCCGGGTATAGACTTTGATGCGCGTCAGATCGAGGCCCGTATTTCGCAGATTCAATTTGATAAGCCGTTTGGTTTTGATATCAGCCTGGCCTATCTCAATGACACCTCCAATATCAAGACCCGCGGGACGATGTTTGTCGATCAACGCAGCAAAACAACCCGAATTTCCGATTCGCGTTTAGAGATTGACCTAGCCGCGCTGGACATCCAAAAAGTCCAGTCGAGTATGGAGGCGTTAAAGGACACGGTGATGCCCAAGACATTGGCCGGTCAACTTGCCTTCGACGTAAAAGAAGTCCAGTTGGGTGAGAAGGGATTGGAGTCGGTGACGGCGGATGGATCGTTGCGACAATGGAAACTGGAACTCGAACAGTTTCCGCAACCGGTCAGCGGGACTGATCTGGAGTTTGAACTTCGTGAACGCAACTTGAAGGTGAAGCCCAATACAATGCAAATTGGCCGTGGAACGATCGACAATCAGTTTAGTATGACGGACTATATGGGCGCCCAGCAGATTGATGGGCAATTGTCGATTAAGGATGTGGATTTGGTTGAAGTCGTCGATCAGACCGACGTGTCCAATGAGTTTCAAGGGCTGGTCAGCGGTCAGATCAAGGCCCGCGGATCACTCAAGGATTTAAATTCGATAACCGGTGACGGACAGATAGTCGTCAATGACGCGGTCATCCGTGATATCAATTTCCTCAACGAAGTGCTCAACCGTATTTCATTTGTGCCGGATGCCGCGCGGCGTGTCCGTAAAAAATTGAGTCCCGAGCATCTGGCGCGGCTGGAAGATCCCGATACCCACATTCGCAAAGCGATGATGAATGTGGTGATCCAGAATGGCGCCGCGGCGCTCAATCCGTTAGTGGTTGAGTCGGATGATTTTATTTTTAGCGGCCTGTGTCAGGCCGGCTTTGATATGAAGTATTCAGCGGACGGTCAGTTCCGTATTCCAGCGGATCTCTCGACGGCATTTAACCGCGCTCTGGAAGGCTTCAATCGTCTCTACAATGATCAAGGCGAAATCAGTCTGCCGGTCAAACTCAAAGGACCGCCATTGGTGATCGAGGTGACAGAGATTTTCAAAGATATTATCCGGCGCGCCGGTGAAACAGAGATCCGCAAATTGCTGGACAAGGCGATCGGGAATAAGGCGCCTAAGCCGGTCCCGGACGCGCAATTGGATCAGAGCGGAGCTCCACCCGTGCCGGGTGAACAGCCCGCGCAACAATCTGGTCAACCCGAGGCGCAACCCAAGTCATTGGAGGAGATTGTCGTCGATGAATTTCTCGATGTTTTATTTAAGTAGCTTATTGTTCAAAATAGGGAAGATGAATGGCCGTCTATAAATGCACCGAGTGTGATCGAAATATTTCCGTGTCGGCTGTCCCGTCGGGAAATCAGGTAGCGCTGGACGCTCCAGATCAATGGTCGATCATGCACGCGCTGTGCCCGTCATGCGGTATTCGTTTGTGTGATGCGTGCATCCAGCAGTCCGGGCGCGCGGTTGGCGTACTATCTTGTCCGCGATGTCAATCTACCCTCGAGGCGGTCGATCGTGATGCGTCGGCCCATATTGTTGTCCATCAGATGGAAGAGGCCTGGTCACAGAAAAATTATGAACGCGTATATAATTTGTGCCAGCGTTTGAGCCTGTTTAATGTTGTCTTAACGAAGGCGCAGCGGATGCGGCGCGACTTTGCCGCGAAGGTTCTCAAGCGCGATCAACCATGTGTGGATTGTGATCAGGTTTACGTGAACCATGAGTACAATATCGGTTTGCCCTATCCGTCGGGCTGGCGGGTGGTGGATGAGAATCAGACCAATCAGATGCCGTGGACGATGCCGGTGTGCCTCTGCGCGATTGAAAAAAAGGACGATCAACCCAATCCATATGTCACTATACTCACCAATATCTTCGACGATGACGGATCTCCGTTGAGTGTATACATGAACAAGGCCCAGCAGGATCTGAGCGGACATTTTGCGAATTTTGAAATGATCGGCGCGCGCGAGACGCTTCATATGGGTTGGCCATCCGCCTGGTTGACGTATGAGTATGATTCCGATGCCGGACGGGTGCGCGAGCTGAATGTCACGACTTTTATCGGCCGCGGTCGTCAGGTGGCGATTCAGTTTTTAGGAGAGGGAGCGGCCAAAGATCAGGCTCAGCTGTTTCCGGTCTTTGAACAAATGATCGCCGGGATCACTTTGTTAAACGGCTGGATCGTGCATCCGCATGTGCAGCTGACGGGTGTGGGCGAATGTTCGATGTGTCATCGGTCGGTCAGTCACGATCCGGTGACCTGCGGTATGTCGTTGGAGCAGGGGCGGCTGTGCGGGATTTGTCACGATTGCGCCGAAAAAATCAAGGCCCAACAGGAAGGGGTGTAGATGGAGGTGGACCCACGCGTGAATATCCTCGCCGGTTTTTGCGCGGCGACATTTTTTGTGGCTGATGTGGTATCTTTAGGGATAGGGATTCCGATGTTTTTTGACCCGCGCTACGATCCCAATCCATCGGCCGCGGCCGGTGTGGTCTGCATCGTGGTTGGAATTCTAAGTTTAATTGCGTTTCTCGTTTCCCTGAGCTACGTACGGGGGATCAAGTCGTCCACTCGCTGGGGGATTATCGCGGGCAATATCATCTGTTGCGCGGGACTCGCCGGGATGATCTATCGCATTTTGAGTATGGGGGTTTAAGTTGAAACGACTTTGTATCATTGCGTTCCTATTTTTGATCAGCACGGGGGCATCCGCTGTCGCCGCGGAGGATCTGGATTTGAGTTATTATCAGTCCCTGATTGCTCTGCATGAGGTCAAGCTCCCGCCGGGTCCGAATGACTGGATGATGCATCATCGTGAACCCGGTCAAAGTATTTATGAATACATCGCCAGTCAACCGGTCCGGCCGGACGATACTCGCAATAAGATTTATATCATGAAGTTGGGACGGTTTGGGTCGGAGTATACTGAGATCATCGATAAGACCGCTGAATTCATTCAGGCATTTTATCAGCTGGACGTCGCATTCATTGAGCCGATGAGTTTGGATGAGATTCCTTCGCATGCCCGTCGTTTTCATCCGACGACCGGTGACCGCCAGATCTTGACGACGTATGTACTGGAAGAAGTTTTAATCCCGCGCTTGCCGGGCGACGCGGTGAGTCTGATCGCGTTTACCTCTTCGGACTTGTGGCCGGGCGAGGGATGGAATTTTGTGTTCGGTCAGGCATCGATTGATGATCGTGTCGGCGTGTGGTCTGTCTATCGAAATGGAAATCCGCAGAAGAGTGAAGAGGATTTCAAGATCTGTTTGCTGCGGACCGTCAAGACCGGTACGCATGAGCTGTGTCACATGTTCAGCCTGCCGCATTGCCCGTATTTTGAATGCGCGATGAACGGCAGCAATCATCGTATGGAGTCGGACCGGCGTCCGTTGTATCTGTGTCCGGTGTGTCTGTCTAAATTGATCTGGAACCTGGAAATTGATCCGCAAGAGCGCTACCGGGCCTTAGCGGATCTAGCCGAACAATACGGTTTTGACGCGGAGGCCGCCTTCTATCGCCAATCACTCGACGCGCAAAAATAATTGGTGTCAGAACTCCGCAAAACATTTGTTCACAAACATTTACCTATTAATTCAATTGATGAATCTTAAATGCTTAAATCAGAATATGTTAGAGAATTATGGCTTAAGGTTTTGTAGGAGAATAGCTTAGGGAGTTCTGACACCAATTATTTATGAACCAGACATTCGACATTATAGTCACGATGGCCTTTGGGCTGGAAAAAGTGGTCAAGCAGGAGCTGCTCAATCTGGGTTATCAGCCCGGACGAACGGCCGACGGGCGGATCGAACTTGAAGGCGGCTGGTCGGACATCGCCCGATTGAATCTATGGCTGCGGGCGGCGGATCGGGTGGTGATCAAGCTCAAGGAGTATCGGGCCCGTAATTTTGATGAGCTCTTCGACGGGGCATTGAATATCCCTTGGGGCGAATGGATTGCGCCTGATGCCAAGATCACGGTCGTCGGTCAGGTCACGCGGTCCGCCATCAATAGCGTTCGGGCCAGTCAGTCGATGATCAAGAAGGCGATCCTGGAGTCGTTGAAAAAATCACATCAGGTCAAGCTCTTCCCCGAATCCGCTTACGAAGCGGTGATCAAAATCAATATCAACAAAGACAACGCGCTCTTGACGCTTGATACGACCGGAGCCGGATTACACAAACGCGGCTATCGACGGCAGACCGGTGAGGCGCCGATGCGGGAGAATCTCGCGGCGGGGCTGGTCATGCTGAGCTTTTGGCGGTCCGACCGAATGTTGTTGGATCCGATGTGCGGCAGCGGGACCATTGCCATTGAGGCGGCGATGATCGCACGCCAGATAGCGCCGGGACTCAACCGATCGTTCGGTTGCGAACAATGGCCGATGGTGCCCGGCAATATCTTTGAGCAGGCGCGGACACAGGCGCGCGACGAGATACGTGATGACATCACCCTCGAGATTGCGGCCAGTGACATAGATCCAGCACGCGTGGCTGACGCGCGGGAAAATGCGTCTGCCGCAGGCGTCGACGACAATATTGAGTTCTCGCAGCGAGATGTCAAAGATATCAAACTATCCAGCGCTTATGGGGTGATGATCAGCAATCCGCCTTACGGGATCAAGCTGGGATCGCAACCCGAATTGATCACCCTGTATAAGTCATTAAGAGCTGTTTTTAATGATCAGCCGGGCTGGTCGATTTACATCCTGACGGCCGACCGGCAATTCGCCAATGTGTTTCGAGCCGATAAACCCGACCGGATCCGTAAACTATACAACGGAAATGTCGAAGCCAACTACTATCAGTATCACGGCCAACGGCCGCCGCGAAAGGAACCACATGCGCTTTGATGCCCAGCGGATCGCGATCATTGTCGCCACCGGACGTGAGGAGGCCTGGCCTTACGCTAGGGTTTTTGAATCGTTAAAGGTGGCCGGGGTGACCTGGTATGAAATGTGTCTGGTGGAGTATCGATTGACGTACTTTGGTGACGGCGGGTCTTACACGGAAATCCTTCCGTCTGTTGAAAATCCGCCGAAGACCAGCGGACGATTTGACGCGGAGCGTATTGAATCGGCCTTTCAAAGTTATCAGCGTCGGGAGATTTCGTACGCGCTATTTCTGGAGCGTATTGCCGGGCATGGTGTCTGCCGCTACAGGGTGGACATGGCGGAGCGGACATTTGACTATTTGGGAAAAAACCTCGGTGAGAAGTATCGGAAAGACATTCCAGGTGTTTGAGTTGAATCGGGGATACTATTGATCCAATGACAGAATCGCTCCAAAAAATTCGGGTCATGACCTACAACATCCACAAATGTCTGGGCCGGGACAAGCAGCATCGGCCGGACCGGATTGTGGCTGTCATCAAGGAATATCAGCCTGATATCTGTGTGCTGCAGGAAGTGGATGTGGGTTACAAGATCCCGGGCGGGATTCATCAGCCTGAATATCTGGATCGGGAATTGTCGATGACGTCGCATTTTCAGCCGGCCATTGTCGACGGAGACACGTTGTACGGCAATATGGTGTTTTCGCGCTTTGACTTCAAGCTGGTCGGGCATCAGACGCTGCCGGACACGCCGGTCCATAAGAGGATCAAGCTGTACGAGCGGATCTTGAGTTCCACGTATGAGCCCCGCGGTGCAATATGGCTCGAGGCCGATGTGAATGGCCAGACGGTACACATTTTTGCCACGCATCTGGGGCTTTCTCGGGCCGAACGAATGGCTCAATTGAAAACGATTATGTCAACGGACTGGATGGGGGCGGAGCGTGTGATCAACGCACCGACCTTGTTTCTCGGAGATTTAAATGACACCCCCGGTTCATTGCTGCACCGAAAACTAAGCGAACGTCTGTTTGATTCACAAATGCTTTGTGACGGGCATCGGCGGCGTAAGACTTTCATGAGCTGGTGGCCGCTGCGGTGTCTGGATCATATCTTTGTCAGCCGGCATTGGCATGTGCATGCGGTTGATGTTCCCCGAACCGGGCTGACCCGACAGGCGTCCGATCATCTACCGGTTATTGCCGACCTTATCCTAAAAACTGATTCGACTAAGTTGTAGCCGAGCGCAAGTACTCTTTGACGCAAGCCAGCCCGCTGGCATGGGCCGGAAAACTGTCAACGGCCTTGGCGACCCGTTGCGGCTCGTCAAGAATGGCGAGCAACTGAATGTAAAATTCGTTGCGTTGATTTAACTGCTGGGCATGCATTTGCACGCGTCCGTCATCCAGTTGATAGGCGTGATCATAGTCGGGGCCGGTGTCCTCGCGGGCGAGCATTTTTAAAATATGATCACAGGCTAACTGCTGGTCGTCAGGTGTACCATGGGCCTTGATCAATTTAACCGCGTCCAAGACCTTATCATCGACCATCAGATAGGACCGTTTAAAAAAACGCAGCGCCGATTCCAGCTCTTCATGTGAAGGGGGGGTATTCATCAAATAGGTCTCCTGTTTATCAAGATTGATCCGTGTTTGCATCCTCATTATACCGCATATCCCGCCATTTTAAATAATTGGTGTCAGAACTCCCCAAATCATTGTCTTCATTGAGTTTATCCACTAATTCCAACTTTTTGACCTGATGGGCAGCCACGCAGTGCGGCTCAAAAAAAATCGTAATTCCGAATTATTATGTAAACATATGTGTAACAGTAAATTACGGAGTTCTGACACCATTTTTTTCTAATTTTTGTCTGGGGATGTCCGGGTGTGGGGGAGGTTGTCCTCTTGATCCTCTTGGAAAATGTTGCATACTTCCTTTAATAAATTTGTCGATTAATATGCAATGAAACATCTGACTTGACTAAGGGAGAACAAATGAAAAAGACAATGGCATTACTCAGCATCATCCTGGCATGCGGGTTCGCATCCAAGGCGGAGGCGATCATCGTTTCCGGACAATTGACCAGCGGATCAGCCTTTAACAATGGTGGAACGTTCCAGGAACTGGTCGGTTTCAGCGGACCTGTTGGCAATAACAATTTCCAAACCAATAATCTGTACGGATTCAACGAATCACAGAATGTGACATTGGCATCGGCATTAGCATCAAATGTCGGATTGGGTTCCATTTCAGCGGGTTCCATGGTTTCCAGCCATTACATCTTTTTTGATCCGGGCCCGTCACGCCGGGCGATTGGTCACGTGATCTTTGACGCGCCGATCCTTGGTGTTATCACCAGCCGAGATAACCTTTTGGCATCTGATTTTCTAGGCAATGCCGGCGTGAGTTACCTCAATCCAAACCTTCGCGGGCTTGAAAGTGCCGATTCGTTGGCCATCAACGGAGCAAACTTGTTCCGGTTGGACGTAAACTTCAGAGCCAGCTCTCCTGGAGATTATGTGCGTGTCATCACCGATGCCACACCCACAGCCGCCGCACCTGAACCAGCCACGATGGCTTTGTTTGCCACCGGACTGGCCGGCGCGTTTATTCGCAAAAGACAGCAAGCGTAAGCGATAAACCTACGCTTTTCACCATACAAAGGGCAACTTCTTAAACAGGAGTTGCCCTTTTTTTGTGTCTTTGACGATACCCGTCCGGCGATATATAATGAAGGTTCTTTGATCCATTCAATTCATACTTCTTTAGGGGGGAATGTATGTCATTATCAGCCAATCTTGAACCATTACTGGGCGGGGTCCTGATCGGGTTGTCCGCCGCCTTCATGCTGCTTTTTAATGGACGCGTCACGGGTATCAGCGGGATCGTGGGCGGATTATGGAGCATTCATCGCCATCGTGAATGGTGGCGGGCGTTTTTCGTTGGCGGTTTGGTGATGGGAACTATCATATACACACTGATTCACGGGACGCCGGCCTATGTGATCGATGCCGGTTATCCGCTTGTCATCGTCGGCGGTTTATTGGTCGGGTACGGCACACGTCTGGGGTCGGGCTGCACCAGCGGACACGGCGTGTGCGGCATCGGACGACTGTCCATCCGGTCAATCGCGGCGACCATGATCTTCATGGCGACGGCCATCCTGACGGTCTGGATTCGGCGCCAACTGGGAGGGCTTTGATCATGCGTGAAAATATCACCAGTCTGATCTGCGCGATGATCTTTGCCATCGGTCTATGTGTCTCGGGGATGATCAATCCGTCGGTTGTTATCGGCTTTCTGGATGTGACCGGTCCGTGGAATCCGGCGTTGATGTTTGTGATGATCGGCGCATTGGCCGTCACGACCGTGGCGTTTAAACTGATCTTAAAACGGTCTGCCCCTACTTGCGGATCCGCATTTCATGTACCAACCAAAAATCAAATTGATAAACCGCTGGTGATCGGTGCCGTCCTGTTCGGGATCGGATGGGGACTCGTCGGGATTTGTCCCGGACCGGCTATCGCGTCACTGGCCCTGCTTAATCCCAAGGCCATAGTTTTTGTGGTGGCGATGCTGATCGGCAGCGGATTGTATCAGTTGAGGCAGTGATTCCATGGATCCATTAAATCTTTGATTAAGTGTTGTATTGAGTTCTTACGAGGTTAGTATGACAGTTCCAAAAGAACCAGTGTTTTCGGCTTATATGGCCGTATTGACTAGCGCGATTACTAAGCTAAGGCATATGGCTTTGTCTCAAGCACCGTATGACGAAATGGCAGACCTGGCAGACGCCATTCATAATATTCCCGAGCTACTGAATCATTGGGAGGATTGTGATTCTGTATTCTTGTGGAGTCAGCTTGAGGCGTATGATGAGAAATGGACTCAATCTACGAACTTTTCACTCACAAAAATATTTCAAAATGTTGTCGATTTGCAGGATCAGACCAAGATTATTAATGAACGACGAAAACAAATCGAGGAGAAGCCTGATGAAGAAATTTAGTAAACTTTTGGCCATGATTTGCGTATGTATATTCCTGACCGGCTGTCTCCCCGAGTTCACATCACCGGTCGTTACGCCGGAACACAATGAGCTGGACCGGCGGTTGATTGGGTTGTGGACGCTGGAGGCTGAAGGGCCGGATGAATCAGATGATGAATACGCATTTTTGCTTATTTTGCCATGCCAAAACCAGTTATGTGTCAGCTACTATGAGAGTGATGATAACGAAGCGGACATGACCCATTTTAAGGGATACGCGGCCCGGATCGACGGTAAGGGGTACTTAAATGTCCGGCCGTATGAGGATGTGGCCGAGGTCACGTACCAATTGGTCCGCTACGAGTTTTTGGAGGCGAATCGATTTCGCCTGGCCTTTACGGAATCCAGACTGATCAAAGCGGCGATAGACGATGAACTGATTTCCGGGCACTATGAACCCAAACCCAGCTACAGCACCCCCACTGTCACATCCGACCGCGCCACCGTTCTTGAGTTTTTAAAGGAAAATGATGTCTTTGACAAAAATCCGGAAGGCGTGTTTGTGCGGCGGGAGATTGGGATGTAGGGCTTAGGCGAAGAAAATGATAGGAATTGAATATTTGAGATCTACGAATATAAGAGTATTGATCAACACATTGGTGTTAGTAATCTTCCTTACATACCCAGTAGGTTCGCATGAGATTTCATGTGGTGACGAAGCCGAAGGATGTAAGGATTTGTGCCATGATTCGATCTTGTCCCACACCTATACCAAAAAGTCAGTAGAAACTGAAAAATACACAGTAGAGCGATTAAATCAACTGGCTGGTTTAGACACTATAGTAGCTGTTATTCCCAGTTGCGAAAATGAAAAGTTACTTGAGTTGCAATGCCGAGACAAAGATGATGTTGCTCGTATTGCATGCATGTCTATCTCCAGCGGTACACCATTCAGTTGGATAGGAAACTCAGATTGGAGTAAAATTGAAGGCTTGGTCATAGCACATAATTATTTTCAGAGCTATTTTTGGCATGTGTCGTCTAAGACAGTAAAAGAACATTTGAGTCAAGACAGTTCGGAAAATCGGCATTGAGTTTATGACTTTGAATCAATAACAACCCGTAAACTCTATGGACTTCATCATCCTCATCTTTAGTTTTATCGGCGAGATTGTGATTCCATTTGTCCTGGAATTGCTGTTCTGGACATCGACGACTCCGGAAACCAGGCCCAAACCGGGTAAGCTGACATTTGCTGTCTGTGTGCTGCTTGGATTGGGGATCGGTTTTTTGAGTTTGTTTGTGATGAAGGAGCCCTTAATTGTTTCGCCGGGGTTACAGATAATATATCTGATTGTGATGCCGGTTGCGGCGGCCGGCGGGATTATCCAGATATATCGGCTCAAAAATGCCAAAAGTGACAATCTCTTTCTCATGGAGAACTTTGTCAGCGCCTACGCGTTTGCGGTGAGTTTCGCGATTGTTCGCTTTATCAGTTTTTCCTAATCAAGATGAGAATTTTCCTATGAATCAAGTTTCAGATATTCAAAAGAAATTTTTCGGTGCGATCAAGACGGGGGATTTGCAGACGGTTCGTCAGCTGGGACGTCAGGATTCGTCGCTGCTAACCGCGATTGATTACGATGAATTTGGCGGGACATGTCTGAATCTCGCGGCCGGACATCGCGGGAATTTACCGATGATTGAGCTGCTGATGGAGTTGGGGGCGGACGTGAATCAAAAAAGCGATTGGGCGCCCGGTCCCTGGTCGCCGGCCTTATTGGCCCATCAGTATCGTGACAACGGGATATTTGACTATTTGATCCAACAGGGCGTCGAGATGGATATCCACTTGGCAGCCGCTACCGCAGACCTGGATCAAATCAAGCAGTTGCTAGACGTCAACCCGGAGTTGGTGCATCAACGCGGCGGGGATGGATGTCTTCCGCTTCATTTCGTGAGTTCCACGGACGCGGTTGATTTGCTGCTGGAGCGGGGGGCGGATATCAATGCTCGGGATATTGATCATTACAGCACGGCCGTTCAATGGATTGCCGCCCGCGATCCCGTGATTTCCCGTCACTTGATTCGTCGCGGCGCGCAGGTTGATATCTTCACCGCGGTGCTGTGTGGAGATCGCACCACGGTAGAGGCTATGTTGGTCGAGCATCCCGATTGGCTGCATCAGCGGATCAGCCCGGATCAGTTTCCCGGTGGGGCGGATGGCGACGCGCATAACATACTGAGCTTCACGGTAGGGTACGAAGCCACCTTGCTGCATACAGCCGCCAGTGGTCGGCAGATCGACATGATCCATTTTTTGCTCGATCAGGGGCTGGATGTCAACGTCACCGGGGCGTATGACGCGTCAACGGCGCTGCATACAGCGGCCTGGAATAATACGGTTGATGCGGCTGACGCGCTCATTCAACGGGGAGCGGATATTGAACAGCGGTCGGGTGAGATTCACAACAACACGCCGATGGGCTGGGCGATCGTGGCCGGATCAGCGGACATGGCGGAGCGATTGGTCGAACAAGGATGTGAGCTTCATGACTATTTTCTAGAGGATGCCAAGGCAGGCCTGGCCGGTGAATTCCGCGACTACAAATATGTCGATCCCAAAAATTTTGAACGGATCATCGCCATACTTAAATAATTGGTGTCAGAACTCCCTAAGTATTTTTACTTCAGTAACTCATACGCCGTTAATAATTCTAAACGCTAAAAGAGAATTAATGCTTAAGTGTATGGAATAAATATGTTTGCGGAGTTCTGACACTAATTTTTTACTTTTGTGGTGATCGTGATATAATCCTTGGACTTTGGTTATGACGTTTCATCTGTGTGGCAATTCCCGCCGAAGTCCGGTGATCCGATGGCGCGATCGGGTCCAATTCATTAATGGAATCTGAAGGAGGAAACAATGAACGACTCAACCTTTGACCCTATACCATTGAGCATACGTTTGAGTTTGCTGTTGATGCTGGGCACAATGGTGGCGGGCTGCCTTCCCGCGCGCATAACGACCATGAACACACCGCAACATGGCTACGAAGCCGTGCAGCTGGCCGATGCCTCGGTGATGGAGTCCAAACGGTCCAGCGGTTTCGTGGAGGCCGAGTTCTTTGAGATTCCCATTGATGATATCGATCTGGTGTCGATCAATCACGCCCAGGGCAGTATCAGCCTCTTGATCGACGGTAAATATTACTTTTATTTTGTCAAAGGCGGCGGTGTGCAGGACCGCATTCAGAGTGTTTCCGCTTTGCTAAATGATATTCATAAGGCCAACTCGGTTCAGATCAAACACGTCGAGTATGGCCTGCATCGTGAGATCGTCAACCTGCTGCTGTTTTACGGCGACCGTGAAATCCCCGAAAGCCTCGAGCACCGGGGGTTGGAAGACGACAATTGATCCACGTAACCAAAGGATGACAGGATGACCAAGCTGCAGCCCGGGATTTATCAACATTACAAAGGCAACAATTATGAGGTCATTGACGTGGCCTATCACAGCGAGACCATGGACGCGCTGGTGGTCTACAAGCAACTTTATGCCTCGGCGCATCCGGAAGGGACGGTCTGGGTCCGGCCGCTGGAGATGTTTCAGGAAGAGGTCGAGGTCGACGGTAAGACGGTCCCGCGATTCCGGTTGATTGCCGGTCATTCTTAATTCATTTATTTTTCATAGAACCACGGATATCATGTCCAGACAGTATGTCATTGGAGACATTCACGGCAATTATCCAGCGTTGATGCAGTGTTTTGAGCGCAGTCCGTTTCGGCCTGAGCACGACCGGCTGATCGTGCTGGGTGACGTGTGTGACGGCTACCCGCAGGTGCGTGAGTGTGTGGACGCGTTGATCAGTCTGCCAAATTGTGATTTTGTGATCGGCAATCACGATGTCTGGGCGCTTGAATGGGCGCGGCATGGCGTGATGCGCGACGATTGGCTCAAGCTGGGCGGTGAAGGGACGGTTCGCTCGTACGGTTCTGAGGGGATGCCGCAGGTGCACATCAACTTTCTCGCCGATTCTAATTCATACATACTCGAGGATAATCGTCTGTTTGTGCATGGCGGATTCAAACCGCGTCAGCCGCTGGAGCAGCAAAGTCTGGACACGTTCACCTGGGACCGCGATCTGTTTATCAACGCCGCGCATCAGCACACCGTTGATCGAAGCTACTCGTTCGGTCCATATACGGATATTTTCATTGGGCACACCACCACACAGGCCTTTGACAGCCTTGAACCGCTGCACGTCTGTAATGTCTGGGCGATTGATACCGGGGCCGGCTGGAGCGGTAAATTGACGATCATGGACGTGGAGTCCAAGGCGTTTTGGCAGTCGGATCTGGCCACCGAGCTATATCCGGATGAGCCCGGACGGCGGTAATCCGAGGAGGAGGCAAATGACACATATCAGCGTTTTGACCGTGAGGTTCTAGGAAATCCGCTTCACACGCATCCAAATTCCGTTTATAATACCGCGTTCCATTCAAATTTAATTCTATGCAAAAACACGTCAGAAATTGGTCAAAAATTATTGTTTGCGGGCTTGGACTCTTGACCGTTGGTCCGGGTTTCGCGCGGGCGGATTCATTGGTCCAGGATGTCATTCGATCGTCCGAGGATCTGCGCGTGGAGCCTACAGAGGTTGAACGAGAAGCCCTGCAGAGATTTCGGGATATCGAACAGCGACGGGCGCGGCAATTGCAGGCGCGACGGCAGACCGCGTTGCAGCGTCAAGAGCGTGATGCCGAAATCATACGTGATGAATCTTCATCGTCCGGTCATTCGATCGTTCGGGTCGAGCCGGACATGGATGACAAGCGAAATCCGCGGGATTCAATCAAAGCCCAGGTATCCGTTGCGCCTGCCGAGCGGTTTCAGGCCCTGTCGATGGCGCATATGCGGGCCGAAGCCGAGCGTTCACGAATTTATGCCGAAAAACTCCAGGCAGCAACGAGCGACGAGGAGCGATCGGCCCTCAAACAATCGTACGCGGCCGAGCAGCAGAAATTCCGGCGGCAGCTGCAGGAACAATTACAGCAGCTGCGTCCAGCGCGGCAATAGCTATAAATATATCGAAGTCTTTTAGATTATGAAACGATCGTCAAGTGGAATAGATTGGGTTGGGGTAGCCGCGTGTTTTGCGCTGGCCCTGGCCTTTCTCGGCGGGGCGGTGTACCGCTCGCATCAATTGATCAGTTTGAACGCCGATGGCAAGCGGGTGAGCGGCCGGGTGACCCACGTTGAGCGCAATGTCAAGTTGGGATCGTATCCGACGCTGTCCTTTCGTTCGCTCGAAGGCGAGCAGGTCCTCACCGAAGACATGATGCCGCTGACTATTAAACGGGTCAAGATGGATGATGATGTCGTCGTCCTGTATAACGCCAAGGATCCGCGCATTGCCACGATCGATTTCGGCTGGCTGACCTGGGCGCAGCCGATCCTGTTTGTGCTGGGCTTTGCGATCCTGATCACCATCGCGCTGATCTTTGTGCTGTCACCGCCCGAGCCCGATCAAAAATTTCCGGCCAAGCCGTAGACCATATGGGACGAACTCATCAAGCCTTTACCCGCGCTATCAAAATGATCTGCCTCGTGATTGTGCTTTTAGTCACGGGCATCATCGCCTTTGTTTTTCTGAAACCCATTAATACCGACGGATTATTTTCCCGCGCACAGCCGGCCCAGACTTATGTGGAGAGCCAACGCCGGCTCGAGTCGCTCAAGCAGGCCGAGCCGGATGATCTGTCCCCGACTGGACACATGCTGGTGATGGATCACGGCTATCGCACCGACGAGGTGATTGTCTTTCTGCATGGCTTTACCAGCAGCCCGCGACAGTTTGAGCAGTTGGGCCGGATCTTCTTTGAACAAGGCTATAATGTCTTCATCCCGCGGATCCCCCATCACGGACGCGAGGATCAATTGCGCTCGGAACTCAATCAAATGACGGCCGAGAAACTCGTACGGTTTAGCGACGAAGTGGTTGATATCGCCCATGGTCTGGGCAAGCGGGTGACCGTGGTCGGTTTATCGATGGGCGGAGCGATGGCCGGATGGATCGCGCAGACACGGGCGGATGTGGACCGGGCAGTGCTGATCGCGCCGATCTTTGGAACCGCGCGCATCCACAATATGTTTTTTAAGGCGTCGATCAATTATTTTATGCTCGGCGCGGATCGCTTTATCTGGTGGGACAAGGAGTTAAGGTCTGGTCTCAAACGACCCACCGGGACGTATCAAGGGTTTCCATCCGGGGCGCTTGGAGAAATCAGACGTTTGGCCTGGACTGTGCTACAATGGAGTCAGGATCAACGTCCCAAAGCTGAATCTATTCTGGTTGTCACCAATGGCAACGATCACGCGGTGAGTCCCGAGGGTGTGGCCGGTGTGGTCGATCGATGGATCGCCAGCGGTTATCCGGTCGAGCAGTTTGAGTTCGACGTGGAAGAAGGTCTGGGGCATGATCTGATTGATCCCGAACAACCCAATCAAAATATAGCGTCTGTGTATCCGCGATTGATCCGGATGATCCAGGCGCGGGAGTAAGATGCGCGTTATTTCCAAATTATTTCTGATCTTCAGTTGGCTGATATGGGCCATTCCTGCGCAAGCCGGCCCGGCGTCGGTGCTGCAGGCGCGGGCCGAGTGTGATACGACGTGTACGTTTATCGTGACGGTTGAACATGCCGATGAGGGATGGGAGCATTATGCCGATGCCTTTGAGGTGCTGGATCTTGATGGCAATGTACTCGCCCGGCGGACATTGTGGCATCCTCACGTCGATGAACAGCCGTTTACCCGGGCACTTCAGGGAGTGACCATACCCGACGGGATCCACGAAGTGATCATCCGTGCGCATGATTCCGTGCACGGATACGGTGGTGACGAGTTGCGAATTTTGCTGAACAGACCGGACGTCCCGGTCGAACCATAACAAGGTTTTTAAAATGCATCGAATCTATGATATTTCACGCTGGACCCTGGCGGCGATCTTTTTTTATCACGGACTGGTTCCTAAATTATTGTTCAAGCATCCGCAGGAGGTGCTGATGAACAGCACCATGATGCCGGCGGTGCCGGAAGCAACCGCTCTATTGGTATCCGGTTGGATGGAAGTGATCCTTGCGGTCCTTTTTATCGTACTCTATCGCAATATCCTGTTGAATTTTGTGGCCATCGGATTTCTGGTGATGGTCTCGATCGCGATCCTGATTTTTCTTCCTGAGCTCTACACCTACGCGTTCAATCCGTTTTCGTTAAATTTATCCGTAATCATTCTCTCGATCATCAATTTGATGACGCGCGATCACGCGCGGGCGGCCTAGGGTCCGCTATCAACGGGAGTTTTTTTGAAAGGAGATGATGCAATGATTCAGAGCAAGCCTATGTTGGGGTTGGCGTTGATGATGGTTGGATTCTTGACGACGGCGTATCCGGCCGACGCGAATGTTTTATTTTTCGACGATTTTCTGGTGGACGGCACGGATGTGGATCGGACTCAGTGGACCTCGCCGGTGGGAAATGCCGCAACATTCGGCCGCACCACTATCCGTAATCCCGCCGACGGTGAGGTGGAGGGAATTCCGACGGGCGTAAAGGTTGAAGACGGTGTGGCTCAACTTCGGCTGGATCGATATAACCCGACGGCCCTTTCCTTCAATCAAAATTTCTGGGGCAGTGAGATGGACACCATCCAGGAATGGAAACCGACCAATGGAGGGGGGATCCGCTTTGAAGCGCGTGTCAAAAATGGTCCAAACCTTCCCGGCGGGATTGTGACATCGATGTTTGCCTTTGGATTGACCGGTACGGCAAATAATAAAGATGAAATCGATTTTGAAAACCTCACCCGGTTGCCTGGCGAATTGTTTACCAATCGCTTTCAGGATGAACCGCCGACTTCTTCCGGTAATGGCCAATTCGTCAATCTGCCGTCGGGCGTGGACGTGGAGGAGTTTCATACATTGCGAATCGACTGGTTTGATGATCAAATCCAGTGGTATGTGAATGACATGCTGCTGGCCTCGGCCACGGATGAGATTCCGACGGTGCCGATGGGGTTACGCTTGAACATCTGGGTGCCGAATTTCTTCTTCAATCCGGCCTATGATCCTTCCTTATCGCCGGTCGACAACCTCGCGGACAATGAGACATACCTGTATTTTGTGGACTGGGCCAAGGTCACCGAGATCAACGCCATCCCGGAGCCGGCGAGTATGATACTATTTGCCACGGGTCTGGCTGGATTAGCCGTCCGAAGGCGCAACGCTTAACTGGAACGGCCCAACGAATATCCGTAAGATTCAACGTTCCCATACACAAGGGCTAATTGTGCCTGGGGTTCCATGGTTCTGCAAACTTCTTCAGGCCAGCACTTCCTTAATATGGTCTATACAGCTGTCCCTGTATCCATCCATCTCTTTAGATCCAGGCATATTCTTTCACATAATATCCAGACCAAATAGTCGATCGGAGGCTTTTTCGATTTTACTTGGTCTATTCGATTGACAAAGGTGTATTAGTGTATTATAATTGTAATACACATTGAAGATTTGATGGTTTTGTGCCGGAAATTCCGGCACATCGAACAAGGGAGCGAAATATGAATGTTGCTGAAATCACTAACTTAAGAGTGGATTACGATGAGGTCGTGGCCGTGCAGGGGGTTTCGTTCAATCTCGAAGCCGGCAAGATTTACGGATTTGTCGGGCCGAATGGGGCGGGCAAGACATCCACCATCAAGGCCATGGCGGGAATCATTGAACCCAAACTGGGACAAATTGTCCTGGATGGATTTAACCTTGAGACACAAAGAGACAAGGCCTTGAGCCATGTCGGGTACATGCCGGATTTTCCGCCGGTGTATGAGCGCTTAAAAGTCTGGGAATATCTGGATGTCTTTGCCGCCGCTTATGGATTAAACGAACGTGAACGACCAGCCCATGTGCGCAAATGGATTGACCGGGTTAATCTCAATGTCAAATCGGATGCCTTGATCAAAGGACTATCGCGCGGTATGCGACAGCGTCTGGTCCTGGCCAAGATCCTGGAGACAAACCCTAAAATATTGTTACTGGATGAACCGGCCAGTGGACTGGATCCCATTGCGCGCATGCAGATGCGCGATCTCTTAAAACAGGCACGTGACGAGGGGGCGACCATTCTGATATCCAGTCACATCCTGTCGGAGCTGGCTGATTTTGTCGACTCCGTCATAATTTTAGAAAAAGGCAAGCTCATCGTGGCCGGCAGCATCGCGGAGATCCGTGAACGGTTGGGCGGTGTATATCGCGTGATTGTGCAGTTTGAGGATGATATTCGTGGATCGGAAATCCTTACTCAGGTGGCGCATCAGCGCAATATTGATCCCGGTCGAATCACTCGTGATCGAAGCCGGCACATCGTGGATTTTGGTTCGTCCCAACACGACGCGACCCAGTTTCTCGGACAGCTGATAGCCAACGGGGCTGTTTTGACAGAGTGTATGATCAAAAGTCAGGATATCGAAGAAATATTTCTGAAATTAGGTGCAAAGGAGGTCGCATGAATCCGTTTAATCTTCGCAACAACGCGTTATTTTTGAGCTGCTGGCATGAGCGGACCCGTCCCGTGCAACTGATTTGCTTTTTTGTGGTGTTGTCCAGTATCCTGCTTTTGATGTGCACGATCGTATCGAAATTCTCACGGGCGGCCGATGAGATGGCCGCCGCATACCTGGCGGTATTTGTGGTGATACAGGCGCTGATATTTCTGGTCCAGGGGACTCTATGCGCGGCGTACATCGGATCACGGGAGAAGATCAGCGGAACGCTGGATTTTCATCGGAATTCGCCTGAGTCGGTCCGGACAAAAATATTCGGTTTAATTTTCGGGAGTACCTGGTTGGAGTGGGCGGTCTTTGCCGGACTGATGCTGATACAGATTCCGTTTGTATGGATGGCTGAAGTTCCATGGTTCAACTTTTTGTTGTGGAATGTATCGATCATCATGACCGGTCTGTTTTTTCACACCGTGGGACTTTCTTTATCCATGCTGTCGGCCAAAAAGAGCCGGGGAAGCGCCATTGGTATTTTGATGCTGATTATTTTTTTAGGCGGACCGTTCATCCTGGCGATGATGGAGGCGTTTGACTCTTCCCTGATAGTATATTTGCTGGGCATGAACGCGATAGTGTACTTGATTCAGGATGTTGACCTGCCCACGTTGGGATATTTTTATTGGTTTAGACTGCCGAATTTGCTGATACAAATTCTCGTCCAGATGCCCATTGTTGTACTTCTGTTGCAGGGGCTGAGTCGAGTGTTTCAAAAGCCCAATAGTCCGGTCTGGTCCAAGACACATATTCTTGTGTTCTGCGGGTATATCTTTGCCTGTATCACCGGATTTCTGGTGGCCGAACATAATTTTAATCCGCTGTTTCGTAGCCACAGTTATAGCCGATTCAATCAACCCGGGGATGACATATTCTTTTACATCATATTCTACGCGATTGTTGGATTTTTGATTTGCGGGGCGTGCGTGCCCAGCTATTTCAAATTATCCAAATTTTTTGCCTTGCGCGGTTCCGGATTGATTCAAGGTGTAAACATTATGGGGGATGGAGCCTCAAGTGTTTTTGTACTGTTGATGTACATATTAATGGGCTGTGTTTTTGTGATTCCCTATGCATTGATCGGTACGGAGTCGATCGCACGTTCCGTCTTGGCCATCGGAATGACGAGTTTGTACATTGCCATATTCGCCGGATTTCTTGAATACTTTCGGTTAAGTCCTCTGCGAAATAATCGGATATTTTTTGTCACGGTCATTGGTGTCGCCTGGATCATTATTCCCTGGGTTAGCGTGATCATGTTTACGGACCTGGAATTCGGTATGGAGACTCTCGGTGGAATTTCTCCATTTGGCGGAATCGGTATGGCCATTGCCACGCTAGCGGATGGGCTTAAGTCGGAATACATGACTGCCATGATCATTCCTATTATTATGTTGGGAATTATCTGGACAATGGTTTACCACGAACATCAACGGGTTAAACTGCAATCATTATCCCTGCAGTAAGAATCTATGGACAAAGATCCTAAATACTACTTTCAAATTTCCACGGCCAGCGGCGTCCCGATTTATCGCCAAATTGTGGATCAGGTCAAGACATTGATTGCCACCGATCAATGGCAGCCCGGTGTGTTTATTCCCTCGGTGCGTAATGTCTCCAAGGCGCTTGAGGTGAATCCGATGACCGTATCCAAGGCCTATTCATTGCTGGAAAAAGAAGGGGTGCTGCAGAGTGTACGGGGACGGGGGATGCAAGTCGCGACCGTCAAAAGTGCGGCCAATGATTTACGGGATCGACAAGAGGAGATGGGGCCGTTGATCGATCAGGTGATCGATCGGGCGCGACAACTATCACTGGATTATCAACAGCTTCAGGATTTAATAACCAAGGCGTGGGAGGACAAGGATGATGAGTGACGATTACTGTATCGAAGTAGAGCGTTTGGTGAAACAGTACAAATACCGAAGTGTTTTACGCGGGCTATCCTTGAGTATTCCCCGAGGATCAGTCTTTGGATTGCTCGGGGTCAATGGGGCGGGCAAGACGACATTGCTCAAGTGTATTCTTGGACTATTGAAGCCCAATGCCGGTCATCTTCGAGTATTGGGTGATGATCCATGGCGCTTTCAGGCGGCAACCAAATCCCGTATTGGATATGTTCCGCAAAGCGATCGATTGTATCCGTGGCTGACGGTGCAGGAGGTCATCGAATATGTGGGTTCCTTTTATCCGCAATGGAATACAAAGCTCGTCCATGAGTTGGTCAGTCAGTGGCAGATAAATCCAACCGACAAGTACGGTGTTTTGTCGGAAGGTGAGGCGCAAAAGGTCGCGATTATTTTGGCGATGGGTCATGAGCCGGATTTATTTGTCCTCGATGAGCCGGTGGCCAGTCTGGATCCGGCTGCCCGACGACAGTTTCTCAAGACTATTCTGGAAATGGTGATTGACCGTGGCTGCACCGTATTCTTCTCCACCCACATTACAACTGATTTGGAGCGAGTGGCGGATCATGTTGCCGTGATGAAGTCCGGTCTGATCGACTTTACCGGCGAGTTGGGACAGCTCAAGGACGAGGTTAAACGATTACGGTTGACGAGCCAAGTGCCGCTCCCCAATGACTTTGAATGTCCGGGGCTGATCGGACTGGAGCGAATGAATCAGGAGGCGTTACTCAGCGTCCGCGGCTTCACGCCGGATGTCCGCCAGCAACTCGAACAGCGCTATCAGGCCCGGATCAATGTCGAAGACTTGAACCTGGAAGAAATATTTTTGGAGCTGAATCGATGATCAGGCGTCTGTATTTGGTTAGCCGCGTCTATTGGCGCAATCCTCTTTTTACGATACTCGCAATGATGCTTGTCTTAAGTGCGTTTGTATCGCGCGCCTTGATATTTAGCGGAGACTATATTTTAGGTGAAGAAGTATGGAATGTCCTATTTGTCGCGACGCTGTGGGTGGTGTTTTATCTGGGTGTGCTCATCAAACAGCAGATAGCGACGTCACGGGCGTCGCTGCTGCCGGGCTATCGTGGGGCTCACCTGATTGTCTGGTTGATGGCCTACGCTGGAGTGTTTTTGTTAGCGGCCTACTGGAACCGTGATATCAGTCCAGGACTCGCGGTGACGCGTGATGGGCTTTATGGCGGCTACGTGTCCTGCGTCGCGGTGTCTATCGGAATTATGTATCTAGGATACTTATCAAAAGGACGCGTATTTATCTATGCATACCTGGCGTCGGCGGTGATCGCGCTCAATGTGTCGGCCTGTATTTCCGCATTTGAACAGTATCCGGTTCTGGTCAAGATTGTGCTGGGATTCACTATGGCAGGAGCAGTCTGCTTTATTCACCGCTTGATGACATTACGTGCCGATCATTTTGAATATCCGTCCATCCTCAGCTGGCCACCCAAGGTTTATTTGATCAAGCAAATCGGGCGGGGCCGATCCGGAATGTTTCGTCAGCGTCCGTTGCCGGCGCTGAGCAAATATGAGTCTCAATCCGGACTTTTGGCGCGGGCCCTGCAATGGGATCCTTTTTTAAAATCGAATGTTTTTCGTGGAATCATTGTTGTGGCGATTCTCACGCCAGTCTATATCTGGTTGATCCATCATCAGCCGGATACACATGCCTTCTTGAAGCGCGCGCATACAAATTTTTTGCTTCTGAGTATGACTCCGATACTGGCCACGTTGAGCGGATACTATCGAAACATGGCTTATTGGGGCTATGATCTGCTGCGACCCGTGACGCGGGAGCAGTATTTACGCGAGCGTGGTTTGGTGCTGGCTTTGCATTTGTTGGTCCACTGGCTGTTTTTGATCTGGATGGTCGCCGTAGTTCCGGCCTGGACGCTGCAACCTGAAATTTTTTCGACGGCCAGGTTTTGGCTGAATCTGAGTTTGACCGGCATCATTGCCCTTCTGACGATGGCGTGGCTGACGGGGTTGAGTTGCGTGTCGAGCGCGCGATTAATTATCCTCAACGGCTGCCTGCTGGGATTTGTGGTTCTGTTTTTTATCTACTTTTCAGATGTTTTACCCACGGCTTGGCTCGTCGCCTTTAACTTTAGTTCTTTGTGTTTGTTGATCGGAGTGGTCCGATTATCCTATCGATACTGGTTGTGTAAGGATATGACATAGATTTAATGAAAGAGATTTGGCGCCCAAAAATACAGATGAAAGGAGGAAGATGAATATGACAGAAGATTCGTTTCGAAGTTTAGTTCGCGGATTCGCCGTGGTTTCGTTTTTAATCGGCGGACTCGGCTGTATACTTTGTGTTCCATACGCCTGTTCCACCAGCGCGTACTGGATCAGCACCGCCGGATTGTATTTTGTCGCGGGCGGGATTATGATTACCGGCAGTCTCATCGCACTTTCCGTGCTGGGGACAAAGGCGCCGGAAAAATCAGCCTAGGCTCACCGAACAGGCGTCGTCATGGCGCCTGTTCTTTTTAGATAATCCGCTAAATCTCCTTGGACATCCCATCCCTCACGCGTTAAGATACCTTCCTGCAAATGCGAAACATTCAAACACAAACTTGACCAGTCGAGGGGAACATTCTGTGCGTAAGAAATTATCAGTCTTGTTACTAATTGTCCTCGCGCTGTGGGCAGGGGGGCGATCCAACGCCCAAGCCGACACGCTTGATGTGTTGTTTATCGGTAATTCACTGACGTTTGCCAATGATCTGCCGCGGCTGATCGGTGATATGGCCGGGGCGGCGGGCAAGGATTTTGCCTATCAAACCCATGCGCCGGGCGGTTGGCGACTGGCCCGGCACAGTATCGCGCCCAAGCTCAAAGAGCTGTTTGAAAAGCGTACGTGGGACATCGTGGTCCTGCAGGAGCAGAGCCAGTTACCGGGTTTTCCCGAGGAGCAGCTCAAGCGCGACGTGTATCCGTATGTGGAAGACCTCATTGAGCAGGCCCGCGATGCCAATCCTGACGTGGAGATTGTATTTTACGCCACGCCGGCCCATCGCAACGGTGATTTTGGCAACAAGCGCCAATACAAACAGCTCGGCACCTACAAGGGGATGCAGAAACGGATCAATCAGACCTATCTCAAGATGGCGCGGCGATATGAGGCCATTGTGGCGCCGGTGGGCACGGCCTGGATGCGGGTCCGCGCGGACCGGCCCAAGCTTAACTTGTACACCGACAATGTGCATCCCAACATTCACGGATCGTATTTGGCCGCGTGTGTGTTTTACGCGACGATATTCGGCGAGTCACCGGTCGATACGGCCTATCCGGCGGCGATTGATGCCCGTGACGCGCGGTACCTGCAGGAAATGGCGAATGAGCTGGTCCTCAAATCGTCCCGGCGCTGGCGATGGTAGGCGGCTCCGATAAGTGTCCGATCACAAAGACGACCGGATGGATTGTCTCCCGCGCCGATATCCGCTATAATCTTTGCATTGAACTTCTGTCAACATCTCAACCCGGGTAAGCATGAGCGATAGTCTGACCGTTACAATCTTTGTTGTCTTGGCCGCCGCGATCATCGGCGCGTTTCTTAAAGGCCGCACGCGCGACAAATGCCTCAAGTCCTATGAAGACGATCTGGTCACCTTGATTTCCAGTGAGGGCAAGGTTATCTACGGCCGTCTGCATGTGGAAAGCACCGGGCTTGAGTTTGCCTATCAAACCGATCATCACGACAACGACGGACATGTGGAGACAAGCTACTTGCTCTATCGGCACGAGTATCCGTCGATTCATTCGATCCTGCGTTTTCATGACGAGATGGATGAGGCGCACAAGATCGAACGGGAGAAGGCGCTCAAGCGCGTGTATCATCCCAATTTTTTTCGACGCACGATGCGAAAGATGGCCAATTTTTTCAAGACCATCCGCGACTCGGTGATGGAAGTGGTGAACCTGGTGATCGATCAGGCCAAGACCCGCGGACCGGCCGGCGCGTTTCTTTCCTCCAAAGACAAATATATCTCCCGGGTCAAGACCGACATGATTAACACCATCTCTACGGCGTACGAACCGTTGTACGAGCGTCACATCGGATTGCGCGTGGTGGTGGAGATGCAGCTGGGTGAGCGCATCGTCGAATATTGCGGCATCCTCAAGGATTACACGGCCGACTTTATTGAGGTCATGGATATTCAGTATACCTTGAAAGATGAAGAAGGTCCCCGCATCGCCGATATCATCGTCCCGCGAAAGATATCGCAGATCCGCCACTCGGCGGAGTAGATCAAACGTATTGACATGAATCGAATCCTCCACATCACCAACGGCGACAGTGCGGTGGGCCTGATGAAACAGGCGGGCATTGAAGGTGAGATCCTGCCTTGGCGCGACGTACTGCATGACGGGCCAATCCCGGCCGATTTGCCTTTGGACGAACTATCCGGTGTCCGAGCTCAATTCATCGCCGATCAAGGCTGGGGCGCGTATACGGACGTGCGGGAAGGATTTCGTCAACGGGATGACACGCTCAAGTCGTTTCGCGACTTTGAACGGATCATTTTGTGGTTTGAACACGATCTTTACGATCAATTGCAGTTGATTCAGATCCTGGACTGGTTTCGGGACCAAGAGCTGGGATCGACGCAGCTCTCAATGATCTGCACGGAGCAGTATCTGGGTGAAGCGGATGTTGAACAAATCCGTTTGTTAACTCAGCAAGAAATGGCTATTAATGATTCCCAGCTGACGCTGGCTGAATGGGCGTGGCAGACGCTGCGGGCCTCAAGCCCCGAAGGCTGGAATAATCTATTCACCGACGACACATCCGCATTACCATTCCTCAAAAATGCGTTGATCCGTTTGGGGATGGAATTTCCCGATCACCGCACGGGATTGTCCTTTACGGAGTATCAGATTTTGGATATCATGGCTAGAGGTGAATCGCGGCCGGGGCGAATATTTCAGCGCTATCATGCGTTGGAAGATCCGCGTTTTATGGGTGATTTAAGCTTCTTCAGCCGTCTCAAAGGATTGATGGCCGAACCCGATCCGTTGATATATACAGAGGACGGTATGGAGCTGAGCTGGCCGCCGACACCGGATCAGCGACTTCACCTGACGCCGCAGGGTAAGCGAGTTTACGGCGGTCACGTTGATAACGCTCAAATCCGTCCGATCGACCGCTGGATCGGCGGGGTTCACATCACCAACTCAAATTTATGGCGCTGGGATTCACAACGGCAGCGCGTGATCAAATAAACGCATCAACCATACTCAGACCAGAAAGGATGAACCATGTCACAAATCGATGATCAATTGACGCCCGAATCACTCATGCTTCACGGAGGACAGGAGCCGGATCCGACAACCGGCGCCCGTGTCACACCGATCTATCAGACCACGTCATTTAATTTTAAGTCTACCGAACACGCCGCGAATTTATTTGCCCTCAAGGAATTCGGCAATATTTATACACGATTGATGAATCCGACCAATGATGTCTTTGAAAAACGCATGGCGGCGCTCGACGGCGGTGTGGCGGCCTTGGCCGTGGGCAGCGGGATGTCGGCGATAATGGTCTCGATCATGAACATTGCTCAGTGCGGAGATGAGATCGTGGCGATGAATAATCTTTACGGGGGAACATATTCTCTATTCAACAATATCATGCCGCGGATGGGGATTAAGGTGACGTTTGTCGACTCCGAAGATCATGCGGCGCTGGAAGCGGCGATCACGGATAAAACCAAATTGGTCTACGGTGAGACGGTCGGAAATCCCAAACTGAATGTTCTGGATATTTCCAAGGTCGCGGACATCGCGCACAAACACGGCGTTCCGTTGATTGTCGATAACACGGCCACGCCGTATACGTGCCGGCCGTTTGATTTCGGCGCGGATATCGCGGTGTACTCGGCGACCAAATTTATCGGCGGGCATGGCAACTCCCTTGGCGGGGTGATTGTCGATTCGGGAAAATTCGATTGGACCAATGGCAAGTTTCCCACAATCGCCGATGATGATCCGGCGTATCATGGAATGAATTTTGTTGAGGCGCTCAAGCCGATCGGCAACATCGCCTACATCATCAAAGCGCGTGTCTCGATTCTGCGTCCGATGGGGCCGGCGCTGTCACCGTTTAATTCCTTCCTGTTTTTACAGGGATTGGAAACATTGCATCTGAGAATGCCGGCGCATTGCGCCAATGCGATGAAGGTGGCTGAACATCTCAAGAAACATCCTAAAGTTGAATGGGTGAATTATCCCGGTTTGTCCGATAGTCCATACAAACCGCTCGCGGATAAGTATCTTAAGCACGGCGCGGGCGCGCTGGTCGGATTCGGGATCAAGGGCGGAACCGAAGCAGGTAAGAAGTTTATTGAGTCACTCAAGATGATCTCGCATTTGGCGAATATCGGGGATGCCAAGACATTGGCCATCCATCCGGCGACAACCACACATTCACAATTATCCGAGGCCGAACAAAAAGCAACCGGCGTCACGCCGGACTACGTGCGTCTATCCGTCGGGATCGAGCATATTGATGATATTCTCAAGGATATCGACCAGGCGCTGGGATAAAATCAGGGACAGACACCTTTTTGCCGATTTTTCAGGTTTAATTCTCAGACTTCACTGGCTGGACGAAATAGGCAAATAAGTGTCTGTCCCCTTTTTCAAAAGGGGGGATTATGCAGTTTATGTTCATTGTCGGGTTGATATTGATGGTGGTGGGACTATCGTTCCTGCTCAGCCGTTTTGAGAAACGCGATCGCAATAATGTCACCAACATCGTGGGCATCGCGCTGATGTCTCTGGCCGGTGTGCTCATCATCCTGAGCTTCGTTCGTGTGGTGCCGGCGGGGACGGTCGGTGTGTATGATCTGTTCGGCCGGGTGCATGACAAAGAGCGGATGCCGGGGCTCAATTTTGTCAATCCGTTCGCCAAGCTGATCGTGATGAATACCAAGACCGAGGAGATCAAGGAGGTTATGATCGTACCGTCCAAGGAAGGTCTGTCGATTCAGGTGGATGTGTCGATCCTGTACCGGCTGCAGCCGGAATATGCGAGTGATATTTATTCCAAGGTCGGTGAACGCTTTCGGAATATTGTGATCGTGCCGCAGTTTCGCTCGGTGGCCCGAGGGGCGACCGTGGATTACGAGGCCAAGGCGTTGTATACATCCGGCCGAGAAGAGATCGCCAACCGAATCCTGACTGATCTTAAAGGATTGATGTCCGACCGCGGGATTATGTTGGAGACGGTGCTTTTGAGGGCGATTCAACTGCCGCCGACCGTCGGGGGCGCGATTGAACAAAAGCTCAAGTCTGAACAAGAGGCCGAGCAGATGAAGTTTATCCTGGAGAAGGAGAAGAAAGAGGCCGAGCGCCGTATCATTGAGGCCGAGGGGATTGCCAAGTCGCAGGAAATCATCAACAAGACGCTCACCAAGGAATATCTGCAGCACGAGGCCATTCAATCACAGATGCAGATGGCGAATAGTCCGAACAATACCGTGATCTATATTCCGGTGGGAACGAATGGAATCCCGCTAGTGCGAACGGTGGAATAAATGAGGGACAGACACCTGTTTGCACTTTTTATCACAGGGCAAGAAAATTTTGGTGGGGTATTAACGGGGAAATAAGTGTCTATCCCCTTTTTTAGGAGGGTGTCATGCTAGACTGGCCGTATTCAAAATTTCTAATCACACTGGTGATCACGCTGTTGATCGGGCGGGTGGCGAATTATGTCCTGTTTGAGGCGCTGATCGCGGTGAACCGGCGCAAAGAAGTGCTCGGCATGGGATCGATGATCAAGCATCTGCGCCGGCCGTGCGGCTGGTCGATCCCGCTGTTTCTGACCATCATCGCGCTGGGTGCGCCGGCCTTCATGGACCCGATGTATGACTGGGGCCGTCAGCTCGCGCAGGTGTTCTTTGTGATCGCCTTTGCCTGGACCTTGATCCAGTGCGAGGATGTGGTGCAGGATGTGATCCGTCAGCAATTTGATGTGACCAAAGAGGACAACATCCGCGCGCGCACCATTCACACCCAGCTCAACTATATCCGCAAGATCTTTATCCTCATCGTCGTCGTGCTGGCGCTCGGGGTGATCCTCATGAACTTCGACAGCGTGCGTCAACTGGGGACGACGCTCTTAACCTCTGCCGGTGTCGCCGGGATTATCATCGGGATGGCGGCGCAGAATTCTATCAAGAATCTGCTGGCGGGACTGCAGATCGCCTTCACCCAACCCATCCGTTATGATGACGTGGTTATCGTCGAGGGCGAGTGGGGATGGATTGAAGACATCACATTGACGTATGTCGTGGTGCGCATCTGGGACCTGCGCCGGCTGGTGCTGCCGCTCAACTACTTTATTGAACAGCCGTTTCAAAACTGGACCAAGACCAATGCCGATATCTTGGGAACGGTCTTCTTGTACGTCGACTACACCATGCCGATTGAGCCGTTACGTGAAGAGCTTAACCGGATCGTGGCGGACCATGCCGACTGGGACAAAAAAGTCGCCCAGGTCCAGGTGACCAATATGACTGACCGGGCAATGGAAGTCCGCGCGCTGGTCAGCGCCAAGAATTCCGGCTGCGCCTGGAACCTGCGCTGCGCCGTGCGTGAGCAGTTGATCACGTTTATCCAGAAAAATTATCCCGAGAGTTTGATTCGAGTAAGACTGGAGAAAGAGCCTCGCGGCAAGGGTGATGAGGCTAGGGGGTAGTGATCAGTAGGTGTAAGGTAGTTCATGGTGAGGGTGGTATCTTATGAATAGAATTATTATTTTTCTAGTACTTGTTGGATGTTTGTTTGGAGTGCCGGTGCATTGTTTGGCGGCTTCTAATCCGGTAGAAGATGTTGGCCGTCTAATGATGGAGTATTACAAGGATCCTAGGCCAGATTTAGTTCCAGACATACTGAATGAGTTGCTAAACTCAGAAGTTTTCACAAGCGGTGATATAGAGGAAAATGATTCCCATTACACATCTGCTTATGCATTCGCTCGGATGGCACAGTTGGAGCCATCCTTGTTGTCTGAATATCTACAGATATTTGAGAATGCCTCAGATAAAGGTAGGGAGTTTCTTCTGTCTGTATTCAAACTTTGCGGTGATGCTAGAGTTAAGCAGAAATTACTAGAAAAATCTGATAATGCTGTTTTCGCTGGAATACGAACAGATCTCCTAAAGACCGTAGAAGGTCCTTTTCCGGTAGATTTTGATCCTTTGACTAGAAAAGTTGAACATCCTACAGACCTAGATTTACTTTGGACGGAATTTTTTATATCCGGTAATGAATTAGCCATTAACAAAATTATTGATACGTTGGATTTTCCGGAGATTCTGAGGCCACGTATTCATCAAAAACTAGATGAGGATGATCGCGGATTAATAAATTCGAAGCTGATTGATCTGCTTTCATCAGAGCTAAATGTAAAGATTGATCCTATGACGACCAAAGTTTTAAACCAGGAGGACTTGGATAACCTTATGGTCAGGGAGTTGAGAAATCCGCGTGGAGATAAGGATGCTCTCCGTTCGCTATTGAAGATGCTGGAGGTTGAGAACGCTGATTTGTTCTACATGGCCATCAAAGGGGCTGCCGTATGGTCATTAAGAAGCAACGCACGGCAACACCCTGCCGTCATGGACATTTGTAAGAATCAAGTTACTAGTCGCAGGGGACGCTCAAAAATTGTATTGTTGAGAATTCTGGCGCAGGCTGTAGATCTGGAAGACATTATCAAGTCGGATGTAGATGTGTTAGATGAATTGGTAAAGCTAACTCCGTATGATTGGAAGGCCATATTTCTGTTAGGTCAGGTTTACTTGGCGATAGATGATTTAGAGCTTGCACAGGTGCAATTAGAAAAACTAGAGGAGATAGATGAAGATTCATACAAAATGCTGTTGAGAAAGATTGAATATCACCGTTTAAAATTACTTTCCTCTCCTGGAGATACAGAAGTTGATAGTTCGACAGAATTACAAAGTATTATTGAACAGGTTGTAGGCGAGGGGGGCAAACTCAAGTCGTTTGCGACGCTTACATCAGTTTATTCTGGGGATGCGGCTGAACAAAGCATTAAGCAGGATCTACCGGATATACAATGGGAGGCAGAGGTTATTATGCCTGATCGATACTCAGTGATGCAAACCGCGCGTGAAGAGACAGGGTATGTATATGATCGATGGAATACCATAGGAGAGGATTTATATTTCCAAATTGGAGTGTGGTTCAAGGATGAATCCAATTTTACCGGTAGAAGCGCAGAAAACTTTATGGTCAGCTTAGCAAAGTGGCTTGATTTGCTTTCTGAGGCTGTGAAAAATAATTTGCTTGATGTAACTGAAACCGCGGACATCAACTACGTTTTTGTTCGTATGGATTCGGTCGAAATCAATAAAATTCTACCAGAAAAATACTTTGAAATTTCTGGAGACTCAGAAGTGGAAATTTGGATACACAAAAACGCACGACAAATCCACAAAACCGTATTGTATGTGGATGGAGTAGATTCGGAGGGCAATACAGTGCGCTTGAAGATTGTGCAGTTATTTACGGCTTATAATTCCGATATATCTATTGAGGCTCCGACAGAAGTCTTCAATTTGGGATCAGAAAAAGCGAAGGCTGCGGAGTAGAAGCATACATGTTCAGAATGCTTTATCTCAGATATAGTGCATACTAGAAAAATTAGTGTCAGAACTCCCCAAAGTCAAGCAGGGTAATAATTTAAGTCGTAATTCAGCGAATTAGTGGTTGGACCTGTCCCAGTTTGACCGCTTATGTTGACCCGGCAAACTGGGGCTGTCCCCTTTGGGTACAACAAGAAGTTTTCAATGCTGCAGACGGTTACATTTCCTTATAAGCCGGGGCTGAAGCCGTCCATCTTTGTGTTTATGGTAGGGGCGGTGCTGGCGGTCATCGCCTACGTATTATCTTTCGGTAAATCGCGGGAGATCACATTGTTCCGGGTCCTCCCGCTGAATGCCGAACAGAGTTCGTGGGTCCTGCTGGCTTGTGTCGCGGGATTTGGACTGATGGCGGTTGTCGGGATCATGATGATCATCAAGGCGTTGACATCCCAACAGCAGATCGAGATCACCGATCAATGCATCACCGCTCCCAAAGGCGGGATGTTCGGCGAACCGGTCACGGTTATGTTCTCGAGTATCCAGGATGTTAAACTGGAAAGCTACAGCTTTAAACAACTCTTTGTCCGCGTGGCCGAGCAGCGGTTTCTGCAGATCCTTCACGACGACGGAAAACTCAGCCTGTCGCAGGATTTACTGGGGACTAAAGAACAATTCGAACAAATGCGCGCGGCGTTTGATGAGCGGTATAGGGCGTTTAGGGGGAGGGGTTAGAATATTTGCCGGCAGAATATGGAATATATAAAACCATGAGAAGCATATGAACAGAGCATTCAATAGGCTGTATATTTTAGTTGCTTCTATCTTTATTTTGTATTCTCCTATATTTAGTAAGTTTTGCTTTGCCGAGAATCTAACTCTTGAAATTCTAGAACACCAGCCTTTGTATGAAAAAGGTGAGGATGTAAATATCACAGTTGTGCTTAGGAATACAGGCAGTGATCCTATTTTAGTACCCGTACTTTTTGTGCCGCCGTACTATTACATTAATTTCAGAATAGTCGACTCAAATAATCAGGTTGTTCCATTTACTGGAGTTTTGTACGATTTAGTTGAATCTGAGGACGATTTGTTCTTACTGCCTATTGGGGGGCTGGTGGGGAAAACTCTCAATCTAAAAGAATATTATGCCATTAATGATGGAAAATATACACTCCAAGCGAGATTTATTGTTCGTAGAGACTTCCAGAAGGAATTTGTCATGTATCCAGTTTACGACAGGGAAATTAAATCATGGAGAGACATCAAAAAAGTTAGAAAAGCTTGGAAAGGTGAGCTTGATTCCAATACTGTTGAGTTTATTGTTAAATAAACGGAATTAGTTTCCGGATGTCAGCCGTAAATGAAAAATTGTAAAGAAGGCTAATAAATATATTCATTTTGAAGGGCTGTGCTAAATAGTCAGCAATTTCGGAAAGAAATTGCGGGGATGTACTTAGACCTTTGGCTCCGAATAAATGGGAAAAATATGTTAGTTTCAGATTTAGAAGTTTTAAAGCTCGAAAATGGTTTAACGTTATACCTTAAGCCAATGGATGATCACAATAAACTATCCTGTCGTTTGGTTGTAGGTGCGGGATATCAGTATGAGGAAGTCCATAAAATGGGTGTAGCTCATTGCCTAGAACATCTTCTGGCTGATTACACAAAAGACGAGAAAGTGGAATTCTTTGAACAAATCGTGGAACGTAGTGGAATTCTGAACGCTTATACTTTGCATGATCGAACCGTTTTTCATGTAGATATGCAGGCTGACCAAATCACTGGGTGGTTTCAAATGATGGAAATGACTTTTTCTGATCCGCCTTTAACGATGTCGAAGCTCGAAATAGAACGCGAAATAATTCTCAGTGAGTTTTTTACCAGAGAAAGTGAATTTCAGTGGGCAGAATTACAGCGGGAAGTTCTCGGGCCATATGCCTTTTCTGAAACGGGATTTGGTGATCCGGATTCAATATCCAGAATAAGCATAGACGATATCACAACTTTTTTTCGTCAGTATTATTTTCGAGAAAATATGGCGCTTGTGTGTGTTGGATCTTTTAATCGATCGGAAGTAATCAAGTTAGCATCCAATTGGCTTTTTAAGCTTCCTCAAAAGGGGATTGTAAATAGGCCTGCCAAGTGGACTGGTCCCGACCTTACTAAGGTAGTAGTTCCCTACCATGACAAAGAGGATGGTGTATTTTTTGGCTACCGGCTACCTATCGGCAAGGAGGAGATTGGCAAGCGTGTGGCTCTCGGTTTAATCGAAGAACATCTGGGTGATAAGATTTTCAAGAAAATACGAGCTCAAGGTCTCGGCTATACATATAGCGTTATGACGCATGTATATGACGATGTTTTGCTCTTTAGCATTATGGTAGATCATCTCAGAAAAGATAAAGATGCGCTTGCTGAATATATTCATGAGTGCATTGAGAAATTACGAAATCAAGGGGTTTCTAGTCAGAGGCTAGATAAACTCAAAACCAGACGGATCAATCATTTTGCAGATGAATGCAGTTATTCTATTTCTATGGCGGATCACCTTTTAAATTATTTGCCTATAACAAGTATCGGAAGTGGGATTTCTTGCGTTCGGTCGGAAATCACAGCTGTATCACAAGAGACGCTGAAGAAAGTTGCAAATAAGTATCTAGATGGCCAGTATCTATATCAGGCTTGGAGTCCTGGTTTTCTCGACAAGTTAAAAGGCTTGGTGCTTCTTATTGTGTTGATATTTTTTATCTACGGAGCACTAGTGCTGTTTGGGAAATTTTCTAATGTTATTACGGTTAAATATTCAAAATTGATCACAAATATTTTTATTATAGTGATAGGTATGCTATTGGTAGATAAGTTTTTTGTTAAGAAATGAGCTTCTACCGTGCTAGCGGGAGCTGTTTCGCGGTTACTGTTTGGATAAAAAGGGAGCCTCCTCTTTGGTAGGATTTCAAGGCTTCGCCCTCAAAAAAAGTGTTTTGGTTTGGGATAATAGTGATTGAATTCGGGGTGGTTGTAAGGCTTGTGGTTAGTTATGACTCGCCCTTCCCGTTACATAAAATGGTGTATGCATGATAGAGCTAGTAAGAAATTTTGATATAAATGAGTTGCTAATCATATTGACTGCAATTAGTGTCTGGCTAGTGTCTTTGCGGGATGCATTTTTATGGAATGGACAATTAGCTTTTTCTAGAGGCTTTGTTCTACGAAGTCTATTCATATTGTTAATTGTTTTTGTACTTTATATGAGGGTAGTTCCCAGCATACTTGGAACAGTGATGTTTTCGTTACCTATGGGGATATTGGCTGGCTATATAAACGTCCTCATACTCAAAGAATTCAAAACGGAAATTCTTCAACTAAAAGGCAGAAAAAGTTATCGTTTATTTACTAAGGGCAAGTTGCTGTTTCGAATAGTGGCCTATATTCGATTTACCCTATTGTTGCAGCTGGTTTTGGTTATGGTATACAGCTTCAAAGGTTTCGATTTTCGGGTGGTGGTGATGGTGGCGGGAGGATATTTGATTTATTGTTTGGTGATTCGACTATTCGTCTTACGTGAGCACTTAAGACATTGCGAGTAAAATATTCGAGAGTAATGTGAATAGATAGCACGTGTATAATCAACGTTCTATGCGGGAAAATACTAGTTTGCACAGCAGCAAATTTAGAAACAATTTGTGTAATGTATACTATGAAGTCACTAGTGATGGTCCATTCCGTCTAGTGGCAACGGAACAGTCTGATTTATCAGTTTACCGAACCCAATCCCATCTCGTTCGAATTTTAGAATTTCAGATAAAGCGAGAATGGCTAGGGGATGAGATGAGCATAGAATCATCCAAAGGTTGGCTTTTCTTTTTGGAGAAAGTAGATGCCGAGGATGAACAGTTCACGATTCATTTTGGCTTTGAGGATAATGGCCAATTGGAGGTTGGTCCCGATTCGGGGCAAGGATTGGATGCTCTAGCCATCTCAGATGAGAACAGGACTATGCATATTGGTACGGAAGGCGGTGATGAGATGTATCGCCGGGCGGAATTAAACCGGTTTATGCCGCAGCGATTCATGCAGGAATACGGGAAATCTTCCAAAGAGCTATTGTTTACCGCTTATGAAGAAAACAAGCTTATTACCCGTATTCCAAGTTTGCAAAAAGGTGAAAAATTGTGTCTGAATCATATCTGTGCGTTAAGTTTAGAAAATCATTCGGTCGAAGGTCATGATGAAGATGCATCGACTTGGTATGCCGTTAATTTTGATCTAGAGTTTTTAATGAAAGAGTACGCGTCAGGACTATTTGAATAACTATGCCCCTAAACAACCTCCCCCTCGTCATCGTCGATATTGAAACCACGGGATGCAGTGCGTCGCGGCATCGCATTACGGAGATCGGGATGCTGAAGGTCCGTGACGGTGAGGTGATCGACACGTTCAATCAGCTGATTGATCCGCAGGAGCCGATCCCGCCGATGATCACGCGTCTGACGGGCATCACCGATGCCATGGTCGAGGGGCAGCCGTGTTTTGAATCAATCAAGGATGAGATCCGTGAGTTTTGTGACGGATCGATCTTTGTCGCGCATAACGCGCGCTTTGATTACAGTTTTATCCGTCATGAATTTGAGCGCCTCGGCGAGACGTTTTCGTCACGCGTGCTGTGCAGTGTCCGCTTGTCACGCATGCTGTTCAAGGAACACACCAAACACAATCTGTCGAGCATCATGGAGCGCTGCCATATATCCGTTGAGAACCGTCACCGGGCGATGGATGACGCGCGCGCGGTATGGGAATTTTTTGAATACATCGTGGCACGTGTGGATCCTGAACTTCAGGATAAAGCCATTGCCAAACAGCTCAAGCGACCGTCGCTGCCGCCGAATCTCAAGACGCCGCTGGACGATATCCCGGAACGGCCGGGTGTGTATTTTTATCGGGACGAACACGGCGCGCCGATCTACATCGGCAAGGCCAAGGATTTGCGTTCACGGGTGCTGTCGCATTTCACGCAAACCCTGCGATCGGACAAAGAGATGCGTATGGCCCAGCAGGTGCGCACGATCGATGTCACCGAGACGGTGGGGGAACTGGCCGCGTTGCTGTTGGAATCGTATTACATCAAGCGAGATCTGCCGCTGTATAACCGCCGCTCGCGGCGTACCTGGCAATTGACGGCGCTCAAGATCGATACATCCGGCGACTATCATCGATTGTACACTGAATTATACAAATCGATCACGATCGAAGACTTACCGGATATGCTGACGATTTTCAAGACACGCAAAGACGCGCATCGTTTTCTTGAAGGCATTGCCAAGGACTATCAGCTATGTAAGACGCTGGTTGGTGTCGAGAAAAAGCATAGTTCGAGCTGTTTTTATTATCAGATCAAACAGTGCCGCGGGGCCTGCGACGGTCATGAACCGGCGCTGCAGTACAATCTGCGTTTAAAAGAGGCGATTGTCAAGCATCAGCGGCTGCAATGGCCGTTTGACGGGCCGATCCTGATCAATGAGGGGGATGCCGACGGCCATCGGGGTGAGGTGATCATCATTGACCATTGGATCGTGCAGGACGCGTTTCGCTATGAAGGCGACGACCGCCGTCCGCTGTTTGAGCTGGATTACAAATTTGATCTCGACGCGTTTCGTATTCTTTATGGGTATATCCACCGTACAAAGAATCTACGGATGAAGGTTCTAGACAGAAATGCAACCGTTTCAACTCATGAAGCATAAAAGTCGATCCGAGGGCAAAACAAAGTAATTGGCCGTCTCTATGGAATTTATACTCGAGGTACTCCTAAAGTTCATTGGTGAGCTATTCTTTCAGGGGTTGGCAGAATTGCCCTTCGAGTGGCTGAAATTTGACCGTAGAAAAAATCCGGAAGGCTTTGCGTTTTCGCTTAGCGCATTCTTTGGAGTCATTGTGGGCATAACTAGTTTGTTTGTTTTTCGAGAGCACCTTATAGACGATCCAACCATTCGGTTTATAAACGTTATTCTGGGGCCGATAGTCCTAGGAAAGATATTTGTTGCTTTGCATGGTCGAAGAGATCATCCTATTGACAAGATCTACCTTTGGTCCAGTTTTTGGAATGCTTATATTTTTGCTCTAGGCGTCTCACTTACCCGATTCTTCTTCATATAGTCGCTGAACATCCCATTAGCACTTTCAGTATTTTTCGGATGTCAGACATTTCCCACACACTTCTCAGCCGTGGCCGATAGTCAGATTCGGCCGGTCAGGATAGAATAAGGGTATCAATAGCGGAGTAATTCGATTAATGCCTAACGAAAGGAATTTTATGTGGGGACTACTTGTATCTTTCATCGCGTTCGCGATCTTCATTTTTTTCTTTACCACAACACCCATCGCCACCAAACTGATCACGCTGTCTATGCTGATGTGTGCCGTGATGCTGGTACAGCTGCTATCACGTTATCTCACCAAACACCGCGGGACCGTCCCCGAAATTCGCAATGACGAACCGGCGGTCTAGAGTTTGTATCTCACTGTCCAGTCACGCAGCTTTTCCAATACACCCATCGCTGAGCGGCCGAAGCGTGTGATCGCATAGCTGACGGCGATGGGCTTGGTGCTTTCCACCCGGCGCTTGATCAGACCAAGTTCTTCCATTTCCCGCAGGCGTTCGGTGACCACTTTCTTACTGGCGCCGTCGAGCCGGCGCGTCAGTTCATTAAAGCGCAGCGGACCGTCCTTGAGCTGCCAGAGGATGGAGCCTTTCCATTTACCGCCGATGATCTGCATTCCGCGTTCAATCGGGCAGGCCTTCGGACATTGATTTTTTTGAGGTGTTTTTGATTTCATAGTAGGTTACAAAAAGTAAACTGGTTGACAATAGTAACCATTCTAGCTAAGCTTGGAAGCGAAGTAAAGGATTAAGTGTGCTGCAGCACGATGAGACACAGGACGGTACATATCGAATCAGGAGGTACACAATGCAAAATCAAGTCAAGACAAACGTCCGTCGCGGACATGAACGCGGACATGCCGATCATGGATGGCTTAACTCCTATCATACTTTTTCATTCGCGGGTTACTATGATCCCGCGCACATGGGATACCGGTCTCTTCGCGTGATCAATGATGATACCGTGGCGCCGGGGCGTGGATTCGGCGCGCATCCGCATCAGGACATGGAGATTATATCGATCGTCACGAAAGGAGCGTTGGAGCATCAGGACAGCATGGGGAATGGTTCAGTGATTCGGGCCGGGCAAGCGCAACGGATCAGTGCCGGAACCGGGATTACACACAGCGAGTTCAATCATTCTGACAAAGAACCGGTGCACTTCTATCAGATCTGGATCGTTCCGGACAAGGCGGGGTACGAGCCATCCTACCAGGAAGTAGATTTGGATGCACTTCCGGCGGACCAGGGGTGGCGGCTTGTCGCGTCGCCGGACGGCGCGCATCAAAGCCTTCGAATCCACCAGGACGCGCGTCTCTACGATGGAAGATTCGCGGCGGATGATCCGATCAACGTGCCTATAGAGAACGGACGGGGCCTATGGATGCATGTCGTCAGCGGTTCGATTGAGATGGCGGGGCAAGTCCTTAAGGATGGGGATGCTATCGCACTGGAGGGCGCTGGCAATCACCGCGCTCAGGCGCTGGAGCCCAGCCGGGTGCTGCGGTTTGATCTCAAGTAGATATCGAGGTTGAAAGTCCCCTGTCAACGCGTGTTGGCGGGGGATTTTTTTTTGGATGGATGGCATCACTGACCCCTTCATGCATGTCAGTGAAGTCTGCATTATGATCCGATTGAGTGACAAAAATGGTCATCAATCAATGGGTTTAGAATTTATAAAGTGGTCTATATCGCCTCTAAAGGGACTTTTTAAGGGTAAATCAGTTTGGTGGTTATGCATGTAAATGGTCATACATGATATATGGGGTTTCATTCTGTGTTGTGGGAATCTCAAATGGCGCTATGATTGGGTCAATGAAAGTAAACGCATTGTTATCCAATCAAGTTCACCAAAGTTCACAAAGGAGAAGTCCAATGAAAAAACAGATCTTAACAGCGCTCAGCATCATGGGGATTGTCGGGCTGACAGTCTCAACCGGTTTTGCCAGCTACAATAAAGGGTACATCAAGGCGCAGCCGGATATCGTCCAGACAGCCGTAGCCGCCGGGTCGTTTGAAACACTGGTCGCGGCGCTTCAGGCGGCGGACCTCGTGTCAACCCTGCAAGGCGACGGACCTTTTACGGTATTCGCCCCGACCGACGAAGCATTTGCCAAACTGCCGGAAGGAACAGTCGCTGACCTGCTCAAACCGGAAAACAAGGACAAGCTCATCTCGATCTTGACCTATCACGTGGTACCCGGCCGGGTGGCCGCCAGTGATGTGTTCAAACTCGAATTGGCGAAGACAGTCAATGGTAAGAATGTGAATATTCAGGCCGATGCGGCCGGCGTCAAGATTGACGGAGCCAATGTCGTCAAAACCGACATTGAGACATCAAACGGCATTATCCATGTGATTGACTCGGTTATATTGCCGTAACAGATTGGGCTAAGCGGTGGATTAGGGTAAGGGTCTGCCGTGAAGCATGACGCGGGGTGTCGACCTCAAGCGGCATCCCGCGTCGCCAAATCAGCAAAACTGCTTGTCAATGGCTGACAAGCCACGTAAAATGGAGGTAAATGTGATCCGAATCGCCGATGACATCGTCAACATGAACGAATACAATCAAAAATTCGACATTCCAGATGAGCTGCTCAGTTCCGTCGTGCACTTTTCACAGGACTCTATCATCATCACGACCCGAGAGCTGGATCCTCCAGGTCCGCAGATCCTGTACGTGAATCCGGGGTTTACACGGATGACGGGGTATCAGCCCGAGGAGGTGCTGGGAAAAACGCCCAAGATCCTGCAGGGGCCTAACACGGACCAGTCGGTGCTGCATCGACTGCGCCGGACATTGGACGCGCAGGAAGTTTTTTTCGGACAGGCCATCAATTATAGGAAGGATGGCTCCGAATTCTGGAACGAATGGCACATCGAACCGATCCTTGACGATAAAGGCGAACTCACCCACTACGTCGCGATCCAACGCGACATTACGGAGCGCAAAAAGAACGAGCAGGCGATCGAGCAGAAGAACATGGCCCTGCGTGAAATCCTCGAGCAGATCGAGATCGAGAAGGCCCGCATTAAGGAAGGGGTGGTGATGAATGTGGAAGAAGTTCTCATTCCGGCCCTCAAAAAGATGCGCCGTAAAGGGACCAAGCTCGATAAAAAGTACATCGATATCCTGGAACAGAACCTTAAGGATTTAACCTCTTCGTTCGGAATTCGGGTATCGGAAGATCACTTCAAGTTGTCTCCACGCGAGGTGGAGATCGCGAACCTGATCAAGAACGGCGTTTCCAGTAAGGAAATCGTCGGCATGCTGAACATCTCTTTTAAGACCGTCGAGACGCATCGCAACCGAATCCGAAAAAAATTAGGGTTGGTCAGCAAGGATATTAACCTAACCACTTATCTCCAATCACTTTAGGGTATTTTCAAAACACTTACATTGATATACATGATGTGTAAGTCAATGTCAGGCGTTGAAGTTTCTCTCCAGTTTGTTACTCTAGTAGTGGAGCAACAGACAACCCACAAAGGAGGCCGTTATGGCAGCAAACATTCTGAAAATTTCGCAAGTTAAGCCAGTGATCTGTACCGCAGCCGTCATCATATTGAGCCTGTGCGGAGCCGTTTGGGCCCAGGCCGGAGAGACAGCGGATTTTCCTCCGGAGTTCTCAAACAGCGGTATCAATATGAAGCTTCAGGGAGTGGGAGAAAAGTCGATGCTGTTCATCAAGGCGTTCGAAGCGGGCCTCTATAAGGAAGACGGGGTCGACCTTGAGGCAGCGGCCAAGAAGATCCGCGTTCGTTATCATGTGAGTATTCCCGGCCGTAAGCTCAGCGACTTCACGATCAAGTCCATGCTCGACAATATCTCCAAGGAAGAGTTCAACACGCTGGATCGGGAGATCAGGCTAATGCGTCAATACTTTGTCGACCTCGAACCGGGAGACACCTACGAGCTGATGTATATCCCGCAAATCGGCACCAAATTTCTGCATAACGGAGAGCTGGTCGGGATCATCGAAGGCGAGCGATTTTCAAAGGCCCTGTACGCGGTCTGGATCGGTGACAAGCCATTCGACAAGAAGCTAAAAAAACAGATTTTGGGAGTTACCTAAACGAGGCGTACTAGCCGAAAGGTTAAGGTGCATGATGAAAACTCAAGGGACATCAAATATCAGGATTTCGAATATGTATTACAGCGACGTGCGCGACGACTATGTCCGCTTCTGGGACTTGGATCAGAGTATGTCGATGCGTATCGGTTTCTGGGACGAGCGCGTTAACTCGGTTCCTGAAGCCCTGGCACGCACCGACGCATTTCTGGCCGAGGAGGTTGGGATTCGCGACACCGATTATGTGTTGGATGTAGGATGCGGTGTCGGCGGCAGCGCAATCCGCCTGGCGCGCGAGTATGGATGTCGCGTGTTGGGGATCAATGTTTCGCCTCAACAGATCGGTGAGGCCAGACGTAATGCCAAGCGTCACAATGTCGCACATCTGGTGAAGTTTGCCGTTCAGGATTTTCATGCCATTGATTTGCAAGATGAGCAATTCGACGTGGTGTGGGCGGTTGAGAGTCTGTCACATTCGGCGGATCAATATCTCGCGTTACGCGAATGGACCCGGCTATTAAAGCCCGGAGGACGGATCATCGGCGCCGACTATTTCCGCAGCCGTGACCGTTTTTCCGCCTCGACCGAAGCCCTCAGACAGACGGTGCTCGGCGGTCTATGCTTCCATGAATTTGAGTATGCGCAGCGTTTTGACTGCATGCTCGAGACGCTTGACCTCAGGCAAATCCAGTTCTTTGACGTGACGCACAATGTACTGCCGTCGTCGCGTCGGCTCAATCAGATGTCCTGGTTTGGTGTGGCGCTAGGCGGCTTACTCAAGCGACTGGGCCTCCGGAGCGAAAGCCAAAACCGGTTGGTCCGGGCAAACCGGACGCAGTACGAGGCGCTCAGTAGCGGCATACATCAGTATCGAATTTTCGCGGCCCAGAAACCCGAATATGTTTCCGAATTCCCCAATCGTACCGAGGGCCGCGCTCAATCACCGTCTGTAAACCGTCAACCAGTGAGGGATGAACATGACACAATATCTATCTAGTCGAGAATTCTTTCAGCAGCTGAGCGCCAAAACCATGCATCTGGTTGATGACTTCTATAGTGAAGGCTGCCGTTTTCAGGATCCAATCGTGGATATCCGCGGACGGATGAACGTGAAGAACTACTACGCGAACATGTACAAAAATGTTGAATCGATCGACTTTATCATCCACGACGAAATCGTCGAGGATAACAAAACAACATTGGTCTGGCGGATGGACCTGACCGCTAAGAAGCTCAACGGCGGTAAACCCATTCAGGTCGAAGGCGTTTCGGTGATTCATTTTAACCACGAAGACGGCAAGGCCATCTACCACCGGGATTACTTTGACATGGGCGCTTTTGTTTATGAAGGACTTCCGCTCGTCGGGGGGATCATCAGATACGCGAAGAAAAAAATGGCCAGCCATCATCAGGCCTAAGGGAGACGAAGAGATGAATAACAAAAAACTGATCATCGGAATCGTACTGTTTGTGGCGATCCTCTTCGGATTATCGCGCTTGCCGTTGACCGAGTATCTCAACACTATGATCGAATGGTTTCGCGGTTTTGGTGTGTGGGCGCCCGTGATCTATTTTGTTTTCTTCTCGTTGACGTCCTCGTGGCTGTTTCCGGTATTCATGCTCAGTATTGCGGCCGGAATCCTGTTCGGACCATGGGTCGGATGGATCGTCGTATCGCTGGGGAATCTGGCCTCGTGTCTGGGGATGTTTCTCCTATCCCGTTTCTCCGCCCGCGAATGGTTTGCCGAGAAGTTTGCCAACCATGACAAGGTGCAAGGATTGATCCGGGCGATCGAAGAAGAGGGGTGGAAGGTTTTGGCTATGCTGCGCGCGGTGCCGATTGTTCACATGATCGTCCTCAATGTCACATGCGGACTGTCCAAGATGAAGGTTCGAGAATACCTGTGGGGCACATGGCTCGGTATGTCCGCCATGCTCCTGCTGTACACCTACATGGGTTCGGTCACGGGAACGGTTATCAGTTCTCCCGGAGATTTTGAATTTGGCGGTGCGCAGACATGGGCCGTGGGCATCTTTATCGTGGTCGTCCTGATCGTGTTCTCGGTCTACATGAAAAAGGTATTACGCAAACATCTATCCGGCAAAGTGAGTATGGCATAAGGGGGTAGGCATGACAGGAGTTTTAGGAACGATCATTTCAGGATATCTGATCCTGTTCACACTACAATTAGTTCTCTGGTTGATTCAGTCACGTACACGTAATGCGACCACGGCCGACATCGGCTGGAGTATCGGTATGGCCTTGCTGGTGTATTGGTACGCCTTGCAGCTGGACGGGTACTGGATCCGAGAGGTCATCGTGATTGCCTTAGTGACCGCTTGGTCGGCAAGACTTTCGTCGCACCTGATCGCACGCATGATCAACGACGCGGAAGAGGACAGCCGTTACGCACAATTCCGAGAGGACTGGGGTGCCAACGCCAACCGAAACTTCTTCGTCATCTATCAGCTTCAGCCGATCTTTAATCTCATCCTCGCGGTGCCGTTCCTGCTGATGTTTCTCAACCCGTCAACATCAATCCATTGGATCGAAATATTTGGTATTGTGCTATGGGTCGTCGGCTTGGTAGGCGAATCCGTCGCCGACATTCAGTTGGACCGGTTCAAGCGCCAGCCGCAGAACAAAGGTAAGATCTGTCAGGAAGGTCTCTGGGCCTACTCACGTCATCCCAATTTCTTTTTTGAATGGTGGATGTGGGTATCGTACGCGGTGATGTGTTTGGGAAGTCCGCTGGGATATCTAGGGACCCTTGCGCCGGCCTTTATGCTGTTTCTGCTGATGAAGGTCACAGGTATACCGATCATGGAGAAGAACGCGCTGCGCATAAAAGGGGAAGCCTTCCGCGAATATATGCGGACAACCAGCTTTTTTATTCCACTGCCCAGAAAGGCCTAAGATGAAAATCACCGAACTATGTTTGTTAACAATTTGTGTTTTGGGGCTGAGCGGCTGCTCAGTCGCAGATTTGCGATCTGCTCAACTTCGCAAGACAGGTCTTGACGCCGCCCAGGTCGAACGCGGACGTATCCTGCTGCAACAGGCCACGTGGAAGCGGGACGTCAGCAGTCAATGGGACCGGTTTGACACATGGACGGTGACGGCGCGTGATGTGTGGTATTCCGGGCTGATCCGGCGATTTACACCACTGACACTGAATGATCAGTTGATCGAATTTGTCTTTGAACTCAAACGTGATGAAGCACGAATGACGCTTCTCGATGGAGACGAGGCCGGAACGAGTTGGATCACGCGGGGTGACCAGGGATATACGTCCGACGGTGAGGATGCCACCAGCGCCAGACTGATGGGATATCTGCCGCCAATCCGTGACTACTTTTTCTGGCCGCAGAGTTTGGTCAATGCGTCCGTGATTACCTATCAAGGTGAAGATGAGCTTGACGGAGAACTCTATCACAAGATATTTGTCACCAACGGAAATTTCGAGGTATCCAAGACAGAAGACCAGTACATCGTGTGGATATCGCAACGCGATCTGAGTATCGACTTTGTTGAATTCACGCTTCGAAGTCTGCTCAAGTCTTATCGCGGTGTTGTGGAATACCGGGATTACCGGGAGGTGCAGGGGATTCAATTGGCGCATAACATCAAGCTCACCGATTCGGTGGGATCGACCAAATACTCGCATGAATTTTTTGTGGAAGAATATCAATTCTTCCGCGATGAGACACCGTTGACGCTGGAATTTCAAAAGATAAGGATTGAAGATTACCTCTAGGAGAAGCTGAATCGTGAGACGGGCATCGACAAACATAATTGTGATTTTGTCACTACTTATTTGGAGTGGAACGGCACATGCCTCTTCGCCCGCTCAAAAGCTCAAGCGCGGTTTGGTCAATATCGTCACGGCTCCGTTTGAAATACCGCGGCAGGCCCGGCAGTATTGGATCGAAGGCGCGCAGCAGACCGATCATATCATTGTGTGGGTGATTTCAGGTGCCGTGTACGGTGTGGTGCAGGACTTCAAACGCTTTGGCGCGGGGGTATGGGACGTTGTGACGTTTCCCATCGAGCAACCCGCGGATTATCGGCCGCTTGTCGCACCCGAATATGTCTTTGAGGACTGGCCGTCGGATGAATCCGTGTTCATCTTTAAAAGGGATCGTGTCCAATGAGCGAAGTCAAACGCGTTGTCGTCTTAGGAGCCACCGGATATGTCGGTGGACGTCTGGTTCCACGGTTACTCGAAGACGGTTACAAGGTTCGCGCGACTGGCCGATCACAAAACAAACTTCAAAGTCGCGCCTGGTCTAACGACCCCAATGTCGAATTGTGTGAAGTTGATATACACGATCCAGATTCATTGCGTGAGGCCTTGCAGGATTCGGATATTGCCTTTTACCTGATACACTCGATGAATCCGCAGAGCCGTGATTTCGAAAGTGCCGATCGACAGGCGGCTAACAATATGATCCGGATCAGTCAGCAGTGCGGCCTTAAACGGATTATTTATTTAGGTGGATTAGGCGAGGAGGCGGCTGACCTGAGCAAGCATTTGAAATCCCGCCATGAAGTCGAAGAGATTCTCAAAAGCGGACCGGTACCGGTCACGGCGTTTAGGGCGGCGATGATTATCGGGTCGGGCAGTGCATCGTTTGAGATATTACGGTACTTGGTCGAGCGGTTGCCGGTTATGGTCACGCCCCGCTGGGTCAAGACGCCCAATCAACCGATCGCGATCCGTAATGTGATCGAGTATCTGGCCGGATGTGTCAGCGTCGAGCAAACAACCGGTGAGACCTACGATATCGGCGGCAGTGAGGTGGTATCCTACCTGGATTTGATGAGGACGTATGCCGAGGAGGCCGGGTTACGAAAACGTTTTGTGATTCCGGTTCCGGTATTGACGCCGAAACTCAGCTCTTTATGGATTCATTTTGTCACCCCGGTGCCTAGTTACATTGCAAGACCGCTGGCGGAGGGGTTGCGAAACCCTGTTGTGTGCCGGGATGATCGGATCAGAGATTTGATCCCGCAGGAATTGCTGGATTGCCGGGAGGCGATTCGCCGGGCGCTGGTGCTGGTGAACACCAATGATGTCACCACGCACTGGACTGACGCGGGCCGAATGCCGCGATACGCTCAGGCCCAGGAAGGTGATCCGCAATGGGCGGGCGGTACGATATTGGAAGATCGACGGGAACGCACGATCAATGCCTCGGCTCAGGATGTGTGGTCCGTCGTCTCACGGATCGGCGGTAAAACCGGCTGGTACCACGGCACCTGGCTGTGGGCGCTCAGGGGATTTATTGACCGGCTTGTCGGCGGCGTCGGGGCGTCACGTGGTCGGCGTGATGATGTGAACATTGCCGTTGGGGATATTCTGGATTTCTGGCGCGTCGTTTCCGTTCAGACGAACCAACATCTGGGGCTCTCAGCCGAGATGAAACTGCCTGGCTTGGCGCGGTTGGATTTTCGCATCAAAGAAATGTCGAACGGCCAAAGTCAACTCGTCCAGCACGCGCAGTTTCAACCGCGCGGCCTGGCCGGTTTATTCTACTGGTACTTCTTAATCCCGTTTCACGAGTACATTTTCGGCGGCATGATCAAGAAGATCGCCAGTCGCTCAGAAGCTAATCACCCTTAAACAAAGGATAATGTATGTCAGCAAGAACGATACTTGTCGTCGGAGGTGTATCCGGCATCGGCGAATGCGTCGTCGAACAGCTGCACAAGCGTGAGTACAATCTGATAGTCACCTCACGCGACACCGCCGGTCAGGCGGAGCGTGATGGGATTCAGTACATTGAAATGGATGTGAAACAAGGGGCGGAGCCGCTAAACGCGATCAGTGGTCCATTGCACGGTGTAGTGTACTGCCCGGGGACGATTACCCTAAAGCCATTCGCCCGGATGACTGATGAAGACTTCCAGGAGGACTATGAGATTAACTTGCTCGGTGCCGTTAAGGTTTTGCGCGCATGTCTGCCCGCACTCAAACGCGCCGATACGCATCCGTCAGTCGTTCTATTCAGCAGTGTGGCGGCGCAGACCGGTATGCCGTTTCACGCCAGCATATCCGCAGCCAAAGGTGCGGTAGAGGGGCTGACCCGCGCGCTTGCGGCCGAATTCGCCCCGCATATCCGCGTGAACGCCATTGCGCCGTCACTGACCAATACCCGACTGGCGGAACCGTTGATCAGTCGGGAAAAACAGTTGGAACTGGCCAAGGCGAGGCATCCGCTCAAACGAATCGGTGATCCTCAGTCGATGGCGCGCGTGGCTGTTTTTCTGCTTGAAGACCATGCCGAGTTTGTTACCGGACAGATATTTCACATCGATGGAGGGTTGTCCTCCGTCCGACTTTTCGATTAATTAATGATGCAGGGCATCGATACGGGGTGCCCGGACAGGAGGTGTATCATGCGGAACTTTATGATCCTAACAATGGCCTGCGCCATTACTTTTAGTGTTTCAAGTGCGGCCGAAGCGCTTTTCGATGACGCCATCAGCGGCGTCGATGTCAACGTACGATCGCTGGACCGTTGGTTTCCCAAGGCGGAAGAACGAAACAAGGCCAATGAGATCGGCGTTTTCGAGTATGATCTCGACGTGGAGTTTGATATTAATCCCGACGAGGCGGTATCCTGGGAATGGGACTTTGGTTTTCAGCACGTGTTTATCAGTGACAATTCGTCATCGATTGACTTGCCATCCATGCTGGTTGGCCGTACAATGCGGGTGGGATCCAACTTTGAGGTGCCATACTTCAATGACGACCGATTTCGCATTGGTCTAGCGGTCATACCTTCTTACTTCACGGATTCCTGGAGCGACTCATTCAATGATTTTGAGACCAGCGCGTTCCGCTGGATGTCAGAATATCGTATCGAATATGACAGCGGGGACAACCTTTTGTGGACCGCTGGTGTACTGTTCCGTCCGGATTTTGACCTGAAAATTCTACCGGTGGTGGGCATGAATTACGCCTTTAGCGATGAATGGTCGTTTCGATTAACGTCCGACGATATCGGCTTTGATTACCAATACAATGACCGAACCACCTTCTTCACTGAACATCGCTACCGTCTGGATGAATATGAAATCAGTACGGGAGGTATCGACGGTCGTGTTTTGCGTTACAAGCAGAACACGACAGGAGTCGGCGTTCAGTACAGCTTTAATGAAAGCGTACGGCTGCGGTTCTCCGTCGGTGCGGCCTATAACCGATCGTTTAAATTTGTGGACAAGGAAGATCAGCGCAAAGCAAGGCTGGAAGAAACGCTCTATACAACATTTGAGCTGGTCGCGCGTTTTTAATCTCAGTACCCGAAGGAGGGGGTCATGATGTCTATTCCATGGAGAAGGATAATTTTTGTGGCGGTTGTATTTCTTTCGATCATGACAACGCATGCGACGGCTGCCGATGCCACCGGCGTGCATGCTTATCGCGTTCAAACAATGGACGGGGATTGGGTGTCGCTCGATCAGTTCGCGGGCAAAGCGCTGCTGATCGTTAACACGGCATCGCGGTGCGGCTATACCCCTCAGTACGGCTCGCTTGAGCGCTTGTATCAAACGTACAAGCAACGCGGCTTTGAGGTCCTGGCCTTTCCAGCGAATAATTTCGGCGGTCAGGAGCCCGGATCTAACCAGGACATCGAGAAGTTCTGTCGATTGGAATACCGGACCACGTTTCCGGTCTTTGCCAAGTCCAGTGTTCGGGGGGATGACATCAACGAACTCTATAAGTACCTGACTGAGCTGTCCGATTTTCGCGGCGACGTGACGTGGAACTTCAATAAGTTTCTGGTCAATCCCGGGGGGCAAGTGGGCGCACGGTTCGGTTCGCCGGTTGATCCGTTGGATCCAAAAGTCATTGCCGGTCTGGAAAAAATTCTACCTGAAGACGAATAGAGGAGACAATCATGAAGGTCAAAGAAAACGATAAAGCACCCAACTTCAAACTTCCCAACCAAGACGGCGAGCCGCGAAAGCTGACTGATTTCAAAGGCAACTGGCTGCTCATTTATTTCTACCCGCGTGACAATACCCCGGGATGTAACAAAGAAGCCTGCGCGATGCAGTCGCATCTGCAGAAATTTAACAAGCTGGACCTGTCTGTTGTCGGGGTGAGTGCCGATAGTGCCAAGAGTCACCGTAAATTTGCCGACAAATTTGATTTGACCTTTGATCTGTTATCCGACGAGGAACAGGTAATGCTCAAGGAATACGGGGTCTGGGGCAAGAAAAAGTTTATGGGCAAGGAGTACATGGGGATCACCCGCAGTTCATGTCTGGTGAATCCCAAAGGCCGGGTGGCCAAGGTGTATCCCAAGGTTAAACCCGAAGAGCATGCGGCTGAAGTTCTGGCGGATGTCAAGGCACTCCAGTCTAACGATTAATTGACAGCAACACAGGAGCGATGATGCGAAAAATCAATGAACGGTTCATCGGCCGCGGCAAGTGGCTGTCACTGAAAGAGACCGTGTTCGAAAACAAGCACGGAAACTATATTAAATGGGAGAGTGTTGTGCGGCAGAACAACAGTTCCTGCTGCGTAATTATCCCCAAGCTTGTCCCGTCTCAACGATTTGTATTGATCAAACAATACCGGCCGGCGATTGAAAGTTACATTCTGGGATTTCCCGCCGGGCTCGACAATGATTCCGACGAGTTGATTCTCGAAGAACTCAAAGAGGAAACCGGTTACACCGGAAGGATCGTACAGAAAAGTCCGTTTATTAAATCGGGCTCCGGTGTGATGAATGATACAGGACGTGTGGTTTACGTCCATATCGATGAAGAGTCGCCGGTCAATCAGCGTCCGGTTCAGCAGCTCGAGGCCTCAGAAGATATTGAAGTGGTCATCATTCACCGGGAGGAGGTCCGGGATTACCTGATGCATTCCCTTAAGCGCAACGTCGCCATTGGCGCTAATCTTTGGTATTTGTTTGTGGTTAGTGATTGGATTAATGCCTGAGTTTTAAGTCTGACATTTACGGGGATTCGTCGACCGGAAACATCTGCGCGGAAACCTTGAGATCGTCCCGGAAGGGCGACGGTTTTCGTCCTTTTTGAAAGCGTTCCACTTTGCCTTCCTCAATGTAATTGATATCAAAGCGGTCTCGGGCCGCGTTCCACACCACAATCCCGACCTTGGTATAATCCTTTTCACTTTGCCGGCGTTGACGGACCAAATCGTGCTCAAAGATCATCTGCCGGTTGGCATCGTATATCTCCGTGGAGCGGTCCTTCTGTTTGAACTCGATCGGTTCGCTGCGCCACCAGAAATTATCTTTGGAATAGTACACGGATCGAGTCGGGCCAATCTGCATGTATCCGAGAATCACCCGATCCTGACGGAGGCGGTAATGGACACATCCCGGACGGATAATGCTGTCGGTGTAATAGGGATCTTCGTACATTAATCTTTTATATCGGCTTCAAAGCGGGATTTGATGAGCTTGACTCGTCGACGATTTTCACCCCAATCCCAGAAGCCGATCTTGGCCGCCGGAGTCGAAGAGACATGAATGATCTTTTCTTCGTCGTCAAACAGAAATTCGGTATTGTCAATCCACTTGATCCGCGTGACTTCAAACTGCACGTGGATATAGTCAGGGTCAGCCGTCACGATTTCTGATTTTTTCATACTCTTGATGATATTGATGAGTCGCTGGTAAGCCTCGGCCCGGGAGTCCCGGTAGCGAAGCGGTTTGACATGATGAATGCCCTTTGCGTAATACGACGACACACATTTGGGGGCCGGAGGACAGGGCTGCAATCGGCCATCCTTGAGTCCGACCGCTTTGGGGCGGAATGATGAACAGCCGGATGTGATCACAACGATGATCATCATAAACAAAATCTGATTGAATAATTTCATGCGATTATTATAACGAAGAAATGCAAAACAGGGATCTAGTTTTTGACAGATTGTTCTGCCTTATCGCTAAGTAAATGGTCCAGGTGGAAGTTTTTAAAAATGTGTTCGACCACAGGCAGTTCCTGTTTACGTGTCTTACTGATCAAATATACCTTCTCATAGACATGCTTTTTGGATTTTGCATTGATGATCGTCAGCTTTTGACGTGAAGGGGCTTCTTTGACGGTTAAAAGGTTGAGCGGCGCGACGCCGTATCCACGGAGGGCCAGTCGGCGGATGGCCTCGATATCCTGCAGTTCCGCTACAATCTTGGGCTCGATGTGATGCTCATAAAAAAACTCTTTGAGCGCATAGGCAATCTGGGCCGGTGCCGTAGGAAAGAGAAGAGGTGTCTCGTGCAGGCACTTTGGAAAATTCTTGAGCCGCTTGGCAATGCGCGGATGCGCGCAGAAAACAATCGGGATCTTGCCGATAAACTTATTACGGATATCACCGCTTAATTTGGCCTCAAAAGGGGTGTCCGTAAGGATAATATCAACAATGTGATCATCCAGATCGCGGACCAGCCGGTCCATGCGGTCCTTTTTCAATTGAATATACGTTTCTCCGTCGCTGACCAGGATGAAATTGAGCAGTAAGTCCACAATAGTCTTGGGCACAAAATTGCTGATCCCGATGGAGATATGCGGCCGGCCCTGATGGGACAGATCGACCATTCGGTCTTTGAGTTCCTGTCCGATATCAAAAATCAGTTTGGCATAGGAAAGCACTTTATGACCTTCATCCGTGAGAATGAGCTTTCGCTTTTCCCTGATAAAGAGTTTTACGTTCAGGAATTCTTCGAATTGCCGCAGCTGCGCGCTTAATGTGGGCTGGGCCAGTCGTAGCTGCTTGGTGGCCTTGGAAATCGAGCCTTCCTGGGCAATGACATAGAAATAGTAGAGGTGATGGTAGTTGAAAGGTATCATAGGTAAATTAAATATAATTAATTAAATTTATCTATTTAACAAATGTGCAGATCAAGTGTATACTTTGGCATAGATGAAGTCAAGCACAATCCGTTTTCATTAACCTAAGGAGGTTTCCATGTTACGAGCGATGAAAGAGCAGTTAAAGACGTTGGCCGAAACAGATCAGACAAACTTCCATGTTCACCTGCGGGCACGGGTGGGAAAGCGGGCCACGATGATCCTGGAGGATCGGCTTAAAGAGATCATTGTCTTGATGCCCGACCTGGTGGGGCGTATCTACCAGCACTGGAATAATCAGGAAAATCCCACCGAAGTCAAGCGGTTGGGAGGGTATCTATTGACGTATCTTTATACACCGCAGGATTTTCTGTCCACAGACAAGTGGGGCTCTTCGGCTACCTGGATGACGCTTATTTTACGGCCAAGGTCTTCACGCAAGTAATTGATGAAATTCAGGCCAGTAATGGTAAAATAGCTGGAATTGATCAGAAGTATTATGATCAGGCCAAATATTTGAAACGCTACGTCCGGGGGGTCATTCCCGATGAAGCGGTAAAAATAGATGAGATGGTAAAGGAACTCAGGAGCGGAAAGTCGACGCTGTATCAGGCAATATTCAATTGAGAGAGGACATTTGATGTTAAAAACTACGGAAATATCATGGCGGGAGATGAATCTGCCCGAAGCATTGGTTGAAACCCTTAAAGCGGCGCCGAAAGTTCACATGCCCAAAAATAAGCGTGAACTGATTGATTTGGCCTTGGGCGGTCCGGACAAAGACACGTTTGATGTCGAATACGCCATTCCGGGCAAGGGCACGGTCAAGGAAGCCGTGCTGCATCGCTGTCGCAACGGGCTCTCCGCTAATTACACGGAAATCTACATGCGCCGACGGGATCCCAACTGCATGGTGATCGCCGATGATACGCCGACTGATAAACCGCATTACAACTCACGTTTCAAAAAACCTTTTGCCGAAATGAAGGTGGAGATGATGGATTGGCTGGCCGGCCAGGAATTGGTGGTGCTGCCATTTTATGCCGGTGGGCCGGCATTGGATTTTGGATCATTGCTCGTCGGGCCGGTTAATGCGACCTTCTTTGCCGCCGCGCTGGCCGAGATTCAGGGGTTGATTCCGCCGGAACAACTTGAGGAAGGATTTCAGCCCAAGTCAATCATTTATCTCGCTCCGACGTTCCGTCACACACATTGCGACGGCAAGCAGGTCGTTATCCACGATCGTTCCGATCATTTACACGAAATCTATTCACTCAATCTCTATCCGGGGCCAAGCGCCAAGAAGGGGATTTACGGGGTGCTTCTGAATTTGGGTGAGCAGGAAGGCTGGGTCACCACGCACGGTTCCGCTGTCCGGGTCAATACTCCATACGATAATGAATTTGTCATCATGCACGAAGGTGCCAGCGGCGGGGGTAAGAGCGAGATGCTGCAGTATCCGCATCGTGAGCCCGACGGACGATTGCTGATCGGCGAGAATATTGTCAACGGTAAACGCCGTTACATTCCGTTGTTTCAGGGGTGTACGCTCAATCCAATCACCGATGACATGGCCCTGTGCAACAAAGACATTCAAAATGATAACGGACGACTGGTGATTCAGGACGCCGAGTCCGGCTGGTTTGTCCGGGTCAATCACATTCAGCGTTACGGTGTGGATCGATATCTGGAAGAATTGTGTACCAATCCGCCGGAGCCGTTGGTGTTTTTAAACATGTATTCTGTTCCCAACGCGACGTGTTTAATATGGGAACATACCGAAGATGAGCCGGGGGTTCGATGCCCGAACCCGCGGGTAATTATTCCTCGACGAAGCGTGCCCGATATTGTCAATGAGCCGGTTGAGGTGGACGTGCGCAGTTTCGGCGTGCGTATGCCTCCGTGTACATTGGAGAAGCCCAGTTACGGAATTATGGGAATTCTGCATATTTTGCCGCCGTCACTGGCTTGGTTGTGGCGATTGGTCGCTCCGCGCGGTTACGCCAATCCGAGTATCACCGATACCGAAGGGATGACCAGCGAAGGGGTAGGATCTTACTGGCCGTTTGCCACGGGACGGCGCGTGGATCAGGCTAACCTGCTGCTGCGGCAAATTGTCAACACACCGAGAACCCGCTACTCCCTGATCCCGAATCAGCATGTCGGTGCCTGGCGCGTCGGTTTCATGGCGCAGTGGATCGCCCGTGAGTATATGTCTCGACGGGGAAGCGCCAAGTTCCGCGACAATCAAATCGAGCCGTCCCGCTGTCCGCTTTTGGGATATGCCATTCACGCGATGCAGATCGAAGGGTTCTTCCTGAACCGTGAGTTCCTTCAAGTCGATACGCAGGAAGAGGTGGGTCTGGAAGGCTACGACAAGGGCGCCAAGATCCTCAGTGATTTCTTCAAGAAAGAGATCTCGATGTACCTTGAGGAAAAGGATCTGGATCCGCTGGGACGTAAGATTATCGAATGTTGTATGCGCGATGGAACGCTGGAGGAATACCAGGGTTTTATTGAGGGATAACTTTTTAAACACATCCTTACCCATCACCAATCATAGACACGTCTTTGATGGTCCAGCCATTACAGGTTTGTGGGCCGGCGCGAATGGAGTGTATCATGAAGACGATTAAAATTTTGACGGCGGTGCTGACGGTTGTCGTCGGAGGCATGTTCCTCACGGAGCCTGCTGCGGCGGACCAACGGCACGGCGTTTTTACTCAATTACTGCAAACCAATGTCGATGCCCGCGGGCTGGTCAACTATTCGGCTGTCTGCGCGGATCCGCGGCTGGAGCAGTACACCAAAACGTTGTCCAATACGATGTGGCAGGATTTAAACACCAATGATCAGATCGCCTATTGGATCAACGCCTACAATGCCTTTACATTGCAGGTGATCTGTACCGAGTATCCGGTCGAGAGTATCAGCAAGCTTCATACTGGCGGGTTGGTGTTCGGTACGGTGTTCAACTCGACGGTATGGGACCGGGAGTTTTTCGAGATTCAGGGTGAATCCATGTCGCTCGGTCATATCGAACATGAAATCCTGCGAAAGGGGCCGGAGAAGGCGCGTATTCATTTTGCGATCGTGTGTGCGGCTAGGAGTTGTCCGCCGCTGCGGCAGGAAGCCTATGAAGGATACAAGCTGAATGAGCAGCTTGATGACCAAGGTCGGGCGTTTCTTGGACGGCAAGACCTGAACCGGTTTGATGCGGTCAACGACGTGGCTTATCTTTCGACAATCTTCAAATGGTTCCGCGAAGATTTTGGAAAAAATCGTAGTGAAATGTTGGAATATATCAGTTATTATATTCCCGACGAATCGGTTCGGGCCGCACTGGCCGAATCGGAATACAGATGGAAGATCAAGTGGCTCAAGTATGACTGGTCCCTGAATGATCAAAAGTAGCATTGATATGAGTGGGACAGGCTACTGTTGCACGCGACCATCAATGAACCAGTCGGGAACAACCTGTATATGACGGAACAATCGAAACTCAAAAAAGAACTCACCTTTCTAGATGTCTTTTGCTTAGCGACCGGAGCGATGATCAGCTCCGGTCTCTTTGTGTTGCCGGGTATCGCGCACGCGAAGGTCGGACCGGCGCTGTTCCTGGCTTATTTGTTCGCGGGTTTATTGGCGCTAACCGGTTTGCTGAGCCAGGCCGAGCTTGTTTCAGCCATGCCCAAAAGCGGCGGCGCGTATTTTTTTGTGACCCGAAGCTTGGGGCCGGCCGTCGGCACCATCCAGGGGCTGTTGACCTGGTTATCGCTATTGCTTAAAGCGGCGTTCGCGTTGGTGGGGATCAGCGCGTTTGTAGCCTTGATCTTTCCTTCGCTGTCAGCGTCGCTGGATGTCGTCCCCTGGGTGGGGATCCTGGTCGCGTTCCTTTTTATATCACTCAACCTGCTCGGCGCCAAGAAGGCCGGCCGGGCTCAGTCGTATCTTGTCTTTTTCCTGATGGGCTCATTGCTGGTCTACGGGGTGGCCAGTGTTGATCACATCCAAGTGACGAATTTCTCGCCATTCGCGCCTTACGGATTCGACGCGGTTTTCATGATATCGGGATATATCTTTGTATCCTATGGTGGGCTGCTCAAGGTCGCAAGTGTAGCGGAAGAGGTTAAACGCGCTGAACATGTCATTCCCCGGGCGATGATCGCCTCGCTGGTGGTGGTAACGCTGTTTTACTCTATTATCGTCTTGATTACCACGGGTGTTCTCGGCGCGGAAAAATTGGACGGGTCGCTGACGCCGATCTCGCTCGGCGCCCGAGAGACGATGGGCACGAGCGGATTTGTGGTCCTAAGCCTTGCCGCGATCGCCTCCTTTATTACGACGGCCAATGCAGGGTTGATGGCCGCGTCCCGCTATCCGATGGCCTTGAGCCGGGATAAATTGCTGCCCGAGTTTCTGCAGCGCTTGCATCCCAAGATGCAGACGCCCGTCGCATCCATAATCATCTCCGGGGCCGTATTGATCGTGAGCTTGTTCCTAAAACTGGATATCCTGGTAGAACTTGCCTCGACAGTATTAATCTTAACGTTCCTGTTTGCTCACCTCTCTGTTTTGATTCTCCGCGAAAGCCGGGTGATGAACTACCAGCCGACCTTTAAATCACCGTTTTATCCATGGGTGCAGATTGTCGGGACCGTGCTATTTTTATTGATCCTTTTGAAAATGAGCCAGGAAGTGTTGTACATCAAACTCATTCTGATCGGGATGGCTTTTATTATTTACTGGTTTTATGGCCGGATCAGGACCGAACAAAAGTTTGCCTTGCTGCATATCATCGAGCGCTTGACGGCCAAGGAGCTGGTCACCGGACAACTGGAAAATGAGCTCAAGGAGATCATTCAGGAGCGTGATGAAATTGTCAAAGACCGTTTTGATCATATGATCGAGAACTGCAGGGTGTTGGATATCAATGAACCGATCAAAGCCGATCAGTTATTCGAGATTGCCGCGGAAAAGATTGCGGAGGACCTCAATTGCCGTAAGGAAGTGGTTGAGCTGTCGTTAATCAAACGGGAGCATGAAAGCACGACGGCCCTCAATTATGATGTTGCGATTCCACATGTCGTTGTCGAAGGAGAGAAGATATTTAATGTTGTGCTGGTCCGCTGCCGTCACGGTATCTACTTCAGCGAGGACTATCCCGAGATCAACGCGGTTTTCATATTGTACGGCAGTAAAGATGAGCGCACGTATCACCTGCGGGCCTTGTCGGCCATCGCGCAGATCGTCAGCGATCCGAAATTCGACCACAAATGGCTGATGGCCAAGAATGTCCAGGCCCTCAAGGACACCATCCTCCTCGGACCGCGCAAACGTATTCCCTAATCTGTTATAGTCCGCTTAAACTGTTCATAATCATTCTCTCCTGGTGTATAATAAAATCATTAATATTGTAACAATAAGCAAGGGGGGGGTATGTCTTTAAAAACAGCAACGGCCATTGCGTTTTTCTGCATGATTTTGCGGTTGGGCTTCGGAATTTACAATGTGGCCTCAGCAGCGAAAAGAATGAGTATGGACCTAGGTGAAGTGCCGGCCTGGATGTGGGTGAACTGGATTACCGTTATTTTATCAGACCTGGGACTGTCTTTGTTCCTGGGTGTCTTGCTCTTTAAACAAATCAACCGGAGGTCGGCCAATGTCTGATGATATTGATGAGTTATTTGAAATCGGAGACGGTAAAAAGCATTCGGATCCTTTGGCCGCGTCGGGCCAACATCCATCGGATGAGCTAAACGCGATAAAGTCCCAGATTCCGGTGAGCGTAAAATTTGATTTAGTCGCCTTGGTCTATGGTTGTGTATTTATCGGTCTGGGGGTTTTTCTGATCAACCTCAGACAGCAAGGTATGGGGGTAGCGATGATTGTCGTCGGTGCACTGGGTGTTTTGGCCGGGCTGGCCACGTTGTTTTGGAAATCACCCAAGGTCAAGATCATTCAGGCGGTGGACAGTCTTTTGATTGCGGTCCTATTGTTTATCTTCAGCGCGTCAGGTGATTTGGATTCACCGATTATTTATGTGGGGTTGGGTGTATGGATGTTGTGGCAGACATATGATAATTTCCGTGAATACTTGATGCTGACAAATCTTCAAAAGCAGCGGGGGGCATAATTATGTGGGTGGTATGGCTCGTCATTGCCGTGATATGCGGTTTGATTTGGGGAGGACTCACCATTAGTTCAATCATGTCCGGATCCAAGCATCATAAACGCGCGCGTGAACTCCACGAGCAAGGTCAGTGGGAAGACGCGTCTTTGGAATACAAATTGGCGATCATTGATCGACTGGATTCACGGCCTAAGCTGGAAGAGCTTACGGGTGAGTTGGCCAAGCTCTACAGCGAACGAGGCGTCGAGACAGACTTTTCAATGGTCCTCGAATGCCCAGAGGTGATTAAGATGTTGGGAGCCGATACACGCGAGCAGAAAAAGAAGAATGAGTTGATGATTCAGACCTACACCAAAGTGGCGGAACATCTGGACACGTACCCCGGACCAAAGATTCCGTAATCACAAATATTGTAGACTTATGCCTTACGTTAATATCCAAATTCTGCAGGGAGCGGATCGCCAGGCCAAGTCGGCCATTGTCAAAGATGTAACCGATTCGCTGGTCCGGCATCTCAATAAAAAGCCCGAACACATTCACGTGGTGATTCAGGAGATCGCAGCGGAAAATTGGGGCTTCGCGGGCATGCTGACCGATGACTGGAAGCGTTAACAGCAAGGTTAGGGCGGCTTAGCGTGGATCTCGATGCACAGGACCTCAACCTTGAGGAAAAATTTACGTTTCATATCCGTGAACGCAAACTGGTGTTGCAGAAGCGGCCGTTTGAGACACGGTTTCATGTGTTTGCCAAGGCCTTGGCCTACGCCCTTTATTCTCCGAGATACCCGGATGTGGTCGTGGAACCGCGGCCGCTGGGCCGTTACCGGCCGGATCTTGTCGAACTAGATGCCGATCAGCTGCCGGTCTTTTGGGCTGAGTGCGGTAAGACCAAACGGGATAAGATCGCGGCCCTCACCAATCGATATCGTCAGACGCACTTCGCCTTTATCAAACGTCCCGCCGAAGTACGCGCTTTTGCAAAAATTTTGCGCGCTCAAATTCATTCCAGGTACGCAGGAACGTTGGAGCTGATCACCTTTCCCTACGAGGCCTTTGAGTCGGTCGACGACTATCGAGAGGTTGATCTGACTCAGCTGGCTCCACCGGTTGAATTGATCCATTCGTCCGAAAAATAATCATTTAGAGATTGATTTGAGGGGAGTTTGCGAAATAATAACAGGGTAGTCCCCCTGTTATGAAAAAGTTTATTATTCCCCTTATTGTGATGGTGATCGCATTTATCGCGATGCCCAAATCTCCGGTGCGCGAGCATGTCGAGCAGGTGATGGATCATCTGAATCCTCCACCGGAGACGATGTTTGCTAACGTCAACCGGATTGTTGACGGTGACACGATTGAACTGGCTAACGGCGACACTGTCCGTTTGATCGGTATTGACGCGCCCGAGAGCCGGGCCAATGACAAGGCCAAACGTGACGCGCAAAGGACCGGTCAGGATGTCCGCCGTATCAAACAAATGGGCAAGGAGGTTACCCGTTTTGTGAAGGGCGTGGTTCGTAAGGGCGATCGTGTGATGCTTGAATTCGACGCGCAGAAAACGGACCGCTATGGCCGACTCCTGGCGTATGTCTACCGAGAGGTCGAAGGGTATCAGCCGGGACGGGATGATCAGACTCTTGAAGGTTTTATTGTTGAGACCAATTGTCCTCACGGGATGCGAGATGAGGCGCCACGTTTTGAACGCCGACGCTCGTGCCGGCAATGGCTGATGCTCAACGCGGAATTGGTTTACGACGGTTATGTTCAGCCGATGACGATCTCACCTAATGTACGCTACTCGGATGAGTTTAAGGATTTGTATCAGGAAGCCCGTCGCAAAGAACGCGGTTTCTGGGATAACCGCCAGTGGCGCTACAACCCCAAAAAACAGAACCCCATCTCCTACCGATAAAAACCGGGCACGACCCCTAATTCATCGCATAAGAAAAGTGAAATTCACGGTGAGAAATTCGCGGGGGTCGTTGATGGTGACACGGCGGCTCTGGCGGCCGAGTTTTTCATGCCACGCCTCCAACGTATACTCCCCAACCGGCAGATCACGGATCAGATACCGTCCATTGGGTTCAGAGACAAAGAAGTAGGGATGGCTCAGAATATTGCCGAATGCCAGCATCCATGGATGAACCGAGCACATCACCGGGATCATCAATTCTTCCTTCTCAAAAATTTTAGCTCCGCCGCGGTAATGATGTGGCATCGTGACGGCGAATTTCGGATTGATCCGTGCGTGGACATCAACCGTGTGCAGGGTTGGGTCCGACGTCATGAACACCACGGGCTGGCCGACCATGGCCGCAAAAACATGCGGTGTGTAGCGGCACCCAACCTGATTGACAACCACCGGCTGTTTGGGTGGGGGATACACTTTATTCGGAACACCTTCTTTAACATGCACCAAAACATTAGCCAATTCACCAGCATCGCCAATGACGAAGACCTCCGGAAATACATCACCCGAGCAGGCCGGGTCGCGGCTGGTCGCGATCCGTTTAATGATCGGCCGCGGTCCTTTGGCCCAAATGGTTCCGGTGATATTGGCGGCTTCCGACGGTATAATCAGACCAGCTAAAACTAGAATTGTGATGAACATCCCGGACAGGCGCATACGATTATTGTAGGATGGATCAGAATATCGTCAAAGTTAGTTTCGAGTTATTTGCGGGAGACGATTAAAACACCACCGTTTTGTTGCCGTAGATCAGAATGCGCCGTTCCAGTGCCGCGATGATCGCCCGGCTAAAGACAATCCGTTCAAGGTCTTCACCTTTTTGTTTGAGATCTTGCAGGGTGTCACGGTGGCTGATGCGGCTGGTGTTCTGTTCAATAATCGGCCCCTCGTCGAGCTGTTCGGTCACGAAGTGGCTGGTCGCGCCAATCAATTTGACACCTTTTCGATAGGCCTGGGCATACGGGCTGCCACCGGCAAAGGCGGGCAAAAATGAATGATGAATATTGATTATGCGGTTGGGAAAGTGTTCGATAAAGTTCGCGGTCAGGATTTGATGATAGCGGGCCAGCACGACCAGATCAATATGCGCGTCCTGCAGGATTTGAATTTCCCGTTGTTCTTGATCCACCTTTGTTTCCGCGGTAATCGGGATGTGATGAAAATCGATGTGATGGTCGCGGGCGATGTCCTCGGCCTCGCGATGATTGCTGATGATCAACGGAATGGTACAGGCCAGCTGTCCGGATTTGTAGCGGTAGAGGATGTCGTACAGACAGTGCATATGCCGCGACACAAACACGGCCATACGCGGATGCTCATCTGAAAAGTGCAGGCTCCAGTCCATTCGAAAATGATCGGCAAAGGGGCTGAAATCGCGGGTGATCTCATCACGTGTCAGTTTGAAATCTTCCAGCGACCATTCGATCCGCATAAAGAATATCTCTTCCTGATCGTCAATATGCTGATCGGCGTGCAGGATATTGCCGCCGTGGTCCGCAATAAATTTGGTCACTGAAGCGGTGATGCCGCTTTGGTCCGGACACGAAATCAGTAGAATCGCCCGGTCGGGTTGTTCAGGTGCTTTTGTCATACTTTAATTATATCACCGGTCCGTAAAAAAGCCACGCGCGTGACCAATTCCAGTATTTGTGAACCCGATAAGGGCGAAAAAAATCAGGATTTTCCGTCGATTCTTTGATATCATACCAGCATGATTCGACTGGGGCTGTGCTGTCAATTTGCTGAGGAACCGATTAAATTTTTTACGACGACCGCGACGTCGATTCTGAAAATGGATCGAGAAGCGGCGCTGGCCAAGCTGTCCCGCCTGTGTTTGCAAAATGCGGAGTCCCTGATTAAGGCTCTGGCATACTGTCAGGAGCATCATATCGGGGCGTTCCGGATTAACAGTCAGATCCTTCCGCTTAAAACGCATCCCGAGGCAGGTTATGAGATTTCAGATCTGCCGGATGCTGAACAGATCGTCACGACGTTCAAATCTTGCCGGGAATTCTCAACCGATGGAACGGTGCGATTGTCGTTTCACCCGGACCAGTTTATTTTACTGAGTTCGCCCAATGAGCAGGTGACCGAGCGATCGATCGCCGATCTGAATTATCAGGCCGAGGTCAGCGAATGGGTCGGGGCGGATGTCATGAATATTCACGGCGGTGGCGCGTACGGCGACAAAGCGGCCGCGCTCAAACGGGTGATCGACAACGTCAAGCAATTGTCCCCGTCTGTTCGAAAGATACTGACATTTGAAAATGACGACAAAATTTACGCGCCGGAGGATTTGCTGCCGGTGTGTCGTGAGACCGGTATTCCATTGGTGTACGACGTTCATCATCATCGTTGTCATCCAGATGGTTTCACGATTGAACAGGCCACACAAGCCGCGTTAGCCACCTGGAACCGCGAGCCGCTATTTCATATATCCAGTCCGAAAGACGGATGGGAGGGGCCCAAGCCAGCCCGCCATCACGACTACATCGACATTAATGATTTTCCCGCGTGTTGGCGGCAACTGGATTTGACCATTGATGTGGAGGCCAAGGCCAAGGAATTGGCCGTGAAACGTTTGTTTGACGAGCTGGGTTTGTCAACGACATCTCACAACTAGAGGTTAAGGAAATGGACTTTAGAGACGAAGATTCTCCGGAAAAATATTTGGGAAAGACAATACTCGTAGGCATCACCTTTAAAGGGGTGGATGGCAAGGTGCTGAAGGTTCTGCAGTTTGATGGTGTTATCTCCAAAATTGATGAGGATGTTATTGAAGTCCAGCGATCCGATGATGAAGGTCCTTATACTCTGCCTCCCGACATCAACAGCCTTCGACCGGCAGCGCCGGGAGAATACACGTTAAAAACTTCAGGTAAGAAGGTGATCAATCCGGACTATCTGTCCACATGGGAAGTACAAGAGCCCTCCACGGGCTGATATCAATATCATATTTCACATCTCAGGAAAGGATCAAAGATGATTAAATCACGCGCAGCTATTGCCTTTGAAGCGGGGAAGCCGCTTGAAATTGAAACCATAGATGTTGAAGCCCCCAAGGCCGGTGAGGTGTTGTGCCGGATGGTGGCTACTGGTGTCTGCCACACTGATGCCTTCACGTTGTCGGGGGATGATCCCGAAGGACTTTTCCCGGTAATTCTGGGGCATGAAGGCGGCGGGATTGTTGAGGAGGTCGGACCGGGCGTTACGAATGTGAAACCGGGCGATCATATTATCCCATTGTATGTTCCCGAATGCGGTGAATGCAAGTTTTGTAAATCCGGTAAAACGAATTTATGTCAAAAGATCCGGTCCACCCAAGGCAAAGGTCTGATGCCCGACGGGACGTCCCGCTTTTCGTTAAACGGCAAGCCGATCCTTCACTACATGGGAACATCAACATTTTCTGAATACACGGTGCTGCCGGAAATCTCCGTCGCGAAAATTAATGACAAGGCGCCGCTCGACAAAGTGTGTCTGCTTGGGTGCGGGATCACGACGGGAATCGGCGCGGTTCTGAACACGGCCAAGGTCGAGGCTGGATCAACCGTCGCGGTTTTTGGATTAGGCGGTATCGGGTTATCGGTTATTCAGGGGGCGGTTATCGCCAAGGCCGAACGCATTATTGCCATCGATATCAATCCGGATAAATTCGAGTTGGCCAAACAATTGGGAGCCACGGAATGTATCAATCCCAAGGATTATTCTAACTCAATTCAGGATGTGATTGTCGAACTTACCGACGGAGGTGTCGACTATTCGTTTGAATGTGTGGGAAATACCGAGTTGATGCGCAGCGCGTTGGAGTGCTGTCATAAAGGCTGGGGTGAGTCGACGATTATCGGTGTCGCCGGCGCGGGGCAGGAGATCGCGACGCGGCCGTTTCAATTGGTGACCGGTCGCGTGTGGCGCGGATCGGCCTTCGGCGGGGTCAAAGGCCGCAGTCAATTACCTGGCTACGTGGATCGATATCTGAACGGCGAAATTAAAGTGGATGAAATGGTGTCCAACACGCTCCCGCTCGAAAAAATCAATGAGGCCTTCGAGCTCATGCATGCGGGAAAAAGTATTCGTAGTGTCATCATATTTTAATCATAAAAGGATTCTATCCAGACAGATGCCGAAATGATATCAATCAACCAGCACCAAAGACGGCGGAAAACACAATGAAGCTTCTGAAACAAAACAAGACCTTTAGAGGTTATGTCAAATACTACGAACACGACTCTGTGACGACGCAGACACCGATGAAATTCTCGATATTTATCCCTGAACTGGATGGACAGGAGAGTGCGCCGGTGTTGTTTTGGTTGTCGGGGCTAACCTGTACCGAAGAAAATTTTATGGCCAAGGCCGGCGCTCAGCAATGGGCGGACAAGTACGGTGTCATCATCGTGTGTCCTGATACCAGTCCGCGGGGATTGGACCTGCCGGGAGAACATGACGATTGGGACTTCGGCTCCGGGGCTGGATTTTATGTGAATGCCACTCAGGCCCCGTGGAGCGGACATTATCAAATGGATGATTATGTGGCACAGGAACTGTTTGATCTGATCGTTCATAATTTTCCGGCCGATATTGACCGCGCGGGAATCTTTGGTCATTCGATGGGTGGACATGGCGCACTGGTCTTGGGTTTGCGTAACCCCAAAAAATTTCAGACGATCTCGGCATTCGCGCCGATTTGCGCGCCGACACAATGCCCATGGGGAATTAAGGCCTTTTCAAATTATCTCGGTGAGGACCGCGACGCGTGGAAGGCCTATGATGCGTCGATCCTCATCAAGGAAGCTGAATCATTGCCACCGATCATGGTGGATCAGGGAACCGATGATGAGTTTCTGGCGGAGCAGCTCAAAACGGATGTGCTGGAACGGGCGTGTCGGGACCATGTGCCGCTTCCCGTTATCCGTTATCAGGAAGGCTACGATCACAGCTATTACTTTATTTCCACATTCGTTCACGATCACATCGCGTTTCACGCACGGCATCTGAAGAGCGAATAAGGGGATTGAGCCCCACCTAAACAGTCATCACAAAAAAAGGGCACTTGGTAAAGTGCCCTAAGTTTTCGCAATGTGTAGAATCGACTAGTCGATCAATGTACTCGTATTAAACGGTTTTTCCATCAATGCGGAAGTGTCTGGATTGTCTTTGAGATATGCGATGATTGAGTCGGCCCCGATGCGACGGTGAAACGCGCCGAGATCTTCATCGGTATTGGCTTCCTTTTTAAACTTCGTAAACAACGCGTCGATTACCACCGGCACGCTGTCCCGGTCCACGGACCGCAAATACATGTTTTCGCCGTCGCCAGACACCAATGGGACGCCTTGATGCCGTCCGGCTTCATCGGCAAAGAGTTTAAACTGATAGCGGTTCGCGCCGGAGCCCACCAGACCAATGGTCTTGGTCGCCGGCCGGAAGCATTGACGTTCACATCCGGTGATACCGATCGACTCGGTCATGTCGCCCCAACCCATTTTTTCTAATTCATCGATCAGCACCGGTTCAAATTTTTCTGATTCGGTATAAGACAGGCGGCAGGAGTCGAGCCCTACACACGCGCCGGAACGCAGACGAAGCGCCGAGTATTCCTTGCCGTTGCGTTGACCGTACCCGTAGGTTTTGAGATGATCTTTAAATTCCGATTTAACGTCGTCGGTGATATTGCTGAAAAGGATATCCTGATTCGGTGTCAGTGAGAGTTCAATGTCGTATTTCTCCATGGTTTCCCGGACCATGGATTTGAGTTTGCCGTTGGCTGAATCATCCTGCAAACGTCCGTTTTCGATGTAAGCACCGAAGGTGTACAAGCCGTTGGCGGGTTGTTGAAACCAGCCATGATGCAGGTGCCGCGCGCCGATGTCGAGATCGGTATTTGGTTTCTCCAGCGGTTTTCCAAGTCGTGATGAGACTTGATCACGATACCAATCGATGCCTTGTTTTTTGATAACGTATTTGAGCCGCGCCCAGTGCCGGTTTTGCCGGTCACCCCATTGCTGATGCACTTGAACCACCGCGTCCATCGTCGGGAGCAACTGTTCCCGGCTGACGATGCATAGCGGCTGGCTGAAGGCGGCCATGGACGGTTTGCCGTTACGTTCACCTTGACCGCCGCCGACATAGATTTGAAACGCGACGACCTTGTCGTTCTCAACGATCGGGGCCACACCCATGTCATGCGTGCGCATCTCGACACAGTTGTCCGCCACGATTTTTCCTGATTGCGGATCACGATGATGTGTCGTGACGGCAATCTTGAATTTGCGGTTGAGCAGGTTTTTGCCATATTGAAAGGATTGGGCCGGTTTTCGCACTTTGTCCGGATCAATCGCGAAGATCTTGATAAAGGGCTCGGTCGGTAATTGAAAGTAATCACCAATTTCACGTGAGAGTTCGAAAGAATTAAAGATGTCCGAAAAACGCGACAGCGGGCAGGCCATGACGTTTCGCGTATTGTCGCCGCAGCCGTTCAGCGTGTTAAATCCGCTTTCGGCCAGACGTTTGACAATGTCGATCACACCGTCTTTGCGGATCCAATGGTACTGGATCGTCTGCCGGTTCGTGATGCGAAGGGTCTGCGATCCGAAGGGATTTTGGCAGTGTTCGTTCGAGAGATCATCGATGAGTTGCCATTGTTCGCGGGATATCGCGCCGCCCCCGGGATTGGCCATGCGGATCATATAATACCATTGTTTGGCCGCGCCGCGGATGGAACGGTCAAACTCCAGATAGATCCCGGCCGATTTGGCGATCTGCTCGGATTCCCAGACGATATCCGCGGCTGACGAGTCCTTGAAATCCTCACGCAATGAGCATCCATGCAGCCCGTTCTGGGCGATCTTGTTTTTTTCTTCCTTGCTGAAATCTTCAGGAGAGGTATTAAAGTTGGGGGTAAATGGCTTTTTAGACATAAAAATTTCCAATCCGGCAATCGATTACCTTAATTAATATTGACAATGAAGCTATAATATTAGCGAAATTGGGTGGAAAGTCAATAGGAGACTTCTGTGTGAGAAATGTGAGAGGCGGTGTGTGATGACGGATCAATACCCAGGCCGGTATTGGCATCGGCAGAGTGACGGGCGTATTTTTTGCGAGCTTTGTCCCCGGGCGTGTCAGCTGGCCGAAGGTCAGCGCGGGTTTTGTTTTGTCCGGCAGAATCAGGGCGGAAAGATGGTTTTGACCACCTATGGCCGCAGCAGCGGGTTTTGTATCGATCCGATCGAAAAAAAGCCGCTCAATCATTTTTATCCAGGTACGAGTGTGCTGTCGTTCGGCACGGCCGGCTGCAATCTGGGATGTAAATTCTGTCAGAACTGGGATATCAGCAAGTCGCGTGAATGGGACCGGTTGACCGATCAGGCGGAACCGGCCAAGATCGCCCGGGTCGCCCAACAACTGGGCTGCCGCTCAGTGGCCTTTACCTATAACGATCCGGTTATTTTTGCCGAGTATGCGATGGATATCGCTGATGCCTGTCACGCGCTGAATATCAAAACCGTCGCGGTGACCGCCGGTTATATCGGCCCGGAGGCGAGGGCCGATTTTTTTGCCCGGATGGACGCCGTCAACGTGGATCTTAAGGCGTTCAGTGAACGCTTTTATCGTGACATCACCCTGTCGCAGTTGGCCCCGGTGCTGGAGACGCTTGAGTATATCCATCATCACACCGACGTATGGATGGAGATCACGACATTGCTGATTCCCGGGGAAAACGACTCATCCGAGGAAATTGATCAGATGACGCGCTGGATTGCTGCGCGACTGAGTGTGGATGTGCCGTTGTACTTCAGCGCGTTTCACCCGGATTACAAGATGCTCGACAAGCCGCGGACACCTCATCAAACACTGACCCGCGCGCGTTCGATCGCAATGGCGAACGGATTACGGTACGTGTACGTCGGAAATGTGCACGATGTCCACGGGTCCAGCACATATTGTCCGCAGTGTCAAAAATGCGTGATTGAACGGGATTGGTACGAGTTAGGCGAGTATCACATTGATCACCGCAACAGCTGTGGTTTTTGCGGTGCCACCATCGCCGGACATTTTGAGGATCAGCCGGGACAATGGGGATCCCGGCGACAATCCGTGGACATGCGGGCGTTTTAATCTAAATTGGAAATCTATCAAACGAAAGGACAACATGCGTCTTGTCAGTTTTAACGTCAATGGTATTCGAGCTATTACCAAAAAAGGTTTTTTTGACTGGGTCAACAACGACTCGCCGGATGTGTTATGCCTGCAGGAAACCAAGGCCCGTCCGGATCAATTGACCGAGGACATCCTCAAGCCGGCCGGCTACCACAGTTACTGGGCCTCGGCCGAGAAGAAGGGTTACAGCGGGGTGGCTGTCTATTCCAAACGTGAACCTGTAGCGGTAGACGTGGGGTTAGGTGTGCCCGAGTTTGACGCAGAAGGACGCACACTAGTCTTAGACTTCGACGACTTTCTCCTGTATAATATATATTATCCAAATGGAGGTGCTGGCAACAAACGTGTTCCGTTTAAAATGCGCTTTTATGACGCGTTTTTGGAACATGTCGAGGAACGGCGGCAGGCCGGTCGTCATATTGTGGTTTGCGGCGATGTCAACACAGCTCATACCGAAATCGATCTCGCTCGTCCCAAAGCCAATGAACGAACCACCGGTTTTCTGCCTGAAGAACGGGAGTGGGTGTCAACGTTTCTAAATACCGGCTACGTGGATACCTTCCGTCATTTCGACTCGAGTCCGGACAACTATACCTGGTGGGACTACAAGACCCGGGCCCGCGACAGGAACATCGGTTGGCGCATCGACTATTTTTTTATAAATCAAGAATTTCTGCCTCGATTGACGTCTGCGTTTATTCTCAAGGATGTGATGGGTTCAGATCATTGTCCGGTTGGAATTGAAATCAAATAGCTTCCAGCCTGATGCCACTGAATCCGTCCGGCGAACATGTAACCAAGGAGGATTCTATGGTTCCCATTAGTGATCTGATGACCCGCGATGTAATTACCGTTGCACCGCAAACTCCCATATTCGAAGCGTTGGAAAAATTTACACATCACAAAATCAGCGGTATGCCGGTGGTTGATTCAGGCGGTCGTGTGATTGGAATACTGTCTGAAAAGGATTTATTGCGTATATTATTTGAAAAAAAAGTTGACGTGGGACATAAAGTGGAAGATTATATGTCTCGAGAGGTTATCTGTTTTTCCGAGGACGACACGGCGCTGGATGTCTGCAAATTCTTCATGCGGACGCACATCCGTCGCGTTCCCATCGTCAACAGAGGTTATTTGGTCGGGATCGTCAGCCGTCGGGATATCATCGGACTTATTATCGAAGCCAAGTCAAAATTGTCGACCTTACGCTACGTTTAGGTCGCGGATAGGAGTATTCGGGTATGGGCGCAGACGCCGAAAGCATTGCTGTAGCAGAATCATTGCAGAAATTGATCGAACAAACCCTGGCCAACAAACTCGGCTTTGAGCTCACCGCCGACACCACCGTCGAAGAACGGGAGATTATCGAATACAACAGCCGGATGCGCATCGGAGGGTTGGAGAAATTCAACGGCCCCTGTTACGTATTCGGCTTTAATTATTATGGTTCCGAAGACA
>JAUIER010000017.1 GCA_030429765.1 bacterium | reverse complement strand
GAATATGAAGCTACTAAGTAATTTTGAAAGCGTTGCTCAAAAAAGGTATGCCTCTGGATTACAAGAAAATCAAGATTTGCTAAAGATACAAGTAGAGTTGGGTAAATTGGAAAATGAGTTGCTTAGTCTGGAGGACTTAAGGACCTCGTTAACAGCTAGATTGAATGCCCTATTAAACTTACCATCTACAAATATCTTGCCGTGGCCCGAGGAAGTTCTTGAGGATGTGTCAATGCATAAGGATTATGAAAATACTAAAAAACTTATAGAGGCGTTAAAGGAAAATAATCCTCAACTGCGTGCGATGAATGAAAATATTGAGAAGAATAAGGATGCCGTAAAGCTTGCCAAAAGGCAGTATATACCTGATTTAACTGTTGGCTTTACTCAGATTGAAACAGGGAGTGCAATTAATCCATCGTTAACAGATAGCGGGAAGGATGCGCAAATGGTCATGTTTTCCGTCAATGTGCCAATTTGGCTTAATCGTATCAATGCAGGCGTTAAGGATGCTAAAGCTTCACTGAATGCTGCGAAACATTTAAAAGAGGACAAAGAAAATGAATTGCTATCAAAATTGGCTTTAGTGAAATATAAATTTCACGATGCCTATCGCCAATCTGAATTGTATAAGAATGCTTTAATTCCAAAAGCGGTGCAAACATTAAATGCCACAAAATCGGGTTATGAATCCGGCAAAGTAGACTTTCTGTCCTTAATTGATGCACAACGTATTTTACTAAATTTTCAAATGGCCTACTATCGTCAAGTAGCCAATGTACATCAGCGATCAGCTGAACTTAGCGCTCTTTTAGGAGCTATGGATTATTCCAAAGAAGGAGAAATGCACAATGCTGAATAAAATTAAGAATCATTGGATGCTTATTATTGTAGGGGTGATTTTAGGGATGATATTTATGAAAGTTATTTCTTCAGCCTCAAATAAGGGGCAATCACATTCCGATCATAAAGGATCAGTCGCTCAGTCTGCCAAAGAAGACCCCAAATTCTGGACTTGTTCCATGCACCCACAAATTAAACTGCCTGAGAAAGGGCTATGTCCTATTTGTGCAATGGATTTAATTCCTATGATGGATGGAGATGATGAAGCCGATGACAGCGGGACTGTTTCCTTGAAGTTAAATGCTAAAGCTCGTCAGCTAGCTGAAGTTCAAACCTCCGAGGTGGTTTATAGGGAGGCAGTTAATGAAATTCGACTGGTTGGAAAAGTTGATTATGACGAAACACGGCTCTCCTATATCAGTGCCTGGATTGATGGGCGCATAGATCGGCTGTTTGTCGACTTTACTGGTATCAAAGTGCGAAAAGGAGACCACCTAATTAAGCTTTACAGTCCTGAACTAATTGCATCTCAGGAAGAATACTTACAGGCGATAAAGAATTTGGATGATACAAGTGGCAGCCAACTAGGCGTAATGCGTAGCACAGCGGAAACCACGCTCAAAAGCTCCCGAGAAAAACTAAGGTTGTATGGTATTAGTGATGAGCAGATTGAAGAAATTGTTCAACGAGGAAAGACACAGGAGCACATGACTATTAATTCTCCTGTCTTTGGTACGGTTATTCACAAAAATGGCTTTGAAGGGATGTATGTTAAGACTGGCGAAAAAATATATACAATTGCTGATTTGAGTCGTGTATGGCTTTTTCTAGAGGCTTATGAAAGTGATCTTCCGTGGCTACATTATGGGCAGAATGTAACTATTGAAGCAGAAAGTTATCCTGGGGAAAAGTTTCAAGGCAAGATTGCGTTTATCGAACCTTTTGTGAATGAAAAAACTCGTACAATTAAATTAAGGGTGAATGTTGATAACAAGGGAGAAAAATTAAAGCCGGGTATGTTTGTGCGTACGACGATCAAAGCCATTACTGGAGAGGGCGGTAAAGTATTCGAAGAAGAACTGGCTGGTAAATGGATTTGCCCGATGCATCCAGATATTGTTAAAGATAAGCAAGTGCCATGCGATATTTGTGGAATGGATCTTATTAAGACAAAGGAGTTTGGTTTTGCAGAAGAGGCTACCATGCAAACTAAAGTTCTTACGATTCCCAAAACAGCTCCATTGATAACGGGAAGACGGGCGGTGGTTTACGTAGAAAATGTTAATGATGAAACAGGTGTGCATCGTTATGAAGGTCGAGAAATTGTGTTAGGTCCAAGAGCTGGCGACAACTATATTGTCGAATCTGGTTTGAAGGAAGGGGAGCGTGTTGTCACCAAGGGGAATTTCAAGATTGACAGTGCGTTACAGATTCAGGCCAAGCCCAGCATGATGAATCCTGCTGATTACTATAGTGAAGGTGGAGGTGTTATTTCAGGGGCAGTGGCGGAAGATGAAAATGCAGGTGTGTTGGTTGCGGCTTTTAGTGAATACCTAAGGTTATCAGAATCGTTGGCAAGTGACAATTATGAAGAGGCGGTGGGTCATTTTGAGACACTTCATAAAGAGATCGAACAAGTGATTCAAAAGAACAGCTGGATAAATAAATCAGAAGGGTTGGCTGGTTTCGTAAATAAATTACATGAAGAATTAAAAGAGGTTGATGCAGACATTAAGCCGTTCCGGGAAAGATTTGGTCGGATATCCCTTATTGTTAAAGAAATATTATCTAAATATGAATATAAGGAAGACGTTAAACTTTTTCTTAGTTTTTGTCCAATGGCCTTGGATGATGGAGCGTATTGGTTACAGGATTCTGATGACATTCGAAATCCATACTACGGAGCATCTATGCTTGCATGTGGAGAAGTCAAAAAGGAATATGGAAAAAAGATCGTGAAGCCTGAGCCTAAAGGTAGCAAAGGTAGTCATCACAATCATTAAAAAGTAAGGATACGAAGATATGCTTAATAAATTTGTGAAATTCTTTTTAGAAAATAAATTGATTACGGCTCTATTTATTCTAGTATTGCTTCTTTGGGGCTTTGCTGTAATGCCTTTTAACGTAACGCAAAATATGATTCCTCGAGATCCAGTTCCGGTAGATGCCATACCGGACATTGGTGAGAATCAACAAATAGTTTTTACTGAATGGATGGGGCGTTCGCCTCAAGATGTAGAAGACCAAATTACCTATCCTTTGGCAGTTGCTCTTCAAGGAGTTCCGGGTGTTAAGAGTATACGTAGCTATTCGGCGTTTGGATTTTCAACCATTTATATTATTTTTAATGAAAATGTGGAGTTTTATTGGTCTCGATCACGAGTATTGGAACGTTTAAGTGTTGCACAGAAAGATTTACCTGATGGAGTATCTCCTGCACTTGGACCGGATGCTACTGCTTTGGGGCAAATATTCTGGTACACCGTTGAAGGTGATGGTTTTGGTTTGGATGAGCTACGGTCCATTCAAGATTGGTATATTAAATATGGATTACAATCGACGGAAGGTGTAAGTGAAGTTGCTTCGGTTGGGGGGTATGTCAAAGAATATCAAATTGATATTGATCCGGATGCCATGCTTGCATACAACGTGTCGTTAACAGAAATCATGCAAGCTGTTAAAAAGGCTAACATTGATGTAGGTGCCAAAACAATTGAGTTTAACAGCGTAGAGTATGTCGTTCGGGGTATTGGTTTTATTAAAACGGTAACCGATATTGAGAACGTCGTTGTAAAGGTAAATGAAAGTGTTCCAATTTACCTAAAAAATGTTGCTCATATTAATTTGGGGCCAGGTTTACGGCGAGGGGCGCTTGATAAGGAGGGAGCGGAAGTCGTAGGTGGAGTTGTTGTTGCCAGATATGGGGAGAATCCCATGGCCGTTATTGAAAGAGTGAAAGAAACAATTGAACGGTTGGAGCCAGGTCTTCCTACAAAAATATTGGAGGATGGAACAGTCTCGAAAGTAAAGATAGTTCCATTTTATGATAGAACACAACTAATCAACGAGACGCTAGGCACATTAAGTGAGGCTTTAATTCAACAAATTTTAATAACGGTCATAGTTGTCCTGCTATTCTTGATGCATTTTAGAAGCTCATTGCTCATATCATTAACATTACCTTTAGCTGTGTTGATAGTCTTTATTATGATGAAAGTATTTAAAGTAGATGCGAATATTATGTCCTTGGCAGGTATAGCTATTGCCATAGGGACAATTGTTGATATGGGAATCATTATGTCTGAAAACATTCTTAAAAAACTCAATGAATCCAACGGCGAAGATACTCCAATTCGAGTGATTTACAATGCTGCTTCCGAAGTGGGTGGAGCTATTCTTACGGCTGTATCGACAACGATCATATCTTTTCTGGCTATATTTACAATGTCTGGCCCCGAAGGCAAGTTATTTAAACCTTTGGCTTATACAAAGACCTTTGCATTATTTGCTTCTGTTGTTATTGCTTTATTGATTATTCCTGCACTGGGGCATCTTCTTTTTGTGAATAAAAAGAGAATAGTCAAAAGCGGCCTAAGTATGAAAAAGATAATTTCACTGATTATTCTAAGTTTGCTGGTTTGGCAAATTACATTTATTGGTGCGATTGGAGTCATGTTGTTTGGCTTCTATTTGATGGTTAGCCATAAGATACCCGAAACATACAAAGCGCTGTTTGTAAAATATGTAAATTGGATAGCTATCGGAGTGGTCATGTTATTTCTGACAAAGACTTGGATGCCTTTAGGCGTAGGTCGGGGATATTTATTAAATCTAATTTTTGTTGGTGTTTCCATATTTGCGTTAATTTTATTCTTTTTCAAATTCCTAGATATTTATCCTAAGTTGTTGATGTTCTTTTTAGAAAGGAAATTAGTATTCATATCAATACCTATTTCGATCGTGATTTTAGGGATGACGATATGGTTGGGTTTTGCGCAAGTTATTTCTCCAGTTACCAACGGATTAAGCAAAATAGGAATCAGTCAGATGGCCGTGCTTCGTATGTGGCCTTTTAAATCTCTTAACCATACGTTTCCCGGTTTAGGAAAAGAATTTATGCCTTCGCTTGATGAAGGGTCCTATTTATATATGCCCACAACAATGCCACATGCGTCAATTGGTGAATCATTGGATGTTCTTCAAAAGCAAGATATTCAAATGAGTCAAATACCAGAAGTTGAATCTGTTGTCGGAAAGTTGGGTCGTGCCGATTCTCCGCTTGATCCTGCTCCTATATCGATGATTGAAACGATAATTACATATAAGCCTGAGTATGGACCCAAAGATCCCAAAACAGGCAAGCGTAAACGACAATGGCGGGATCATATTCAATCGCCCGATGATATTTGGGATGAAATTGTAAAGGCTGGAGAGATTCCTGGAGCGACGTCAGCCCCGAAATTACAGCCAATTGCAGCTCGTATTGTTATGTTGCAGTCGGGTATGCGTGCACCGATGGGGGTAAAGGTATTAGGGCAAAATCTTGAAGAATTGGAACAGGTGGGTTTTCAAATTGAAAAGTTTTTAAAAGATGTTTCCGGAGTGCAACCAGCATCTGTATTTGCTGATCGAATAGTCGGAAAACCCTACTTGGAATTCTTTATAGATAGGGAAAAAAGCGCCCGTTATGGTGTCAACATCCGAGACGTACAGAATGTTATTGAAATGGCTATAGGAGGAATGCGAATTACAACGACAGTGGAAGGGCGTGAAAGGTATCCGGTTCGGATAAGGTATTTGCGTGAACTAAGGGATTCCATCGAAGATTTACAGGATGTTCTAGTTCCCACAAAAACAGGTGCTCAGATACCGTTGTCTCAAGTGGCCACGCTTAAGTTTACTCGTGGACCGCAAATGATTAAAAGTGAAGATACGTTTTTGATTGGTTATGTCCTGTTTGACAAGCTGGCGGATGCAGCTGAGGTAGATGTAGTTAATGCAGCTCAGAATTATTTAGAAGAAAAGATTAAGTCTGGGGAGCTAGTATTACCTTTGGGAACAAGTTATAAGTTTGCCGGAAGTTATGAGAATCAAGTTCGCAGTGAAAAAACGTTGGCTGTTGTGTTGCCGCTAAGTTTATTTGCCATCTTCATAATACTTTATTTGCAGTTTAAATCTATATCTACAACGTTCCTAGTTTTCAGCGGAATATTGGTTGGTTTTAGTGGTGGCTTTATTTTGATTTGGCTATATGGACAGGAATGGTTTTTTCAACTGCCAATATTGGGGAGCTATTTTCGTGACCTGTATAATATGCAATCTTTTAATTTGAGTGTGGCCGTTTGGGTAGGTTTCCTAGCGTTGTTTGGCATAGCCAGTGACGATGGTGTTGTTATGGGAACATATCTCAATCAAAGTTTCGAGGAACGTAAACCTAAAACAATTAAAGAAATTCGTAAGGCTACTCTTGAGGCTGGAAAAAGACGAATCCGACCATGTTTGATGACCACAGCCACCACGATACTGGCACTATTGCCTATACTTACTTCGGTGGGACGGGGGGCAGATGTCATGATTCCAATGGCGTTGCCGTCTGTTGGAGGAATGATGGTCGCATTAATTTCTGTTTTAATCGTGCCGATTGGATATTGTTGGTTGAAGGAAAGAGAGCTAATTAAGAAAAATATGGCTGAAGACTAAGGGGGCGATGAATTATGGATACGTGTCCGGTTTGTAATAGTCAGGTAAAAGATAAAAAGTACAGCGGTATTTTAGATGGAGTAGCATATTATTTTTGCTGTGGTGAATGTGAAAAGAACTTTGAGTTTGAGCCAAGAAAATACATGAATTGCTGCATGAAGAAGGAGAAAAGTAAGGAGAAATAACTTGCTGAATGTCTTACTTAAAAAGCTTGAGCGTTTGGATGAAAGGATTGCTACGAAGTTTTTGTCATCCATCATTCTGTTTTGCAGTATTCCGTATATTGCGCTTTTATTATACTTAGTTATTGGTTTGCACAAGTTTGGGAATAAAATGTCCCCGCCTAATACGTTTGTACTTTGGACTTTAGCAGTAATTGGAGGGGCAATACCTCTTTTTTGTATTGTTTGTTTAACATATAAGTTGGTAAAAGATTTATATCATTTTCGATTAATCATGATCTTAAAAGTATATGCCTGTTTGGTCTGGATTTTTGCAATGTGGTACACACTTATACAGATCGGTAGTTACGAACAGGCATTTAGTGGTGTTCCTCAAATGTGGACTGAAGCGTTCGATAAGGGATTGTGGAACCATTTGGTTTTACTTCATGGAATATTTTTCTATTGCCTATACTTAAGTATTATCACAATTACTACAGTTGGTTATGGCGATGTTGTACCACTTATACACGTTGCACGAGCAGCAGTTGCTCTACAGGCTTTAATAGGTGTGGCATTTGTAGGAATAATTATGGGTTACTATTTTTCTTACAGTGTTCGTAAATGTAAATAAAATCAATAATTGAGTACAGAGGAGGAGTAAAAATGAAATTAAATTTAATTATTATGAGTATATTTATGCTTGTGATTTCCTCGGGGCATGTAATGGCTTCGGGCGATCACGATCATGGAGCACATGAGCATGATGAAGTAGAAGAATTGATAGAGGGAACAGCTGTTAATGTGGGGAATAAAATTTGTCCTGTTAGCGGTGAAGAAATAGGATCGATGGGAAAAGCATACCATGTTGAATATGAGGGAAAAATCTATAATCTATGCTGCAAAATGTGTTCCAAAGACTTTAAAAAGAATCCTGAAAAATACTTAGAAAAGGTGCAGGAAGAATTAGAGAATTCTGAACATGGTGAACATGAAGATAAAGGTAGTAAGGGTTCGCATAAAGGCAGTCATAAAGACAAGGATAGCAATGGTCACGATGGGCATGATCATTAAAGCGAAGGAACACACGTAATGAAAAAATCATTATTAATTGCTTTTACAATGGCATGTGTTCTATTTGTCTATGGTTGGCTGGCTTCCTCCATGGGGCATGATCACAGTGCTCATAATGGAAGTGAACGTATTCATTCAGAAGAGGATCACCATCACTAAATAGGGGGTGTTGTATGATTGAATTACCAGCTCATTTGCACCCAATGGTTGTTCATTTTCCGATAGCATTATTTATCATGGGTTTGCTTTTTGAAGTGGTTAGTCTATTGATTAAGCATGAAGGAATACATAAGGCGGCTGTATATATGTACGTGGCGGCTGCATTGCTTACTCCGTTTGTTGTCAGAACGGGAATTTGGGAAGCGGAGAAATTGTCATTAAATCATCCGCTTTTGGATCAGCATAGCCAATATGCCGTACGGTTAATGTGGTTTTCATTAATGTCGTTGCCTGTTTTATGGTTTCTAAATAGAGAATTTAGGAAAACACTTCGCTGGGTGTTTGTAATCCTTCTTCTGATTTCATCCGTATTAGTATCCATTGCAGCTGATAAAGGGGGGCGAATGGTTTATGAATATGGCGTGGGAGTGGAGGAATAAGGAGAAACGGTATGTCTGACAAAAGTAAGCAAAGAAATAACTACTGGCCGCTGATTGTCGTCGTTTTGATTAGTTTGTTGGGGTCTGTCGCTATTCAGCAGGGAGTAGGAAGATATAGTTTTATGAACTCTATGCACTATGCCATGGGAATATTTTTGTGTCTTTTTTCGATGTTTAAGATTTTCGACCTGAAGGGGTTTGTTGATGGCTTTTCAATGTATGATCTCGTTGTTAAAAAATTCAAATTATATGGGTATATATATCCATTCATTGAGTTAGGTTTGGGATTAGCCTATTTAAGTTTCTACAAGCCAACGGTTACATACGTCGCCACTATTTTAGTAATGACCATAGGTACTGTCGGGGTGGTTAAAAGTTTGAGAAAAGGTATGAATATAAAATGTGCTTGTTTGGGAACTGTTCTAGATGTTCCTTTAAGCACCGTTGCAGTTGTGGAAGATGTTGGGATGGCCAGTATGGCTATGGTCATGCTTGTGATGAATTAAGTTTAAGGATAAAGAATGGTTATATTGAAGTCAACAATCCGGTGTCCCAATTGCGGTTTTGAAAAAGAAGAAACTATGTCTACCATATCTTGTCGATACTTTTATGAGTGTGCAAATTGTAAGATTCGCTTGAAACCTAAAAAAGGGGATTGTTGCGTATTTTGTTCCTATGGTACTGTGCCATGTCCTCCTATACAAGATGGGACAAATTGTTGTTAAAGAAATTTAAAAAATGTAAATTAGCAATCGCACCGTTTATTCGTGTAATCTCAATATTTGCTTAAACCTTCCTGTTCGATTTCCAAAATTACCCACCCCATAGTACATCAATTAATTTCGATTCTGATCTTTTGATTGTGTCATACGAGTCAAGGACTGCACCCGATTCTCGGGTTTGCAAGTGCTACGCATCCTTGACACGCATGCTTGTTTCTAATCAAAAAGAATCGAAAGGAGCATGTCATGCAAACAAAACAAACAACAACACCAAAAATTTACGTCGCCTGTCTAGCCGCCTACAATAATGGTCGATTACACGGAGTATGGATTGACGCCAATCAGGAGGTTGATTGTATCCATGAAGGTATTCAGAAAATGTTGAAAAGCAGTCCTGAGCCGTTTGCCGAAGAATGGGCGATACATGACTATGAGGGGTTTGAAGGGCTTGAGATATCGGAGTATGAGAGCATTGAAGGTGTTGCTCGATATGCTGAATTGATCGAAGAGCATGGTGAAGCGTATGTGGCCTATGCTAGTCATATAGGGGTTGATTACGCTACTGAAGAGGGGTTTGAAGAGGCGTATCAGGGCGAATGGGAGTCGGAAGAGGCATTTGCGGAGCATATAGCCGATGAGACGATGGATATACCCGAGCATTTACAATTCTACATAGATTACGAGAAATTTAGTCGAGATTTGTTTATCAATGACTATTTCAGCGTGAAGGGGGATAATTACCAGATGTTCGTATTCAGGCATATTTAGGCCTGCGAGCTAGTAACTGGTTATGCCGTCTAGATTTGTGTGAAAAATATAGGTAGAAAAAAGTCAGTTATTGGTGTAGGCTACCTATTGACAGCTTAAACTCAATAGGGTTATCATGCCAATGCCCTATATCGCAGTCTATTGCGAATTTGACTAGGATAGTCTACAATGATATAAAAATCCGTAGTGGTGAGTTTGAAGGGGGAATCCTCCACATAAAAAAAGTCAAACCTTCGTGGATAAAAGTCTGCGGAGGTTTTTTTATTTTAAGGAGTATTATCCATGAGTGATGTTTTCATTAGTTACGCAGAACAAGACTACAAAATGGCGGAAGATATATATAATTCTTGTCAAAATTTGCAAATCAACACTTTTTTGGCACCAATATCTTTGGATAAAGGATTTCGTTGGAAGGATGAAATACTAAAACGTTTGCGTAACTCGGAGTGGTTTTTGTTTTTAGCAACGGAGAATTCTATTAAGTCCGATGCCGTTAAGCATGAAATTGGGGGTGCTTTAACCACCAATAAAAAAATAATTCCTATATTGTACAAAATAAATTTTGAGGATTTGCCACCGTGGGTTTCCGATTATCAAGGAGTGGATATTCATGGAAATGCTGAAGAGCTGAGTAAAGTATTGAATCAGATTTCAGAAAAAAACAAATCAGACAAGGTAATGGCTGGTCTACTTATCGGTGCGTTAGCCATTTTCTTGTTGTTAGGTGAGAAATGATATTTTATAGGTAATAATATGGCAAAAGAAGTCACAAGATACATAAATCAAAAAGTTGTTGTACAGTTATGGGCCAGAGCAGCAGGTCGTTGTGAATTTAACAATTGTAATCGAGCATTATATAAGTCCCCGATAACTCAAGAGCAAGGCAACATTTCGGAAATTGCACATATCTGGTCGTTTTCAGAAAAAGGTCCAAGAGGGTGGGGACCGTTTCGCTTTAATCGTATTAAACTTAATGAATTACCTAATCTAATGCTAATGTGTCATGATTGTCACAAAATTATAGATTCTGACAAAGAAGGAAAGAGATATTCTGCTAAGTTGTTAACTCAATGGAAAGAGCAACATGAGGAACGTATTGCGATAGTGGCAGGTGTCGATCCAAGTAAAAAATCACATGTAATTTTATATGGGGCTAACATAGGCGAAGAAAAGTCAAAGTTACAGCCGGAACATGCCAAAGATGCCCTTTTCCCGGATTGGTACCCGGCACAAGAATATCCTATAAAACTTTCTATGAATTGGGAAGGGAAAGATGATCAAGACAGTTATTGGAAGACAGAGAAGGAAAATCTTCAAAAGGCGTTTGCAAGGCAGGTACATCCTCTAATTGACGATTCTGATACAATCCATTTTTCCATATTTGCCTTAGCACCTATGCCATTAATGATTTTCTTGGGAACGCTTTTCACAGACAAGATACCGGCTCAAGTATATCAACTTCATCGAGAACCGTATCCAACTTGGCATTGGGTAGACGGACCGGATAGTTTTGAATATAAAATAAACCAGCCAAAATCATTTGAACATCCACCAGTTTTGATTGTTTCTTTGAGTGACACTATATGTCATAGTCGAATTACAGATATTCTTGGAGAAAGTGTTTCCATATGGGAGCTAACAATTGAAAATCCACATAATGACTTTTTAAAGAATAAATTACAGCTTTCCATTTACCGTGAAACACTACGAAAACTTATGGTTAACATCGGCAAAAAACATGGTAAATCTACCCCTTTGTCAATATTTCCTACTATGTCCGTAGCATGCTCAGTTGAGTTGGGGCGTATTAGAATGCCTAAGGCAGAAATGCCTTGGATTATATATGACCAGAATCATAAACATAATAAATTTATTAAGGCATTAAGAATAGGAGCTTCCAAATGAGTACAACAAAACAGGATGTTATTTTAAATGAAATTATCAAGGATATTGAAATACCCAGTTCATCTTATCAATTGGCTCAAGACAGGTATGATGATTTGGACAAATGGCTTAAAGATCCAGCAAAAGCCACAAGTGCAAAGTATAATCCAAATGTTCTACCTCAAGGTTCTTTTCGTTTAGGGACTGCCATCAAGCCATGGAAAAGAGATGACTATGATTTAGACCTCACTTGTAAAATGCAACAAGGTATAACAAAAGAAACCCACAGCCAGAAAGAACTCAAGGATTTACTTGGAAATGATTTAGAAAACTATCGTATTGAGCGAAGAATTAAGGAAAATTTGGATAACAAGCATCGTTGTTGGCGCCTAATTTACCGAGACAATCTGAAGTTTCATATAGATGTAGTTCCTTGCATTCCCGAATATGAAGAAACAATTAGCCTAATGGAAAGCCGAATGCTTGAAGCTGGTGCTTCCGAAGCTATTGCTAAATTGTTGGCACGGCATACGGTATCAATAACAGATGACACAAAATCATCGTATCCAATTATTTCATCTGATTGGGAGATTAGCAATCCTGAGGGATATGCGCAGTGGTTCGAGTCCAGAATGAAACAGGCGGGTACACTACTTGAATCTATAGCACTGGAAGAAAAGGCTAGTAGAATTGAAGACCTGCCTACATATAGGTGGAAAACACCTTTACAAAAAAGTATTCAAATATTAAAAAGGCATCGCGATATCAGATTTGAAAATAATAAAAAAGGAAAACCAATATCTATTATCATCACAACCCTTGCGGCTAAAGCATATCAGGGGGAAGATAGTTTTGAAAGTGCATTAAGAAATATTCTTAGTCGCATGGGAAGCCTGGTTAACACTCAATCTCCAAGAGTACCGAATCCTGTGAATCCAAAAGAAGATTTTGCAGATAAATGGCCTACTTCTGAAGGACTACAACTTCAACTTGAAGGTAACTTTTGGCAATGGTTAAAGTGGGCGCAGGAAGATTTTAACTTCTATGAATCAGCTGCGGATGCAAGTAATATATCTGAGCATTCAAAAACTAAATTTGGTGCTGAAATAAAATCGAGTGTTCTTGGAGGTATGCTAGGTGGCTCTGCAGTTTCCACTGGATCAACGGGAATTAGTAATCAAACTCCCAATAGTCCAGTCGATTTGAGAGGGGGAGGAAGACTTGGTTGAGAAAAGCCGAGATAATTTTCTGGAGCTAAGGCATCAATCAGCGAGGGATACCCTAAGAGCACATCTTTTAAATAATGACGATTTTGAAGAAGTTTCTTCTGACAATATCCATCCATTTCTTAAATCTGCAACTACAGGGTGGCGAACAACCATTCAAGCTATTAACAAAGAATGGTTGGTTGATATTGGTTTGCCAAATCGTTTCCCCGATACTCCACCAATTGCATGTGTGCATAATTGGGAGGAATTATTTCTAAGAAATCCACATGTATTAAAGGATGGCTTTCTATGCGTCATTCCAGATTCAGCGGCCATAAATAGTAATGATCCAGTAAGCCTATTTCATTATGTGAACGAGAAGGCTAAGGAAGTACTCGAAGGAACCGACTCAAAGGATTTTAAAGATGAGTTTTCATACTACTGGGGGAGATGTTCTACAGAAGGAGCTCAAAGTGTATTGTTGATTGATTCTGTTGGCGATTTAGAAAAAGAATTTCCAGTTGTTTTCTGTAAAGGTTATGTGTGTGTAGCATCTTCATTATCGAGACTAAATCAGTGGGTTACAAATTATATAGGAAAACCTTCAGATTTGGAGAATGAACGTATAGGCATTCGTCTTGATTTGGAGTCGCCATTAATCCCCACAGATTATCCGGATACACTTGAAGACCTGCTTTCCTTAGCAGAAGTAAATGACCCTCGAGCAGAACAATTAATAAAAAATAATTTAATTCAAAATAAATTAAATGCACTTGTTCTATTAGCCCAAAAAGAAGGTGCCGGTATTGCGTTGGGCGGCCTAATATACAATGGCCTTGGTCTTGCACAAGCAAAGGATTTTACAAAAGGTTTTCGTCCGGGAAAGATTCCACCGAATCTTCTTTTTAGTAGAGCTCAACGGCTGATCCACTCAACTATTATCAAAAAATGCAAAGTAACCCATGTAGATCATGAATATATTCATTCTAGGGGAGGTGATGGTAGAAACTTCTCACAGAAGAAAGTTTTATTAATTGGATGTGGTTCATTGGGTGGCTATGTTGCGCATCTATTAAGTAGGGCAGGAATAGGGTATCTTACGGTTACTGACAATGATATTCTCGGATGGGAGAATGTAGGTCGGCATGTTTTAGGTGCGTCTTACTTAGGGCGTTGGAAAGCTGAGGCTATGTCTGAAGCTTTGATTCGTGAGCTTCCGCATCTTAATATTGTCGGTATACCAAAAGATTGGCGAGATATATATGAAGAAAACCAAAATATATTTGATGAACATGATTTAGTAATCTCTACAGTAGCTGATTGGCGATGTGAAGGTCCTTTAAATGCTTTAAAACTAAAACATAATTTACCTCCGCTTTTATTTGGATGGCTTGAACCACATGCAGTTGCTGGTCATTGTTTAGTAATTTCTGAAAAAGGTGGATGCTTTGAATGTGGAACCAATCAATTTGGACAATTTGATCAGCATGTTGCAAATTTTGAAGATTCAACAATTATTAAAGAGCCAGGTGGATGTATACATTATCAGAGGTATGGACCAACTGCGTTAATGCCCGTAGCATCACTAATTACAAATATTACCATTGAATGCTTACTTGCTGATTCTATACAATCAAATTTGTATAGTTGGATAAGTAGTAAAGAACATATGGAGTCAGCAAAGGCCAACATCTCACCGTGCTGGCAGAATAATATTAATGAAAAAGGATATTCAAAAACATTTAAAAATGTGTGGCCCAAGTCGAAAACTTGTCAATTATGCAATTAAACCATCCAATGGAATCAATATTTTACAATATACCTCATTCTGAGCAAAAGATACAAATTTCTACATCTGTTTTGGATATATTTAAAAAATTTAGACAAATAGATTCTTTACCCGAGGCTGGTGGACTACTTTTTGCCGAGTTTGAGTTTCCACTTATTAAGATAGTAAAAGCATCGCCACCTAACAAAAGTGATAAGCGTTGGAGAACATTGTTTGTTCCAAACAGAATATTACAACGTAGATTAATTAAGAAATTATTTAAAAGTAACCAGCACTTTATTGGTGAATGGCATACACATCCTACAAATGTACCGAGACCTTCATCCTTAGATTTAGAATCAACCATGGATTCGTTCGTAAAGTCCAAGCATGAACTTAACTATTTTATTATGGTTATTGTAGGAAATAGCCTTGAAAGTTTGGAACTATGGGTGAGTTTACACAATGAAAAAGGCTATTGTAAACTGGTTCCGAATTGCTAGGTTCTGGATTGTCTGTCTTACTTTTGAATTTAACTCAGATATTATTTTAGAATAGTAAAATCTAAATTTGGTTTATTGATTTAGATTCAGATTAATAATATTCTTTGGTGTATATTCTTGGGGGAATTAGGGGCATATATTACAATTGTGTATATTGTAACTATTTGTTAAACTAAACATATGAGATATAAAGATACACAAAGTTCACTAGCATATTTATCTGGATTCTGGACAGTCAAGTTGCTCATCAAAATGATGATTGTCACCATCAGGACAACATTATGGGTAATAGCTTATATCCTTGGTTTCAGATCACCCAAAAAACAGCCCATAGGCTTTCACGTGGACCGCTAAAATATTTAGCTGGTCAAGATGGCCTCTCATCGTTATAATATAGGTATCCAAAAGGGAGGTCATTAAAGGACAAATACTACTTTTCCAAGAATTCCTTATTCATCCCCTCAACCCGGTTCCACGGGTTTTTTCTTTAGATACCCCAGAGTCATTAGATTATTTTCAAATATTTTTGACAAATATTCCCTTTGTTTTGCCACTACATAGTAGGGAGGTAAGAATATGGTAAAAATACGATCATCTGTACAAAAAACGCTTAAAGAGCAAATGCGGCAGGGGTCTTGGTCTGCCTTTCGGCTTGATTGTATTAAATATGCCGAGAAGTGGATTGCTCAGCAGTATTGGTTTGGGGCTAAAGGAGGTGTTCCACCAAAGGGCAAGACAGGTGCGGATATTGTTGAACTAGTCATTAAGAAGGTTCAAACAGGCAGGCTGAATTGTAAACCGAATGTCGATTTCACCAGTTTTATGTACCGAACGATTAAGGCTGAGGTGCGTCTTCTGGCAAAAAGTAAGAAAAATCTCAAATTTACTTCAGATCAAATGTACTCCAACAAGTCTATGGGGTCATTCTCGCTTTACGATCTAACTCCTGCCAATACGGATGAACATAATAAATTCTACTCAAAATATTCAGATGGCTTTATCGAGCAAATATTGAAAGATTTTTTAAACTATGTACGGAGCGATAGATTGCTGGCGATGATCACAAAGATATATGTTTATAGTGGTGTTGTGTTTGAGACATGTTTTGAAGGAATTGTACTTGAACCAAAGCAGTTGGTTAAAGAATTGAATTTAAAAGGATACATTGATGAAAACGGTGAAGTGCAGGATAGATTTTGGAAACTAACGGATGCTACGCAAATGGATTTGTCTGAAACATTCAGTGATCAACGGAAAATGATTTTCCTGATGATTCATCAATCACTAAATGTTCAAAAACCACGGGAAATTGCGAGCTGGTTGAACTTGGATATAAATACTGTTTACGCAATGAAACAAAAAATGAATCGATACATACTAAAATTCAAGAAGGACTTATTTAAAGGAGACTATGAAGATGGACAATAAATCATATAAAAAACAACCGATTACGAAATTAAAAGGTTTATTGAACTTTGCTGGAGTGCAAGTGGAAGATTTTCTGCCAAAGGATGTTCCGCAGAAGGTTGGTGTTGGCAGTGGATCAAATTTTCTAGCGGACATACGATCCGTTATTTCGGATAACATGGATGTCATTTCATCTTCATCAAGAGTGGATAAATATTTGGGGCAGCCATGTCAGTCAGATTCCGAAAGGTCGGTATATTGCGATGATGAGAAAATTTGGTTATTGATGAAGGATATGCTTGATTCATGGCCTGATGCGATATTCTTTAAGAATCGCTCAGGTGAACTTATTTTGGTTAATGAAGCTCATGCATTTGGGATGCGCAGCAAATTTTTGGATGTTATCGGGAAAAAAGACTCGGACTTATTTCCAGAAGATGAAGCCGAGTTAATGCATAAAGATGATGAATACGTTATGACAACTGGAAATCCAATCGTAGATAAGGTCGAATATATTACCTTTGGTGATGGCACAAGACATTATGTTTCCATTACCAAAGTACCACGTAGAGACGAAAGGGGAAACATTATCGGACTGATGGGAATATCTCGGGATGTCACCGGAAATTTGTATCAGATGCTATTTGCCACCCATAAAGACTGCATGTTTATTTCAACTAAAGACGGTAAGTGGTTTGATATTAATGAAGAAGGGGCACGTGAGATGTTTGGTTATGAAAGTAGGGAAGATTTCTTAAGTCACTCAAGAGTGAAAGACGTATATCTAAACCCTAAGGATAGGGCGAAATATGTCAGAGAAATAGAGAAAAAAGGTAGTGTTCGGGGGTTGGAGATGCGGTTTCGGAAAAAAGACAATACCCCTATAGATGTGAAAATTACGGCTACGGTGATTGTAAAAGATGGAAAAGTTTGGGGGTATCATGGGACGATTCGTGATATCACCATTGAACGTAGGACTCAAAATGAGGAAAAAAAGCGCATTAAAAAGCTGGGTAAAACAGTCAGTAAATTGAGAAAGTTTATTTTATTGGGGTTATCGAGCGGTCTGAAATTATTTTCTGAAACGGAGGATGGAAACGCAATGGCTGGATTAACGGTTAAGCAGAAGGAATTATTTCCGCTATTTATATTAGGGAAGACCGATCAAGATATTGCCCAGATGACCAACTTAAAGGAAAGTGAAGTGGCTGGATATCGGTACGAAATTTATAAGAATCAATAGAAAAAGTTTTGTTTAAAAACGATTCTAAATCACCACTATATAAGTGAGAGGAACAAAAAATATGTAGTTACCTTTTAAAATTAAAATTGCTGGATTGATCCCCAGCTACCAAACAAAGATTCAAAGGACATATTTGTGGCGCCACACCACGGATATGTCCTTTTTGTTTGGGTGATCTTTGATGACAAGAGAGTTTCAGATGGCTTACAGAAAAGTTACAGAGCTGTAAGTGAAATGTAAGAAATGAATCTCCTAAGTTTAACAATGCCAAAGGGAATCAATCAGCTAGCGCTGTTTGATTGTTCAAGACCACCCTTTCTCAACCATAACTTTGTTATGAGAAATGGTGGTCTTAAACGACCCTTTGGCATTGGGATGGAGATTCAAGATAAGGGGGTGCTGATGAATAATGTTCCATTAAAAATTAAGGTTTTAAAGTATGTTGCTGATCAGGGAGTTGTTACTGTTCAGGATGTGATGGACTATTTTGAACAATGGAAAGATCCCCATACGGTAAGGGTCACGATGATTAATTCAGGTATTACTCAGATGAAGTACGGAAGTTTGAGGTTTGGTATTTGGTTTATTAACGATAAGAAGTTGATTGAACGATTAAGAATTTACTATCCAGATTTACCTAGATATAAAGTTCGAGGTGTCAGTTTATTGAGTAAAGTTCCACATTCACTGGAGTTGAATAAGCTAAGAACGATGTTGGAGAAATCGGACAAGATTGATATCTCAGATTGGTGGAGTGAAGAGTATATCAGGGCATTACCAGATCATAAGAAAGACGGACTAACTGCTCATAAGGTGCCGGATGCGATATTCTGGCGAAAACGAAAGGACGGGACTTGGCAAAAGTTCTATTTTGAATATGAGAGGTCATTGAAATCACCGGCACGTTATGGGCGTATTTTTCAGTTTTATGCAAAGAGGAAGGATGTCAAAGATCGAAATGTGATCTATGTATGCGAATCAGAGCAGATAAGAGACAAGTTGGTTAAGGTTGAGCAAGATTTAGTGAAAGGAGGTCGATTAAACGGGGTTGGTCAGCATTTTAACTTTATTGTCAGAAGTGATTTTAATAAGGCGTATGGACGGATTAAGAAGGAGGTTAAATTATGGATTTGTTAAGAAAAGTAAATATGAAGGGAATGTTACAGAGTTTAGCTATTACTGGTTTGCTGATCGGTATATTTGCTAATCCAGCCTATGCGGATTTGGAGACTAGTTTGACTGGATTGTTGGACAAGATTAAAGCTATTTCGACTCCGATTGCGATTATACTTCTGATTTTTGCGGGATGGCAAAGGATGATGGGAAACAATCATATTTTTGTCGCTGCATTGGTTGGAACGATAATTATGTTTGGAGCACCGCAGATTGTTGAATTGGTCAGCTTAGTATTTGGGCCTTAAATTGAAGGAGGGATAAATGAGACGATATCATGAACAATGTTTAAGAAATTTACAGGATAAGATGTTGATTTTGGGATTTGAAGAATTCGATGTCTTTTTAGTGATTGGTGTTGTTCTCGGGCTTCAATTGTTTAAGGTTCAGACTATTGTCATTTGGGTTGTTGGGGGAGTTCTTGCAGGGGTATTACGGTTTTTGAAGCGAGGTCAGCCATCAAAGTTTTTGGAACATGCGACTCAATGGTTTTTTAAGCCAAAGGTTTACACAGGAGTTAAGCAGTCAATATTTGATGTTATTAAAGGACGGGAAGTTGAGATTAAACTGAATTCTTTGCAGGAGCTTCTCCCATACAGCCATTTTGAAGATGATTATCTAGTCTATGAGGATGGTTCATTAGGTACAGCTTATTGTTTAGATGGGCCGATTATTGAGAACTATTCAAAGGAGGAGTTGATTGGTTATACAAACAGGATTGAATCATTTTTAAATCACTTGCCTGAGAATGTGAATTATCAGGTTGTATTTGATATGGATGGCAGCTATCAAAATGAGTTCGAGGAGCATGGAGTAATAGTTTCAGAGCATCCACTTATTAGGAGTATGCACAGGGAGCGAGTTACGAAATTTAACACAGTGTACAAAGATCAGAAACTCAGAAAGTTGCGCTGTCATTTCTTTATCAATATTAATCCGATTAAAGAAGGCGGTGCAAGTATTCTTGGTAAGTTTAAATCCAAACGGGGTTCGACTAATGAAAAGAATACAGAAATTCTAAAGAATTCATTTAAACGGGTCTTGAACGATGTCGAATCTGGATTTAGAGGAACGGATTTAACATTTAGACGATTAAGCAATCAACAATTGATGGAATTGATTTATGAATGTTTAAATCCAGATCGAGTTCGTGAACAGATAGCTTGTCCAAGTATAAGAGAAGATGAGTTGTTTGTTAAGCAGGTATGTTGTTCGGATTTGTCCATTGATTCACATAAGGGTGAGTATATCCAGTTTGGTGGATACTATCACAAGTACATTACGTTAAAGGTTCTACCTGAAATGACGTATCCAGCCATGTTGTTTCAGTTGCGCTATTTGTCATTTAAAGAGTTTCGGGTGGTATTCAATATTGATACACCCTCGAAGCAATGGGGTAAAAAGACAATAGAAACACTGAGACGCCGTGAATATGGAAACCTACTTCAGTTTATGGGATTGCCTAACAAGGAAGCTCAGGTAAAGGTTGAGCAGTATGAAGCTTTGCTTGAGGAATTGCAACAGACGAATCAGAAGTTGTTTAAATGTCAGCTGACGCTTCATGTATATGGGGAAACAGTCGATCAGGTAAAGCAACGGACAACTGAGATGATCAATATGTTTGCCTCTTTGAACGGTGCAGAAATGCATGACGAAAGATGGGGTGGTGTGACACCTAGTTTTCTAAGCACGTTACCCGGATGGACAAAGGAATCAACTCGATGGTTGATGCTTAAAACTCTTCATTTGGCTGATTTTCTTCCGTTCTTCTCAGAATTTAAAGGAAGCGGAAAAGCGGAATGTTTGTTCTTTAATTCAACTCAAGGCTTAGCCACGTATGATCCATTCTCAGATGATATATCAGCTTTCAACATCGTTGTAGTAGGAGCTACAGGGAGTGGTAAGAGTTTTACGATTAACCAATTGATCAATCAGTACAGTAAGAATAATCCAATTGAGATATTCATTGATATCGGAGGATCGTACAAACGGCAAACATTACTTAAAGGAGGCGAATATATAGATTTAGGTCTAACTAAGAAATTTACGCTCAACCTATTTGAGTTATCTGGAAATAAGCCGATGAGGAAGTTTTCAGAAGAAGAGCAGAACGAAATCATCATGGTAAAGACCAAGTCCATTATTCAAATGATGGGCGGTCTAGATAGATTCAATGAATCGGATCAAATTGTTGAAGACTATATCTTTAGAACGATGGGTTTTATGTACAAGAATATTGATCGACCAATTCTCAGTGATTTTAAAGGTGCGTTAAAAGCAATGGCTGATTCGAATAAACAATATGCAAAGTTTTGTGATCCAGTGATTGGATTGCTCGGTAATTGGTTTAAAGGAGGGCAATACGGCTCTTATACAGATGGCCCATCCACCATATCGTTGGACAAAGATGTAATCTGTTTTGATTTGAAAGGGATGGAGAAGTTCTCTGGACTACAAGCTGTCATGTTAACGATTATTACAAACTTTGTGTGGAATAAGGTTTTGAATGAACCGAACAGACGAAAAATAGTTGTTTTTGATGAGTGCTGGAAATTGCTGAGTACTCCTGAGTCAGCTGCTTTTATTGCTGAATGTTATAGGACATTTAGAAAGTATGGAGCAGCTGCAATTTCTGTAACACAGTCATTGAATGACTTTTTAATTGGAGGACTAGAGAACGCTATTCTAGGTAATTCGAATACACGATTTATTTTAAGGCAAAATTCTGTTCCTGCGGTTAATGGAATTGTAGATTACTTTCATTTTAATGAGAGTGAACAAAATCAGATTGAATCGTTGCAGATTAAGAAAGGTGAAGCGGCTGAAGTATTCTTTTCACAATCAAGAGGAATGCAGTCCGTGAGCGGAAAGATGATTATCTATCCCACACCTATTGAATACTGGGTAGCAACTACGGATGCAAAGGATGTGAATTATTATACCCAACAAGAAAGGGAAAATCCTGAAAAGGAAATGTACGAGGTTATCCAGCTATGTGCTGAAAAGTATCCAAACGGATATAAAGAATGAAAAGGAGGTAGATTATGCGAGTGAGTAATGCTGTTTATATTTTAGTGGGTTTGGTGTGTTTAAGTGGATGTAGCTCGGTAAAGAAATCGACAGTAACGGGCGGTGTCATTGGAGCTACAACGGGTGGCGTGATAGGTCATCAAAGCAAGAATGGAGTTGCAGGAGCCGCAATTGGAGGATTAACCGGAGCCGTTACAGGGAACTATGTTGGAAAGAAAAAGAAACTAAAGGCATATGATCGAGGATATGCAGACGGCTACAAACAAGGGCAGGCTGATTACGCCAAAAGTATTTGGGATCAAAAGACAGGCAAGTGTGTTGAACCTGTGGCTGTCAAATAAAGGAGGGGTGTTATGAAAAAGATAATTTTACTAGCAGTATTTCTGTTGATCCCAATGCAGGCCTCAGCTCAATCAAGTGCATTGGCAATCGTCCAACAGACGATTATTCAAACCGCAGAGCATCTTCAGCGATTAAAGAATGCGGTTCAACAGGTGAGCGTTCTGAAAAAGCAATTGGAACTGGCGATTGAATCGAGTAAAGGTGTTACCGATGTTGGATTCGTCAGTGACTTTAAGAATATTGTTGTTGAGACAACCAATTTACTTTCAAGTTTAGATGTCTACATAAGTAAACAGGGAAACATGTCGGATGAATGGAAGGATGTTTTCGGTAATTTAAAGGATTGGGGAAACCAAGGGAAGGATTTTAACTATATTGAAATGTCTGATGATATTAATGTTGCGGGATATCAAATCGCAGACAGCTATCAGGAAATATATTCAAAGAATTCACAGTATGCCCAGCAATTTATTTCTCACTCAAAAACCGTTAATGAGAAGGGTGCGTTACGGGCGATTGCCGAAGAATTGGGGCATTTAATGCAGTTGCAAAATCATGTGACATATTTGATGTCGCAATCAATCAAGCAACAGAGTGTCGAACATTCCAATAGGAATTTAGAGAGAAAGGAAGCGGTTGTTGAGTTGCAGAAGGAAAATGAGGGAGTACGACGCTTTATGGATGTAGCGAGCAAAGACTTTCCGATGTAGAGGAGGATTAGACTATGGATTTTATTATCAATGTGATTAAAAGCGATTTGGCAGGAGTGCTTTCGATTGGAAGGTTACTGTTGGGGAGTTTCTTTATACTGGCTGTTTTGTTTATGTACTTAGGAATATTTACCAATAAACAGGCCAATTGGTCAGGGCTGGTGTTTCGTCTTGTTATTGGTTTTGTATTGCTTCAAAGCTACAGTCTAATTCTGGATATGGTTAAGGACATTGTTGTTGCCATAGATACGACGATTAATCCTCAGACAACCGCAGCCGATCAGTATATGGTTATGAGCCAGAACATGCAAAGCGTATATGAGCAGAATCAGCAGAAGGGATTCTCGTTGGCTGTTTTTGGTAAAAAGACATTACATAATTTGACCATAAACGTCTCTTTTATATTCTACGCCATTGTATCGAATGTTATGCAAGCCATTCGATATACGATTATTGGAATTCTCTATAAGCTGGGGCCTTTGTTAATACCATTTATTGTTTTCAAATCTTCAATACGAATGATTGAAGGATGGTTTCGATCTTATGTAGCGGTTATATCATGGCCTATCCTTTGGCATATTGTTCTTTCCATAGCGGTCACACTCAGTGGGAATATTCAACCAACACTAGATGGAATTGAGCAATTTGTCATGTTGAACTTTGCTGTGTGTTTTGTATTGATATTTACTCCAATGATAGTAACGAGCTTGATTTCGGGTGCAGGTATTGGGGGTGCCGCATCAATGGCGGCCTTAGGTGCAATTAATAAAATATCTGAAAACACAAAACGAGGAGGACGAGTTGCGGTAGGTGGAGTTGCAGGTGGAGTTGATGCGGCTACTGGCTCTGTAATGAGTGGAGAGTTAAAAACGATTGTCCCCGAATCATTGTCGGGAGGATTCAAGGGGATTTCAAAGGAAGTAGGATTCCAACCTTCAGCGAACGAAAAAAAGGTGTTTGATTCGATTAAGAAGATTATGGGCTTCAAAAAGAAGGAGAAAGATGATGAGTGAACTGGCATTTAACAGAATTATATTACAGAAGAATGTGCGTATTTTATCGTATGTCGTCTTGCTATTGCTGGTTCTCAATCTATTGCAAGCGATTGTACTCATAAAATTCAGTCGCAAGCCTGTCTTACTAGTGAGGGAGAATCAGACAGGCAGTATCGAAATGCTTAATTTCGATAACTATAGGATCACGGAAGCTGTTGTTGAGAATTTCGTGAGATGGATATCTAATGAGTATCTGAGTTTTGGGCCGGAATCATTGCCAGCTCAGATCGAAAGTATTAAACACTTCTTAAGTGTTGAATCGAAAGAGTCTATTCTTAAATCATACGATAAGCATAAAAAGTCGATTGAGTCGGGTGTGTTCTTTCAGTTTACCCTTAAGGAAATGGAGATAACCAAAAAGAGCAATCCATACCAGATTGATGTGTCGGGTGCGATGTCAATTCTTGATAAGAATGGACGATATAAACAAAACGAAAGAACCTATGTGTTTGATGTTTTACAGGTAAAGCCGACTTTCGAGAATCCTTACGGATTAAAAGTGATCAGCATTACCGAGAAGATAGAGAATGAAGGGGGTGAATTATGAGAGTATTTTTGATTCTAGCCGTGTTGCTCGGCTGTGGTACAGCCCATGCTTCGGTTGAGACACGTTATTTACAGAAGGGAAAAATTTGGTATGAATTTCCAGCCGAAGATGATGTGCTACGAATTTATGTTAGTCCAGGTTATGTGACGAAGGTGGAATTACCAGAAAGTGCGGACTTGGTTCTGGTGGGCAATGCGGATTTACTAAAGGTTGAAATATCATCCGATAAGCGGAGTGTCATTCTTAAGGCGCTTGTCGAAGAGGGTAAAACTAATCTATTGGTGGATACGTTGACATTGCATCTTAACTACGAAGTTATTATCAAGGAACAGGAATTGGTTGACTATCGAGTATGGATTGATCCATTCAAGAATTTTAAGACAGGTCTGAAAGGCGAGTTCAAATAGGAGGTGATGAAAGATGAAGATTTTAGACTATTTATTTAAAACGGATCATACAGGTCAAAGAAGGCCGTCATTCCTGCTATTGGCAATTATAGTCACGGCTGTGTTTGGATCGTATTTTGTGTCAAAGGATGACAATAAGGATTCTGAGATGTTGATTAAAAGTGATCCGATTATAGATTATCAGGATATATCAAGTAATCCAAAGGTGTCGAGGGAGCAGGGTAAGTCGGAAGATTTGATTAAACCATTGCTTTTCACTAAACCAGTACGACAAAAAAAGGAAGAGCCTAAAAAATTGATTGCGATACCACAAGTAAAGAAACCCAAGGTCAAGAGTAATACGCAGGTGACAGTTTATGACAATACCTTGGTATCTCGAAATCGGAAAAAGGAAGTAAAGATTCCATTAGGGAGCATGGTTGAATGTTTACTGATACATAACATCATCACTAACAATTTCAGTTCTCCTGTGATCGTTCAGGTTAAGGAGGATTTCTATTTTAACGGAAGACTGTTATTTCCGCAAAATACCCGAATATTCGGTGAGGCTAGGGCAGGACGAGAAAGAGATCGAGTACTAGTTGGATTCAAGACCATTTTGTATGCTGACGGGTATGAGGTGAGATTTCAAGGTAGAGGATTGGACTTTGACGGTTCAGGTGGATTTAAATCCGAAATCATAACTGAGAAAACGAAGGAGAAAATACTCACGAAGGTCATGCATTTCATCAGTGGTACGTTATTGGGGGTGCAGGAAAAATCGACAAATACGCTTACTGGAATTAATCAAATTGATGTGACTTCTAGGAATGCAGTTCTCGAGGGATCTGCAAAGGCTTTTACCGAAGAAGCTAAGAGATTGGAAAAGGAGATTAACGAAGCCAAAGGGTACGGAATTGTTCCTGCCGGAACCGAAGTAATACTGTATGTCGATGAGTCGTTCAATATTATAGCGCGAGAGTAGATATGAAGGAATATGGAATAGTAATCGTACTAGTTATGGGAATCATATATGTCAGATATCAGGATCGGCTGGTTTATTTGATTGATAACCCTATTCTGCTGGGTCTTTCCGTAGCTATCGGTATGGGATGCTTAACGCTAGTCTTTGTACTAATGCATATTCTTGAGAAATATACGAATAAGCTATCTATGTTTCGTTCAGGTATTCGAGCACAAAAAGAAAAAGCTGTCGCTTATAAGTTTTTACCATTTGACCTATCAAGATGTTTGGAGGTGTTTGTTAAAGCTAAGAAAAATAAGGATAGAACATTTATTGGGTTGGATGCGTCTACAAAGAATAAGAAGATGATTTCCATTCCAGATGTACAACGGACACAGCATTTACAGGTGTTGGGTATGACGGGTACGGGAAAAAGTACGAGTGTTTTCTATCCTCTTATTCATCAGGATGCGAAGAAAAACAGACCCATAATTATTATTGATGCCAAGGGTGAAATGAAGTCTATTAGTATGGTTAATTCCATATTGGAATCTGTCGGAAGGGCGAATGACTTACTCGTGTTCTCTTTATCACACAAGGAACTATCCTGTTCGTACAATCCGTTGTATGTGGGCGCAAGTGATCCGCAGGTTGTCATTGATGCATTCTTTAGCAACTTTGACGATGACAACTCATTCTTTAGGGAAATGTCTAGAACTATATTTACCTATACATTTAGGGTGCTTCATTCACTGGGTAAGCCGTTTAGCCCAATGGATGTGTATTGCTATCTAAATAACGATCAATGTAGACAAGAAATAAACAGTAGCATTACCTTGGAGCATAAGCAGGGACATTTGAATCTAAAATTATTGAATCAAGTATTTCAGGATTTGCATGACCAATATAAAGGCTGGAAGCATGTGATTGCTGGATTTAATAATTTTTTAACAAGTTTCAATGATCCTATTCTGAATGAAGACGACAGCGACATAGTATTAACAGATGTTGTTGAGAATAATAAGATTGTCTATTTCCAACTGCCAACAAATGCGTATCCATTGCAGGCTGTTAGTATTGCTCGAATAGTACAGGCAAATTTAAGATACATCACGTCGCTTATTCAGACAGAACGGATTAAGAATGAGGCGTTGATTAGTGTCTTAATAGATGAATACGGATCATTCGCTGAAGAAACATTTGTTGAAGTTTTAAACAAAGCTCGCAGTAGTCGGATGATGGTGACATTGGCTCATCAGAGTTTGGGAGATTTGGAGAATATATCTCATACATTCAAGAAATTAATTGATGAGAATACGCTCAACAAAATTTACTTGAAACAAAGTGATCCTGAGCTTGCGGAGCTTATATCAAAAAGTATTGGAACATTCACGAAGGAAGAGAAAACATATCGTATGACGGCAGGAATTTGGGGGAACCAAATACACTCAGGTGAAAGTTCCAATAAGGTGGTTCAGGAGTTTTATTTTTCGCCAGATAAGATCAAGAGTCTATTTAAATATGGACAGGGGTATTACATCTATAAAGGCGAGAATCGACAATCATGTGTGAATTTTGGACAGTTTGGAAATATAGTTACTAAGCCGTATCAACGAATAAATAAATCAAATAAAATCAAAGGATTAGAATTGTTCGAGAATTACTATTTAAAAGATGCCAAAAATATAAATGAAGATTCTTTGAAAGTTGAAACGAAAAATGTTGGAACTATAGAGTTTGATGATTAGAGGGGGTGAGCGTATGGAAAAGCGATTTTTAAGCGTGATTGAAGTGGCAGAATATTTGGGTTTTAGTCAGAGTGCTATACGTAAATGGATAAGGAAAGGGCAAATACCCTTTTCCAAAATCAATGGAGCGATTCGATTTGATATTGAGAAAATTGAAGAATGGGCTATGTCGGAAACAGCATAGTTTGCTGATACTTTTATACTGTTTGACATTATTTATGCGATGAATATATAATCTTAAGTGAAACTGAACACATATATTCTTGCATATGTATAGATAAGGAGAATATATGGGTGCGATCTTTAAAAAACATAGTCGGTGGTATATCGACTACTATCAGTCTGATGGTAAACGTGTTCGTAAGGCTGTTTCTCGGTATAGAGAACAAGCGGAGCTAGCATTGAAAAAAGTCGAAGTGGAAATGGCTGAGTGCAAATATCTTAATGTTAAGAAAAGTAAGGATATAACATTTAAGGAATTTGCTGAGAAGTATCGACGTAAACATATCCGCAGGCGAAGTAGGAGCTTTGAAAAGCAAGAATGGTTCTTGGACGGTCTTATCAAGTATTTTGGTAAGCGTTTGATGCATGAGATAACAGTTCTAGATATTGATGATTATCTTGAGCTTCGACACGAAGGACGATCTGCTTCAACGGTAAACAGAGATTTAGCTATGCTTAAATCTATGTATAGCCGTGCCAATGAGTGGGGCGATATGGTTAATTATCACCCTGCTAAAAACATAAAGCTTCTATTCGAGGATAATGAGCGTTGCCGTTTTCTTACGGAGGAAGAACAAAATCGTTTACTTACAGCATGTAGTGGAATGCTACGCATGATTGTCCTAGTTGCACTACGGACAGGTCTTAGATGGGGTGAGATTGTTAATCTCAAATGGCAACAGGCTCCGAAAAGTAATTATGTTGATTTTGAACATAATACATTTTTTGTTCATGAGTCTTTGGCAAAGAGTAAGAAATCTCGGTATGTTCCGTTAGCCCCATCTGTAAAGCAAGCCTTATTGGATTATCCTCAGCACAGTGAAACAGGTTACATATTTGTTAATCCGAAAACGAATAAACAAATCGTAACTTTGAAAAAGTCATTTCGCAAGGCCGTCAAAAAGGCGAAGATTGAGGATTTTCGGTTCCATGATTTAAGGCACTGTTTTGCTTCTGATCTCGTGAGAAAGGGAGTAGACCTTTTTACTGTGCAAAAGTTGTTAGGGCATTCTAGTCCAAAGATGACCATGCGGTATGCTCATCTAGGAAACGATCATTTACGAAGGGCGATCCATTTTCTAGACAAGAAAAAGGTAAACCCTTTAAAGGATGGACACTATTTGGACACCGACGAAATAAATGCATTTTAGAAGTAAAAACATGTTGTAAGTTTATGTATTACAACGTTTTAGTAAATGGGCATTTTGGATAAATTTGGAGCCTTTAGCTTACATTCAGAAGGCCGAGGGTTCGACTCCTTCATCGCCCATATATTTTGAATCCGTTAACGGATTCAAAATGTAGGTCCGTCTCGCAACGTTTCAATGCGAGATGGACCACTTTTAAAGATAAGTAAATCAACTACTTACGGCTAAATCATTAATCAAAAATGATCTAGCCGTTTTTTTATTTGCTACAACATATTTGCCTGATTTGACATACCCCAGTGGGGTATGTTATATTTGAATCATGATGGTGAATCCGAGTCACAAAAAAACAATGGATGCCCTTAAGCGCATTGAAGGGCAGGTTCGCGGGATTCAGCGTATGGTAGAGGAAAAGCGCTACTGCGTGGATATTCTCACGCAATTGAGTGCTGTCAGCCGGGCCGTTGGAAGCGTGCAGGACACCATTCTGGAGCGACATCTGGACACTTGTGTCACCAAGGCGTTTGCGGGACAATCAGAGTCGGAGAAGCAGCAAAAGGTTGAAGAGGTCGTCAAGCTGCTTAAAACGTTTCGAAAGAGTAGCGCATGAAATTTTATCTTAAAAAATTTGTGTTTTGTCTGCTGATTGTCACCGTATTTTTGTCTGGTGTTTTTTGCTGCTGTGTCACTGATTTTGCCCAGGCCGATACGGAGGAGATCCTTCCGCCATGTTACCAGGCGGCTCACGCGGATGAGCCGGCCCAAAGTGCGGATGAATGCGACTGTGACAACGAGCTGGCCGTTCTGGAAAAAAAGCCCGTCGAATTTGATAACATACAGTCGGCGGTTATATTGACGGCCGCCAATGAATTACCGTATCAAGTATTATCGACTCACTTGATATACGATTATCATCCGCCGCCGGACATTCACGGCGGTCCCCCGATATACATCAAACATTCTATCCTACGTATTTAATACCTTCCAAACTACAGGTTGCGACCAGGCAGTGATTTATTCCCTGGACGATCGAACGTTTTGGCGAGAGCCTGAGTTCGTTGGCAACTTGACCATCATTTATTCAAACATTAATCAAATAACGAAGAGCACCAATTATAAATACATGTGCAATCCAAACCGACGAGGAGAGGATCAATGACCAATCAATATTTAAGGATCATTACAATGATTCTGTTATACGCCCTTACGGCGGCTGGTTCCGGTTATGCCGAGATTAAGTCGGAACGAACGCGTCGTGGTGATTTGAAGGATCGACGGATAGAGTTGGACAACCTAGACGCTCAGTATCGGCAGCAACGGAGTTCAGATGGATATATCAGCGCGGCTTCCGATGTCGATGACTATGTCTGGATGGGCCTAACGCATAATGCCGGACTCAAGGGCGAGTTCTATAAATGGAAGTCGTCGGTTCATCATGTGGCCGAGGTGTTCGCTCTGCCTGATCCACAGCTGTCATTTTCGGACTATCTGGAATCAGTTGAGACGAGGGTCGGTCCGCAGAACAATGCCTTCTCGATCCAACAAAGATTTTCGATGTTTGATAAGCTTTGGATTCAAAAATCAATCGCCTTTAGGGATTCAGAGGTGGCTTACTATAGTTTCGAAAAGAAGCGTCTTGAATTGGTTTTTCAGATCACGGATGCGTATTACGAATACGTTTATTTAAGAAAGGCCATTTTGTTGACCCAGGAGAACATGAAGCTGCTCAGTAATTTCGAAAGTGTGGCCCAGAAGCGGTACGCCTCGGGCCTGCAGAAAAATCAGGACTTGCTGAAAATTCAGGTCGAATTAGGAAAGCTTGAGAATGAGCTTTTCAGTCTGGAGGATTTACGGACATCGCTTGTGGCCAGGCTCAATGCATTGCTCAACCGTCCGCCATCCACGAAGTTGCCATGGCCGGATGCGACATTGGATGATGTCGACATGAAAGATGAGTTTCAGGATATGGATCAGCTAAGGGAATCTTTGATGGCGACGAATCCTCAATTATTATCGATGGACGAGCAGATAGCCAAGAGCACCGATGCGGTGAAACTATCAAAACGACAATATATCCCGGATGTAACGGTTGGATTTACGCGAATCAACACCGGTGATGCCATAAATTCTTCATCGACAGATAGCGGCAAAGATGCCGAGGTGATTATGTTTTCGGTGAATGTCCCGATTTGGTTTAAGCGGATCAAGGCGGGGGTAGAGCAGGCGGAGGCGACGCTGATCGCGGCTGAAAGTACGCGTCTCGATCAGGAAAATCAGTTGTTATCAAAACTGGCCCTGGTCAAATACAAAATCCGTGACGCGGTGCGACAGTCAAAATTATACAAAGACGCGCTGATCCCCAAGGCCGTTCAAACATTGAATGCGACAAAATCAGGATATGAATCGGGAAACGTTGATTTTCTGTCGCTGATCGACTCGCAGCGTATGCTCTTAAGTTTTCAGCTGGCTTATTACCGGCAGGTGGCCAACTATATTCAACGGACCGCCGAGTTGAACGCGTTGATCGGCGATATGACTTATTTTCAAAAAGGAGAAATGGACCATGTCAGATAAAAAGCGCAGTCATTGGATACTTATAATGATCGGTGTGATGGCCGGGATGCTGCTGATGAAACTGATTTCAGGCCAGGGGCACAATCACTCCGCACATAGCGGACCGTCAGCCCAAGCCACCGAGCAAAAACCAAAATTCTGGACCTGCTCCATGCATCCGCAAATCAAGTTACCAGAAAAAGGTTTGTGTCCTATTTGTGCCATGGATCTGATTCCAATGACAGATGGTGATCAAGCGGTGGATGACGGGACTGTGTCATTGACCCTAAATTCAAAGGCCAGACAATTGGCCGAGGTTGAAACGACGGAAGTCATCTATAAGGAAGCCACGAAGAAGATCCGCTTAGTCGGGAAGGTGGCTTATGACGAAACCAGATTGTCCTACATCAGTGCCTGGATTGACGGCCGGATCGATCGCTTGTTTGTGGACTTTACCGGGACCAAGGTGAGAAAAGGGGACCATTTGATTCAATTGTACAGTCCTGAGTTGATCGCGTCGCAGGAAGAATATTTACAGGCGATTAAGAATCTGGATCAGACCAGCGGTAGTCAATTGGGCGTGATGCGCTCCACGGCCGAGGAAACGTTAAAAAGTTCCCGTGAGAAATTGAGGCTGTACGGCATCAGTGATGCGCAGATCAATGAAATTGTTCAACGCGGCCAAACCCAGGAACATATGACGATAAATTCGCCGGTCACCGGCACGGTTATCCATAAAAACGGTTTTGAAGGGATGTATGTTAAAACGGGCGAGAAGGTATATACCATTGCGGATCTGAGCCGCGTCTGGCTTTTTCTGGAGGCCTATGAGAGTGATTTGCCATGGCTTCACTATGGGCAGCGTGTCACCATCGAGGCCGAGAGCCATCCGGGGCAGACATTTCAGGGAAAGATCGCCTTTATCGAACCGTTTGTCAGCGACAAGACCCGGACTATCAAGCTCAGGGTCAATATCGATAATGATCAGGAAAAGTTGAAACCGGGGATGTTTGTACGGGCCACGATCAATGCGGTCACGGGCGAGGGCGGCAGAGTCTACGAAGAGGAGTTGGCTGGCAAGTGGATCTGCCCGATGCATCCGGATATCGTGAAGGACGATCCATCGGTGTGCGATATCTGCGAGATGGATCTGATTCCAACCAAAGAATTCGGCTTTGCCGAGAATCCGTCAATGAAAAAGAAGGTGCTGGTTATTCCCGTAACAGCTCCTTTGATTACCGGTAGAAGGGCCATTGTTTACGTCGAAAATACAGATGATGAAACCGGGGTGCATCGCTACGAGGGGCGCGAGATTGTTTTGGGTCCCAAGGCGGATCATCACTATATTGTGGAGTCCGGTCTCAGAGAAGGCGAGCGTGTCGTGATCAAAGGAAATTTTAAGATCGATAGCGCGCTGCAGATTCAGGCCAAACCCAGCATGATGAATCCCGACGGATATTACACGGAAGGCGCAGGCAACATTTCGGGTGTAGTGGCCAACCATGAAAATGCCGGGATACTCGTCGATGCTTTTAGCGCCTACCTGCAACTATCCGAATTGTTAGCCGCTGAGCAGTACGACGATATTCCGGGACAATATGAAGTCTTGCGTGCCGAGATTGAACGGGTAGTTCAAGAGAATCAATGGACCCCACAGACGGACGGGTTGGGTGGATTGGTTTTCCAGCTGCGTGATGAACTGCAAGAAATTGATGATGAGCTGGAGCCATTCCGGGAAAGGTTTGGTCGCATCTCAGACATTATCAAGGAAATACTGTCCAAGTATGAATACAACGAGAGTTTACATTTTTACTTAAGTTATTGTCCGATGGCCTTGGGTGACGGCGGATTTTGGCTGCAACGTTCGGATGCAATTCGAAATCCGTATTACGGCTCGGCGATGCTGGCCTGCGGTGAAATTAAAAAAGAGTACGGGGTTGCAGAATCCAAAGCGGCCGGCGGCAACGAAAGTCATCACAATCACTAAAGAATGAGGATAGAGGGATATGCTTAATAAACTTGTAAAATTCTTTTTGGAAAACAAGTTGATCACGGCCCTGCTGATCGGAGTGATACTGTTGGGGGGATTGGCGGTTATGCCATTTAACGTAGAGCAGCGTATTGTGCCGCGTGATCCGGTGCCGGTTGATGCGATACCGGACATTGGCGAGAATCAGCAGATTGTCTTTACCGAGTGGATGGGGCGTTCGCCTCAGGATGTTGAGGACCAGGTGACCTATCCTTTGGCCGCCGCCCTTCAAGGGGTGCCCGGTGTAAAAAGCATCCGCAGTTATTCCGCGTTTGGTTTCTCGACGATCTATATCATCTTTGATGAGAAAGTGGATTTTTATTGGTCCCGTTCACGCATCCTGGAGCGGCTGAGTGTGGCTCAAAATGACTTACCGGAAGATGTCGCGCCGGCCCTTGGACCTGATGCTACGGCATTGGGACAAATATTCTGGTACACAGTAGAGGGTGACGGATTTGGACTGGATGAGCTTCGTTCCATTCAGGACTGGTATATCAAGTATGGATTGCAATCAACGGAAGGTGTGAGTGAGGTGGCCTCCGTGGGTGGATTCGTCAAAGAGTATCAAATTGATATCGACCCCGATGCCATGCGGGCTTATAGCGTATCGTTAACCGATATTATCCAGGCCGTGAAGAAGGCCAACATTGATGTTGGGGCCAAGACTATTGAGTTTAACCGTGTGGAATATGTTGTCCGGGGCATCGGGTTTGTTAAGACCGTGACGGATATTGAGAATGTCGTCGTGAAGGTCAATGACAATGTGCCGGTTTATTTAAAAAGTGTGGCCCAGGTGAACTTGGGACCCGCGTTGCGCCGGGGCGCTTTAAATAAAGAAGGGGCAGAGGTTATCGGTGGTGTGGTCGTTGCCCGTTACGGCGAAAACCCGATGGCCGTCATTGAGCGGGTCAAGCAGACAATCAAACAACTTGAACCCGGGTTGCCGTCTAAAGTGCTGAAAGACGGGACAGTCTCTAAAGTCAAAATTATTCCATTTTATGATCGTACCCAGTTAATCAATGAAACTCTAGGAACATTGAGTGAGGCCTTAAAGCAGCAGATCCTGATCACCATTGTCGTCGTGCTGCTTTTTCTCATGCACTTCAGAAGTTCGATCGTGATCTCCGTCACATTGCCATTAGCCGTTTTGATGGTATTTATCATGATGAAGTTTTTCAATGTGGATGCCAATATTATGTCGCTGGCCGGGATCGCCATCGCGATCGGAACGATCGTCGATATGGGTATTATCATGAGCGAGAATATTCTCAAGAAGCTCGGTGAATCAGACGGAGCCGAGCACTCAACCAAGATTATCTATCGTGCCGCCTCGGAAGTGGGAGGGGCCATCTTAACGGCTGTATCTACGACGATCATTTCATTCCTGGCTATTTTTACGATGTCAGGACCAGAGGGCAAGCTTTTTAAACCACTGGCCTTTACCAAAACATTTGCCTTATTTGCCTCGGTTGTGATTGCCTTGTTGATCATACCGGCCCTGGCCCAGCTATTATTCGTGAAGGAAAATCAACCGGATCGGCGTAAGTTTATCCACTATAAGTTCATTCTGATGTGTGTGATGAGCTGGTTGACGTGGAGCGTTACCCTTCTGGGTTCCGTTATATTTATGGGGTGGGGTATTTACTATTTGATTGGCCATCGAATTCCGGAACATGTTAGGGATTTTTGTACTCGGTATATCAATTGGATCGCGGTCGGTATCGTGATGACATTCTTAACCTATACGTGGATGCCCTTGGGGATCGGTAAAGGATATCTCTTAAATTTTGCCTTTGTGGCGCTAAGTATCCTTGTCCTTATTTTTTGCTTTTATAAGTTCCTGGATATCTATCCTAAATTGTTGATGTTTTTCTTACAAAGGAAGCGACTGTTCTTCGCTATTCCGTTTTTAATCATTATCACAGGGATGACAATATGGCTGGGCTTTGCCACAGTTATCTCGCCGGTAACAGCAGGATTAAGTAAAATCGGCGTGGATCAAATGGCCGTGCTGCGGGTGTGGCCGATTAGAACTTTGAATCACGCTTTTCCAGGATTAGGCAAAGAGTTTATGCCGCAGCTAGATGAGGGGTCGTATCTTTACATGCCCACAACGATGCCGCATGCATCAATGGGAGAAGTTTTGGATGTTCTTCAGAAACAGAATATACAAATGAGTCAAATCCCCGAAGTTGATTCCGTCGTCGGAAAACTTGGACGCGCGGATAGCCCTCTTGATCCCGCGCCACTTTCAATGATCGAAACGATTGTCACTTATAAACCTGAGTACGGGCCCAAAGATCCGTCCACGGGAAAACGTCCGCGGCAGTGGCGGGATCATATTAAATCGCCCGATGACATTTGGCAGGAAATCGTCAAGGCTGGTGAAATTCCGGGCACAACGTCGGCCCCCAAATTGCAGCCGATCGCCGCCCGTATCGTCATGCTGCAGTCCGGTATGCGTGCCCCGATGGGAGTGAAGGTGCTAGGTCAGAACTTGGAAGATCTGGAAAGGGTCGGATTTCAAATCGAGAAGTTTTTGAAGGAGGTGCCGGGCGTACAGCCGGCATCGGTCATCGCCGATCGAATTGTTGGAAAGCCCTATCTGGAGTTTGTTATTGACCGGGAGAAAATCGCCCGTTACGGCGTTAACATCCGGGATGTGCAGAATATTATTGAAATGGCGATCGGCGGCATGCGGGTCACGACGACGGTTGAAGGGCGCGAACGCTATCCCGTTCGAGTCAGATATTTGCGTGAGCTGAGAGATTCCATTGAAGACTTGCAAGATGTCCTTGTTCCTACCAAAGAGGGGGCTCAAATTCCGTTATCGCAGGTGGCGACATTGAAGTTTACGCGCGGACCGCAAATGATCAAAAGCGAAGATACTTTCTTAATCGGCTATGTGCTGTTTGATAAATTGGCTGACGCGGCTGAAGTGGATGTTGTTCATGCCGCCCAGAACTATCTGAATGAAAAAATACAATCCGGCGAGCTGGAACTGCCCGAGGGCACCAGTTATAAGTTTGCCGGAAGTTATGAGAATCAAGTGCGCAGCGAAAAGAAGCTGGCGATTGTCCTACCGCTGAGTCTCTTTGCCATCTTTATCATTCTATACTTACAGTTCAAGTCCATATCGACAACGTTCTTGGTGTTTAGTGGTATATTGGTAGCTTTTAGCGGTGGATTTATTTTGCTGTGGCTATACGCGCAGGAATGGTTTCTGCAATTTCCTGTCTTCGGCAGTTATTTCCGGGAGCTATTTAATATGCAGTCGTTTAATCTGAGTGTCGCTGTTTGGGTTGGATTTCTGGCGCTTTTCGGTATCGCCAGCGACGACGGGGTGGTGATGGGAACCTACTTAACGCAAAGTTTTGATGAGAGACAGCCCAAGACGGTCCACGAAATTCGTCAGGCCACTCTCGAGGCGGGAACTAGGCGCATTCGGCCGTGCTTAATGACAACGGCCACGACAATACTCGCCTTGCTGCCTATCCTCACATCAGCGGGGCGGGGTTCTGATGTCATGATCCCCATGGCCCTGCCGTCTGTCGGAGGGATGATGGTCGCCTTAATCTCTGTATTTATGGTGCCGGTCGGCTTTTGCTGGTTGAAAGAACGCGAATTACTCAACAAACCGAGTCAGAATCATCGGGAGAGGAATTAATTGAATCAATAATTGGCTAAAAAGGAGTTTACTCGTGAGCAGGGATCGTAGGCTGTTTTGTATAAATCGTAGCCAAAGTATCATCGAGCCGTCTATTCTTTAAATCCATCATCATAACGGAACATATGAGACTCATTTCATTCTACCTATTTTGGACGCCAGCGGACACCGTTTTTGCTTTTTTGACAGTCAGCTTTAAAAAGAATATAATAAACCAATCCCCCTGCGAATGCGCTGCTTTGACGGGGGATTTTTTGTTTCTAACACGGGATTTTGAATATGACTTGGAAGCCAATAACATTAGAAGCCTTGAATGATATGATTTGCTCAGATGTAGTTGAACTTTCTAAAGACAAGTTAAGTCTATGGAACAAGATCAAAGTATCTCCCGTTAAATGGCAACTCGATCCTTGGGGAAATGAGGGCGGTGGCTTCTGGGTCGTTGGGATAATAGGGAATCAGTGCCTCTATTATAATGATATAGAGGCTGGATTTAACTGGGGGGCCTATAAGGAATTTGGTAAAATTGAAGAGTATTTTTGTGATCAGGACGATATTAACATTGCAGTATGTAAATTACTAAATCCCAACATGCCTAGATGCGGACCACCTGAGACAAAATAAACTATCTTAGAAAGAGTAAAACATGCGTTATATAGAGTTTGTAAAACATAAATGTGCTTCGCATAGAAGACATTATATAAATGAGGAAGATGTTAAAGTTCTGTTGTCTAGGCTGCCAGAAGATTTATATAGTCGGTTAAAAAAAGTACATTTTAAAGATGATGCCAGAGGTAATCGTTGTTACGGATATACAACGAAACGTGGTAGAAAAGAGATTACAATTTGTGCGATGCCAATCCGGTTTAGTATCTCTAAACTTATTCAGTCCACGCCAGGTCAATCTCATCGTACTTTTGGAGCTGTTAAGGGGAGTCAGTGGCCGATCAGGGCGATACGGAGATTTATGTTATATGATGTATTTCTGCATGAGCTTGGTCATTTGCAGATTATTGATTCAAAGGCAAAGAACGTCAATCGGAAATTTGCCAGCGAAACTAAGGCGCAGGAATTCGCCGATTATTGGAGAGGTAAGCTTTGGTCCAAATCATTGGATCATCCCGATCCGGTGCATAATAGACCTTCAAAAAAAGAAATTGATGGGCTTGAAAATTGGGTGGAGTCTCATTTGGCCTACAGACGTGGAATGGAGTTAAAACAAAGGAATAAAAGGAAAGAAGCAATAGAGTATTTTGAAAAATCAATATCTCTATATAAGGATCATAGTCTTGCCTTAGAGTCGTTAGGCATGTGTATCTTCTCAACAAGCACAGGTTCTGATGATGAGAAAAATTTACGAAAGGCCGAAAAACTTTTCAAGAGAGCGCTATCAATTGATCCTTTATTGCCGGATGCTAATTTAATTTTGGCCATGACCTATGCATTTCTTAATGATCAAAAGAATTCAGAAAAGTATTTTAAGAAATCAGTTAAAATTGACCCTTATAGTCTGAGAGTATTAAGCAAATATGCCTCGAGTTTAGATGACTGGAAAAGAAATGATGAAGCAGAGTTTATATTTAAGAAAATCCTTAAAAAAGAACCAGATAGTGTTCTGATATTGCGGGATTACAGTTTGATGTTAATTGGTCGTAGGGGAAATGACGGAAAGGATTTGGATAATGCTATTCGAATGTTAAAGAAAGCAAACAAGATTATGCCTGACAACTACTTAACGAATTATTGTTTGGCTATGGGATATTCATTTATTGATGGGAATCTAGATGATGCCATTCGACATGTAAAGATCGCTTTAGATTTAAAACCAGGCCATCGTAATAGTAAAAGACTTTTAAAAGATTTACTAAGTAGATAAAGAAGATATAACCAAACACTACAAGGTAATACACTAAGTAATGCGATTTAACCGGATGATTGACATCGAATTAATAATACCTATTGTTCTGATAGGTGTTCTGGCTTCTCTGGTGATACCAAAATTAAAAGGAGTTCATAGAATGGATCAACAATATCAGTTAGGTTCGCTTAAAATGCTGGAAGACATTACACTCGATGACATGTTAGAAAATCCTATTTGGGTAAATGATCTCAGTGGAGAGGGTGAAGACGATTTTGATGAAACGGCTGAGAGGCCTGTTATTGGAGCCAAGGAAGTCACATATGATATGATTGATGATTTTGTATCTGTTTCCGTTCTAATAAAATTTCCTGAAATTGACAAATTTGGTTCTGCCAATGTTGTTGAAAACGGAACTCTGGATGCTGTTGCCATATGGGATGACGGGGACTGGGTTGATGGCCGCCAGTTTTTTCAAGACAAGGAGAAAGCAAAACTAGAAGTTATACCTGATATATTGGATGGCAAAGATAAAAGTTTTGTTTATGATCCGAAAACGGATACAGCGAGATAGAATTAGGATGTTGATTAAAACAATATTAATTCTGGTAGCTTTTTTAAGTATTCTAATGGGTATCAGTATATGCTTATTATCGATAATTGCCTTAGTTGACCCCGTGGGCACACAAATGGCAAACGATAACAATCCCTTTGGTGAACCTGGCGGGCCATTGTATCCAATAATCCTACTTATAATTTCCGGGGTATTGATTTCTTGGCCAATCTGGGTGAGTATCTGCAAAACAAATAAGATGGAATAAGTTGACTAAATATGAAAAATGTAAATGGGATTGGCATGAGCATGGGTTTGGTATGGGAAGAAAATTTTAAGTGCTTAGGAGCGCGGTCTACAAATGGGTACACGCCAGCAAATTAATATATTAATCCTTGGACTGGCGATAATTGCCTTTACCAGGCTGATAGTTTCTGCTGAAGAAAACCATCCAATTATTTCTATTGTCTTTCTCAAGGATCGGACGGAGCCGTTGGCTGAAGATCAACTCTTAGAAAAGGTGAATACAGCCTTTGATATTCATTTAGAAGCAGATTCAGAAGAGCATGGGTTTGTTGCTGCTAAGGACAATATGAGTTTTGTTGTCATTAGAGATATGAACAAGGCTTTTTTGATAAATAGTTTTAACGAAACATATTTTGACGTGACGGAAGATTTTCTTAAGGAGGTCAAAGAGGTTCGGTTTCGTGAGGCATTTAAAGCGCATAAAGCTTGGATGTCCGTTGATATAATGGGGGATGTTCCGGAAGAGAGTACAGTTGAAGCCTATCAGGATATGGGGAGGCTTGCCGCTGAACTCTTGGATAAGAATGTACTCATGGTCTGCCTTCCTCAATTTGACATATGTGATGTGGTTTCTACTGGTACGCGAGAGAAGTTGCTCAGTCGAAACCCCATCGAGGCATTATCTGAAATGGAGGAGGCCCCGATTGTTGACATAGATTCCGATGACTCACGAATGAAGGCTGCAACTGAAGAGGCGCGTCGGCGGTGGTCGGAGTTTGTTACAGTATTTAGCGATGAGGCGAGCGATAAATCTAATTTTTCGGCTAAGTTTCCCTTTAAAGAAGGCGACTCCACTGAATTTATTTGGGTTAATGTTGATCGAATCGAAGATGGCTTTGTTTATGGACGATTAGGTAACGACCCGGTGTATCTTAAAAGTTATAAGTTGGGTGACAAGGTTTCTGCTCCGATTTCTGAATTGAATGATTGGATCTATTTCTTAAATGATGAAATGATCGGCGGTTTTACAGTTAAGATTCTCATGGACGAATATACGAGGCCTTAAGAACTAAGGCGAGTGCGCTACATTTCATCCATTTCACCCCACCCCACAATATTTTGACGACCTGCGCGCCTTGTGCTATATTACTAATATAAGTAATACTTATTGTCTTACCAAATTTCCCCAATCGAAGTACCAATCCAACTTTAGTTCAAATTGTATTTGATGTCGACCTATGGGTGTGTCGGTTTTACGGCAAAGCCTGAGGTGTAAGTGTATATGAGACATATAGATAGAAAATTTGGACTCGTTTATCGATCGGTTGTCTGGCTGGTGGTGACCACATTGGTGGTCAGCCTGCTGATGCCGCCTAGGGCGGCGTTTGCCCAGATCCGGCCGGCGACGATCCTGAACCTGCCGCAGCCCGGGACCATGGTGCCGGCCACATCCGCCTATAATCCGGCGATTATCCGGGGGATGACCATCCTTCCTGATCAGCCGCTGGAATTCGATTTTATCGTGGACACCGGAGATGATCATTTATCGGGTGAGGATCTCAGCGCCGAATCCACCAAGCTCATCAAATATTTTCTGGCCGCGCTGACCGTACCTGAGGATCAGATGTGGGTCAACCTTTCGCCGTACGAGAAAAACCGGATCATCCCTGATGATTTTGGTCACACGCAAATGGGCCGTGACCTGCTGGCCCAGGACTATCTTCTTAAACAATTATCCGCGTCACTGATGTATCCCGAAGATGAATTGGGCGGCGAGTTTTGGCGGCGTGTGCATCAACGCGCGCAGCAGGAATACGGCACCACCGATATTCCGATGAATACGTTCAACAAGATCTGGATCGTGCCCGAGCGTGCCGATGTGGTTGTCCGTGATCAATCTGTTTACGTGGTGAACACGCATCTCAAGGTGATGCTCGAGGAAGATTATCTGGCCCTGTCGATTAACCGTAACAGCACCCGGCACGGGTTGGGTGATGTAAAGGTCCAGGATCTAGACATTGTGACCGGTGTGACGGCCGAGGTGGTCCGCGACGTATTGATCCCGGAGATCGAACGGGAGATTAATCACGGCCGCACCTTCGCCAATCTGCGGCAAATCTATCACTCCATGATCCTGGCCACATGGTACAAAAAGAATCTCAAGGCCAGTTTATTGGGCCAGTACTACGTTAATCAATCCAAGACCGACGGGGTTGAGATCAATGACCCCGCCATCAATCAGAAAATTTATGAGCAGTACGTGCGTTCCTTCAAGAAAGGGGTGTACGATTATATCCGTGAAGACGAAGACCCTGTCACCAAACAGGTAACACCGCGTAAGTATTTTTCGGGCGGGGTGGATCACACCACGCTGGATTTGGCGATGAAGACGGTGGATCCTTCGGCATTTACGGATGCCGTCAATCTCGACGGGACGAATGTGCGGGTCCGTACCCGGTTGGGCGATGCGGCGGGTGTCGCCGGGCGTCTCCTCGACGCTGAAATCGACAAGAGGGGAACCGATCGTGTCCGGCAACGTCTTCCGCGCATCCTTCAGCCGTGGTTGTTGTTCTACCGGATGTTCCTCGGAAAGAGTGTGACGCTGCGCGGACTGGAGCATATGCCGTCAACGGGCAGTTTTATTATGGCGGGAAATCATCTGGGGAATGGACTGGACGGATTGCTGCTGGTCACCGAGATATATCTGACCAGCGGTCAGCTGCCGACATTTGTTGTACGGTCGCAGCAAAACAGTCTGGGGCCGTTATCCCAAAAATTATTGTTCTGGATCACCAACTGGATGGAGAATCACGGCATCATTTTGACGATGCAGAAAAAATACGGCATCACCGGTTTGCGCAAAATGCTGCAAACGTTGCAGGAGCGGCAGGCGATTCTCGGGATTTATCCGGGATCGGATTCGTGGGAAGATTTGAGCCAAATCGACGCGGATGATTTCTTAAGTGATGTAGGCCGATGGCGGCCGGGATTTGTACGCATCGCCAAACAGTTCGGCATTCCTATTTTGCCGTTTCGGGAGAGCGGAGATTTTCCATCGCGCATGATCGTTTCGTTTGCGCCGCCGGTTTATCCCGAGGATAAATCTCCGGCGCAAATCCTCGACGAGGTCAAGCAGGGGGTGCTGGCCGCAGAGGCCGCATCCGATGCGGCCATGACCACCGCCGAACTTGACTTTCCAACGGCGGATAATCCGTATGGGGCCGAGTTCCGAGTCACCCGTGATTATCAGATGATCGATATGCGCTATCAGATTTCCGACAATTTTGACACCGACAACGGCGCGCCGAAGACCGTCTTGTTGATCGGGGCCGGACGCGGGTTTACGGCGGCGGAGATGGCGCTGCAATATCCGCACCTAAGCATAACGGCCGTCAATAAAGAGGCGGGGCTGTATCGTCCGGATATGATCCGGGAGAAGTTTAGATCGATAGCGGGGGACGCAGAGATGGCGGAGGCCCTGGGACGTATTCGTCCGGTGTTGATGGACTTGAACGCGGACGACGACCTGTCACGTGTGCTGGGCGGTCAAAGATATGATTACATCATTTTGGAAACATCAACGCAGATGTATTTCCGGGACAAGATCGGGATCATGATCGATCTCTATAATGATTATCTGAGTCAGGGAGGTGTTACCGCTTTTTATCTGGAAGATATTTACCTGCCGCAGGAGCAGGAGTTGCCGGGGCTGACCAACGGAGAAAAACAGGACGCGAGTTTGCGCGTGATTGAACAACTCTTGTTGCTCGCGTTCGCCGGTAAGGCGGTGTCTGAACCGGTTAACGACGCGGCGTTTGAGGATCCGGCCTACATGTACAAGCTCCGTAAACAATCCGACCGGCCGGTTGAGGTTCCGTTGCGACTGCTGCGAAGCCAGCGCAAAGATATTGCCAAGGTGCCGGGATTATTTTTCTACGAATCTGTTTACGAGGCCACAGACGCGGCGATGGTTTCGGAAATCCGCTCAGCCCAAACCGGAAGATTCGTGGAGACCGAGGCCACCCGGGAATTTCGTGCCAAGATGAAGAAGCTGCGCAATCAAACCATTCCAAAATCACAAACCGAGATCGCGGCGGAGCACGGTGTGACACCGGCCGTTGTTCAGCGTGTCTTAAAGGAGTACAAGATCCGGAGCAAGGGGATTGTTACTCAGAAAATGCAGCGGTTTACACCGTCGGTGAGGAAGGATTACCAAGATGAGATCAGCATCAACGGGCGTTTTATGCCGGTGTATTTTGTGCGCACGCATCGTCACACATTTGTGTTTGATGAGGACAATGAATTGGAGACGATTTATTACCGCAATGATCCCAAGCGGGTGATGAGCTGGAAGTGGATTCGTGATGATGCCGGTGAACCGATTGGTCTACTGGTCGGCGGAACACAGGCCAAGGGCGTTCCGCTTGGCGTTGAAAATCGACATCTAGGAGATTCATCGGCCCGACGGAAAATCAGCGGCTGGATCGAGGCGGCGATTGTCGGTGGAGCAGGGGCGAATAATCAGGCCAAGTATGTGCAGGCAGGCGATTCGGTGATCCAGGTGATGTCCCCGGCTATTGAAATCGGTCAGACGGTGGATGTCAAATACGAAGACGGTTGGCCGGTGGTTGTCCGGACAGCCGACGGGTCGGATTACATCATCAAAGCGGCCCGCGATCAAAATGGTCAGGTGATCCAGTCGGCGGTGCAGTTTGCGTTTGATGATATCAATCAGGTCTTTGCTATCGAAAATGTCGATGTTCGCGGACGTCAGGAAAACTTTCAGTCCTTTGGGCCTGACCGTCAACAAAAACTCCCCAAGGGTGAAGGATTTGCCACGATGGCATTTGAGGACGGAACGATGATCCTGGTTGATCAATTTGAGCGGCAGCGGTTGAATGTGTATGGTAAGCCCGTAGTCAATCAGCATGGTGCGATTGTGGCGCTGGCCCTGCGGGGAAATGCCGACGATTTGCTGCAGACGCATCAATTTACCGTCTACCGCGATCTTACAACTTTCCGGGCGCAATTTTCCACGCTGTCGCGGCTCGCCAATCAACTCGACGACTTTAACGGTATCATCACCGGTAAGGTGCTGGACCGCGAAGGCAATATCATGCTTAATAAAAAATTGCTGCGGCTGGAGCGGCGCAATCAGAAGGCGCCGGTTGATATCCTGTGGTTGAGTGATTTGGGTGTTTATGTCGTGGATGTCTTGACCGACGATAGTAAACCAGCCCAGGTTTTTGATATGCAATCCGGACGCAGAGTTGAAGATGTCCGGCGCATGACGGAGTTGAATTCCTACCTCAAAACATTGGATCTGGATTGGTATATGGACCTTGAAAGTAAAAGGGTCAGGGTTGACAGCTACCGATATTTATCCAGGATTGGGAGTGTCCGTGTATTTTCAACGAAGCTCAAAGATATGGGTCGCGTGATGAATGAACGTGTGGGATTTCCGGTGGAACAAACATTGAAAGAAGGCTATCAGCTGCAGGAAGGCGATGTGGTCCGGAGCATAGAGTCCAGTCGATTGGGCCGGGTTTATGGACGGCCGAATGTGAGGACGGACAAAGGTATTATCAATGTTGCGGTGGTCCGCTTTCAAGGGCTGGCTGACTATGAATTCTACACAGATGATCAGGCGGTGGACAAGGTAGTGCTTGTCGCGACGAAAGACAGCAGCCGGTCGGAGTTTTTTAGAAACTGGTGGCGCTCGCAGACAAATATGAAGCTGGCATTTGATGATGAAGATTGGGTCCGGCAAAATGATGTCGACTCGGCGATGAAAGGCGGTGATGATATCGATGCATTGCTGCGGGAAAAAGATAAACTGCGAAAACGTGTTGCCCGGTTGAAAAATCCCGACGGAAGTGTCACCGGATTGATCAGGTACAATCAGATGCGGGCGTTGGAGCTGGAGATAGACAGGATTAATGAGCGAATCAAGTTTGTCCGCGATGGACGGGTGGAAACAAATGCGTCCTCCGATGCCGCGATGACCGCTGTTCTTGAGGAAGATATCGCCGATCTTTTCCGGCTTAACGGTCAGCGGATTGTTATGACAACGCTGAGAAGTTCCTGGTACGCAATTTTACGCGCAGAACTGGAATATATTCGGGAGAATCGCCATAATCCGAATCTTCAACCTCGCCGGTGGACTTCACAGCTCACAACAACAGAAGAAGTATCTCGGGAAAAAGATAAATGGGGCGTTTTAAATCGTATGGGATTGTTGCGAATTTTTTATTCTTCGGACCGCGGGCAGTATTCGTATGCGATACCTGAATGGATATTTGAAGGACTTCGTCAAGATCCGCGATCCCTTCAAGAAATAATTGAGAGAAATATACCTCACTTGGACCTGGCATTGGGTCTATTCTCTACTGAATATGCGGCGGTGAGTGATGCGTTGAAGTCAATTGAGAACGATCATGGAGGTACTTTGGATCAAGATATCTTTCGACTAGGTGATCCGGCGATGTTGACACCTTCGCTTGAGGATGTCCTGGCAAAGCGTGAAAGGGCGAAGAATAAATTGCTTGCGATCGATGAGGAATACCGTCATCGCCATAAGGAGCATATCGAACTATACGAAAATCGCGATCCGATGGAGGACGAGATCAAAGCTGATCTCAAGATTCTGGATCCGGAAACATTTGATTTCGCGCTGGATCCGGACTTGCCGCAGGGATTCTCGTCGCAGTTTCATCACGCCTTGATGAAGATATCAGATGACGTTTTTGTGCTGCATGCGCATTTGAAGGCCAAATTTAACCGGGAGTATGATCCCTCCGGACAGGGCAGTCTTGGTGAAAAGGGCGGAGGCGGATTGTTCATTGTCTTTGAGCGTGACGCGGATAGGTTTAGCATTCGCCATATTTTTATTTCGCCGGATCTGGGTAACTATGTTTTACCTGCTATTTCGCTGAATACCCTGGCTGACGATAAAGGCGAGGATCAGGACTTTTGGCAGCGTATGTATCAGGCGCTTGAACGTTCAGCCACCCGCTTTATTAACACAGATGTTAAATCGCAAATCGAGCGTGCGGTCAGCGCGAATAAGGTCCGGCATTATCTTGGACAATCGATCTTCGGTTCCGGCAAAAACCGCTTGTTTGAATTCATCCCCAAACGTGTCGCCGTCACACAGGATGAAGATGGGATTATCGTCGACCGGGAAAGAGGGATTTATTATGAATTGATCCATTCTATTGATCAGATTGACGCGGATGAGGCAATGATATCGAGCCTTGACGAGCATCGACTCATTATGGATAAACGATCGCTCGATCGACTTAAAGGGAACTACAATATCTCGGACCGATCCAGTATGTTTGCGATGTTTCAACCAGAATATATCGAAATGTTGCACAGACTGGCAAAGGCCAAGGAATATGCCTTGCTGGTGAATGTTATCGAAAACGAAGATGACTACGATTCATTTATTGTCGAGCAAAGTTTACTTGTGCTTGCTGAGCATGCCGAGCACTTGGATCAGGAGATTGTTCAATTGATTGTGGGTAAGGTGCGGGCATTTCTCAAGGATATTCGGACACCGGTCCAGAAAGTGGAATTGGCGCTTGCGGCGATTAGAGCGGTGAATAGTAGTGACGTCGTCAGATCACTTGAAGGCCAGTTGCTAGACATCGTAACGGATAAGAATCGAGTACACGCATTGCGCGTTGCTGCGGCGCGGATGATGATTAAGTACGGGGTGAATCGAGGTGTCAGGCTGTTGATCGAGCATATGCTGTCCACACATCACGTCCAGTCACCGAGATTTATCAAAACGGGGAAAACATTGGAAACCGCTTTGGGTCTTATCGATAAGCGACTGTTGATGGTGGCGAACGGACAAGCGCGGATCAATGCGATCAAGAGTGTGATGGATTTTCTTGAGTTAAGTCCTGAGTCTATTGTTATTGGTTATGTTCGGTCCAAGGATGCCGATGCCGGAGTTAAGACGTTAATTGAAAATACATTCCCGGGTGTGGAGACCATGTCCATGTCGAGCACGAAGACATATGATGAAGATGCGTTTGTGCGGATTGAATTTAAGGATGAAGGTTCGGATGTTTCTCAAAAGCCTTTGAAGGGATGGTTGAATCTGGAGTCGGTGAAAGGGCGAGTGGCCTACGTTTCCGATCAAGTCGTATCCTCTTTAAGGACTGAGATGAATATTGGTGATCGACCGGTCATCGTCGTGGGGTCACCCGGTACTCTGGAAACCGGGCCGATCATGCGAGGTTTCAAAGAGTTGATCGACGGTATAGAGGATAACGCGAAAAAGCCGCTCTTGATTATGGGCTTCCGTCAGCCATCCGACGAGTCTCGTCTGTCGGTGTACAAAGATCAGTATGTTGTCCGACAACGAACGCAGGCCGATAAGGATGCGGGTCGGCCATATGAAGACTTATCTGATGCGGATATATTAACGGTGACCTCTGTCGGTGAATTAGGGACTTTGTATGCTTTAGCGCGCAATAACGGCGTCGGCATTATCGGACATGATCGAAATATCATGGAGTTGGCTATGCAGGGCATTGCCTTTATGAATATGCCTGGCGGATGGAATTTAAACAAAAAGGTATTGGATACTTTTGTTGCCGGTCAAGCCGTGCAGACGTACTCGGACACCAAGCTTGCCAAAATTTTGCAGGATGACGCTCTACGACAAGAGATGGCTGCTAGGGCATTGGAGATTGGACAGTCTATTGAGCGCGAGATGCGTCAAGAGGTGAACAATCTCGGAATACTATTGGGACTGTTTGCACTGGAGTCCATCACCGAAGATTTAGATTTTGCCATGCTGACCAAGCCGGAAGACACTCTTGAGTCAGAGAACAAAGGGGGGATTGACCTAAATCCATCCGCCCTCGAATTAAATGTGGAAGGGGATTTCATTGAGCTGAATCTGCCGTCAACCGCTCCCGCGGTCAATCTTGAGCAGATCAATGGATTTGTCCCGATCATCATTAACATCTCACCGGCCCCGAGCCTGCCGATGCTCCTGGGGTTGATCGATCAGGAAGGCCCCACCGAGGTCGGTCGGGTTCCTCAACTGGATCCAATGGCCCTTCGGCTAGACCAATTGGGCGGCGCGATTGGATAGCGGTCTGTCCCAACCTACGCTTTTTACCCCTCGTCATTTGTAGATCACATCAAATATTCTAATCCCGTTTATTTCAATAATTTGTCCTAAATTTCGATGAAAAATGAATATAAAAAAATATTCACAAAATATAGAAAAATATATCATAAATGCCTCAAAAATATTAGAATATGAAGAATAGGTTGACAAAATCAGGAAAAACTGTGCCCATAAGTGTGACTTTATGGGCGCATATTCAAGGGTCCATTTGGCTTCAATCCGTAAAAGGGGAAACAGGTACTATGTCGATTACCGCATTGACGGTAAGCGCGTGCGTCGAAGTGCCGGTACGTCCCATGCCGAGGCCCAGCAGCTGTTGCACGAGATCACGCAACAAATTCAGGCGCGGGAAGGTTCCGCGCCCGGTTCACATATAGATTTTGCCGGTTTGTGCGACCGGTATTTCCACGCCGAAGGTTCAACCAAGTCCCCGAACACGCAGGATCGTTATCGGGCCATCTTGAGTAACTTCGCGATGTTCCTGTCCGGACAATCGCAACCCATCTCGTCCTTAAATCAAATTACACCGCAAATCATTCAACAGTATCAATCCAGCCGTTTGAAGCAGCAGGTTCAGCCCCGGACGGTTAATTCGGAGATTCTTCTACTCAAAAAGATATTCCGGATGGCGCAGAAGTCCGGCTGGCTGATTAACAATCCGGCCGAAGATGTGTCGCGTCTGGACATGGATGAATCTTTAAACACGCGTTATCTCACAGCGGATGAGATCGAGCGTTTGCTGGATGCCGCGGACGCCTATCAGCAACGTTTGCTCCAGACATTCTTGTTTACCGGATTGCGCAAGCGTGAATTTGAACAGCTGACCTGGGACGATATCGAACTGAGCGCGGGACAACTTCATGTGCGGGGCGGACAGACGCATGGAGCCATTCATGTCCGAACGCTGCCGCTGCATCCGCAGGTCATTCAGATCTTATCCGACATACAACACGATACCTCTGATCGGTCGCTGGTCTTTGCCGATCGCAAAGGACGCAGGCTGTCTAAAAATTATCTGCGTAACGAGATTATCAAAGTGGCCCGGATGGCCGGGCTGGATGATGTCTCGCACGTGCATGTCTTGCGCAATACATTTGCCGCCCAACTGATCCGTCAAGGCGTTGATCTTGTCACTGTAAAGCAATTGATGGGCGGATCGGACCAGCATGTCGAGACCATCGCCGGCCAATTGAATCAATTAAAAGGTTCGGACGCGATCCGACAATTAAATTTCGGTCTTCGAAATGAATCCTCGGAGGCTGATCAATCATGATGACTAAGGCGCTCTACAATTTGATTGAGTACAGCCGACTGATCTGGCAACGGATGAGACAGTGGCCATTCGTGTGCGTGATGCTGATGCTGTCGCTTTTCACAGCGACCAGTGCCGATGCGCAGGCCAACCGCTATTGGGTGGGCGATCCCGGAGAGAATTTCGGCGATCCGATCTATTGGTCAGCATCCAGTGGAAACGCCTGTAATACAGGAGGCGGAGCCAGCGTGCCGGGCGCGGGCGATATTATTCATTTCACCGACACGTGTACAAATTCTGTCTCCCTCAATGTCGATCTATCCGCCGCGGGTATTGTGATTGATGAGTTTTATAGCGGAACTATTACATTAGAGGATGGGGTCACGCTTACTGTTGGATCGGCCGGATGGATGCAATCGTTTGGTACGTTCAGCCAGGGAGATTCCGGCGCGAATGTGGATATTAATGGACCGTTCAATATACAAGCCGGGACATTTGCCCGGGGTGCAGGCAGTAATCTAAATGTGTCGGGCACATTCACGATCGGATCCGACGCGGCCTACACGGCATCAGTGACTTCAGGTACACTTACACTGGACGGAGATCTATACTTCGGTGACAACACCATTCCATTGCAGAACCTTGGTCGATTAGCGGTCGGGTCATCGCCGGACACCACAACATTGACCTCTGACCTGTTAGCGACATCGCTGGTGATTGATGCGGGCGACGCTTTGATCACAGACGGATACAATGTCACGATCACCGGAACGATTGACATTAACGGAACATTAGACGCGGCCCCGGGACCGGGAGGCAACACGACAGTATTTGCGGGCGGATTATGGGATATGACCGGCGGAATGTTTGTTAACACGAGCTCCACGGTTGTCTTTTCGGGAACCAGTGCGGTTCAGACATTTGATATTATTTCCGATTCCAAATCATTCAATAATGTCAAGTTCGATGACAATGGAGGCGGCACCACCTGGGAGTTGGAGGATGCCTTTGTCGTCAACGGAACATTTGAGCTAGTGAGCGGGACCTTTGATACCAACGCCGTGGAGGACAATCCGCTCACCAGTACCGGAACGCTTAGAATTCAAGGCGGAAGTTTTGAAGCCCGCGGATCAACGATCACATTGTCCAACGACTTTTTATCACCGGTGGGATCGGCCTTTGACTATGGCACCAGTGTGATTGATATGATCGGATCAGGCGATATCGAAGTGGCGACATCGGGTGTGTACGCGATCAAAGTTGCGGCTTTGGGACAAACCAATGAGATTATCAATAATGATCTTTATACTCACGATATCATTACGATTGGTCCGGGAACGTTGGACGGTTTGCGGGTGCGTCTTGACCGGGATGCCGGAGTTCCAATGATTCTCGATCCCGCGGCCACGTTAAGTAACTCCGGATTTGTGTATCAGGATGGAACGGATACTGTTGTCGGTGCGGATTATCAAGGGCCACTGTTCTTCCGTGTATCGGCTGAAACGTATGTCCTCAATGGAAATGTTGTTGCGACGAACATGAATATCGCAGACTTAAACAGTAGTGGAACGGCCACGGTTGATACATCAGTTAATGATTATTCGATTACGCTTTCAGGCAATTTGGACATCGGCGACGGCTCGGGATCGCGCATCGGTCACCTGATCTTGAATGACTCGACATTAACGATCGGCGGCAATGTCCGCTTTAGAAGTGCCGGCGGATGGCAGAACACCTTGGAGGGAGATCAGGCCCAAATCTTTGTGGGCGGGGATTGGGACGCGAGCTTCGGTAGCACCTTAAATCTGGGGACCAGCACGGTGACATTCAATGCAAACGCCGGTACATCTGTGGTAACGATGGCGACCACAGGAACCATCGGGCAGTTCGCGAATGTGGTGGTTGACGACGGAGACGGGGGGTCAGATTTGATTGTCCAGGTTTCAGGCCGCATGAATGTCGGCGGCACTTTAAGAGTTGAGGACGGGTCGCTTGATGTCAATGGTTATGAATTACATGTCGATGGGAATGTGGATATCAATGACGAACTGGACGCCTCAGCGGGAGCTGGCGGAAACTCTTCGGTTTATGTCGGTGGATCATGGGATGCCAGCGGTGGAGCATTTACAAGTACTAATTCCACTGTTGTCTTCGCCGGAACGACAACTGGACTCACGATAACATCCGACTCCAAATCGTTCAATAATTTTACACTCAATGGAACTAATGGAATGCTTGCTTATTGGAAATTGGATGAGTTATTGTCACCGTCGATGGACGCTACAGGAAACGGATATCTCGGTACATGGGGCGGTGGCGTCAACCAGTCAAGTACCGTCAACGCCTTGACGGCCTTTAACAATCCGGGATCGGCTGAATTTGACGGATCGACAGACTATATCGACTTTGGAGATATCAATGAATTTGATTTGACTGAGTCATTCACCATAACGTTGTGGGTTCAGGTGCTGGATCTGGGGAGTGATCAGGTGTTGATTTCCAAAGATACCTTTATCGGAGATGCATCATTGCTGATATGGCGTGATGAGTCGGCGTTTACTTCCGGACGGGCTGACACAGTAACATTCTTGGTCACGGATACAGATGGAACATCCGCACGCATGGAAGGATCGGTGGGAATTACCAACACCAGTAGTTGGATTCATTTGGCGTTCACATTCGAAGCCAATAGCGCCAATGGATTACGGTTGTATGTTAATGGTGTGGAGGACTCCTTTAGTCCAGTCTCAAGTGTAGGAATCAGTCATGTTAAGGCGACAAATCAGGGGATTCGGATTGGTGCTGATCAGGGGGGTGCAAGAAGTCTCAACGGACGGATGGATGAGGTTCGGGTATACTTGCGCGCATTGTCCGCCTCTGAGATAGCCCGGATCGCCGCAGGTAATATGCCTGGAACCGGATTGGGGGTTTATACGTTGCAGGACAATCTGGATATCAATGGAACGTTGACGCTCAACGACGGAACATTGAACACGGGGGCCGACCGTCAGATTAACCTGGCTGGAAGCTGGATGAATAATGGAGGTATTTTTGTGGAGAATAGTGGTTTGGTTGAATTTGATGGGACAGGAACGGAGAAATTGATTCTCAATGGATCACACACATTTAATAATGTTGACATCGCCGGTTCCGGAACATGGACGCTACAAGATAATATGGGTGTGAATATCTTTGATCTTAGCGCCGGAACCCTGTCTCCTGCGACAAGTACCGTTATAGAGCCCATTAGCGTAAATGGGGCAACAACTCTCACCGGCGGAACCTTTAGCGGGCAATCTACCGACTTTAGACATGGCGGCGATTTGACCATTTCTTCCGGTACATACACCGCCCCGACGGGAGATCTGCTATTAGATGCGGACTTCACATTTAGTGCCGGAACATTCAGTCACAGCAGTTCAACGGTAATCTTCAGCGGTACATCCTCAACCAGTTTGGTGGATGCATCCGGGACGTCATTTAACAATGTCGTCATCGATGACTCGGACAATGGAGCCGACCTGCTGGTGCAATTGTCCAGCGCGATGGATGTCAACGGATCCTTGCAGATTACGGACGGGACATTTGACGTCAATGCCGGGGCCTTTGGTGTGAATGTGGCCGGCAACTGGACGCTGGATGCCGTCAACGGAACATTCATCCCAAGAACCGGAACCGTGACATTTGACGGCGTGAATCAATCCATTTCAGGATCAACGACGTTCTATCACTTCAATAAAGTTGAAGTCAATGACGGAGCTGATTCGACGTTGACATTCGGCGGCGGCGAGACCTTTATTGTACAGGGATCTTTGACACTGGATGGAGCGGATACGGATGACCGTATCAATCTTGTGAGTTCGATTCCGTCTACGCGATTTAACATCAGCGTCACAGGCACACCTACGGTGGATTATGTCATGGTCACGGACTCCGAGGCGCTCGGCACGGATATCATCGCGGGTGACTCTATCGATGGCGGTAATACCGACAGTGATGAAGGATCACCGGAATGGTTCTTTGGTGTGACGGCCGATGTATCCGGTTCAACTAATCTGGGTGACGGAACGCTACTTCGCATTGCCGTCGATGGACGTCTGCTGGATCAAAATACAACCACAGCCGCCGGAGCCTGGACGATCAGCAATGCCGTTCTGAAGACGGATCGGCCGCTGGTGGTCTGGGCGGACGGGGTTGCCGACATCAATGAAACCACGGCGGTCACGCTGTACGATGGCATAGGGAATGTCACCGGCATGGTCCTGACGACGGGCAGCCTGTCTATTGGAAGTGATGATTTGGTCAATGTCGATATGACCGATCTGCAGCTCTACGACTTTGATGACGACGAGGACATCATGTTCACGGCTAACAGCGGAACATTGGATATTCAGGGCGGAAATACGTACACAGATGAAACCCTAAATATTCTGACCAATAACACGCTGACATTAGACTCTGGTTGGGATCTGGTAACAGAAGAGTTGATCATTAATGGAACGCTCAATGTCACGGGCACTAATGTGATTCAGTTGAATGACGGCGATTGGCAGAATAATGGCGCGTTTATCGCGGCCAGCAGTACGGTTTTTGCCACGAGTAATGCGGCAATATCGATAGGCGGCGCGACGACATTCTATGGCTTGACGGTGAACAATACCGGTTGTTCGACGACAACCATCAGCGCGAACATGGTCATCCGCAATGATCTGGATATCACTACAGCAGGCACGGGATGCGGTAATACGGTCCTGGCGGCAGGGGCAAACAGCTACAGCTTGATGCTTTGGGGAGATGCCACGGTGGCGGACGGCGGGGCCGGCGCGGGTGGCGGCCTGGAAGATGCCTTGATCGTGGATATGACGGGGACATTGGCCCAGACGATAACGAATATAAATGATGGATACATCGGTGGTCTCACTATTTCGAATACGACTTCCACGGTCAGTCTGAGTTCTGATCTGGATGTTCGGGGGACATTGACGATTGCTTCCGGAGCGGTCTTGGATGCCACGATCAGTAACTATGATCTGACGCTTTCAGGAGGCAGTTTTGACTGGGTTAACAATGGATTGTTTGTCGAGCAGATGTCGACGGTGGAATTCATCCCGCATTCGACGGGCGACATGGTGATCTTCGGAGTCACGACATTCTACAACATGTATGTAAATAGCACCCTGGCCGGCAATTTGGTCGTGAGTGATAATCAGGTTATCGGGAATGACCTTACCATCAACCTGACCAATGCGTCCAGCGGACTCAATGCCGATTCCACAGACACGCATTCGCTATCGGTTTCCGGAAATGTCGTCAACAGCAGTACGGCTGATATAGAGAATGACCTGACGATTGTGATGCAGGGGACATCGGCGCAGACAATAGCCCAAACCGGATCCGGTGATTTTGGGGATATCCAGATATCTAATACGTTCAATGATGTGCTCATGGTGGGCGATCTGAACATCAACGACGATATCACCGTGGACGCGGGAGCCGCCTTTGATCTGGATGACAGTAACGTCACTACACTGGGTGCCACGGCGTTCGTGGTCAGTGGGACTTTGCGGTTGGATGGAGATCAGACTTTTGTGGCGGCGCAGCCATCGTTTACCGGAGGTGCATGGATAGAATTCACGGCGACAGGCGGCACGGTCATGGTCCAGGATTGGGCTTATGAAAACATCAAGGTTAACGGAGCCGGTGCCACGTTTGACATGCAGTCAAATGAAAGTATAGGTCAGTTCCTGCTCGTGGGCGGAACTTTTGACACGACCGGTAGCAACTATCAGCTAACCACCAACGGCAGCTTCCGAATTCAAGGTGGAAACTTTACGGCTAACTCGTCCGTGATCACACTGAATGATGATCTTTATATTGCAAATACCTCGGGATTGTTCTCCCGCGGGACATCGAATGTAGTGCTAAACGCCTCATCCAATATTTCAAATGCCAATTCCGGTAATAGTTTCCACGACGTAACCCAGCAGGACGGTATCACGACGACATTGATCGGTAATATGGCGATAGGCGGAACCGGCGAGTTCAATACTGGAAACGCTACATCAACCATACGTACTGACGGTAATTCTCGGACCGTACAGTTCTATGATACGTCAACCATTACAAATAACGGGATGATATGGAACGCGCAATCGTTTAGCGGTGATCTTCGGGTGGATTTCTATGGCGGATCAAGAACCACCGGTAACGGAAATTACGGAAACACACCGATACGATTCTTCCTTGATGACGGGGCGACGTTTACCCTGGACGGATCGATCCGCCTGGGTGATTTCAGTATCGGAGCGCTCGCCGCGGCGGATTCGAATACTTTTGATACCGCGGGGTATCAATTTGCCTCCAGAGATTTTGATCTGGGAACGTCTGGACAAACCGATCGCTACAGCACGTTTAACGCGCAATCATCCACGGTCCTTATCTCGAGAGATGTAACATTCCGAACGTCAGACTCGTCGGGAGACAATATCTTTAATGCGCAGACGTCATATGTCAATGTGGGAGACGACTGGACCAACAACGGTGTGTTTAATGCCGGTACGTCAACAGTGAATTTTGATGGTAATGCAATTATGTTTGATGGATCCACGACCTTCTATAATTGGATTGTTGTGGAGAATTCCAATGACTTCCTGGATCCTCAGTTGACAATTACCGCTGGAGATACGATCGTCATCCAGGGAACTCTGGTCATGATGGGATTGGATGTAAATGACCGGGTGACATTGCGAAGTAGTGTACCGGGCAGCCGTTGGAATATTGCTATCTCGTCAGGTCAGGGCAATGTAGATTTTATCGATGTATCCGACTCCGAGGTTATCGGAAGTAATGACATTTTTGGAACTAATTCACTGGATACCAGCAACAATGATTCCGGCGAAGGAACGCCTCATTGGATCTTTGCGTTAAGCGGTACCATTGATATCTCCGGATCGTCTGATCTTCCGCCGGGGACAACCATTCGTGTGGCGGCCACCGGTTCGTTCCAGAATTTACCAGCCACGACGACGGCCGGTGACGGTTCGTGGACGATATCTGGTGTACCGGGTCTGGCGACGGACGAAATAATCCACGTATGGGCTGAAGGTGTCGCGGAGGCCCTGGAGGCAACCTCTGTGACCTTGTACGACGGTACCGGAAATATCACGGGGATGGTACTGAATTCCAATGTGTTGATTATCGGGTCCGACGACAATTCCGTTGTCAGTGTCACTGATTTGGCCGAGTTTGACAATGATGACGACGAAGACCTCATTTTTGTATCCAATATCGGAACTCTGGTGATGGATCCGGGTGACGTGTATTCTGACGAAGAGATCCGTATCCTTGCTAACAATACCTTACGTATGACGAATAATCAGAATACGTTTGCCCGGGATATCACGATCAACGGTGTATTTGACATTAATGGAACCGCAGGTGTCAGGATTACAGACGGAGATTGGGTGAACAACGGTACGTTTGATCCGGCCACATCTTCCGTGCTGTTTACTTCAACCAGTGGGGTGGGATCTACGATCAGCGGGGATAACACCTTCTATAACTTAACAACATTAGGGAGCGGAACGACGACGGTCAGCACGGGCACGATCATCGTCGATGATGTCCTGTACGTGACATCCGGTACTCTGGATATGAATGATAATTCGTTCAGCATCAACGGATCCTTGAATTTGTTGGGTGGGCAAATACTCACGGGAACCGCACCAGTGACCATAGGAGACGCCGGCGGCGACTTTGTGATTGTCAGTGATGGAACCCTAAGGATTGAATCAGACGCCACGGACACAGATATCACAATCAATGCGGGAGCATGGACTAATTCCGGCGGGGCTGTAGAGTACACCGGGTCATCATCAACATCGGTATTCTCTGCGATTCAACCATACTATGATCTTGTCGTCAACAGCGCGGGCAACACGTTTACGGCGAACACGGATATCACCGTCAACAATGATCTCAAGATCCAGCAAGGCACACTGGATCTGGACGGGTATGAGTTAACGGTAGACGGATCGGTGGATCTGGATGGAACACTGGATGCGTCAACCGGCACAGATGGAGATGTAACGATTGATGTCGGCGCGGCCTGGGATTCAACCGGCGGGACGTTTACCAATACCAATTCCAAGGTCGATTTTACCGGAACCACCGCGACACAGACATATACGCTTACCTCGGGTAGCGTGATATTTAACGACATTGAGTTTGTCAATCCATCGGCCACGACAACGTGGGTACTGGAAGACTCCCTGGATGTGAATGGAAACGTTCGGCTGGCCGGCGGTACGCTGGACGTTAATGTTTCTGAGAATAATTCGATCAACTTTGTTGGCAACTGGACGGTGACCAGCGGACAGTTTGAACCTCGAGCAGGTACGGTAGTTTTTGATCGGACAAGCGGTTCGGCGGCTATGACGACCAATGGGCAAGCGTTATACAATTTACAGTTAAATGATGGTGGGGGTCCCGGCGACGGAAGATTGCAATTAGCGGATACACTTCGATTGACGGGATCGCTATCGTTGGACAACGGAACACTGGACCTCGTCGGGCAGGACATGCACGTCGGTGGTCATATTGATATCAATGACACCCTCGATGCAGCACCGGATACGGGTGGAAACTCCACGATTTACGGCGGCGGCGATTGGGATATGACCGGCGGGGTCTTTAGCGGTTCGAGCTCAACGGTCATTATGACGGGTACGACGGCAGGATTGACCATCACTGCCGATAGCAAGACCTTTAACAATTTCATGATCAATGACGGACTTGTGGGATATTGGAAATTTGAAGAAACATCTTCTCCAGCGATTGATTCAAGCGGGTATACCAGTCATGCGGTTTGGACTAACGGGGCGGGGAATCTTTCAAATACACCAAGTCTCTCTAAGTATGAAAACCTCTGGTCGATGAACTTTGATGGTGACAATGACTATCTGGAATTGGGAACAATTAACTCCGATCATCCGCTGATGTTGTTCAATACAGAATTCACAATATCCGCTTGGTTCTATCAGCATGGCGGCGGCGACGACTTCCAACGAATCGTAGACAAGTCGGACAATGGCAATGCTGTAAATGGATATGCCTTGTATGTAAGGCCGGATTCACAGCAAGCGGCTATCATGGTGAATGACAACTCATACAGTACAACGAGTACGGAAAATTATGCCTTGAATACCTGGAATCATATCGCCGCCGTTGTGACCAATTCGGATTCAGCAATTTACATCAACGGTGTTGAAATAACGACTTCGTCTTATACCCGCGGTGCACACGCTTTGCCTCCGAATGTGAATACTACGATGCGTATCGGTAGCTGGAATCACTCAACGCAGCGTGAGTATGATGGGGAGTTGGATGAAATACGCATATACAACCGTGCGCTCACGGCGGCTGAGATTGCCCGTATGGCAAATGGATACATGCCGGGCGTCGGCGGCGGTACCTATACATTGCAGGACGCGTTGAATGTCGACGGATCATTAACCATCAACGCGGGAGAACTGGATAGCGGTGCCAATCAAAACATTAATGTGGCAGGCAGTTGGATTAATAATGGTGGAATTTTCACACCGAACTTAAACTTGACGACGCTGGATGGTACCGGGTCTGGGCTTGAAATACTTTCGGGTACACAGACATTCTACAATCTGCATCTAGCAAACGCGGGTACGTGGACATTGTTGGATGATCTGCCTGTCAGCAGCGAGCTGCAGGTGCGCGGCAATGGTTCGTTGGGCTACTCGACGGATACCAATATCGAACCGATATCCATCATCGGCGACACGCTTCTGCCGGGCGGAGGGCCGACCGGAACATTTATCGGAAATGCCAATCAGTTCCGTCATGATGGAGATCTTCATATATCAGCCGGAACGTATACCGCGCCAACGGATCTGCTGGAAATCACCGGCTCATTTATCCATTCCGGCGGAACGTTTAATAACAGTTCATCGACGGTCATATTTGGCGGCACAACCGGCGGGTTGATTGACTCGAGCGGCGGGGCGGTGTTTAATGATCTGGTCATCAGCGACGGCCTCGTCGCCTATTGGAAGATGGATGAGATCGTCACACCGACATTCGACCATAGCGGTTACGGCAATCATTGTACCTGGGTTAATAGTCCAACAACCAGTAATCAGACGCCGGATGTGGACTATGTCAATCCGGCCAGTTTAGAATTCGACCAAGCGGATACGGACCATCTGGACTGCGGTAGTGATGAGTCGCTGAATTTAACGGAAGCCATCACCGTTACGGCCTGGGTGAATCCGGGGACACCGTTGAACGCCGAAACCATTATTGTTACACGGGCGAATTCCACGGGCTCAACTACGGATTGGCGATTTATGGCGCAGGGCTATACCGCCGGCGGCGGCGAATGGGGATTCCGGGTGTCACCACTGGTGACTGAGTCCAATGCCAATACGGCCTTGAGTTCAGGAACCTGGTATCATTTGGCCGTGACCTATGACCGTCAAACGGTTCGTTTATACCTGAATGGTGTGCCTGATGGTACAAGTTCTAAAACCGCGGCTTTGGGTGCGACGCAGCCAATCAAGATTGGACGTGGTATCGGAGGAGCGCAGGAGCACTATGACGGTTTAATCGACGAAGTGCGCATCTACAATCGTGTGTTAAGCGCGACGGAGATTACCCGACTGGCGGCTGGAACATTGCCGCAAGCTTCTACCAATGAATACACGTTGCAGACGGATCTGGATGTCGACGATGACATCTACATTCATACCGGTGAACTGGATACCGGTTCCGACCGCGCGATTAATGTGGGTGGCAGCTGGATCAATAATGGCGGACGGTTTGTGTCCAACAATGGCACGGTGTTATTTGATGGCACATCCTCCGGCAACAGTATTGTCACGCGGTCGCAAACATTTTATCAGGCCGAAATTTCAGGAGTGGGCGAGTGGCAGTTTGAGGATAATGTTTATGTCAGTCAGTCCTTCGTGGTATCAACCGGAAGTTTGACCTATAGCTCAGCGGACAATCTTGAGCCGATAACACTTAATGGTACACTCAATGTGAATGGCGGATTATTTAATGGAACGTCAACTCGTTTTAGGAATGTGGGTCAACTGAATATCAGTGCCGGAACGTTCAATGCACCAACGGATGTGCTGGAGATCGACGGTACATTCACGCATAGCGGCGGCACCTTTAATACTAATTCATCCACGGTGATGTTTGTCGGAACGACGACGAACGCCATCAATATGCCGTCCGGCGCGGCGTTTAATGATGTCATGATTAATGATGGGCTTATCGGATACTGGAGCATGGATGACCTGGCTGATCCATCCCAGGATTACAGCGGGTATGGAAATCATGCGGCCTGGGAAGATGGTCCCGCCAACGCAACCAATGTGGCACCACTAAATTTTGTCAATCCACGAAGTATATTACTGGACGGGACGAATGACGTGCTCAATACCGGCATGTCCGAAAATCTGCAGGAAGGAGATTTCAGTGTGAGTCTGTGGATCCGTCCGGATACACTTTCGCAAATTGGGCGGCTGGTAGCCGATGACGATAATGGACTGGGTTGGGCCTTGTCCTACGGAGACGGGGGTGATCAAAGCGTCCGCTTCTTTGTTCGCGGGATGGATGTATCCACGCTAACGGCATCATCTGTTATTAGCTCATCTGCTCGTTGGTATCATGTTGCCGGTGTTTTTGACAATGCCAACAATGAGCGCCTCATATACGTGAATGGGATTCAGGTGGCAGCCGATCTGACGGATACCGGAACACCGACGGTTGACCCGGGGAATATTATTATCGGTGGGGAATCATCATTATCTCCGGAGAATCGGGAGTTTGATGGCCGGTTGGATGATGTTCGAATCTATCGTCGAGTACTAACACCGTTAGAAATCCAGCGATTGGCCAAGGGTGATATGCCGCGTACTGCGATTGGACAAACCACTCTGCAGACGGCGGTTGATATCGACGGTGATCTGGTGATAGCGGCGGGAGAATTCAATGTCGGTTCTGATTATGCCGTCAATCTCGCCGGAAGCTGGATTAATTACGGCGGATCGTTTGAGCCGGGTAATGGAACCGTGACTTTTGATGGAACAACGACTGGACATATCATCCTGTCAGGTTCAGAGACCTTCACGAACGCGGATTTGGCGGGAACAGGCGAGTGGAGTCTGAATGATGATGTTGCAACTACATCATCGTTTGATGTGTCTAGTGGAACGCTGACCTACTCCAATGATGATGATGTGCCGACGATCACCTCCTATGGAACACTGTTGATCAATGGCGGAACATTCATTGGAACATCAGCACGTTTCAGAAGTGATGGAATATTGTCCATCGAATCCGGAGTATTTACAGCTCCAAGTGATGTGTTGGAAATTTCTGGTACATTCTCGCATAGCGGCGGCACATTTAATACAAATTCATCGACGGTGATGTTTGTTGGGGACAGCAACAATACCATCGATCTAACGGCCGGCACAGCATTCAATGACCTCGCGATTAATGATGGTCTGGTGGGTTACTGGAGGATGGATGAAACATCTTCGCCGGTTCAGGACAGCAGCGGGTATGCCAATAACGGAACATGGAGCGGCACCACAACAAGTTTTGCCAGTACGGCGAGTACGATTCAATTTAGTAATCCGGGAGCCGTCAGTTTTGATGGATCCGGTGACTACATATTCGTACCCGAGAATAATTTGTACAATTCCGAGAATTTGACAGTTTCATATTGGTTACGTATTCCGTCGGGTCACGGGAACGTCAATTTTGACCGGATTTTCGAATTAGGCGGTTACCTCAAGGTCGGCGGAATCAGTATGGAATTTAATGGAACTACACAATTGACAGCCTACGTGTGGAACACTCCAACGTGGACCGATATTGGAAGTTATACATTTGTACAGGACGAATGGTTTAATGTGATTTTGACAAGTCAAACAAGTCCAAGTCAACAGCATCGAATTTATATCAATGGGGTTGAACAGGGATCGGGGACGACACAGCCGCGTTTTGTAAGTCCGGAAAGTTTGACGATTGGCGCACGAAATAACAACAACAGTCAGTTCCAGGGTGAGTTTATCATTGATGACTTTAGGATTTATAACCGGGTTCTTTCGCCAAGCGAAATTACACGTATTTCAAGTGGAGCAGCGCCAGCATTGTCTCAGTCAAGCACCACACTATTAACCAATCTAGATGTCGATGGAAATATAATAATAAGCTCCGGAACGCTCGATGTTGGGTCTAACCGTCTGATCAATGTGGCTGGAAGTTGGTTGAATCAAGGGGGTGTCTTTAATGAAGGAACATCCACGGTCATCTTTGATGCGCAATCCGGCACGGTCAATATTCAGGAACTGCAGACATTCTATCATGTTCAATTTAACGACGCGCCGGGAGGAACCGCGATATTCAATCAGTATTCGTCCTTGGATATCGACGGGAATCTCAGTCTTACCGACGGCACGTTGGATGCATCCACAGATAACCATTCGATCCAATTGGCCGGCAATTGGATTAACAATGATACCTTTACACCACGTACGGGAACGGTGGAGTTTGATGGCGATAATCAAACAGTCACCGGGGCGACAACGTTCTACAGCATCGCCAAGTATGACGAGACGGATAACGGGGTGGATTCTATTATCGCGTTTGAGGCCGGAACCACATTTACGATAAACGGGACGATTACATTCCAGGGGCTGGACGATTCAGATCGGGTCAATATTGTCAGTACCAATCCGGGAACGCGATCGACCTTTGACGTCGCGATCGGCAATCAGCGGGTGCGATGGATGGATATTCAGGATTCACAAACCGTCACTAGTGATCTATTGGCGGTGCGGTCAATCGAGAATACGAACACCGACGCACCGGAGGCCTCGCCTCACTGGATTATTTCATTGGGAGAGATTTACGAATGGACTGGCAGTTCGGATGCCACCACGTGGGAGGATCAGGGCAACTGGAGCGTGCGCGATTCGTCTGACGGTGACGACGGCTATCCGGACGATAATCTCGAAGAGGCCTTCTTCCTGACAGGATCAAATACCATCGACACACCGAGCGGGACGTTAACGATCGGCGGGCTGCAGACCTCCGGCGCATTCACCGGAACGGTCGTTTTAAGCGGCACTCTCGTGCTGGATGATGCGGCCGGACTGAATGGGGATGTCAATATTCTCACCGGCACATTGACGCATCTGGATAATACCACCACCGAAACCAATAAGCTGGTCATGCAGATTGACGGCGATCTAACCGTCGCGGCGGGTGCGCAGATCAATGTTGATGGATTGGGCTATGATGCAGGGTTTGGTCCGGGTACACCAGGGGCAGGAATAAACGAAGGGGGTAGTTATGGCGGACAAGGGGGTGATCATAATCTAGCTGGTATCGTTGGAAGCGTTTACGGATCTATTACCGCTCCTGTCAATATCGGAAGCGGTGGTGGAACCGATGCAAGCGGTGGTGGGGCTGCTATCATTACGGTTGGCGGAACGACGACGATTGATGGATCGATCAGTGCCCAAGGAGATGCTGTATCTGTTGGGGCCGGATCGGGTGGAACGATCAATTTGACAACAGGATATCTGCAGGGAACAGGGACACTGTCCGTCGATGGTGGATCTTTGGGAATAGTCACGCGGGGCGCCGGCGGTGGCGGCCGAATTGCCGTCGATTTGACGGGAGCCGGGGCTGATTTCATGAGCTTTACCGGAACCATGCGGGCTTATGGGGGAGATGCCGAGGGTCGTGATTCAGGAGCTGCGGGGACAATATATTGGGAATCTCCATCGGTGCTTTCAGGTCAGGGGACGTTGATAATCGACAACAATAATAATGACATGATCGTCACCGGCACGATCCTTACACTCATGCCGACGAGCGTAAACTTAAATGATTTTGCCGCTGTTGTGGTTCGAAATCATGGTAATTTGGGGATTGATGCCGATGACACCATTAACTTTGGAACCGTTAACTTGGTTACGGATGATAAGCGCACGGCCTTTGTCAGCATTTTGGATGATACAGGTGTGACCTTCCCTGCACCATTTACGTTGACAGGATACACGCTCAATGCGGATGGCGTATCGTCTGTCACCGGAGACTGGACGATCACAAATGGAATTCTTTCCCATTCAAGAAACACACAGAATCATCTCTATGATCTCAATCTGACGATTACCGGGGCGCTGAATGTCGCAAGTACCGGGGAAATCAATGTTGATGGTATGGGATATTACCCGAGTTATGGACCGGGTGCTCCATCGACCACAACCAATGGAGGGGCGTATGGTGGTATTGGCGGTGATCATAATGAAGATGACGATCAGGACGCGCAAACATATGGTTCGATTACCGCGCCAATCGATCTGGGATCTGGAAGCGGCAGTGCCGCCAGTCCGTACGCTGGCTCCGGTGGTGGCGCTGCCATCCTTACTGTAACTGGCATAACCACCATCGACGGAACATTCTCGGCCCAGGGTGCGGTCGGTGGCGCCGGTGGTAGCGGTTCGGGAGGAAGCATCTTCCTGACAACGGATAGCCTCGCCGGAACAGGAACAATTATCGCGGATGGAGGCGGTGGTGGCGGCGGAGTAAGTACGCGTGGAAATGGAGGGGGCGGACGTGTGGCGCTGGTTCTGACGGGCGGTGGCAGTGATTTTAATACGTTTGAAACCGGCGGAACGATTACGGCCTATGGGGGAACCGGCCTTTTCAACTTTGATGGAGCTGCGGGTACAATCTATAAGCAGACGTCTGGGCAAGGCTCAGGCAATGGTATCTTGATCATCGATAACAACGGCAATACAAATCCATATACCGCGGGTGGTGTTGTAACAACCCTTGATGATCAGGATGCGAATATGACGGTTGTAGGATCGCTCGTGATTCAGAATGAGGGGTACTTTGTGATTGGTGCCGATGACATGCTCACCGTCGGTGGGACCAATGATACATTTACCGTGACCTCGGGTGCATCTTTTGTGAACTTTGGGACATTTGTCCTGGCGGGTGACGCGTTTACCACGATGGGATCGCAAAATTATAGTAATACCGGTAATACGGTCATACTCATTGGTGAGGATGATGACTCTGGTTCACCAATTTTATCTGGAGGCACATTCTATAATTTAATCCTGAATAATGCTGGTAACCAGTTTACAGCGTACAATAACGTAGATGTCAACGGGACCTTCCGGCTGCAGGCAGGTGAGTTTAATCAAAATGAACGTGATTTGAATGTGGCCGGCAACTTTATATTGGATGCGGGAACAAGTTTCATCAAATCAAATATCGGAACGCTCACCCTCGATGGCGATCTGTACTATGCCGACTACACGGATCCGCTGCAGGATGTCGGTCGTTTGGTTATCGGTCAATCACCGGACACGACAACATTGCTGACCGATATGTCCGCCACATCCCTCAAAGTTATGGCAACGGACTTCCTGATTACGGATGGTTACAATATTTATCTGACCGGAACGATGGATATTAACGGGGATCTGAACGCCGCCGCAGGTGCCGGTGGGAACACTGATATTCATGTGGGAGGACCATGGGATGCTACCGGCGGAAACTTCACCGCGACGGATACGACGGTTATGTTTGTCGGGACAACATCCGCGCTCACAATTACATCGTCCGGCGAATCATTCAATAATCTGATCATAAATAGTTCGATCGGATTGGTTGGTTACTGGAAACTCGATGAAAGCGCGTCGCCGGCGCTGGATTATTCCGGATATGGGCATCATGGAACCTGGTTTAATGACGTGTCATCATATGCCGGAACGAGCACGGTGATCCGGTACAATAATCCGGGCGCGGCTGAGTTTGACGGAACAAATGACTATATCGAAATTCCAGACTCAGATGTGCTGGATCAAGAAGATGATACCATGACTGTCATGGCCTGGATAAATCCGCATGACTTCGGTGAGGCGAATCAGGGGCGTATTATCGATCATGGGGGAGGTGATGGATTCGACGGAGGTTGGGCCTTCCGCGTGGATGACTCGGGGCCGATGGACAATGCCTTGGTGTTCATCGTTGAGAATGATGCGGGCAACAGGGATTTTGTTCAAAGTAATAATGAAATAATCACCCTAAATGAATGGCAGCACGTCGCGGCAACAATCAACGGGTTCAATGTTGAGTTCTTTGTCAACGGTGTCAGTGAGGGGACGGCTGTTCTCACCAGAGACATTGGGAAGACGACAGAGCCGGTGCGGATAGGTATTCGCGCTAGTGATACCAACCGTGATTACGACGGGTATATCGATGAAGTTCGAATATACGGACGAGTCCTGGCTGACGCCGAGATTCAAGATATCGCCAATGGAACCATGCCGCTGACCGGTCTGGGAACTTACACGCTTCAGGACAATCTCGATGTCAATGGAACACTTTCTCTGAATGACGGCACGTTGGATACCGGCAGCAATCGGCAGATCAATGTCGCGCGCAGCTGGCTGAACCATGGTGGTCAGTTCATGCCAAACAGCGGAGTGGTGATCTTTGACGGCGGAGTCACAGGGAATCAGATTCTATCCGGATCAGAGACCTTTAGATCGGTTTCCATTGTCGGATTTAATGGAGGTTGGGAACTGCAAGATGATACGGCCGCAACGGGCGGCTACACAATAGCGCTGGGTGACTTGAGCTATGCCACATCCACGGTGATCGAGCCGGTAGTCATGAATTCCAATATGTTTATCAACGCGCCATTCGGGACGTTCACCGGTACGTCGACGCGCTTCCGTCACGCGGGCGACGTCAACATTTCGGATGGGACATATACCGCACCCACGGATGTCGTGGAAATTGACGGATCATTTACGCATACCGGCGGGACATTTACCAACTCATCTTCGACGGTGATGTTTACAGGCACAGGCGCAGGTTCAACAATCAATACATCCGGTGGAGGAACGTTCCAGAATGTGATTGTGAATGACGGCCTTATCGCCTACTGGCCGCTCGATGAGGTCGCGACGCCATCGCTGGATTATAGTGGGTATGATAATCACCTTGACTGGGTCAATGCGCCAACCAGTACAAATAACACGACCAGTACGATTAAGTTCCGCAATCCATCGAGCTTACAATTCGACGGCGGTAATGATGTTCTGGCGGTGACTGATTATAACATCAACAAGCGGCTGGATATCGAGGCCGGTGAAGAGTTTACCATGTCGGTTTGGGTCCGGAGTTCAGATACAACCCAGGATCAAAAGGTCATCGATAACCGGGATGGTAATGTAGGAGGATATCAATTGCGTTTTACCACGGGTGGAGGATTCTTCCTGCGCATTGATGAAGGTCCGGGAAGCACTGATACGGTGGCAACGCCGACCGTGATGGATGGAACCTGGAAGCATATTGCGGCAGGCCGATCAAGTGCGGAACATTTCCTTTATGTGAACGGAGGGACGCCGGATACATCCGCTGATGCCACGCTGGCCGATCTAAGCAACTCGATTGACTTCCAACTAGGCGGTGAGTCGGCCGGGGCGGGAGCCTGGAATGGTGAAATAGATGATGTTCGGATTTATAATCGTGCCTTGAGTGCGGCTGAAATTCAGCGATTAGCCAACGGGGATCAGCCATCGACCGGACTAGGAACCTACACCCTGGCATCCAATCTGGATGTGGACGGAACCCTGCGACTCAACGCCGGAACATTGGATACGGATGCGGCCGCCAACTATCAAGTCAATGTCGGCGGAGACTGGGAAAACTTTGGCGGGGTCTTCAACGCCCGGTCCGGTACGGTGGTATTTGATGGCAACGATCACTGGATCCCGGCGTCCGAAACGTTCTATAACTTCTCGAAGAATTTGACAGCCGGTCCATCGCGAACCCTGACGTTTGGTCGAAAATCAACCGTGACGGTAAACAACACATTGGATATCGGCGGTTTCGATGCCAGCAATGAGCTTCTGCTCCGGTCGTCGTCGGTGGGGGCACGCTTCAATGTCGATGTCACGGGCGCGGCGCAGACGGTACGTTTTGTGAATGTTCAGGATTCAGAGGCTCTCAGTAACGACATCAAGACATTGAACTCCACGGATGCTGGAAATACGGACACCAAAGAAGGATCACCGCGTTGGGTCTTCGGACCGTTGCGCGGGGCTATCATCATTGTCGACTAATCGTTAAAATACCGCACCAAGCTCGAGCAGAGTTAAAAACTATTGACAAAAAGAGTTTTCCGTTTAAAATAAGGCGTTCTATGACGTATTTGTTGTAGCAACAATATTGCAGAGGCAGGAGATCTTCATTCTGCACCGTTCAAGAATATATATGATTGAACATCGCGGAATGACTCCTTCCGAACTCAAACACGAGACTTATTGAGCGACGAAGAGCCGAATCCAGAGCCCACTTTTCATTTACAGGAGAGGTGGGTCTTTTTTTTGACAAAGCAAACAATGAGGAAAAATTATGTCTTACATTTGTCTAGATGCAAACGAATGCCGGGTTTTTATCAAGAATGGAACATTAAAGTTTCAGGCGCGAAATACTGATGCCGATGGAAATGTCCTGGATCAGGTGACGATCAAAATGCCGGTTGAACTCGAGCATCTATTTGATAAGGTGACAAACTTTGATCAAGAAAATATAGAAGATATGCAGATTTCAAATCGTCTCAAAAAATTCATGAAAGGAGAATAAACGTGAGTTTCAAAGCCATTTGTATCATGTTCTTTATATTTACGGTGCCGATTTCGGCCATTGTGTCCCTTGCGTTTTTTATTAAACCATGAATGAAAAACGAAGGGTAGAGCAGAAAGTTATCGATGAGATTATCGATTCGATAGAGAGTGTGGACTTCGGAGAGGTTCTTATAGTTGTTCATGATTCAAAAGTTGTTCAGATTGAAAAGAAAGTTAAGAAAAGATTTAGTTAAAGCTACCATACCCATGGAGCTGTATAAACAGGACAAATTCTAAATGCCGACTGGACATCCAGAGAACTTTAGAGAAGATGTGAAAGGATTCACAGATGAAAAATTACAGGAAAACTGTATTTTCGCTTCTTCTCGCTATCAAGTTGGCGCTTTTTTTTACCACATCCTTGTCAGCAGAGGAACAATCGAGTCAATGGAATAGGATTGTAGTTATAGGTACCAAGACTCAGAATACATTACTCGATTCCCACCAAGCTATAAGCGTATTCAATTCAGAAGATATAGAAAATGATTTATCTCAAGACATTGCCGATGTCTTACGCAGAGTGCCAGGCGTAAATATTGATGGAGGTCCCCGTGCGTTGGGAGAAACCGTGAACATCCGTGGTCTAGGCGATGCACGAGTACAGGTTCGCATTGACGGTTCGCGAGTAAATTTTCTAACAGGTCATAAAGGGCGAATTTTTGTCGATCCAGAGAGTTTGAAGCAGGTAGAAGTTCTTCGTGGAAATGCATCGGCTCTGTACGGATCGGACGCGATCGGAGGGGTTATTAGTTTGACAACTAAAGATGCAAGCGACTATTTAAATGAAGGCGAGACTTGGGGGTTTCGAACGGGCTTTAACTACAATTCGGTGAACGATGGATATCGAAAGAATGCGAGTCTATTTGCTATGCCCTCGCCGGAATTCGAAGTTATTGTCAATACCAGCCATTGGCAATCAGATGATGAAACCGAGTTGGGCGACGATACAGACCTCGGTAACACACAGCAGCGAGGTTTCGAAACGCTTGGAAAATTCATTTATCATCCCACTGATTCTAGTGATATCAGTATTAATTACAGCTTGTTTGATGACAAGTCCACGATACCCGGTAACCCGGATACGCGGGATATATCGACAGAAAATCCATTACTTAGACGGGACACCAAACGTGAGCTGTTCAGTGTCGGCTATGAAAACGACGCCGACGATGATAGCTTTTTTTCCCGATTTGCCGCCAAAATTTACTACCAACAGACAGAGGTGAGTGAAGATCGGCAAAATCTGACTTTTCGGATTGAAGATCGCGAAACAGATACCTTCGGATTAGAGCTTAAAAACACAAACTTTTTTGAAACAGGAGCCATCCTGCATGAGATTACCTACGGTATCGAGTATTACAAAGACCAGACAGAGTCGTTAAGAACAACGACAACGTCAACTTCAGCGATAGGGAATTATCCCAACGGGGATTTTTCAGCCGGGGCCGTGTTTATCCAGGATGAAATTGTGTTGCTGGATGAAAAATTATCCATTATTCCTGGTGTCCGCTGGGACTCCTACAAGTCGGAAACTTCCGGACAGAATGACAACGAAGATGACCAGGTGAGTCCAAAGATCAGCGCTTTGTATAGCGTCACTGACGATATCAAAGTCTTCGCCAGTTATGGTAAAGGTTTTCGGGCTCCAAGACTGTTGGAATTGTATCAGAATGGTCTACACTTCTTTGGAAATACATTTGTGCCGAATGCGAATTTGGTCGCGGAAGAAAGTGACAATCTGGACATCGGGATTCGGGGTAGCTGGAATGGATTTGATTTTGAAAGTATCTACTATCGGATTGATGCCGAAGATTTCATTGACTCCAGTGTCAACATTTTTGCCGGGACCACAACTGTCGATAACGTCAATGATGTTGAGATTTGGGGTATCGAGAATTATTTGGCCTATGACTTTGGAAATGGATTTTCAACGTACGCCACATTTGAAATAGCGAAAGGCGATAATATAACGGACAACACTTCATTGGGATCTGTCATGCCAAAAAATGGACGATGGGGTTTGACCTATGAACATAAAGATCGTGGATTTCGCGCGAATGTTGAAAGCGTTTGGGCTGAGAAAAAAAGTGATGTACCGACAGAAGAAGTAGAAACAGGTGGATATGCGGTATGGAATATAAAACTGTCACAAAAGTTGCCGGGGTTTGATAATACAAAAATTCATTTCGGAATCGAGAATATCGGGGATAAAACCTACCGTGAGCATTTATCGAGTATCAATGCACCGGGAAGGAATTTTGTCGCGGGATTTACAACCGTCTTAAAATGGTAATTAACTCAGGAGGAAAAATGAAAACAGACAATAATACTATTTCACCTGCCTTTATTAAAGAAAGATATCTTCAGCTGAAGAAGTCACAACCTAAACTCCGAGTGCGTGATGCCGCAGAACAGATTGGAGTAACAGAAGCGGAAATTGTGGCTTCCAGGACCGGAGATGGTGTCACACGGTTACAGGAGAATTGGCAAGAAATGCTTCCCGCCGTGAAGAAATTGGGTAAAGTGATGGCTCTAACGCGAAATGACTATGCGGTTCATGAGCGAAAAGGTGTATATGAAAACGGTAAAATCGGAAAGCCTCATGGAATATTTGTTAATCCGGACATTGATCTACGCCTGTTTATGAGCGGTTGGAAATTTGCATTTGCTGTGCAAGAAGAAGCTCAATCCGGTCTACGACATAGCCTGCAGTTTTTTGCCAAAGATGGTATGGCCATTCACAAGATTTATCTTGTACAGGACAGCAGCTTTCCGGCCTATGAAGAATACGTTGAGCATTTTCAATCTGCAGATCAGGATGCACAGATCACGGTTGAGGAAAAAGCGGCGCCGGCTGTTGATAAACCGGATAGTGAGATAGATGTCGAAGCTTTTCGTTCTGCTTGGTCGGCATTAAAGGATACACATGATTTCTTTCCCATGCTGAAAAAATACAGTGTAGGCCGTGTGCAAGCATTGCGGCTGATCGGTGAAGAATATGCCTATAAAGTTGAATCGGGTTCTTTGCGTGATCTATTAAATCTGTCCGCACAGAAGAATTGCGAGATAATGATTTTTGTAGGAAATTCAGGCTGTATACAAATTCATACGGGTCCGGTCAAGAATCTGAAAGAATTCGGAACCTGGTACAACGTACTTGATCCGGAATTCAATCTTCATTTAAGGGAAGATGCTATTGCCGGAGCGTGGGTCGTGAAAAAGCCAACTCAAGACGGAATCGTCACATCATTGGAACTGTATGATAAGGACAATCAGAATATCGCATTGTTGTTCGGTAAACGCAAACCCGGCATCCCCGAACTTGATTTATGGCGGGAGATTGTCGACCAATTAAATCGGAGCTAAACAATGAAAAAACTATTATTCGCACTATTGACAGTAATTGTAAGCGGGAACATTGCCGGAGCTGAAGTTGAGAAGATAGTTTCGGTCGATGGAGCGGTGACGGAAATTATCTATGCGTTGGGCGAAGAAGATCGCTTGGTTGGTGTCGATACCACAAGTGTTTATCCACAAACCGTCCATACGCTTCCCAAAGTGGGATACAAGCGCGCTTTATCATCTGAGGGAATCTTATCTTTGGAGCCTGATTTGGTAATCGCGACCAAGCAGGCTGGACCACCGACAGTACTAAAAATGATTGAGAAATCAGGCGTTCAATTGGTCACGCTGGAGGAGGATTATTCAATGGACGGGATCTACGCCAAAATTGAGAAGGTGTCGAAGCTTCTGGGAATATCGGAGAAAGGGGACAATCTCATTAGAACGCTTAAAGAACAGGCTCAAGAATCCCTTGATCAGGATAGTAAAGAAAGTAAGCCACGCGTTTTATTTGTTTTTCACGCATCTTCCGGGTCGCCGTTGGTGTCCGGAACAAATACCGCGGCTCATTCCATGATTGAATATGCCGGCGGAGTCAATGTCGTTACGCAGTATGAAGGATATAAGCCTCTCAATCCGGAATTTATGGGAGAGGTAAATCCTGACATCCTATTAACGACCAGCATGGTGGTTGATTCATTGGGCGGCCTGGAGAATTTTAAGAAATTGCCAGGAATCAATCTGACAAGGGCCGCCGAGGCGGATGACATTATTGTAATGGATACCATGTATCTCCTTGGATTCACTCCTAGAACGCCTGCCGCGATTAAAGAGTTGTCCAAAGAGTTGCGATCCAGGAACTAATGATGTACGTGGTTAAACGTAGAAAGCTGGTAATTTTAAACTCTGTATTTACAGTGTTTCTGTTGGTTGTTGCCTTGTTAGCTATTGGAGTGGGACCGATGAGTGCAACTCCGATGGAGGTTATCAGTATACTTCTAGAGAAAATAGGCTTCTCATTGGCCCAATTTACCGCTGCTCAGGAGTCTGTGATTCTCAATATTCGTTTGCCAAGAATTCTGGCGGCTGTTCTAGTCGGGGCATCATTGTCTTCGTCGGGGGCAGCTCTCCAAGGACTTTTTCGAAATCCGCTGGTCGATCCCGGGTTAATCGGAATTTCTTCGGGAGCAGCCCTTGCCGTTGCCTCCATGATCGTCTTTGGACGACCTTTAATCGACATGCTTCCCGAAGCAATGGGGTTGTATGTTCTGGCTGGAATTGGCTTTTTAGGCGGCATGTTGGCCACACTTATTGTCATAAAGATCGCCAATTTTTCAGGGCGTATTCTTGTATCCAATTTGCTTTTGTCGGGCATCGCGATTCAGGCGGTTACATTCGCCGGTATTGGCTTGCTCCAGTTTCTGGGCGATGACCAGCAACTGCGAATGATCACGTTCTGGATGTTGGGTTCATTGGGTGGGGCTATGTGGTCGTCAACGGGTGTTCTTGGTATTCTAGTCATGATCTCGACCATCTATATTATACGAGATTCTAAGCAGCTAAATCTGCTGGCGCTCGGGGAAAGAGAGGCTTCACACTTGGGGCTTGATATTGAGCGTTTGAAAAAACGTATTATATTCTTCGTGACGCTTTCAGTGGGAGCCTCAGTTTCAGTTTCCGGCAGCATTGGATTTATCGGATTAGTCGTACCCCATCTAGTACGCCTGATGTTTGGCGCTGATCACAGATTCTTAATTCCGATTAGTGTTTTTGTCGGGGCCATACTATTGTTACTAAGCGATATGATGGCGCGTACGGTGGTTGCCCCCGCGGAATTGCCGATTGGAGTTATTACAAGTCTTATCGGAGGGCCGTTTTTTATTATGTTAATTCTGAGAAATAAAAAGATATTCTAACATGATCCAAGCGCAGAACATAAGCTATTCAATTGGCGGGACCCAAATACTGACAGACATCAGTGTGCGCCTGTGTGCAGGGGAATTTGTGGCCGTCTTAGGTTCGAATGGAGCCGGAAAGACAACGTTATTAAAGAGTCTTGCAGGCGAGTTGACACCTGAAGCCAGCTGTTTACAAATTGAAGGCAGGAATTATTCACAGTGGACTATGCATGAGCTGGCCTTAAAAAGGGCGGTATTGTCACAGAATATTGATGTTTCATTTCGATTTCAAGTGATGGATATTGTTTTGATGGGGCGGTATGTTCATTCTCACGGTTATGATGGTGCGCGTGATTATGAAGTGGCTGAGTTGGCCCTAAGGCATACGGACGCGTATCAGTTCAAAGACCGAATATTTAACACACTTTCCGGAGGCGAGAAGCAAAGGGTTCAACTCGCCCGTGTACTGGCTCAAATTTGGAATAGTGATGAGAAAAATGCGGCCCGATACTTATTTCTGGATGAACCGACGTCAAGTTTGGATATTGAACATCAATACGGAATGATGACATTTATTAAAAGATTCGCTAAGAAAAATGTCGGAGTCTTCTGTGTACTGCATGATGTCAATTTGGCTGCAACGTTTGCGGACAGAATCGCCTTAATGAAAAATGGCAGGATTCTGGCACAAGGTCCCACGGAGAGTGTTATTCAGAGTGACTTAATTGAAAAGACATATGGGATAGCCGTCAAAGTTCATCGAGGTAAAGAATTTCAAAAACCGTTTATTGTTCCAGTTTACGAGGAGGTTTAATGTCGGATTTATGATTGTAGTTTTTGGATTTAATGTCAATTTGACGAGGGAATATGTTATGAAGTAGTGGAATCTTTAGGATACTGATATATCCGAACCGTATTTTTACCCGAGTGTTTGGCTTCGTAGAGGGCGCTGTCGGCGCGCTTGATGAAATCTTTTTTATCCAGACCGCTTTCGTAAGGAGCGATGCCGATGGAGATGGTGACGGTTCGTTTAAAGTGCGGGAATTTCCGGACTCCCGTCACAACTTTCTCTGCCGCCAACCGGGCCCCTTCGACATCGGTATCCGGCAGGACTACACAAAATTCATCGCCGGCATACCGGCAGACAATATCGGTTTCACGTAATTTGTCTTTCAGGATCTTCCCGAGGTTTTTGAGCAGTTCGTCACCCTCCACATGGCCGTACTCGTCGTTATATGACTTAAAGCTGTCGAGGTCCATCATAAAGATGGCCAGCGGTTTTTTGTCGCGGTTAAAACGGGCGATCTGCTGGTCCAGACTTTGATTAAACAACCGGTAGTTGTAGATTTGTGTGATCGGATCGGTATGCGACAGCAGATTCAAGTCTTTGTAGATCTGAACGTTCTCTAGGGCAATCACGACCTTTGAAGCAATCGCGATTAAAAGTTTCAGGTCGATGCTGCTGTATGGTTCACCGAATTTAATTTCTTTGCGTTTATCTGTGACGCATAGCACTCCGACGACTTTGTCGTTGTTGATCAAGGGGGCGGCGATCAGTGAACGGCCCTGGTAGCCGGGTTTGGTATGCCCCTTGAATTCTTCATCATACTCGATGTTACGGATCAGGATCGGTCGGCCTTCCTTGGCCACTTTTCCAGCGATGGGTTCGCCCCAGCCGATACTGGTCTGGGCCTTGATGTCGTCCGCGATTCCCTTGGACTCACAGACTTTGAGAGAATTGGTCGTTTCATCCGTGATCATGAGTGAACAGCGATCGGATTCGAGGATTTCACTGATCTCCTGAATGACATATTCAGTGAGTTTTGACATCTCGCGGATGGTGTCGATGGTCTCAAAAAAGTTCATCAATAATTCAAGCTTCTTCTTCTCGGCGAGAACCGCGTCTTCGAGTTGAGACTTTTCCGTGATATCCATGACCACGCCCTGGATGCCGATGATATCGCCGCGATCATTAAATATCTGGTTCGCTGATGTTGATAAGGTGGATATTGATCCGTCGGATTTGCGCAATTCAAAAATAAAGTCTTTGATCGAATTGGACCGTTTCAGGCTTTGGAGAAAATTCTGACGATCTTTGGCTGCCGCACTGAAGATTTCGTCGAGATTGAGTCCGACGGTTTCGGGTTTGGTTTTATAGCCAAGCAATTGAGCGAAGGTGTTATTACCGTAAATCAAGACTCCTGAAGCATCAGTCACGTAGATGCCGCTGACAACAGTCTCGACGACGCTTCTGTACATTTTATGTCCGGCCGGATCGATCAGATCCCGTTCCATTTGATCACTCTCAGATTCTGATCCTTCGGCCGAGGCTGTCCCGTCCGATATAATCGCGTCTTGCGTCAAAACCGGTTTGGGGCGTCGCACGCGATAGTATCCGCTAACGACCATGGCGGTTCCCAGGATGGCAAATAGCAAGGCACATCCAAAGATAATGATCTCATCCGTGCTGAATGAGCCGAAGGCCTGGTTGTCCGGAGAGGTATCGAGCGTTGTATGATTCAGAGACTCACCGGACGCATCATAGTACTGCGCGCTGATCTCATTATCGTATTCATAAAAGGCGCGTTTTTTGATGACCCCGTTGTCGTAAAATTCGTAGTATTCACCCTGTTTAATGCCTCCCACAAAATTTACCACCCGTACCAGAATACCGTTGATGTTATAGGAGAGCAAAGAAACGATCTGATCATTTTCGAATATACCGCTTTCCTGTAAAATCCCGTTGTCATAGTAGGTAAAGAACGGGCCTTGCTGCCGGTCATCCGCGTAGTTGCGGTATGACAGCAGCGTTCCGTTCTCATGATAGATACGGAACGATCCGTGGAGTTTGCCATTTTTGTAGTTGGAGATCTGACGGATTTGTCCGCCGGGAAAATAGATACGGGTCTCACCATTGAGGACGTCATTGTCATAGGTCGCCACCTGAGAGAGGATCCCGTTCTCAAAATAGATGTTTTGACGGCCATTGATGCGGCCATTGATGTACTCACCATCCGATTTCAGCACGCCATTGGAGTAATATTCCTTGAAAAAACCGTTTTCAATGCCTTGGTCATATTCAATCTCGATATATTTCTGCCCATTCTCAAAAAATTTTTTGTAGAGGCCGGTCAATTTTTCATCGATGAAGGTACCGACATTGTTAATACGACCATTAGGATAGAATTCAGTGCGGACGACGGTGCGTTTATCAGGCGATTGGGTGAAGGTGACGTGGGGGCTGCCGTCCGGAAACGTTTGGTTGGTCATCTGGGCATGCGCGGGGACGCACCAGAGGACAATCAGCAGGGCTATGTGGAGAGCTTTCTTGATCATATTCCATCACGGGATACGTAAATTACACTAATATAAATATTATAAGTGATTCGTCAGGGATGCAAAACGGATTCTATGTTATTTACGGTTTGGCTTCTGGATCTTCCTGAGGGATGCGCTTGAGGATCTTGACCCCGTGATGGAAATTCCAGCCGGCTTCGAGGTCCCATTGACCGAAGGTCTCGGCGGTCTCGAAGTTTTTATCCACATACTCGGCCAGATCTATCAGATGGGTTTCCCCGAGCGTGCCGTGATGGGCTTCCCGTGAATAATAACGGTTGGACAAAAGCACGTACTTGACTTGCGGGTCTTTCAGGGACTCAATCATGGCAAGTTCCTGCTCGTCTGACAATAAACTGCCTTCCATCAGAAGTGTATGCCAGCTAGGTGATTTGCGCTTTGTTAAAAAATAATAAAGCGGTTCGTACGGCATGGCAAAGAAAGTTTCTTCCGGGTCCAGATGCGTGTTGAGAAAATTGGTTACTTCCTCCACGGTGCGGTGCCAGATCTCCGGGTTTTTGGTGTAGACGCCCCCGCGCGCGACTTGAATGTATTGTTCAGGGATTTTCAGTGAACGGACGATCAAATTGTAACGGGCGATGTCCACCAGGGGAATGAGCAACACCGTGATGTAGAGCAGATTTCTGATTCTGGGGTGAAAGCTCTTGCTGGCAAAGTAGATACACAGGGCAAAAAGCAGGATCTGAAACGGCATGATCCAGTTGATCCGGTAGATCTGGTTACCGAGCAGAAACTCATGAAAGGCGATGATCATCAGAAGAAGAGTGGCTCCCAGTGAGAAGCGCATCGGCCGTTTGGGATTGCCGGCCCTCTCCGGCAGTTTCAAGATAAACAGCATCTGGATCGAGACCGTCACCAGCAGCAAAAAGAAAAACAGATAGCGCCAGGTCTTGGTGACGAGCACTCCGATCATTTGCAGATAGAACAGGTACTTGTAGTAAAACGGATCCTCCTTGGGCGGTTCATAGTAAACACTGCTGAAGTAAGGCAGACATTGATGCACGGCGTATTCCGGTAATCCCTGCAGGAACCACCAATAGGTCAGGCCCGATCCGGTCACGACGAGAATGGTCCCCAGAAAATAACGCGGCAGATGCTGGGTGGTTTTCAGGTCATGCACAAACCGGTCGGTGAGAAAATGCAGCATCACAAACCCAAAGAGCATACCGAAACCCATATTGATGCGGGCCAGGCTCATCAGATACAGGCAGGGCAGGCCCAGCCAGAAATATCTTGCCAAGGGTCGGTGAAAATAGGAAAAGATCAGATACGTGATCACAAAAAACAGGGTGATGATCCCGGTATGGTTGTAGCTATAAAAGAAATCTGGAAAATAGATCCAGAAAAAGCCGCTGGCCGCCATCGCGATCAACGGATGGGTGAAGCGGACAAGGGTCAGGTAGGCGAATAGCCCCGACGTGAAAATCAGGATCAGCCGTCCGATGAATACACTCCAAATCGTATCCCCGAACAGATTCATGAATCCGGCATAATAATAGGGAAATAACGGTCCGTACGCCCACCAGAAATCCTGATAAGGCGTTTCACCCATCGCGGTGCGCTGAAACGCGTAGAGATTGAGCCCGTGGTCCCCGACGGCCATGGCCGACTGAAAATTCCATTGCGGGAGCAGCGTGATCAGGCCCAGCACGACGGTAAATAAGAGATACAACTGGCTTTTTGAGTGTGGTGATTCTGTCATTTTTTGATCGATCTCAATTTAATGCCAGTATAACACGATGGTTGTGCCGTCGTCAGCCGGCAATCTGTTTTTTTGAGGTAGCAAACGGAATCACAGACTCAAATTGTCAAGTTGTTGCTTTGTTCGGGATTGATTTGGCTGTATAATTGAAACACATATAGAATGCGAAGAGTCTATGTGCTCATAAATTCACCTATTTAATCGAAAAAAATCATATGCTGACTTTTGGTGTGATCGGCTACGGATATTGGGGTCCAAATGTGGTCCGCAATCTCGTCGCGATCAAAGAAACTGATGTCAAAATGATCTGCGATCTCGACCCGGCGAAACTGGAACGCGCCGCCGCGTTCTATCCCGGAATTGACACAACCGCTGATCCCGATCAAATATTCCAGGATCCGGATATTGATGTGGTCGCGGTGATCACCCCGGTGTCGACGCACTATAATCTAGCCAAGCGGGCCCTTGAGCACGGCAAACATATCTTTGTGGAGAAGCCGTTCACATTTAATACCAAACAGGCGGAAGAACTGATCACGCTGGCCGAGCAACGCGGTTGCAAGATCATGGTCGATCACACATTTTTGTTTACCGGGGCGGTCCAGCGGATTCGCCGTGAGATCAATGACGGATCGCTCGGCGAGATCTATTATTACGATTCGACCCGCGTGAATCTGGGATTATTTCAGCAGGATGTCAATGTGATCTGGGATTTAGCCCCGCATGATTTTTCGATCCTGGATTTTCTGCTGGAGAAAAAAGCGGTGAGCATTAGCGCGTTGGGGATTGATCATTTTGGACGCGACATCGAAAATATCGCTTACGTTACGATGTATTTTGAAGACAAGATGATCGCGCATTTCACCTTTAACTGGCTGTCACCGGTCAAGATCCGTCACACGCTCATCGGCGGCAGCAAGCAAATGCTTGTCTGGGACGATCTGCAGACCGACGAGAAGATCAAGATTTATGACAAGGGTGTGGCGGTTGATACGCAGGAAGGTATTTACAAATCACTCATCGATTATCGGCTGGGGGATATGCATTCACCGCATATTCCGCACGCCGAGGCCTTAAAGCAGGAACTGCTGCATCTGGTTGAATGCATCGAAAAAGATCAAACGCCGATCAATGACGGACACGCGGGATTGAGGGTGGTCCGTATGCTGGAGGCGACGGATGAATCGTTGAAAAATTCAGGAAAGGTGGTTCATATCTAATGGATCTTGCACATAAGCGAATTATGATCACCGGCGGCGCCGGGTTTGTCGGTTCTTACATTATTGAACAGTTACTCGCCGAGGATGTCGGTGAAATTGTGGTGTTGGATAATTTCTTCCGTGGTAGTCGTGAGAATATTTCAGATTCACTGGCAACCGGACGGGTCAGGATTATCGAAGGCGATATTCGGGATACCGGCATTCTGGATCAGACGTTTCAAGGGATTGATCTGTGTTTTCATCTGGCGGCGCTCAGGATCACACATTGCGCGGCCGAGCCGCGCGAGGCGTTAACGACGATGTATGACGGGACATTCAATGTGCTAGAGGCGTGTGTGAATCACAAGATTCAGAAAGTTGTATTCGCGTCATCGGCGTCGGTGTATGGACAGGCCGATGAATTTCCCACGACGGAGAATCAGCATCCGTATAACAATTCCACATTATACGGCGCGGCCAAGATGGCCAATGAATTGATGCTGCGTTCGTTTCATAGTATGTACGGATTGAACTTTAACGCGTTGCGATTTTTCAATATTTACGGACCGCGCATGGATACCTTCGGCAAATACACCGAGGTCCTGATCCGTTGGTATCACTTGATCAAGAAGGGCGAGCAGCCGCTGATTTTCGGCGAAGGCGATCAGACCATGGATTTTGTGTATGTCGGCGACATTGCCCGCTCCAATATTCTCGCGATGAAATCTGATGTCTGCAATGAGGTCTTTAATGTCGCCCGCGGCGAAGAGACATCTCTTAAGGAATTATGTCTGGCATTGCTTGAGGTGATGAATTCTGATATACGTCCCAAGTTTGTTCCGATGCCAGAGGAGAGAAACAAGGTTGAAGTGATGCGTCGACTTGCCGACGTCAGCAAGGCCCGGGAGATGATCGGATTCGAGGCGCAGATTCCGTTGATGGACGGGCTGAAAAGCCTCGTGAAGTGGCTGGATGAAACAGTTCACAAGGAGCATGCGGTATGATCCCCGTAGCCAAACCCTATTTAACCGAAGATGAGGTCAACGCGACACGCGATGTGATCCTGAGTGGCTGGGTGACACAAGGCCCGAAGGTGGCGGAGTTTGAAGAAGAATTCGCGCATTTTGTCGGTGCGAAGTTTGCCTGCGCCACGTCCAGCTGTACATCCGCCCTGCACTTAACATTACAGTCCTGTGGTGTGCGGCCCGGAGATGTGGTGATCACGGTCAGTCATTCGTTTATCGCAACAGCGAATGCGATCCGCTTTTGCGGTGCCGAGCCGGTGTTCATCGATATCGATCTGGCGACCTACAATATGTGTCCGGACAGTCTGCGCCGGTTTTTAACAAATCAGTGTGATCAACGCAAAGACGGGCTGTATTTTCAGAATGTGAGTCAGTTGCTAGCGGCCGAAGAAACGCCGTTGAATTATGTCGAACAGCATATCGGACGGGTGAGCGCCATTCTCGTCGTGCATCAAATGGGGATGCCGTGTGACTTACAATCGATTTTGGAGATCGCGAGTGAGTATGACGTTCCGGTTATTGAGGACGCGGCCTGCGCGGCGGGGAGTGAAATATCGTTTGACGTCGGTAAGACATTTGAGAAGATCGGACGACCGCACGGTCACGCGGCATGTTTTTCATTTCATCCGCGAAAGGTCATGACCACCGGCGAAGGCGGCATGATCACGACCAACGATGAAGATATATGGCGTAAGGTCAAATTGTTAAGACATCACGGGATGGATCTGTCGGACGTTCAGCGGCATGAATCGCGGTTGGTTCAGATGGAACAGTATGTGACAACGGCCTTCAATTACCGCATGACCGATGTTCAGGCCGCGATGGGATTGGAACAGCTCAAAAAATTGCCGGCCCTCGTCGAGCGGCGGCGATCCATTGTCGGAGCCTATCGAAAGGCCCTGGCGGATGTTGATTGTCTGAGCTTGCCGGAAGAGGGTGCCGGGATTCACACTAATTGGCAGAGCTGTCCGGTCAGGGTCGGTGAAGGGGCCGCGCGCACCCGTGATGAGATCATGCAGTGGTTGCTCGATAAAGATATTGCCACCCGTCCGGGCATCATGAACGCCCATCTGGAAGAACCGTATCAAAACAAAATGTGGCATCTGCCGAATTCGGAAACCGCGCGCGCGGAGACGATTATTCTTCCTGTATATCACACCCTGTCCGACAAAGGTATTGAGTTCATCGTCGAACAATTGAAATTGGCGGTGAGCTGAGGATGCAAGTGTCTTGCGACGAACTTCATCGGGCGCTCAACAAAGCCATCGACGATTTGGGGCTGGATTTGTCCGGGCGAACCGTTTTGACCGAGGCGGCCAACGGCGCGTACGTGGTCACCCCGTTGTTGGCGGCTATGGCCGGGGCGCGGGTTTTTGCCTACGGGAAATCGACTAAATACGGAAGCGTCGACGAGATATTTGGGGAGATTCGGGAGTTGTGCACGTCCTGGGATTTGTCGAACATTCAGCTGATGACCGAACTCACCGACGACACGCTTAATCAAGTGGACATCGTCACGAACAGCGGGCATCTGCGTCCCTTGAATGCGGATAAACTCAAGTCGTTGAAGTCAGATGCCGTGATCGCGTTGATGTACGAGGCGTGGGAATACCGTGAAGCCGATCTTGATCTGGATTTTTGTCGGCAGGCCGGGATCCGGGTTGGGGCCACCAATGAACGTCATCCGGCCGTCGGTGTGTTTGACTTTCTGGGGGAGATGGCCCTGGAGCAGATTCGTCGGGCCGGTTTGGAACTCGCGGAACCCAAGGTCGTCTTGATCTGCAACAATGAATTCGGACCGTACATTGCCAGGACATTGATTGAACGGGGTTTTCAGGTTGGAGTGATCGATTCATCAGAAAATCAAAAGGATTATCCAAGCGGTATCGACTGGCTGGGAAATTTCCCGTCGGTGGAGCATTCCAAGAATTATAAAGACGTCCGTTGTATTATTTTTACGGCCTATCCCTTTGATCTGACATGGATCGGCCATACGGGTGCGATTCAAGCGGATGAGTTGGCGGTTCGGTTTCCCGAGGCCACGTTGTTAAGGTTCGCCGGTGACATATGTGAGGAAGATGTGCGGCAAAGCGGTATCAGTTTTTTTCCTGAGCATGTTGAGGCCGGCCATATGGGAATTTTACCGTCGGATGTGGGGGTGGAACCGGTCATCCGCCTGCAAGCCGGCGGATTGCGCGTCGGACAGGCCCTACTTGAGGAAAATATGACGGTCGGTTCGGATTTGATTGGAGAAGTGCTAAGTTAGGAGGACAGCGTGAAATTTCATCATATCGGCATCGTTTGTGACAATATCGAAGATCAGATCTCCCGGATCAAACGGGTCCATCAAGTCAATCATCAGACGCCGATTGTCTTTGATGAATTGCAGCAAGCCCATTTGTGCATGCTGACCATCGAAGACGGGACACATCTTGAATTGATCTCCGGCGAGATGGTGGCCAAACTTTTGGAAAAGGGCATTCAATATGGTCATGTCTGTTATGAAGTTGCGGATCTTGATCAAACGCTTGAACAGATGAAGGCCAATGGCGGATTGATTGTCAGTTATCCCAAGGCCGCCAAACTATTTGACGGACGGCGCGTGGCCTTTGTGTACTTATCTTACGGATTAGTGGAGTTGCTGGAATCTCAGGATGAATAAACTCGCGTTATTGAGTAACATCAATATGGCCCCGGCACAGAACGTGCTGTCGACGGAGGGCTGGGACGAGCCGTATATCTGTGAATACGGACAGCATCTTAGAGACTTGCTGGATCCGGGGTCGTCGCTGAACACCGGACAATACCATACAGTTTGGGTGCATCTCGACGCACAGGAGCTGTTTAAAGATTTGCTCTTTACATTACCCGACGCGGAACAGTTGAAGGAGCGATGGCAGGAAGTGACACAGGCCATCCAGGCGTGGCAGGTAGAGCATCCATCCGTAAATGTCATCGTCTCGAATTTGGTGTTGCCGCCGTCGTTATTTACAAATTTTCTGGAACCAAGAGGCGATTTTTCATTTTCAAACATCGAGCAGCAGTTGAATCAATCACTCTCTGAGTTGAAAGGTGTTCATGTGCTTGATGCCCAAAGGCTGTTCCGGCTTTACGGGTATCAATCACTATGTGATGAAAAATATTGGTACCTAGGCCGTATCCGCTATACCAATCTCGGATTTGAATGTCTTTGCCGGGAGCTGAAACGTCTTGATCGGGCGGTGGCGGGTAAGGTTTATAAAGTTCTGGTTTGTGATCTGGACAACGTACTTTGGGGCGGTATCGTCGGGGAAAATGGCGTGAATGGCGTCGAGCTTTCAGAAGATGGCGTCGGAAAGGTCTATCGGGATGTTCAGAAAACGATCCGCGCGCTGAAACAGCTTGGCGTGCTGCTGACCATCAATTCCAAGAACAATGAAGACGATGTGCGGGAGATTTTCGCCAAGAACCGGATGATGGCGCTGGCCTGGGAAGACTTTGTTGTGCCGCATATTAACTGGAACAATAAAGCGGAGAATATGCAGGCGATCGCGGGGCAACTGAACCTGGGTACAGATAGCCTTGTCTTTATCGATGATTCACCGCAGGAACGGATGCTGATCCGTGAAACCATGCCGGAAGTTGCCGTGCCGGATTTTCCCAGGGACGTGGCCCAGCTGCAGCGCTGGCTGGTGGAAGATGTCATCTATGAATATTTTGGACGTGTTGAGTTGACCGAATCGGATCAGTTGAAGACCGAACAGTATGATCGAAAGATCAAGCGGGACATACAGGCCGAGGGGCTGGACCTTAAATCGTATATCAAGTCACTACAAATTACAGTTGATGTCATCGAGGATGATGTGTCCGAGCTCAAGCGCTATCATCAATTGACGGCCAAGACCAATCAATTTAATCTGACGACTCGGCGTTACCAGCTGCAGGAGTTGGAGGAGTTTTTGAATGAGCCCGATGTGGGTGTGTTTGCATTACGATATGCGGATAAATTCGGCGACGAGGGGATTGTGGGGCTGGCGATTGTACGTTATGATGGCGGGGCCGAACGGGCGCACATTGATACGTTTTTGTTGAGCTGCCGCGTCCTGGGACGGGATGTCGAGCACGCGTTTATGGATAAGATTTTGAAGGCGATTCGCCGGCGGGGTATGACGTCGGTCACCGCGGAGTTTGTCCCGACCCCCAAGAATCGACCGGCCTCGGGGTTTTATGAAAAGTGCGGGTTTACCGCCAAGGGTGAACATCAATACCGGGCGCCGATTGATGACCTGGTCTCAAACAACTACAGATTGGCCTCATGATGACACAATCCGAAACTTACAATCAGGTGGTCCGGATTATTGCGGATGTCTTTCGAACGACGGCAGATCAGATCAGTGCTGCAACCGAGATCGAGAAGATCGAAAATTTTGATTCATTGGAACGGCTGAATCTTTTCCTGAAGATTGAGCAGGATATGCGTGTGAACTTTGATATGAATCAGATGATTGCGTTTCGTACGGTTGAGGATATTGTCACGGCGATTCAGGAGCGGACATGAAACTCTCGGAGCCTGTTGTCGGTAAAGCGGTTCGGTTGCGCTCAACCGAATTGGCCGACGCGCCCTTTGTTTTAGGTCTGCGTTTAAATCCGGCGTTGAATCAGTATGTCGGTCCGACGGATCCTTCCGTCGAGCTGCAGGAACAATGGATCCGGGACAAACAGGACGATCCCGATGATTGTAACATGATCATCGAAGACCTGGAGGGGCGGGCCCTGGGAACGATCGCGATTTATGACATTGATCGCGAACAACAGCGGGCTGAGTGGGGGCGATGGATTATCGATCCGGAGGCCCCGTTTGTGGTGCCGTTTGAATCGGCGATGCTTATGTACCATACGGCCTTTTATCAACTGGGATTGCAATCGTTGTACTTTGGCGTCCAGAATCCCAATCAGAAAGTGATCAATTTTCACAAAGGTTTCGGTTCACGGGTGACACGTGTCACCGATACCGAGACATGGTTTGAGTTTGATCCCGCATGTTTCCAAGCCGTGCTGGAGAAATATGCTGCGTTTCATGCGATCAAGATATAATTCATTATGACATTCGATATCACCATCATTATTCCTTTTCTAAACGAAGAAAACAACATCGACCGATTGGTCGCGGCGGCCAATGAGTATGTCAAACAGCTCGACGGACTGAAGGTTGAGATCATCTTTGTCGACGACGGCTCAACGGATGATTCGGTCAACCGTCTCAAGCAGGCCGGGCATACGGGATATGCAGCGCGGGTCATCAAATTTTCCAGAAATTTCGGATCACATGCGGCGTTGCGGGCGGGGTTCCGGGAATCGCGCGGAAATTACACCACGTTTCTCGCGGCGGATCTGCAGACACCGTTTGAGTATGTCGGTAAGTTGTATCGGGAATGTTTAAACGGATTTGATGTCGTGTGGCTGAGCCGGTCAGACAGTCAGGATCCCGGATTTAAGCGATTGGGTTCGCGGATGTACAGCGCGCTGATGCGTTCACTCTGTTTCGCGGAGTATCCGGACCGAGGTTTAGAGGTGGCGATGATCAGTGTCAAAGTCAAGGACGAGCTGAACGCGCATGCTGAATTGAACTCCTCGGTGCTGTTGCAGATCGTTAAATTGGGATACAAACAATCTTTTTTACCCTATGAAAAGCAGCCGCGCACCGAAGGGCGTTCGCGTTGGACCTTCGCGAAGAATGTTAAATTGCTGGTCGATTCGCTGGTGTCTTTTTCCTCCGCACCGATTCGATGGATCAGCTACATGGGGATGATTCTATTGGCGACCGGCGTGTTGGTTTTGGTGTTGTCGGCCAATCTGGTGGCCGGATTGATCCTGCTGTGTGCCGGGATTACCAATTTATCAATCGGTATCGTCGGGGAATATATCTGGCGAACACTGGAAGCGGCCTCCGGCCGGGGCGTGTATGTGGTGCATGACATAATCGATTTAAACTAGTCGCAACAGGGGATAGACGTTGGATACGGAAAACGAAAAGAACAATCTCGAAGATATTGCTCAATCTTACATCGAAGCCGACCCGGGCCGCATGGTTGATCAGAAACTGCTGGCCATGATCTCGGGACGGTTACAGGCGTGGCTGCACGGTGACAAAATCCTGGAGATGGGATTCGGGGATGATGTCTGGACGCGGCATATCTTGAAAAAATGCGGTCATTCGTATATTGTAGATGCCTCGCAAGCGTTGCTCGATCAGGCGACAGCCAGGTATGGGGATCAGGTTACGCCGTTTCAAAGTCTCTTTGAGGAGTTTGACCCGCCGTATCAGATGGATACGGTGATCGCGTCTTTTATTTTGGAACATGTCGAAGACCCGGTGGCGGTTCTGCAGCGGATTCAGGGATGGACCAACCCCGGCGGCCGGATTATCGTGATCTTACCGAATGCCAATTCGTTTCATCGTCGGCTCGCGGTATGTATGGGGCTGCAGAGCTCGGTCGAAGATATGGGTTCAACGGACGATCAGTTAGGCCATCGACGGGTGTATACGGCCGAGGCGGCCGAGACGGATATCCGGGCGGCCGGACTTGAGATCGTCGAAAAAGAGGGGCTTTTCGCGAAGTTTGTCCCGCAGTCGCTGATGGTCGGATTCAGCGATGAGGTCTTGAAGGGGCTGATGTGTTTGGGTGAAGAACTTCCGATGCAGGATTGCGCGACGCTGGCGTTTCTATGTCAATCTAACAACAGTGAACATTGAGGTGAAAAATGGCAACAATTCAGGATTTCATGAATATCGAACTCAAGGTGGCCGAGATCAAAGAGGCCAAGGACCATCCCAACGCGGACCGTTTATTTGTCCTGCAAATTGATTTAGGTGATGAACAGCGTCAACTGGTGGCCGGCATTCGCGGCGGCTATTCCGCCGAGGAACTCGTCGGTAAAAAAATTGTGGTGGTGGCTAATCTGGAACCGGCGGTCATCCGCGGTGAGGAATCCCAGGGGATGCTATTGGCCGCTAAAGACGAAAACGGTATCGCGCTGCTGTCCCCGGAACGAGATGTGGCCCTGGGGAGCCGGGTTAAATAGCTATGCCGGTCGAATCCCGACGGTTAAAACTGTCGTCGCGCGGTGACGCGGATGTGATCAACATTACCGATGAAGTGGCGGAGGTCCTCAGCGGGCTTGAGATGCGTTCGGGGATCGTTACAATCAGCGTGATCGGATCAACCGGCGCGATGACAACGATTGAGTACGAGCCCGGGCTCAAACAGGATATCAAAGACGTGCTGGACCGGCTGATCCCGGCCGGTCACTACGAACACGATCGCGCGTGGGGCGACGGCAATGGTCATTCGCATCTGCGTTCATCTCTGATTGGACCGTCGGTGACGATTCCGTTTAATGACCGCCAGATGATTTTGGGAACCTGGCAGCAGATCGTCTTCATCGATTTTGATAATCGTCCCCGCAATCGCCAGCTCGTCCTGCAATTTATCGGGGAATAAACCTGCCTGTACAACTATGAAAAACTACCTGCACGAGACCGTCGCGTTTGACGGTGATCCCTTCCAATTGCTCAAGGCCATGTCGCGAGAGCCCTATTGTTTTTTGCTGGATAGCAGTTTGAGCGGCCGGAATGGCGGGCGTTATTCTTTCCTGGGGTGTGATCCGTTTGATGTGTATCAGCACAAAGCGCACGCTGATCTTGACAGACTTCGTCGAGCGTTTCAGCCGTATCGTTTCCAATCACGGGTTCAGAATTTTCTGCCGGGCGCGATTGTGGGATATCTCGGTTACGATCACGGTCTGTTTCAGGAACGGATCAAGCGTCAGTCCGTGGACGATTTGAAACTGCCGGACTGTTTATTTGGATTTTATGACGCGGTGATGACGATTGATCATTACACGCGGCGTCTGCATTTTGCATCGACCGGATTTCCCGAGACATCTGTCAGCCGTCGTGCCAAACGCGCCCGGCAGCGTCTCAATCAGATGAAGCAGCGGGTGGCGCACGTCATAAAATCGCCGTCCAAAATTAGTGAATCTCGTTCGACGGATCGGCAGGGCAAACGGCGGGTGTCCATCCGTCAAAATTTTACGCCTGCCCAATATCGACGGACCGTTCAGCGGGCATTGGACTATATCGCGTCCGGTGATATCTATCAGGTGAATGTGTCGCAGCGCTTTGAGTATATTAACCAGTCGCGTCCGGTAAAACCCGTGACGATTTATCAAGGGCTTCGCGAAATATCGCCGTCACAATTCGGCGCTTACTTTGATGCCGGACCGTTTCAGATCATCAGCAGTTCGCCTGAGCGATATTTGCGCTTGCAGGGCCGTCGGCTGAGTACCCAGCCGATGAAAGGGACGCGTCCGCGCGGCCAATCTCCGGCCGAAGACCGCCGGCTGCGGGATGAACTGCTGCGATCTAAAAAAGAGATTGCGGAGTTGTTGATGATTACCGATCTCGAGCGTAATGACCTGGGCCGTGTGTGCGAATATGGATCGGTTGAGGTGACGGATATGCGGACCATTGAAGAATATGCGACGGTCTTTCAGGCAACGTCAACGGTCGAGGGCCGGGTCAGAAAGCAATACGATATGTTTGATGTGCTGACGGCCTGTTTTCCCGGCGGATCGATCACTGGTTGTCCGAAGATCCGGGCGATGGAGATCATCGAAGAATTGGAACCGCACCGTCGGGGGATCTATACCGGCGCGTTGGGCTACATCGGTTTTAACGGCGGCATGGATTTTAATATCCTGATCCGTACGATCCTCGCCCAAAAGAATAAATATTACTATCAGGTGGGCGGCGGAATTGTCGCGGACTCAACACCGCAGCGGGAGTACGACGAAACACTGGTCAAGGCGCGCGGTATAGAGGCCTGTTTTCAGTATTTGTTTGAAACGGAATGATATGAAAAAGAATCGCAAGACGATTATATTTTTGAACGGGCAATGGATTGAGGCCGATGCATCGTTGCTGACCGGTTTAACGCCGGGTATCGTCCGGGGGCAGGGGGTCTTTGAGACCTTTTTGATTCATCACGGGACCGTTGTCTTTTGGACGGAGCATCTTGAACGATTCCAGCGGGGGCTCAAGGCCTATCGCATCAAGCTGCCGTATTCGATTAAAAAACTCAAGGCCGATGTCGCGCGGGCGATCGATCTCAATCAATTGACATCAGGGCGGCTGCGGTTGGCGGCATTCAAAGACGAAGGTCAGCTATTTGTTTGCATTGTGGCGCAGCCTGTATCTCCATCAAGAAAGACATTTCGAGTCGAGATATCGCCGTTGGTCCGTCCATATCACCGATTTTCGCATCTGAAATCGATCGAGTATGAACCATTTTATTCAGCAAGGATGCACGCCCGGGAAGCGGGATATGATGAGGCGATCTTGTTGAACCCGGACCGGCACGTGGTTGAGGGATCGATCAGTAATGTGTTCTGGTTACGCAAGGGGCAGCTTTATACCCCGTCGACCCGTTGCGGATGTCTCAACGGGATTGTCCGGCAGTGGACGATCCGGACCGCGCGCCGTATCGGGATTCCCGTGCAAATGGGGCCGTATGCACTCAGAGAGTTGAAACGCGCGGAGGCTATTTTTCTGACGAATTCCGCGATGGGAATCAAGCCTGTCTCCGAGTTCGACGGCCGGCGTTATGCGCGTCCGGCTTCAGGTGTCACCGCCGCTTTGCAGGCGATGTGGGATCAAGGTCTAAACCATTGAAATTCCCCAGTTTCCAGTTGCTCTCATGTAAATCAATAATATAATGAAAAGACAATGACGCATTATACCTTCCATCCATATTTGCTTGTGTTAACCGTCGGGATGTTGGCTTTTCCAACCGAGGCCTTGGCTCAACGCAATTACGAGCCGTTGTCCGGACCGGTGACCAGCCGATACGACCGGATGAACGCGGTCAAAAAAGATATCGCTGAGATGATCAAGATCAACAAGGGTCTTGAGGCGCGTTACGCCGAGGTGCTCCAGCAGTGGCAGCAAATGCCCAAAAAAAATATTCCCGTCACGATGGCCGTCCGCGAAGCCCGGCAGCCGAATTTATTTGAGCCGGAGCCCAGATTAAACCAGCTGGTGCCGGAGCGGATGAAATCGGTGCAAGGTCAGCCGATTATCCAGCCGCCGCAGGAGGATTCACAAAAGCTGCTCCGGCAAAAGTTGTTGAAGGCCAATGAGCAGAAGGCCCTGCTGGAACTTCAATTATCGGACCTTCAGTATCACCGTCGAGAACTCGAGCTGGAGCTCAAGCTCAAGAAGGTTGAACGCACGGATCGCATCAATGAGATCAAACGGCAGACGGAGGCCCTGAAGCTGCAGGTCCAGGAGTCCCTGCAAAACGAGAAAGAGCTGTTGTTTGAAATCAGCAAACGCGAAGGTTTAGGTAAGATTGCCCCGGAAAAAGTGCCGGAACTCGAAGCGGAAAATACGCGTCTGAAAAAGCAGACCGAGGAGCTGGCCCGTCAGGCTGAATTTCGCGAGCGCGAAGTATCAATCCTCCGTGATAAAAAGAAGCTCAAGGAAAAATCGGGCGAAGAGCTGATCTCCCAGATCGAGAATGAAAAAATCCGGCTTCGCTCCGAAGTTCATCACATGGTCAACGAGCACGATCAGTTGACGGATACCGTCGCGACGTCCTTGTCCCGCCAGGAACGCAAAAAGAAACTGCTGGAAGAGATCATCTTCTATGACCGCGAAAACCAGAAGCTTCAGGCCAAGATCCAGCAGCTGTCCGACCAGATCAACTATTTCGAATTTTAGAAATCCTGCCTAATTCCACACCGTTTCCGATATCAGGGATAAAAATTGGCATTTTGGGCTTCCATGCTATAATGGCTACTGCTTTACGGGCCTAACCGCACAGGAGCGGCCGTACAGCGAATCAGCAACCGCTTAAACAGGAGCTATCCATGGACGAAATACTGGAAATACTATCGAACAATGCCCGGGTGACGCCGGCTGAGATTGCCAAAATGACGGGAAAATCGGAATCGTCGGTCAAATCCGCGATCAAGAAGTATGAGAATAACGGCACGATTTTGGCGTATAAGACCGTGATTGATCAGGATCAATTGAAAGGGGCCCGTCCATGTGTCCGCGCGCTGATAGAGGTCAGTGTTTCACCGCAAAAAAAGGTTGGATTTGAGGCCGTGGCGGAGCGTATTTACAGTTTTCCAGAGGTGGTGAGCTGTTATCTGGTATCGGGTGCGTATGATTTACTGGTCGTGGTTGAGGGTGAAAATCTGCAGACGGTTTCAAATTTTGTCGCCACCAAACTGTCGTCGCTCGATCAGGTCCGCGGCACGGCCACACATTTTCTGCTGAAAAAATACAAGGAAGACGGTCACATTCTCAAGAAAAAAGATGATGACAAGCGTCTGAATATCTCATATTAAGGAAGATCTATGAAATACCAAATATCGCAAAAAGTTGAAAATCTGGCACCGTCGGGGATCCGCGCGTTTTTTGATCTGGTTCTCGGGATGAAGGACGTTATTTCGCTGGGTGTCGGCGAGCCTGATTTTATGTCGCCGTGGCATATCCGTGAGGAGGCGATTCACTCGCTGGAACAGGGATTTACATCTTATACATCCAACAAGGGGATGCCGGAGCTGCGCAAAGAGATTTGCCGTCACATGAGTCATCGCTTCGGGGTGAAATATGATTTTGATGAAGAAACGTTAATTACCGTGGGTGTTTCAGAGGCGTTGGATTTGGTGGTGCGGGCGATCCTGAATCCCGGTGACGCGGTGATCATTCATCAGCCGTGTTATGTTTCATACGGACCGGTGGTTGAATTGGCGGGCGGCGATCCGATCGTGATTCAGACCCGGGTGGAGGATGGATTTAAGGTGACGCCGGAGCAGATTGAAAAGGCGTACACCAAGAAAACGCGCGCGATTATGCTGAATTATCCGTGTAATCCAACAGGCGCGTCCTACACCAAGGCGGAATTGAATGCCTTATGCAAAGTGATCAAAAAGCTGGACCTTTTGGTGATCAGCGACGAGGTTTATGATGAACTGACCTATGACTTCGATCACACCCCGATTTCGGCACTGCCGGGGATGAAGGAACGTGTGATCTATATGAACGGATTTTCAAAATCCTACGCGATGACCGGATTCCGCATCGGATGGGCCTGTGGTCCCAAGCCGATTATTGACGCGATGACCAAGATCCATCAATACACAATGCTGTGCGCCTCGATCACCGGGCAGATAGCCGCGTGTGAGGCGTTGAAAAACGGCACCAAAAGTGTTCAGGAAATGAAGCGGGAGTATAATCGACGGCGGCGCTTTGTTGTATCAGGGCTCAATGATCTTGGGTTGACCTGTCATATGCCACAGGGTGCGTTCTACGTCTTTCCGTCCATCAAAAATACCGGGATGTCATCGATGGATTTCGCGCAAAACCTCCTGAAGGAACAGAAGGTTGCGCTGGTGCCGGGGGTAGCGTTTGGCCATGACTGCGAAGGTTATGTCCGTATTTCATACGCGTCAAGTTATGACAATCTCAAAGAGGCTCTCACAAGGATCGGCGAATTTCTGAAATGATGAAGGTGATTAGATGGCGAAGAAGCGAATTAGCAAAACTGATGCGTTTGAAATCCAATTTTATGAAGGGCTGATTGCCAAAAAGCCGGATTTTTTTGATGCGATGGCGCTTTTAGCGGACCTCTATACCAAGGTGGGCCGTTACGAGGACGGACTGGTTCTCGACGAGAAGATGTATCAGATCGATCCGGAGAATCCCATCATTCTCTATAATCTGGCCTGCAGCTATTCACTGGTCAACAAGGTGGATCTGTCGTTTCGCACGATCAAGAAGGCGATCAAATGCGGCTATGAAGATTTTGATCATCTCGATGCCGATAAAGATTTACGGAATCTCAAAAAAGACCAGCGGTTTCAAAAATACTACTCCGCGTTGACCAGCAAGCGAAACCGCGTAAACGAACAGGCCAATGGCTGAAGCTGGCGCAGCAAAATCCTACCATACCCGAAAATATCAGATCTACTTCGCTGGCGTTTTACTGGATGCCCTGTGGTTATTCATCCTGCTCTTTGGCGGGATCAGTCTGCAGATCAGGCGTTGGTCCTTTGACGTCCACGATCATTTTTATCTGGGTAATCTCATCTATCTGTTCATCCTACTGGGCAGTTTCACGCTCATTCATCTGCCCTTGAAGTTTTATTCGGGCTATTGGCTGGAACACCGCTACAAACTTTCCAATCAAAACATCCGTCAGTGGCTGACAGATCAGTTCAAGGCGGGGGCCTTGAGCGGGCTTGTCTCAATCGTGCTGCTCAGTCTGATGTACGGTCTGCTCAGGGCCGCGCCTCAGAGCTGGTGGATGTACGCTGGTGCTATCTGGATAACCTTTAGCTTTCTGCTCGCCCGGGTGTTGCCCACGGTGATCATTCCGTTATTCTACAAATACATTCCGATCGATAATCAGGGTTTAAAAGACCGGATCCGCCGCCTGTTTGATGAATGCCGGGTTCCGCTCAAGGAGGTTTATGCCATTGACTTCTCCTGGAAAACCCGTAAGGCCAATGCCTTTGTCTGCGGGATGGGAAAGTCCCGGCGGGTGGTGCTCGCCGATACATTGATCGAAAACTACTCTGACGCGGAAATTGAGGTGGTCGTGGCGCATGAACTCGGCCATTACAAGCATCATGACCTGATCAAACTGTTTGCCGCAAATTCCATATTTATCCTTGGCGGATTGTTTGTAGTTGATAGAATACTGAAAGGGCTAAATAGTTATTTTGGATTCTCAGGATTGGATGATATCGCCGGATTACCGCTGGTGATCCTGGTATTTGTGGCATTGGGAGTCATCATGACACCATTGTCCAACTGGTTTAGCTGCCGGATTGAACGCGGGGCCGATCGGTTCAGTCTGGAAACGACGAATGATTCCGCGAGTTTTATCTCGTTAATGACCAAACTCGGCGAGCAGAATCTCAGTGAGATGGAACCCGCCCGTTGGGCCGAAATATTTTTTTACGATCATCCTCCGTTGAAGAAGCGCATTGCCTTTGCGGAGGCCTTTCAGGCAAATAATACATGAACCAAAAAGACATGGTCGATACGACCACCGAAAAACGCAAGTATCAGCGTTTCGCCAAAAAGATTCCGATCGAGTTTGCGCTGGCTGAGCTTCAGCAGTCGCTGATGCCCGGGATCGATGTGCAAAAGGGTTACACCGTGAACATCA